>CAVZJI010000034.1:0-106314 GCA_963775405.1 uncultured Alphaproteobacteria bacterium
ATCGAACATCGTGCGGTCGGCTCGAAAAGCGTGCTTCTCGCTGATTTGCGCAGCCTACCGCAACCGGTATGGTCGTTGCAACGGGGGTTTCTCGCGACCGTGGCAGCGACCAGAAAGATTGTCGTCCTGGGTGATTAGCCCCAGTTGACTGGATCTGCCGGCAACGGGTGATCCGGGGAAGTCTAATACCGTCTGATATCCAGGCGGACAAATGAGTATGACCTCCGGCGACGCTCTGGTCGGAACGTCACAGTCAATCAGCTTCCAGGCGCCCTCGCTCATTTCGAGATGCAGAAAATACGTCTAAGCCCTTGAGATCGCTTCGCCGCGAGCATTACCGCGGCGGACGCTAATCCGCAGCGCTGTCACCCGCCACGGTAGGCCGCCCTGGTCCGGGCATGCCCGGCCCGCGCGCCGATGAGAAAGGAGGGCGACCGCATCGTCGAGCCGGGGTTGTCGCAGTGTGATCTGCGTCACATCCTCTTGGGGTCAGTTATGGTTAAACAACTTTACGAGATGGCCGGCGCGGCAAGTTGAAATGGCGGCGGCTCTGGAGATAAGACGATGTCACGAAATCTAGGGACTTCCCGCCCGTACGACGACGATATGATCAACGACCGGAACCTACGCCCTTTGGCGATCGCTTTCGTAACGATCTTGATGGGGTGGATGCTGGCGTTTGGGGTGTTCTTCGTGTCGACTGAGATCGGCGTGCAGACGCATCATCTCGCCGACCGCCCTGCGCCGATAGCGTCAGCTCCTGTCAAGTAGCGCGAGGCGGAAGGCTCCGCCAAAGGTCCCTTGCCGGGCGCCAAGTTACCCCGAGCTATCGGTTTAGGTCTCGGCGCGTTGGGGTGCACGCCCCTCAATAGTGTACGGGTGCGTTAGCAACCTCCACCTCGCGCTTGCATCGCCGCCTGCTTTCGCGTATGAGCGCCCGATTGAAAACCGCCCGGCCGAAAGGGCTGCCGTGGCGGTTTTTTTCGCTCGTTCCGATGCGAACGGGGCCTTTCGCCCCGCCAAATTCAAAAGGGCGTCAAGCCTAAGGAGAGCCAAATGCCCAAGTTGAAGACCAAATCAGGCGCTAAAAAGCGCTTCAAACTTACCGGGACCGGCAAGGTCGTCTACGCCCAGCGCGGCAAGCAGCATGGCATGATCAAGCGCACGCCAAAGCAGATCCGCAATCTGCGCGGCACATCGGTTCTGTTCAAGACCGACGGCGAAAAGGTCAAGAAATTCTTCCTGCCGAACGGCTGAACCTTTTTCCCGGAGATTTGAACGATGGCACGCGTCAAAAGGGGCGTAACCGCCCACGCCAAGCACAAGAAGGTGCTCAAAGCCGCCAAGGGCTTCTTTGGCCGGCGCAAGAACACGATCCGCGCCGCCAAGGCCGCGGTCGACAAGTCGATGCAGTACGCTTATCGCGACCGCAAGAACCGCAAGCGTGAGTTTCGCGCCTTGTGGATTCAGCGCATCAACGCGGCGGTGCGTGAGCATGGGCTGACCTACAGCCGCTTTATTTCCGGCCTTGCAACCGCTGGAATCGAAGTCGACCGCAAGGTGCTGTCCGACCTCGCCATTTCCGAGCCGGCGGCGTTCGCCGCGATCGTCGAGCAGGCGAAGGGCGCGCTGCCGAAGGCCGCCTGAGGCAGGCATATCGTCCCTCCCCGCCTGCAGTCGCGAGGGAGGGCTTGGGCTAGGCCAGCATCCTTCCCGTCGGATGGGAATAATGAGCGAGTGGCCTCGCCGGGAGTCCTAGAGGAATGTCGGACCTTTCCGCCCTTGAACGGGAGACGCTCGCCGCGATCGAGGGCGCGCCGGATGAAGGCGCGCTCGAGGCCGCGCGCGTCGCTGCGCTCGGCAAGAAGGGATCGATCTCCGCGCTGCTCGCGACGCTCGGCAAGCTCGCGCCGGACGAGCGTAAAGAGCGCGGCGCTGCCATAAATGCGCTGAAGGATCAGGTCACGGAAGCACTTGTCGCGCGGCGCGCGGTGCTCAAGCGCGCGGGGCTTGAGGCCCAGCTCAAGCGCGAGGCGCTGGACGTCACGCTGCCGGTTCCCTTGAGCGGCGTCGAGACCGGGCGCATCCATCCGATCAGCCAGGTGACGGATGAGATCACCGCCATTTTCGCCGAAATGGGCTTCGCCGTCGCCGAAGGGCCGGACATCGAGAGCGACGACTACAATTTCACCAAGCTCAACTTCCCGCCCGGCCACCCGGCGCGCGAGATGCACGATACATTCTTCCTCGAGCCCGGCGCCAACGGCGAGCGCAAGGTTCTACGGACGCACACGAGCCCGGTGCAGGTGCGCACGATGCTCACGCAGAAGCCGCCGATCAGGATCATTTGCCCCGGACGTACCTATCGCCGCGACGCCGATCAGACGCATACGCCAATGTTCCACCAGATCGAGGGGCTTGTCGTCGACGACCGCGCGACGCTCGCCAACCTTAAGTGGGTGTTGGGGGAATTCTTCAACGCCTTTTTCGAGGCGCCCCACATCGGCATACGGTTTCGCCCTAGCTTTTTCCCCTTCACCTCGCCCTCGCTCGAGGTCGACATCCAATGCCGCCGTTCGGGAGGGGAAATTCGGCTCGGCGAGGGCGAGGATTGGCTTGAAGTCCTCGGCTGCGGCATGGTCCATCCCAACGTGCTGACCAATTGCGGCATCGACCCGGAGGTCTATCAGGGCTTCGCCTGGGGGATCGGCCTCGACCGCCTGGCGATGCTCAAATACGGCCTGCCGGATTTGCGCGACTTCTTCGACGCCGATCTGCGCTGGATCAATCACTATGGTTTCAAGCCGCTCGACATCCCAACGCTTGCAGGAGGATTGAGCGGGTGACATCGCATGGGATTTCGGCCAATGGCCTGGATTAAGAATTTCGAGACGCGAGATGGAAAAGGAAAGCTTCAACCTTCTCAGGTTGTCGGTTTGATCAAAGTCTTCGAGCCGACAGACGGCCATCCGATTGTGCAAATTGATACTAATGGATCAGCCGATAGAGCCAATCCTGGAAAGCAAAGCCAGACCATCCAATTGGGCCGAGAAGCCGCAAGAGAACTCTTCGACATTCTCAAACGTACCTACGATTTCAGATAAAGCGAGGCCTCACGGCCGACACGACGATGAAATTCACACTCTCCTGGCTCAAGGACCATCTCGACACTTCGGCCTCGCTCGCCGAGATCGTCGACATGCTGACCCGCGTCGGCCTCGAGGTTGAGTTGGTCGAGGACCCGGCGCGCAAGTACGACGGTTTCGTGGTCGGCTTCGTCATTGAAGCCAAGCAGCATCCCAACGCCGATCGGCTGAAAGTCTGCATCGTCGAGGCAGGCGCCGGCCCGGTGCAGGTTGTCTGCGGCGCGCCGAACGCGCGCACCGGCATGAAGAGCGTGTTCTCGCCTGTGGGCACGTATATTCCCGGCAAGAAGTTGACGCTCGCCAAAGGCGTCATCCGCGGCGTCGAGTTCGAACGGCATGCTGTGCTCGGCGGCGGAACTCGAGCTCAGCGAAGATCACGACGGCATCATCGAATTGCCCGACGACGCGCCGGTCGGCGTGGCCTACGCCCGCTTCGCCGGGCTCGACGATCCTGTCATCGACGTCGCGGTGACGCCGAACCGTCCCGACGCGACCGGCGTCGCCGGCATCGCCCGCGATCTCGCTGCGGCCGGGCTCGGCAAGCTCAAGACGCCGACGCCCGAAGTCCTATGCCGGTGCATTCGACTGCCCGACCTGCGTGCAATCTCGATTTCGCTGCCGCCGACGCGCATCTCTGCCCGGCCTTCGCCTTGCGGCTTGTCCGCGGCGTGAGCAACGGCCCCTCGCCGGAATGGATGCAGAAGCGGCTGAGGGCGATTGGCTTGAGGCCGATCAGCGCGCTCGTCGACATCACCAATTATGTCACTTTCGATCGCGGCCGCCCGCTGCACGTGTTCGACTTCGCCAAGGTCGCGGGCGATCTCACGGTCCGGCGCGCCCGCGCGAGCGAAAGCGTGCTCGCGCTCGACGGCAATACCTATACGCTCGATGAGAGCATGGTCGCCGTCGCCGACGCGAACGGCGTCGAGTTCGATTGCTGGGATCATGGGCGGCGAGCATTCCGGCTGCGACGAGACGACGCGCGAGGTTCTGATCGAAAGCGCGCTCTGGGACCCAACGACCACCGCGCAAACCGGCCGGAAGCTCGGAATTACGACGGACGCGCGTTATCGGTTCGAGCGCGGCGTTGATCCGGACTTCTGCGTCCCCGGCTGTGATCTCGCGACCGAGTTCGTGCTCTTGATCTGCGGCGGCGAGCCTTCGCGCATGGTGGTCGCGGGCGATCCGTCGGCGCCGCGCCGCTCCGTCGTCTTCCAATACAGCGAAGTGAAGCGGCTGCTCGGCGTCGACATCCGGCGTGACGAAGGCGAGGCGATCCTGCGCCGGCTGGGCTTTGGTCTCGAAGACGGGCGCGCCTTCGTTCCCTCCTGGCGCCCCGACATCCAGGTCAAGGCCGACGTCGTCGAGCAGATCCTGCGCATCGCCGGCGTCGATCGCGCGCCGCCCGCTCCCCTGCCCCGGCTCGACGATGGCGTCCCGAAACCCGTGCTGACCCTCATGCAGAAGCGCACCCGGCTCGCCAAACGCACTCTCGCTGCGCTCGGCTCACGCGAGGCGGTGACCTGGTCTTTCGTCTCCAAGGCCACGGCGGAGCTGTTCGGCGGCGGCTCGCCCTCCCTCACGCTCGTCAATCCAATGGCGGCCGACCTTTCCGACATGCGCCCGAGCCTCATTCCGGGGCTCATCGCGGCGACCGAACGCAACGTCCGCCGCGGCTTGAGCGACGTCGCCTTGTTTGAGGTCGGGCAGATTTTTCTCGGCCCTGGCGAAAATGAACAGCGCATCGCAGCCGCGGCGGTTCGGCGCGGTCGGGCCAAAGCTGAGGCGGAAGGGCGGAATTGGAGCGGCGGCGGTCTCGTCGACGTCTTCGACGCCAAGCGCGACGCGATGACGCTTCTCTCGGCGCTCGGGGTGAACGCGAACGCGGTGCAGGTCGTCCGCGGCGGCCCGTCGTTCCTGCATCCAGGACGTTCCGCGACCCTGCAGTTCGGGCCAAAGACGGTCGTCGGATGGTTTGGACAATTGCACCCAAGCGCGTGTGAGGCGCTGGACGCCGAAGGACCGATCGTCGCCTTTGAGATCACTCTCGACGCCATCCCGGCGCCGAAGGCGAGGCCGACCAAGACCAAGCCGAAGCTTATCCGCTCGGACTTCATGCCGGTCGAGCGGGATCTTGCCTTCGTTGTCGGCGAAGCCGTCGCCGCCGCCGACGTCCTCAAGGCGGCGGAGAGCGCCGAACGCGCGCTCGTCGCAAAAGTCGGCGTGTTTGACGTTTATCGCGGCCAAGGCATGGCCGAAGGCGCAAAGTCGATCGCTATTCACGTGACCCTGCAGCCGCGCGAGCGCACGCTGACGGACACCGAGATCGACGCCGCAATATCCAAGATCGTGGTCGAGGTCTCGAAAAAGACCGGCGCCACGCTCAGGAGCTGAAGCCATGGCCGTCCGCGCCGCGATCGCGCTTTGTCTCGCCGCTCTGGCTTGGCCCGGGAGCGCGCTGGCTCAAGACGATCCGAGATGCGCACAATATCGCGATCCGATGGCGTATAACGCCTGTCTCGCTCGGCAAGGGCCCAAGGCTAATGGTGTCGGTCAGCTTCACGGCGGCCCGCAACCCGCCCGCGCCGCACAGCATCGGGTTTGGTACGGACACAGCCGCGGAGCGCCGAGCGCGCGCTTCTACGGTACGCAAGACGCGCCGAGCACGCGCTTCTACGACACGCAGGGCTCCCAGCGCATCCATGGACGTGTGCATATGGAGTTTCGCGTCCATTGAGCGGGGACTGAAACTAGCGAGCGCGGCGCCCGTGCCCGCGGAAATAGCGCAGGCGCCGCGCTCTTCGCCCCGCGCTGTGGGAGATCAGCGCGGGGGCCGCGCTTCGCGCCAAGCCCCAAGGCGCGGCGACGCGGATTGTGATCCCGGGGTGAAAAATCGCCTCCTGGCGATAGCACCCTCTATTGCTTTGAGCGGCCGGACCCCCTCACACGCTGAACGCTATACGACCGAGCGGGCTCTGGCTGTGATCGCCGTCACACTGCAAGTTAATACACCGCGATTCGGCGAAAAAGCGGCCCAGATTTGTGGCAGCGGCCTCCCCATTTATGTCGGCCCAATGCCGTCGTGACCGCTGGAAAGCCGCTTGACGTCAGGGCTTGCGTCCGCCACCGTTGCTCGTAGTCGTCGGCGGCGTGATGATAGTAAACTCCCTTTCGGCGCATCCCTGTTTCAAAACGCTCGATCCCGAACTCTGTCGGGTCCTCGATCGCCATTGCATCTGGCTCAAGACCGCGCCGGGTCAGTGGATTCTAGGTCAAACGGCCAATGACCGCGATGTCTATTTCGTCATGACCGGACGCCTGAGGGCAGTGTCTCACGGGGTGCGACAGGACCTTATTTTCTCAGATATGGAAGCGGGTTCGTTCTTTGGCGAACTGGCCGCTCTCGACGGCGGCCCGCGCTCGCTCAGCGTGTTCGCAGTCAACGACTCGACGGTCGCGAAAATGCCGAGCGCGGTCTTCGTGGACACGATGTTCACGCACCGCCCGCTCGGCGAAGCGGTCGTCGCGACGCTGGTCGCGCGCAATCGCGCGATGACCCGCCGGGTCGGCGAGCTTGGCGCGCTGGATGTCCGGAGCCGGGTTCACGCGGAACTGCTTCGCCTCGCCCGCCCGGATCGCGAAGATCCCAAGCGCGCCGTCATCCTCTCGCCGCCGAACCAGTCGGAGCTTGCTTCGCGCATCAATACGAGGCGGGAGACCGTGTCGCGCGAGATCAACGCCATGGAGCGCGAGGGCCTCATCGAACGCAGGCGAGGCGCGATCGTCATCCACGACGCACTGCGGCTGAGCGCCAGGCTCGAGGCGACAGCGATCGGCGCGTAGCGCCGAGTCGCGACGGGCTGTCGCAACCCAGGCGTCTTTCCACTCTGTAGGGTCAGGTCAGGTCGACCGCTCGCCAGCTCGGCCCGGGACTGGGGCTGACGGGGCCGCCGCCGGCTATGCTGGTCCCGTTCATGTCCCAGATCGAGGCTTGGCCGCTGGTGTTTTGAAACAGGATGTCGGAAGCCGCCGTGCGCCGTTCCGATGGCGTGCCAGATCGGCCCCGGATTGGGGCTGACGGGCCCGCCGCCCTTTAATATGTTCTCGTGCATTTCCCAGATCGAGAGCTGGCCCGTGCTCGCGTTTTGAAACAGGATGTCGGAAAAGCCGTCGTGGTTGAAATCGCCGGTCCCGATCGCATGCCAGCTCGGCCCGGGATTGGGGCTCACGGGTCCGCCGCCAATGAGTTTGTTGCCGCTCATCTCCCAGATCGAGACCTGGCCCGTGCTCGTATTCTGCCACAGGATGTCGGAATGGCCGTCGTCATTGAAATCGCCGGTTCCGATCGCTTTCCAGGCAGGCCCCGGATTGGGGCTCACGGGTCCGCCGCCGATCAAGCGTGTTCCCGTTCATCTCCCAGATCGAGGCCTGGCCGGTGCTCGTGTTCTGCCACAGGATGTCGGAAAAGCCGTCGCCGTTGAAATCGCCGGTTCCGATCGCTTTCCAGCTCGGCCCGGGATTGGGGGTCACGGTACCCGCCGCCGATCAGGTTGTTCCCATTCATGTCCCGGATCGAGGCTTGGCCGCTGCTGCGTTCTGCCACAAGGATGTCGGCAGGGCCGTCGTCGTTGAAGTCGCCGGTTCCGATCGCGTTCCAGCCCGGCCCGCGGATTGGGGCTAACGGTCCCGCCGCCGATCAGCGTCGATCCCGTCCATGTCCCAGATAGTGGCCTGCCCATTGCCAGTGTTCTGAAACAGGATGCTGTCGGGCGATGGCCGGCGTCGCCGCGCAGGCACGCCGTGAACAAAGCCGCTGCCGGTGATCTCGAACACCGTGCCGCCGCCGTTCGCGCCGCCACCATCAGTCGTGCCGAACAGGTCGCCGCTGGCGTCGGCGATCAGACTGCCGACCGGCGCGTCGCCGTTGGCGCCGTTGAAAGCATGACCAGGGTGGTGGGCGTGCTGGCGTAACCCGCGGCGGTCTTTTTGATTTCGAACACCGTGCCGTCGTCAGCCGAGAGTAAGGAAAGGCGGCCGATGCCGCTGGTCGTGCCGAACAGGTCGCCGTTGGCGTCGGCGATCAGACTGCCTTGTGGACGCGCCGTCGGCGCCGTTGAAGCTGACCAGAGTGGTCGGCGTGCTCGCGTAACCCGCCGCCGTTTTCGCGATCTCAAACACCGTGCCGTCGTCCGATTGGCCGCCGCCCTCGGTCGTCCGAACAGGTCGCCGTCGGCGAATCGGCGATCAGGCTGCCGCGTGGATCGGCGCTGTCGGCGCTCCGATGAAGTTGACCAGCGTGGTGGGAGTGCTGGCGTAACCCGTGGCGGTCTTCGCGATCTCGAACACCGTGCCGCCGCCGTTCGCGCCGCCGAGCTGCAGTCGTCCCGAACAGGTCGCCGTTGGCGTCGGCGATCAGGCCGGCCACGGGATCCCGCCGTTGGCGTCGTTGAAAGCTGACCAGCGTGGTCGGGGTACTCGCGTAACCGGCGGCGGTCTTGGCGATCTCGAACACCGTGCCGCGTCGTTCGCGCCGCCGCCTGGTAGTCGTGCCGAACAGGTCGCCGTTGGCGTCGGCGATCAGGGTCCCCGTCGGGGAACGCGCCGTCGGCGCCGTCGAAGCTGACCAGAGTCGTGGGCGTGCTCGCGTAACCGCCGCGGTCTTGACGATCTCGAACACCGTGCCGCCAGTTGTTGCGCGGCGCTGGTCGAAGTGCGGTCGTGCCGAACAGGTCGCCGTTGGCGTCGGCGATCAGGCTGTCCTGTACAAACGCGACGGCGGCGCCGTCAGATGTCGTTGAAGCTGACCAGCGTGGTGGGCGTGCTGGCGTAGCCTGTGGCGGTCTTCTCGATCTCGAATACCGTGCCGCCGCCGTTGCGCCCCCGCCAAGGTTGTGCCGAACAGGTCGCCATTGGCGTCGGCGATCAGACTGCCGTCTGGAAAGGCGCCGTTCGTGCCGTTGAAGCTGACCAGCGTCTTCAAAGTCGCGCTCATGGCCCGATCCCTCCCCACATTCCCGAGATGAGTTTTTATTAATTCTGGAATGCGCCCGAATTTAGCGCTGCGGCCTCGGAAAACGCAACAATCCCAGGGTTGCATTCCTCTGCGGAAACTGGAAATCAGGCCATACTCGCCCCGTTGCGATGGCGGCGCGCAGGGCGACGGAGGCGAAGGGCAAAGGATCGAGGTCGGCCGGCCGCATCGCGGCGCTTGGCGGCGGGATTGCGGTGAGAGACTTCCGCTCTGATAGGCCAGATTCCTCTATCGGGCTAGCGAGACGGAGCTGCCAGCTGGACTAGCCGCAGGCCGAGAATCGTAGACAGCGGCCCTCAAAAAAATCTGGTACAACAATTTCTTGAGAAAAGCAGAAGTCCGTGCTATATAATTAGACAAGCGCCGGAGATCGAATGGATAGTCGCCAATGCAGGGCGGCGACAGTGGAGACGGATCGCATTTCGGAGTTGTCGGCGCGGAGCCTGAGGGGGGAAAAGATTTTTTTGTTTAAATCGCCCGTAACCCATTGAAAAGTCCCGATTTCGAAAAAATAAACGCTAGTAAACGCCAGCATTTTTACTAGCGTTTATGCTCGTTTACTGGCGTTTACTGGCGTTTATTTGGACAGGCCGCGGCCGCGCCGCGTACGGCTTCGTCCAGGCTTGAGCCAGCTCGGCGGTCCGCTCCGCTAGCCGCCTTGTCCGCGAGCCTTCGCCACCAGTGCGCGTTGCTCTCCCAGTTCCAGCCGGCGGTTGGCGACGGCGAAGGCAGGAGCCACAGGCGGGTTCGGCCGATGCGCTCCCCCTGCTCGCCGAAGCCGGCGGCGCGGCCGAGGTAGCGGCGCCCGGCGTTGAGGCTCGTGAACGCGAGCCACTCAGGCGCCGCGGCTGTGATCTTCGCCTCGAGCGCAGCGCAGGCCTCTCTGCCGAGCGCGGCCGGCGGCAGCTCGCGGTCCATGCCGCTCACGTGCTTGGCGATATCGGTGAGCCCCAGGCCCCATTGGGGCAGTTCCGGGTAGTCTTCCGGCCTCAGCTGTCGCGGCGTCAGCCCGAAGGCGTGCAGCGCCGACCAGAAGCGGTTCTGCGGATGGGCGTAATAGGCGCCGCGCGCCGCCGAGACATTGCCGGCCGCCGTGCCGCAGAAGACGATCCTGAGGCCCGGCTCGATCAGGTCGGGGAGCACATGCGCGGGAGAGCTCGCGGGGCCGAGCATCAGATCGTCTGGTTGTAGGCGCCGACTTCGGGGTTCTCGCGCAAGATCCGGTCGACCGCTTCAAACATCGCGCGCATGCGCGCTTCCGACGCCGGGCTCTCGACGACGACCACGAGCTCCGGCTTGTTCGACGAAGCGCGGACCAGTCCCCAGGTGCCGTCTTCGACCGTCACTCTCACGCCGTTGACGGTGACGAGGTCGCGGATCGGCTGCCCGGCGAGCGGCTCGCCTCGCGCCTGCATCGCCTGGAGTCGCGCAACAACCCGGTCGGCGACTTCGTATTTGACCTCGTCTGCGCAATGGGGCGACATCGTCGGCGAGCCCCAGGTCTTGGGCAGCTCGCGATAGAGATCGGCCATCGACTTGTCCCGATTGCGGTCCAGCATGTCGAGGATGGCGATGGCGGTAACGAAACCGTCGTCATAGCCGCGCCCGATCGGCGCGTTGAAGACGAAATGCCCCGATTTCTCGAAGCCGGC
This sequence comes from uncultured Alphaproteobacteria bacterium, assembly GCA_963775405.1. GTDB lineage: Bacteria > Pseudomonadota > Alphaproteobacteria > Rhizobiales > Beijerinckiaceae > Roseiarcus. Next base: position 10,830 of record CAVZJI010000034.1, read on the forward strand.
AAGCGCGTTCAGATCTCTGACCCGCCGCTTGATATGCGAATGGCCGGTCTTCCAGAAGTCGACCGTGACGCCATTGGCGCGAAGCTTGGGATCCGTCTCGAACAGCCCGGTCGACTTGACGTCGACCACGAAGGTCGCGTCCCCGTGCCGCGCTGACAGATCCCGCGCCAGCATGACCCCGATCTTGTCGGCGAAAATCTCCTGACCCTCGCTGTCGACGACGCCACAGCGGTCGCCGTCGCCGTCGAAGCCGAGCGCAAGATCGGCGCCGCTCTCCTTCACCGCGGCCGCCATCGCGTGCAGCATCCGCATATCCTCGGGGTTCGGATTGTAGCGCGGGAAGGTGAAGTCCAGCTCGCAGTCGAGGGGAACGACCTCGACGCCGAGCGCGCCCAGAAGCTTGGGCGCGAATGCTCCCGCTGTCCCGTTGCCGCAGGCGGCGACGAGCTTGAGCGGGCGGCGGAATTTCGGCCGGCTGGTCAGATCAGCGATGTAGCGGGCCGGAAAATCGGCGATGAATTCATATCCGCCACCGGCCTCGGGACCGTAGTCGCCAGCGAGGACGATGTCGCGCAGGCGCGCCATCTCCTCCGGCCCGAACGTCACCGGCCTCGCCGCCCCCATCTTGACACCGGTCCAGCCGTTGTCGTTGTGGGAGGCGGTCACCATTGCGACCGCCGGCGTATCGAGAGCGAACTGGGCGAAATAGGCCATCGGGGTCAGCGCGAGCCCAATGTCGCGCACATGCGCGCCTCCCGCCATCAGTCCTGCGGTCAACGCCAGCTTGATCGACGCCGAATAGCTGCGGAAGTCGTGGCCGACGACGACCTTGGGCGGGACGCCAAGCTCTTTCAGGAGGCGTGCGAGGCCGAGCCCCAGCGCCTGCGCGCCCATCAGGTTGATCTCTTGTTCGAACAGCCAGCGCGCGTCGTATTCGCGAAAGCCGGCCGGTTTCACCATCGGCTGCGATTCAAAGGCGTAGCTATTGGGGGCGAGTTTGGGCTCAGGTTTGGGAAACAATGGAACCTCAGCCACGGAGCATAGGGGGCGCGGCGGTGGGCCACGACAGGCCTAACGCGGGGCTTAGAGGAGCCGAACGTCCGAAGCAACCGGCGCGCGCGCCACGGATCTCATGGCGCGGCGGGGCGATGCACGCTCAATCCCCATCCCGTCCCGCGTCTGGTCATGGGGCGCTTGACCCTAATGCGCGAACTGTTAGAATTTAGGATGTAGTCCTGCTAAAGGTGGAGCGAGCGATTTGTCGCCGCCCCTAGGGGCGAGTCATCTCAATAGTGTGGGGGAGAAACGAACAGGGAGCCGAGCGCGAACGCGGGGTTCGAGGCGCTTTTGCTGATGGAGTTCGATCGTGATCTTATCCGACCTGCGCTCGACCGGCGTCCTAGCCGTCGTGCGCCGCGAGCTCCGACCCTTCTTCGGCGAATTGCGCCGCCTTTATTTCAACCGGCTGTGGGGAATGGACATCGGCCCTGAGTGCCGGATCTCTTTTTCGGCCAGATTGGATAAGAGCTATCCGCGTGGCATCCACATTGGCGAAGGCACCGCGATCAATTTCGGCGCCTGCATTCTCACCCACGACACCCCGCGCGCCGTTCACACAGACACTTGGATCGGCAAAGACTGCAACATCGGCGCAAACAGCCTTATTATGGCAGGGGTCCGAGTTGGCGACAATTGCGTGGTCGCGGCGGCTAGCGTCGTGATGAAGGACGTGCCGTCGAATTGCCTGGTCGCGGGGAACCCCGCGCGTATCATGGAGAAAGGCATTAAAACCGGCCGATTGGGCATTATTGATCGGACGGTGCGGGGGGACTTCGGAATGGCGTCGTCCGTATCCGACGAAAAGGCTCCCGAAAAAGCGGCTTCGTGAAGCCGGCTACCGGCTGACCTGCAGGCAACGACGCATGACCGTCATCGACCTAAGCGGCCGCGTGGCCATCGTGACCGGCGCGTCCCGCGGCATCGGACGAGCCTCGGCCGAAACTCTGCTCAACGCAGGATGCAGCGTCGTGCTCAACGCTCGTGCTTCCGACCGAGCATCCGCGAGTTTCGCGGAATTAGAGAAGGCGTATCCCAACCACGTGACGGCGGTTTACGGATCCGTCGCGGACAGCCCCACCGCGACCGCACTCATACAGAGCGCGATGCGTCATAAGCGCCTCGATATCCTTGTCAATAACGCCGGCATCCTTCGCGACAAGCTGATTGGCATGATCTCCGACGCCGAGATCCAGGAGCTGTTCGACATCAACATCATCGGATTGATTAAGATCACCCAGCTCGCCGCGCGCCTCATGTCGCGGCGGAAGAGCGGATCGATCATCAACATCTCGTCTATCGTCGGGAGAAGAGGAAACAGCGGCCAGATGGTCTATTCCGCTACGAAGGCCGCCGTCATTGGCGCGACTTTCTCCGCGGCTAAAGAACTTGCGCCGATGAACATCCGCGTCAACGCCGTGGCCCCGGGACTGATCCAAACCTCGATGATCGAAGCCATCCCTGGCGACAAACGCAAGAGCCTGGAGTTGCAAATCGCCATGGGTCGGGTTGGCGCCGCGCAAGATGTCGCCAATACGATCTTGTTTCTCGCCTCCGACCTTTCGTCCTATGTGACTGGGCAGATCATCGGGGTTGATGGCGGCCTCACCATATGACGCGGGTTGAAAAAGCGCCGATGCATCAATCGCGCATGCAATTGCAATGAACGATTTGGACCTCTCCTGCGGCGGACTGCTTCCGCTGATCGCGCCCCTCGAAGCCTCGCCGACGGTCTATGACGACCGCGACGGCAGCTGGCTGACGCGCGAGGAGGTTCGCGCCTCTAGCCTTGATCTCGCCACGAAAATCGCCTCCGAGCGAAAGCGTCTGGTTTTTCTGTTTTGTGGCGTGAATTCCGAAACATTGATCGGTTTGCTCGCGGCGGCCGCGGCCGGTCACGCGACCGCGTTGATCGATCCCTCAGTCCCGCAAGACGTGCTGACTGGCCTGATCCAGGCATATCAGCCGGAGCTTGTTCTTGGGTCGCGCGCTATCGGCGAAAAGCTCCGCGCCGTCGCAGACGTCACGGGAACGTCGGGCTCGCTCGATTGTCGAGCCGGCGCCGTCGAATGGATCGTGAGTGAAAGCGGGTCGGCGTTTCCGCCCATCGACCCCGCCTTGCAACTCCTTCTGTCCACATCGGGGACGACCGGCAGCCAGAAATATGTGCGGCTGTCGCGTGAAGCGGTCGGCGCCAACGCCGGTCAGATTGCTCAGGCGCTGGCCATCGATGGGAGAAGCGTCGGCATCGCCCATTTGCCTCTGCATTATTCCTATGGGCTTTCGGTCGTCACTTCGCATCTGATGTCCGGTGGCCGGCTTTGTTTCATCAACGATTCGATCACTTCGCCGAGTTTCTGGTCGAAGATCCGGAATGTCGGCGGATCGCATTTCCCCGGCGTCCCCTTTCACTATGTCGCGCTCGCCCGCCTGGGCTTGGGGCTCGTGCCGGACTCCGTCAAGGTGTTCACGCAGGCTGGCGGAGCGCTCGATCTCCGCGTTCAGACCAAGATGCGCGATTGGGCGACGCAACGCGGCGGCCAGTTCTTCGTCATGTACGGACAGACCGAGGCCTCGCCGCGCATGGCGACGCTGCAGCACGCCGATCACTCGCGCAAAGCCGGCTCAGTGGGCGTCGCGCTGGCGGGGGGCCAATTCTCGATCGTTGACGATCATGGCGAGCCGTTGCCGACCGACGCGGTGGGGACGGTGGTCTATGAAGGTCCCAACGTGATGTTAGGTTACGCCACATCCAGAGCCGACCTCGGGAACGGCGACGAGATGAAGGGCCGCCTCGAGACTGGCGACCTCGGTCGGCTGGATGCGGAGGGGTTTCTTTACCTGACCGGCCGCACCAAGCGTTTCGCCAAGATCGCCGGATATCGCCTCGGGCTGGATGAGATCGAAAGCGACCTCTTCGCCGTCTGCCCGGTCGCCTGTCTCGACCTTGGAGAGAAAATCGCCGTCGCCCACGAGCAGGACTTGGAGACAGCGCTCAAGGCTCGCGTCCGCGAACTCGCCGACAGTTACAAGGTGCCTTCCTCGAGCTTCGCGTTGCGCAAGGTCCCGCAAATCCCGCGCGCTTCGAGCGGCAAGATCGATTACGCGCGTCTGAAGGATCTCGTGAGTGTTTGAGCGTCTCCTCAAGCAGCCGCCCTATTCGCTGAAGCAAACCGAAAAAGAGCCGTTTCTGCTCGAAGGGCTTAACGAACTGACCCGCTATCATTACGAGAAGAGCCCCGAATATGCGCGGATCGTCGATGCGGCCTGGGGCGGCCTCAGGACCTATCGATCAATCTCCGAGGTTCCCTATCTGCCAGTCAGCTTGTTCAAGGAAATGGAACTGAAGAGCACCGCGCTGCCCGCGATGGTCATGCGCTCGAGCGGCACCACCGGACAGCGGACGAGCCGCATCATCATCGACAACGAGACGGCGCGACGTCAATCGGAAGCGCTGGTGGCGTCGTTCCGCCCCATTCTTGGAAGCCGCCGTTTGCCCTTCCTCGCGATCGACACGAAGGACGTGATCAAGCCGACCGGCCTCACGGCGCGAGGCGGCGGCGTGTTGGGGATGATGAAGTTCGGCGCGAAAACGGCCTTCGCCCTTGATGGGCAACTCGACCTGGATAAAGAGCTCGTCGAGAACTTCGCCCGCGCGAACGGCGGCGAGCCGTTTCTCATTTTCGGCTTCACTTTTCTCGTTTGGGACAAGCTTTATCGCGCCTTTGCAGATGGCGACGTCGATCTTTCCAACGCGATCCTCATTCACTCGGGCGGTTGGAAAAAGCTCGAGGCGCAGAAGGTCTCCAACGCCGAGTTCCGGGCCGCCCTCAACCGCCGGTTCAATCTGACCAACATTTTCAACTTCTACGGCTTCGTCGAGCAGATCGGGTCGGTCTTCATCGAAGGCCCGGACGGGTTGCTCTATCCGCCAAATTTCACCGACGTCATCATCAGGCGAGGGCACAGCTGGGAGCCGGCCGAGGTTGGCGAAGAGGGCGTCATCCAGGTCGTTTCGCTGCTGCCCCGTTCTTATCCCGGTCATAGCGTGTTGACCGAGGACATGGGCGTCGTCGCGACGATTGACGCTGGAGCCGGCGGCCGTTTCGGTAAAGCCATCACGGTTTCCGGTCGCGCACCGAAGACTGAGCTCAGGGGCTGCAGCGACGTGATCGCCGCGTGAGCGGTAAAGCGAGGACAGATCCATGACCGAGGTGCTCGCTCATAGCGCCGGCGCGTCTGAGACCGAGGATGACGAGCGCGCGCTGCTCGCGAAGCTCGATGCGGCCCGCCAACAGCTTGCAGCGCCATTCGCGCCCGAGCGGATCGATTTGGTCGCGAGTGTCGCCGAGGCCCTTCTTGGCTCGCGACAGTCAGCGGCCTCCGGGCCTGCCGCACATTTCGCCTTCTGGACCCGGCGCGCTGCGCTCATGAAGCTCGCGGCAAGTTTTGCGGCCCGCGTGCCGCAGCATGCGCTCGCGCGACCGCGCGGCCTCGTCTTTCATCTGCCGCCGCAGAATGTCGAGACGGTCTTTCTCTACTCATGGGCGCTCGCCTATCTGGCCGGCAACGCCAATATCGTGCGCCTGCCGCAGGCGATCAGCGCGCGTATGCAGGCCATCGTCGACCTCTTCCTCGACCGCCTCGCGGCGCAAGGAGACACGTCGCAATTGTTCCTCCACTATCCGTCACAGGGTGATCTTGGCGCAAAAATCTCAGCCCGAAGCGACGCCCGCGTCGTCTGGGGCGGCGACGCCAAGGTCGCTCTGTTCGCCCCCCTGCCCTTGCGCAACGGCGGAAAGTCGATCTGGTTCGGCGACCGCTTCTCGTTTTCGACGATCAACGGCGCCGCGCTCGACAAGCTGGACGAGCCTGCGCTAAGGGCGCTCGCCAAAAAACTCCACAACGATGTGTTCGTCTTCGACCAGATGGCCTGCTCGTCCCCGCATGCGCTCTATGTGGTCGGCGAAGCCGCGGCGCATGCGCCGGCGGTTCGGCGCCTCCTCGACGCATCAGCGGCGGAGTGGACGATGGACGATCCCGCGGGCCGGGTCGGGCACGCGATCGGCAAGATGACGGCCGCATTCTACGCGGCGGGCAGCGGACGCGCCGCGTCGGTCAACTGGCGGAACACCAATCTGACCAGTTTCGTGGCGAGCGCGCCGGAGCGCCAGGATCTCAGGGTGGGCGGAGGCTTCCTCGGCGTCGTCTTCATCCGCTCGCTCGATGAGGTCCCGGGCTTCATCCGGGAGAGCGACCAGACGATCACCTATTTCGGCTGGGAACGCGGCGAGGTCGAAGCGGTCGCGGCGTCCCGGACAGGCCCTGGGGTGTCACGCTGGGCGCCGATCGGGACCGCGCTCGACTTCGATTTCATCTGGGACGGCTACGACATCCCGTTCGAATTGACGCGGCTTATTCGCGTCTCCTGACTGGCGCCATTTCTCGACCCCTCCAGAACAAAACCGAGCACCGCCCTTCACCGCGTAGGTCGGCGCCTTTAGGTGGAGAGTTGACGCCGAATTAGGGGTTGACGGGAAATTCCTTGGCCAGGGTCTGTAGGAGGAACGTCTGCATTTCGGGGTCCGGACTGCCGATAAACTGCTTTGCCTTCGGTGACTGTCCACGTCCCTGGCGCAAACCCCATATCAGCTTGTTTGCCGGGTCAATCGCAAAGACGAGATTGTTGTCGTAGCAGTCATGGGGTCGGCAGGTTTGGCCGACAACGAGTTCGCGTCCCCCGACGACGGTCGCGATAACCGCCGAGCTGGGGCCGCTCATGTCCTGCACCCAAAACTGCTCCTGCTTGGGAACCCTCGCCTTCGCCACCGCAGATTTCCAGGCAGACGAGATTCCTGGCCGTTTCATGATGTCCCAGGGATAAAGCTCCTGGCCGCCGAGCTTCCACCCCTCAGCCTGGGCCGAGGTCGACATCGCCATGGCAAAAACAGCCATCACCTGAAACGGCCTATTGTGCATTTGGAAAGCTCGCATCCCGGTCGCGCAAAGCAATTCGAACTCTGCGCAAAAATTTACTAGGCCGTGTGGACGCAATCAATGGCCGAAAATCGTCGCTATGAATACGGCGGCGGAAGATCGCACGCTAACCATGACCACGTGTCGCTGACCGTGAAGAAGTCGCCTGTCGCGATCGAGGTGGGGAGAGCGCCCGGACGAGCGCCCAGCGCATGATCTGGACGCGCTTCTAGGTAGAACTCCGAATTGCAGGACAGACGAGCCCGTGCACTAGGCTGAAGAGGCAATCGAAAAGGGAGCGTCGATAACACCGCCCGTTGACCGAATCGCCTGGGCACGAACTGGGGTCAGCGTCAGCTTGATTCAACGCATCTGGCGCGCTCAGACCGCGCGGTCGCGGTTTCCCGTTGATCACGCGAGGTCCTGTCGGGCGCCCCGCCCTACTGCCGTAAGATCAGCGTCCCGTTGCGCTGCTCGACGCTGACCAGGCGCTTGAGAAAGCTTTCCCCGAGCAGATTGATCTCTCCGGCCTCCGGCGCGAGAACCAGGGCCTCCACGTCGTTCATGTAAAGGCCGCCTAGGCTGACGCGCCTTAAAAGCGCTGGCGTAGCGATCGATGGTCCATTCGCCGTCTGGATCGCGCGCTTGCGCCCCCCGGAGGGTGCGAGGCCAAGCCGACGGGCGGTCGAAGCGGAGACGAAGACGTCGCTCGCGCCCGTGTCGATAAGCATATGCACTGGCATCCCATTGATGAGCGCCTCGCCCGCATATTGCCCGCGTTGGTCAGCTTCCAGCAACGCCTCTCGGTAGCCGGACGATTCACGCTGAGGCGGCTCCGACGGGCCACCCTCGGCCGCCAAGCCGGCCGAGGCCTGGGGGGCTGGAGCGGGCCCGGCGATGACCGACGCCGGCGCGGACAGTCGCTCCAGCAGCGAAAACGAACCCAGCAACGCCGCCGCGACGCCAAGGATGACGGCAACAATCACGCGCCCAAACATCGCGCCTCCGTCCGGCGCCCTCCTGTTCGCGACGCCAGCCCACGAAGCATCGCAGCGAGACGCGAAAATCCAGTGAATCGATTCGAGCAGATTGCATTTGGGTTGCCGCGTCACTCAGCCGCGCCCCCTGGCCCGTCCAAGGACGGGCGTTCTTCCAAACACTCTTTGGAACGCTGCGACGCGGGCCTAATATCCATCAGCGCCGACGAGATCGCCGCCAGGCTAAGGCCGCTTAAGCGAATGCCAAAACCAAGCCCAGTCGCCGCGCCCAGCCTAAATTAAGCGCCAAGCGCTGCCAGGGTTGGGGCTGACCGTTCCACCGCCGCTGATCACGGTCTTTCCGTTCATGTCCCAGATCGAGGCTTGGCCAGTGCTCGCGTTCTGCCACAGGATGTCGGAGAAGCCGTCGCCATTGAAGTCGCCGGTTCCGATCGCATGCCAGCTTAGGCCGGGATTGGGGCTGACAGGCCCACCGCCGATTAAGGTGTTGCCGTTCATTTCCCAGACCGAGACTTGGCCGCTCGTCGCGTTCTGAAAAAGGATGTCGGAACGACCGTCGTCATTGAAGTCGCCGGTTCCGATCGCTTTCCAAGCCGGCCCGGGATTGGGGCTGACCGGCCCGCCGCCGACCAGGGTGTTCCCGTTCATTTCCCAGATCGAGACTTGGCCGCTGCTCGCGTTCTGAAAAAGGATGTCGGAATGGCCGTCGCCATTGAAATCGCCCGTCCCGAGGCGCGTCCAAGCCGGCCCGGGATTGGGGCTGACAGGGCCGCCGCCGATTAAGGTGTTTCCGTTCATCTCCCAGATCGAGACTTGGCCGCTCGTCGTATTTTGCAACAGGATGTCGGAATGGCCGTCGTCGTTGAAATCGCCGGTTCCGACCGCTTTCCAAGCTCGGCCCAGGATTGGGGCTGACGGGGCCGCCGCCAATCAAGGTGTTGCCGTTCATCTCCCAGATCGAGGCTTGGCCGGTGCTCGTATTCTGCCACAGGATGTCGGAATGGCCGTCGTCGTTGAAATCGCCGGCTCCGATCGCTTTCCAAGCAGGCCCGGGATTGGGGCTGACCGCCCCGCCGCCGATCAAGGTGCTCCCGTTCATCTCCCAGACCGAGGCCTGGCCGTTCGAATTCTGCCACAGGATGTCGGAGATGGAGGTCGCCGTCAAAGTCCGGCTGGGGAAGCGGCTGCACGTGGAATGCTTGAGCTTCTATGCGCGTGTCCGTGTCGGTCGAGTGCGGATTGCTTGAACTCTTCATCCTGCCAGGCGAAGAAAACTGTTCCGCTCGCGTTGGCGGCGACCGCGCTCTGATCTTGGGTGCGGGTCGTAGAGGAACCGGCGATGGCGTAGAGCTGGACGGATCCGCCCGGCCCGAACCGGGCCTGGGTGAGGCCTCCTGCCGAGTTGTCCAACGACAAGACAAACCCGCCGCCTGGAACGCCGGCCACTTGAGGGTCGGTTCCACCTGGCCCAAACGGAAGTGACGCGAGGTTGACGGGGGTGACCGCAAGCGTGACGGGATCGAAGATGCTTGCGACCAGTGCGGACGTCGTATCGTCTCGCGCCACGATGACGAAGCGCCCATCGCTCAGCGCCGCCACGTCAGGATCGGAGAAGATGTCCAAGCTCGTGGCGCCAAAAATAATGGTCGGGGGCGCCAGCTGCGTCCCCGAGGAATTGACCGCCTCGAGCATAATATCCTGGTCGCCTTGTGCGGCCCGTGATCGTCAGCGTAGACGATTGCGGCGAGATTGCCCGTGGTTGCGACGCTGGGCTCTCCTTCGAAGCCGTTTGCAATCGTCAACGGGCGCTGATCGAGAGCAGTGCCGTTGAGCGTGGTAAATCCGCTAGCGCTGGAGTTGAGAAACGCGAAATAGACGTCGTCATCCGTAGGGTCAGCGTTGAAGTCGAAATCCCACATAACCAGGCTGGTCCCATTCGCAAATGCCGCGATGGCCACGTCGTCGACCGTACCGGGGTTCGGTGGGTGGACGGGTGCCCCTCCGGTGTCGATGACAAAGGCGAGCACTGAGTCCCGTGGTGTTGTCGTAGCGGCGAACATCGATGCCGTTGGCCTCGAAAGGGACCTTCGTCACCGGGTTTGTGGCTGTGACCGAGGTGTCGACGTAGGCGACGAGGAATCCGCCGTCGGGCGTCGCGGCGACTGCGGGGCCGGACCGAAACGTGGGCGGCTGGATCAATGCTCGACGACGCCGTTCTGGAGCCCGCTCGACACAGGCGGAGCGATCGGATTTCCGACCGCGTCGAAGAAATGCGCTAGCAGGCTGTCGCCCGAATGCGGATTTTCGTAGACGACGACGAAGTCGCCGTTGGAAAGGGCAGTAACGGCGGGATCGGCTTGCGTTCCGGCCACCCCACCGGTGCCGCCGTTTGTGCTGAAATCGACCTGCTGCTCGCCAAGCGGGATGAGTCCGGTCGCCATTGTCGCCCCCCGATTTTTTCGTTCCAAGCTGTCAGCGGATTCTAAGAAATTGAGCGTGAATCGAAGTTGGCGTTAGACCCGCCATAAAGATCCGAAATGGATACGTTCTGATAAAGCTATCGCCGTTGACGCCGCGGCGTCTCAGGCGGGCGCGCAGGATCATCAAGCCACGGGGCAATCTTGCCAATAGGTAGAAATACCTATTCGCTGCTCCGACCGAGCCGCTCGCGCCACGCCGAGGCGGAGCGTTATTAGGGCGGCGCGACGATGGTCGCGCGGCTGCGGCCGATGAAGCGAATATCCAGAACCTGGCCCGCGATCGCCGAGCCAAGCTCCCCGGAGAAATGCAACGGCGTGCAGGCGCGGATCGCCTTCAGCATGGATCGGGCGAGCTCGGAATCCCCGGCCTGGCCGCCGCTCGAGTGCACGAAGACGATGCGCGGCTCGTCGATGACGGCGCCTTCGCGCGTGAAGCTGGTGCGAACCGTAACTTGATCGTCATCATGCGGGGGACGCCAGCAGGCGGCGATCCCTGTCGCGATGCCATGAACGCGGGTGACCTGCGGCCGCCGGGCCTCGGCGGCCGAGGCCGGCGCCCCGAGCGCGAGCGCAACGACGATCCCGATCGCGGCGCGAAGCCGCGCTGTCCTATGTTCCTGCACAGCCCCCACAGTCACCGGATCCGTTGCTGTCAGACAGCGTTCGCCGCCTCGCATATATAACTGTATCGCAACGTATTATTCCTCTTGTCCGCAGACCCGAAACGCCAAAAACGGGGCGTGCCGGTAAACGGGGTCGTAAGCCTCTGATTTAATTGAGCGGCGCCGGTAAAAGTGCCGCTAGAGCCGGCGCGCCGCCCGCCGGCCGGAACGCGCGGGGCCCTCACAAATAGCGGTTGAGCAGGTTCTCGTAGAACTCCTGCCGGCCGGACTTCGGCTTCGGGTCGATCTTCTCCTTGGCGACCCGGGCCGCGATCGATTCCAGCGTCGCGCCTTTCGCCAGCATCGCCTTGGCCTCACGCTTATCCCAGCCGGCGTAGCGCTCGGCGCGCAGCGCATCGAACCTTCCATCCTCGATCATGTTCGCGGCGGCGACCAGCGCCGCAGCGCAGACGTCGATGCCGCCGATATGGCCGAGCAACAGATCGGCCGGATCGATCGATTGACGGCGCACCTTGGCGTCGAAATTGAACCCGCCCGGCGCGATCCCGCCTGACTTCAAAATGAAGTAGAGCGCCGGCACGAGCTCGGCCGCGTTGTTGGGGAACTGGTCGGTGTCCCAGCCCGACTGATAATCGTTGCGATTGGCGTCGATCGAGCCCAGCATTCCGAGCGCGGTCGCCAGCCCGATTTCATGCTCGAAGGAATGGTGTGCAAGCACCGCATGGCCGACCTCGATGTTCAGCTTGACCTCCCGTTCAAGCCCGAACCGCTGCAGAAAGCCGAACACGGTCGCGACGTCGAAATCGTACTGATGCTTGGTCGGCTCCTGCGGCTTCGGCTCCACCAGAATCACGCCCTTGAACCCGATCTTGTGCTTGTAGTCGACGACCAAAGACAAGAAGCGCCCAAGCTGATCCTGCTCGCGGCGCAGATCTGTGTTGAGCAGCGTTTCGTAACCCTCGCGGCCGCCCCACAGCACGTAATTGGCGCCGCCGAGCTTATGCGTCGCGTCGATGGCGTTCTTCACCTGCGTGGCGGCATAAGCGAAGACGTCGGGATCGGGATTGGTGGCGGCGCCTGCGAGGTAGCGGGGATGGCTGAACAGATTGGCGGTGCCCCAGAGAAGCTTCGTCCCTGTCTTCGCCATCTTCGCGGCAAAGAGATCGCTCATTTCGGCAAGGTTGCGGCCGAACTCCTTGAGGCTGTCGCCTTCGGGAACGACATCGCGATCGTGGAAGGCGAAGAACGGAAAGCCGAGAGTCGAGAACATCTCGAACGCCGCGTCCGCCTTGGCGCGCGCGCCTTTCATCGTCTCGCCGTCCCATGGACGCTCGAAGGTCGGCGCGCCGAACATGTCGGTCCCCATCCAGGCGAAGTTGTGCCAGTAGCAAACGGCGGGGCGCAGATGCTCGGCCATCGTCTTGCCCATCACCACCCGCGAGGGATCGTAATGCCGGTAAGCATAGGGGTTGTCGCTCTTCAGCCCCTCAAAGCGCACGGGGCCGATATCGCCGAAAAAGCGCTTGGTCATGGTCGTCTCCTCAAGTGTCAGTAATCTAGAGTTTTCAGGCGCCGATCAATTCTGCGCGGTCTCGACTCCAAGCCAGCGCGCCAGAGTCCTGCGCTCCTCGTCCGTCATTTGGCTGAAATTGTTCGGCGGCATCGCGTGGGTCAACACCGCCTGCTGGCGAATGGCGGGCGCGAAACGGGCGATGTGCTCAGGCGTATCGAGGAGCACGCCCCTCGGCGCCTCCCCGATTTCCTCCATCGGCTCAGCCGCGTGGCACATCATGCAGCGCAGCTGCACGATATCGACGACTTCCGGCGGCGCCTTCGGCGCATCGACCCTCGCGCTCTCGGTCGGCAGCGCCGCCAATCCCATCAGCGAGCGCATGCCCGGCGAAGCTGTGGCCGCGACGCCAAAGGCGCAAAGGACCGCGACCGCCGCCGCCGCCCACGCCCACCAAGGGGCGCGGTCGTGATCGAGATGCCAGACGTTATAGAAGTAGCGAACCATCGCGCCGGCGACGATGATGCAGGTGACAATCGCGGGAATCGCGCGGGGATTGGAGAAGGCTGACGGGGTGTGACTCGACAGCATCATGAACACCACCGGCAAGGTGATGTAGTTGTTGTGAGTCGACCGTATCTTCGAACTTTGGCCCCAAGCCGGATCGGGTTTCTGGCCAGCTTGCAGCGCGGCGATGCTTTTGCGCTGGTTCGGCATGATGATGAAGAACACATTGGCGGTCATGATCGTCGCCATGAGAGCGCCGGTATGGATAAGCGCGCCGCGGCCGGAAAAGACGAGGGTGAAGACCCAGCTCGTCGCCACGACATAGCCAAACCCGACCAGCGCGAGCAGCGGCTCGTTGGCGGCGAGCGGCGAACGGCACAGGAAATCGTAGACGAGCCAGCCAAGCGCCAGCGCGGCGATCCCGATCAGCGCCGCTTGCCACGGCTCGAGGGCCATGACCGCGGGATCAATCAAAAAGAGCGACGATTGGCCGTAATAGACCCAGCACAACAGGGCGAAGCCGCTCATCCAGGTCCAGTAGGACTGCCATTTGTGCCAGATGAGATGCTCAGGCAGCGCCGACGGAGCGAGCAGGTACTTCCTCATTTCATAGAAGCCGCCGCCGTGCACCTGCCAGGATGTCCCCTTGAGCGCTGGATCGTCACCCGCTTTTTTACGCAAGCTGGCGTCGAGATGCATGAAGAAGAACGACCCGCCGATCCACGCGATGGCGGCGGTCACATGAAGCCAGCGGAGCAGCGCCGAACCCCATTCCCAGCCGAAGCCCGCCAGCGCCACCATTCACCCGCCTCCTCCGGGCAAAACGATCGCGCCCAGCCGGATCACGATAAAGGCGGCGGCGCGATTTGGGTAGGGAGTTGAGTATCGCCATTAGCTCGTGGCGAAGCGCGGCGCGGTCGGGCTCCTCGCGCCGAAGCGGGCCGGACACGACCGCGCCTCTCGACTTTGTGGCGGCCCGGAACACTTCGCTGCTCGCCAGACGCGGCGTGACCTGATAACCCGCCGTTAACACTATCAGAGTTTTAAATCGCAACGAGAAATTCGGGCTTTTCCAGGGCCCGACAAAAGCCCAAGTTTCGGCTGATTTGCAGCGCAGGACCCGGCCGATCCTGTTTCCGCCGCCGCGGCCCGCGGTCCCGCCGCCAACACAAGGTCGCCTATCCCGATGAATCCTGCCGACGTAGCCGCCGCAGCCGCGACTCCGGAAACCAGCATCCTCGAGATGTTCTGGTCGGCCCACATCGTCGTCAAGGCGGTGATGCTGGGCCTCTTCCTCGCCTCGCTCTGGTGTTGGACGATCATTTTCGACAAGACCCGGCTGTTTCGTAAATTCAAGAACGAGATGGAAAGTTTCGAGCAGATCTTCTGGTCGGGCCAATCGCTCGAGGAACTCTACACGTCGCTCTCCAACCAGCCCAACAACACGGCCGCGGCGGCGTTATTCGTAGCGGCCATGCGGGAGTGGAAGCGGTCCTTCCAGCAGGCCGCGGGCTCATTTCGCGGACTTCACGCGCGCATCGACAAGGTTCTCGACGTCTCGATCGCGCGCGAGGTCGAGCGGCTCGAATTGAACCTCCTCGTTCTGGCGACCATCGCTTCGGCCGGACCGTTCATTGGCCTGTTCGGCACGGTGTTCGGCATCATGAACTCGTTTCAGTCGATCGCAGCGTCGAAGAACACTTCGCTCGCGGTCGTCGCGCCCGGCATTGCGGAGGCGCTGCTGGCGACGGCCATCGGCCTATTCGCCGCGATCCCGGCGCTCATCGCCTACAACAAGCTTCAGGGCGACGTCGCCAAAGCGCAAGCTCGCCTCGAAAGCTTCGCCGACGAGTTCTCGTCAATCCTCTCCCGGCAGATCGACCATCATCTGTCGGTCGAAAAGGTCGAAAAGGTCTCCTGAGCAGAGAGCGGCGCAATGGCCATCAACCCGGTTGCGAGTGCGCGCAAAAGCGGTCGAGGACGGCGCGGCGTCCCGCGCTACGGCGCAATGGCGGACATCAACATGACGCCCTTCATCGATGTCATGCTCGTCCTTCTGATCATCTTCATGGTTGCTGCGCCCCTCCTGACCACTGGAGTCGCGGTCGACCTGCCGCGGGCGAGCGCCACCGCCCTCAATGTCGAGCGCAAGCCAATCGCGGTCTCGCTCAACGAGCAGGGGCAGCTTTACGTGATGGACCAGCCGATCGCCGACGCGGATCTGGTCTCTAAGCTTCAAGCCGCGTCGCAGAGCGACGTCGATCAGCGCATTTATCTTCGCGCCTCGAAGGTAGTGCCCTACGGGCGGGTGGCGGAGATCATGGCGGCGGTCACCTCCGCCGGGTTCAAGAAGGTGGCGCTGGTCACCGAGCCGATCAAGCAATAGCCCGGAGCGGCATTGGAAGAGCGGCGGTCATATTGGAGTTTCGCGAGCTCAAGCGCACTGCACGGAGCGCTCCTGGCTATGATCCTGCTCGGGTTCGCCTCGGCCCCGAGATTCGCGGACACTCCCGAAGCAATTCCAATCGAGACTGTTTCGCTCAGCGAGCTTAGCCAGATCGCCAACGGCGAGAAGAACGCCAAGCCCGCGCCGCAGCCCGCGCCCGCGCCGCCGGACCCGCCCCCGGATCTGCGCACGTCCACGGAGCCCACGCCACAGCCTGCGCCGACGCCGCCGCCGACCCCCACCCCGCCGGCCAAAGCGGAGGCCGCGCCGCCGCCGGAGCCTGAGCCGACGCCGCCCGAAAGACCCCAGCCTCCGCCGCCGCCGAAGCTGGCCATCCAGGAAGCTACAGTCCAGCCACCTGTGCGGCCAAAATTCCTTGACCCTCCACCCGAGCGGCCGAAGGAACCGGCGCCGGAGAAGCCCAAGCCGTCGCACAATTTCGACCCGAACACGATCGCCAAGCTCATCGGCCAGGGCAAAACGTCGACTCCCGCCCCGACCCTTACGGGCGCGGTGACGCCCCAGGGGCTCCCGCACCACGACGCGCCGCATATGTCGGTGTCGATGGCGTCCGCGCTCGACGCGTGGCTGACCGAAAGCTACCTCAGTTGCTGGACGCCGCCCCCAATGATGCCCGACGGCGACACATATGTTGCGGAAATCAAAGTTGTCTTCAATCCGGACGGATCGCTCTCGGGACATCCGGTCTTGCTCAATCCGCCCGGGGACCGTGCCTGGCGAACGTATGCCGAAAGCGCAATGCGCGCGGTGCACAAATGCGACCCACTGAAAGTTCCGGCCGAATACATGCCCTATTTTGAACAATGGAAGGTTGAAACCATCCATTTCGATCCGCGAGAGACACAGGGATGACGGCCGCGCGCCCGCCGCGCCAGGCGTCACCGCGTGGGGTGGACAACCAAAAACGAGAGCCGATCGCCATGCGCATTTTCTCGAGGCCTATCGCAGGCGTGATCCTCATTGCGATCGCGGCCGGCGCCTATGGTGGTTACGAGTACGTGCAACACAGGCGTCCGTCACGCTCGACAGAGCCGCCAAAGTCGGCGCTCCTGGCGCCCACTCCGCCCCCTTCTGTCGCAGCGGCTCGAACTCCAGTCGGCGACGGCCCCGACCGAACCGCCGGCGCGCATGACGCCGGCACAGCAGGCTGGCTTCGACGCCTGGCTGGTCAAAACCTATCTTCAATGCTGGAAACCAGTGCGGCAGCCGGCCGACGCCGCCGACGCTTATGTCGCCCAGGTGCGCCTCGCCTACAACCCGGATGGCTCGCTGTCGAAGCCGGCGAAGCTGGTCAACCCGCCGTCAGACCCGGCTCTCAAACCGCAGGCGAAGAGTGTCCTGGCCGCGGTGCAGAACTGCAACCCGCTGCCCGTGCCGGCGCAATATCGCCCGTTTTATGAGCAATGGAAAACCAAGACCATTCACTTCGATCCTCAAGTCGCTGCTCGGTGAGCGCAGACGGCGAAGTGTGGTTGTTATCCTGCGAGATCATCCGATGAGTTTCTTTTGCTTTGTCTTCCGTCGTTACGCGCTTTCAGCGTTCGCGCTGGGCCTCGCCGCGATCGTCGGGTCGCCCGCGATCGCAGAGGGCGATATCTATGTGCATGCCGGGGCGAATTTCAAACCGGTGACCATCGCCGTGACCCCATTCGCAGGGGAAGAGACGGGCGACAAGATCAGTGCCGTCGTCGCAGCGGATTTCGCCCGCTCGATCTTCCTTCTGCCGCTCAATCCGGCGAGCTTTCCCGAAGCAATCCCCAATCCCGACACCTCGCCCAACATGGATGCCTGGAAGACGGCCGCCGCACAATTCGTACTGACCGGAAGGGTGCTGCATCAGGACGCGGGGCACGTCACTGCGCAATTCCGTTTGTGGGACACCGCGACCGGCGAGCAGGTCGCCGGCCAACAATACTCGACCGATGCCGCGAACGCGCGCCGAGTCGCGCACATGATCGCCGACGCGGTGTTTTCGCGCGTGACCGGCGAGAAGGGATTTTTCGATTCGCGGATCGTGTTCGTCGACGAGACCGGCCCGAAGGAGAAGCGGCGCAAGCGGCTGGCTGTCATGGACATGGACGGGGCCAACATCAAATATCTCGACGGAGGGAAAGAACTGGTTGTCACCCCGCGTTTCTCGCCTTCCGCCCAGCAAGTCGCGTACATGTCCTTCGGCGACGGCGATCCTAAGGTGACGCTGCTCAATCTCGACACCGGACAACGCGAGTCCGTGGGCAATTTTCCCGGCATGACCTTCGCGCCACGGTTCTCTCCGGACGGTCAACAGATCGTGCTGTCGCTCTCCGACGGGGCGAGCACCAACCTTTACTCGATGGACCTGCGCTCGCGCGCCACAACTCGCCTCACCGAAGGTTCAGCGATCGACACTTCGCCAACCTATTCGCCCGACGGTTCGCAGATCGCGTTTGAATCCGACCGTGGCGGCTCGCAGCAGATCTATGTGATGAGCGCGAGCGGCGGTGCGGCCAAGCGCATTTCATTTGGCGAAGGCCATTACTCGACGCCGGTCTGGTCGCCGCGCGGCGACTTGATCGCCTTCACTCGCATTAAGAGCGGCTCGTTCGGCATCGGCGTTATGAAACCGGATGGCTCGGGCGAACAAATCTTGGTCGAAGGGTTCCACAACGAAGGGCCAACCTTCGCCCCGAACGGCCTCTACCTCATGTTCTTCCGCGACGCTGGCGGTTCCGGCGGTCCCAAGATCTACATGACCGACATTTTCGGCCACGCTGAATTCCTCGTGCCGACTCCCAACTACGCCAGCGATCCCTCCTGGGGCCCGCTGATGCAATGACGCGAGCAGGGCCGGCGGCCTTACGGCGCGCCGGCCCGCGGTATTGTCGCGTCATTTTTTAGCGATCGGCGGCTCTGGCTCTTTTCCTTCTCGAAGGAAATCGACCATATCCAGGAAAATACAGACGAGCCGCACGGCCGGGTTTCTTGTGACGTCCGGGTTCAATGGGCCTTCGATCGGAACCTCACGGGCGGGGTCACGCTCGATCGCCTTTCGGTAAAGGCGCCAGGTCGCGTGACCGAGCACCGGCATGACGATGGCCAAGCCAAAGAACACCGGCAGCGAGCCTAGGAAAAGCGCCACGGCGACAATCAGGCCCCAGGACGCGACGGCGAGCGGATTGGCGCGCGTCACGCGCAACGACGCTTCAAGCGCCGGCACGAGGCCGACGTCGCGATCAAGCATCAGAGGGAACGAGACGACGCTGACCGCAAGCACGAGCGCGGCGAAGCAGAAGCCGACCAACCCGCCCACGACGATCAAGGTCCACCCCCGACCGGTGCTCAGGACGTCCTGAAGGAATGGGATTACGGCGGTGGGGGGGTTGGGTCCATAGAGCCGGACGTAAATGAGCTCGGCGGCGAACATCCAGGCGGCGAAAATCGTGAGCAGGAGCAGGCCGAACGCAAGAATTGAGGGCAGAGCGGGCGAGCGAAGGACCGTGAAGGCGTCCCGTCCTCTCACCACCAGTCCGCGTTCACGCCGGCGGCTCATCTCGTAGAGGCCGATGGCGACGAATGGTCCGATGAGTGCAAAACCTGCCGCGAGCGGAAAGGCCAGATGCAGCGCATTGCCCAGCGATGTCATCGCGAACAGCGCGATTCCCGCAACGGCGTAGAACAGGCCGACGAATACTGGATACGTCGGCATCGAGAAGAAATCGTCGAGCCCCTCTTTGAGCGCGGAGAAACAGTCGCCGGGGCCGATCCGTCGCACTCGCGGCGTCGCGGCGAGAGCCTCTGGTCCGAAATAGACGTGGAAAGCGGAAGTCATAGCTGTTCCTCCATGCATCGTCTGCGCCGAGCGAAATTCGGGCGTCAGCCAGGGAGGACCGTACGTCGCGAAATCTCGCGCGGACTGATTGGGTATAATATACGCTCAATCGCGAAATTTGTTACTTGCAATCGGAAAGGACCGGCATGCGCGCACTCTCACCCAGCCGTCGCCTGCCTCGCTTTCGCGGCTGGCGCGCGCCGCGACCCAACGGTCTTGGTCAGAGCGTAGATCACGGCAAGCGTCACGCAATAAGCGACGACCTGAAGCACCGAGGGCTGGTCCGAATAGCCGATAAGGGTGTGCAGCACGCGCCCGAACAGGCTCGTATCGGAGAGGATCGCGGACGTGTCCCAAGCCGTTTGGCTCAGCATCGTCAAAACGCCGGCCTGCTGAAGGAAGAGCACCGCCTGCGCCGCGAGTCCCGCGGCGAGCAGGCTGATAAGCCCAGTTGTAACAGCGAACAGGCGCCGTTGCGGGATCGCCACGAGACCCAGATAGGTCAGCGCCGTTACGGCGACGCCCGCCGCAAGCCCAAGAAGCGAGCCGATGATGAGTTCGGTGGTCGTCGAGCCGCCCGCCGCAACAAGGCCATACATGAACAGCGCAATCTCGGAGCCTTCGCGCATCACCGCGACGG
The DNA here is from genome assembly GCA_963775405.1 of uncultured Alphaproteobacteria bacterium. Taxonomy (GTDB): domain Bacteria; phylum Pseudomonadota; class Alphaproteobacteria; order Rhizobiales; family Beijerinckiaceae; genus Roseiarcus. The sequence goes on from CAVZJI010000034.1 coordinate 30,895, forward strand.
CGCAGACAACGCCTAGGGCGAAAATCGATTGCGAGCCGGACCGCACCGCTTCGCCGACCCGCTTGACGTCGGCGGCGAGCTCCCGACCATGGCTCGCCATCCACACGTTGTGCCAGGTCAGCATCACAACAGCGATGAGAAGGATCGTGGCGTTGAATATCTCCTGACCAATCCCGGCCAGCGCCTCGCCGATCGCGCCCGCAAAGGCGGCGACGAGCGACGCGCCGACTACACCCGCCAATACGCCCGCCGCAATCGCAAGCCGGCTGCCGGCGAGACCCTTCGTTACCGCCAACACAATGCCGACGATGAGCCCGGCCTCAATGACCTCGCGAAAAACGATAATCAGCGCACCAAGCATTGCCGTTCTCTATCCGTATTTCGCTGTCGGGCTGACGCTTATTTGACGATCAGGAAACCCTCGGTCGTGTCCTCGTGGTAGTCGTCGAAGAAACGATAGCGGCCCGGCGCCAGCGGGCGGATCTGGACAGCGATCTTCCCGCCGCCTGGCACAACTTTTTCCACGCGCAGCGTCTTGCTTTCGAATTCGGAAGGCGTCGAGTTCGAGGTTGGACACGTCGATTGTAATTGGCTTGCCTGCAGGCGCCGTCGGCTCAGCAGGCGAGAATTTGTGGTCCTTGAGCGTCACGCTCACCCTCGCGGTCTCATCCGCAACGGTAAGAGACGCGCCAATTCCGATGACGATCGCCAGGCCGAGACTGACTGTTGAAACGACGCGCATGTTCTTCACTCCATGTTCTCCCTGTCGGCGCTAGAACTCAATTTCGAACTTCAGATTGCCCTGCTGGTGCGGGAAGTTCGTGAGGTCGAGCCCAAAGTTTTCGGCGGTCGCATGGCCGGCAATCTGGGTCGACCATGCCGCCGCCAGCATCATGTGGCCGTTGAATTGAATATGAAGCGTGGGACCGAGATATAGCGCCTGGCCCTGGAACGACTGAATGCCCGCCCCGTCATATGCGGCGTCATATTCGATCTCGGCCCCCATGGTCAGCTTGGGCGTGAAGCGATAAGCGACCGCGGCCGACATCCCGTATTCTGCGGACCATGCCCATGACTCTCCGGGCGACCGCGCATAGTCAGGGGTGTAGAAGACGTTCGTCGCCGCATAGAGCCGGTTGGGAATGAGCTCCGTATCAAGGATCCCCCTGAACGTCATATTGAAGTCGGTGATCGGTTGCCCCCCGTCATCGATACGGGCCCATTCCGGTTCGGCAACGATCGTGACGCCGACTGGGGAGCCTGGACCACGACCGATGACCAGGTAGCGGAATTCCGCCGACAGGCCGCTGAAGTTGGCCCCGTGGGCGTCCGGCATTCCGGGCACGTCGTTGACCGAGAAGCCCAGCCCATGCGCACTGAGTTCGTAGCCAAAATATTGGGTCGGAACCCCTTCGAACTCGACCTCCTGCTCGAGGGCTGCGTATGTGCCGCCGCGCAGGCCCGACGCGGTCGTCGTCTCGAATTCGATCGACTTCTCGCCCTCGGCGCCGATGTCGGCTCCCTCAGTGAAGCCGAATATGTATTTCGTCTCCAGCTCATGATACGGATCGGGCGTGTTCACCTGTCCCAGACTGGGCAGCGGCATTTGGGAACTGGCGGACACGGCGGTCTGCGCGGCAGCCACTGAAATCCCACCTCCACACTCAATCGCCATCAGTGAAACAGACGCGAACACACAGGCGCTGACGCGCCCCCCCCATCGAATAGTCATCGCGCCCCACGAATTTACCGCTTCTCGGACTGCGTTATGCAGTCGAGCACGTAACACTCGAACCCCTCTCTCCAAAAGATCGGCACGCTAAATCAGAATGATTTCAATTTAGAATCATTTCAATTCTATCTGCCAGTCGCCGTTACTGGGATTCCAGGTGACTTCTGACTAACGTATCGCTGAGCGCCAAGTCCCTGACGACCAACAGGCGGCTTGATCATTCCAGCTCTGGGCATGCAGGCGCGTTGCGATCCGAGGCGGCCGCCGCCCACTGGAAATTGTTCACCTGAGTAGAAGAAAACTCTTGCGCCGACGCGCGATTCGCCCAAATAGTGATGTTGCCCAATACGCACGTGCCTGTGGTCGTGTGTCGGTCGGCGGGGATCTGGACAAGAGGCCAGTTAACCGTCCTTGGAAGATCGGCAGCCGGAGGCGAACCGGCGAACCCCGCCCAACGGGGGACGCGACTTGAAGCAACGACGGACCGGGCTTTTTTGGTCTCTGCTGGCCCTCCAAAGGTCGGCGCCCAAAGAGGCTTGTCTATCTTGCCGGGCGTGCGGACAGGACATTTCCTCGTCCAAACGATGGCTCTGATCGCTTAAGGCTATCCAGCCCTAAGCGCGTCTTGGCCTCGGCGTAGCCGCTGACCGCTCGAGCGGTCTGTCGATGGCTTTTCTGAAAGCCCGTCGCCGGATTTGCGTGGGCGGTCGCGTCGGCGGGTCAACGACTGCGCGTCGCGTCTCCAACACGCGAGCGCAAAGTCGCATCGCCGGCGAATCCTTCATGTTTCCAGGCGCGGAGCCATCCGCGCTCTTGGGGGAGCCGCTCATGACGGACCGTATCAAGGACTTCCTCGCCCGCAATCGCGAAGATGGGCCCCGCCTCGTCGTGGATCTCGACGTCGTGCGCGAGAACTATCTGGGCTTCGCATCGGCCCTTCCCGACACGCGCGTGTTCTACGCTGTGAAGGCCAATCCGGCGCCAGAGATCCTCGATCTTCTGGCTCGGCTCGGCTCGTGCTTCGACACCGCCTCAGTGGCCGAGATCGAGCAGGCTTTGGCCGCTGGCGCGACGCCCGACCGCATCAGTCTCGGCAACACGATCAAGAAGGAAAAGGACATCGCGCGCGCCTATGCGCTCGGAATCCGCCTGTTCGCCGTAGATTGCGAGGCAGAGGTGGAGAAGATCGCCCGCGCTGCGCCGGGCGCGAAAGTGTTCTGCCGAATTTTGTGCGACGGCGCCGGCGCGGAATGGCCGCTGTCGCGAAAGTTCGGCTGTGCGCCTGAAATGGCGGCCGGCGTGCTCGAGCGCGCGCGCGCACTCGGACTTTTCGCACACGGCCTCTCGTTCCATGTCGGCTCGCAGCAGCGTAATCCCCGTATGTGGGATCGGGCGCTGAAGGTCTCGGCGGCAATCTTCCATGATCTTGGCGAGCGCGGAATCCAGCTCTCCATGATCAACCTCGGCGGCGGCTTTCCGGCCCGCTACCTGAAGGATGTGCCCGCGATGAGGACCTACGGGCAGACCATCTTCCGCGCTCTGCGACGGCACTTCGGCAACCAAATTCCGGAGACGATCATCGAGCCCGGCCGCGGCATGGTGGGCAACGCGGGAATCATCGAGGCCGAAGTGGTGCTGATCTCGAAGAAGTCAAACGAGGACAAACAACGCTGGGTCTATCTCGACATTGGCCGGTTCAACGGCCTGGCGGAGACCCAGGACGAGATGATCCGCTATCCGATCCGGACCGAATACGACGACGATCCGCTTAGCCCCTGTGTCATCGCCGGGCCGAGTTGCGACTCGGTCGACGTCTTGTACGAGAAGGAGCCATATTTGCTGCCGGTCTCGCTCGAGATCGGCGCTAAGGTCATGATCGAGGGAACGGGCGCCTACACGACGACGTATTCCTCGATCGGCTTCAACGGCTTCCCGCCGCTCAAGTCTTACGTGATCTAGCGTTGTTTCGAGCCGGCGGGTTCGTCGGCTCGAGCGACGGCAATCGGCAAGCAGCACGCGGCCCGGGAGACAAGGTGTTTGTCCGGCGAGCTCCGCCTTTCGGCGGCCATTGCGTCCGGTCAAATCCGTTTGAGCTGCGGTTATTAGGAGCGAACGGGGTGCTTCGGTCGACTATGAGTCTCGCTCGTCGCTCGATTCGCTCCCGATAGAGAAGCCTTCGGCGTCTTTCGTCGCAACAACGAGGCTTCTTTGACCACGGACGCCGACCGTTCGTCTTTCTTCATCGGGATTGTCATCGTCGATATCTTCGTTGGCCTCGCAGATGCGATCTCGCTTCCATACATCGTGCTCTTTCTCGTCGATAAGGCGGCCTTGAGCCCGCTTTCGCTGAGCGCGATCCTGACCGCGAGAGCGGCCGGCTCCATCGCTTTCAGCGCGGCTTTCGGCGCGTGGATCGACAACAGGACGACGCTTAAGCCGCTGGTCCTCGCGCTTGCCGGCTCGACGATCGGCTATGGCCTGCTCGGGTTCACGACCAATTTTCTGGTCCTCATGATCATCGCCGCGGTCCCGATCGCAATTGGCGCGGCCGCCTTCTCCCAATCCGTTGCACTCGTCAAGCGATGCTTTGATCGGTCGAGTCCCCACACCGTCAATCGCGCCATTGGCGTCATGCGCGCGAGCTGGTCGCTGGCCTGGGCCTTCGGTCCCATCGTGGGCGCCGTGATCGTCGGAGCCGCCGGATTTCGCGGCGCCTTCCTCGCGAGCGGCGCGTCGGGCCTGGCCGCCCTCGCCGCCCTCGCCTTCGTCCGTGCGAAGGCGCTCTCCGGCGAAGCGATTCACGCCCCCCGCCCGGCCGAGGCCACCGGCGGCTTGACGATCGGGCTCGCTTTCGCGGCCCTCGCCCTGTTCTACACGGCGATGTTTCTGAGCCAGTTCGCGTTTCCGATCGTGCTCACGACATCGCTCGGCGGCGCGACGAGCGACGTCGGAATCGCGATGAGTTTATGCGCGGCGATCGAGATCGTCGTCATGGGCGCAATCATCTGGCGGCCGCTGAAGCGCGGCGAGCGCATGGTGATCGCCGCCGGTTTCACGGCTTTCATCGTCTACTGCCTCACACTCGCGCTTGCGGGCAGCGTCGCTGCGGTGTTCTGGGCGCAGGTTCCCCGAGCGGTCGCTATCGGTCTTGTCACCTATCTCGGAATCAGCTTCCTCCATTCGTTCATGCCGCATCGCGCCGGTGCCGCAGCGGCGCTGTTCTCGAACGCCGGACAGCTGGGGTCCGTGCTGGCGGCGCTTAGCGTCGGCGGTCTAGCGAAAGCATTCGGCTACCCTTCAATTTTCGTCGTCTGCGCCGTTCTCAGCGCTGTTGGTCTCGCACTCGTCTGCTTGACGCCGGCTAAGCCTGATTGAGTTGCCGCTCGGCTCGGCCCCTACGAAGTCGCGACGGGCAAAGCATTGTCATTCAACCGTCACCCAGGCATCCGAGTCTTGACCATGCCGATCCCCGCGATGGACACCGGCGCTCCGATCCTTGGGGAGAATGCTCGAATGAAACGCATGCTTCACGCCGTAACTGCATTGGCGGTCGCCGCTAGCCTCTCGCAGCCCGCTCTCGCCGCGTCGTCGCTCCCGCTCGTCACGACACAGCCCGATCCGCCAGCGGGCGTCGCGCCTTATTTCATCGCCGATACGGACTCTCGCTGGAGCAGTCCGGAATGGTCCGCCGATGACATCGCGGCGCTCAGACAGAAGATCAAATTCGTATTCGTCATCTTCAACGAGAACCGCTCGTTCGACCACGAATACGGGACGTTTCCGGGCGTCAACGGCATCTATTCCGACGGGAAGGCTCCGCGCTCGCCCGCCGATACGCCGGGATTCACGGAAAGCTACCTCGACACGAATACCGGCGAGACGGCCTCCGTCCAGCCGTTCCGCCTCGGTCCCGAGCAGAACTCAACCATCAAGGACTCCACCGACCATTCTCACATTGGCCTCGCCGCCAAGCTCGACGTGCAAAACGGCGTCCCGAAGATGGACAAGTTCGCTGAAGTCGAGTGGCGGCGCTATGCGCGCTCCGGCGGCGCCGCGCGTGAGGCGATGGGCAAACAGTTCGCGCGCCTCGTCATGGCGCATATCGACTGCGACACCATCCCATTCTTCTGGCGCTACGCCAGCCGCTTCACCATCTTCGACAACAATTTCGCCACCGAAGACACACCCTCGACGCCGAATGCGGTCGCCGTGATCGCCGGCCAATCGGGAGAGACCCAGTGGGTTAAGCACCCGAGCGAAACACAGGACGCCACCCAGGACGGCCTAACCGCACCGATCAGCGGCACAATCAACGGCCAGACCTATTCCGGAACGGCGACCACCGTAGGGCCGCCCATAGTCGAAGACCCGCAGCCATGGTGGGGCTCCGAGTTCGACAACACCGTCGTTGGCCGCGAACCGGCCGGGTCGCCGAAGGAATGGTACAAGTCGAACAACATCGCCTCGAACCTCACCTTCGCGACGCTGCCGCTCACCTTCATGGGCGGGTGGATCAATTGGTTCACCGACCAGGATCGCAATCCGGCCTTCGACCTGCCCGACGTGACGAAGGACATTCCTTACATCAGCGCTCTGGGCGGCGCGCCCGTGCAATGGCGGTGGTACCAGAACGGCTATGATCACGAGCCGACTGACACAGGGAGCGAAGCCTCGCATCAGAATTACGTCAGCCACCATAATGGCGCGCAATATTTCGGCTATATCGCCAATAACCCCGCCGAGCAGACTAACCTGCGCGGTGAAGGCGATTTCTTCTCCGACCTGAGCAAGGACGTCCTGCCGCGCACGGGCGGCGTTTTCTATATCCGCGGCGGCTACTACAACCTCAAATATCCGAACGTCACCGCCGTCATCCAGAACCCGAACTATCCTAACAAGAACGGCCTCACGCCAGCGGAGTTAAGCGCGATCAAGACGGCCAAGTCCGGCGACGACGATCATCCGAGCTATTCCGACAGCCAGCTCTCGGAATCCATGGCCGCGCGAGTGATCAACGCGGTCGCCAGCAACCCGGACATCTGGGAGCACAGCGCCATCGTCATCACCTATGACGAATCCGACGGCCTCTATGATCACGTTGCGCCGGAGATCTTGAGCTACGGTCCCGACGGCTTGCCGCTCGCCCGGGGCGTCCGCATCCCGCTTCTGCTCATCTCGCCTTACGCGCGCGTGCACGCGGTGTCGCACGCCGAGGGCGACCACAACGCGGTGATCGAGACAATCAACGCGCTGTTCGGTCTTCCGGCTCTGTCCAGCCTGCCGGATGAAAAGGAAGCTCTGGCAGCCGGCGACTCGCCCAAATTCAACGCCTTCGGGCCACCCGGCTTCGAGCAGAAATATCTGGGCCCGCGGGATGCGGAATCCCCCACGACCGCAAGCCTGCTGTCCGGCTTCGATAAGGCCCGGATCACTGGCGCGCTGCCGGCGCTGCCGGGCTCCTACGCGATGATTCCAGACGCCGATATCGACTCTTTTCCTCACTACGGCGGCAAAGGGTGCGCGGCGATCGGGATCACGCCGGAGGACGTGCGGCAGCGTATTCAAAACGTGATTCCGGAAGGGTTCAATTCCCTGCCCGCGACGCTGCCGGCGTACAATTGAGCTACGCGCTCACGGCTGCGAGACAATTGGCCGCCGCAATCGCGCTCGCCCTCACGCTCGCCTTGAGCCCGTTCGCCCACGCCGGCCCGATCGTCGATCGCATCAAGTCTTCGGGCGTCATTCGCTGCGGCGGCGTGCCTCGTCCGGGGCTGGTGGGCCAGTCACTGGACGGCGCGCCCTGGGGACTCTATCTCGATCTTTGCCGCGCTGTCGGCGCGACGCTGCTCGGTGGAGACGGCAGGATCGAGTTCCACGCTTATGATTCCGACAAGGCCTTCGCACGCGTTGCGGACGGCGCGGACGATCTGTTCTTCCTCGACGGATCGGACCTCGCCGATCATCGCCTCGCCGGCGCGGTCGCGCTCGGGCCGGTCGTCTATTTCATCTCCACTGCGGCGATGGTCCACGGAGACGCCGCGATCCAACAGTTGAGCGATCTCAGGGGCAGGTCCATCTGCTTCTACCAGGGCGGCAATGCGCACCTGAACCTGGAGGCGTCGATGGCGGCGCGGCGTCTCGATTTCATCCGCATGGGCTACATGGAATACGGCGAGCTTCATGACGCCTACAACGCCCGGATCTGCGAGGCTCAAGTGGGCGAGAGCGGGGATCTGGCCGCCGCCCGGCTTGGCGAACGCGCCGAGCCGGCGAGCCGCATCCTGACTGAGCCGCTGGCGACTTTCCCGCTGTTCGCCGCGACTCCGGCCAGCGACCCGCAATGGTCGGCGATTGTGGCCCGGGCGATCTACACCGTGCAAAGGGCCGAGCTCCCGGCCGCGCCCTGGGCGGCGGCAGGTCTCCCGTCCCTGGCGGTCGATGGGCGGGACCTCGGTCTCTCCGGCGATTGGGCCGCGCGCGTTGTCCGCGCCGCCGGATCCTATGCGGACATTTATGCGCGCAATCTCGGCGAAGGCTCACCTTTCAAGCTTCCCCTTGGTCCGAACGCGCCGGCCGAACTTGGCGGCCTGTTCGTCACGCCCTACCGCGAATAGGGAGCGCCATTTTTGCGTCCGTTTTTAGCGATTCCAATGGGTTGCGGCGCCATTTACGATCCACTTCCCGCCATTATACATGTTGGTACGGTATGATTGCGCAGAAGGGATTGGGCGTGCGAGCCCTTCAAAGTAGAACGCGCCGCGAGCAACCTAGGCACGACCATAGCGCGGACCCGGGACGACTACGATGCCTAAATTGAGCGCTGGGATCTTGTTATTTCGCCGCCGTCCAGAAGGCGTGGAAGTGATGCTCGTCCACCCAGGCGGGCCATTCTGGGCGAAGAAGGACGACGGCGCTTGGTCGATCCCAAAGGGCCTCGCGGACGAGGGCGAGGATCTGCTGGCAGCGGCGAAGCGCGAATTTCTGGAAGAGACCGGCATGATGGTCGCCGGCGCGTTTGTCGATCTTGGCGTCCACGAGCAGCCAAGCGGCAAAACAATCGCCGCCTGGGCGTGCGAGGGCGACTTCGATCCGACGGTACTCAAGAGCAATACTTTTGCGATCGAGTGGCCTCCTCGCTCGGGACGGACAGCGGAGTTTCCCGAGGTCGACCGGGCAGCATGGTATTCGATCGACGAAGCGTTGGAAAAGATAAGCAAGGGGCAAAGACCAGTTATTGCGATATTGGCGGAAACGCTAAGCTCAAGCTAGATTGTCCTCCGGCTTCGAGCGTCTTGTTGCTATCGGCCGATCGTTGACAAACCGACGCCGATGAATAACCTAAAAAGAATTCCAAATTCGTGCATATACCAGTCTCCGACCCGGATTTCAAAAATGTCAGTTCATTTCGTTTTCTTCGACATTGGTCGAACGCTAGGCGAATACGATTTGGCTGCTGGACGGCTGCTTCCTTATCCGAACACGGCTGATCTGCTCGCCCGGACGCGCGATGTTTTGAAGCTCCGCATGGGGATCATCACCACTCTCGGACCCTTGAGTAATAATCAGGGCCTGCGATTGCTCGCTGACGCGGGACTCAGCAAATTTTTTGAAGAGGCCGCGTTTGTTTCAGAGCATGACGTCAACGGCCAAGGCAAACCAAGTCCCGTAATTTACCAATTTGCCGCCGGAGCCGTTGGCGCAAAAATCGAGCACTGTCTCTTCATCGGCGACGACCTTGTGGAGGTCGTCGGCGCCCTTGCCGCAGGCATGCAGGCGATTTTGAAACCGTGCCCGCCTGCGCCCACCTCCCAGTCCCCCGCCCCTGGCTGAAGTCTCCCAAGTAGCGCCTAATCGATCTTCAAAATTCCGTCCAGCCACATTGCATCTCAATTGATGTAAAGCGAAGTCGGACGGTGACTGGAACCTGCCTTTGCGGTTCAATTTCAGCGTTGTTTGATCTAGGTAATTATACCTAGGTTTGACTCTAGGTAATTATACCTGGTTGACCCTGTTTCAATGAAAGTATAGGATCGGCTCTGACCAGCAGGGTAGAGGAAGAACGCCATTCGAGCGAAAACAGACCACACGAAACTTGAGATGAGCTAAGATTAGATCTGCCGATTATTTTACTGATTTAGAGGAAGTTTAACATGAACACTCCGAATATTAGCAACTTGGCAAACTGCATCGAGGACGCTCGACTGGGAGGGCTGGACCAAGATCCAGGCCCACCCGACCTCAACGATTTTTTCGTACTGCGGGGGCGCCTCGAGGCCGTGCGAGGTCGTTTCTCGCCACTTTATCAGCAAGTGGCGTTTGACCCGTTTGTCGTCAAGCTCGATTCTCTTGGAGAAAGCAGCTTCAACCAGATCTTAATTCGAGACCCAGCCCATGAAGGAACAGCGGGCCTCATGCTGGACATCGCTCAGGCTCTGCTTCAGCGGGGCGAAAGGTTCGACGCGAAGGCGCTCGGGTCTTTCGAGGAGGTTGTGAGCGACCTCTATGACGGGTTTCTGAGCGCCGAAGATCGCCGCGGCGTGGCCCCGCCGGATAAGGAGACAGCCCCGCCTCTGGTCAAATTCGGAAATCCGGGCTCTGGCCCGTACACTTGGCCGGCTGACGCGACGCAGACCTTTGGTCTGCAGGTCGCCGTCGTCAATTTACCACCCGCGAACACAAGCCGGGGATTGCTCGCTTGGCCCGCGCTCGGTCACGAGACTGCGGGACATGACATTCTGCACGCAGACAACGGACTCCTTGCAGAAGTCAGCGACGCGGTCCGAAACGGCTTAAAACACGAGAAGAACGGCGCCGCCCTCGCGGCCTATTGGGCCGATCGCATCGATGAGACAGCCTCGGATGTCTTCGGCATCTTGAACATGGGTCCTGCGGCGGGGATCGGCTTGATCGGATATTTCCGGGGCCTGAACGCTGCTTTCGGAGGCGGGCCCCATCTGCGTAACAGCGGCCCTAACAACGACCCGCACCCCGCCGACATCCTTCGGGGGTTCCTGGCTTCGGCAACCGTCCAACTGCTTGAGTTCGACGGGGCGCAAGCCTGGAGCGCCATAATCGAGGAAGAAACCGAAAAGGATCTGGGGGAGATAAGAACTCGCTGGAAGAGTTGTTGAAGCCAGCGTCGCCAAGGCGTCTGCACAGGCCGTAGCCAAAGTTATCGTGACGCACCCAATGAAGAGCCTCGAACTCCATGCGCTGGGAGACATTCAGTCTTGGCGCAATACCGACGAAGAGATCGCGCAGGAGCTTGCCTTGTCCCTGACAACAGCAAATCCCATTCCTTCGGACTTCCCGGTCAAGATCTACGCAGCGCATATGGTTGCGGCCGCGACGATGGCCGCCTTGACCCAGGGCGCGCACATACCGGCGATATTTGGTCGAATGCTCGATCTCCTGAAGGCCAAGAATGACGCCAATCCGACGTTCGGGCCGTTGCTTGTGCGCCATCCTGGCAATATCAGCCGCGACCGGGCGTACATGCCGCTCCGCATCGACAGGAGCGCCGGAGCCGAAAGCCATTCCGCCCGCGGCGTTCCCTTGCGAATCGCTCGCAAACGGGTCGCCGCCTAAGCGCTGGAGAACGCCGCGCGACTCCCCGCGGTCGCCCGATCTGCAATAGGTCGCGGGCGAAGGGAGCCGCCCTTCGCCCGCTTTTCTGTTCGCACTCAGTTGCGAAAATCAGCACTTTCTTAGAGCGTAAGAGGGGTGGCGGCAAAGGCGTTCGCGTGTGAGTTCTCTTGCTCCGCCGCAGGACGCCACACAACGCCCATTACCCGTCATTCGGCGCCTTACGGCAATTTCGGCCCAAAGAGCCCATGCCGACCGGCACGAGAATGCCTCGTTTTCGTCCAGAACATCCCGCCTCCCCAGGCTGTGGCGGTTCGCGTCCGCCTTGCCATTCGCTCCCCGTCATGAAACACGCGCGGCGAGACCTTTCGTGAACGGACCCGCGCATGGCGTTTTGGCTGGACATCGCCGCCTTTCTTCTCAAGGCCCTGATCATCGTGGCAGCGTTTGGCGGCCTCGCCGCGCTGATCGCGCGCCTCGCGCGCTCCGGCGAACCGAAGGACCAGGAGATCAAGGTCCGCTCGCTCGACGAGCGTTACGACGACATGCGCGACGCCATGAACGGCGAGTTGCTCGACCGCAAGGAGCTCAAGGCGCTTGCCAAAAGCCGGAAGAAAGAGGCCAAGGCGGCCTCCAAGGCCCGCCGCAGCGGCGAGCCGGGCAAGCGCATCTTTGTGCTGACCTTCAAGGGGGACTTGCGGGCGAGCGCGGTCAAGCGGCTTGGCGCGGAGATCGACGCTGTCCTCATCGCGGCGCGGCCAGAAACCGACGAAACGGTGGTTCGGATCGAAAGTCCCGGCGGGACAGTCACTGGCTATGGCCTCGCGGCGGCCGAGATTCTCCGACTTCGCGAGCGCAAGATCAAAGTCACCGCCTCGGTCGATCAGGTGGCGGCGAGCGGCGGCTACATGATGGCCTGCGCCGCCGATCGCATCGTCGCCGCGCCGTTTGCGATCGTCGGCTCGATCGGCGTCGTGGCGCCCGTGCCGAACCTCCATCGGCTCTTGAAGAAGAACGAGATCGACTTCGAGGAAATCACCGCAGGCGAGTTCAAGCGCAGCGTCTCCTTGTTGGGCGAGATTACCCCCGCGGGCCGCGAACATTTCCGCGAGAAGCTCGACACGACCCACCAGGCGTTCAAGACCCATGTCGCTGAGTGCCGCCCGAAGGTGGACATCGACCGCGTCGCCAATGGCGACTATTGGTTGGCGCGAGAAGGGCTGGCTCTCGGCCTCGTCGACGAGCTCTCGACTGGAGACGACCTGTTGTTCCGCGCCCGCGACAGCGCGCGCCTCTATGAAGTCTCGACCGAAGCGCGCAAGACCCTGCTGCAGCAGCTCTTGAGCGGCCTCGGGACCACGGCGCAGAAGGCGGCGGATTTGGTCATCGCGGAGACTTGCTGCGCGTTGATCCGCGCCTTCATCGCAGCTCATAGCAATTGATGATCGTGCGCGGATTGCGCGTCACGTCGTAGAGAACGCCGCACTGGACAAGCGCATTCACGCCCTGGTGGCGAAACAGCATGAGCGAGGTGCGGTTGTCGTAGCCGCTCGCATAGCCGGCGATCTCCCACCCTTGCGCGAGCAATTGATCAATCGTCAGCGGCGCTTCGGCGGCCGCCAATCTGGACGCCGCCAGCATGGTTGCAAGGCAAAGGATTGAACGCACTCAAGGCTCTCCTAGAGCGTGATGCGATCGACTAGACCGCGCTCGTCATTGCGAGCCAAAGGGCGTCGAAAGACGCCCGTCCTCCGGGCGGGCTACGGCGAAACAATCCAGGAGATAAAGGGCAGGAGCGGCGACTTTGGATCGCCGCGTCGGCCCATAGCCCGTCGAGAAGACGGGCGTCGCTCACGACGCGCTTTGGGCCTCCTCGCGATGACGTTCCACGCAGCGCGCGCAACCGTACGGCGCTCGTCCCTCTCTTTAATCACGTCCCGCGTTTCCCGCAATTCACGCCTGCGCGAGCTCAAAAATGGTAAGCCGCGCCAAATAGCGGCGCGGCCATTCGTTCTTTATGCTGGCTCGCCGGCCCGACGGCGAGCGACGATCAGCGCCGGGCGGCCATCGCGGCGGGAGACGAGCATCGCATGACGGATGTGAAAGAAAGCCCAGCGCCGGACGATCGCGTCAAACCTGAGCCACAGCGGGCTACCGGAAGCGCGACGGCTGCCGCGGCGATCGTGACGCTTATCGTTGCGGGGATCGTGGGCCTCTCGGTCTGGTATCTCGCGCGGCCTCAGCCGCTCATCGTCCAGGGCGAAGCCGACGCCACCCGCATCGACATCGCCGCGCGGGTTGACGGCAGGGTCGGCAAGCGTCCCGTCGAGCGCGGCCAAAGCGTCGCCGCCGGGCAATTGCTGTTTGAGATCGACAACCCGGAGCTGATCACCAAATGGCGCCAGGCCCAGGCCGGCGTTGACGTCGCAAAGGCCCAGCTCGCCAACATCCTGGTGGGCACGCGCGTGGAAGTCGTCGATCAGAAGAAAGCTGCGCTTGAGAGCGCCCAGGCCAACTTCCAACTCGCCGACAAGACCTACGCCCGTATCAAGGATCTCGCCGGCACGGGCAACGCGCCGCTGCAACGGCTCGACGAGGCGACGAACTCGCTCGAAGTCGCGCGGCGGGGGCAGGACAGCGCGCAATTCGCCTATAACGAGGCCGTGAATGGCGCGACCAAGGAACAGCGTGAAATCGCTCGAACCAACGTGCTTCAGGCGCAAGCGAGCGTCGACACGATCAAGGCCGACGTCAACGAGCTCACGGTCAAGGCGCCGATCGCGTCGCAGGTCTATCAGATCGGAGCGGAGCTCGGGGAATATGTCTCTCCCGGCGTGCCGCTTCTCTCGCTGTACGACCTCAACGACGTCTGGCTGCGGTTCAATCTCCGCGAGGATCTGGTCAAGGGGCTCAAGGTCGGCGACAGGTTCAAAATGCGCGCGCCTGCGCTCGGCGACCAGGAAATCGAGGCGGAGATCAAGCTTATCGAGACGCGTGGCGAATATGCGGGTTGGCGCGCGACGCGGGCGACCGGCGACTTCGACCTCAGGACCTTCGAGGTGCGCGCCTATCCGGTCTCGCCCCTCCCCGCGCTTCGGCCGGGCATGAGCGTCTACGCCGAGTGGCCAACGGCCGAGCACAAGTGAGAGCGCCGCCAAAGCCGGGACTGCTTCTGGTCGCAACACGCGAGTTGCGCTGGATGCGCCGCGACGGCGTGGCGCTCGTTCTGGCCGTCCTGGTTCCCTGCATCGCCTTCGCCATCCTGACCCTGACATTCAGCAATGCGGTCATCCGCAATCTTCGGGTCGCCATTGTCGACGCCGACCGCTCCGCGACCTCGCTCATTTATGTGCAGTCGATCGCCTCCGCGCCCGGCGTCACCGTCGCCGAGCGATCGAGCGACATGAGGAGCGCCATGGAGGCCGTCCGCTCCGGCGATGCGATCGCGGCCGTCTACATTCCTGAGAACTTCGAGCGCGACCTCCTCGCCCGGAAGCGGCCGCAGGTTGTGTCGCTGTACAATCGGCAATATTTCACCCCTGGCAACAACGCCGCTTCGTCGATCTCGAGCGCCATCTCGGCGGCGACCGCCACGCTGCCGCACGAGGCGAACGGCGCGGGATACAAGCCGGGCGTCCTCGTCGCCGAGCAATATGTCCTCTCGAACCCGGCGCTGAACTTCGCCCAGTTCCTGCTGCGGGCGGTTCTGCCCACTGTGCTGCAGGTCGTGGTGGGGATCGCCGGCTGCTACGCCGTCGGCTCGGAATTCTCTCGGCGCAGCAAGCGCGCCTGGATGCGCGTCGCCGGCGGCCGGCCGCTTGTCGCGCTCATGGGCAAGTTCCTGCCTTTATTCGCCATCTTCCTGATCATGATGGTGGTGGACGCCGCCATCATCCACGTCCTCTACGGGGTGTCCTTTCGAGGCGACCCGTTGCTCGTCGCGGCAGCGGCCTGCCTCCTCCTCATCGGCTATCTTTCCTTTGGAGCTTTGCTCGTTCTGTTGACTCAAGCCCTCCCGATTGGATTGAGCCTCGTCGCGATATTCTGCAACCCCGCGTTCGGCTTCGCTGGTGTGGGATTCCCGGTTGTGGCGATGGGAGCATTCCCCCAAGCCTGGGGCTCGATCTTGCCGCTTCGCTGGTATCTGCAGATCCTGTTCGAACAGGCGGCGCGAGGTGTGCCAACTTCCGAACTCGGTCAGGCCGTTCATGATCCTGGCCGGCCTTGCCTGCCTTTATTTCGCGCTCGCGTGGGTGAGATTGCGCGCCATCGCCAATGCGCCGCCCCGGCGTGAGGCGGCGCCGACCTTCCGCCTCCGATACGGGCGAGGCGTCGCGATAGCGATGGGCAACGAAGTCCAGCGAATTCTCTCCGACAGAGCGGTCTTGGGCCTGATCGTGCTCGCGCCGCTCCTGTACGGGGCGCTTTATCCGCAGCCCTATCTCGGGCAGGTTCTGCGCGGCATACCGATTGCCGTCGTCGATCAGGATCGAACAGAGCTCAGCCGCGACCTCGTCCAGGCGCTGGACGCCGACGAGGCGCTCAAGGTGGCCGTGCGGGCGGACACGCTCGCCGACGCCCAGGCCGCCCTCGACCGCCATGACGTGTTCGCCATTGTCGGGATCCCCAAGGACACGGAGCGGTACGTGTTGCGAGGCCAGCAGGCCCGCATCGCGGCCTATGTCGATGCTGCCTATTTCCTTCTCTACAGCCGCACCTTGCAGGGCATCTCGGAGAGCGCCGCGGCAGCCTCTGCCGAGATCTCAAAGCGCGGCGCGCGCAGCGAGGGAAGCCTCGTCTATGCGGCGATGACCCGCAGCAGCTCGCCGATCGATTTCCTCTCGCAACCGCTGTTCAATCCGACAGGCGGCTACGCCAGCTACGTCGTGCCCGCCGCCTTCATCCTCATCCTTCAACAGACGCTGCTGCTCGGCGTCGCGTCGCTCGGCGGAGCGACTTACGCGCTCGGCGGCCCTGCGAGCCGGCGGCTTCGATTCGGTCCGCGCGCCGTCTTCGGCCAAGGGCTCGCGCATCTCTGCCTGGCTCTGCCGGAACTCGCGCTCTATCTGATCGTCCTGCCGCGGGTTTATGGCTTCTCGACGCTCGGGCGGCTGGAGGATCTTATCCTCTTCGCGGTTCCTTTCGTGCTTTCCGTCAGTTTCCTCGCCCAGTTCGTGAGCGCCTGGTTTCGCCGCCGCGAGACCGCAATCCTCCTGTTCATCGCGGTCAGTCTTCCGCTCTTCTTCCAGGTTGGCGTATCCTGGCCGGTCGAAGCTCTTCCTGATTTCATCCGGGCGGCAAGCCGCATCTTTCCCAGCACCTCAGCCATCGACGGATTCGTTCGCATCAATCAGATGGGCGCGAGCGTCATGGAGGTGAGGCGCGATTGGACGACCCTATGGATTTTGACGATCGTCTACGGCTTGCTGGCCGCCGCAGCGACTGTCTTCGTCTCACGCAGCGAGGCTCGCCATGCGCAATAAGGCCCGGACCTTCGCGATCCTCGGGCTCTCCGTCGCCATCCTCGGTGGCGCGGCGGCCCTGTTTCGGTTCGAGACCCAGCGCAAATCGACGCCTCCGCTCATCGGCGTCGTGCACGAGACGGAAATCCGCATCGCGCCCGACATTTCGGCTCGGCTCGCCTCCCTGTCGGTAACGCCGCTACAGCCGGTGCGTAAGGGCGACGTGCTGGCGGTGCTATCGAGCCCGGAGATCACGGCCTCGCTCGAGGAAGCGAAAGCGAACGCGGAATCGGCACGCGCCAACCTCGCCAATGTCGTAGCGGGCGTGCGCCAGGAAGAGCGCGACACCGCTGCGCAGAATGTCGCCATCGCCGCCTCCAACGTGACGCTGGCCAAGGAGCAGTTCGCGCGGGTCTCGGTGCTGGCGGCGAAGAACTACGCGAGCAAGCAGCAGTTCGACGAGGACGCGGCCGCATTGGGTGAGGCGCAGGCCAGTCTCGCTCTCGCCGAGGCGGCCTTGGCCCAGAGCAAGGTTGGACCGACGAAGGAAGAGCTCGACATCGCGCAGAAGCAGGTCGCCCTCGCGCTGGCGACGGTCGCCGACCTCGAGGCTCAGCTCGCCAAGACGACGCTGACATCGCCCGTTGACGGGATCGCGCGTCTCCTCGTCGCCGAACGCGGCGAAGCGATCTCTCCGGGCCAACCGGTCCTGACGCTCGCCGTGGCCGGCGACCGCTGGTTCACTTTCACGATCCGCGAGGACCGTCTCCAAGGCTTGACGATGGGTTCAAAGGTCGCCTTGCGAACCGCCGCCGGAGATCGTTTCGAAGCCAAAGTCACCGAGCTCAGACCGCTCGGAGAATTCGCGGTCTGGCGCGCGGCTCGCGCGGTCGGGGACCACGACATCAACAGCTTTCTGCTGCGCGCCGATCCGATCGGCCCGACGCCCAAACTCGAGCCGGGCATGACGGTGTGGATCGATGACGGGCACGCCGGTGAGCCGAGAGCGCAGCTGCGCGGCTTAGTCTGGGGTGATTGGGATATTCCACCCCCTCATTCTGAGGCGCCCCGCGTAGCCGGGCCTCGAAGAATGCTCCAGTTGGCGCTGCGGTCCGGTGGCCTTCTGGACCGTCCTTCGAGACGCCGCGCCTTGCGCGGCCCTCAGGACGAGGTGGAGGGCGGCGCCGACGCACATGCGCGCCTTGCCTCCCCTGCCCGCCCCTGATATGCCGCCCGCAATCTCCGAACAATTCAGGAATGCCCATGGCCGCGCGCCAGTTCATCTATCACATGCGGGGTCTCTCCAAGACCTATCCGGCCGGCAAGAAGGTCCTCGACAACGTCAATCTCTCCTTCTACCCGGACGCGAAAATCGGCGTGCTTGGCGTCAACGGGTCGGGCAAGTCGACGCTGATGCGCATCATGGCTGGGCTCGACACCGAGTTCACCGGCGAAGGCTTCGTCGCCGAGGGCGCCAAGGTCGGCTACCTGCCCCAGGAGCCCGACCTCGACCCGGCGCTCGACGTGAAGGGCAACGCGATGCTCGGCGTGAAGGAGAAGCAGGCGATCCTCGACCGCTACAACGAGCTCGCCATGAACTATTCCGACGAGACCGCCGATGAAATGACGACCCTCCAGGACGAGATCGAGGCCAAGGGCTTATGGGATCTCGAGAGCCAGGTCGAACAGGCGATGGACGCGCTCGGCTGCCCGCCCGACGACTCGGACGTGGCGAAGCTCTCCGGCGGCGAACGGCGCCGTGTTGCGCTTTGCCGTCTGCTTCTCGAGAAGCCGGATCTGCTTCTGCTCGACGAGCCCACCAACCATCTCGACGCCGAGACCGTCAATTGGCTCGAGGGCCATTTGCGCGCCTATCCTGGCGCGATCCTCATCGTCACCCACGATCGCTACTTCCTCGACAATGTCACCAGCTGGATTCTCGAGCTCGACCGCGGCCGCGGCATTCCTTACGAAGGCAACTATTCGGCCTGGCTCGTCCAGAAGCAGAAGCGGCTCGAACAGGAAGGCCGTGAGGACGCGTCGCGGCAGCGCGCGCTGGCCGAGGAAAGCGCGTGGATCGCCTCGTCCCCGCGAGCGCGTCAGACCAAGTCGAAGGCGCGCATCGCTGCTTATGACGAGCTTGTCAGGAAGAGCAACGAGAAGGCGCCGACCGGCGCGCAGATCGTCATTCCCGTGGCGGAGCGACTAGGCCAGAACGTCGTCGACGTCCTCGATCTCAGCAAAGGCTACGGCGAGCAACTGCTCATCGACAAGCTCACGTTCAAGCTGCCGCCCGGCGGCATCATCGGCGTCATCGGCGCCAACGGCGCGGGCAAGACGACGTTCTTCCGAATGATCACGGGCCAGGAGAATCCGAACTCGGGCTCGATCAAGATCGGCGAGAGCGTTCAGCTTGGCTATGTCGATCAGTCACGCGATGCCCTCGACGGCAAGAAGAATGTCTGGGAGGAAATTTCCGGCGGCTACGACATTATCACGCTCGGCAAGCGCGAGATGAACAGCCGCGCTTACGTCGGCGCCTTCAACTTCAAAGGCGCGGATCAGCAGAAGAAGGTTGGCCAGCTCTCCGGCGGCGAGCGCAACCGCGTGCATCTGGCAAAAATGCTGAAGAGCGGCGCGAACCTGCTTCTGCTCGACGAGCCGACCAACGACCTCGATGTCGACACGTTGCGCGCGCTCGAAGAGGCGTTGCTCGATTTCGCCGGCTGCGCCGTCATCATCAGCCACGACCGCTTCTTCCTCGACCGCATAGCCACCCACATGCTCGCCTTCGAAGGCGAGAGCCATGTCGAATGGTTCGAAGGCAATTTCGCCGATTACGAGGAAGACAAGAAACGCCGCCTCGGCATCGACAGCGTCATCCCGCACCGGCTGAAATATAAGAAGTTCAGCCGCTGAAGGGTGGGAGTTCCGCGGCCCTACCCCACCTTCCCGCTGAGCCAGATCTTGATCAGCGACTGGTAAGGAACGTCGCGTTTATGGGCGGCAATCTTGATCGCCTCCAAAAAGGCTCAGAGGCAGCCTGAGCGATATCGCGGTCGTGCTCGATTGAAGGTTGGGCAGCCGAACGCTGCCCCAGTCGAGATCGGCAGTCGAATTCTCACGTTCCCAAATATGCTCGCTCTTCGGCCTCGCTGGCGAAGGCGGCAGAAACCTTATGGGCCTTTTTCATAAGCCAACCTTTCGCGCGCGCTCATGTCGCGCGCCGAGATGACGCGGATCAGATACTTCCGTATCAAGATTTTACGCGGCGATTCGTGCAAATCATAGTGGCCTCCAAGCGACCCGTCGCCCTCGACTGCGAGCCGCAGGCGTCTTAAGGTCGGGATTTAGAAACGTTCTAAATCAAAAAATCGGACCCCTGGATCGCAAGCCGAAGCGCGGCGTCGGAGGCGGCCTAACAATGGGGGGCGTCTAAGGAGGAAACATGTGTCATCTTTTTGCTAGCCAGTCCCCGGACAGCTACGCTTTCGAAACGCGGTCGATCAGGCTTAACGGCCAAAGCACGAGCCTGCGTCTTGAGAAAGTGTTTTGGGGGATTCTTGAGGAGATAGCGGCGGACCAGGGGATGTCCGTGCCGCGCTTCATCTCGACGCTTCACCAGGAGATCCTGCTCCTTCGGGGAGAAGTCCCCAATTTCACCTCGCACCTGCGTTGCGTCTGCCTCACTGCTCGAACTTCGGCGGAACCCGGTGGAAGAGCGCGCGCCGAGGCCGCATGAAGCCCAGCGGCGGCGTAGTAAGCCGATAACACCCGGGCGGTTTGCTCGCGGCTAACCTTTCGCAACTTTCCGGGCCGCACGCGGCGGCTGGGGACAACGAGCAGACATGGCGAAAGCGATCCACACAATGATCCGCGCGCTGGATGAGGCGCGGTCGCTCGCCTTCTACAAAAAAGCTTTCGGACTCGATATCGCCGGCCGGCTCGACTTTCCCGACTTCACCCTCGTCTATCTCTCGAATTCCGAGAGTCCTCACGAAGTCGAGCTGACGATCAACAAGGATCGCACGGAGCCTTACAATCTTGGCGACGGCTACGGCCACGTCGCCTTCGTGGTCGGAGATCTCGACGCGGAGCACCGCCGTTTCGAGGCCGAAGGCCTCAAGCCGCGCAAGATCGTCGAGTTCAACAACGACGGAAAACAGATCGCGCGCTTTTTCTTTGTCGAAGATCCGGACGGCTACAAGATCGAGGTGGTGCAGAAATTCGGCCGCTTCAGGTAGTCGGCTTAGCCCAACCAACATCTCATAAAACCAGGAGGAGACGCCCATGACAGCCACCGAGACCAAGCCCGAAACGGCCGGCCTGTCCAGACGCGGATTTTTGCAAAGGTCGGCGAGCGGTTTCGCAGCCGCCATTGCGATCACGTCGACGGGCGCCTTGCTCAACGCCTCCGAAGCCTGGGCCCTCGACGTCAAGGGCCTCAAGCCCGAGACAATGAAGACGCTGATCCTTGTCGCGCGCGACATCTACCCGCACGACAAGGTCGCCGACCGCTTCTACGCGATCGCGATGAAAGGCTACGACGAAAAAGCTGCGGGCAATCCCGAGATGAAAGCCGAGATCGAGGGCTTCGTCGCCGCGCTCGACGGGGCTGCAGGAGACGGAGGCTATGTCGGTCGCCCTTGGGAAGCCGATAGAGTCGCGATCCTCAAGAACATGAGCGCCGATCCGATGTTCGAGACGATCCGCTCGGGCCTCATTGTGTCGCTCTACAACCAGAAAGAGATCTGGCCGATCTTCGGATACGAGGGCGAGTCCTTCTCCAAGGGCGGATACATCGACCGCGGCTTCGACGACATCACCTGGCTCTGACGGCGCCGACAAACCCCATTCACGCGAGGAAACGGACATGGCAGCGAAATTCGATCAGAACGACGACAGCGTCGTCGTCATCGTCGGGTCGGGCGCGGGCGGCGGCACGCTCGGCAACGAGCTGGCGCAAAAGGGCGTCAAAGTCGTCGTGCTCGAAGCGGGCAAGCGCTTGGATTTCTCCGATTTCATCAACGACGAATGGCCGAGCTTCACCCAGCTCGCATGGACGGACATGCGGACGACCTCCGGCAGCTGGCGGGTTCACAAGAACTTCCCCAACTTGCCGGCCTGGATCGTCAAGTCGGTCGGTGGAACGACGACCCACTGGGCGGGCGCGTCCCTTCGCTTCCAGGAGCACGAATTCAAAGAGGCGTCGACCTACGGGCACGTCCCGGGCGCCAACCTTCTCGACTGGCCGATCACCCTCGCCGATCTCGAGCCCTATTACGCCAAGGCCGAGGACAAGATGCGCGTCACGCGTACGGGCGACCGGCCCGGCTTGCCGGGCAGCAACAATTTCAAGGTCTTCGAGGCGGGCGCCAAAAAGCTTGGCTACAAAGAGGTCCACACCGGGCGGATGGCGATCAACTCTACGCCCGGAGACGGCCGCGTCGCCTGCCACCAGACGGGCTTCTGTTTCCAGGGCTGCAAGTGGGGGGCAAAGTGGTCGACGCTCTACACTGAGATCCCCAAGGGCGAGGCGACCGGCAACATGGAGGTTCGCCCGGATTCTCATGTCGCGCAGATCGAACACGACGCATCAGGCAAGGTGACCGGCGTCACCTACTTCGACGCGGACGGCAAACTGCAGCGCCAAAAGGCGCGCATCGTGGCGGTTGCCGGCAATTCACTCGAAAGCCCACGGCTTCTGCTCAACTCGGCCTCATCGGAATTTCCGGACGGGCTGGCCAATTCCTCGGGCCAGGTCGGCCGCAATTACATGCGTCACACGACCGGATCGGTTTACGCCATCTTTGAGCAGCCCGTGCACATGTATCGGGGCACGACGATGGCTGGCATCATGCGCGACGAAGCGCGCAACGATCCGACCCGCGGCTTCGTCGGCGGCTACGAATTGGAGACGCTTTCCCTCGGCCTTCCGTTCATGGCAGCCTTCCTCAACCCCGGCGCTTGGGGCCGCGAATTCACCACAGCGATGGACGGCTATTCGAATATGGCGGGCATGTGGATCGTCGGCGAGGACATGCCGCAGGAAACGAACCGGATCACGCTCAGCGACCAGAAGGACAAATGGGGCTTACCCGTCGTGGACGTGCATTTCGACGACCACCCGAACGACGTCGCGATGCGCAATCATGCCTTCGGGCAGGGCAAGGCGATGTACGAAGCGGTCGGCGCGACGCGCACCTTCCCCACGCCGCCCTATCCATCGACGCACAATCTCGGCACCAACCGGATGAGCGCCAACGCGCGCGACGGCGTGGTGAACAGTCACGGCCAGACGCATGACATCAAGAACCTGTTCATCTCGGACGGCAGCCAGTTTACGACCGGCGGCGCCGAGAACCCGACGCTGACGATCGTGACGCTCGCGATCCGCCAGGCCGACTATATCGCCGACCAGATGAAGTCGAACACGATCTGAGGCGGCCGGACAGCTTCACGAAGGGTTGCGCGGCAAGCGCCGCGCTGGCCCTATCGCTTCACGGCTTCGTCGATCTCAATCGCTTCCGGTGTTAAGCCCACCGGCCCAAAGCGCCGCGGCGCAGCCGTCATAAAGCCTTGAGGTATTCCAGCAGCGCCTTTTTTTCTGCGGCGCTAAGGTTCGTGCCAAATTCATGACCGCATCGGCTGTTGCCGGAGTTGAGGTCCGCGCAATCCGTTGTTTCGAGTTCGTAGCTGGATTGCGCCTGGTCGACCGCGAGCCCGATGTTCACGGTGTCGTAGGCTGGACCGATCTTGAATGTCTTGACGCGCTCGGCCGCTGGCTTCAGCAATTCAGATAGCGTCGGAACCGAACCGTTATGCAAATAGGGGGCGACCGCCCAGACTCCCTCCAATACGCGGAACTCATAGCAGCCCTTTTTCGGCGTCACGGCGCATTCGGCGGCAGGGGCTGCGCCCCCAGCCGCCGCCCCGGCGAGCGCTGCGCCCGGAATCTTAAAGGCCCCCTGCAGCTGCTCTCGCAATTGCGGCGGCAGACGGCCGTTCACCTGGAGCGGCGGAAAGGCCAGCGGCGGCGCGCCCGGCACGGGGACGCCCAGGAACTCGTTCCCCCCTAACCCGAAATTCGCCGCGTGTTCCGCGATCGAACCGAGCACGGACATCGCGAGCACGCTTAGCGCCTTGTCGCTCTCGCCGAGCGGTGTGGGAAGGAGGACGGGCACAAAAGCCCCTTGCAGCACGCCAGTTTTGGCCGAGCGGCTGACAATGTCGAATTGGCGCGTGTCCGTGCCGACGTTCTGGATCGGCGTGGCCCAAGTCGGTTCGACTGTGAAGCGGAATTTGCCCGTTGTTATGCCGTGGCACTCATGGCATCCTCCCTGCTCCTTGGGCCTTTGGTAGATCGCCTCGCCTTGCGCGGCGAGATTGGTGTCGATCAGCCACGGCCATTTCGGTGGCCCGATTTGATGAATTAGCTGCTCGTTCCGGTCGAGCCCGTCAAAGTTCGCGGAATTGTTGCTGAGAAAATTGACGACCAAACCTTTTGTCGGCTGGAAGATCCCGAACACCCCGAAGACCTCGCCGAGGTTGCGGCTGAGAGCTAAGAGATCATTTCCATTATCGGCAAACCCGGACCATTGGATCTCATCCTGTCGCGGCGCGTTCCACAAAAACGGATAGCGAACCGGAGCATCGGCGACCTTGATATTCTCCTTGATTATCAGGCTCGGCGGCGGGCCGAGGTCGAGGCCCGTCAGACGGTCGAAGATCATGCTGACCGCGTCCAGCCGGGCCGCCCCCCAAGGATGGGGCGGCAGGGCGCTGGAGATCAGCGTGTGGTAGCGCAGATACCAGGCCTCGACCGCCTGCTTGAGCTGAGCCACATCCCCGGCGTCGGGCGAAGGCGAAACGAGCACCGCGGATGCAAAAGGCGCGAACGCCACATCGCTTGCAACGACGTTCCCTACGGCGAGATCAAGGTCGCTCAGCAAACTTTGAAACTCCGCGAAGGCCGGGCCGCCGTCGATGCGATAGGGCTTTCCCTCAGCGATAATCTGCCTTGTGTGGCAGGCCGAGCAGGACATGCCCACCACCCGGGTTCCCGCCGGCCCCGAAGCCGTGAACCCGATCGGCAGCCCACTCGTGTTCGCCGGATTCGGCAAGTACCCGTAGCGCGCAAGGCTGTCGGATAAGAACGGTTGGCCGTCCGCTTGCTTCAGTGCGCGCAGCCACGCCAACGGGATCATCTTCGATCCCTGGTCCTGACGGTAAAACTCTGCGCGCAATTCAGGCGTCCAGCCGGCGCCCTGGTCGGTAAATGTTACTGACGTGGTCTGCGCCGACGCTTGGCCAGCCGCCAAGACGAGAGCCAACGAAAGAATACGGACAACGTGCATCTGAAATACCTCCTGAAAATACAATCAGTGGAACGACGGCTACTAAAACAATCAATGATGCGAAGGGCTTCGAAACGCCGTCCGTATGGACGACGTGTTCGCGCCAATCACCCTGCCGGGCTGCCAAGAAGTTGAAATTGCTTACTCAAATCCACACTGGCGATGCCCCGATAAACATCCTATGCCTTTTTCGCGCGCTGTCCATGGTTCTGAGACGCCCCCACAGCCAAACGCGGGCGCCCCGACAGGAGCACGCAGGCGCGACGGGTGAAGTCATCACCGCCCGGCTTAGTATCGAGCGAACGTGCACTCGAGAGGGACATTTTCCGTGATCGTCGTTTTTGACATCGGCAACGTTCTGTTGCGCTGGAATCCGCGCAATCTCTATCGCAACGTGTTCGACGACGAGGAACGCATGGAGCGCTTCCTGGCGACCGCGCTCGGCATGGACTTTGTCTCGCACACCGACATCGCGGAGGATTTCGCGGGCGCGCTCGACGCGCGGGCCAAGAGTTTTCCCGAATTCGCGGAGGAACTCAGGATGTTCCGCCCACGCTGGATTGAGACGCTCGGCGGCCCGATCGAGGAAAACGTCGCGCTGCTCCGCCGATTGCGTGCGTCCGGCAAACCCGTCTATGCGCTGAGCAACTTCGCCCGCGAAACGTTCGCGCTGGCCGAGCGCCACCACGATTTTCTCAGCGAATTCGACGAGCGCGTCATTTCCGGCCATGTCGGCGTCGTCAAGCCGGAACAGCGCATTTACGAAATCCTGTTCGAACGCGTCGGGCGACAGCCGAGCGAACTGCTGTTCATCGACAACTCGGCCGCCAACGTGCGCGCTGCCGAAGCGCTCGGCATGCCAGCGATCCATTTCACTCCCGGCGTCGATTTGGAGAAGGAGCTGGTGGCCCGCGGCGCCCTGCCCTGAACGGGCCCGCGAACCAATCGCGTCATTGATTTCGCACGCGGGGGCTGCTCTATTCTGCGGCGGCGCGGCCAAGCGGTTGTCGCTCGCCCGCTGAGGTGGGCCCGTGACCGAGACCCGCAAGCTCGCCGCGATCCTTGCCGCCGACGTCGTCGGCTTTTCGCGTCTCGCCAGCGCGAACGAGGACCGCACCTTGGCGCGGCTCCGGGCGCTGCGCAGCGATTTGATCGATCCCACCATCGCCGTTCACAAAGGCCGGATGGTCAAGCGCACCGGCGACGGCGCGATCGTCGAGTTTCGCAGCGTCGTCGACGCGGTCCGCTGCGCGATCGAAGTGCAAGACGCGATGGCGGAGCGCAACTCGGGCGTGCCGGAGGACCAGCGCATCGAATTCCGCATCGGCGTTCATCTCGGCGACGTCGTCGAGGAAGATGACGGCGACCTGATGGGGGACGGCGTCAATATCGCGGCGCGCCTAGAAGGCCTCGCCAAACCGGGCGCTATCTGCCTCTCGGAGGACGCCTATCGGCAGGTCAAGTCGCGGCTCGACATGAATGTCAGCGATCTCGGCCCGACGGCCTTGAAAAACATCGCCGAGCCGCTGCGCGTTTATTCGGTCGCGGTCGGCCAGCCCGCCGTCGCGCTCAAGCCGAAGCCGGCGCCGCGAAGCCGGCTCGTTCCGGCTGTGGCCGCGATTGGAGCGCTGCTCGTCGTGGCGGGGGCCGCGGCTGCCGCATGGTATTTGACAGGGGGCAAAACTGCGGCGACAGTTGCGTCGCCGCCGCTGGCGATCCGTTCTGACGTGCCGACCGTCGCGATCCTGCCGTTCGCCAACGTGACCGGCGACGCTCAATACGAGGCTGTGACCCAGCGCATCGGACAGAAGATGAGGGACGACGCCAGCAATGCGTCGATCTGGCGCATCGTGGGAGGCTCGGCGGGCGCGGGCGCCGCCGACCCGATCGATGCCGGGCGGAAGTTGAACGCCGACTACGTCGCCACCGGAAACCTGGAGGCCGGCGGCGACGCGCTGCGTGTGACCTTACAACTCGCCGACGTTCATTCCGGCGTGCGTCTTTGGTCCCAGATGATTTCGCCCCTCCTGGAAAAACCCAACACGGCGGCCGCCGAGGCTGAGGTCGCAGGGCGCGCGGAATCCTTGATCGACGAAGCGATTCTGGACGCCGAGCGCACGCGCCTTTCTTCCGCCGGCGACATCACGAAGACGACTTGGGGATGCGTTCTTCTCGGCTTCAACCCGAAGCCGGACACGGCTGCGAGCGCCCGCGAATGTCTGGAGGCAGCGGTCCAAAGGGAGCCATCGAACCCGAATGTCTGGGAATCGCTGGCCGAGACCATCAACGCGCAGAGGGTTTGGGGCTGGGGCTTGCCTCCTGAGGAGGCGAGTGCCGAGAAGCGCGTCCATCTCGCCGACCGCGAGCTACAGGCGGCGCTGCACGCTCAAGGTCTCGCGCCCCTGAGCCCCCCCGCGCAGTATTACGTCGTCTTGGGCTATTACGCCACATGCAACGCGGACCGCGTGCGGATTGAAGCCGAAAAGGCTGCGGCGCTCAATCCTTACAACGCGGGAATCTTGGGCGGACTCTCGCTATATGTCGCGTTCACCGGTCACTGGGACGAGGGGAAAGCGCTCGCCGAAAAAGCCATGAAGTTGGCCGGCCCGACCGCTGTTCCGGTCTGGTGGTGGCCGGCCGCGAAGCGGGCCTGGTTTCGCGGCGAGTATCAAGAGGCCTATGAGGACTTTCAGCGCGCTTACATCGAATCGTTTTGGCTCTCGCACCTCGATCTCGCCTACACCCTGCCGTTTCTCGGCCGCGTCGACGAGGCCAAGCAGCATGTCGCGGCGCTGTTGAAGATGTACCCCAAGATGACGATTCGCGAAGCCGACGCGTTCTACAAGCTCGTTTGCTTCGACGCCGCCTATCGCGAGAAGATGGCGGGCGCTCTGCGCCAAGCCGGGCTGCCCGAATAGAGTGCGCCTTTGGCCCTCTGCGTCGCGGAAGCCCTTCAGCTTTGCCGTGAGAGACCAACAGGGCGAGGTATGATTTTCTGACTATTTCACGCTTGTGCCACGTGTTATAAACAGCCTCATCTTCCCGTCGAATTGTCCCCGCTCAGGCGCGCCGGCATTTTTGCGGCGTGGACAGAAAAAGGCGCCTAATGCGTTGAAAACAAAGCGTCGCGACCAAAACCGCAGACTTGGGCTTCGCCCCCTCATTCCCGTCTCAAACCCTCCGCCCCGGGCGCCGTGTCCCGCACATGGATGACCGCGGTGCCGTCGGCATAGAGGCGCCGCCAGCCGGGCTCATGGTCGAGGATTGCGACCATCCGGCTGTCGGGAGCAAAGATCGTCCAGGCGATGTCGTAGCGCTTGAGCGTCGTTTCGACAGCCGCGGCGTCGCCGGCCTGCAGCCTGCTATAGAGGCCCATCATCGCGTCGCCGTAGAACTCCGCACGGCCGTCGATGAATGGCCGCACGTGCTCAAAGATGAGATAGCCGCCGAACCCATAGTCGTTCAGTACGGGTTTTGCCCTCAGCTCCGGCGGGACCGCGCTCAAGGCCGAGATCGGCGCGGAGGCTCCATTGGTCCGCTCAATCGGAATCATAAGCCTGACGACGCCTATCGCCAGCACCGCCGCGACGGTCGCAGTGAGCGCGATGCGCGCGATCCGACGTCCCTCTTCGCCGGCGCTTCCCATGCCCATCGCCGCGGCGACCGGCCGCGCCAGCAACATCGGCGCGAGGATCCCGAGCAACATCTGATGGCGCGAATGCTGCAGCGCCATGGCGACCAAGGCGATGAGCAGCGCGGCGCGAATCGGCGGCATGGCGAACGGCCGGGTCAGCGTGAGACCCAGCAGCGTCAGCACCGCCAGCTCCATCGTTCCGATATGGCTGAAGTCCTGCGGGCGCCATTCGCTGATGCGCGACAGGTTCTCGACCGACATCAGGCGGAACGGAAGGAGGAGCGCGTCGATCCCGTAGGGATTGATGAGCGCGGCGGTGAACGCGGCGAGAGCGAACGTCGCCCAGGCGCGCGCGGCTAAGAGACGCGCTCCGACTGGCGCCTCCGTCACCGCCTCGAGCGCGAACGGCCCGATCAACAGGAGGCCGAAGATGAAGCCGCCGTGCATATTCGCCCACGCGGTCATCAGCGCCGCGAGCCCAATCGGCGGCGCGCGGCCGCGATCGCGTGCTGCGAGGAGCCCGGCGCCCCAGGCGGCCGCGAGCGGGAGCGCCAGCACATGCGGCCGCGCGAGCAGGTTCGCCGTCACGAGCGCGAGGCCGATGGCGACGATGGTGATGAGCGGCGCGCCGCGAAGCTCGCGCGCGGCGGTCAACCCCACGATCAGCGCCGCAGTCGCTACGGCGGCGCCAGTCAACAGCACCACGCCGCTCCATCCGGCAACACGCAAGGCGAGCGCCAGCAGAACTTCTGACAGCCATTCATGCGCGGTCCAGGGCGCGCTCGCCATCGAATGGCTGAACGGGTCAGCGTGGGGCGCGGTCCCATGAGCGATGATCCATTCGCCGGTCGCGACATGCGACCAGGTGTCGCCGTCGCCGAGCACTTGAGGCGAGAAGGCGGCAAGGGTGAACAGAAAGATCGCGATTGCGGCCAGGCCGAGCCCGGTGAGCCGAGGCTCGGACGCGTCATCGCTCACTGAGCGGACAGACGGCAACGCGAAGGACATCGCCTAAGTCTGCCAAAGCCGCGATAACGCCGGGTTAAATCGAGGGCGTTGGTTGAGTGACGCCGCGTCATCGACTTGCGACTCGAGGGCCTCGATCGCTCAAAAGGCTCCCGCATCACGCGTATAAAGCCGGCTTTTCGCGCAAGTCGATCGATTCGCGCGCGCCGCTTTCGAGCGCTCTCACACCGGCGAGGGTGGCGGCGGTGGCGACGTAGCCGTCCCACGCGCTCGGACCCGCAGCGCCGCCTTCGCCGCCGCCGAAAGCCAGGCGCGGAACTCGGCGTCGAAGGCGGCATCGAAGCGCTCCGGCCAGTCGCCGACCACCCTGCCCAAGAAGGCGCCGTTCGTCTTGATCACGACGTCGCTTTGCTCGGCGAGGCTGACAGTTCCGGTTTCGCCGATCACCTCGCCGCGAATGTCGTAGCCATAGGCGATGTGCACCGAGGTCTCGATCGTCACCAGCGCGCCCGAACGCATATCCATGAACGCAAGCAGCGGGTCGGCGATACCGCCTGCACGGCGGTTTCCGCGCGGCGCCTTGACCGTAATCGCGACCGGCTCGTCATCGAGCAGGAAGCGCGCGATGTCGATGTCATGCACCGCCGTATCGGTTATGGCCATGGTCGCCTTGAAATGGCCGGGAGACGAAGCGTTGCGGTGAACGCTGTGGAACATCAGCGGAAATCCGATCACGCCTTTCTCAATTGTCTTCTTCATCGCGCGATATTGCGTATCGAAGCGGCGCATGAACCCGATTTGAACGAGCCGCCGTCCGAATGCGGCTTCCGCGTCAAGGATCGCCGAACAATCCGCTTCGGTGGTCGCCAGCGGCTTCTCACAGAAGACCTGCTTGCCCGCCCGGATCGCTGCGGTCACGTAAGCTGCGTGCGTCTGCCCCCATGATGCGACGATAACGGCCTCAACCTCCTTCGCCGCAACGAGCTCCTCGCCCTTCGCATAAGCCTTCGCGCCGGGAACCCTCGCCGCAACCTCGTTCGCGCGGGCGGCGTCGGCGTCGCTGACCGCGACCACCTTTGCCCCCGGAAGCGTCTCGGTCAGCCGGCGGATATGTTCCTGGCCGATCTTCCCAACACCGATGACGCCGATATTCACTGTCATGGGTTCTTCCCCTCTCCCCGGCGCTCGCCGCTTAATAACCGACCGCCAGCGTCCCCCTTTCGCGCAAATCTGAGGCGCCCTCAAGCTCGCCATCCGACGTGCGGACGATCGTGTTGGCCGAGCCCATGGCGTTGCGGAGGACGACTTTATGTCCCATCGTCTCGAGCAGCCGGATGGTGTCGAGCGACATCCCACGCTCGATGCGCAATTCGTCCGGCCAGAGCTGGTCGTGAGCGCGCGGCGCATTCTCGGCTTCGGCCACGTTGAGGCCGTGGTCGATTACGTTGAGGATGATCTGCAGCACCGTCGAAATGATGGTCGAGCCGCCGGGACTGCCTGTCGCCATCAGGAGCTTGCCGTCCTTGAGCACAAGGGTCGGACTCATCGATGACAGCGGCCGCTTCATCGGTCCCGGCGCGTTAGCGTCGCCGCCCAGGAGCCCGTAGACATTGGCGGCGCCCGGCTTTGCGGCGAAGTCGTCGAGCTCATTGTTAAGGAGCACGCCGGTCCCTTCCGCGACCAAGCCGGACCCATAGGGAAGATTAAGCGTATAGGTATTGGCGACCGCATTCCCGTCGCTGTCGACAATCGAAAAATGCGTCGTCTGATCGCTCTCGTAGCGCTGAGGCTCGCCGGGGCGGATGTCGGCGGCGGGGCGGGCGCTGTCCGGCGCGATGAGCGCACGCAAATGCTCGGCGTACGCTTTGGAGATAAGGCCAGCGAGCGGGATTTTGACGAAATCGGGGTCGCCGAGCCACGCCGCGCGGTCGGCGTAGGCAAGCTTTTCGGCTTCCGCCAGCTCGTGGAGCGAGGCGGCGGAATTGAGGCCTTGCGCGGCCAGTGGAAAGCCTTCGAGAATATTAAGGATCTCGATGATGTGCGCCCCTCCGGACGAGGGCGGCGGCATCGAGGCGACGGTATAACCGCGATAAGTCCCGAAGACCGGCTGGCGGTCGACGGCGCGATAGTTGGCGAGGTCCTCGATCGTCATTCGTCCGCCCGCCGCATTGACCGCCTCGACGATCTTTTGCGCCACCGGCCCGGCGTAAAAGCCGGCAGCGCCCTTGGCGGCGATCGTTTCGAGCGTTGCGGCGAGATCGTCGAGCGCGATGTGATCACCGGTCTGCGGGACGCTCCCGTCGGGGCGCAGATAGATGCGCGCTGACGAAGGACGCCGCGCTAGCGCCGCTGCGGCGAGCGGCAGCGAATCGGCGACGTCGTCGTCGACGGTGAGGCCTTGCCGCGCGAGCGCGATCGCCGGCGCAATCAGGTCAGCGAAAGAGAATTTGCCCGAGCCGTATTTGCGCCAGGCGAGCTCAAGACCGGCGACAGTCCCAGGAACGCCGATCGCCAAGCCGGAATAGCGCGACTTGAACGGATCGGCCTCGCCGTTGGCGTCAAGGAACACGTCCTTGGTCGTCGCTGCGGGCGCGATTTCGCGGTAGTCGATAGCGATCGTTTGGTTCAGATCGGCGCGATAAATCAGCATGAAGCCGCCGCCACCGAGGTTGCCGGCGCGTGGCAAGGTGACGGCGAGCGCGAAGCCGACTGCGACCGCTGCATCCACGGCGTTGCCCCCGCGTTTCAGTATGTCAAGCCCGACGCGCGACGCCGTCGCTTCCTGGGTCACGACCATGCCATGCCTGGCGACCACCGGACGCGCGGTAGCCAACGGGGAGATGATCGGGTCGGCAACGGCCGCAGCCGGAGCGAGGCAAAGAAAAGCGAAGGCGGCGAACTGAAATGGCCTCAAAGCGTGGTCCTCGGGACGTGGCTATTGCGATCATAGGAAATCGAGTCCCCCGGCGTCGATTCTGTTCTTGCCGGAGGCCTGCAGCGGAGCGTTTTACCCGATCACCATAACTGCCCCGCGCTTAAGAAGCGGGGCGAGCTTCAGCATGTTGGCGGCGGAAATCGCGACGCAGCCGGCTGTGGGCTTGAGTCCTGGGCGCGCGAGGTGGAAGAAAATCGCGCTGCCGCGACCCATGGCGCGCCGGGAGAAGTTCTGGTCGAGCACGAAGATCAGATCGTAAAGATGATCCTCGCGCCACATACGGTCCGTGCAGTCACGGGCCGGCAGGCGGACGGGCCGATTGTAGCGCGGACTCGACGGCTCCTCGCACCATCCCTGATCGCGACGCAGAGGCCTGAGCGGCGCCCCTGCGATCCTCAGCCGTATGCGGTCGGGCCGGTAGTAACCCCATAACAGCTGGAATCGCCCGGCTGGCGTGCCCTTGTCGCCCTCGCGCTTGATGCGGACGATGCCCGCTGGACCCAACGCGCAAGGGACGCGGAACGGGCCGGCCGTCAGCCAGCCGCGGGCCCTGTTTCCGGCAAGCGGGCGGACGCGCAGATGGGAGAGGCGCCTGGACGAGTTCATTGCCGATTGACGGGCAGCAGAGCGACGGAAGCGTGAGACGTCAAGTCAGGCGAATAGGATCGCTCCGCAGCAGAGACCACGCCGCGTTCCCGATCCTCGCCGATCATGCGCGACATTCTCTTAGGAATATTTCGCCTCTCACCAATTTGATCTCCGTCCGCCCCGGCCGTCCTCAATCGGGCCTTGTCCCGTGTTAACCTTAGCGCCAGTGGAGGCCGCGGGACGATGATCAATCTTCTTGTCAATGGGCGGAAAATCCCCGTCGACGTCGAGCCGGAAATGCCGCTGTTGTGGGCGCTTCGCGACGAACTGGGGATGGTCGGGACTAAATTCGGCTGCGGCGCCGGACTGTGCGGCGCTTGCACGGTCATCATTGACGGCGAGGCCAAGCGATCGTGCATCACGCCGGTCAGCGAAGCCGCCGACAAGAGGATCCTGACAATCGAAGGCCTCGGCGAGAAGGAGCTGCACGCGGTGCAGAAGGCCTGGATCGAGGCCGACGCGCCGCAATGCGGCTATTGCCAATCGGGGCAGATCATGGCCGCGGTCGCTCTCCTCTCGCACAATCCCCACCCTAGCGACGCGGATATTGACGCTGAGATGTCCAATATTTGTCGCTGCGGGACCTATCCGCGTATGCGCGCCGCCGTGCATCGCGCCGCCGAACTCGCCAAGATCTGAGGCTGATGCGATGACCATCGCCCTTTCCCGACGCGGCTTCATCCAAGCCAGCCTCTCCACCGCGGGCGGCCTCGCCATTGCAGCATTCGCCTCCGAGTTCGCAGACGCCACGACCATTAAAGGCGAACCGTGGAGCCCTGAGACCGGCAAAGCGCCTGACGAGGTCAACGCCTTCGTCGTCATCGACCCCGACAATTCCATCACCCTCCGGGTCGCCAAGTCCGACATGGGCCAGGGCGTGCTGACCTCGATGGCGATGATCGTCGCGGAGGAGCTGGAATGCGACTTCGCCAAGGTGAAGGTCGAATACGCTTCCGCCAACCGGAACCTCGTCGACAACAATGTCTATCAGTCGATGGGCACCGGGGGCTCGAGGTCGGTGCGCAGCTCCCGCGTGTTCCTTCAGCAGGCGGGCGCTTCCGCCCGGGCGCGGCTCATCTCGGCGGCGGCGGCGAGATGGGGCGTAGCGCCAACCGCGTGCGTCGCGAGCAATAGCCTCGTATGGCATGACGCCTCCGGGCGCTCGGCGACCTTCGGCGAACTCGCGGCGGACGCCGCCAAAGTCGCGCTCGCCGCGGAGCCTGCGATCAAGACGCCCGACCAGTTCAAACTGATTGGCCGGGGACTGAAGCGCATCGACACACCGCTCAAGGTCACTGGCTCTGCGCATTTCGGGATCGACACCCGTCTGCCGGGCATGGCCTATGCCGCTGTCGCCAACTGCCCGGTGTTCGGCGGCAAGCTCAAATCCCATGATTTCTCCGCCATCTCCGGGCGCCGCGGAATCCTCGCCGCTATGCCGGTGACCAATGGCGTGGCGGTCGTCGCCGATAATTTCTGGCGCGCCAAGGAGGCTCTCAAGACCATGCCGGTCGAATGGGACTTCGGCCCGGCTGGTTCCACCGACAGCGCGCAGTTTGCCGCCGAATACCGCGCCGCGCTCGACGGGCCGCTCGCTGACGGCGGCGGCCATGGCGATAGCAACGCGGCGTTCGCGCAGCCGACCAAAGTGGTTGAAGCGCTCTACGAGGTTCCGTATCTGGCGCACGCTCCGATGGAGCCGCTCAACGCCACCGCGCACTGGCAGGGAGAGCGCGTTGAGGTCTGGATGGGCACGCAAGCGCCGGAATCGGCGCTCGCATTCGCTGCGAAAGCGGGCGGGGTCAAGCCCAACGCGGTGTTCGTGCACAATTGCTTCCTCGGCGGCGGGTTTGGCCGTCGTGCGGTCAACGACGAATTGACCCAGGCGGTTGAAGTGTCCAAGGCCCTCAAGCGGCCGATCAAGCTTATCTGGACGCGCGAGGAGGACATCCGCTCCGACCGCTACCGACCGCAGGCGGCGCTGCGCATGCGCGCCGCTCTGCGCGACGATGGCGCGCCCACAGGCTTCGACTTCACCACCGCGGTCGGCTCGATCACCCGCTCGCTCGGCTGGGGCAAGGTCGAAAACGGCGTCGAGCGCCAGGCGGTCGAGGGGCTTTCCAACTGTCCCTACCATAGCGACGCGCTCAAGGTCGGCGTCAATCTCAAGAACACCCATGTGCCGGTCATGTTCTGGCGCTCGGTCGGCTCGTCACAGAACGCCTTCGCGGTCGAGAGCTTCATCGACGAATGCGCCCATGCTGCCCAGCGCGACCCGGTCGAATACCGGCGCGCGCTGCTTGAGGGCAAGCCTGATTTTCTCGCGGTGCTCGACACGCTCGCCGACAAGGGCGACTGGGGCAAGCCGTTGCCCAAGGGAGTCGGGCGAGGCGTGGCGATCCACGAGGCGTTCGGCACCATCGTCGGCGAGATCGCCGAGGTCGCCGTCAGCAAGAGCGGCGAGGTCAAGGTCCAGCGCGTGGTCGCTTGCGTCGACTGCGGCCATCTCGTCAATCCACTGACCGCCGCGATGCAGATCGAAAGCGCGGTGATGTATGGCTTGACCGCCGCGCTGTTCGGCGAGATCACCATCAAGCAGGGCCGCGTCGAACAGGGCAATTTTGACGCCTACCCGATCGCCCGGATGGCCGATGCGCCAGTCATCGAAACCCACTTCGTCCTGTCCGGGGGAGACAAATGGGGCGGGCTCGGCGAGCCGGGCACGCCGCCGATTGCGCCTGCGATCGCCAACGCCGTGTTCGCCGTCACGGGCAAGCGCATCCGCTCGCTGCCGCTCAGAAACGCGTCGCTCGGGGTCTAAGCGAGCGGCGCGCGGCAAATAACCGCTAATAAGCGTTAGTAAACGCAAATAAACGAAAATAAAATTGCTTTCTTTTAGGGGGGATATAGGCATGCTCGCCCGCCGCAACATTACTATTTTCATTATCTCGAATTTTATTAAGTGCAGTATTGACGAGCTTAACAATTTAAACAGTCACTCGTCGTTTGCGTCATTGTGATATTGACGCGCTTTAATTACGATAACGTGCGCTTGATAGAAGGCGACTAAATCGCGGTTATATTTATTATGGGGTGTCAAGAATTAGTTGCGGATGGCCTTGAGCTTGGCGAAGGGTCGTTTTGCTCAATAGTTCGCACATGAACGGTCTACACCTGAACAATCTGCGCCACGTCGCGGCGAACCGGGTCAAGCCCGGTCCCAATGGCTCGACGGCGTGACACTCGACACACGGCGCGGCTTGTACTCGCGCCTTCGGCGCTGCGCGGCGGGCGGCGCATTCGGATCGAGGGCGACATGGCCGGGCGGCTCACTCCTCGCCACGGAATTTCCGGCAATCAGCCAAGGCCGGCGTTTGGTCGAGGGCGCGAGCCAAGGGTCGCTCGATCGGGTGCAATGAAGAGAAATACATTGTATCACAATGTTTGGGGATTTTGCGACGAATTACCAGACGCAATTATTCTGGTAGAACAACATGCTTACTTGGACCAATTTGTGAAGATGTTAGAATATCAACAATCAGGCGCTCAACAAATAGCCCATTTATCACCGAACAACGAATATTGTACCGTGTATAAAGCGATGGATTTTGAGAATATTATCGCAGAAATGCTGTCTATCTCTCGATGTACAACATTTATTATTAATTTTATCCACAACCAAAACCCGACGCGGAAACATATATACTCGATGCTTTTGAGCGAACCTTGTTTCAAATCGCACTGACAAAAGTTAGGAAAGAACGCCAACGGCAGTCCGGTTTATAGAGGCGCGTGTTGCGTTGCGGCGCGTGTCGCTCGATCATCCGCAACATCAAATCCGTTGCGTCGGCAAGGATAAGCCGCATATGACAAAACCCAAGGCAAAACGGACAAAGACATATTTCCTCGTCTTGGAAACGGCGAAGAAATACACGATCAAAGTAGATGCGGAAAGCCGCGAGGATGCCGCCAACATCGGAATGAAACAGCCTTTAGAGCAATGGACCGATTTACGATGCAACAGCACAATTTTACAATACGTTGAAATAGAGCCGCAAGGCGATGCCGCCGTAAAATACCATCGTCAAAAATGGGGAATGAGCAAAGGCCGATGGGAGCGCCGTAAACTCGGCCGATAAAACCTACAAGCCGCGCTCGCCTGAACATCAATTTGTTCATTTCAAAATCAAAGGCGTGGACAAGCGCGGCTTACGCCTCATGTCCGGCTTATAGAGTTGTTTATTGCGTTGTGGCGCGCGACGCTCGATCACCCGCAGCATAAAGTCCGCCGCGTCGGCAACGCCTTGTCGCCGTTCTTCGCCAGCAGCTTGAGGTTCGCAACCTGATCGGGCTGCTCGGCAATGTCACGGTCGGACATGGTTTGCCGAACGCTTTCGAGCGCGCGGCTGGCGGCGATCTGAGTGCCGGGGTTCGTGTTGAACGCGCCCTGCGGCGTGCCGTCAGTGGACGCGCCACGGTCGGCGGTGAGCAGCCCTTGGAGAAGGTTGCCCTGCTGCTTCCATTGGTTGCCCGGGGCGGACTTGAGGTTGTCTGCACGCGCTTGGATGCGAGTGAGCCA
Organism: uncultured Alphaproteobacteria bacterium; assembly: GCA_963775405.1. Classification (GTDB taxonomy): domain Bacteria; phylum Pseudomonadota; class Alphaproteobacteria; order Rhizobiales; family Beijerinckiaceae; genus Roseiarcus. The sequence goes on from CAVZJI010000034.1 coordinate 68,793, forward strand.
CCGCCGAATGGGCAGGTGTGGCTAATCTTCCAGTTCAGGACTTTGTGGGGGGGATGGCTGGAGAGCCAGGGATCGAACCTGGGACCGTCACCTTAACAGGGTGCTGCTCTACCGTCTGAGCTATTCTCCAACATGTGCGGGTCTCTCCCCGCGTGTCACGCCTTCGCTGACGTTTACGCCTCGGGCTCTGGCTGGTTGCGCTAGCCGCGGGCCGCCCCGAGAGTGTCTCGTGTGCTTGCCTTTTTTGTGCCGAAACTGAATGGTAAGGGCCGTGTGTTAAAAACAAATTGGAGGAGTGCAAAATGGGATTATTTCAGCAGATGCCCTGTTAGCATGGAAGATTATTGCAACATCGGCAAGTATATGGCGAAGCGCCGCTTGCACTTAAGGGGCGACGACGTTCGCGGCCAAGTTGGCGAGTTCGTTTCCGCTTACCTGCCGGCGGGCGCCGATGGCCAAGTCGATCGGGCGGCGCAACGGCTAGGCTTGATCGCGACGGCGGGCGAGTTGGCGACCCTGTTGGGCGTGACACTTTGGCGCGAGGGCGAGGTTACGGCGGCGGCGGCTTGGGCGCTCGAACAATGGACAAGCCAGCGTGGCGGGACGGAACCGGCGGAAGCCCGCCAAGCCCTTGAACAGGTGCGGCGGTTCATCGAAGCGCACGGCGAATATCGTTTTGAGCCGCTGGACAATGTTGAGGCTCGCGCCGTTCCGAACCGCGCCGGCTGGCGCAAGGGCGAAGGCCTGGACAGGGAATGGCTCATACCGTCGGAGACATGGCGCAACGAGATTTGCGCCGGGCTTGATCCCAAATTCGTCGCGCGGACGTTGGGTGACGCGGGTATTTTGCACCGCGCCAGCGATGGCTTCCAACAGGTGCGCAGGATCGGAGGAACGCTCAAGCGCGTTTTCGTCATCGGAGCGGCGATCTTCGATGGGGGCGGACATGAGGGCTGATCTCGCCGCACGCCTTCGCCGCACGATGCGAGGGGAAGCCATCGCCGAAAACGGCGTAACTGGCGTATCAGGCGTAACCGGGCCGAACGGGTTACGCCCGAAACCCCAGCAGTTGCGCCAGTTACGCCAGTTACGCCTCGAGAATGGCAATTGGGAAAATAGCGCAAGAGAGGGCGTATCCTCACCCGTAACTCAGCCGATCGCATCCGACTTCGGCGCCATCGAAGAGCGCGTGGCGCTGGCTGCCGATTGCGTGCCGGCCTGCTATCTCGTCGCATGGGCACGGCTTCAGTGTCAGCGGCCTCTGTACGCGACCGAAGAGGCATGGCGGCGAGCCATCGAAGACAGCGGGCGCTTCCTAGATGGATGGGGCGCGGACGCGCAGACGATGCAATGGACAGCGAGCGAATTGTTCGACGCGCCGCGCGACGGGCGACCGGGCGGCCTCGCGTGGCAGCTAAGGGGCGAGCTCGTTGACGCGCTGGGCGAACATCGCGCGCGCCTCGCCGATGGGCGCACAATTCTGCGATCGGAAATCAGAGGGCGGAAGTGATGGCAAGGTCGCGTCGGCGCGTTCAACTCGAGGACGGTTTAAAACTCGACATCAACCAATTGTTCAGGCGAGGCAGAGATCAACCGGGATCCAAAGCAGACTTATCTTCTCGGCTTCGCGGCTGGATGCATGTGAAGTCGAGTTCGTTGGATCAAAGGATCGAGCTAGTTTCGCTCGCGCGTCCCTACGGCGGCCGACAATGGTATTTTCTTTGTCCACGAACAGGGCGGCGAGCGTCAGTGCTTTGGAAGCCTCCAGGCGCTTTATCCTTCGCATGTCGTCAGGCCTGGGGCCGGCAGGTCGCCTATGGCTCTCAATTTCAATCCCCGTATCGTCGCGCCTCATGGCGGGCTCAGGACATCCAACGTCGGCTTTGCAAGGAGCCTAACACCCGGATTGTCGGCGACGAATTGCCGCCAAAGCCGAAAGGAATGCATCGCCGGACGTATGATAAAATCGCAGAGCGGCACGAAGCATATAAAACGATTATAGATCAAGATCTTATCTTTGCGTTGGCCCGGATAATGCGGGTAAAATTCTAACAGATTTCGATTGCGGCCTTCTGGTGACGGTCCCGACGTCCTAAAAAGTATTCCTGCTCCCGTGATGCCCGCTTAGGCGAGCGCATTGAGCAACCTCGTCGGGAATACGGCCAAGGCGATTGAGGTAACGAGTGCATGCTGTGCGAGTAGCGGTCCGGCCTGAAATCCAATCGGAGATATAGAGTCCCTTGTCCAGCTTTGCGCTCTCGCCTAGCTCCGCGCCGACTCTAACTTATGGCACCGGAGATAGCCGAAACACCCAGATCGCGGCCGGGTCCGAACCGTGCGCCCTCGCGGCGACAAAGAGCCGATCAAGCTCCGGCACGAACAGGGCTGTTCGTGCGCCGGGTTGAGTGCGCGTTCGGGCAATCTCTGTCAGGCCCGCGCCAGAAGCGTCAAAAGTGGCGAGGAACCCCTCTCCACAACTCATGTAGACCCTTTTGCGCTTTTCGTCATAGAAGACGTCATCCGCATCGCCACAACTCGCCGTCCGGCTGATCAGTTTGCCAGTGCGAGTGTCAAACGCCGCGAGGGTGGCTGGCGAGCGATACCCGACAAAGAGGCGGCTTCCGATAGCGTCGAGCGCCATGGGAAAATTCGCGCTCGCGTCCGCCAAGCCCCAGCGCCCGATTTCATTTCCGCTCGCCCGATCAACAACCTCTATACGATGGGCGTCAGGCAAATTGACGTAGATGCGGTTGCTCGCGGGTTCCAACTGGAACGACTCTGGATGGGCGGGTAGCGCGATGTCAGAAAGTTTCTTACCGCTAGCGGCGTCGAGCACCGCAAGCGCGCCGCCGCCATATCCGACGATCATTCGATTAGCGCCGCCGGCCCGGATGTTGTCGGCGTCGCTCCGGAGATCGACCTTGCCGGCCGGGGTCAGGTCGTCCGCCTTGAAGATATAGACCTCCCCATCCCCGGCGTTGGCGACGAAGATCAGGTCCTCTTTCGGCGCGTAAGCAACGCCCTGGGGCTCGTGCAAACCCGAGATGCGTTTGAAGAGGGCACCTTTGGTCAGGTCGACCACGGCGAGGGAGTTGTTGCCAAGTTCGGCCACCAGCAGCCGTTTGCGCGGAAGATCGATGCCAAGGTGGTCAATCCGCCCGACCACTTTTCCAAGCACAATCTTGCTCTCCAGCATCGGCTCCTGATCAGCCGCGCGCGCGACTGCGCAGGCAATGGAGAGCGCCGCCGCTCCCAGCAGGACGAAAACGCGGGTTAAGGCCATCAGACTAGCCCTTGGCCGCGACATGAACCGCGTCGAGAGCGGCGCGCAGTCCCTTCGCCAGCTTCACAGCGTCGTCGTTGGCCCAGAAGTGAATGAAGAAGGCGCGCGGCTCCTCGCCGATCATGTGATTGTGGATCGCTGTCACCTCGATCCCGTTGTCACGGAGCGCGGTGATCAGCGGATTGACTTCGTTCGATAGCGCGACGAAGTCTCCGGTGATCGCCGCCTTGCCGCCGCCCGTCGGCTGGAAATTGATCGCGATCGCCGTACCCATCGCGCCGGGAATCGCCATTCCATCCATCTTGATGCTGTCGGCGCGGGCTATGCCGAACTGATAGACGCCGCCATTGGCCTTGCCTTGGCGGCCGATCGCCGCGTCGATCTTCGCTGTGTCGAGATCGACGCCCGCGCTCGCCGCTGCGGCTTCCGCTGGAGGCTTGATATCAAACGGGGTCCTGCTCTCCTCCAGAGCGGCGCGAACGAGTTGCGCCAGCTGAGCAGGGTCGCCCGTTCCTGCGACATGCATGTAAAACGTCGGCGGATTCGCGCGCAAGAGATGGTTGTGCAGGGCGGTCACTTGAAGGCCCTCAGCAAGCAGCTTGCTCATTACCGGATTGATTTCGCTTTCCGTCAGAACGAGGTCGCCCATCATCATCGCCTTGTCCCCCATCGGCTCGAAGGCGACCCAGCCGCCAAGGGCGAAGCCGGGCCTAATGGCCACTCCGTCCAGCGAAACGTTGAGGTCGCTGCGGGGCAGCCCGTAGCGATGCACGTCGCCCGAAACAGCTCCCGTCCGGGTCAGGATCGTGTCGACAACGACCCAGTCCGTCTCCGCCGCTGTTGCGTGTGCTGCGCACAGCAGAGAAAGGGACGCGAACACCAATAGTTTTGTCGCACGCATGCTCGTTCTCCTCGATTCAATTGAAAGGGTCAGGCCACCAGGCCTAGGCCATGAAGAGCAGCGCCGGCGGCGCAGCTCCCCACGAGGGTCGGGATCATTCCGACCTTGAAGCGGAAGATCGCAATCGCCGTTCCGAGCGCCAGAATGAGGCTCCAAACGTCGAGGCTGGTTGGGACAGGCGTGTCAAAGTTGAGGCCGAATGCCCTGATATGATGGGTCTCGTGAAAGACCGTGTGGATGGCGAACCAGATTGTCAGGTTCAGGATGACGCCAACGACTGCCGCCGTTATCGCGGAGAGCGCGCCAGTCAGGGATTTTTTGCCCCGGAGCTGTTCGATGTAGGGCGCGCCGGCGAATATCCATAAGAAGCACGGCGTGAAGGTCACCCAGGTGGCGAGCAGACCGCCCAGGGCGCCGGCCAGTAGCGGCGGAAACAGTCCCGGCGCGCGGAACGCCGCCATGAAGCCCACGAACTGGAGCACCATGATCAGCGGGCCGGGCGTGGTTTCCGCCATGCCGAGCCCATCGAGCATTTCGCCCGGCGTCAGCCAATGATGGGTGGTCACGGCCTGTTGCGCGACATACCCCAGGACCGCGTAGGCGCCACCGAACGTCACCAGCGCCATCTTGCTGAAAAATACGGCGATCGAGGTGAAGACGTGGTCGGTGCCGGCGAAGACGGCGATGGCGATCGTGGGCGCGAGCCACAAGGCGAGCCAGAACGCTGCGACCCGGATCGTGTGCGATCTTGAGGGGTGTGCATGGTCTGGGATGGCCTCGCCAAGCAGGCTTTCGCCGTCGGGGTCGGCTGTCGCTTTACCGTGAGCGACCCCGCGCAAGAAGGCCGGGTAGCCCGCGCGCGCTGCGAAGAACCCGATCAGGCCTGCCGCGATGATGATGACCGGAAACGGAACGGCGAAGAAGAAGATCGCGATGAACGCCGCCGCCGCCAAAGCTTTCAGGGATCGGCCCTTGAGGGAACGCAGGCCGATGCGGATCAAGGCTTCGACGACGATCGCGAGAACGGCCGCCTTCAGACCGAAGAAAGCCGCCGCCACATAGCCGACCTGGCCCCACTCCGCGTAGACGATGCTGAGAGCCATCAGCGCGATGACGCCCGGCAAGATGAACAACCCGCCCGCCATCAAGCCGCCGCGCGTGCGGTGCATCAGCCAGCCGATATAAGTGGCGAGTTGTTGCGCCTCGGGACCGGGCAAAAGCATGCAGTAATTGAGCGCATGCAGGAATCGGCTTTCCGACACCCATCTTTTTTCTTCAACCAGAATGCGGTGCATGACGGCGATCTGCGCGGCCGGACCGCCGAAGCTCAGTGCCGCGACACGAAGCCAGACGCGAAAGGCGTCGCCCATCGAAACACCATGAGCCGGTTGCTCGCGGCCGCCGCGGCGGGACATCGCGAGGGTTTCGGTCACGTCAGGCCCCTTTCTTGTTGGTGGGCCAGTTGTGCGTTTCCTCGCTCGCGTCGCGAGCCCAGCGATAGAACGCGTCATAGAGGGTCATGCCCGCCGCGAGCTGCTCGAGATCGTCGAGATACATGCGCGAAAGGCCGAGCGAGGCGGCGAGCAGTCCCGGCGCCTCGGGCGCGAGATCAAGGCAAGCGGTGTCTGCGGCTCTGACCATCGTCGCGAGGCGGTCGAGCGGTTCGCTTCGAAGCTCCAGTTCGTCGAGCATCGTATCGAACGTGCAACGCTCGCCGCTGTGGCTCCAGAATACGCCTTCGATATCGAACGGCGCGCCGTTGAAGCGCTCCGCAACCGACCGCACTTCCGCTGGCGAGACGAACAGGAACACGGCTTCGGGATCGACAAAGCGGCGAATGAGCCAGGGACAGGCGATGCGATCGATTTTCGGTCGCGAGCGCGTCACCCAGACCGTGCGCCCCTGCGGATCGCGCGGGGGCAGTTTCTCTTCGGGCACGAGCGGCAGGCCCGCCTGCGCCCAGGCGGCATGGCCGCCAACAAGAACCTCAGCCGCCGATGCACCGGCGTGACGCAGCCAAGCCGCAACGCCCTCGCTCAGCTTCTGACCTTTGTCGCAGATGACGACGGCCGAACGACCCGCGAAATCAGACGCCCAGGACGATACAGATTCGTGGGGCCGGCGGATGGAGCCGGGGATGGAGCGCGGATTGGCGGCAAAATCCTCTTTCGCCCGCACATCGATGAGCGCGGGGCCGTGCGGGACGCCGATTAAGCGCGCCAGTTTTTCGACGGATATCGTGTTGAATGACGACATGGTGCGCCCCTGAGAAAGGTCGGGCGCGATTCTTCAGCTGTCGCCTCATGGGGAGATCGCTTCCCCATCCTGTCAGAAATAACCCAGCGGGATGAGCTGTCAAGACCCGAGGAAAGTCCGAACTCGCATTCATCAGGCTGGCGGAATTGGGTTCTCGATCCTCGCTGACGGCGGAATCACAAAGGGGGATGACCTTGCTCTGCCGGGAGACATCTCGGCGGCTCCGGAACCCTCCACTTGGGCAATGATGCTGGTTGGCTTCGCGGCGCTCGGCTATGCTTGGTATCGCCGAGCACCAACGAAGTACAGATAGGCGACCGGATGGCTGACTAAGTCGCTAGCAAGCCTGGAACTAGGGCCCGTATTGGGGCCGGTTTAAAAGATAAATCAATTTCCGTTGAAACTACAGTCACTTAGAGATTTCAATTGGCGGAGACGGAGGGATTCGAACCCTCGATAGAGCTTTACAACCCTATAACGGTTTAGCAAACCGCCGCCTTCAGCCTCTCGGCCACATCTCCGGGCGCGATGCGCGTCGCGACATATGCCCGACACATCCCCCCATTGCAAGCGCTGGACGGCAGCGCTTAACGGGGTCTTTTGACCGAGAAGCTCGCAGCCAAGGACGACGGCGCAAAAGCCAGCGACGCGCCCAAGGCGTTGGTCGATATCAGGCGAACTCAACGCCGCAGCGACGGCGCTACAGAAAGCCTCTCGTTACGCGATCATGCGGCAAACCGCGTCTGTGGACTCGAATACACACGCCAAATTCAAACGCGAAACGCGAACAGGCTGATCAGGCGAGGCCGACACCGCCGGCAACCGCGCCTGATCAGCTGGTCCGCCAGGATGCGCGAGACGATCAGGTTTGCGGCATGTCCGAGGATCCTGGAGGCATTCCCGACGCCAATTTCTTGCGCACGGCCTTCTTCACCACGGCCCTGCGCACGGCCTTCTTCACCACGGCCCTGCGCACGGCCTTCTTCACCACGGCCCTGCGCACGGCCTTCTTCACCGCGGCCTTGCGCACGGCCTTCTTAGCCACAACCTTTCGCACGGCCTTTTTCGCGGCGGACTTTTTTGCGGGCTTTTTCTTGGCGGCGGACTTCTTCGCCGTTTTCTTGGTAGCAGCTTTCGGCATTTATCACGTCCCTCTTAACCATCTGCTCTCAGCACAAATTTTGCGCCATGCAGATGCGCGAGCGAAAGTACATTCGTTTTGATTTCACGCAAGCGTCGCACACGCGCGCGACAAGCGCAGAGCGTCGTGACTATCGAATTATCGCGCGCACTCGGCCTCTGATCGTTCGTCGACGAGAGCGCTCGCGCGCGCCGTTCACTCTGTTGCAACGGAGCACGCGTTTCGCGCGCAAAGCTTCTGCGCAGCGGTCGGAACAAGTTCGCTCCAGTCCTGATTTTCCCATATATTGTGCTGGTCTCCAGAGACTCTCGCGCTGCTCGTGCAGAAGCAAGGCATTGCGCTCGTGGAACAGGTCTTGCGCGCGTCCTGCAACGCGAGAACCGAGAGCATTCGTCGCGACAAGCGTATCAAATCGAAACGGCGCGCATGCTCATCGCAATCGAATTTTTCTTGGTGGATAGCATGAGATTTTTATCGCTGATCGTTGCAATCGCCGACTTCTCCGCGCGAGTCGCGCTGAGAATCACGCGATTCGCTGCGCGTGATTCGGCTGAAGCGTTAGACGCCGAGTCGCTTTTTGAGCGCGTCGCTCACCGCTTGCGGGTTGGCTTTGCCGCCGGTCGACTTCATCACTTGACCCACAAACCAACCCAACATGCCGGGCTTCGTTTTGGCCTGCTCGGCCTTGTCGGGATTGGCCGCGATGACCGCATCGACGGCGCTGTCGATTGCGCCCACGTCAGTCACCTGGCGCAGACCGTGCGCTTCGACGAGCGCGCGCGGATCAGCGCCGCGATCATCAGCGAACAGCCGGACGAGCAGATCCTTGGCGATCTTGCCGGAGATGACGCCCTCGCCGATGAGATCGACGAGGCTCGCCAAAGACGCCGCGCTCAAGCCTGCGTCCACCACCGCGACGCCCTGCGCGTTGGCTTGCGCGGAAATATCGCCCATCAGCCAGTTGGCGACCGCCTTCGCGTCGCGCTTGGCGCCGCCGTGGTTGACAGCGTCCTCAAAGAAATCCGCCGTCTCCCGTTCTGCGACGAGGATCGAGGAATCGTAGGGCGAAAGGCCGTAGTCAGCGATGAAGCGCGCCCGTTTGGCGTCAGGCAGTTCCGGCAGGTCGGCGGCCAGCGCCTCGATGAAATCCGCGTCGAGTTCGAGCGGCAAGAGGTCGGGGTCGGGGAAATAGCGGTAGTCGTGCGCCTCTTCCTTGGAGCGCAACGAGCGCGTTTCTCCGCGGGCGGGATCGAACAGCCGCGTCTCCTGCTCGACTGCGCCGCCGTCCTCGACGAGGGCGATCTGCCGGCGCGCCTCGGTCTCGATCGCCTGGCCGATGAAGCGAATGGAGTTGACGTTCTTGATCTCGCAGCGCGTGCCCAGCGCCTCTCCGGGACGGCGCACCGAGACATTCACGTCGGCGCGCAGGTTGCCCTTCTCCATGTCGCCGTCGCTGGAGCCGATGTAGCGCAGGAGGGTGCGCAACTTGCTGACATAGGCCTTGGCCTCATCGGCCGAGCGCATGTCGGGCTTGGAGACGATCTCCATCAGAGCGACCCCGGAGCGGTTGAGATCGACGAAGCTCATCGTCGGCGACTGGTCGTGCAACGACTTGCCCGCATCCTGCTCGAGATGCAGGCGCTCGATCCCGACCTTGATGGAATGGTCTGGCGTGAGCTCGACCTCAATCTCCCCCTCCCCCACGATCGGGCTCTTGTACTGGGAGATCTGATAGCCCTGGGGCAGGTCGGGATAGAAATAGTTCTTGCGGTCGAAAGTCGAGCGCCGGTTGATCTGGGCCTTGAGGCCGAGGCCGGTGCGCACCGCCTGAGCCACGCATTCGCGGTTGATCACCGGCAGCATGCCCGGCATCGCCGCATCGACGAGCGAAACGTGCGCGTTGGGCTCGCCGCCGAACGCGGTTGAAGCGGCGGAGAACAGCTTCGAGCGCGAGGTCACCTGGGCGTGGACCTCAAGGCCGACGATCACCTCCCAGTCTCCCGTCGCGCCTTTGATGAGCTTCGCGCTCGCCCTCTCTGTCGCCATGTCGATCGCTCTACTCTCGTCTGAAGTCCGTCGGGATCTTAGCGCCCGCGGCTCACGCCCACCACGGCTCGGGAAGCGTCGATCCGGCCCGCCGACTGCTCGATCGTCTCGCCGAGCGCGAACAGCGTCTCCTCGTCGAACGGACGGCCGATGAGCTGCAACCCAAGCGGCAGGCCATCGCTCGACAAGCCGGCGGGCGCGACAAGTCCGGGCAGACCGGCCATGTTGACGGTCACCGTGAAGACGTCGTTGAGGTACATTTCGACCGGATTGTCCGAGCCCTTCTCGCCGATCCCGAAGGCGGCGGAGGGGGTGGCGGGGGTCAGAATCGCATCGACGCCGTCGGCGAACACGCGCTCGAAGTCGCGCTTGATGAGGGTGCGGATTTTCTGCGCCCTTACATAATAGGCGTCGTAATAGCCGGCGGAGAGAACATAGGTGCCGATCATCAGGCGCCGTCGCACTTCCGGCCCGAAGCCCCTGGCGCGGGTCTTCTCGTAAAGCTCGGTGATGTCGGCCCCCGCTTCCCGCAGGCCGTAGCGCACGCCGTCGTAGCGCGCGAGATTGCTCGAGGCTTCCGCGGGCGCCACTATATAATAAGCAGGCAGCGCGAAGGGCGTGTGGGGCAGGCTGACGTCGACCACGCTTGCGCCCGCGGCGCGAAGCCATTCGGCGCCGCGCGCCCACAGAGCGTCGATCTCGCTGCTCATGCCCTCGAGGCGATACTCCTTCGGCACGCCGATCTTCATGCCCTTGACCGAGCGCCCGACCGCGGCTTCGTAGTCTGGAACGGAGGCCGGCGAGCAGGTGGAATCCTTCGGGTCGGGCCCGGCCATCGACCGCAGCATGATTGCGGCGTCGCGCACGGTGCGCGCGAGCGGTCCCGCCTGGTCGAGCGACGAGGCGAAGGCGACCATGCCGTATCGCGAGCACCGGCCGTAGGTCGGCTTGATTCCGACGATGCCGGTGAAGGCCGCGGGCTGGCGAATGGAGCCGCCAGTGTCGCTCGCGGTAGCGGCAAGACAGAGGCGCGCGGCCACAGCAGACGCGGAGCCCGCCGGACGAGCCGCCCGGAGTGAGCAGACCGCGCTTATCGGAAGCTAAGCGTAGCCGCGCGCCCTCTGTCGCGGCTCCAGTTGGGCGGCAGCCAGGGCGAAGCGACGGGCCCATAATAGGAGGTCTCGTTCGAGGAGCCCATGGCGAACTCGTCCATATTGAGCTTGCCCAGCATCACCGCGCCGTCGCGCCACAAATTCGCGGTGACGGTCAATTCGTAGGTTGGCTTGAAGCCGTCGAGAATATGGCTGCACGCTTGGGTATGGACCCCTTCGGTGGCGTAAAGGTCCTTGACGCCAATCGGCAATCCCTCGAGCGGACCCGCCTCTTTCCTTGCGAGGCGCGCGTCGCTGGCCTCAGCCATCTGCAGCGCCTTGTCCGCCGTGACCTCGACAAACGCGTTGAGCCCCCCGGAGCGCTCGATCGCTTCGAGATGAGCCTTGGTGATCTCGACGCTGGAAATCGCCCGAGACTTGAGACGATCGCGCGCCTCGGCGAGCGTCAGCGAGGTCAGATCGGTCAAAATGGATCCTTGATGGCGAGCGTCCCGCCTCGGCGGGTCACTCAATCACTTTGGGAACGACAAAGAAGCCGTCCTCGGTCATGGGCGCATTGGCGAGCACGAGGGGCGCAATATCGCCGTCGGCGACCACGTCCTCACGCATCGGCAGCCGCATGGGAATGACCGACGTCATCGGCTCGACGCCGTCGACGTCGACCTCATCGAGGGCCTCGACGAACTTGAGAATGGCGTTGATCTCGCCTTGCAAATGCGGCGATCTCAGCCTCGCTCACCGCGATGCGCGCGAGATGCGCGATGCGTCGGACGGTGTTGAGATCGACGGACATCCAAAGCTCCTGAAACACCTTGGAACGTGGGCGCGCCCCTATACATCGCCAATATTTGGCTGGCAAACAGCGATGCGAGACGCGGCATGCGATTGGCCTCCGCTCGCTCGCGACGCGGTCAGTCGACTGGCGCATCGCCCGGTGATAGGCCGGTCACGCCAATGCGCCGCCCAATCGCAATCGAAGATCTGCCCCTAAGCCTTCCGCCGAAGGCGCGCCTGATCGGCATCGACCTTGGCTCGAAGACCATCGGCCTTGCGATCTCCGACGTCGAGCGCCGCCTCGCCTCGCCGCTCCGGACTCTGCCGCGCGGCCCGTTCGCCAAGAACGCCGAGACCCTGACTGGCGATCTTCTCCGAATACGACGTCGCCGGAATCGTTCTTGGGCTGCCGCTCGATCTCGATGGGCGCGACAATCCCCGCGCGCAATCGACGCGAGCTTTCGCGCGCAACCTCTCGACAGAGGACAAGTTTGCCCATCGTACTTTGGGACGAGCGGTTCTCCACCGCCGTTGTGACCCGGTCGCTTATCGCCAATGACGTCTCCCGCGCCCGGCGGGCGCAGGTGGTCGACAGGATGGCGGCCGCTTATATACTCCAGGGCGCCCTGGACCGCCTGGGCGGTCTGGCGCGCCCACAAACCGGCCGGTTGTAGCCCTTCTCAACATTATTGTGGATGCGCAGGCGCGGCAATAATGTCAGGAGCGACTTGTTTTTGGATCGGAAATGGGCGTCTCATGCGCTGTAAACAAGGGGCAAGCCCGAATCATCGCGACCGAGTGTCGAGGAGGGCGATTTTCCTGCGAGCGGGCATAGGGGAAGGCGTCTCCCTCGCTCTGCCGAATGGGACAGTTGTATCGTATGGCCGAGGAACTAGGTTTCCCGAGACGGAAACGCGGAGAATACGGGAGAGCCGGAAAAGGCGCTCTCGCTAGACCGCAGAGGAGAGCCAACGATCCCTCTCACGGGGCCGTGACGCGGGAAGCGCTCGATGTCGGCCGTTATATCACCGACATGACCGCCCAGCTCGAAGCCATGGCGATCGCGGCCCGGCTCGACCTGCTCGCCTATTTCCTTGGGATGGCGAAAGCGGAAAGCGAAATTTATGTTCGCACGAACGCAGTCGCCGAAGCCGAGCGCGCTGACGAGGACCCCTTCGAGGCCGCGGTTGAGATTGCCTCAAGGGAACAATTCGTTCGATTGAGAATCCGCGCGGCTCAAATTTCGTCGGCGGTCGTGCGCAAGGCGACGCGGTCGCCCGAATATTCGACGCGCCCCGCAAGTTCGAGTTCGAGCAGCGCCACCCGCACCGCGCGCGCCGAAGCCTCCGCGGCCCGAGCCAGTTCGTCGAGTCTGATCGGCGAAGGGCCGAGCAAGGCGACGATCCGCTCGCGCGCCGCCTCGGCTTCGTCGCCGGTCCTGTAGGGCGCTCCGCTGAGGTCATCGAATTCGTCGCCGGCCCGCGTTCGAGGCGTCGATTGCGGATCGACCCCGTACAAAGCTTGTTCCCCCCAAAGCGGTTCGCCAGGCTCGCCGCCCCCCTCGCGCATGACATCAAGATCGTTCGAGCGCACTGGCTCGAGCGCCGTCAGCACGTCGTCCACGCCAGTGCAGATCGACGCCCCTTGCTTCAGGAGATCGTTGGTTCCTTGGGCGCGCGGATCGAGGGGAGAGCCGGGTACGGCGAAGACCTGGCGGTTTTGCTCGAGCGCGAATCGCGCGGTGATGAGCGAGCCCGAGCCCCGCGCCGCCTCGACCACCACGACGCCTAAGGCGAGTCCTGAGACGATGCGATTGCGGCGCGGGAAGTCTCGCCCGCGCGGCTCCCACTCGACCGGCATTTCGGACAGGATCGCGCCCAATTCGACCATCCGCTCCATCAGCGGCACAGCCTCGCTCGGATAGGGCTTTCCATGTCCCCCGGCGAGCACCCCGACCGCGCTGGTCTCCAAACTCGCAATATGGACGCGCTGGTCGATCCCCCGCGCCAGCCCAGAGACGATGACGTAGCCGGCTTGTCCCAAGCCGCGCGCCAGCCGCTCGGCGAAAGTCAGTCCCGCGGCGGAAGCGTTGCGGGAGCCCACGATCGCGACCGCCGCCTTGCGCAACGCCTCTGCGCGGCCCCGAACAGCGAGAATCGGCGGCGCGGAATCGATCTCCTGCAGCGCCGGCGGATAGTCCGGCTCGCCGAGCGCGACGAAGCGCACCCCGAGTTTACGGGCGGCGATCAGCTCTTTTTCGACTTCTTCGACCGAAGCGACGCGGATAGGACGCTTCGCGCCCCCGCGCCGCGCCAGCTCCGGCAGCGCCTTCAGCGCCGCTCCGACGCCCCCGCAATTGGTGACGAGCGCCCGGAAGGTTCGCGGGCCCACGTTCTCCGATCGCGTGAGCCGCAGCCAATCGAAGCGCTGCTGGTCGGTAAGGCGAAACTCAGGCTTGTTCGCCACTTTATGTCTTCTGCCCGATTTTCGTCTCGGAGCCATTGAGAAGGCGAGCGATGTTGGCGCTGTGCTTGAACCAGACCAGCGCTGACAGCGCGGCGAAAACTAGCGCCGCGCCGCCCTCTCCAATCGCCGCCATGGCGATCGGAGACGCAACCGTCGCCGTCAGCGCCGCAACCGAGGAGTAGCGGGTGAGCGCCGCAACCGCGAGCCAGACGACAATGAAGACGATGGCCGCCGGCCACGCGAGGCCAATGAGCGCGCCAAGATAGGTGGCGACGCCCTTGCCGCCGCGGAACTTGAGCCAGACCGGATACATGTGGCCGAGGATCGCGCCGGCCGCCGCGGCGAGCGCCGTTGGCGGTCCGAACGCCACCACGCCAAAACGATCGCCAGCGTCGCCTTCAGCGCGTCGAGCACAAGCGTCGCGGCCGCAAGCCCCTTGCGACCGGTGCGCAGGACGTTGGTCGCGCCGATGTTTCCGGAGCCGATCGAGCGCAAGTCCCCTGCCCCGGCCAGCTTCGTCAGCACAAGCCCGAAAGGAATTGATCCCAGACAATAGCCGAGCGCCAGCGCCAACGCCCCGCCGTAAGAAACCCCGACCATGCGCGCTTCCAGCCGATTTTCAGTGAGACTATTCGTGCGCGACCCGCCCGGCAACCAGCGTCATCTTGATCCGGCCCTCGAGCCGGGCCGCATCGAAAGGCGTATTGCGGCAGCGCGAATGGAGCGAGGCGGGATCGAGCACATAAGGCTCTTCGGGATCGAAGCGGATGATGTCGGCCGGCGCGCCGACTGACAGCCTGCCGACCGGCAGGCGCAGGATCTCGGCAGGTCGCGAAGTCATCGCGCGGATGAGGCGCGGCAGCGAGACATGTCCGGCCGCAACCAGGCGCAGGCTCGCCGACAGCATTGTTTCGATCCCGATCGCGCCCGCCTCGGCTTCCGCGAACGGCAGCCGCTTGGTGTCGACGTCCTGGGGATCGTGGTCGGAGCAGATGACGTCGATCAGGCCGGCGGCCAGGGCCTCGACCAGCCCCAAGCGCTCGTCCTCGGCGCGCAGCGGGGGCTTGAGTTTGAGAAACGTGCGATAGTCGCCGACGTCGAGCTCGTTCAGGGTCAGGTGATTGATCGACACGCCGCAGGTTACCGGCAGCCCACCTTCGCGTACTCGCGCAATCGCCTCGAGCGACAGACGGTTCGAGATCAGCGCCGCATGATAGCGAGCGCCGGTCAGCGCGACCAGGCGCAGATCGCGCTCGAGCACAATGGTTTCCGCTTCGCGCGGCACGCCGGGCAGGCCGAGCCAGGTCGCGCGCAGGCCCTCGGCCATCACCCCCTCGCCGCCCAGCGACCGGTCCTCGCAAATCGGCGCGATGAGCGCGTCAAAGTCGCGGGCGTAAGTCATGGCGCGGCGCATGGTCAGCGCGTCGGCGACAGAATGGGTCCCATCGCAGAAAGCGATCGCGCCCGCTTCCGCGAGCAGGCCGATTTCGGCGATCTCCTCGCCTTTGAGCCCCTTGGTCAGGGCCGCGGCGGGGTGAATGCGGACCTTGGCGGCGTCGCGCGCCCGGCGCAGGATGAAGTCGACCACCGCAGGGTCGTCGACAGGCGGATTGGTGTCGGGACGCGTGACGAGCGTGGTCACGCCACCCGCGGCGGCGGCGGCGCTGGCGCTGGCGATGGTCTCGCGATGCTCGGCCCCGGGCTCGCCAACGAAAGCGCGCATGTCGACAAGGCCCGGCGAAACAACGTCGCCCCCGCAATCGACGATCTGCGCCTCGGGCGGCAATTGGTCCCGCGTGACCTTAGCCCGACGCCGGCGATGATTCCGTCAATGACGATGAGGCCGCCGCGCGTCTCGGTCTCCTGAACGGGATCGATGAGACGCGCGTTGACGAAGGCGATCGGCGGAGCTGAAGGCATGGGGCGCGCCGTTGACTATCGGGCGGCGCATGTCAGCGCAAGCCGCCCCGAGCCGGAACAACGGACATTCGCGCTCGCCTGCGCTCTTGCCTGCCTCGCCAAAAGCGGCTAGAGCCCGCCGTCGCTCAGGGCTTGCTTTCGCAGCCCTTAAGCGGACCTAGGCGCCCGTAGCTCAGCTGGATAGAGCACCAGACTACGAATCTGGGGGTCAGGAGTTCGAAATCTCTTCGGGCGCGCCAGCCTATCAAGTTGATATCAAAGCGGAAATATGGTACTGCCGCCGCGACCTAGCCGCGCAGATTTTAAGTCCGTCGGCCCATGGTAAGCAAGTGGTAAGCACAGCGTCTCGAGCTGCAATTCGAAAAGCGTGACCAAACACTTGTCCGCCATCAGCGCCTTTGAGACAGCGCGCGGTTTTCATCTAGGGAGGATTTCTGGATCATCGTAGCCGCAAGGAGGGAGGATGAGACAGAAATCCGGGCCGGAAAAGCAGCTGGCGGAAGACGCGATCAGGGACATTCGGCGCGCGACCCGTCGACACTTTTCAGCTGAAGAGAAGATCCGCGTCGTACTGGAAGGGCTGGAGGGAGAGGAGAGCATCACCGAACTCTGTCGGCGCGAGGGCATCGCCTCGTTGATGTACTATGGCTGGTCGAAAGAGTTCCTGGAGGCCGGCAAGATGCACCGTCGCCTGCGACCGGTGCGCTCCTATTCGCTTGTCGATGAAGACGGGTCGAAAATCACGGTCCACGCTGCGCTCGTAAAGAGCGATCCACCTTACAGTGAGCAATCCAGCTAATCAAAAACCCTCCTAGCCGCTGATGGTGGCGAGACGGCACATTGCTTTCGCGGCTCGATGAGGGAGACGGCAAGCAACAGTCGCTGACCCTCGCGCAGATTCGTAGCCTAGCCGAGAGCCTGTCCGCGTTTGAGACGGACATGTACGATTTCCTCCGCAAGGTTTGTGGCGAGATCGACTCCAGCGTGGTCACCACGTTCGAGCAGGTCGACCAAGCGGCTTGGCCTTCCTGATCGTCAGTTTTCTCCAATTTCGCCTAACACTGCCTCGGGCGGCGTTTATTCTTTGTAGTAGCCGACTCCACAGTTTTGATCCCCGACCTTCGTGTAAAAAGTGCGCTTTTCGAGCGGCTTTTCCGAGCCGGGGCGAGGCCACCAGTAGGTAACCTCTTTGATTTCTCCTTCAGCGGCAGTCCGCATGATCTCTTGCCCGAGGGGAAAGCCCTTCTTGCCTTTGATCTCCTGCAGATTTTCGCCTTTCAGGTTGGGATGCGCCGTGAGGATGCCGTCTGAGGTGTTGGCGCAGAACACATATAGATCACGGTCCTTGAAGCCGCTCTCACCCTTGTTGAACATATCAAGTGCTTTCCCCTTGTCCTCCTTCACAGCAGCAACTGCTCTTTGAAGCATGGCCTTGGCTTCTTTGGGAGTGCCATATTGCCCTGCCTGCGCTGTTGCCGCGACAAATAGGAGCGAGAGCGCCACTGAAGCTGCGAAACGAAACATGGTCTAGTCCAATTTCTGTGAAGCCGTGCTGAGACTAGCACCCACAGTGCCGACTCCGCTACTCCGAGCCGCTGTGAGGCCGCTGGAATAAAGCGAGCGGGGAGGTCCGCTTCCCGCATGTCGGGTGTCCTCAAGCGTTCGGCCTTCGCCGGCCGTAGAGTCCCGGTCCGTCGCGCGGAGCCCGAAGCGACTGGCCCTTCGGGCGTTCATGCCTCCGCAGTTTTCCCAGCTGGTCGAAAAGCCTCCGTCCGGGCCTCAATGGCTGGCTGACGAAATGAAGCTCGACGGCTTCAGATACGTCAGAATTTTCCAAACTGCCGTTCGGCGGCATCTAACATTGCTGGATCAAGCATCTCTTCGACGGTCGCTTTGTGAGCTAGGATTGTCGCTGCATCCCCGTTGCGGATTTTGAATCGCCCAGTTTTAACGAGATCGCCGATAAGCTTTCGGTGAAATCTATTTGATGGAAGCGGAGCGCTCAAACAAAGCAATTCCTCTTGGTACATCTCCCACGCGAATAAGGTCGGCCCCCTGCAAGGCTGGCGTCTTGGCTGAGCGAAGGAAGCCTAACGAAACCAGTTGCGGCTTTTCCTTGGTATGTTGATTGTTTGTGGAAAAGATCGAATAGATCGTCTTATACTGTCGTTCCCGTTCTGGGCGAGCTTCGAAAGCAAAGGCAATTTCATCGTCATAGTTAGCGAACCGCTGCGCCCAATTGAGGGTATCGAGGAACACCGTTCGGATGCATCCGCCTTCGGCATCGCCGGCGGCTCGCTTTAACTCCCCAACGACATTGCTATCCCATGCCTTGCGCGCAACGGAGGTCGCACAGCCTGCCAATCCGCAACGAATTAGAACCTTGCCAAGCTCGTGCATAAGGAAGTGGGTCTCTGTCCGGGGCCATCCTGTAAATTGGTCATAGGAGTTGAAGCAGGCGGTGGCGTGAAAGCTATCGACTCGTTTTCCTGGAATGCTCCCTTCAAGAACCTGCTGCCATAGGTGGTTGAAAAGTGTCCACTGGTGCTGATTGCCGAACAAACCAGCGAGCAACGTAATCTCAGCGGTGATATGGGTTCCGCTATCGTCAAAATAGGCGGTTATCATCTCAAATGCCCGCGGCAGCTCTGGGGAAGTATGCGACTAAGCTTTAGGATCAGAAACGGAGCGAAGACATTGTACGGTTTTTTCGTGTGCAGTGCAACGCTCGCAGCGGAGGCGAAGATCCCGACAAGCGGCGACGGATGTCCGCCGGGAAGCCGGCGGGGTTCGATAGAGTGCTGCCGAATTTAATCGTTCCGGCGAACGAAAGTCCCCGGGCGGCGAGGATCGCGATTGTCGCCAAAACTCGACAGATCTATGGGCATACGCTGCTCACCGTTCGAATTGGAGCCGGCGCAGGAAGGTTCGTGTCGTGATGAGGACCAAGTGCAGCTGAAAATGCTGTGATCCTCATCGGAGAGCCCGGGGTGCGAGCCGTCGGTGTGGAGCATCTTGAATAGGCCATTGATGTAGTTCTTGCCGTCCTGGGTCAATTCGTGTCGGTCGGTGGCCAGAAAACCGATCTCGGCGAGCAGGGCCTGGCGGTTCTCTGACGTTGGCAGCTGGGCGGCCTCATCCCGTGGAGCGGCGTTCAGGAACGCGCCTTGTGCCGCACGCGAATATCTCGCCACGCTCGACGACGCGGCGTTCGGCGCGGCCTCCCCTGTGACGCCGAAGTTCATTTCCCGATCTGATCCGGCAGCCCAGTGGACGGGTGCGCACAAGGGGCATGCTTTCTTCGCCTACGCCGCCAACTATCTGATCGATACCGACCACGGTGTGATCGTCGACGTCGAGGCGACGCGGGCCATTCGGCAGGCCGAGGTTGGGGCGGCTCGAACGATGCTTGAGCGGACGGAGACCCGCTTCGGCATAAAGCCCGCATTCTTGACCGCAGACAGCGCTTACGGTTCAGCGGACAGCCTCGCATGGCTGGTCAAAGAGAAAGACATTGCCCCGCACATCCCGGTCTTCGACAAGTCCAACTCCGAAGGCTGTGAGGTTGCACCAAACCCGGACCCCTAGCAGGCGCGCCACGAGGAGAGCCGACACGCGCCAGCGCGCGCGTCGACCCATCAAGCGGATCACGTCACACTCGCGCTGGCGAGCCTCGCTGTAGGCCGCGCCGCCAAACGTCCGAGCCGCGGGAGTTGATCCCGTGCATAATGACGGCTGCTTGGCACTGCGTTCGGTCTTGCGCGACCGAGGCCGCCGGCATGAGCGCGCAGACAGCGACGAGCGCCGCGGCGAGTCTGGTTAGCATGGCCCCATCTCCTCACTCCGTTCCCATGTCGCCGACGTTGCCCGCCGTCGGGCCGGCGCCGCGGCAACTACCGTTCCCAGCAAAGCGGTCGCCGTGGCGCAACACGGCGATACCATCGCTGGCGACTGAGATGGACCAGCCCCAATCGTTGCGCGAGTACAGAGTGAACCCTCCGGCCTGGTTGCCAGCATAAATCCAAATGGGCCGCATACCGCGTTCGGAAAAGATCATCCGCCCGTTCTTCTCGAAGCCACCCTCGACCATCGTGCCGCCGAAACTGCCGTTGACGTTGGTGGTATTTGGGCCGAACAAATAGGTCATGCGGTCGCCGGCTGTATCCTGAACGTTGCAGACGAGCCGGTCCGCGGACGCGGCGTGCACTGGGCTGACGAGCGCACAGGCGGCGACGATTGCGGTAGTGAGCTTGGTGAGCATGCCGTTCCTCCCTTTTGTTGCTGTATATGGGGTGCGCTGGAAACAAAGGCCAGCTCGGGCCGCCGAATAGCGCTTTCCCGGCCCACTCAGGGGCGGGCTACAGCCCGGGGCCTCATCACCGACTTCACGCCGAGGACCGAGTTCTGCATTCACTTGGATGGTGGGCTACATGGATGGATTGCGCGGGCCGCTTCCAGCTCGATAAACGCCTCCGCACGCTGAGAGAGGCGGGCTCGTTGACGGTCGGGCCAATGCTGCTCGCATACTGCCAGAAGAAGCCGGAGGAGACGCTGCGAGGCGCGGCCACGGGTGTCGCCGTGTTCCTGACGCTCGTAGGAACGGGGATGACGCGCAATCACTTCCGTGCCGCATGAGATCACCACGTCATGGACATAACCCGCGAACAAGCACGTCGCGATGACCGTGCGTCGTCGGGACCGAATAGTCGTTGAGCCGGTAGCGAACCAGCGACAGAGACGAGACTCGTGTCGTGACCCTCTCGCAGGCGTCGTAGGCTCGCGGCAGGGGCCTCTGGAACGCGGTAAGATCGCGCTCCAATCTCTGGGCGATCGTATCGTCGTGGCCGCGCAAGCGGTCCGCCATCCGTCGACCGCAGCATTCCACAAGATAGGCGTTCAACGCTTCGAAGCTCTCGAAGACGGGAAGCGGAACGAGGAAGTTCCGTCGCGCGTAACCGACCAGCCCCTCGACTTTGCCCTTGTCGTTGCCCTTGCCAGGCCGGCCAAACCGATCCCAGAAGAGGTAGTGTGATTGCAACTTGGCGAAACCGCGCGTCCGCTGCCGCTTCCCGTCGCCAAGAATGCGAGCCACGGCGATCTTGGTGTTGTCATAAAGGATGGACGGCGGAACGCGCCAAAAGAAGCTGAACGCCCGAACGTGGCCGACGCAGAAGGCTTCCGTCGTCTCGGCGGGATAGCCGACAACGAAGCAGGCGTCCGAGTGCGGCAGGTCAAAAGCGAAGAAGTGGATCCTGCGCTCCACGCCGCCGATGACGCCGATGGCTTCGCCAAAGTCGACCTGGGCACGTCCCGGCGGATGCTCCAACGGCACAAACATCTCTTGAGCCCGCTGACGCCAGCCGGCAACGTAATCCTTCACAATCGTGAGGCCGCCCGTGAAGCCGTACTCGTCCAGGAGACGCTCGAAGATCCGCTTCGCCGTATGTTGCTGTTTCCTCGGGCGCGACTTGTCGTCGAAGAGAATCCGGTCGATCACCGCAATGAACGGATCAAGCTTCGGCTTGGCCAGCGGCTTTGTGCGCACGTAACCCGGCGGCGCCGTGAACCTCATCATTTTGGCGACCGTGCGAGGGTCGATTCCAAACCGTCGCGCCGCCGCGCGATGACTTAACCCCTCGATCTGAACCGTGTAGCGAACACGCCCATAAAGCTCCACGCCCTTCATCCCCCACCCTCTGCCGGCCCAACGCAAAGGGATATCTGCTGCCGGACTTTTGCTCCGGCGCTACCGGAAAATCCGGCCGCTTCAGTGAGGGATTATTGCTCCGGCGCTCCATCCACGCTCACGTCCGCCGAGTGGCCGCAGGTCTCGCACTGAGCGATCACCATGCGAACGCCGTTTGCGCGCATGTTCTGAAGTGTCATTGGCGGGCCAACCTTTCGCATCCTCATCGGGCCGCCCTCGCTGTTGGCGACTTCTATAGGCCGTGCTCTAACAAACG
The DNA here is from genome assembly GCA_963775405.1 of uncultured Alphaproteobacteria bacterium. GTDB lineage: Bacteria > Pseudomonadota > Alphaproteobacteria > Rhizobiales > Beijerinckiaceae > Roseiarcus. Next base: position 90,655 of record CAVZJI010000034.1, read on the forward strand.
TCATGAAGTTGGCCCTTGCCGAAGCGAAGCGGATTTTGGAGGCCAAAAAAGAGCTATACGACCCTCATCCTTGGAGTCCGGTCAACAACCGCACCGGCTCGACCCCGCTTTCTTTCAGCGCCCGCGTGCGATTGGACGGCGGCGCTTATCGGGGCCTCTGGTTTCGCGCCTCGACATTCACGGACAACTCGGACACGGGGATGTTTCAACTCGACATGGAACGACCGGGCGTGAGGGCGCATTTGCCGCTCTACCGGCTGGATTGGCGGCCTTTCAGAGCCCATTTGAACGGTCCCGATGGGCCGGAGGAATTGAGGGGACTGCTGTTCAAAGAGGGCGTCACGCACGAGCACATCTGCCTCTTCGATGCCGACGATAAGGGCGAGATCCGGTCGGGCAATCTGGAGACCGCTAAAATTGTGACGCCGGACCCCGGTGGGTTTCAGGAAGCATTGACCTATGTATGTGCTACACTTTCAATCATGAACCAGAACGACATTCCCCCTGCGCCATCGCAGGGAAGGATGGTATGAAATGACGCTAACGCTCGAACGGGCCGTCAAAGAGAAGATCGAAGAGGCCGCCGCTGGCCTTATTTCCGTGCGCGCCGATGGAGACCGCGCCAGAATTTCGCTGCCTCTGCTCTATCCGAGCGGAAGCGGCAGCGCGGTCGAAGTCATGGTCAACGGCGAGAACTGCTTCGTGTCGGACTTCGGCTTTGGAGCCTTGGAAGCCGAGATGTATGGCGCGGAATTGTTTTACGAGAGCAGCGCCCGAAGGGCAGCCGACCGCTTCGGCGTCGGGTTCGACGGCATGAGCATCTTCAAGACGTGGACTTCGCTGGGCCGCCTCGACGCCGCGGTCGTGGCGGTCGCCAATGCGTCGGTGCAGGCCGCGACCGGGGCGATCATGAGCGCGTCGGAGGAAAAGGAGCGCCGCGACAACGCAGAGCTATACGAGCGCGTGCGCCAGTTCTTCGGGGATCGGGCCGTCTCGAAGCGCGAGGAATTGGGCGGTAGGGATGCCCGCTGGCCGGTCCACAACGTCGTCACGCTGCCCAACCACAGGAAGGCTGTCTTCGAGTTCGTCACGGCTCATGCAAACTCGATTTCCAGCAAATACATAATGTTTGCGGACCTGTCGCGCGTGGAAGAGGCTTACTCGCTCAACTCCGTCGTGAAGAGCATAACGAACATTGGGAGCAAGGGCGCGATGCTTGCCGACGTGTCTAATTTGGTCGAGTTGGATTCGCCCAAGGAAACTTATCTTCGGTTCGCCGAAGCGGCGTGAGCCGGAGCTTGAACCAGACCGCAGCTCTGCTGACTCACGCTTTCGCCTTCACTCCTTTGCGGCGAGTGAACATGCGCAGGGTTCGCCTTCGCAGCCGACAACGACCGGATGAACGCCCGCACGATCTCGCTTTTCGTGCGCTGCGTCGCGGCGGCGTAAGCCTCAAGCGTCTTCGCCTCCTGCTGCGGCAAACGGATGTTCAACGATCCGGGCATAAAAGAGACTCCAACCGAGCGTGTCGTTTTTAGCGATACCCCCTTCCTATAGCATCAGGAGACTGGACGGCCCACCATGCCTTGGCCCCTGCGGCTTTTTGCGCTACTAATCCGTTTGCCCTGCGGGCCTTTCGACTTTGGCGTTCGAGCGTCGAAGCCGGGGGATGCTGAAACAACCGCGAAGGGATCACGGCCATCGCCGCCATCGGCCTCCGCATCGCCGAGGAACAACAGCCTCGAGCACGCGGCGAATGCCTCCATCGTCACAAATGTTCGGCGCGGCCACTGTGAGGCTTCCGGATCGCCTACCAATTTGGCCCCTCTAAACCTTTTCTATCTACAAATAACGAAGACGCTCAAGGCTTTGGCCAGATCAGCCAGGTCGGGCGACTCCATAGTCTGAAGCGATTCACCGGACGCAAACTTGACACCATTGCTCTGCAAAAACGTTGCCGCCACCGATGCCTTGATGGCGAAATTCACATTCTGAGGGATATCTCCCTCTTTCTGTAACATGACATTCAAAGCGTTCAGCTTTGCGGAGACGACCCCGACTAGATTGCCGTGCTGATCCAGCAATGGTCCCCCGGAATTTCCCGGCTGAACTGGCACAGAGATTTGGAGATAACGGCTATCGTCGCCAAGACCAGAAAGGGCTGAGATATTTCCCAGCGAGAAGTTTCCTGACGTCGCGAGAATGTCCGCGAGTGGGTAGCCGAACGCTTCCACGGATTCTCCCAAGCGCGGCAAAAGTCTTAGAGCAGCGACCTTCTCTGGACGCTCATTGGTCTTGAGTAACGCAAGGTCGTTCGCAGTGTCCGTCGCCAAAACCGTAGCGGTAGAAAATTCCCCGGCTTTTGCGGAGACTGCAATCTCGGAACAGCCTTTAACGACATGCGCATTGGTTAGGACCGAGCCATCTGTGGCTATGTAAAAACCGGTTCCGGAAGAGACAGGTTTTGTCGGAGCTTTCGGTTCTTCCTGTTTCGGTGTCGATGGCCCAGGGACGTTTACGACCGGCGAAGACCTCACGGCCTGGAGCGCGAGAATTACAGCGGGGTCTCCCGGCTCAAGTTTATTATAAACATCCAGGTCGGCGAGGGCCTTCGCCGGTTGTTCTAATTGCTGGTATGTCAGGCCTCGTTCTCGGTACGCGGCATCCCATTTCTGATCCAACTCGAGCGCGTGGGAAAAGTCGGCAATGGCCTGATCGAAATTGGCCTGCCGTCGGTATGTTTTTCCCCGCTCGATGAATAGGCCGCCATCTTGCGGCGCTAATTCAATCGCTTTGTTATAATCTCCAATTGCGAGATCGAATTTTCCCATATCGTTGTAAATATTCGCTCGACCCCGGTAGACGAACGAGTAACCCGGAGCAAGTTGGATCGCCATTTTGGCGTCGAGGAGGGCGAGATCGAACTGTCCGCTTCGTCGGTAAGCATTTTGGCGGTTGTCATAGAATCCCGCCACGCGGGGTTCATAGCGGATGACGAACGTGAAGTCCTCAGCCGCCTCGACAAAGCGGCCGATCTCCATGAGAGCGAGTCCACGAGTATTGTGAGCCGTGGCTAAAGCCGCGATGCCTCTCGACTGATCGATAATCCTTGAGCAGTGATCAATCTTCTCATTCGGGTCTTTCGAGTTCACGCACTGTCGCAGTTCGGTGGCTGCATCGTATTGAGAATCGACGGGCTGCTGTGAAGGCGATGAATCTAAAGGTGAGATTGGCACGCCTACCGCCCGAAACGCGGCAATCTCTTCGGTCTGACGCTCTCGAATGCAATCGACATTATACTGGCATGCCTGGCGCGCGCGCCAGAAGGGAACCCCAATCTGATCCGCAAAAGGCCGACCTCGGCTCGACTTTAGGTAGGAATATGCAGCCGCCACAACGCTGTCCAACCGGGCCAATTCTTGCGTTTGGCAGATCGCCATTTCGTCGGGCAGGCGCGCGCGTGCGCAGTCAAAACTCGGAGTCTGGGCTATAGAGGTGGCGGTCCCTAGGCAGACGAAAGCCCACTCAAATAATAAAATCCTACTGGCAAAACCGCTCATGTGCCCGCCACGCCTTCGCCGGTAACTACGGACCGCATTTTACGTGTTGAGAATGAATCTTTCAATTACATAGCGCCGAATGCAGCGCGAGCGGCACGCGCGCTCCCATTGGCCGGATTTTAGGAACAAACGCCTACTTTTCTCCCCGGCGGTCCCACGGGGTATTAGCCCACGGCTGAACGTCCTTTGTCTTTACTCTCATTAGCCAGATACACTCAAAACTTAAAGCAGGGCCAAGCGTGTCGCGTGTCGTGAAGCGTTCCGCTCGCGGGCCGTCAAGTCCGGTCCGTCGCGCCGCGCCGTCGCCCCTTCCGCGCTTCGTCCCTCCGCAGCTTTCCCAGCCGGTCGAGAAGCCTCCATCGGGGCCTCAATGGCTGCACGAGATAAAGCTGGACGGCTATCGCATGGCCGCGCGCATCGACCACGGCCGCGCGCAACTCCTGACTCGGACCGGGCTCGACTGGACCGACAAATATCCAAGCGTCATCGACGGCGCTTGCGAACGTGAAGGCGAAGACTGCCTACATCGACGGCGAACTCTGCGGCGTCGACGACGCCGGATTGCCGAGCTTCGCGAACACCCAGGCCGCGACCGATGGCGAGCGCGGGGTGCGGCTCGTCTATTACGCCTTCGATCTCTTGCACCTTGATGGCCGGGACGTCTCGGCGCTGCCGCTCATCGAGCGCAAGGCGCTGCTTGAGCCGCTGATCGCAGACAAGCCCGGCCTTCAGTTCAACGGCCATGAGACCGGCGACGGCGAACTCATCCTCAGGCACGCCGGTAAGCTCGGTTTCGAAGGCGTGGTCTCCAAGACGATCGACGCGCCCTACGCGCCAGGAAACCGCGGCCTCTGGCGCAAAGCCAAATGGCTCAACCGCCAGGAGTTCGTCATCGTCGGCTGGTCGGATCCGGAAGGAACGCGGCCTTATCTCGGGGCGCTGCTGCTCGGCTATTACACCGATGACGGCAAGCTCATCTATGCCGGCCGCGTGGGCACAGGGATGCCCGTCAAGGTTCTTGCCGATCTGCGGCGCCGCCTCGAACCGTTAGCCCGAAAGATGTCGCCTCTGAGCGTCCCGCCGCCTCGCAGCACGCGCTTCGGCTCGCCGCTCGTTCTTTCCCGCATCCATTGGGTCGAGCCGAAGCTTGTCGCCGAGATCACCTATTTGACCTGGACGGCCGACAGGTTGCTTCGCCATACCGTTTTCGTCGGCCTCCGCGAGGACAAGCCGGCGGACGACGTCCGGCGGGAGGCCGAGCGCGAGTTCCGATAGACTGAAATACTGTAGTGGAACGCGCACGACACACCGCGCGGCTAGTCACAGGCAAATACACATCAGCCCGCTAGTGGATCAAACCTGACATTTGAGTCCGCCCTGGACTGCGGTTGCCAACGACCAGGATAAGGCTGGCCACGCCACGATCAGGACTGTCAAACGATGGGTAGTTCTCCCCATTGCCGACTTGGCTTGGCGGCTTCATCGTGGGTGGGCGTAACGCTCTGGCGCAAAGGGGGTGTTTCCGCGGCGCTGCTGCGCCGCCCAGCATGAAAGGGAGTTGCCATGACTCTGGCGCTCTTCGAGTTTCGGCTATCGCGCTCAGCGCGGCCGCTTTTATCCTCTCGTCCCCGCTTTCTGCCGCAGACGCGGCGACCGTCGCTCATCATTATCGGCACGCTGCTCATCCGCGGGTCTCACATGGCTCGCACGGGCAGGCTTTCACGGGTATGTCGCACATGGCCACGCAGGCCATCGCCACTACGTTTGGCGAAACAGACATCGCTACGTTTACGGCTATGGTTATAATATTTTTTTCCGTCGCGGACGGAGTGACTGCCCTCCCCGCGGCCGGCTATCCGTACTGCGGTGATACCGACCATGGGTCGTATTACGGCTCCTGCGACGACTATAGTTACGGCTATCCCTATCCATATTACGACTATGGTTACGGGTGGGGGGGTCCGGTCTTCGCCGGAGCGCCCGCCTCCACCACCGCTTTTACTACGGCTTCCACCGGGGCTTCGGTTTCCACGGGGAACGGGGCTGATTTCGCTGGCAGAAACAAAAAGCGTGGGCAAAGGGAACACATGTGGGCGGCTTTCCGGGGGGCGGCCAGTTCGGCGGCGGTCATTTCGCCGGCTGCAAACTCCGGCCACGCGGGCGGATTGGGTGGCGGCCAGTTCGGCGGCGGTCATTTCGCCGGCGTAAACGTCGGCCATGTGGGCGGCTTTGGCGGCGGCCAGTTCGGCGGCGGTCATGTCGCCGGCGGCAAACGTCGGCCGCGTGGGCGGATTTGGTGGTGGCCAGTTCGGCGGCGGTCATTTCGCCGGCGCAAACTTCGGCCACGCGGGCGGCTTCGGCGGCGGCCACGGTGGGCGGCTTTGGCGGCGGCCAGTGGGCGGCTTTGGTGGTGGGCACACGGGCGGCTTTGGTGGCGGCCACTTCGGCGGTGGGCATTTCCGTTAACACACCATTTGGCTGATGGTTCGCCTTTGGGGCGGCTTCGGCCGCCCAGCTTTGCGCTTGCGCGATGTTGTCGGGGGTTATGCCCTTATTGAAGACAGGCTAAACCTTGAAAAATGGAGGTCCATCGAGTCGGGGTTCGCGGCCTTTTCTCGCGCGCCGCGCCTCGGCGGCGACGAAAAGTTCGTTAGCGCGCCCGCTAGGCGCGCGACGATTTCGTCCTGCATGTCGAAGAGATCGGCCAGCGGCTTATCGAACCGCTCGGCCCAGAGATGATTGCCGCTCTCGGCGTCGATGAGCTGCACGTTGACCCGCATGCGATTCCCGCCGCGCTGAACGCTGCCCTCCAACACATAGCGGACGTTCAACTCGCGCCCGACCGTCTTCACGTCGAGCCGCTTGCCTTTGTAGGCGAACGCCGTGTTGCGGGCGATTACCATCGCCCCTCGTATGCGTGAGAGGTCGGTCGTCAGGCTCTCCGTGACCCCGTCGACGAAATGCTCATGGCTTGGGTCGCCGCCGCTATTGCCGAACGGCAAGACGACCATCGAGAGGCGCGGCGGGGCGGATTTTTCGGGCGCTGGGGACAGCTTGGCTTTCGCTTGGGCGGGCTGGCCGACCTCAAGCGAATAGACGCGGATCGGCTCGGCGATGTTCTTGAGTTGGGTCAAGCCAAGGTCGCTCACCTTCAGATCGAGTTGGCCTTTGACTTGGCGGTAAGCGTCCTCGGAAAGACAGATTGCTCCCGGATTAGCGATGACCTCAAGCCGCGCAGCGATGTTGACGCCGTCGCCCATCAGGTCGCCGTCGCTTTCCTCGACCACGTCGCCGAGGTGAACGCCGATGCGGAAGAGGATGCGCCGGTCCTCCGGCACTTCGGCATTGCGCTCGACCATCGCGCTCTGCACTTCGATCGCGAGGCGCACCGCATCGACGACGCTGCGGAACTCGATGATGCTGCCGTCGCCGGTGCGCTTGACGATGCGGCCGTGATGCACCGAGATGAGAGGGTCGATCAGGTCGCTGCGCAGCGTCCGGAGCCGCGCCAGAATCCGGTCCTCGTCGGCCCCGGTAAGCCGCGAATAGCCGACAACGTCGGACACCAAAATCGCCGCGAGCTTTCGAGTTCGCTCACGGCGCTAATGCCGAAGCCTGATCACCGGTCGCAGATGGCACGGGCATGGCTGCACTTCCATGCTGCACAGAAGGGACGTGGAAGCGGAGTGCAGCCCCGCGTGTCGACTGGCCGGTCTATCCACGCCATGCCCAGCATAACACCGTCGCCGAGGGAGGGAATAGAAGATGGGCCGAGATTGCGCGTCAGAACGCTTTCCAATCGCGCTGGCCGAGGCCGACTCCTTTGCGCTCGTTAGGGTGGCGCGGCTGGATTTGCAGCGATCGATGCAGGCTTCAATTGCTCAATCTTTGGCGATTTGCCTATTGCCTAACGCCTTCCCCGCTCCCATCCTTCCCCTACGAATGGAGCAGGCCCCATGCGAGGAAAAAGAGGAATGCAGGTTCGGGACGTAATGACCCATGGCGTGATCGGTGTCGCTGAGGATACGGGCATCGGCGACGCGATCGAGACGATGTTGCGTTCGCGGGTGAGCGCGCTGTTCGTCTTCGACGCCAAGCATGAGCTGAGCGGAATTTTGAGCCAGGGCGACCTCCTTCGCCGTGACGAGCTCGGAAGTGAGCGCAAACGTCCCGGCTGGCTCGAATTCCTGCTCGGCGGCGGGCGGCTCGCCGAGGCCTATGTGCATGAGCACGGGCGAAAGGTCGGGGAAGTGATGACCCGCGACGTCGAGACGATTGAGGAGAGCGCCGAGCTCAGCGAGGCGGTGGATCGGATGATTCGCCGTAGCATCAAACGGCTGGCGGTGCTGCGGGGCGAAAATGTCGTTGGCGTCATCTCGCGTTCCGACCTCCTCAAGGGACTTTTGGCCGCGACGCTGCGCGCGAAGGGCCCGCATCCCGATGCCGAGATCAAGGCCGCCATCCAGGCGGAGCTCGACAAGCTCGACTGGGCGCCGCGCGCGAGCGTGCGCATCGAGGTTCAGAACGGCGTCGCCACCTTCAGCGGCGCGATAACCAACGAGCGGCTTCGCGACGGCCTCAAGGTCATTGCCGAGAATACGCCTGGCTGCGTGGCCGTCCACGACCACATGGCCTGGATCGAGCCGAACTCAGGAGTGGTCATTCCATCGGCGGGGGATGACCCGAAGGCGTAGAGCCGCGAGCGCTTCTTACTCGGCGACGGCGCGGAACTATGCGGCCCGGCGCGTCGGCGGACAAGCGCAGAATCACGTCGCTGTAGCTCTCCCCCGGCCCGCGCAAGGCCCTGAGCCGGTTGACCACGGTTGGGTCCAGCCAGATCAGGCGATTGCCCTGCTCGTTTTCTCGTAGCCCACGCTGCCGAGCGGGAGCGTGGCGCAGATTGCGTCGAACGCCTCGGCGCTGATCGTGATGCGGATCATGACGGGTCAGGCCCGCCTATGTGGCATGAGGCCGCCGCTCTTCTCGCCGAGCGCCTTCGCGGCAATGTCGGGCCGTAGCAATCTGTAAGTGAACTGACGGTGAGCGCCGCCTCTGCCCTCTCGGACCACTACGCCACGCACACGCAACTTATTCAGTCTGAGGCGCAGACGCCTTTCGAAGTGCATGAGAATGTCATTGACCGTCGCAGGTCCGCCGCCCTCAAAAGCTTTCAAAAGAATGTCGTCAACCGTCATATAGACCCCATGATTTGCGCCAAGCACAGCATCAATTCGATCAAGAATAGTGCGCCGTTGCTAGCAAGGTAACGCCAGCGGTCAGCAATACAACGACAATCCACGGCGGAGCCTTCCAGACCGTCAACAAGAGGAATCCGCCAAGCGCAAGTGCGAAGTCTCTCGGTGTGAGAACCGCGCTCGTCCAAATCGGATTGTAGAGGGCCAGTCCGAGAATCCCAACCACGGCAGCGTTCGCGCCCCCGCATGGCGGCTTGCATGGTTTGTCCCGTGCGCAACTCGTCCCAAAAAGGCAGCATCCCATAGACAAGCAACAGACCACCCGACGCGGCTATGCCGACCGGTGGTGTTTCGTCGCCTCTCAGTCCGAATGTGCAATTTGTTGCTCAGCGATTGCGGTTGTCCAAGGATGCTGTCTTTTCTCCCAGACCGAGTTACGGGGCTTCTCAAAATCAGGATCAGCGAACATCCCTATAGCTACTGCGATCAACTCGGGACGTTGCTCGGGTTCCCAGAAAACCGTTCCCCCGCATTCTGGACAAAAGTTGAATGTCACAGTTCTACCGCTATCTGCTCGACGCGCGTATCGTTTGGCGACGCCCTTAGCTAGCCGGACTTGCTCTCGCGGATAGAATGCCTGAACGCCGAAAGTGCTTCCGGTACGGCGCTGGCATTCGAGGCAGTGGCACATGGCGACGCGAATGGGGTCGCCTCGAACTGTTACCTGGAGCTGTCCGCAACTGCATGCGGCTTCGCGATCTGGCATGTGAATTACCCTTCGACCGAGACCCACAATTAGCATCCGCGCGAGATCACAGTTTTTTGTGCCTCAAGACGCCCGGCGAGAGCCCCCAAATCGTTGCAGAAATCAAAATGCTTTTCACCATGAATCGCCATCGATGGAGTCGATAAATTCCAGGGTGCACAAACATCCGCTGTCCCCGCCCAATGGGGGCTGTCTCGGGATGTCAACTAAACGCCCAAACCGGCCAAGCTAAATTGGGTTTGAGCCTAAGGGCGGCGTGGTTGCGGCCGTGTGCACCAAAGTCCTCCACACTTCGTCGGCCGCAAGGGCAGAGCTATCGATACGAGACCTGATTTTACAGCAAGGCTGCTGATTTTAATTTCGGCCCCGATATATAGCGCCGGCGCCGTCGCCCTGCTTCGAGCGAGCCCGCATCTGTGGGGGCCAGCAAGGTCCGTCTCATCGATCTCACGGACCCGAATTATCCGCGCACGCCTTGCGGCAAGACGCCTGCGCGTTGCCCAGGCAGACCGTTCCGCGTTGGGCTGAAGGTCTCGGAAGGGCGACCCCAAAGCGGACATGCAGAGTTTCCAGCCTCAGGATGGTATTAGATGCGGCCTTTGCTCGCGAGTTTTTGGGATACCGCAAAACTGTGTTCGCCGCCCCGTTTATCCTTTATCTTTGGGCGGCGGTCTTGCGCGACGCCATTGGATTATCTGCGGGGTCTGGCCATTCGGTCTCCAAGCTCTGAGGGAGGGCGAGCCCAATGACGGACTCCTTTCCGCTGACGGCAGCTGCTCTGCGCAAGCACGCCAATGACTTTCGCGTTTACGAACAGCGATTGGCGCTGGAGCTTGGCGATCTCTCCGGTCTTCAGATAAACGAACTGACCTTTGCGCGCCTCACCAAGCCGGATCCTCTTCGCCTCTTCGGACCCGACTGCGGCGTGGAAGGAGTGCTCATGCTGGGGACGGACCAGCGGGACATGCTGGTGCCCAAGCTCGCGGAGACGCTACTGGTCCTGCCGCCCGGGGGTTACGTGCTGGACATCGGCAGCGGTGACGGGCAGACCACCAGCTATGCGCTCGAGGGACGATCAGAGCCGCTTTGCCTCGTACCGCAGGATCCGGTGGAGGACAGCCTTCAGGCTTACCGGGACCTTTTCCGCACTGGCCATCCTAAGATCGCGGTCCCTCGCGTGATCGCGACCGGAATCGACGAGCTGATCGAAGCCCAGATCGCAAATCCGGGCACTCTGCCCGAGTCCTTCGATGCGGTCATCTCGGTGCATTCGATCTACTTTTCCTCCAATGCCCCAGGCTTTCTCTCCTTCGCCCTGGACCGGCTGCGTCCGGGAGGGAAGTTGCTCCTCGTGTTCTCCGAAGGTCTGGGGCGTTTCACCGGGGCGATGACCCTCGGTTACTTGGACAAATACGGGCTGGATCCCGAGCGAAAAGAGCGCAGATCGCAGACTGCGCTGGATCGGATGATCGGGCTGGCGAACGGGACGCTGTCTCGGTCGGATTGCGAGGCATCGTTGCAGAAGGCCTTAGCACGTAACGATCTTTGGGTCGCTGAGGTCCTGAGGCAGCCGACGAGGATTTATGGACACGACCTGGGTGACATGATCGCCTTCGCCTTCATCAACAAAATGCCGATGATCGACCAAAACCTCACGCGCCAGATCGCCTATGTCTCTGAGCGCCTGCAAGAGAGACCGGATGTCTTCGACCTGCGCGTTCATGTCAGCGGACCAAGGGCGCACATGTTCTCGCTGGCTCAGCCGCAGCTGTTCCTCGCAGTGGAGAAGCTCTAGCTGGGCGAAAGACCTAAACGGCGAAGGCCCCAGCTACTAGGCCTCGCTGGCGATCATCGAGCCTCTGGCGAAAGCCAACCCCGGCAACGCCGGCTGGCAGCGCGACCTGTCGTTCTCGCACAACAAAGCCGGCGACGTGCAGCAGGAGCAGGGCGGCCTGGCGGCGGCGCTGGCCAGCTACTAGGCCTCGCTGGCGATCAGAGAGCGTCTGGCGAAAGCCGATCCCAGCAACGCCGGCTGGCAGCGCGACCTGTCGTTCTCGCACAACAAAGCCGGCGACGTGCAGCAGGAGCAGGGCGACCTGGCGGCGGCGCTGGCCAGCTACCAGGCCTCGCTGGCGATCGTCGAGCCTTCTGGCGAAAGCCAACCCCGGCAACGCCGGCTGGCAGCGCGACCTCGCGGTCTCGCACAACAAAATCGGCGACGTGCAGCAGGAGCAGGGCGACCTGGCGGCGGCGCTGGCCAGACGCCATTCATTCCAGATGGCTCAAGGAAGCCGTCAAAACGGGAAGTTCCAACTTGGAACAACAGACCCGAACGTGGAGGAAACTATGAAGATCATCGCTTCCAGCTTGCTGGTCCTCGGCCTGCTCGCCATTCAGGTTTCAGAAGTCAATGCTGTTGTCTGCGCAGCGGGCGCATATCACGCTGGCTGCGCCTCGGCGCGCGGCGCGGTCGTGCGCCGTCCCGTTGGCGCGGCGGTCGTGCGGCCCTACGGCGCGGCGGTCGTGCGGCCGGCCTATGGCGTGCACCGCCGTGTCGTCTACTGACGGCTCACGCTTCGGGCGCGAATTGATCGGCCCGGCTGAATAAGAGAGTTGCTTGGCGTCTTTCTGGACTCGGTCAAGCCGACGCGGCTCGTCCGCGCTCAGCATGGCTCCTGGCGGTCCGGATTTCCGACCAGATCCTCCGGGCCGCCTCGCACTGCCAAAGTTTAGCAGTGGCCGGGACGGTTTGTGAGGCTGCGCCCCGGCCACCCTTCGCCGATGCTTTCGTTGGTACTCACCCCAACGCCAGTGTGGGGGACACGCTGGGACGCTCGGCAAACTAAGGTTCCTCATTGACGGCCGGCGTCGGCCTGAGCTTGGCCTCGGCCATCATCTTCCTGACGCGGGCGACGCGCTTCAAGGCGTTCTGCGTCGCCACCGCCCGCTCGTAGGAGGAAGGCGGCAATGCGAGCGCCGCCTGCATGGCGCTGAACGCTTTGCTCGGCGACCGTCATTTTCAGGAAGATGTCGGCGTCGTCGGTCATGGGCTCAGCCATATCGCCCGACCTCCATCGGATAAATCGAGCGCCGGACATAGTAATTGACGCTCCGAATCCACGGCTCAGGCGCGGCCAGCTTCGGTTCGGGGTCGTCGGCGAGGAGTTGTGCGGGGTTCTCAGCACCCTGCACAAACGTCTCGATGATCGCAGCTTCTGGTTCCGCCGTCAGCTCGCCGACGGCGGCGACGTAGGGTCCGGCGCTGCTCCCGCAAGCTCTGCCACAAGCCGCCAATGCCCGGCGCTGTCCTTCGTAACCACTCCGCGCGAGGCGAGTCCGCGCAGGCGCTCGCCGGTCGACGATTTGCTGGCGCCGGCGGCCTTGGCCAACGCGCTCACGCTGCCCGCGCTCCTTTGCAGCGCCTCGAGGAGCTTCAATTCGGCGGTTCGCGTGTTGAACTTGTTCTGAGGCCGCGCTTTGGCCTGTCGTGGCGGCCGGCGATCATGGCCGTTCGGCCTCGGTGCGCCATTTGGCGCAGGGCTGTACTTTGCCCCGTTGTTTTCGCTAACGGTTTCGTCGGCAAGTGCGCCATTTGGCGCGATCCACCGGGCGACCTGGTCGCGGACGCTCTCCGGCCAGGCGAGAATCGTGTCGATCGCGTCTCGCAATGCGACGAGTTCGGTTCGGTCCATGCCCCTGCTCCCGCGAGGACCCCCCGGGCCAGACATCATCGCCAGCCGCGCTTTCGGTCAAGGCCGCACTGGCATTATCCTGATCGACGCGCCGCCTCTCGGGAGGAAATATGCCGCTCAGCCTCAGTGATGCCGAATACGCCGCGGTCCAGGCCGCCGCGGCGCCGATTCATCCCCTACAGCGCAGCGCCTTCTTGCAAGCTCTGGCCAAGGAATTGGAGCTCCATCCGATTGTCGGGCCGGGCCTTGTGCACCGCCTGGCCGCGGACGTGCAGCGCCGCTATGTGATCGCGCCTGAGCGGGAAACATCGCCCTCCGCCGCGCCGCGCGATCAGCTGGCGCGCCAGGTCTGGCGCTGACAAAAGCGCAGCGCGCTGCGGATTTGCCGGCCGTCTACCTCCGCGCTCGGATAAGCCGTAGCGCCTCGCGATCAAAGGCCCTGTCTGCCGCCTCGGCCGCATGCGTGTTGGTGAGCGCCGTCTCGAATTCCGCCTTGGTCAGGCTGCCGGTCAGCCGCATCCGTCTAAAATCGCGCGCCGTGAAGCCCGCGGCTTTCAGTATGCCGACAAGATCGACCGGCTTCCCAAGCCCGCCGGCGACGGCCTCGCCTCGCTTGAGCTTGTCTATCTTGGCCCTGGCGACCTCGACCTTCTCGGCGGCCTTCGCGACCTCCGGCTCCATCGCGGCGATCTTCGACTCGGCCAGTGCGATGTGCCCCTTGAGGCCCTCGATGTGCGAGGCGTTCATGTCCTGCATCGAACCCCAGAATTGCTCGTCGTCCTTGAAGCTTTCCTCCTGAACGGCGTGCAGCTCGTCCGGAGTGACCATCGGGATGCGGGCATGCAGCGCGCCGAGGATTTTCGGATGCTCGTCAGCGCCGACGCGATTGCCGAGCGCGGCCAGGCGATCGTGGATCTTGGCCCAGAAGGCGACCCGGGATCGGACCGACACCTCGCCGTCGACCGACCCGAGCGCGCCGATATGCTCGCCATGAACCTTGCCGCCGGCCCGTCGGCTCTGGACGAGGCTGGCCTGCAGGCGTTGGCCTTGCTGGCGGAAGCGGACAAACGGCATGTGTAGCGGTACGATAGCGCGCAAATTGACGCTTGCAACGCTCTTCATGCCACTACGGAGGAAACAATGCGGCGCTTCATGGTGCACCTGGTGATCGAGGTCGACTTCGAGGATGGCGACGAAGCATCAGACAAGGCGGTGCAGAACTACCAGAAGCATCTCAAGGAGACCGTCCAGAACGCGGCCCAAGGGCTCATGCTCCGGACCATCAAGGGCGCCCGGGTCGAGAGCGTCTCGGTCGCAGAAATCAAAGCTGAACTCTAGCAATCGGCCGCGCCAACCATGAGGAACGATCCCGGGCCGCAACCATGAGAGACCACGCCCACACGCTCTCGGATTTCCGCGTCGCCGACCCTCTCGATCGAGTGTGAGCCTTGCGCCCGGCTCGGCCGCTACAACGTGGCCAAGCTCATCGAGCAATACGGCGACGCCAAGTTGCCCCGACGTGCTCGCCAAATTGCCCGAGGCCTCGGTCGCAGAGCATCTACGATCGCTGCCGGGTCAGATACGGCGAAGACAGCCGGCTCTCGTGATCAGCGGTCGGGCGGCAGCCTGCCCAGCTTGCTCGGGGCGCCTTGGCGGACCGCGCCCCCTTGTCGGCCTTGGCTAGCGGCGGCGCGTTCGGGTGGCCGGGGATTGGGTCTGGGGCCGCCGCCTCGAACCTCGCCAGCGCCGCGCGCAGCGGATCGAAGCGCGGGGCGTGCGGAAATCGGTCGCCTTCGATGGCGCGCCGAAGGGCCGCTGCTACCGCGGCAAGCTCGTCGTCGGGGAGATTAATTGAAGGCACGGCCGCAGCCGGACTTACCGTCAGCACTCATCATCATCCCAGCATCCGTCGGCGCGGATATTGTCGCCGACATCGTGCCATTGTTCGGCGCCTGCGGGCCCCTAAGCTGCGACCAATTCCAGTTTCAGCTTTTGACCGACCGCTCCCGCAGCCTTGCGCAGCGTCGCCACGGTCACGTCATCATTATTGGGATCAAGCACCCGGTCGATTTGCGAACGTGACGTGTGCAGTTTCTTGGCGAGGGCGGCCTTGGTCATGTGCTGCTGTTCCATCGAGGTCTTGAGTTGCCACGCGACGACAGCCTTGATGGCGTGCTCGGTCGCTTCCTCGAGCAGCCCCTCGGCCGCAAGAAAGTCTTCGAGGCTCGAACCGAAGTGAGGATTCTTTTTCATCGCATCGCCCTCATTCGCTGTTTCGCCAAATCCAATTCACCTTTCGGCGTCTTCTGGCGTCGTCTTGAAGAAAGCGTGGAGCCCGACAATCGTTTCGTCATGGACGCAAAACAACAATCGGGCTTCCTGCTTTCCTTTCCAACGACACCCGCAATTCATGCAGGCCGCCTCCCATAGGCCGACACAGCGGCATT
>CAVZJI010000035.1:0-106674 GCA_963775405.1 uncultured Alphaproteobacteria bacterium
TCGCACAGCGAAGGAACTGATCGCGGCCGGGGCGCGTTGCGACGATGCATCGATTTCCACGTCAGGGCGGCGGTCGATCCCGACGTGAGAATAATCTCGAAACGCTTGGCATGGCGCTCTATAGGCGATCTATAAGGGTGGGCTTTGCGAGTTCGCGGCGCCGAAGGCGTGTCGCCGTGCGATCTTGGAGGCATCATGTCCCAGAACATGTTTTCAGGCTTCGGAGCCGGCTCTAATCCAGACATTGTCGATTTCGGCGACTTGGAGGAGGCGGTTGGAACCAACGCCTGGATAATAGTGGACGTTCGCGAGCCGCACGAATCGCCGCCGGCCATGTACCAAACGCTCTCAACATGCCGATGTCGTCCTTCGATCCCAAGCAGCTGCCGGAGGGAAAGCCGGTCGTTCTCGTCTGTCAGTCGGGCGGGCGGTCGCGCGATGCGCTGGGCAGGGCGCGCGCGATCGGCCGCGAGGATGTAGGCACTTCGCCGGGGGCATGAACGGCTGGCGCTCGCACAATGGCCCGGTAACGCTCTGACTCGAGCAAGGCGTCCGACGCCGCCGCATTGTCGGCGTGCGCCGCGCCCGCGGCCGGCGATCTCAGACGCCGCTTTCCTTCCGAGGCTCGCCCGCGACATAGGTCTGGCGCACCGCCCGATCGTCGCCGAGCGTGAGGAGGGCGAACAGCTCGATTTCGAGATCCCCGCCGGCGGTCTCCATGCGGTGCGCGAGCGCTGGCGTAGCTCGCGAATCGAGTGCGATAAGATCGGCCTCCTTGCCGGCTGCGATCGAACCGATACGATCGTCGAGGCTGAGAGCCCGGGCGTTGCCCAGAGTCATGTGGTAAAAGGCCTCAAGCGCCGGCCAAGTCTGGCCATTGAGCTGTAGCACCTTGTACCCTTCGGCCGCGGTGCGCAGCATCGAATAGCTCGTGCCCCCGCCAACGTCGGTCGCCAGCGCGATCCGCACCCCCGCGCGCTCCAGCCGCGCCCGATCAAACAGACCCGAACCGAGGAACAGATTCGACGTCGGGCAGAATGCGGCGACAGACCCACTTTCGGCGAGCGCGACGACCTCGCTGTCCTGCAAATGAATGCAATGACCGATGACGGAGCGCGGCCCAAGAAGGCCGGCGCGCGCATAGACGTCGATATAGCTTCGCGCCTCGGGAAACAGTTCGGCGACGCGCGCGATCTCCGCCTTGTTTTCGTTGGCGTGGGTTTGGACGTAGCAGCCGGGAAATTCGCGCGCCAGCGCGCCCGCGGCGTGCAGCTGCGCTTGCGTCGAGGTCACCGCGAACCGCGGCGTGATCGCGTAATCGAGCCTGCCTCGCCCCCGCCAGCGCTCAATCAGCGCCCTGCTCTCATCATAGCCTCGCTCTGCGGTATCCATCAGCGCCGCCGGTGCATCGCGGTCCATCATCACCTTGCCTGCGATCATGCGCGCCCCGCGCGCTTGAGCCTCCGCGAAGAAGGCGTCGACCGACTCAGGATGCACGGAGCAATAGACGAGCGCCGTCGTGGTGCCTGAGCGGAAAAGCTCGTCGAGAAAGAATGCCGCGACGCGAGCGCAATGTGCGGGGTCGGCGAATTTCTGCTCTTCGACAAACGTGTAGTTGGTAAGCCAATCGAGGAGCTGCGCCCCATAAGACCCGATTACCTGAGTCTGCGAATAATGGACGTGGGCGTCAATGAACCCGGCAGTGATAAGGCAGCCGGCGTGATCATCGACGAGCGCGCCCTGGGGAGCCCGGTCGAGAATGTCGGGCGCCTCTCCGACCGCTTCAATCAGACCACAGTTTACGAGCACGGCTCCGTTTTCGATGAGAGAATAAGCGCGCGAGTCGCTCTCAGCCGGATCGCCGGTGAACGACAGGACGCGGCCACGAATAATGCGAGCGGCCGCGCTCAAGGCAGGATGTCCTTGAGCCTGAGCGCCGCGATCCGGTCGATCTCGGCGAGAGCCGTCGTCGTCTCGGCGTCGGCGTCGTTGGCGAGACGATCGCGGAAGGAGGCGAGAATGTCGGCTGTGCTCTTGCCTTTGACCGCCATGATGAAGGGAAGGCCGAACTTTGTGCGATAGGCGTCGTTGAGCTCGCCGAATTGGCGCAGTTCGTCAGGCGTCAACCGATCAAGCCCAGCGCTTGCCTGCTCGCGCGTCGACTCGGCGGTCAGAGTTTTGGCGAGGGCGAGCTTGCCCGCCAGATCCGGGTGGGCTTCGATCAGCTCACGCTTCTGTTCTGTCGTCCCCTGAGCTGCCGCAGCGGCGAGCGCGTTGCTCAACCCTTCCGCTGTGTCGGCGCCAGTCGACAGACCAGAGATCGCCGCCGCCGCGATCCATGGCGAATGCTCATAAACGCCGCCGAAGCGTTCGATAAACAGCGTCCGGGTAAGCTGAGACGGCCTCCAGCCGCCCGGCGGCGGGTGCTTGGCGATCCAGTGCCGCGCGATATCGAGCCGTGTCGGAATCCAGACGCGATTGTGGCTAAGCGCATAGTCAAGGAATCGCATGAGCGCGAGCGCGCGTCCGGGCCGACCGACCAGGCGGCAGTGCAGGCCGATCGACAGCATCTTCGGGGCCACGTCGCCTTCAGCATAGAGCGCATCGAACGAATCCTTGAGGTAGGTGTAGAAGTGATCGCCGGTGTTGAAGCCCTGCGGTGTGGCGAAGCGCATGTCGTTGGCGTCGAGCGTGTAGGGCGTCATGAGCTGAGGGCCCCGAGGGCCCTCCAGCCAGTAAGGCAGATCGTCGGCATAGCTGTCGGCGCAATAGACAAACCCGCCCTCTTCCATGCCAAGCCGGATGGTGTTGATTGACGATCTGCCCTGATAGAAGCCGAGCGGTCGGGCGCCGGCGACCTCGGTATGAATACGCACCGCCTCGGCGACATGGAGCGCCTCGACCTCAGGCGGCGTATCGCGATAGTCGATCCATTTCAGGCCATGCGTGGCGATTTCCCACCGCGCCTCGTTCATCGCCGCGACCGCCTCGCGATTGCGCGCCATCGCTGTCGCCACCGCATAGACGGTCACCGGAACCGAGCGCTGGGTGAACAGGCGATGCAGCCGCCAGAAGCCGGCGCGGGAGCCGTATTCGTAGATGGACTCCATGTTCATGTGACGCATGCCCGGCCAGGGCGCGGCGCCGACGATCTCGGACAGGAACGCTTCGGACGCGGCGTCGCCGTGCAGGATATTGTTCTCGCCGCCCTCCTCGTAATTGATGACGAACTGGATGGCGACGCGCGCCTTATTCGGCCAGTCGGCGAACGGCGGCGTGCGCCCGTAGCCGATCATGTCGCGCGGATAGGTTTCGCCGTCCGTCATCCTCCGCAAAACCCCATGCTCAAGCCGTAAACGTCTGCGGCACGCTACGACACGATCGGCCTTTGCTCCAGTCCGCCCAACTCTGATCTCAGATCGGCTCACGGAATAGCAAAAGTTCAATCTAGCAAGGGAAATCCGCTAGATAATAGTGATCCCAAAGGGCTCGAACCCCATAGCCTTCGCAGCTCAGTTCGGTATGGCTCGCCTTTGCCAACCAATCGTGGGATTGGCGGCCGCGCGGCAAGGCGACTTGATCGGTCTCATCGTAGACCAGCCCACGTGAAGCGAATGACATGCCGCCCCAGTCGAAGACGACCAGACGGGGACGCTGGTCAGCTGGGAGGGCGGCTATTGTCCGATCATAAGAGGATTTCATCGCAATAAAGTGGATCACATCGCCTGCATAATCACAGGACTCGGACAAATCTGACCGGGTCGAATGCGACAATGAGCAAAACGACCGGCAGAATGGCAGCGAGGACACATCGCCCCCATTGCTTTTGCATAGCCGACCGAATGCTTACGATGAGGGCGCCTAGACCCGCGATCACCCATAGAAATAAGAGAGCCGGTATTCCAACCACCACGTAGATGAAGTTTGGCCCCAACGGGGAAGCCGCGAACGCGATCAAAGCGATGGGAACGCCGAGCCCGATCGCAGCCGCCCAGCGGAGCAGGCGGGAGGGAGCAGGCTTTTGGGCTTCGGTCATTCCATCACCTCGATTTCCGCTCGTTCAAAACGCAGCCACGTGATGTACGCAACGCGGCGGCTCCGAGGCGGGCGGCCCGTAAGTTGATGGCAGTCGCCCAACGCCCACCCCATCCGCCGCAGCGGCCAAAAATGCTAGAGAAGCACGTCCCTTCCCGGCATCCCGAGGCCCTCATGACTGAAATATCCCTGCGCTTCGAGCCGCCGTTCGCCCGCGTGGTCCTCAACCGCCCCGAACGTCGCAATGCGATCACCTGCGCGATGTGGCGGGCGTTGCCGGCGATCCGCGCCGCGATCGAGGCGCGCGACGACCTCTTGGTAACGCTTGTCGAGGGCGAGGGCGCGCATTTCAGCGCCGGCGCCGACATTGCGGAACTCGGCGACATCTACCCCGACCCTGCGGCGACGCGAGACTTTGGCGACGCGATGCAGGACGGCCTCAAGGCGCTGATGGAGCTCGATCGCCCGACCATCGCCGTCATCCGCGGGGTCGCCATCGGCGCCGGGCTTGGCCTGGCGCTCGCCTGCGATCTGAGGTTCTGCGCCGACGACGCGCACCTTGCCATCACGCCTGCGAGACTCGGCCTGATCTACGGCCACGCCGAGACGCGCAGGCTGGTCGAACTCATCGGCCCGTCGCGCGCCAAGGATCTCCTGTTCACCGCGCGTAGGATCGAGACCGATGAGGCGTTGGCGATCGGCCTCATCGACCGGCGGATCGAGGCGGCGCTGCAGGAGACCGTGCTCGGTTATGCCCGGGGCCTTGCGGACATGAGCCAGATGTCGATCCGCGGCGGCAAGCGCGCGGTCGACGCCATCGCCGCGGGCCTGACTCAGGAGACGCCCCGGTTCCGCGCGCTGACGGAGGCGGCGGCCTTCGGCCTCGATTTCGCCGAAGGGCGGGCGGCGTTCGCGGCCAAGCGGACGGCGAAATTCGTCTTTCGCGGGCCAACCGCGCCGTTGCCGCAGAGCTAGAGTTCGGTTGTTTCGGCGCGCCGCTCGCCCCATCACCCGTTTGCGAGATCCGTCTCCAAGGCGTCATGGTTGAAGCTATGCCGAATGACGTGAAGCCGCCGGACGACCCTCCGGCCTATGTGGATCCAGTAAGCGGCCAGAACTACCCGATCTCGGAACCGCGATGGCGCTCGGACGCGGGCGCGCCGCTTATGATCACGGCCTTGCCCGGACTTGGGCGCGAGATGATCGATACGGGCAAACGATCGCTGTGGCGCTATGCGGCCGCCCTGCCGGTCGACGTTCCCGATCCGATCACGATGGGAGAGGGATGCACGCCGCTTATCGCCCGCAGATGGCGAGGCGCATCCGCCCTGTTCAAGCTCGAGTGGTTTTCGCCAACCGGGAGCTTCAAGGACCGGGGCGCTTCCGTCATGCTCTCGATCCTCCGCGGCCAGGGCGTGACGCGAGTTCTGGAAGACAGTTCTGGAAACGGCGGGGCGGCGATTGCGGCTTATGCGGCGGCCGGCGGCCTTGCGGCGAAGATTCTCGTCCCGGCCTCCACGCCGCAGGGCAAGACGGTGCAGATGCGCGCTTATGGCGCCGAGATCGAGCTCATTCCTGGAACTCGCCAGGACGTCAGCGAGGCCGCGATCCGCCAGGCCGCGACGATCTTCTACGCCGGCCACAACTGGCAGCCGTTCTTCCTGCAGGGGACGAAGACGCTGGCCTATGAGCTTTGGGAGGATCTCAAGTTCAACGCGCCCGACAATGTCATCATCCCGACTGGCGCGGGCAGCAACATCTTAGGCTGCGATATCGGCTTCAGCGAGCTTCTCCGCCGCGGCGAGGTCGGAAAACTGCCCCGCCTGTTCGCGGCGCAGCCGGAGAATTGCGCCCCGCTTCATGCCAGCTTCGCGGCGGGGTCTGAGGAGTCTACGCCGGTCGAAGTGCGCCCGACGATCGCGGAAGGCGCGTCGATTGCGAAGCCTGTGCGGGCTCGCGAAGTCCTTTCGGCGGTGCGCCGCTTCGGCGGCGCGACCGTCGCCGTCTCGGAAGCTGAGATCGAAGGCAGCCCTGTTCGAACTCAGCCGCATCGGCCTCTATGCGGAGCCGACCTCAGCCCTAGCCGCCGCCGCGTTCACAAAGCTCTTGGAACGCGGCGTCATACAATCCGGTGAGACGACTGTGGTCGTGCTGACCGGCTCTGGTCTGAAAACGACGCAGCGAATCGGCGAACTCATGGGCGCGCAGCCAATGCGGTAAAGGCAGCCGCATCGCGGTGGGATGGCGATCAGGCTCTTGGCGGCGCCGGCTTGTCGCTGGCGTTCTTGTGGAGATGAGACTCCCGGTCCCGCCCGCCAATCCAAACGCGGGGTTAGAGCCCTCCGCCATGTACGCGCGCTTACACTTTCAGGCGACGCCTGCTACGGTCGGCTACGATCGCGGTTTTGCTGCAGTGTTGTCTCCCTTTCGAGTTCCCTCAGGCGAGGCCTCGATTTACGAAGAGGCCTTCGTGACCGACACGATGTCAGCTTACGCGGACCGGATCGTCACCGCGGCTGCCGCCGTCGAATTGGTCAAGCCTGGAGCTCACGTTTTCCTTGGAACCGGGTGCGCGACGCCGCTTTCTCTCGTGGCGGCCTTGGAGGCGAGGCGACCCAGTCCGCCTGATGTCGAGCTGTTTCATTTTCTGACTTCCGCCCTCGCCGAAGGCGGCGCTCCTTATGAAACCCGATTTCGGCACCGGGCTTTCTTCGTCGGATCGGACATGTCGCCGCTCGTGCGCTCGGGCGCCGCGGAATACGTTCCCATCTCGCTCGTGCAGGTCCCCGAATTGATCGCCAACGGGCGCATTCGCGCGGATGTCGCGCTGGTGCAAGTCACGCCGCCAGACGCGCACGGTTGGGTGAGCCTCGGCATTTCTGTCGATATCGTCATGGCGATGTTGCGCGTGGCCGGGACGATCATCGCCGAAGTCAATCCGCGGATGCCGCGCACCCATGGGGATACGCTGATCCCTATCGAGCGCATCGCCCGCCTGGTGCCGGTCGAACGCGAAGTCACGGAATACCGCCATCCCCCCATCGACGATATTGCGGAGCAGGTCGCGCGCTACGTCGCCGACATTATTGAGGACGGGGCCACGCTTCAGATCGACCTCGGCCGTATCCCCAACGAGGCGCTGAAACATCTCAAGCATCGCCGCAATCTTGGCATCCATTCCAATGTCATCACCGACGGCGTGCTCGAGTTGATCAAGGCTGGCGTCGTTACCGGCGCGCGGAAGACGCTGCACCCCGGTCGGGTGGTCGCGAGCTTTTGCCTCGGCACGCGCGAACTCTACGATTTCATCGACGATAACCCTCTGTTCGAATTCCGCCCGATCGAGTATGTCGCGGACCCCGAGATCGTCGCGCGGAACAACGCCATGGCTTCGCTCTCGCAAGCCTTTGCGATAGATTTGACAGGGCAGGTGTGCGCCGATCAATTCGAGGGCGGATTCTATGGCGGCGTCTCGACGTTGCCAGACTTTCATCGCGGAGCGGTTCGTTCTCCGGGCGGCAAATCCATCATCTGCCTTCGCTCGACGACCGACGATGACGAGCGCAGTCGGATCCGGTTTCAGCTATTGTCGGGCGAAGGCGTCGGGTTGGCGCGCCACGACGTGCATTACGTCGTGACGGAATTCGGCATCGCCTACCTCTTCGGCAAATCGATGCAGGAACGGGCGCTGGCGCTGATCGAAATCGCCCATCCGAAATTTCGCGAGGAATTGCTCGCTCAGGCGCGCGAGGCGCACTTGGTCCGTTCTGACCAGAGAATGATGAGCCCGCGCCAGTATCTGATCGAGGAAGAGCGACACGTCGATCTGGCCGACCAGCGCCAAATACTCATACGGCCGGCGCGCGCCAGCGACGCGATGGGGTTGAAGGATCTTTTCCACGCCCTGTCGGCGCAGGACGTCTACACCCGCTTCTTCCGCCGGATGACCTCGCTGTCCTATGACGACGCCCAGCGTCTGTGCAATGTCGATTTCGACCGCGACGTCGCTTTCGTTGCAGTCGAGGGGCCGCGCGAAAATGAGACGATCATCGGCGCCGGCGCCTATTTCCTGAACCCCACCACCAATTATGCCGAAGTGGCGTACATGATCGCGCCCGCCTGGCAGGGCTGCCGGGTCGGCAGCGGCTTGCAGAAGCGATTGCGCGAATTCGCACAAGCCCGCCGCGTCAAAGGGTTCATTGCCGAGGTTCTGCCCTCGAACGAGAAGATGATCAGTCTCGCCCGCGCCGGCGGCGATTTGATCGAACAGGAAGACGACGAAGACGGGTGCAGGATCAAGACAACGTTCCAGCCCGAGCGGGTTTCAATTGCGCGGACGCTTCCCTCCTGAGGGAGCCGGTTGACGCCTTCCCCTCGACCAGCCTATAAGCCCGCCCGAGCAAGGCTGGGCCTTAAACCCGGCCCTTTATTTTTGAGCGGCGCCGATCCGTGCGCCGCAGGGAACGAAAACTCAATGGCCAATACCAAGTCGGCCCAGAAAGCGGCCCGCCAGACCCTTCGCCGCACCGAGGTCAACAAGTCGCGCCGCAGCGACATGCGCACCTATGTGCGCAAGGTCGAGGAGGCGATCGCCTCCAAGGATCCAAAGGTCGCCGCCGAGGCGCTGAGCGAGGCCGAGCCGAGGCTCGCCCGGGCGGCGCAAAAGGGCATCGTCCACAAGAACGCCGCCTCGCGCAAAATCTCGCGCCTGACCAAGCGCGTCAAGGCGCTCGCCGTCTGAACGCCTCGCCCGGCCCGCGCATCCTCAAGAGGCGCTGCTTCTGCGATGACCGACGTTCCACCCGACCGGCTCAGCGTCGACCCCTCGAGTCCGTTCTACGACGAAGCGACGCTTGCGCGAGGCATCGGCGTGCGTTTTCGCGGCGTCGAGCGGCGTGACGTCGAGGAATATTGTGTGAGCGAGCAATGGATCCGGGCGGCCGCGGGCAAGGCGCTCGACCGCCGAGGCCAGCCGCTCGTCATCAAGATGACCGGCGCCGTCGAGCCCTATTTTCTTGCGCCGCCGGCCACCGAAGCGGCTGATCAAGGCTGACCCTCGTCCCGCTCCCCTCTCCTACGGGAGAGGGGCCGGGGTGAGGGTTCGGCCCGGCCGAGCGCGGCCGCGTGAGCTAAGCGCTCCTCGGTTCCCCACAACCAGGGCGCATGAGGCGGGACTCTAGCCTGTGCGCGGGTTCGAGCCTCCACTTCTCGGTCTGTCCTGATCTAGCAGCGGATTGGCTCGAACTAGCAAGACGCTCAACGCTCAGTTTCCTACAACACGTCAACGAGCGGGCTGCTTCAAAACACGCGCAAAGGCGATCCAACGCTCGCAGACTTAACGTCTGCGGGTGTTTCTATTGCGTGTTCGTAGCGTGGCGCCTCGCTATTCACTGTTGAAGGAAAGACGAATGCAATGCCAATCAAATACGAAGATAATTTTGGCTTCTATTTTGTTGATGACAACGATCCAGAAGAATTAGAATTCTTCTGTCATATCAGAGCACAAAGCGAGCCAGCGGTATGCGCGCGCTGCCACCAGGGGGTGCGATTGC
This sequence comes from uncultured Alphaproteobacteria bacterium, assembly GCA_963775405.1. Taxonomy (GTDB): domain Bacteria; phylum Pseudomonadota; class Alphaproteobacteria; order Rhizobiales; family Beijerinckiaceae; genus Roseiarcus. Next base: position 9,588 of record CAVZJI010000035.1, read on the forward strand.
TGAAGCACATCAAATTATGCGCTTCCTGTTCTGAAGCACTAGAATTTGGTGCGCCGTCAGATCCAGCGTGGGTCGTTCCTAATCTTTGGCCGGTTGGAGAATAAATCTATGGCATCACCCGCGCCATCTCGGCGCCTGAGGCGCGCGGTTCGCCCATAGTGTGACGCCCGTCATAGCCGGAAGTTTCAGCATGTGCGAATCGTGTTGGAATTCCTCAGGGGAAAGCGTGTTCCAAATTTGAGGCCAGTAAGATGAGCGTACCGCTAAAAGCTACCGACTTTCACACAACGGAGCATCTGCTGGAGCTTGCTCTCACAATGCTTGAAAGCGCGAGACGTGAGCAAAATCACGATCAATTGCCAGCGAACAATTGGCTGACAAATAACTTCACTCTAGAAATCATCCGCGCAAAGGTAGCGTCCAATAAGGCTAACGCTATCATCAACGTCTAAGTGCGGCGAACATTGCGGGCCATCCGAGGCCCTCACGGGAAGCATTCGGCCTCAACGTCGACTGAGCTCGACGGCGCGATCGACAATCTTTCTGAACGCGTCCGACTGCGCCATTTCCAGCTTGTCGACCTGCACCTCGGAAAGATAGGCGTAAAGCTGCTCCTGGCTGTCGCCGGCCGCGATCCGGTCGTAAAGGGTCTCGGCGTAGGTGAAGAGCTCGCCCTCGTTGCAATCGGCCGGCAAGTCCCAGGTGTCGAGCATGACCTCGACGATCTTGCCGATCATGGCGGTCTTGTCGGCCATCGCTTGTCTCCTCTGGCTTACGGTATAACATATTAATGTATGTAATAATATCCGATTCCAGCTTCATGGACAGAAAAAGGCGCCTAAGCCACTGAAAACGCTGCGTCGCGTCCAGGACGGCTCAATGCCCGCCCGTGGGAATTATCGGGCAGGTCGCGGGCGCCGGGTCAGAACGCCCCGATGCGCATGAGGTCGTGGAAATGCACGATCCCGACGACCAGGCCATTCTCGACGACAGGAAGCGCGGCGCCCTTGCGGCTGATCTTTTCCAGCGCCTCCGCGACCAGCGCGTCGGGGCCGATGGTGCGAGGCGTGCGGGTCATCACGTCGGCGACCGGCGTCTCGAGCGAAAAGTTGGATTGCAGATGGTGGCGCAGGTCGCCGTCAGTGACGATGCCGACCAGCGCGCCGCTGTCGTCGAAGGCGGCGACGCAGCCAAAACCCTTGGAGCTCATCTCCATGATCGCTTCCGCCATGCGGGCGCGTGCGGCGACGCGCGGAACTCGCTCGCCCGTGTGCATGACCTCGCGTACATAGCGAAGCCGCGCGCCGAGCTTCCCACCCGGGTGGAGGGCGCGGAAATCGAGCGCGGTGAAGCCTCGGCCTTCGAGCAGCGCGACCGCCAGCGCATCGCCCAGCACGAGCTGCATCGTCGTCGAGGTGGTCGGGGCTTCGAGCCCGTTGGGGCAGGCCTCCGGCGCGACTCGGCATCGTCAGGCAAACGTCGGCCTCGTGGCCAAGCGTGCTGTTGGCCTCAGCCGTCATGGCGATCAGCGGAATGGCGTAGCGCTTGGAGAAAGTCACGATCGCCGCCAGTTCCGCCGTCTCGCCCGACCAGGAGATGGCCAGCACGACGTCGCCGCTCTGGACCATGCCGAGGTCGCCGTGACTCGCCTCCGCCGGATGGACGAAGAAGGCGGGCTCGCCGGTCGAGGCGAGGGTCGCCGCGATCTTGCGCGCGATATGCCCGGATTTGCCGATGCCGGTCACGATGACCCGGCCGGGCGCGGCCGAGATCGTCTTGACCGCTTCCGAGAACGCGGCCCCAAGTCCACCCGCGGTCCGGATCGCCTCCTCGAGCGCCTCGAGGCCCTTGCGCTCGTTGGCGATGGTGCGCAGCGCCGACAGGACGGCGCTGGTCTGCTCCTGAATCATGGGCTGCTGTCTACCATTCGCGGGCGCGGTTGGAAAACGCCCGGCGTCCGGAGCGGGACCGCGCCGCCCGGCTCAGACGCCCTTCGGGGCAAAGCCCAGCCGGCGCAGCTCCTCCTTGAGCCCGGGAGCAATGTCGCCGCGGTCGAGCGCGAAGGCGAGGTTGGCGCTGAGAAATCCAAGCTTTGAGCCGCAATCGTAGGTTCGTCCGTCGAAACGCGCGCCGTGGAAAGATTGCGTGCGGGCGAGTTCGATCATGCCGTCGGTCAGTTGAATTTCGCCGCCCGCGCCTTTTTCGACGCGCTCCAGGATTTGAAAAATCCCCGGCTGAAGAATGTAGCGCCCCGAAATGATGAGATTCGAGGGCGCCGTCCCCTGCTTCGGCTTTTCGACCATTTTGGTGATCTCGAAGGTCGCGCCATGGTCGGCGCCGACCCCGACGATGCCATATTGATGGGTTTCGGCTGGCGGAACCTCTTCGACCGCGATGATATTGCCGCCGTGCTTCTCGTAAGCCGCCACGCACTGGGCAAGGCAGCGCCCGCCATGCGTTCCGGGCCTGGTGACCATATCCGGCAGCAGGACCGCGAAGGGCTCGTCGCCTACGATTTCACGCGCGCACCAGACGGCGTGGCCAAGGCCGAGCGGCGCCTGCTGGCGGGTGAAGCTGGCCGCGCCGGCAGTGGGAAGATCGGCCATGAGGGCGTCGTATTCGGCCTTTTTCCCCCGTCGCTTGAGCGTGTCTTCGAGTTCGTAGGCGTTATCGAAGTGATCCTCGATGACCCCTTTGTTGCGGCCGGTCACGAAGATGAAATGCTCGATTCCCGCCTCGCGCGCTTCATCGACCACGTGCTGAAGGATTGGCCGGTCGACGACGGTCAGCATCTCCTTGGGGATCGCCTTGGTCGCGGGCAGGAAACGCGTGCCGAGACCGGCGACGGGCAACACGGCTTTACGGATGGGTTTGTCCATAGATGCTTGGTTCCTCGGTCGGTTGAGAAAGCGGAAAGGAGGCGAGCCCGGCGAATTCCTGATATCCGACTATCAGGTCCGGGCGGGCCGTTCCATGCGGCTTTTTTTCGTGTTGGGCAGATCAAAAAAGGGGCTGGGTATGAGCGTTCTGGTCACCGGAGGCGCCGGCTATATCGGCGGCCACATGGCTCTCGGCCTTCTCGACGCCGGCGAGACGGTCGTGGTTCTCGACAACCTCTCCACCGGCTTCGCCTGGGCCGTTCCCGAAGGGGCGAAGCTCGTCGTCGGCGATACGGGCGATAAGGACCTGGTCGTGCGCTTGATCAGGGAGCATGCGATCGACGCGATCGCCCATTTCGCCGCCAAGATCGTCGTGCCGGACTCGGTCCGCGATCCGCTCGGCTACTACCTCAACAACGTTTCGAACGCGCGCGCTCTGATCGAGGCTGCGGTCGAGGGCGGGGTGAAGACGTTCATTTTTTCCTCAACCGCGGCGGTTTACGGCGAAACTGGCGCGGAAGCAGTATCGGAGGAAGCCACGCTCGCGCCGATTTCTCCTTATGGCCGGTCCAAGCTGATGGTCGAGTGGATACTCGAGGATGCGTCCAAGGCCTATGATTTTCGCTACGTCGCGCTGCGTTATTTCAATGTGGCCGGCGCCGATCCCAAGGGTCGCCTCGGCCAGTCGACGCCCAACGCGACGCACCTGATCAAGCGCGCCGTCCAGACGGCGCTCGGGCTTCATCAAAGATAGAGATCTTCGGCCAGGATTATCCGACCCGCGATGGCACTTGCGTGCGGGATTATATCCAGGTCACGGATCTTATCGACGCGCATTTGAGCGCGCTCGCCTATTTGCGCGCCGGTGGGGCCAGCGTCGTCTGCAATTGTGGTTACGGGCACGGGGAGACGGTCAAGGAGGTCATCGAGGTCGTCAAACGGGTATCGGGGATCGATTTTCCGGTCGTGGTCTCCGGCCGGCGGGCGGGCGATCCAGCCGCCATTGTCGCCAAGTCCGACCGCGCGAGGAGCGTGCTTGGCTGGAAGCCGAGCCGCGATAATCTGGACGAGATCGTGCGCCAGGCGCTCGACTGGGAACGCCGGCTGCACAATCGAAGGACGGAAGGGTAAGTCGAAGCCGCCGCACTGAAGGCGCGCGAGCCTGATTCCCGCGCCGCGTCCAGGGGTCGGGTCGCAATCGGACGTTGGCCGCGCCGTGGCCGTTTTGGGCTTTACAAGCGGCGCGCCAGCGGCTTGATTGATTTTCGCCTTCGTTGGGGGGAAAGCGCATGCGCTCGGCCGAGCGGCGAGAATGAGTATGGACGATGTTCTCGTCACGGAAGGCCTCAGCAAGAGCTTCGGCGATTTCCGCGCGGTCAGCGATGTTTCCCTCCGCATTCGGCGTGGGACGATCCATGCGCTCATCGGACCGAACGGCGCGGGCAAGACCACTTTTTTTAACATGCTGTCGAAATTCGTCGCCCCGACGGGCGGGCGGATCACCTTCAATGGGCGCGACATCACCAATCTCAAGCCGGCTGATGTGGCGCGGCTGGGGCTCGTCCGCTCGTTCCAGATTTCGGCGGTATTTCCTCATTTGACTGCGTTTGAGAACATTCGCATCGCGCTGCAGCGAAAGCGCGGCGAGTTGTTCGACTTCTGGCGCTCCAAGGCGGCGCTCAACCCGCTCAACGAGCGGGCGCTGAGGTTGCTGGACGACGTCGGGCTGGGGGAGTTCGCCAATTCGAAAGCGGGCGAAATCTCCTATGGCCGCAAGCGAGCGCTGGAGCTGGCGACCACGCTTGCGGTCGAGCCCGAGATGATGCTGCTTGATGAGCCGATGGCGGGCATGGGCCACGAGGACATCGATCGCACGGCCGATCTCATCCGCCGCGTGTCGGTGAACCGCACAATCCTGATGGTCGAGCATAACCTCCGCGTGGTCGCCAATCTCTCACATCGCATCACCGTGCTGACGCGCGGGCGCGTGCTCGCCGAGGGCGACTATCGCGAGGTGTCGGAGAACGAAGAGGTGAAGCAGGCCTATCTTGGGGTTGGGCATGGCTGAGGCGGCTCTCGCCCGGACGCCGGCCGCGGCGGATAAGACGGTGCTCAGCGTCAAAAGCCTGCAGGCTTGGTACAACGAATCGCATATTCTGCACGGGATCGACCTCGACGTGCGTGAGGGCGAAGTCGTGACTCTGCTTGGGACGAAACGGAGCTGGCAAGACGACGACGCTGAAGGCGATCATGGGCATCGTCCGCAAGCGAATTGGTTCGGTCGTGTTCGACGGCAAGGAACTCATCGGCCTTTCGATCGACCGCATCGCCCGACACGGCGTCGCATTTTGTCCGGAGGAGCGGGCCATATTCGCGTCTCTCTCGGTCAAGGAGAATTTGTTTCTCCCGCCTCCGATCTCCAAGGCCGGCGCGATGAGCGTGGAGCACATCTTCTCGCTCTTTCCCAACTTACGCGAGCGGCTGGCGAGCGGCGGGGGCAAGCTGTCCGGCGGCGAGCAGCAGATGCTCGCCATCGCGCGAATCCTGCGAACCGGCGCCCGATTTCTGATGCTCGACGAACCTACCGAGGGCCTCGCGCCGGTCATCATCCAGCAGATCGGCCGCACCATCGCCGAGCTCAAGCGGGAAGGGTTCACGATTTTGCTGGTTGAGCAGAATTTCCGCTTCGCCTCGACTTTGGCCGACCGGTTTTTCGTCATGGAGCACGGCCGGATCATCGATACGTTCGCCAACTCGGAATTGGAGGGCAGGATGGATAGGCTACACGAGGCGCTGGGGGTGTGATGACGCTCGTCGAACGGCGGGCCCGGCCGTGAACATTTTCGGCCACACGATCAGCATGCCTCAGCTCTACGGCCAGTTGCTGATTGGCCTCATCAATGGCTCCTTCTATGCGCTGTTAAGCTTGGGCCTTGCCGTCATTTTCGGCATGTTGACCATCGTCAATTTCGCCCACGGCGCGTTCTATATGATGGGGGCCTTCGTCGCGTATTTCCTGCTGCACGGCCTTGGCCTCAATTATTGGTGGGCGCTCATCCTCGCGCCGCTGATTGTCGGCGCAATCGGAGCGATCGTCGAGCGCCTTTTCCTCAAGCGGCTTGCCGGCTTCGATCCGCTCTACAGCCTGCTCCTCACCTTTGGCCTGGCGCTCATCATTCAGGGGTTGTTTCAGAACTATTTCGGCGCCTCGGGCATGCCCTACGCGATCCCGAAACAGCTGGGGGGCGCCTACAATCTCGGCTTCATGTTCCTGCCCGTCTATCGCGGCTGGGTGATCCTCGCCTCGGCCGTGGTGTGCTTCGCCACCTGGCTCATCATCGAGAAGACCAAGCTCGGCGCCTATTTGCGCGCGGCGACCGAGAACCCGACCATGGTGCGCGCCTTCGGCATCAATGTGCCGCGCATGGTCACGCTCACTTATGGCTTCGGCGTCGCGCTTGCGGCGTTCGCCGGCGTGCTCGCCGCGCCGATCAATCAGGTCCGTCCGGGCATGGGCGCGGACATCATCGCCGTCGTCTTCGCGGTCGTGGTGATTGGCGGCATGGGATCGATCCTCGGTTCGATCGTCACCGGCTTCGTCCTCGGCGTCGTCGAAGGGCTGACGAAGGTGTTCTACCCGGAGGCGTCGAACACAGTGGTGTTCGTCATCATGGCGATCGTCCTCCTGATCCGGCCGACCGGCCTGTTTGGGCGGGCGGCCTGATATGGACCTCGAAGCTTCCATTACCACGGCCGATATGACTCGCCAGGATCGGCGCGTCAGCGGCATCGCTTTCGCGATCATGGTCGCCGTGATCGCGATCGCGCCTTTTTTCGCCTATCCGTTCTTCGTCATGCAGGCGATGTGCTTCGCGCTGTTCGCCTGCGCGTTCAATCTCTTGATCGGCTACGCCAACCTTCTGTCGCTCGGGCACGCGATGTTCTTCGGGCTCGCCAGCTATGTCTGCGCCCATGCCGCCAAAGTGTGGGGTTTGGAGCCCGTCTCGGCGATCGCGGTCGGGGTCGCCGCCTCCGCCGTCCTTGGATTCATCACCGGCGCGCTCGCCATTCGCAGCGCCGGCATCTACTTCGCCATGATCACCGTCGCCTTTTCCCAGATGGTGTTCTTCGTCTGCGTCGAGGCGCCGTTCACCCATGGCGAGGACGGCATCCAGGCGGTGCCGCAAGGACGGGCGCTCGGCTTCATCGATCTGTCCAATCCCCGGATCCTCTACTGCTTTGTCGCGGCGGTCTTTCTGTTCGGCTTTCTTGTCGTGCAGCGCGCGGTCAATTCGCCGTTCGGCGAGATTCTCAAGGCGATCCGCGAAAACGAGCCGCGCGCCGTCTCGCTCGGCTATCGCGCCCTGCAGTACAAGCTCGCGGCCTTCGTCCTGTCGGCGGTGATCGCCGGCCTCGCCGGCGCGACCAAGGCGCTGGTCGTCCAGAACGCGTCGCTGACCGACGTCTCGTTCTCAACCTCAGGCGAGGTCGTGCTGATGACGCTGGTCGGGGGCATGGGCACCTTCTACGGCCCCGTGGTCGGCGCGCTCATCGTCATCGCGATGCAGAACTATCTTGCCCAGTTCGGCGAGTGGGTGACCGTGATCCAAGGCGTCGTGTTCGTCGCCTGCGTGCTGGCGTTCCGGCGCGGCATTGTCGGCGAACTGGCGGCGCGGGCGAAGGTGTCGCTCTAACGGCATGGACGCCGATGCGCATCAGAGTGGAGAGACCGCGGCTCCCGAGGCGCAATCGCGGCCGCGGCTTAAGCTCAGGCGAGACCGGCCCTCGTCTCATCCGAGCGATTCATCGACGAGCGCGTCGCGGCAATGTTGTGGATGGCGAGACGGATATCGCGATTGTCTTGCATGAACCGGTCGAAATCGACCTTCCGCAGCACCAGGAGCCGGCAATAGGTCATGGCGACGACGTCGGCCTGTCGCGTCATGCCGGTTAGCAGCGCCATCTCGCCGAACAGATCGCCGCTGCCGAGCGGGATGCGGCGATCGCGTAAGGCGACCTCGGCGGCGCCGGAGGCGATGAAGTAGCAGGCGTCGCCCTCATCGCCCTCCCGCACGATCAGCTCGCGGGGCGCCACGAACCGAGGCCTGAGCAGCTTCTGCACCCGCTCGAGCTGTTGGTCGTTGAGATCGGCGAACAGGTCGAGGCGCCCGATCAACTCGCGCGTATCGAGGCCGAGGTCAAAACGAGGCCGGGTTTCTCTCGACTGCGTATCCTCGACGCTGCCCTTGAGATCTTCGTAGATCTCGGGCGCGATGAGGCCTTCTTGGAACAGAGCGTCATAGCGTCCCATCTCGCGGCGCAACGCCGATTGACGCAGGAACCTGGCTTCGAGAGCCGCCGCGTACTGAGGATATTGACGGCGCAGCGCGTCGAGCGCGGCCGTCGTCCGTTTGAGGCGAACCTTGAGGATGGCGTCGATGAGCTCGACGACCCTCTCGCCGAAGATCGAACGCGATCGCACGGCATGTGCGGCCATGAGCTCCTGGATCAACAAGCGCGTGACGAGCAGCATTTCGAACCGGTCGCCGAGCCGATCGGCGAGAAAGCGCACGATGCCGAAGCGGCGATAGAAGAAATAGGCGGCGGCGAAAGAGAACGGAAAGGCGAGCGCGGCTTCGGCGCCGCGCTTGTAGCCAAGACGCCCGCCGCTCCTTGCGGCTTCGCCCAGCGCTTCTGCGTTTCTGAGCAGCGCCTGCACGGTGACCGGGGAGGCGGCGCGTTCGGCCATGATTTCGAGCGCCAGCATGCGTTCCTGGTTGCCGAGCGCCACGAGGCCGATCGCCAGGCGCTGATGATCGGTGAGGCCGGCCTCGTCGCCCGGGCGAATTGGCCGCTGCGATCCCGGCCTCATAGGGCGCGAGCGCGGTGGCCAGGGCGGCGGGCGAGATGTCATGCTCGTGCGCCGTCGACCGAATGGTCTCGGCGACCTCGGTATAGGAGAGCGCCAAAACTCGGTCGCGCAACGCCTGGTCGATCGGCGACAGGCGATCGAGGCGCAAGAGGTGGATGACGGCTCTGAGCGTCGTGCCGTTGACCAGCAGCGTGAACAGCACCAGGCCGGTGGCGAGCACCGCCACAAATCTTTGCACTTCCGGCTTCAGCGCGGGATTCTCGGTGACGGCGAGCGCCAGCACCAAGGTCAACGCGCCGCGCAAGCCGCCCCAGGCGATGGCCAGCTTATAGGCGGTGCTGATCGGCTGGGTCAGTTTGGCCAGGCTCAAGAGCGGCAGAAGCAGGAACAGCACCAGGAGGCGCGCACCGAAAGCCGCCACGATCAGCGCAGCGATCAGCACGACGTCATGGAATTGCATGTCAAGCAGCAGCTTCGGCACCAAAATCGAAGCCAGCACGAACACCAGCGAATGTGCCCAGAAGGCGATTTGAGCCCAGAGATCCGTGATGAACGACCAGTTGTAGGGCGTGATGCGCGACCGCCCAAAGGCGCTGACGGTTAATCCGGCGCAGAGCACGGCGACTACGCCGGACACATGCAAGAGGTGCTCGGCGGCGATGAAGACGAGATAGGGCAGCGCGAGAGTCAGCGTCGCTTCGGCTAACCGATCGTCGCGCGTCCAGGGGATGAGTTGCAGCAGCGCCCGTCCGGCCAGAACGCCGAGAGCCGCCCCACCGAAGAAAGCGACCAAGAATTGCGCAGCGCCGCCGACGAGGTCCGGTTGGAGCCCGGAGACGATCATGCCCAGCAGCACCGTGAACATGACGATCGCCGCCGCGTCGTTGAGGAGCGCCTCGCCCTCGACAAGACGGGTCAGACGGGCAGCGGCGCCGACGTCGCGGAACACCGCAATGACCGCCGCCGGATCGGTGGTCGCCACCACCGATCCCAGCAACAGGCAGACCACCAGCGGCAAGCCCGCGATCGGCCAAAGCGCGATGCCGACCACGGCTGTGCAGACAACTGTGGCGACGACCGCGAGCATGAGAATCGGGGCGGCGTCCTCGAGCATCCGCCGCACGTCGGCAGTGATCGCTCCCTCGAAGACAAGCAGCGGCAGAAAGACGTAAATAAACGTCTCGGCGCCGACTGGCAGGTTGGCGAACAGCCCTGCGAGGTCGCCGAAGCGGGCGGAGAGGGGCGTGTGCACCAAGACGATCGACACCGCGCCGATCGCCACCCCGATAACGGCGAGGAGCACCACCGGGGCGACCTTGAGCCTGACCGCCACCGGCTGGGAGACGGCGACGACCACGAGCAAGGTCGCAAGGACGGCCAGGAGCAGGACGATATCGAGCATAGAGGAACAGTCCTATCCGGTCGCCGCCTCGGGGGGCAAGATTGCGCGCGGACGTTCCGCTCTGGGAGGGGCCAAACGGACACGTCGCGAGGCCCCAGCCCGGTTCATTCACGCCCCGCGAACTTAGTCGATCCGCGTGTCAGCCTATCTTGCCAGGCAGGTTTTTCGGCTCGTATGGGCAAAGATCGACGAGCACGCAGACGCCGCATAAAGGCTTCCGGGCCATGCAGACGTAGCGCCCATGCAGGATCAGCCAGTGATGGGCGTGCAGCAAAAACCGGTTCGGGACGACGCGCATGAGTCCATCCTCGACCTCGCGCGGCGTCTTGCCGGGCGCGATGGCGAGGCGGTTGGCGATGCGGAAGACGTGGGTGTCGACAGCCAGCGTCGGCTCGCCGAAAACGGTGTTGAGCACCACATTGGCAGTCTTGCGGCCAACGCCAGGGAGAGCCTCCAGCTCCTCGCGGTTGCGGGGCGTCTCGCCGCCATGCCGTTCGACGATCGCGCGCGAGAGGGCAATGAGGTTCTTGGCCTTGGTCCGATAAAGCCCAATGGTCTTGATCCGCTCCTCCAGCCGCTCAATCCCGAGCGCCGCCATCTTCTCCGGCGTGTCGGCGATGGCGAACAGCGCTGGCGTGGCTTTGTTCACTCCCGCGTCGGTCGCCTGCGCCGACAACACCACCGCCACCAGCAGCGTGAACGGATTGATGTATCGGAGCTCGCCCTTCGGCGCCGGATTGGCGGCCGCCAATCGCTCGAAGATCGCCTCGGTCCTCGCCGCCCTCGCCTGCCGGGACTCTTTTCGCGCCATGGTCGATTTATAGGCGCGCCGCGGCGGTCGCGCCAAGCGCGGCGCCCGACTAAAGCCCAAGTTGCCACGCCCCGCAGCGCCAAGCATTATGCCTCGCATGGGTTGGGCTTTGGCGGAGCGCCGCGGAACGAACCGTGAAATCGGGAGGAATGGAATGAAATCATTCAGACGGACATTGATGCTGGCCGGCGCGCTGTGCGCGTCGCTCGCCGCCAACGCGGCTTGGGCCGCGGCCGATAAGGTCGTCATCGGCGACATCGACGACATGTCGGGCCCCTATGCCGATGTCATCGGCGCCGGCGGAATCGAGGCGATCAAGATGGCGATCGCTGATTTTGGCGGAACCGTGCTCGGCCACCCGATCGAGGTTCTGACGTTCGATCATCAAAACAAGCCCGCTCTTGCCAGCCAGAAACTTCGCGAGTGGGCCGACACCGACGGGCTGACGATGCAACTCGGCGGCTCCAACACCGGCGTCAGCCTCGCCATGGCGCCCGTGTCCAACGAGAAGAAGATTCCGTTCTTCGCCATTGGCGCGGCTGGGGCTTCGCTGACCGGCAAGGATTGCACGCCGTACATGATCCATTATGGGTATGACACGACCGCGCTCGCCAATGGCACCGCCAAGACCGTTGTCGAACAAGGCGGCAAGAGCTGGTTCTTCCTCACCGCGGATTACGCGTTCGGGACCCAGCTCGAGAACGCAGCGGCCAATGTCGTCAAGGCGAACGGCGGAACCGTGGTCGGCGACGTTCGCGTGCCGCTCGGGACATCGGACTTCTCCTCCTTTCTCCTTCAGGCGCAAGGCTCAGGCGCGCAGGTTCTCGGCCTCGCCAACGCCGGCGCGGACACGTCGAACTCGCTCAAGGCGGCGGCTGAATTCGGCCTCACCAAGACGATGAAGCCGGCGGCGCTGCTGGTGTTCATTTCTGACGTCCACGCGCTCGGACTCGAGACCGCCCAGGGTCTGGAACTGACAACCGCGTGGTATTGGAACATGGACGACGCCACGCGGGGTTTCGCCAACCGGCTCTTCGAGAAGACCAAGAAGATGCCGACCTTCCCCCAGGCGGCCTACTACTCGGCGACCCTCACCTATCTCAACGCGGTCAAGGCGGTCGGCACGACCAATTCCGATAAGGTCCTGGATCAGGTCCACAAGACGAAGATCAACGACATTTTCGTGAAGGACGGCGTGATCCGCCCTGACGGTCTGCTCGAGCACGACATGTACATCGTTCAGGTCAAGACGCCATCCGAATCGAAGGGCGACTGGGACTTCTACAAGATCCTCAATACGATGAAGGGCGACGAGGCGTTCGGCAAGCTCGCCGAATTCGACCTGCCCCCTGGTCAAGAAATAAGGGGATTCCGGCGAGAGCGTCGGCATGCAAAGAGGCTCGAACCATGTCGATCCGCTGTCTGATCTTTCCATGCGCCGCCGCAGCTCTCGCCGCCTTGACCTGCGGCGAGGCCGCGCGCGCGGACCTCCTGATCGAGGTCGACAAGACGACGCAGCGGATGACTATCACGGTCGACGGCCATGAGGTCTATAAATGGGCGGTGGCGACCGGGGGGATCGACTACGACACGCCGAACGGCGCATTTAAGCCGTTCCGCATGGGCATCGATCACCATAGCGACGAATGGGACAACGCGCCGATGCCGTATGCGATCTTCTTCACTCAGACGGGCAACGCAGTCCATGGCACCTACGAGCAGCGCTCGCTCGGCCATGCCGTGTCGCAAGGCTGCGTGCGGCTGTCGCTAGCCAACGCCGCGACGCTGTGGGGCCTGGTGAAGCGCCAAAAGATGGCCAACACGAGCGTTGTGGTGACGGGCGACATCCCTGGCGCGAAGCCATCGCCGGCAGCGATTTTGCCGCTCCAAAGCCTGCGAACGCGAGCACCCCGTTCCCTCGCTTCCCCGCGCCGCCGGATCTGTTCTCCCTGTTCCACTAAAGCGGGATTGTCTTAGGTTGAAGCGTATCGGGCGTTTTTGAAGTGGTTGGCGCATTCGGGGTGAAGCCGTCAAGGAGCGCGCCGATGCGCCGCCAGGCGCCGTCGAGGCTTCGCGCGCCGGCCTTGCGCACCAGGGCTTTCATGGAGGTCTTGCCATGAAGGTCTTGGCCGCCGACGGGCAGGACTGGCCCGCCGCGGCGCCGAAACCGCGCGCTCCCGCAGATCGAACCAATAAGCTCGCACCACCCATGCCGGCCTCCTTCCGGCTAGGATGGCGAATCTCACGGGTCCTCTCTCGGGAATTCCCCTCAATTCAGCCAAACCAAATTCTGCTCTAGACTAGTCGATTGGCGCGCGACGTCTTGAACCTCACAAGGGCCTTTGAAATCGCCTGCGCGCTCAGTTTTCCTTCGGCGACCAGAGAGCCCCGGGATTTTGGTTTGCCACCTCCATGCCTGCGGGATAGCTGACCAATTCGAGCTGCATGCCCCATGGCGACAGGAAATAGACCCAGGTCAGCCCCTTTGACGGCCCCGTCGACATGGTTACAACCTCCCCTTGGACCGTTATCCCGCAGGATTTCAGGTAGACGACCGCCGCGTTGATGTCTTCGACGTAAAAGGCCAAGTGATGGCCGCCCACGCCGCTGTTGCGTGGTGGAATCGCGTTTGCGCCATCAAGCTGATACTCGAATATCTCAAAGCTCGGGCCGGTCTTGCATCTGAACATACGGAGCTTTCGGATGACCGCGCGGGGATCGACGCCAAGCTGCGCCTGCATCCAATCGTCGTCCGACTTGAAGGGCCCGATTTCGAAAACCAGCGTGCAGCCGATCACATCAACGAAGAAGCGTGTCGCGGCCTCGATGTCGGGCACGGTGAACCCAACATGATCAGTTCCCGCAAGCCCCGGCAAACCACCGCTCATCGCTTGGTCACAGGCTCGCAGATCATGGTCATCAGCCGCAGCTTCTGCAGTTCGAACACCTTATCCTTGACCTCGGCGAACTTCTTGAGATGCGGCATCTCCATGTGCTTGTCCCACTCCGGACGGTTGGTCCAGTTCTCGTAGAACGTGAACTCGGCCGGGTCGTCATTGTCCTGGTGCAGCCAATATTCGACGCAACCTCGTTCGGCGCGCGTAGGCTTGATCAACCCCGATAGGAACGCCTTCGTTTCCTCGATCTGCCCATTGAGGGCGCGCAGATGCGCCACGACGGTCAATTGCTCAGTCATCTCGCCTTCTTCCTCCCCCCATCCCATGCCAGCTTCAACTAGACCCCAGTCCCCATAGGCGCGGGCCTCAGGAACCTTCTCGTCCCCGCGCCGCCGAGTAAATCAGGGCGGCGATCAGGATCAGCGCGCCTTGAAAAACATATTGGTAGGTTTCCGACAGCCCAAGAAAAGCGACGGCGCTCAAGACTTCGGTCAGCAGCAGCGCGCCGATCGCCGTCCCGACGAACGTGCCGCGGCCGCCTCGCAGGCTTGTGCCGCCGAGGACCACCGCCGTAATGCTGGAGAGCGTGTAGTTCCCGCCCTGCCGGGGGTCGCCGACGCCGATCTGAGCCATCAGCATCACCGCCCCCAAAGCGGCGAAGAGCGCGCAAGCAATGTAGCCAAGGACGATGATCCGGTCGATGGGCAAGCCAATCCGCCGCGCCAACTCTTCATCCGACCCCGTCGCCCGAAGCTGCCAGCCAACCCGTGTGTTACGCAGCACGTATTCGCCAGCTACGACGCATATTGCCAAAACGATGAAGGCCACGGGGATCGGCCCAAGCTGCGACGTAATGACCTGCACCACCGACGAATTGATATAGCCATCCGGCACGTCGCGAAGAAGAAAGCTGACCCCTTGCAGGCCGATGTACATGGCCAGAGTCGCGGCGATCGGCGTGAAGTTCGCGAACCGGATCAGAGAGCCATTGACGGCGCCGACAATGGTCGCGCCAACGAACATCAGGAGGAGGCCCGCCAATATCATCGCCCAAGGCTGGCCGTCGTTGACGAAAAACGATGCAACCACGACCAGAAAACCCGCCAGCGGCCCCACCGACAAATCGACGCCGCCCAACAGAAGCGCGATTGTTTGTCCAAGACCGATAAAGCCGAGCGCCGTCGCCAGGATGAGGGTGTTGTAAACGTTGAACGACGACAGAAAATTCGGATTCTGACCGTATCCGTAAAGCGCAAGAAGAACGGTGACGATCGCAAGAGGAACGACGGGCGCGTTGTCCGTCTGAACGAAGTGGCGCCAGCCGTTTAGGACGCCAGCGCCTGTGCTTCTCCTATCGCCCTCTGCTGCGTCGACGTGATGCTCAGCGCTAACGGCCGCCGCGACGATGTTGGCTTCGACCACATCGGCGCCGGTGAGCGTCTCAACCACACGGCCCCTCGAGAGCACCACCACCTTGTCGCATAGTCCCTCGAGTTCAGCGGCATCTGAGGAATTAACGACGATGGGCGTGCCCGCAACCGTGATCTCGCGCAGGATGCGATAGATCTCGGCCCTGGCGCCGACATCCACACCCTGAGTCGGTTCGTCGGCCACAATCAGTCTCGGTTCAGCAAGCAGAGCGCGCGACAGGACAACCTTCTGCTGATTGCCGCCTGAGAGCGATGTGACTTTCGCTTCGATGGTCGCAGCCTTCACGGCCAGTGACTTGAACGTGTCCGTGACGTGTCCGACTTCCGTCTTGCGTCTGACAATTCCGAGCGAGCCAAATTTCTGCAGCGCTGACATGGACGCGTTCTCGCGAATCGTGAGACCGCCCGCCAACCCTTCCGTCAGCCGGTCGGACGGCATGAACGCGGCTTCGCGCAAGAGCTCGTGGCGCTTAAGAGTGCGCCCGCCGAGGCGGACTTCGCCGTGGGACGGTTGAAGCCCTGCGAGCGCTCGCATCAACTCGGACTGGCCGTTGCCCGCGACTCCCGCAACGCCGATGATTTGTCCGCGCGAAACGTCGAAGCTTACATCCTTGAATTTTCCTCCGCTCAGAGACTGAACGGTCAAGTTGACGTCGTTCGAGACGTCCTTCGCCTTCGGTGGAAACGTCGAGCCGAGCGTTCGGCCAACGATCATCCTCAGGAGATTTTCGTCGGACACTTCGGACACGAGCGCCACGCCCCGCACACGGCCGTCGCGGAGCACTGTGACGCGTTGCGCGATCTGACGAACCTCCGCAAGGCGATGGGTTATGTAGATGACCGATGTTCCGGTCCTGGCCACCGCGCGAATGCGGTCGAACAACAATTCGGTCGAATCCCGGTCGAGCGATGCTGTCGGCTCGTCGAGAATCAACACCTTAGGCCGCATGGCCAGGGCTTTTGCAATTTCGAGCAGTTGCTTCTGCGCGACTGTCAGAGAGTCGCCGCGTCCACGTAGCGGCGCCTCAAGACCGACGGCGCTTAGCATCTCGCTCGCGACATCACGAACCGGTCGACCTTCGAATACCGATCGCGGTAACGCGACCCGAAGATTTTCCAACACGGACAAATCGTCGAGGATGGCGGGGTGCTGATAAGAAATTGAAATTCCGAGCGCGGCGGCCGTTTCCGGTGACATCGGAGACACCCGACGGCCCTCGAATTCGATTTCGCCCGCGTCCGGCTGCGTCACTCCCGAGATGACTCCCATAAGAGTCGACTTACCGGCGCCGTTCTCTCCAAGAACGGCGTGAACCTCACCCGCATAGAACTCGACGCTCACATCCGAGAGGGCTGCGACGCCAGCGTAGTCCTTTGAAATCCCGGACAGCCCGATGGTGACGGCGCCATGAGCCGCCTCCCGAGATTCGAGCGCTTTCGCGTTTCCGGATTCGACCGCCAAGACGTTCATCCGCGTTGTACGACGACCTCTTGCGGTCGCTCCGAATTTTGCGGCCCCGGATGGCGAACATGCCGCCGGGGCCGTGAGATGATTACTTGTTGATCGCTTTGGCCTGAGCGTCGGCGCTCATCTGGGCGGAAAGATAAATGTCGCCGGGAAGGTCCTTGCGGCACTCCACGGGGTTCGGTTTGCCTGACACCGAGTTTTCGAAGTTGGGCGCCTTGAAGATTTCTTCCTTTGGCGTCTCCCCGCCAGTCGCCTTGGCGACGGCCCATTGAACGGCCAGCCGTGCATTGTCGTTGCCGGTCGCCACCGTGAACAGCTTGAAATCAGGGTTGTCTTTGTTGTTCTCAGTCCAGAAACATCCGAGAATATTGCCGTCCGACGTCGCAAGCGCGGGGACAGACCGGCCGGACTTCTTGAACAGCGGAAGCGCGCCGACCAAAGACGGGCCGAAATCCGAGACGATGACGTCGATCTTGGGATTCTTCGCGATCTCCGCGGTCAGAACCTGCTGAGTCAGCGCGGGGTCCCAGTTCGTCACGTCGAAGGGCGCGGGATTGATGAACTTGTACTCAGGCCCGAGAACAGACTTGAGACCTTCGAGTTCGTCTTTGCCTTGGCTGTTGCCGGCCGGACCGCTGAGGAAAAGCAGATTGCCCCCGTTAGGCAGAATGCTCTTGATCCAGTTACCCCAGTTCACGCCATCGTTCTTGAACGACGCGCCGATGAACTTTGTGTAGTTCTTCCCTGCCTCGCCGCCCACTTCGACGCGATAGGGAACGACAACCTTGCCGGCCTTGAAGACGCTCGTCAGAGCGGGCAAGACCGCCGGACCGGCGTCGCCGAAAACGACCAGCGCGTCGGTGCCCTTCGCGGCCATGCTCTTGATGTCCGAAATCGCCTTCTGCGTATTGCCCTGCCCATCGGCATACTCATAGCCCGTGATACTGGGGCATTTCTGGGCTTCCTCCTTGGCGGAAGCGGTCGTGATCAGGCGCCAGCTGTTACCGCCAAAGCCATCGAGAAAGGCGATTGTCGCCTTCTTCGGCCCGCACCATGACGGCGTCTCGGCATGAGCCGCCGACCCGGCGAAACCCAGGATCAGGGCCGCCGCGGTGAGGGCCGTGTACCCTTTTATCGATGAGAACTTCATGCTTTTTTCCTCCTCTTTTGACAGGCTTCCTGTCCCTGTTTGGTTCACCGAATCGAATAGACGGCGATACCAAATCCAAGCGCGAGAGCTTGAATGATCGTCTGTGCCGAATACGGCACGCCGACAGCGAGCGCGAACTGGCTCAGTTGATTGAGAAAGAATGCGGCGATCGCCGTGGAGATGGGGAATCCGCGACCGCCAGTCAGCGAAGTGCCGCCAAGAACTACAACGGCGACCGAGGGGAGCAGCAGCGAATCGCCCTGGAAGGCCGTCGGTTGGCTCGTGATCCCGGCAAGCAAAAGGCCGGCGATGCAGTAGAGCAATTGGGCATAGACGTAGGCCATCATCTGATGAAGCCGCACGTGAAGCCCAACCGCTCGCGCCGCGAGCGGATTGGCCCCGATCGCTTCGAACCGCCGTCCGACGACCGTCTTTTTCAGGACGAACGCCACGACGAGCAGGATCGCGATGGCAAAGAATACGGAGTTCCCGACGCCCCACATGTCTCCGCCGGCGATTGCAGCCAGAAGGGCGGTTGTCGATCTCGGAATGCCCCCGGAGACGGCGAACACGCCGCCGTAGATCAACGCATTCATGCCGATCGTGGCCACGATCGCATTCAGCCGCACGAAGCCGACCAGCACGCCATTCACGATTCCCGCGACGAGGGCGCAGCACAACGCGAGCAGCACCGCACCCGGGAGATTGGCGCTGTCGCCCGCCGGAACGTGAGTTGAAATCACGACCGCAAGCGATACGCCGCCGGGGACCGAGAGATCGAATCCCCCCTGCTGGACGACCAGCATTTGTCCCAGTCCGACGATGACGAGGATTGCCGCGAAGGGCAGACTGCCCGCGAGCGTGCCGTAGGCGATGCTCGAGGGCGCGAACAAACGGCATAGAACGATGAGCGCCGCCGTCGAAATGACAACGGTCAGGAACTCTCGCGTCAACGGGATGTTGAAGCCCTGTCGTGCGAGCGTTCCTGCGCCCGTCGGATTGCTGGACACGTTCATCCGACCGCGTTCAAGCCTGGCGCCCTCACAAGCAACGCCACGCGGAGGAGCATCCATCCGGCGATGTTCTGAGTACCAAAGCTGGGCGGCGGCGCGCTCACAGTGCTGTCTTTCGGATTGAGTCCACCATTGCGTCCGTCAGGCAATTTCCAGCGTCACCTTGACGGCCTCGGTCAGCTTCTTTCCCTGCTCAAGCGCGCTCACCGCATTGTCGAGCGGGAAGCTGTGGGTCTGGATCGGCGAGAGATCGATACCGGTCCGTTCGAGGAATCGGATAGCAGCCGGCCACACCCCGGGCGAACCGATGCAGCCGCGCACTGTTAGGTTCTTCATCTGGATCTTGCCGAGTTCGGCGGGGATCTTGTTGCCGATGTTGAGTCCCACCATCGAGATCCGGCCCTCCGGCCGCGCATAGTCGAAGACGTTCGCAAGCGAGGCGGAATGGCCTGACGCCTCGACGACGAGGTCAGCCCCGCCGTGGGTCAACTCTTGGACCGCCTCACGTGGATCCCCCTCCGATGGGTCAACGGTTGCGTCGGCGCCCAACCGTTTGGCGATGTCGCGGCGCAGCGGCACGGGGTCGACGACGATCACGCGGGCGCCCATTCCAATGGCCGCCGCAGCCGTAACGAGACCGATGGTCCCACCGCCCGAGACCACGACCGTCTCGGAAGCGTTGGGCGCGCCATTGCGCAGGACCGCATAGAAGCCGCAGGTGAAGGGCTCGATCAGGGCGCCTTTCGCGTCATCCACGGCCTCGGGCAACTTATGAAGCCACTCTGGTCGGGCGGGGAAATACTCCCTGTTCGCGCCGTCCATCGAGAAACCGAAGTGGTGGATGCGCTCCGGCGTCTTGATCACGCACTCGCCCACGACGCGATCGCCGGCCTTGAGACTGGAAACGTTCTTGCCGACTTCGACGACCTCGCCGACCCATTCATGGCCGGGAATAACAGGGTAAGAAATCGGGATGATGTACTGGCCGGCCAGAAGCTCGTAGTCCGAGTGGCAAATGCCGACGCGACGCGACCGGATCATCACTTCGTTCGCCGTGATCGAAGGTGACTGGGTTTGCGCGACAACCGGCTTCCTGGGTTCGTCGAAGAATAGGGCTTTCATCGCTCGCTCCCTGTGTCGACGCGGCTCGTCAGGCCACGGTTTCGATTTTGCCGCTCCGGGCGGATGCAAAGACCGCCTCAAGCAGCGCGATATTGTTCACGAGATGCTCGGCAGTGATCGGATAGCGCTCGACGCCGCGAACAGCGCGCGCGAAGGATACGAGGTTGTCCTTCACCGGTTCGGCGGGAGGCGCCTCTACCGTCGTGATCGGGCCGCCAGCCTTTGCGGACGTGACGATCCAACCCTCGGGCGCCTCGACATGCGCCTTGTCGCGAATGTCGATCCAACCTTTCGAGCCAAAAACCGCGAAACGAGATACGAAGGGGTTTGCGAGCGAAGCCGACACGTAGGAGGTCCCGCCGCCGCGAAACTTGACGTAAGCGGCGACGGTGTCGCCTTGGGGCAAGTCCGACGAAAGCTGCTCGCAAACGCACCAGACGCTCTCGGCTGGGCCAAGCAGGCGGACCGATAGATCGAGCAGATGGATGCCTGTCGCGGTCATGCCTCCGGCCGGGGCCTGGTCGGCCTTCAGTCGCCAGTTGTCCCGATCGAGCGCCAAAAACTTGTCATGACTGAAGTTGGCCTCGATCTGGTGAATGCGCCCCAACTCTCCGGCGTCTGCTTTCGCCAGCATCTCAGCAATCGGGGGCTCCCACCGGCGCTCGTGCCCCATCCCGAGAACGAGCCCCGCGTCGCGACACAGGCGAACGGCCTTTTCGGCGCCGGCCTTGTTCAAGGCCAGCGGCTTCTCGCAAAACACGTGCTTCCGAGCCCCGATTGCGGCCTCGATCTGTTCGCCATGCAACGCATGCGGCGTCGCCAGCACGACGGCTTCCACCTCAGGGGCGGACAGCGCATCTGCGTAATCGGCCGTCAGCGCGACGCCCTTTTCGGCGCAAAGCCTGCTTGCGGACTCGAGGTTCGGCTCGACCGCGCGCACAACGCGGATGTCAGCCGGCGCCGCGCCAAGCACGTCGAGCATTTTTTTGCCCCACCAGCCCATGCCGACGAGGGCGACTCCGACTGGCGTGGTCATCTCCAATTGTCTTCGCGCTTGCGGAACGAAGCGATCGAGAGAGACCGTCCGAGCGCCAGACCACCCAACGGGCCGTCAAACGCCTCGAGGGGTCCGGCCCATGCGGACGTTCCTACGAAATTGAAGACGGGATTCACGTGCATTCTATCGACGCTCCTCCCTGGCGGCGTCGGCGCTGCGCCAAGCGCCGAAACCCGCTTCAGCGCTGGTTCGACTGCTGAAGAGAAGCTAACAAACTAATTCACGCGACATCGCCCTGATTTGTCCAAAACGGACAAATTGGGAGCGAGGGGCTGCGCGCGGCAAATCCCAGCCGATCACGGCCGACCGCCGATCATAAAGTTCACTGGAGGGCTTGGGTTCGGACCTTAGTAATAGCCCGCCTCGCGCATAACCTGGTCCGCGCGACTCTGCGCATTCGCAAGGGCTTCCTTGTTGGTCGTTTCCCCTCGCAAGGACTTGTGAATTTCCTCGCCGAGTATGGCTTCAAGGGACAAGTACTCGGGCACCGGTGGGCGAGGCCAACCCTTGAGCAGATTTCGCTTCGCGAGCCGGTCGACGACGCTCACGATTGGCGAGGTTGCGGCGGCCTCCGGGTCGGCGGCGACGCTAAAGCGCGGCGCGACGGGAAAGCCGTTTTGCACGTTCGCTTTCATCGCTTCGGGCGAGGTCATCCAGGCGATCGCCTCGAAGGCGAGCTCGACCCGCTCGGGCGGCAGATTCGAGGGGATGCAGAGCAGGAAACCGCCCATCGGATTGTTGGAAGCGCCGCCTGGTCCGCGCGGCTGCGGCAGATAGCGCACCTTGCGCTTCACCGCGGAACTGACATCGCTCTCAAATCGCGCCGCGCGCACCGTCCAGCAATAGGCAAGCGCGGTTTCGCCAGAGAGGAAGGACGTTGTGCGCCGGTCCCAGTCCATTTCGAGGATGTCGGGCGGTGAGAACTCCTTGAGCCTGTGCAAATAGTCGAGCACGCGCATTCCCGCTTCCGACTGGATCTGTGGCCGCAGTTGCTCGCCCTGCGCCTCGTCAACGCCCATTCCAAGGCTGGCCTTCGGGATATGCAAGATAGACTCGCCGCAGCAGCCCATCAGAAACATGAAAGTCGAGGCGATCGGCATACCGCGCGCGCCATTCCAGGCGATGCCAAAGCGTCCCTTGGCGGGCGCATGGAAATGTTTGGCGGCGGCGACGGTCTTCTCGAAAGTCGTCGGATATTCGATTTTGTCCTTTTCGAACAGGTCCGTGCGCGCGGCGAGCAATTCTATCGTGCAATAGATTGGAACGCCGAATTGCTGGCCGCGCCACGACCCCATCGACCAAACGGACGGGTGGAAGTCGAGCGCCGAGAGGCGGGCGGACTTGATCTGCTCGTCGAGCGGGATGACCAGCTTCTTCTTCACCACCTCGCCGAGCCAGGGCGCGTTGATCGCGACGATATCGTATTCTGACACCGCCGTTCCGGCGTTCTCGACCAGCCGGCTGTGCAACTGGGGCAGCTTCCGCAGATCGAAGTTCTTGCGCGAGGCCATGTTGTTGCGAAAGTCCGCCCACATGTTGCGCATCGATAGGAAGTAATTGTCATCGTTGAGCAGGAATTGAATCTCCTGCTTGCCGCGAAACAGGCTCTCGATAAGTCGCGGCGGCGGGATGATTTGGGCCGCAAAATAGGATCCGCCGAAATAGAAATCCTCGTCGCTGTCGACCTTCGAGCGCAAGCCGAAGGTCTCAGCGAGCAGAAATTTGATTCTGCGCGCGTACTGAATAAAGCTTTCGAGCAACGCCTCGCTCGGCCGCAGCTTGTACCTTTTGCTGCCCTCGCCCAAGATCTCCTGGAGGATGTCTCCGCGCTCAATCAGGGCATGGATGCGCCGCATTGCCGTTGCGTGCGGAGCCTTCGCGACCGAGGCTAGCGTGGAGATCGCGACCGGCGTTCCTGTCAGGTGGTTCTTGATGAGGAACAACACCAGGTTCCACGTTGCGTCCTCTTCGGCGATCGGAACCAGCTCCTGGAACGGCTGACGGACCCGTTCGAGAAACGCGATGATCCGCAAGAGCTCGTGTTCCGTCATACGACCGCCGTTCGGCCGGGACGCCGTGGATCCTCTCGATCCTCCGGGCCTTTGTCTCCGGTTAGGCGTGGAAACTGCGCTTGTCCAGCCCGAGACTTTGTCGGCGCTATCCATCGCGAACGTCTCGCAAATTGCCGGACGGATGACGCGGCCGCCGGCTTATCGGCATCCACAAGGATCAAGGAATGACCTTCTCCGCGCGCAAGGTCGCGAACAGGTCGTGGAAAGCCTCTTCGGTATTTTGATAGACATGGAAACCGCGTTTACGGCTCAGCGCCATGTCGGTCATCACCTCGATCGGCCGGCCCATGTCGAGGTCGGTGTGCCAGGGAGAAGCCACGCGCGACAGATCCGGTTCAACCAGACCGTATTTTGTCGCCATTTTTTTCCAGGCTTCTCCATCGTTCGTCATCTGGCCTTCCAAGGGGACTGGCGCTCCCTCGAAATCCTTCCCAACTGACGCCGAACCATTTGGCTAAGCGCGGCCACAACCAGCTCCATCGAAAGATGTCGCCATTGACGATGTTGTAGGCTTCGTTCTTGGCGATATCGGTGGTGCTCGCCCAGACGAGCTGCTTGCCGAGCACGCGGGCGTCGGTCATGTCCGATAGGCCATTCCATTGTGCCGCGCTGCCAGGGAACTTGAATGGCCGACCGACCTCTTTGCAGATGGAGGCGTAGGCGGCGAGCGTCGAGCCCATGTTCATCGCGTTGCCGATCGCCTTGCCGATGATCGTATGCGGCCGGTGCACGCTCCAGGTAAAACCGTCGCGCTTGGCCGCGGCGTAAAGTTCGTCCTCCTGGCTATAATAGAAGTTGGGGAGGTCCAGACGCGGCTGCTCCTCCCGCAACGGCGTCGGCGGAGCAAGACCGCCACTGACATAAGCCTCGAAGGGCCCAAGGTAATGCTTCAGGCCCGTGACAAGCGCGACATGCTTGACGCTTCTCCCTGGCGCGACCGCCTCGAGCACGGCTCGCACCATCCCGGCATTGACCTTGATGTTTTCTTGCTCAGTGGCGCGGCGGGACCACGCGGTCAGATACACGTGGCTCGGTTTGATTCCACTGAGCGCCTTTTTGAGGCTTGCGGGGTCGAGGAGATCGGCCGAAATATGCTCGACGCCCGCGACGACCCCGTCGCGATGGCGTGAGAGGCCGTGAACACGGTCGCCCGCATCGAGAAGTTCCTGCGACGCGCCGCGCCCAGCGATGCCAGTCGCGCCGACGACCAGCGCTACGATTTCCATGTCTGTCTCCCAAAGAGGCGCCCGCGGCGCAGGTCCAGCAATCCAGACTTCGCCTCAGCTCATGTTCACCATGATCTTCATTTCCTGGCCGCTCGGATTGAGCAGCGAGCGGAAGCCCTTCTCGACAATCGCTTCGGGCTCTATACGTCCCGTGACAATCTTTTCGACCGGCAGTTTGCCGCTCGAGATCATTCGCATGACGCGCGGCCACATTGTCACCTCGTAGCACCAGGTCGCCTCGAGGGTGATGTCCTTCAACGCCCACAGGGCGGGATCAACGAGCGCCTTTTTCACGTGCAGGCCGGTCTGCACCACTGTGCCGTGATTGCGCACCGCCTCGACGCAGGTATTGAGCGCCGCCTCGATGCCCGAACATTCGATCGCAGCATCGACGCCGACGCCCTCCTCGGTATTCTCGCGGATATATTCGACGACATTGACCGATTTCGGATCGAGCACCGCGGTCGCGACATCAAGGTTCTCGATGTGCTTCCGTCGATTGGCGTTGGGTTCGCTGACGAAGATCTTCGAGGCGCCGACGGCGCTGCAGATCAGAACCACAAGCGCGCCGATCGGTCCGGCGCCGGTAATCAGCACCGTGCTGCCGCCAGTCACCTTGGAGCGATCAACGCCGTAGAGCGCAACGGCGGTAGGTTCGACAAGCGCGCCTTGCTCGTCGGTGACGTTGTCCGGAATCAAATTGGCGTTGTAGTCGTTGATGACGGCGAGTTCGCCCATGCCGCCCCAGGCCCAGCTCAATCCGATGCAGCCCATGCTGGGGCTCAGGTGATTGAGGCCGCGGCGGCTGTAGTAATCGTCGAGCGGCATGACGAGCGGCTGAATCGAGATGCGGTCGCCTTTGCGGACCCGTTTCACATTGCCTCCGATGTCGACAACCTCGGCGGAAAACTCATGGCCGAGAATCTGCGGCAGCACCGCGCCGGTGAATTTATGCCTCGTCGCAGGCGTGACGATCGGACCGCCGGCGAATTCGTGCAGGTCCGTGCCGCAGATACCGCAGCTCAAGGGCTTGATGAGCACCTGCAACTCGGCGAGCGCGTTCGGCGCGGGGACGTCTTCGATGCGCACGTCCTCCTTCGCATAAAACCTCACCGCTTTCATCGTTTCTTCCCTCTTACTTCCCGCGTTATGTGTCGAGCGCCGCTACCTCGCGCCGACACCCGCCAGCTCACGGAAATGCGCCAGTCGGCTGAGCGAATCGTCTAAGGAGCGGGTATCTTTGTATTCGGAGGCGCCGTTGATTGTGACTACACTTGCCACAACGGATCGAGACGTGCGTGGTTTGCCCAGACCGTCGGCTTTCGCCACTTGCAATAACAATCAAGATTGAGCTGGTCGCGGCTGTCGCGAAAGCAAGAAACTCCGCCAAGCTCTTCACAGCGCTACCCCTGACGTAACCCGTCAGACCTGGCGAGGTTTCCGCAGCGCCATAGTCCTCCCGCATGTTCTCTAGCATCGCTATTAGGGAACAGTAGGGTTGGATTTGTCCAAAATGAAGATTTTCTGGTGCCCCGTCTCGAGGCGGTACGGAACAACCGGACGACAGCCCGCGGCGCCCCAGCGGGCGCCGTTGTTCATGGGCGCTCTCAAAGTCCGCCGATCGTCTTGCGGCCTAAGCGCGCAATTTGCGGCTCGCGCTGCGAGGCGCCGTCACCACGCCGCAGACGGCCAAACGGCCAAATCTTCATTTTGAGAATTTTTTTGGACGTTGAGTCGCCGTTCTCTGGCAACTTTGAGGAGCAAAGACTCTGGGCGGGAAACGACCGATATGGCCTCAGCAGCGGGTGCGACCACTGGAAGCGACCGCTTTCGAAACGACGACATTGGGTTAGAGCGCCGTTTGGAGTTGTTTCGTCTCCAGGTCGAAATTCGCGATTGCGAGAAGCGCGCCTTCGATCTCTTTCTGCAGAACATGATCAAGGGCACCAGCCATCTGTCGATTGGTCAGGAGGCGGTCGCAGCAGGATTCGGCGTTGCGATGCGCGAAGGTGACAAATCATTCTGCACCTATCGCGGTCACGCGCACACGCTCGCGCGAGGCGCCTCGATGGAGGGTATGCTTGGCGAGTTGATGCTGCGCGACATCGGGCTGATGCGTGGCAAGGGCGGCTCGATGCATCTGACCTCGGTCGAGCATGGCGTGTTCGGCTCTTATGCGATCGTCGGCGCTCACCTGCCGATCGCGTGTGGGTCGGCTTGGCGCGCGCAATATCTTGGCGAGAAGGACGTGGCCGTCTGTTTCTTCGGCGACGGCACGACCAACATTGGAGCGTTCCATGAGGCGCTCAATTTCGCCGCCGTCTGGAAGTTGCCGGTGATTTTCGTGTGCGAGAACAATCTCTACATGGAGTACACGCCGATCGGCGACGTGACCGCGGTCAAACATCCAGCGGCCGACCGCGCGGCGGCCTATGGTCTTGAGCGCATCATCGTCGACGGCAACGACGCCGATGTCGTTTATCGGACTGCGTTCGCCGCTCTCGAGAAGGCGCGCGAGGGCGGCGGCCCCTCGCTGATCGAATGCCTCACCTATCGCCATTCCGGCCATTCGCGCGGCGACCCCGCCAAATACCGGCCCCCTGGCGAACTCGAGGAATGGCTTAAGCGCGATCCGATTGTGATCTATCGCCGGCGCCTTCAGGAATTCGACGTCGAGCAGGAGACGATTGATTCAATCGAAACGGAGAGCAAGCGGAAGGTCGAAGCCGCGACTGAGGCGTGCAAGGCTTCGCCGCCGGCGCCGGTCGAGTTGCTGACCAAAGACGTCTATGCGGATGGAGGCTGGGCGTGGCGGAACTGACTTACCGCGACGCCGTCACGCGCGGCATCGCCCAGGAAATGGAGCGCGACACGCGCGTCGTGTTCCTGGGCGAGGACGTCGCCAAGGCGGGCGGCGTGTTCAAGACCACCGTCGGCCTCTACGAGCAGTTCGGACCGCTGCGCGTTCGCGACACGCCTATTTCGGAACAGGCGATCCTCGGCGCGGCGATGGGCGCGGCGATGACGGGCTTGCGGCCGATCGCAGAAATCATGTTCGCCGACTTCCTCGCAGTCTGCTTCGACTATGTCGCCAACCAAATGTCAAAGCTGCGCTACATGTCGAACGGACAGCTGTCTTGTCCGCTCGTCATCCGAACCGGCAACGGCGGCGGAGTGCG
Organism: uncultured Alphaproteobacteria bacterium; assembly: GCA_963775405.1. GTDB lineage: Bacteria > Pseudomonadota > Alphaproteobacteria > Rhizobiales > Beijerinckiaceae > Roseiarcus. Next base: position 37,166 of record CAVZJI010000035.1, read on the forward strand.
CTTCGGCGCCCAGCACTCGCAGTCGACTGAGAACTGGACAATGATGATCCCCGGCATAAAGGTTGTCGCCCCCTCCTCGCCGGTCGACGTGATAGGCCTCATGGCCGCGGCCGTGCGCGACCCCGATCCTGTTATCTTTCATGAACACAAGGCGCTCTATGCGACTAAGGGCGACGTGCCGGACGGAGAAATCGTCGACACGCTTGGAACTGCGAAGATCCTGCGCCCCGGCCGCGACTGCACGATCATTGCTCTCGCGTTGATGGTCCCGCGCGCTTTGGAAGCAGCGGAAGCGCTCGCAAACGAGCACGGCATCGATGCGGAGGTCGTTGACGTGCGGTCGCTGGTGCCGCTCGATACTCAGACGATCCTGAGCTCGGTCGCGAAGACGGGTCGATTGTTTACGGTAGAAGAGAATCCGCGGCTTTGCGGTTGGGGCGCCGAGATTGCCTCCATTGTCGCCGACGAAGCGTTTTGGGACCTCGACGGACCGATCGTACGCATCACGACTCCGCACATTCCGCTGCCGGCCGCTGATCATCTCGAAGACCTGGCGCTGCCCAGCGCCGCGCGAATTGCCGACAAGGTGCAGCGCGTGCTGAACGGTTAAGCCCCATGACCTCAACGATCATCATGCCGCAACTGGGCGAGACGGTTACGGATGGCAAGATCCTCGCGTGGTTCAAGTCGGTCGGCGACGAGATCAAGGAGGGCGACAACCTGTTCGAGGTCGAGACGGATAAAGTCACGATGGAAGTGCAGGCGATTGTCGCCGGCCGGCTGTCTGAAATCCGTGTCGGCGCCGGAGTCACCGCGAAAGTTGGCGAGGTGGTCGCGGTCGTCGGCGACGGCGCGGCCGCGGCGGCGCCCCGCGGCGAAGCTTCAGCAGCGAAGGTCCGGCAATGGCGCTCGCCCCTTGAAGAGGTGTCGACGCCAAACGACAGATTTGGACCGGCCAAGGGACCGAACGGCGTAAGCCTTACCCCCATCGCCCGTAGGCTGATTGCGCAGCACGGGCTCGACATCGCCGGCCTTGCAACGGAAGCCAAGCGACGAGGCGAAAAAAGGATCGGCGGGGCAGCCGTGCGCGCCGCGCTGGGGCAGCGTTCGGTTCCGCCCGCGCCGTCGCCCGCTCCGGTCTCGACGGCGTCGACATATGCGCCGACGCTCGCTCCCGAAGGCGACGTCATCACATTGAACACAGTGCGTCAGAGGACCGGGGAGCGACTTGCCGAAGCTTGGCGTACGATTCCGCACGTATTCCAGGCGATCGAGGTCGATTTCACCGCGCTCGATCGCGTGCGGAAGGCTCGCAAGGAGGCGTTTCAAAAGGCGCACGGATTCTCGCTGACATTCCTTCCGTTCATCGCACGGGCGACTTGTCTGGCAATTTCCGCTTATCCTCAAATCAACGCGCGGCTCGACGGCAAGGCGCTTACGGTTTCGCGTGACGTCAATCTTGGCATTGCGGTCGACCTCGATCACAACGGTCTTGTCGCGCCCGTCGTGCGCGACGCGAGCGGCCTCACATTGATCGGCGTCGCGAAGGCCATTCGCCGGCAGGTCGACAAGGCGAAATCGGGCAAGCTCTCTCCTGAGGATCTCTCAGGTGGAACCTATTCGATCAGCAACAACGGGGCATTCGGAACGACATTCACCGCCCCGATCATCAATGCGCCGCAGGTCGCCATTCTCTCGACCGATGCCGTTCGCCTCAAACCGGCGATTGTATCGACGCAAGACGGCGACTTTGTCGCCCCCCGTATGATCGGCGTGATAGGGCAGAGTTTCGACCACCGTGCCTTCGACGGCGCCTATTCGGCCGCCTTTCTCTCCCGGCTCAAACAGATCCTCGAAACGCGCAACTGGGAAGAAGAATTTCCATCCGATTCGTGACCGCCGCGGCGCGACCAAACTCAGAGTTCGTGGGAGGACAGATGAAATACAACAGCCCGCATTCGGCCGCCGCCACTGGCATGATGGCCAAGGACTGGGAACAGGGGGTCGACTATCATCGCCTGTCCGTCGAGCGGCTGAAGCGCGCGCAAGCGGCGATTCGCTATGCGGGTCTGGGCGGCGTGCTTTGCTTCAATTTCGACAATATCCGCTATGTCACCGCGACGCACATCGGCGAATGGGCGCGCGACAAGTTCTTCCGCTATGCGCTATGCCCCGCCGAAGGTAAACCTTTCCTATGGGACCCGGCGCCTCCCGCCAAGCGCATCTCTTCGCCCTGGATCGCCGACAACGTCGCAGCGCCCATCACGACGATGCAGGGCGCCATTCCGCCGTCGATGAACGTGCAGCACGACTTCGCCAAGCAGATCAAGAAGTCGCTCGTGCATTACGGTATCGACAAGGAGCCGCTCGGCATCGATATGATGGAGATCGGCATGCTGCGCGCGCTCGAGGCCGAGGGCATCGAAGTCGTCGACGGCCAGCAGGCCATGCTCGACGCACGCGAGGTCAAGACCGAAGACGAGATCGAATTGCTGAAGGTCGCCGCATCAATGGTCGACGCGACTTACGTCGACATCGTCCGTGCGATCCGGCCGGGGGCAAAGGAGAACGAACTCGTTGCGATCGCCAACGACAGGCTGTTTCGCATGGGCGCGGAGCGCGTCGAGTGCGTGAACTCCGTTTCGGGCCGCCGCGGCCGGCCGCATTCGCATACATTCTCCGATCGCATGATCCAACCAGGCGACATGATCTTTCTCGATATCATGCATTCGTTCAATGGCTATCGCACGTGCTATTATCGGAGCTTCATCTGCGGGGAGCCGAACAAGCATCAGATCGACGCCTACGAGACGGCGTCGAAATGGATCAGCGCCTCGATCGACATGGTTCGTCCCGGCGTAACCCCGGACGAGGTGGCGTCCGTCTGGCCGGACGCGCAGGAATTCGGCTACCGGGACGAGGCCGAGGCCTTCCTCTTGCAATACGGCCACGGCGTCGGATTGTCCCTGTGGGAGCGCCCGATTTTTTCCAAGCGCTTCCGCGGCCAGAACCGACCGCTTGTCGAAGGCATGGTGTTCGCCCTTGAGACGTGGAAGGGCGCAGACGACGGCTCCGGCGCCGCAAGAATTGAGGAGGAGGTTGTCGTCACCAAGGACGGATGCGAGATCATCACGAACTTCCCGTCGGATCGCCTGATCTCATGCGGCCTTCCGGGCTGCGAAGTGTTCTAGCCAAGGACCTCGATGCCCACTGAAGGCTCGGCCGCCATGACCAAGAGCCGGATCCCGGTGACCCTTGTCACTGGGTTTCTAGGAAGCGGAAAGACGACTCTGATCAATGCCGCGCTGCGCTCTAAGGAACTTGCGAAGACAGTTGTCGTGGTCAACGAGTTTGGCGAGGTGGGTCTCGACCACCAGCTTTTCGCGCGCAGTTCCGACTCCGTCGTCGTGCTTGAGAATGGCTGCCTTTGCTGCACCGTTCGAAGCGACCTGGTCGGCACGCTCAACTCGCTTTACCATGCCCGGCAGGCCGGCGAGATTCCAGTCTTCGACAATGTCGTGATCGAGACATCGGGCCTGGCGGAGCCGGGCCCGGTCCTTCAGGCGTTCCTGTCGGAGCCAACGCTGGACGGGCTCTACCGCGTTGCGAGCGTGCTGACGCTCGTGGATGCTGTCAATTGGTCCGGAACGTCGGAAGCGCACGAAGAGTTTATCCGACAGGTCGCGCTCGCCGACCAGATCCGGATTACGAAACTCGACATGGTTACCGGCGACAGACAGAACGGGTCGTCGCGCATCCGACTCGAGCTGCGTCGGATTAACCCGTCAGCCGAAATTGACGAGGTCGATTGGTCGGCGGCGAATGTCGCCAAACTCCTTTCGTCTCGGGGCTTCGACGCGACGGACTCGCAGTCGGACCCCCGCCCCTGGCTCGACGTGGAGGCCTATGAGAACGCCGCATATGCCCATGACGGATGTGACAGCGACCATGGTCATCACGAGCACGGTCGCAGCGGCCACGCGCACAGTCACCATCTCGAAGGCAGGGGAATCGAGAATTTCGTTCTCAGGCGCGAAAGCCCTCTGACGCGCGAGGAGGCGCAGTTCCTGCTGGACGGAATTGCGCAGAACCTCGGACCAGGACTTCTGCGCGTCAAAGGTCTCCTGAACATCGCCGATGAACCGGGTCGGCCGGCGGTAATCCAAGGCGCACAGCATTTATTGCATACGATGAGCTGGCTCGACCGTTGGCCTGACGGCGATCACCGGTCGCGGATTATATTCATCACCCAGGGCATCACCCGGGACAGCCTTGGGGACATCATCGAGCTGCTTGATCGCGTCAGCGCCCGGACCTTCAAAGCGCGAGCCCGCGGCCGGAAGACGCATGGGGCCACAACGACCATGACAGAGACGGAATGAATACGACTTCGCACTCGCGGTTTGGACCTGGCGGCCATGTCGCTCCGCTATCCCAAGCGCGTTGAAGGGGGTCGGCAACGGAGCTGACGCTTTGTCACGACGGATCAGCTACCTCCCGGCAGCATCATCGCGCAGGTAGCTTATGTCCTCGTCTTCAAAGCGTGGCGATTTAGCGGCGACATATCGGAGACGCCGGATGTTGTCGATCACCGCCAAGAATAAACCATTTGAAGTCAAATAGTTAAGTTGGAGCGGGTGAAGGGAATCGAACCCTCGTATTCAGCTTGGAAGGCTGCTGCTCTACCATTGAGCTACACCCGCGCCGCGCGGCCCACGCCTTGATTAAGCGCAATGCAGCGGAAGGCGCCGTTTCTCGCAATCCGGCCGCGCGAAGTCAATTCCGCGGGCCTCGCTCCAAAGCCCTTCTCCCCTAAAGGCGACGGGATCCCCCGCCCTTGCTGGCGAGCGGGAGAAAATGCGACTATGACGCCGTGACGGCGCAGGCGCGCTCACCGTATCACCCCATAGGCGAATCATGCCTCCCTATCGCTCCCGCACTTCGACCCACGGCCGCAATATGGCCGGCGCCCGCGGCCTTTGGCGCGCGACCGGCATGAAGGACGGCGATTTCGGCAAGCCGATCATCGCCATCGCCAATTCCTTCACCCAGTTCGTGCCCGGCCATGTGCATCTCAAGGACCTTGGACAACTCGTGGCGCGCGAGGTCGAGGCGGCGGGCGGCGTCGCCAAGGAATTCGACACCATCGCCGTCGACGACGGCATCGCCATGGGCCACGACGGCATGCTCTATTCGCTGCCTTCGCGCGAGCTCATCGCCGACAGCGTCGAATATATGGCCAACGCCCATTGCGCCGACGCGCTGGTGTGCATCTCGAATTGCGACAAGATCACGCCTGGCATGCTGATGGCGGCGATGCGCCTCAACATCCCGGCGGTGTTTGTCTCCGGCGGACCGATGGAGGCCGGCAAGGTCAAGCTCTCGACGGGCACGCGCAGCGTCGACCTCATCGACGCGATGGTCGCCGCGGCGGACAGCAAAGTCTCCGACGCCGACGTCGCGGTGCTCGAGCGTTCGGCCTGCCCGACCTGCGGCTCATGCTCTGGTATGTTCACCGCCAATTCGATGAACTGCCTCACTGAGGCGCTTGGCCTGTCGCTGCCGGGCAACGGCACGGTGGTGGCGACGCACGCCGATCGGCGGCGCCTGTTCGTCGAGGCCGGGCACCTCGTCGTCGATCTGGCTCGGCGCTGGTACGAGGAGGGCGACGAAGGCGCGTTGCCTCGCGGGATCGCTACATTCAAGGCGTTCGAGAACGCGATGTCGCTCGACATCGCCATGGGTGGTTCGACCAACACCGTCCTGCACCTGCTTGCCGCTGCGCACGAGGGCGAGATCGACTTCACCATGGCCGACATCGATCGGTTGTCGCGGAGGGTGCCCTGTCTGTGTAAGGTCGCCCCTTCCGTGGCGGATGTGCACGTCGAGGACGTCCATCGCGCCGGCGGGGTGATGGGTATTCTGGGCGAGCTCGACCGGGCCGACTTGCTTAATCGCGACGTCCGGATGGTGCACGCCGAGTCGCTCGAGCATGCGCTGTCGCGCAACGACATTAAGCGCGAAAGCGGCAACGCGACACGCGAGTTCTTCCTTGCCGGACCCGGCGGCGTGCCGACCCAGGTCGCATTCAGCCAGTCGGCGCGCTATCCCTCCCTCGACGAGGATCGGGCGAAGGGCGTCATCCGCGATTCCGAACATGCCTTCTCGAAGGACGGCGGCCTCGCGGTGCTGTACGGCAACATCGCGCTCGACGGCTCGATCGTGAAGACGGCGGGAGTGGACGCCGCCAATCTCAGGTTCAAAGGCCCGGCGCGCATCTTCGAAAGCCAGGACGACGCGGTTCAGGGGATTCTGGGCGGCAAGGTCGCGGCAGGCGACGTCGTCGTCATCCGCTACGAGGGGCCGCGCGGCGGCCCGGGCATGCAGGAAATGCTCTATCCGACCAGCTATCTCAAATCGCGCGGGCTCGGCAAAGCTTGCGCCCTGGTCACAGACGGGCGTTTCTCCGGCGGCACCTCGGGCCTCTCGATCGGTCACGTCTCGCCGGAAGCAGCCGAGGGCGGCGCGATCGCACTGATCGAAGAGGGCGATGAGATCGAGATCGACATTCCCGGTCGGTCCATGAATGTCCTCGTCGACGAGGTAACGCTGAGCCACCGCCGGTCAGAGATGGAGCGCAAGGGCGCAAGCGCGTGGAAGCCCGCGAAGCCTCGCAAGAGGGCGGTGTCAACGGCTTTGCGCGCCTACGCCGCATTCGCCACAAGCGCGGCGCGCGGAGCGGTGCGGGAAGTGCCGTAGAGCGGCCCTGGCCAACGCTTTCTGCTTTTGCGGCGACGCAAATTGAATCGCCGCCTTAGGGGAGGAGACAAGTGGCCGACGACACAGCTATTCGTCCGTTTCATTTCGAGGCTCCGCAAGCCGAGCTCGTCGACTTGCGACATCGCATCAAGGCGACCAAGTGGCCCGAGCGCGAGCAGGTCACGGATGCGTCGCAAGGCGTTCAGCTCGCAACCATGCAAAAACTTGCGCAGTACTGGGGGACTCGCACGATTGGCGCAAGTGCGAGGCAAAGATCAACGCCCTGCCAAACTTCATCACCGAAGTCGACGGCCTCGACATTCATTTCATCCATGTTCGCTCGAAGCATGACGCTGCGCTGCCCATGATTGTCACACACGGTTGGCCCGGCTCCGTCATTGAGCAGATGAAGATTATCGATCCGCTGACGAATCCGACGGCGCATGGCGCGACCGAAGCCGACGCTTTCCATCTCGTGATTCCATCACTCCCGGGCTACGGCTTTTCCGGCAAACCCACGGCCCCGGGATGGAACCCCGTTAGCATTGCGAAAGCGTGGGCGACGCTCATGCACCGCCTCGGCTACGCAAAATACGTCGCACAAGGCGGCGATTGGGGGAATTCAATTTCGGAGGTGATGGCTTTGCAGCAGCCGCCGGGATTGCTCGGGATCCACACCAACATGGCCGCGACGGTTCCGCCCGATGTTTCGAAGGCGCTTTCCGCAGGCGGCCCGCCACCCGCAGGCCTTTCTACGGAGGAAAAGCATGCGTGGGATCAGCTCGACGATTTCTACAAGAACGGCCTCGGCTACGCCAACGAGATGGCGCTTCGCCCGCAGACGCTCTACGAACTCGTCGATTCGCCGGTTGGTCTTGCTGGCTGGATACTCGATCACGACATTCGCAGCTACCAGATGATCGTCCGCGTTTTCGACGGCAAGCCTGAAGGCCTAAGCCGCGACGATGTTCTCGACAACATCACGCTCTATTGGTTGACGAACACGGCGATCTCTTCGGCGCGGCTCTACTGGGACACGCGGCATAATCTGCCGGCAGGCGGCTTCTTCGACGCGAGAGGCGTCAAGCTTCCCGTAGGGGTAAGCGCGTTTGCGGAAGAAATTTATCAAGCGCCGAAGAGCTGGTCAGAGAAGGCGTATGTGAACCTGATCCACTACAACAAGCTCCCCAAGGGGACCCACTTCGCCGCTTGGGAACAGCCGACGATCTTCGTCTCCGAGATGCGTGCAACCTTCAAATCATTGCAGGCGGCGTAGTCACTGGGGCAGAGCGGCGCTTGCGCAACGCGCGCCATTCCTAGACGAGCAGTGCGCATTGCGCGCGAGGCGGTCGAGGATGGCGTCCAGGTAGGTGAAGTCGCCGATGATCTGGGCTTCGCCGTGAGATGGAACAGGTCTTCATGGTCAAGGCGCTCAGCGCGCGGTCGATTGCTTCGCGCCTTTTCCTCTCGGCGGCGTTCTGGAGTATTCTCATCCTCGCGCTCGCGGGGCTGGGCTTGAGCGCGTTGAACAAGCAATGGACGGAAGCCAATTTCGACGATCAGCTCGGGGTCTATCTCAAAGCGCTGGTCGCCAATGTCGCGGTCCCGAATGAGGAGGGGAAAGCGGCTGCGCCCGCGGCCATCGCTCCCCAGTTCGAGCTCGCGTTCTCAGGCTGGTACTGGCAGATAACGCGCACCGATGTGAACCCGCCGGAAATCCGCGCCTCGAAGTCGCTATTCGCGACCCAACTGCCGCAACTCGTCGCGGCGCGCAATGATCCCGGCGCGATCCTCAGTGGTTATGCGGTCGGGCCGGGTGGGCATGAGGTGAGGATGATCCAGCGCCAGATCGACGCCGGCGATGACGGGCGCTTTCTGGTGCAGGTCGCTGCCCCCGCCGACGCGATCCAGGGTCAGGAGCGCAGCTTCGAGCTGGCGCTAGCCGCGACGTTCCTGACATTGGCGCTGGCGCTGATCGGCTCAACCGCGCTTGCGGTTCGGTTCGGCCTGCGCCCACTGAGAGTCCTGCGGGACGGGGTGGCTGCAATCCGCCGCGGAGAGGCCGAACATATCGCCGGCGAATTTCCGCAGGACGTCGCCCCGCTGGCGACCGAGGTCAATCAGCTGATCGACGCCAACCGCGAGATCGTCGAGCGCGCCCGCACCCAGGTCGGCAATCTCGCCCATGCGCTCAAGACACCGCTCAGCGTGCTGATGAACGAAGCCGATTCAGAGAGCCCGACCCTGCCCGAAAAGGTGCGCGAACAGGCCGAGATCATGCGTCGGCAGGTCACGTTCTATCTTGACCGCGCGCGCGCCGCCGCCCGGGCCAGAACCTTCGGCGCAGCGACGGAAGTGAAGCCGGTGGTCGAGGGGCTTGTGCGCACCTACGAGAAGCTGCATGGCGATCAGCTTCTGACCTTCGACGTCGAGTTGCAGCCCGGCCTCAGGTTTCGGGGCGAGGCCCAGGATCTGACCGATCTGATCGGCAACCTGCTCGACAATGCGGGAAAATGGGCGCGCGAACGGGTCTCGATTCACGCCGCCCACGCAATTGCCGCCGAAAAGGATCCCGGTCCATTTCTCGTCGCCGAGATTGACGATGACGGTCCAGGGCTCGACAGAAACGCGCGCGCTGCGGCGATCGAGCGGGGAAAACGCCTCGACAAGTCACGACCCGGCTCCGGCCTCGGCCTGTCCATCGTGGTCGAGCTGGCCTCGATCTATGGCGGCTCGCTTGAGCTCGACGAAAGCCCGCTCGGAGGCTTGCGAGCGATCTTAAGGCTGCCGTGCGTTTGAAGGCTTATTCTGCTATCGACGAACCTCAAACGGCCGGGAGAATCGGATCAATGCGGGCGGCCCTTCTCATGATCGCGGCCGGCTCGATTGGCCTCGCCGGCTGTCAAAGCGTCGGCTCCAGCGGCGCGCCGCCGGTCACCGGCTCGACGACGCCGGCTGGCGCCGCAACGTCAAGTGTCGCGCCCACGCCGACAGGGATTCCAGCTCCGGCGATTCCGACCGGCGCTGCGCTCGGCGGCGTCCTCGGCGGGCCGGTTGGCGCTGCGCTGTCAGACAACGACCGCCAGGCGGCCTGGGACGCGCAGGTGGCGGCGCTCGATTCGAATCAGAAGCGCTCGTGGCGTGGCGCCCACGGCGTATTCGGCTTTATCGAGCCGGGCGCCGCGACGGGCGACGGTTGCCGCGCTTATTCGCAGACCATTTATGTCGCCGGCCGGCCGAACCACGGCCGCGGGTTGGGATGCAAACAGCCGGACGGAAGCTGGAAGATGACGACCTGAGCCTTGACGATGCTGGTATGACCCAGCCGCGGGTCGTTCCATCTCGGTTGAGACGGGTCACGCGCGTAAACTTGTGCGCGGGCGCGTCGAGCAACAGCTGGTACGGGCAAATCCGAACGCAAACCACGCTCTAGCGCGAGCAGCCGACGAGCTCCTTCTCCTCGATAGCGAATACCTTGCCTGCGTCGATGTGCAATCCCTTCACCGTGCATTGGCGTCCGTCGGCGAGCTTGAGTCGGGCGTCGTAAGCGCCAGTCGCCACGCCCTGGATCTTTAGCCGCTCGTCGTGATCGACCGTTCCATCAGGATCGTTCGTGGTTTGGTTGGCGCCGAAGGTGGACGTGCCGGTGGGCGCGAGCTCGAGCGACTTCACTGTCGACGATGTCAGGTTCCAGAATTGGGTGTCTTTCGCCATCGCGGGTCCCGCGAGCCCGATCGCGAGGACGCCAAGCGGAATTGCAAGTCTCATCATTCCTCCCTTAAGTCCGCCTCGGCCACGGGCCCAGGCTCAATGCTTGATGATCATGACGCCTCGTGGCGGACCACACAACGCGCGTTACGCCGCGCGGCTTCCGGACTCTCGTCGCCTGAACTCGAGGGCGCCGTCCTCGATCGCGCCAAAGCGCAAGGCCATGACGTCGAGAGCGTAGTTCTGGTTCACGCGCCACGGCTTCTTCGTCCCTTGCTTGAACAAAAGATGCTTGGCCCTCTCGATATAGCCCGAGGTGAGGGGCAGCGTCGGATCGTCGGCAATTGCTGCGTCGCCCCGGCGCGGGGTGCAGATCGCGTATCCGCGGCGATCCATATGGCTGAGCAGCCGGCAGACATACTCGGCGATCAGATCGGACTTGAGCGTCCAAGAGGCGTTGGTATAGCCGAAGATGGACGCCAGATTCGGAATGTCGCTGAACATCACGCCCTTATACGCGGTCGTGGTCGCGATATCGACGGACGCGCCGTCGACCTCGATGGCGACGCCGCCCATGAGCCGCACTTTAAGTCCAGTCGCCGTGACGATGACGTCTGCTGCGATGTCCTGGCCTGAAGTCAGGCGCAGGCCTGTCTCGGTGAAGGTTTCAATCTCGCCGTTGACGATCGACGCCTTGCCTGCGCGCATAGCAGCGAACAGGTCCCCATCCGGGACGATGCACATCCGCTGGTCCCAAGGTTCATATCGGGGATTGAAGTACTCAGCGGCGTTGAACTCTGGCCCAATCTCGGCTTGCGCAAGTTTGATGATTTGCGCTCGCACCGCGGCCGGTTTGCGCCGCGAAAGCCGGTAAAGGTACATCTGCAACAGGATATTCTTCCACCGCACAGCCGCGTGCGCGAGACGCGCTGGAAGCCATTGTCTGAGCCGGTCGGGGATCGCCTCCTCGGCCGGGCGAGCGACGACATAAGTTGGCGACCGCTGCAGCATGGCGACATGCGCAGCTCTTGCCGCCATCGCCGGAACGATTGTCACCGCCGTCGCGCCGCTGCCGATCACGACGACCCGCTTGCCGTCGTAGGGCAAGTCGTGAGGCCACTTCTGCGGATGCACGATATGGCCGCCGAACTTCTCCATGCCTGTCCAGTCTGGCGTGTAGCCTTGCGCATATTCGTAGTAGCCCGTGCATAGAAAGAGAAAGTTGCACGAGAACCTAAGCCTCTCGCCCTCCGGGCCGTCGACGTCGAGGGTCCAGCGAGCGTCTGCGGACCTCCACGACGCCCGCATGACCTTGCACCCGAAACGAATGCGGCGGTCGACGCCGTACGCTTTGGCGGTTTCGGCGAGATAGTGGAGAATTGAGGGGCCGTCGGCGATCGCCTTTGAATCGTCCCATGGACGAAACGCGTAGCCGAATGTCGACATATCCGAGTCCGAGCGAATCCCCGGATAGCGAAAGAGATCCCAGGTGCCCCCGATCGCCTCGCGCGCTTCGAGGATAGAGAAAGTCGTCCTGGGACGCTTTTGAGCGAGGCGGCACGCGGCTCCAATTCCTGAGAGGCCAGCGCCGATGATAAGAACGTCGAAATGCGAACCCTTAGCGTTGACCGCCGGGGGATCGTCATGGGCGCGGGTCCTGACGGTTACTTCGTTCATGCCGCGTCTCCATTGGGACAGCGACGCCCCGCGGCGACAATTCTATTTGAATTAACGCCGGCTTCGCCACCGCGGAGAAACGCGTATCCCGCCAGTCCAAGTTTCATGTTATGGGCCTCGGCCATGAAGCCTCCCACTTTCCCAGCCTTCGCCATTTGCGGACTTGACGAACTCCTCGGCCATCAGGGCCGCGGAGTCACCCATATTCTCTCGATCCTTGACCCTGAATGGCCGGACCCCGTCGCGTTCGAGGCGTACGACCCGCACTTTCGCGCGACGCTGCGCTTTCATGATGCGATCGAGACGGATCGAGACGTTCAGTTGCCGCAAAGAGGCGACGTCGAGGCCATTCTGACTTTCGGCCGCGACGCGGCGGAAGCGGGCGGCTTGCTCGTTCACTGCCATGCGGGCATCTCTCGCTCGACGGCGGCCACGCTGATGATCCTGGCGCAGGCTCATCCGAACGAACATGAGGAGGAGTTGGCTGAGCGACTGTTGCAGAACAGGCCCCAGGCATGGCCAAACTCGCGGATGATCACCTTCGCCGACGAACTGCTCGATCGCCACGGCCGGCTCTCGGCCGCGACGGCGGGCATTTACACACGGCAACTCGCGAAGCGTCCGGAGCTCGCCGAGATCATGCGCCGGGGCAATCGTGCGCGCGAGGTCGAGTTGGGCTTGAGCGGAAAACGACCGGCCCATGCGGACGCGCGCGGCGAGACCTCTCCCGGCTCGCGTTGAACGGGGATTTGGCCTGATGCCAGACTTCGGGGCTTATCAGGACGAGATCTACCTTGCCGGATTGAGCGGCCGCGCGCCGTCGCTCCCAATGCGCTTTGACGAACTGGAGGCCAAGGCCCACGCGGCGATGGCGGCAAGTCTCGTCTCCTATGTCGCCGGCGGCTGCGGCGACGAGCGCACGCAAAAGGCCAACGTCGAAGCGTTCGACAAATGGGGCCTCTGGCCTCGGATGCTCGTCGGCGCGAAGCAGCGAGACTTGTCGATCGAGCTCTTCGGCATCAGGCTGCCTTCGCCTTTGTTCATGAGCCCGATAGGCGTGATCGGGCTCTGCGGCCAGGACGGCCATGGGGATCTGGCGACGGCCCGCGCCGCCGCGCTGACGGGTGTGCCCATGGTCGCCTCGACCCTGTCGGTCGATCCGCTCGAGGCGGTCGCCGCCGAGTTCAAGGCGACGCCCGGATTTTTTCAGCTCTACACCCCAACCGATCGCGAGCTGGCGGCGAGCCTTGTAGGGCGGGCCGAGCGAGCCGGGTTCAAGGCAATCGTGGTGACGCTCGACACCTGGGTGACCGGCTGGCGCCCGCGCGACCTGGCCACCGCCAACTTCCCGCAACTCCGCGGCCATTGCCTGGCCAATTATTTTTCCGACCCGCGCTTCGCGAAATTAATGGGTGGCTCGCCCGAGAAAGATCTGCGCGCCGCGGTTGCGACATGGGCCGCGATCTTCGGCAATCCGCTGACCTGGGACGACCTGCCGTGGCTACGTTCGCTGACCAAACTGCCGTTGATCATGAAAGGTGTCTGCCATCCCGACGACGCGCGGCGCGCCATCGACGGCGGCGTCGACGGAATCTACTGCTCCAATCACGGCGGCCGCCAGGCCAACGGCGGCATTCCCGCGCTCGACATGCTGCCCGCGGTGGTCAAGGCGGCCGGCGCGATTCCGGTCATGTTTGATTCCGGAATCCGCTCCGGAACCCACATAATTAAGGCCCTGGCGATGGGCGCCGCCGCTGTTGGGGTCGGCCGCCCATACGCCTACGGGCTGGCGCTGGGCGGGACCGACGGAATCGTCCACGTGCTGCGGTCTCTGCTCGCCGAAGCCGATCTCCTGATGGCCGTCGACGGATACCCGACCCGCGCCGACCTCAAGCCGCAGGCGTTGCAGCGCGTGGAGCGTTGACCCGAGAGCGTTGGGCGCGCTGGAAGCCGAAGATCTTATTTTCGGTCCCGGATCAGAGCGAGTTGCTTTGGAGAGGCGCGCCCAGACGGAACGGCCCCTGCGACAATCTCTTGCAGAAAATCAGAAATTGTATTAAGCTTGCCCCATGAGCGATCCGTCCCTTCGCCATGCCAAATCTGGGGTTAGCCGTCTCGACGGATCTTTCGAGCGCGGCAAAAGCGGGAGGAAAAATTTTTCTCAGGATTTTCCGCGTAACCCATTGATAAGTCTGCTGGCCCTAAGCCGCCTCGGTTCCTGACGAGAGAATCCAAGGAAATCCAAGGAAATCCAACACCCAAAACCTGGGGTTTTCGGAGCAAAACGGCAATGCGCCAAGAGAACCCAAACCGGGTCGATCCGTCTGAGTGGAGAGCCGGCCGCCGAGACGGAGCCCAACCGGCTCCATCCAAAGGCGACGCGCTCTAGGCCTTCGCTGGCGCGGGATTCCGCCACGGGCCGTCGGCGCCGATCAGCGCATTCGCGGCGTCCGGTCCCCAGCTTCCGGGCGCGTATTCCTGAACCGCCGGAGGGTCTTTCAGGATCGGCTCGACGATGCGCCATTGGGCGTCGATTGTATCCTCGCGCCCGAACAGCTCGTTCATGCCGCGCATCGCGTCGCCAAGCAGGCGTTGGTATGGCGGCATGTCCGAGCCGGCGCGTTGCATGAGCGAGAGCTCGACATTGTCGCCGGTCATGCTTTCTCCGGGATGTTTCATCCGCAAGCCGATTGCAGAGCCGACGTCTGGGCTCAGCCGCGCGCGCATGTAATTGGCTGACGGATCTAATGTCTCGCCGAACGTCGAACGAGGCGGCGCTTTGAACTCGACGATGACCTCGGCGGCGGTCAAAGGCATGCATTTGCCGGCGCGGATATAGATGGGCACGCCCGCCCATCGCCAGCTGTCCACGAACAGTTTCACCGCGACGAAAGTTTCGGTCGTCGAATCCGGACGAACGCCTTTCACATCGCGATAGCCCTTATATTGCCCGCGGACCATGCTCGCGGCGTCGAGCGGACGAACAGCCTTCAGCAGCGCCGCCTTCTGGTCTCGTTGCGCCTCGTGCTCTTCGCCGGTCGGGGCGTCCATCATCACATTGGAAAGAACCTGAAGCATATGGTTCTGAACCACATCGCGAAGGGCGCCGACGGCGTCGTAGAAACTTCCCCGGTCCTGAACGTCGAAAGCTTCCGCCATGGTGATCTGGATGCAGCGGACATAGTGGCGGTTCGAAAGCGGCTCGAACATCGCATTGGCGAACCGCGTATAGAGGATGTTCTGGACAGGCTCCTTTCCCAGATAATGGTCGATGCGAAAGATAGAGTCCTCCGGAAAATGCTCGAGCAAAATGTGGTTGAGCGCCTGCGCCGATTCGCGATCGCGGCCAAAAGGCTTCTCGACAACGAGGCGCGCGTCGACGTTGAGACCGCTCTGGGCGAGCGCGGAGACGACAATGCCAAACAGGCTGGGGGGAATCGCAAGATAGTGC
Organism: uncultured Alphaproteobacteria bacterium; assembly: GCA_963775405.1. Taxonomy (GTDB): domain Bacteria; phylum Pseudomonadota; class Alphaproteobacteria; order Rhizobiales; family Beijerinckiaceae; genus Roseiarcus. Next base: position 52,761 of record CAVZJI010000035.1, read on the forward strand.
AACGGCCGCTTGGCGCCGCCGAGCGCCTGCTTCAGTTTGGCGAAGGTCTGCGGATCGTTGTAATCGCCATCGACATACCGCAGAAGGCCCAAGAGCTTATCAAGCTTCGCCGCGCCAGCGCCCCCGTGCTTTTCGATGCTGTCTTTGGCCCGTCCCTTGAGGTGCTCGACTGTCCAGCCGGCCTTGGCGACGCCGACGATAGGCACGTTGACGCCTTCATCGCCGACGAGGCCCAGAAGCGCAGGGAAGATCTGCTTATAGGCGAGATCGCCGGAAGCGCCGAAGAACACCAGGGCATCGGACTGGGCGGCCTCCATCTCACCTCCTGCGGCGTAGAAATTGGGAAATTTGGCCGATCGTCTACTCGCCGGCTCGCGGTTCAGTCTAACCACACTCTTCTAGACATGGCCACTTGAAGCCTGTTGACGAGATCGCCCTCCATGGGCTGTGCGTGATAAACGTCTGAGCCTGAACTCATGATTTTACTGAGTTGGAGACGTAAGACATGGCGAAGATCGGTTTCATCGGACTCGGCATCATGGGCGCCCAATGGCCGGCCACCTTGCGGAAGGCGGTCATGAGCTTTTCATTCACACCCGTCGCGCTCCACCGAAAGAGCTGATCGACAAAGGTGCCGTCGCATGCGCCGACGGGAAGGAAGTCGGCCGGAAAGCCGAAGTGATCATCATCATGGTCCCGGACACGCCCGACGTCGAGACGGTTCTCTTTGGCGCCAGAGGCGTCGCGGAAGGGCTTTCGAAGGGCAAGATCGTCGTCGACATGAGCTCGATCTCGCCGATCGCCACCAAGGAGTTCGCCAAGAAAGTGAACGCGCTCGGCTGCGAATATCTCGACGCGCCGGTGTCCGGCGGCGAGGTCGGCGCGAAAGCGGCGAGCCTCACGATCATGGTCGGCGGCTCGGAAAGCGCGTTCGAGAAGGTCAAGCCGATTTTCGCGCTCATGGGCAAGAACATCACGCTTGTCGGCGGCAATGGTGACGGACAGACGACCAAGGTCGCGAACCAGATCATCGTCGCCCTGACCATCGAGGCGGTCGGCGAGGCGCTGGTCTTCGCTTCCAAAGCCGGCGCCGATCCGGCCCGCGTGCGCCAGGCGCTGATGGGCGGATTCGCCGCATCCCGCATTCTTGAGGTCCACGGCGAACGCATGATCAAGCGCAACTTCGAGCCGGGCTTCCGCATTGCTCTGCATCAGAAAGACCTGAACCTCGCGCTCCAGGGCGCGCGCTCGCTTGGCGTCAGCCTGCCGAATACGGCCACGTGTCAGGAGCTGTTCAACGCCGCCACAGCCGCAGGCGGTGCGGCATGGGACCATTCAGGCATGGCGCGCGTGCTTGAGGGACTCGCCCACCACGAAATCGGCCTGGGAAAGGCATTGGCCTGACGCGCTCCTGCGCGGCAAACTCGGCAAACCGGGCGGCGAGGAGCGAGGCCGATGAGTGAACGCCAGTTGCTGCGGGACATGTTCGAGGCCGCGATCGCGGCGGCCTCGCCCGACAAGGCTGTGCCCGCGAACCTTCCTCCGCCGCCCGCGGGCCGCACGATTGTTGTTGGCGCGGGCAAGGCCGCGGCGTCGATGGCCCGCGCGGTCGAGGCGCATTGGCCGGCTGACAAACCTCTCTCCGGCCTGGTCGTTACGCGCTACGGCCACGGCGTCGGCCCTTTGAAACGGATCGAGGTGGTCGAGGCCGCCCATCCCATTCCCGACGCCGCCGGGCAGAAGGCCGCCCGCAGGATCCTTGATCTCGTCAAAGGCCTCGGCCCAGACGACCTCGCGCTGTGTCTGATATCGGGCGGGGGCTCGGCTTTGCTTTCCCTGCCGGCGCCGGGGATTACGCTCGACGACAAGCAGGCCTTGAATAAGGCGCTGCTGAGGAGCGGCGCCAACATCAACGAGATCAACTGCGTTCGCAAACATCTGTCCGCGATCAAGGGCGGACGGCTGGCGGTCGCCGCGGCGCCGGCTAGGATCGTGTCTTTGATCATTTCGGATGTCCCGGGGGACGATCCGTCGGTGATCGCCTCCGGCCCGACAACGCCCGACACGACGACGCTCGCCGACGCCAAAGCCGTATTGCGGCGCTACTCGATTGTCCCGCCTCCCTCGGTGCAGTCGCTTCTTGACGATGGCAAGTCTGAAACGCCCAAGCCTGGCGACTCGGCCTTCACTCGGAGTGAAACGCGGATCATCGCCGCTCCGCAGGCGTCGCTCATGGCTGCGGCTGAGCTGGCTGGCCGGGCTGGCTATCGCCCGCTCATCCTCGGCGACGCGCTCGAGGGCGAGGCGAAGGAAGTCGGGAAAGTGATGGCCGCGATCGCACGCCAGGTCGCGGTCCACAGCCAGCCAGTTCCCGCTCCCTGCATCCTCATCTCCGGCGGAGAAACCACGGTCACGGTCGCCGGAGGGGGCAGGGGAGGACGGAATGTCGAATTCCTGCTGTCGATGGCGGTCGAACTCAATGGCCGGCCTCGCATCTTCGCCATCGCCGGCGACACGGACGGCACGGACGGGGCCGAAGAGGTCGCAGGCGCGATCGTGACCCCCGACAGCCTCGAACACGCAAGCCAGCTTCGCCTCAACGCTCGGACCTTGCTCGCCGACAATGACGCGCACAATTTCTTCCGCGCGCTCGGCGATCAGGTCATCACCGGGCCGACGCTGACGAATGTCAACGACTTCCGCGCCGTGCTCATCAACGTCGAATGAGCACTTGCTTACCCGTCGCGCGACAGTATCTGTTCTTATGATGGAATTGGAGGCGCGCCATGATCGCCATGCCTGAACCCGATCGCGCCGTCCTCGGCCGCCGCACTGAGATCGTCCAAGCGCTACGGCGCCTCGTACCGGGCGAGGGCGTCATCGACAAGCAGAACGAATTGCGCGCCTTCGAAAGCGACGGGCTTACCGCCTATCGCCAGCCGCCGATGGTCGCCGTGCTTCCGGAGACGACGGCGCAGGTTGTGGAGGTCATGCGCTATTGCTTGGCCAACAAGGTCAAGGTCGTCCCTCGAGGAGCCGGAACGTCGCTTTCCGGCGGCGCCTTGCCGCTTGCCGACGGCCTTCTTCTCGGCATGGGCAAGTTCAACAAGATCCTCGACATCGATGTGGCCAACCGCTGCGTGGTCGCTCAGCCGGGCGTGACCAATCTCGGCATCACCCACGCCGTGCAGGGTCTTGGCCTTTACTATGCACCCGATCCCTCCAGCCAGATCGCTTGCACGATCGGCGGGAATGTCGCGGAGAATTCCGGCGGGGTGCACTGCCTCAAATATGGGCTCACCACCAACAACGTCATCGGCATCGAAATGGTGACGATCGAGGGCGAAATCGTGCGACTTGGCGGCAAGCATTTCGACGCCGCAGGTTACGACTTGCTGGGCGTTATGGTCGGCTCCGAGGGCATGCTCGGCGTCGTCACCGAAGTCACCGTGCGGATCTTGCCGAAACCTCCGGGTGCGCGCGCGCTTTTGATCGGCTTCTCGACGGTCGAGGGCGCAGGCGACTGCGTCGCCGCCGTGATCGGCGGAGGGATCATTCCCGGCGGCATGGAAATCATGGATCGACCAGCGGTCGCTGCGGCCGAAGCCTTCGTCCACGCCGGCTATCCGCTCGATTGCGAAGCCTTGCTGATCGTCGAACTCGATGGCTGCGACGCCGAGGTCGATCATCTGACGGCGGAAGTCGAGACGATCGCCGGGCGTCATGGAGCGACGAGCTGTCGAACGAGCCAATCCGAGGCGGAGCGCCTGTTGTTCTGGGCAGGTCGAAAGGCGGCTTTCCCGGCGGTCGGCCGCATATCGCCCGACTATTACTGCATGGACGGAACAATCCCGCGCAGAGAGATCGGCCGCGTTCTTCATCAGATGAAACAGATGGAGGCGCGCTTCGGTTTGCGCGTCGCCAACGTCTTCCACGCCGGCGACGGCAACCTTCATCCGCTGATCCTTTACGACGCCAACAAGCCTGGTGAACTCGACCGGGCAGAGGAGTTTGGCTCGGAGATTCTCAGACTTTGCGTTCACGTTGGCGGCGTTCTGACGGGCGAGCATGGGGTTGGCGTCGAGAAGCGCGATCTCATGGACACGATGTTCAACGAGGTCGATCTCAATCAGCAGATGCGGCTGAAATGCGCCTTCGATTCGGACAGCCTGCTTAATCCGGGCAAGGTGTTTCCGCAGCTCTGTCGTTGCGCCGAACTCGGCCGCATGCATGTGCATGCGGCCAAGGTCGCGTTTCCCGACCTGCCGCGCTTCTGAGGCGAGCGACAGTGTCGGCGCTTGAACCGTCGGACGCCAAACAAATCGCGGAAATGATTTCCTGGGTCGTCGCCGAGGGGGATACGCTCGAAATCGTTGCGGGCGGCACGAAGCGGGCGCTCGGCCGACCGATGAAAACCGATCACACTCTCGACGTTTCGCGGCTCGCAGGAATCGTTGAGTACGAGGCCGCCGAGCTTGTCTTGACCGCGCAACCGGGAGAGCCGCTGACCTCGATCAATGCCGAGCTTGCAAAGAAGCGCCAAATGCTGGCCTTCGAGCCGCCCGACTGGCGCGCCCTTCTCGGCTCTGAGGGCGAGCCTACGCTTGGCGGCGTGATCGCTTGCAATCTCGCCGGGCCGCGACGTGTACGCGCAGGATCAGCGCGGGACTACGTCCTCGGCTTTTCCGCAGTGAACGGCTTCGGCGAAATATGGAAGGCTGGCGGCAAGGTCGTCAAGAACGTCACTGGCTACGACATGTGCAAGCTGCAGGCGGGCGCCTATGGGACGCTGTCGGCGCTGACGGAGCTTACTGTCAAAGTCATGCCCAGACCTGAGACTGCGTGCACCGTCGTCCTGCATGGTCTCGCCGATGATGTCGCGATCCCAACGTTGGCGAATGCGCTGAACTCGCCCTTCGAGGTTTCCGGCGCCGCGCATTTGCCAGCCTCCGTAGTGCGCCGTTCGAAGGTGAGCGTCGTGGCGGCGGGCCTCGGCGCCGCGACGGCTATGCGTTTGGAAGGCCCGCGGCCGTCAGTCGTCTACCGCACCACAGCCCTCGAATCGTTGGTCGGGCGAGGCGCGCGTCTCAACGAGGCGGAGACTGAGACCTTCTGGTCCGAGGTCGGCGCCGTTCAGCCATTTCTCGCACAAGGATCGCGCATCGTGTGGCGGCTTTGTCCGACGCCAAGCTTTGCGCCGTCCATCGCCTATTCAATTCTATCCGGACTGCAATCGGCGGAATTTTACTTCGATTGGGGCGGAGGTCTGATGTGGTTGAGCCTTGATTCCGAAGAGGCGGGGCCAGATGCCGGCGCCGGCATCGTTCGTCCGATGGTTAAATCGGCGGGTGGGCACAGCACCCTGGTGGTGGCGCCGGAAGCCATTCGCGCGTCGGTGCCGGTATTCGAGCCCTTGAGCGCGGGCCTCGCTCAGCTGACCGCACGCGTGAAATGCGGATTTGACCCGCGCGGCGTCCTCAATCCGGGACGCATGCAGGAAGCGCACTGATGCAGACGAACTTCACTGTCGCCCAACTCGCCGACCCAGACACCAACGTCTCCGAAAAGATCTTGCGCGCTTGCGTGCATTGCGGGTTCTGCACTGCGACCTGCCCGACCTATGTTCTGCTTGGCGACGAGCTCGACAGCCCGAGGGGGCGCATCTACCTCATCAAGGACATGCTGGAGGACGATCGCCCGGCAACGACTGAGGTGGTCAAGCACATTGACCGATGCCTGTCGTGCCTATCATGCATGACGACCTGCCCCTCCGGCGTCAACTACATGCACCTTGTCGATCATGGCCGGCGCCATATCGAGAACACGTACAAGCGGCCGTGGTTCGACAGGATGTTGCGGCGCGCCTTCGGGACCGTGTTGCCAAGCCCGAGCTTGTTTCGTGCGTCCATGTGGGCGGCCCGCTTGGGCGCGCCGTTCGCGGGGCTTCTGCCTGCTCAGTTGAAAGCTGCGCTCGCGCTCGTCCCCTCGAGGCTGCCGAGCGCTTCGCCTGTCGACCGGCCGCAGGTGTTCAAGAGTGAGGGGCGGCGTGTCCGTCGCGTCGCGCTCCTCAGTGGCTGCGCCCAGCAAGTTCTCGCGCCACAGATCAACGAGGCGACGGTCCGACTCCTGACCCGCCATGGCTGCGAGGTTGTGGTCGCCGCGGGCGCGGGATGCTGCGGCGCGCTCACCCACCATCTGGGACAGGACGCGCACCAGTATGCGCGCGCCAACATCTTGGCCTGGACGAAAGAAATCGCCAATGGCGGACTGGATGCGATCGTCATCAACGCGTCCGGATGCGGCACGACGGTCAAGGACTACGGCTTCATGTTCCGAAACGATCCCGAGCTCGCCGAGCCTGCTCGGATCGTCTCTTCGCTGACGCGCGACGTCACCGAGCTCATGAGCGAGATCGGACTGCAGGCTCACGTCAATCCGACCGGGCAGCGCGTCGCCTATCATAGCGCCTGCTCGCTGCAGCACGGGCAGCAAATCCGCGAGCAGCCAAAGCGGCTGTTAAAGGAAGCGGGATTCGTTGTGCTTGACCCGCCCGAGGGACACCTGTGCTGCGGCTCGGCCGGCACCTACAACCTGTTGCAGCCGGAGATCGCTCGCAAGCTGCGTGACCGCAAGGTCGCGAATATCGGCGCGACCTCACCTGATCTGATCGCCGCCGGCAACATCGGCTGTCTCACTCAGATCGCGAGCGGAACAACGGTGCCGGTCGTCCACACCGTCGAGCTTTTGGACTGGGCGACGGGCGGTCCGCGGCCCAGAGCGAGTGTGGCGTAGTTCGGCCGCGTCTCGGCGCCGCGACCACCCCCCTACGCGCCGGTCAGGTGAGGTTGGCGTTGCGTCTCTTGCACGGCCCGCAAAGTCGCCTGTCTCACTCGCTCGGCCTCCTCGTCGAACAGGAAGGTGAGGAACACATAGCGGCGACCCCGCGTCAGGCGCGAAACCTCATGGAGAATCGAAGCGGAAAAGACGACCGCAGTTCCGGGCGCGGCCTTGAAGGTTCGTGGAGTGTACTCGGGAAATGAAATCTCGCCGCCCTCGAAATCCGCGTTCAGATTAATCGAGACTGCGAACCGGCGATGCGCCACCGACAGCCCGGTGTCGTCGCGATGGGGACCGAAATGCCCGCCGGTCTCGGCGTCGTAGCAGGCGACAAGATCGCGCTCGATGCGGGTCGGGCGCATCTGAAACGCCTTCTTGATCTCCGGACAGATCCTTCGGCCGATGCGCGCTCGGAGATTAGCGATGAGGCGCGGATCGGTCAGATGGAAATCGCGTCGACGTTTCCAGCTGTTGTCGAAATTCTCGACCGACCCTCCGCTTATATCCTGCATGAAGCCGCTGTCGTTGCCCCCACCGCGCTCGAAGGAGTCGATGAGATGGGCGCACAATGCAGGCTCGAAAACGTGCGCCAGGGTGAGGATCGGCGCCGGCTGGGACGGCTCGCCCGGCTGCGGCGAGCCGCTTAAGCGAGCCAGCATCCGATCGGCCTCATCCAGTGGGCCGACGTCGACGACACGCAGCATCTCGTCGAGGATCACCCAGGATCGGTCGGCGGCGAAGGCGCGCGCCATCTCGTCGCCGTCCCATAGGAACACGATCGAGGGAAAACGAGCCTCGAGGGCGATCTCTGGCCCTGAGCCGGGTTCGGCGACCACGGCGAAGAACGCCGCCGTGCCATCGTCGACCAGGCGCCGGTTGGCTGACAGCGCGGCAAGCGCGGCCTCCGCGGCGGGGTCGGCGGCCGATCCAAGGAACGCGAGCGCGATGGCGCGGCCGGGGAAGGGATCGAAGGCCAACCGATGTCGCCCTGAATTGAGGAGAAAGGCGCTGTCGCCCGGCTCGGCGCCGGATTTCAGGGCAAAGTCGCGTTGTTCGGACATTGATTTCTCATCGATTGTGAGAAGCGGGCGACGCGCGGACGCTAGCGTGAAAAGCTTAATCCCCGTGGACAATCGGGCTTCGCGTCGTCCGCTTTTTCGCCCCCGATTCGCTGAGGTTAACGCATCGTTAAGCCCTTGGACTTAATCGTGCTTTAACTTTGCGTCGTTGCGCAATGTTGGGGAATTGGCGGGCGATGAAGCCACTCGCGGTCACGAGGACAGACCGGCGGACCGCGCGGGCGGGCGGCGGTCATGGGTCCGAATCACGGCCGTCCGGGCTCGCCAGGCGACCGCTGGCTCCAAACCATCGCCCTCTCGCTTCCCAAACGTTGGCCTAACATGACGCAAAAGACGCAAGGAGCGACTCGTACGAGATTCCGTGGGGGATTCTTAAACCGAATATTTACTATAAGGCCCACAACTTCGCGCCGGGGCCTGTCGGCTCCGAGTTGTGGCGGCATGAACCGCGCCGACTCTTATCTCCGCGAGACGGTGGGCGAAGGCGTACTCGTCAGTCTCGGAGTCAACGCCCGGTCGGGCCCGACGGCGACGTCGCCCCTGCCGGAACGGGCCGCCCAAGCCGGCCTTTCGTTGAATAGGCCGGGCGCCCGCAGGGTGGAGGACGGGTCGTGCAAAGGTTGAGCGGAATGCTCGGATGGGGACAGGCGGCGCGATCGTCACCGGCCTCGGTTGCGCCCGAAGCGTCCGCGCACAAGGTGCTGCTGCGCGCCGAGCGTGCGGCGCGGGCGTCGCTGAGCTGGCGCGTTCGCCTGGATCGTCCCACTCCGCACAAATTCGATATCGCGCTGACGATCTTCGTTCTCCTCGGAGCGGCGCTTCTTGGCTCCGATTTAGGCGGCCAGCTCGACGGGGTCGAGGCGCAAATGAGCCGCGCCGGCGATTGGCTCGCGCGGTCAGTTGGCCTGGGCGTCGCTGTCGTCACGGTTTCCGGCGCGACACACATGAACGAGTCCCGGATCCTGGCAATCGCCGGCATTGATGCGAGCCGGTCTTTGCCGCTTTTCGACGTGGCACAGGCGAAGGCGCGGCTCGAGGCCGATCCGCTCGTCAAACAGGCGAGCGTGCGCAAGCTTTACCCCAACCAGATCGTCATTGAGATCGTCGAGCGCACGCCTTACGCGGTCTGGCAAAAGGACGGAGACGTCAGCGCAATCGCCGCCGACGGGGCGTCGATCGACGAGGTCAGCGACCGCCGCTACGCCGATCTCCCGTTTGTCGTCGGCGAAGGAGCGAACGGGCGCGTGCGCGAATACGTTCAGCTGTTGGACGCGATGGACGAATTGAAGCCCCGCGTCGAGGCTGGCGTCCTGGTCGGTCAGCGGCGGTGGAATCTAAGGCTGAAGTCGGGCGTCGACGTAAAGTTGCCGGAAACTGATCCTCAGGCCGCGATCGACGAGCTTCTCGGCCTCCAGCGCCAGTCCCGGATATTGGAGAAGGACGTGCTGGCCCTCGATTTTCGGGTTCGTGGCCGGGTGTTCGTGCGGTTGACTGAAGAGGCGGCCGCCGCGTGGACAGAAGGGCACCCGCCCAGGAAGGGCGCCCCATGAGCCTGAGATCGCTCGCGCCGGGCATGCGTCAGATTCCGGCGCGCAAGAGCGCCATTCTCTCGGTGCTCGACGTCGGCGCTTCCAAAATCGTCTGCCTGATCGCCCGCCTGACGCCGATGGAGCCGTCCGAGGCGCTGCGCGGTCGAACCCATCGGTGCAAGGTGCTCGGCGTCGGCCATCAGCGCTCGAACGGGATCAAGGGCGGCGCCGTGGTCGACCTTCATGCGGCGGAGCATGCCGTGCGCCTGGCCGTCGACGCGGCCGAGCGTATGTCCGGCGTCGAAGTCGGCGGAGTCATCATCAACATGTCCGGCGGGCGCCTGGCCTCGCGTCGGCATGGAGCGGACGTGGCGCTGCGCGGCAAGACCGTCGCCGAGCACGACGTTCACCACGTGCTCGAAGCGGCGGCGGCCGCGAAAAGTGAGCCCGGGCGGACCATCCTGCACGCGCTTCCGACCGCCTTCCGGCTCGACGCGACGAAAGACGTGCGCGACCCCAAGGGCATGGTCGGGGCCGAACTCGGGGTCGACCTTCATCTCGCCACCTGTGACTCGGCGGCCGCGCGCAACCTGATGCTGGTCATCGAACGCTGCCATTTGCGGGTTGAAGCGATGGTGGCGACGCCTTATGCCGCGGGCCTATCGACGCTGGTCGACGACGAGGCGGACCTTGGCGCCGCGGTGGTCGATTTCGGCGGCGGCTCAACGACCGTCGGGGTCTTCTCCGGCGGGCGGCTCATTCATGTCGATGCGGTGGCCCTTGGCGGGATCCACGTGACGAGGGACGTCGCGCGCGGGCTCAATATTTCGGTCAGCGACGCCGAACGCCTGAAGACCTTGTACGGCGCCTGCATCGCCTCGACCTCCGACGACCGCGAAACCATCGCCGCGCACCGCCTCGGCGACGACCCGGATCATCCAAGCCACCTACCGAAGTTGGAGCTCGTGCGAATCATCCGCCCGCGGGTCGAGGAGATTCTCGAACTCGTGCGCGACCGGCTGCGCGCGTCAGGCTACGCGGCTCAGGCTGGGCGCAGACTGGTGACCACCGGAGGCGCCTGCCAGCTGACCGGGCTGCCGGAACTGGCGCGCGTGATCCTTTCTAGCGAGGCCCGGGTCGGGCGGCCGCTGGGGATCGAAGGGCTGCCGGAATCGGGCAAGAGCCCATCTTTCGCCGCCGCCGTTGGTCTCATGGTTTATCCGCAGATGGCCGGCCTCGAGTATTTCGAAATCACCCGCCCCGGCGCCAGTCAGCGTCACGGCGAAGGCGGTTACGCGGCGCGGGTCGGACGGTGGCTCAAGGACAGTTTTTGAGGCGCGTATGAGGCGCTCGCCGGAGGCGAGGGCGTGGGTGAAGGGAAAACACGCATTCCAATCGGCGCCGGCGGGCGTCCAACCAATGAGGCAAGCATGTCGATCAATCTGAAGGCGCCCGAACTCAGGGAACTAAAGCCCCGCATCATGGTGTGCGGCGTCGGCGGGGCCGGCGGCAACGCGGTCAACAACATGATCGTGTCGGGCCTGTCGGGCGTCGATTTCATCGTCGCCAACACCGACGCGCAGGCGCTGACGTCCTCGCGCGCCGAGCGCATCATCCAGATGGGCCTTCAGGTGACCGAGGGCCTCGGCGCCGGATCCAAGCCCGAAGTCGGCAAGGCTGCCGCGGAGGAGGCGCTCGAGGAGATCCGCGATCATCTCGCCGGCGCGCATATGGTGTTCGTCACCGCCGGCATGGGTGGAGGCACCGGCACCGGCGCCGCGCCAGTCATCGCCAGAGCCGCGCGGGAACTCGGCATTCTCACTGTCGGCGTGGTCACCAAGCCGTTCCATTTCGAAGGCGGGCGGCGGATGAAGATTGCCGAGACCGGAATCTCGGACCTGCAGAAGGCGGTCGACACGCTGATTATCATCCCCAACCAGAACCTGTTCCGCGTCGCCAACGAAAAGACGACGTTCGCCGACGCCTTCGCCATGGCGGATCAGGTTCTCTATTCCGGCGTGGCCTGCATCACCGACCTGATGGTGAAAGAAGGGCTCATCAACCTCGATTTCGCCGATGTGCGCTCGATCATGAGCGAGATGGGCAAGGCGATGATGGGCACCGGCGAAGCGGCGGGCGACAAGCGCGCGGTGCAGGCCGCCGAAGCGGCTATCGCCAATCCGCTGCTTGACGAGACCTCGATGCGGGGCGCGCGCGGCCTTTTGATCTCGATCACCGGCGGCAACGACCTCACTCTGTACGAAGTCGACGAAGCGGCCAGCCGCATTCGCCAGGAAGTCGACGAGGAGGCCAACATCATCCTCGGCGCGACTTTCGATTCGGCGCTGGACGGCGTGGTGCGCGTTTCCGTCGTGGCCACCGGGATCGATCAGGAAGCGATCGGACAGATCGAGCCGGTCAACGCCCAACCAAGGTTGGATGCCTTCGCGCGCGCGCGCGCCTTCACGCCGCTCCGCTCGGCTCGCCCGGCGCCAGCCCAGGCTGACCCGCTTGCCACTGCGGCGGTTGCCGTAAGCTATGAGGACGCCGGCGGGCCTATCGCCGCCTTCCCTGAGCCGATCGAAGCTGGCCTCGAAACGGACGAACCGGCGCAGGAGGAATTCATTCCGCCGGCTGCGGAACAACCGGTGGTTCGGTCGCCCCGTATGCCGCAGATCGAAGACTTGCCGCAACTTGCGCAGAACCAACTGCGCGCGATGCGCGAGGCGCAAAACGGCGTTCCCGCGCCCGAAACGCGTCGCCGGTCGCTCCTGGAGAAGCTGGCCGCGTTCGGCATCACGCGTCACGATGGCGAGGCGGCTTCCGCGCCTGCCGCCGCGGCTCCCCCCGCGCAGGTGACGCCGCTTCAGAGGCCCCAGGCTTTGACTCCGGCCGATCCCGGCCGCGCTCAACCCCGCCCGCAGTCGACGCGCTCCCCGAGCGCGGCTGACCCGCATGGGCGGCACGTCCAGCGCCCTCCAGTCTCGGAAGACGATCATCTCGACATCCCGGCTTTTTTGCGCCGGCAGCAGAACTGATTCGGCCAGTTGCGAAGCCCCGGCCTTGCGGCCGGGGATGGTCTGAAGGCCCCATCCGCAAATACGGTTAACCATCAGTAAAATTTCTAAAGCGTTGAAAAATCTCAGACAATGTTTGCACGGGCGTTGTAACTTTTGTTCACTAAAGGTGATTTGTCCCGGGGGCGCCCGGCCCCTAGTCTGGCTTTTCAGGAGCCGTCGCGAGGCTTTTTGGCGGCGGTGGGCGGACGACGATCGGCAGCTTTGAGTAGCGACGCGGTGGGGAGCCTGAACGCTTCGCATCGCAGCCGACGACGCGAATCAGGGCCGGGCGAAAGTCCGGATGCAGTTGATGCGGTTTGGGTCTCAGACAACGCTGCGCGACCGTGTGGTCATCCAAGGCGTCGGCGTACACTCCGCGGCGCCTGCTCAAGTTGTCCTTCATCCTGCCCATGTCGACACCGGCGTCACGTTCCTTCGCACTGGATTGCCGGGTGGACGCGAGCGTTTGCTCGAGGCCAAGCGGGCCAATGTGACGCAAACCTCGCTTTGCACCACGCTGGGCGACGCCTCGGGCGCCAGCATTTCTACCGTCGAGCACCTTCTGGCTGCCCTTTCTGGCCTCCGGATCGACAATGTGCTGGTTGAGATCGATGGGCCGGAGGCCCCTATCATGGACGGCTCGGCTGCCGATTTCGTCCGGGCGATCGATTCGGTCGGCGTCGCCCAGCAGGCGCGATCTCGCCGCCACCTCAAGGTCGTCAAGCGCGTTCGCGTCGATCACGAGGGCGGTTTCGCCGAGTTTTTGCCTGCCGAAAGCGGATTCCGCCTCGACGTTGAGATCGACTTCAAATCGCCCGCTATCGGCCGTCAGCGCCGGGTGTTCGATCTTGATCCGGCGACTTTCCGGCGCGATATCTCCCGCGCCCGCACTTTCGGCTTTGTTAGCGACGTTCAGGCGCTGTGGCGAGCCGGCTATGCGCTGGGCTCTTCGCTCGAGAATTCTGTCGCCATTGATGGCGACGCCGTCCTCAATCCGGAAGGGTTGCGCTACGCCGACGAGTTCGTGCGCCATAAGGCGCTCGACGCGGTCGGCGATCTGTCGCTCGCCGGCGCGCCCATCATCGGCCTCTATCGAACCTACCGCCCAGGCCACAAGCTTAACGCGCTGGCGCTCCAGGCGCTGTTCGAGCACCGCTCAGCCTGTCAGCTTCTTGAAACGCCAACCCCCACAACCGCCCTCAGGGCGCGGGCCGGTGGCGGCGCGCATGTGCCCGCCGGCGCCGCGGCGTTCGCCGCAGCCGATTGACCGCTTCTGCGGCTCTGGCATTCGGCCCCTTGTCTCGCTGTCTCGCCCGGACGCGCCGCTAATCGCCATCTGCGCTTGGCCGAAAAGGTGGCGCACTCCCCGCGGGTGCGCTAAATGAGCCGCTTCGCCGCCGACCGGCGTCGATGGCGTTCCCCCGCCCGCAACGCGAGTCTTTGAAGCATGGCCGACGTGGAACCTGGCGCCCTTTTGTCGAAGGACCGCAAGCGACTGGCGCGCCGCTTGGCCGCCGGCGCCACACTCATCGCCATCGCGCTTTCCGGCTCAGGCTGCTCGATGCTTGACCAATTCAATCCGTTCGGCGGTGACAAGTACAAGATGGAGATCACGCCGGACGTTCCGGCGAGCAAGACATACGACCAGGGCCTGGAGAAGCTGGCCAACGGTTCGCCCGCTGAGGCAGCGAAGAAATTCACCGATCTCGGCAAGCAGTATCCGAGCTCGGATTGGGCGCGCAAGGGCCTATTGATGACGACCTATGCGGACTATCAGGCCGGCGACTACACCAGCGCCGAAACGTCGGCCGAGCGTTACCTCAAGGACTACGCCAGTTCCCCCGAAGCGGACTATGTTTTGTACTTGCAGGCAAACTCGTACTACATGCAAATACCCGATATATCGCGTGACCAGGAAAAGACGGCGAAAGCGCTGGAAACGTTTCAGGCCGTTGTGCAGAAATACCCCAAGTCGGAGTACGCCGAAGACGCAAAATACAAAATCCAGGTCACGGAAGATCAACTGGGGGGAAAGGAAATGTCGATCGGGCGGTTCTATCTCAACCGCCGGAATTACACCGCCGCCATCAACCGATTTCGGAACGTGCTCCAGTATTATCAAACGACGCGTCATGCGCCCGAAGCGCTCTATCGCCTGGTTGAGGCTTATCTTGGGCTAGGGATCACCGAGGAAGCCCAGACCGCCGCCGCCGTGCTCGGGCATAATTTCCCGGACAGTCAATGGTACCATGACGCTTACGACTTGCTGAAGGGCAAGGGACTTTCGCCCCACGATTTCGGCGGCTCGTGGATGTCGACGATCTGGCACACGGTCGTCCCGTCCTGATCAGGCCATTGGATGCTTTCGCGCCTCTCTATTCGCGACGTGGTGCTGATCGATCAGCTGGACCTTGAGTTTTCGCCTGGGCTGACCATCCTCACCGGCGAGACCGGCGCGGGGAAATCCATTCTTCTGGATGCGCTGTCGCTGGCCCTTGGCGCGCGCGGCGACGGCGGCCTCGTGCGCCACGGCCAGCTGCAAGGCCAGGTGACGGCGACGTTCGAATTGGCGCAGGGACACGCCGCCCATGCGCTCCTTGAGGGCCAAGACATTGAGATCGGAGACGAGTTGATCCTGAGGCGTGTCCAGCTCGCCGACGGACGGACCCGCGCCTATGTCAACGACCGGAGCGTCAGCGCCCAGGCGCTGCGGGGGCTGGCTTCGGCGCTGGTCGAGATCCACGGCCAGCACGACGAGCGCGCATTGACTGACCCATCGACCCATCGCACCCTGGTCGACGCCTATGGCGGGCTCGGACCGCTGACGGCTGCGACCGAGGGCGCCTACGCGGCCCTGCGGGAGGCCGAGCACGCGCTTGAGGCGGAGCGCGCCAGGCTTAAGGCCGCGGAGGCCGAAGCTGAATTCGCGGCTCACGCGCACGAGGAGCTCAGCAAACTCGCCGTCCAGCCAAACGAGGAAGAGGCGCTTGCGGCGCGCCGGCAAGCCATGATGCAGGGCGAGAAGGTCGCAGCGGACATCCGCGACGCGCGCGATCATCTGACCGGCGAAACGGCCATCCTACCCCTTTTGCTTTCCCTCTCGCGCCGACTTCAGCGCCGCCTTCCGCAGGCGCCGGCGCTGCTTGAGCCGAGCGTGAAGGTGCTGGACGAGGCTATTGACGCGATTGAACGGGCCACACGCGAGGTCGAGGACGCGCTCGAAGCCAGCGCCTTCGACCCTCACGAACTTGAGCGTTGCGAGGAGCGCCTGTTCGCGCTCCGGGCGATGGGACGGAAGCACAACGTTCCAATCGAAAACCTGCCGGCGCTGGCGCAGAAATTCGGTGACGACCTTGCGGCTCTCGCGGCCGGCCGCAGTGAGGTGGGTCGCCTTGAGGGCGGCGTGAAGAGCGCCGCTGAGGCCTATGCCGCGGCGGCGAGCGCGCTCAGCGCCGCGCGCGTGGAGAGCGCGCGCGAACTGGCGACGGCGGTGAGCGCTGAATTGGCGCCGCTCAAGCTCGAGCGGGCCGAGTTCAGCGTCGATCTGAGGCGCGACGACACGATCATTTCGTCGAGCGGCTATGACCGGGCGGAATTCTTCGTTCGCACCAATCCCGGGTCGCGGCCGGGCCCCCTGATGAAAGTGGCCTCGGGGGGTGAACTCGCCAGGTTCCTGCTCGCAATCAAGGTGCGATTGGCCGAGCGCGGCACCGCGCCGACCCTGGTCTTCGACGAGATCGACACCGGCGTGGGCGGCGCCGTCGCCGACGCGATGGGTCAGCGCCTGGCGCGGCTCTCGGCCCGGGCTCAGGTGCTGGCGGTGACGCATGCGCCGCAGGTGGCGGCGCGGGCGCAGAATCACTACAGAATCGTCAAAAGCGATGTTGGCGTGGGCGAGCGGGTCGCGACCGGCGTTTCGCGGCTTGGCGCGCCCGAGCGGCGAGAAGAAATCGCCCGCATGCTCGCCGGCGCGGAGATCACCCGAGAGGCGCGCGCCGCTGCTGAGAGTCTGATCGAGAAGGCCGAACGACGGCAGGAGAATGAGCCCGAGGCTTGCTTCGCCGTCGGCGTTGGCCCTATCAAACCCAAAGCTGTCCGTCGCGAGTCGCGACGTCAAAGGACTAAGGACCCGGCATGAGTCCGGACGAATCCCGAGCAAGGCGCGAAGATCTCCGGCGGGCCCGCCTCGCCGCGGCGCTCAGGGAAAATTTGAAGCGGCGCAAGGCGCAGAGCCGGGCGCGACAGGTCGAGGGTCAGCCGACGGACGAACCGATGGCGAACGGCCGCCGAGTCGAGAGAGTGACGGAAGGGCGCGGGGCGGGCGACGATCCTTCGGCGAGTGATTTTGAGAAAGAGGGACCGGATGGATCGCATACAAATTCGCGGCGGGGCGGCCCTGAACGGGGCGATTCCGATTTCGGGGGCGAAGAACGCGGCGCTGCCGTTGATGATCGCATCGTTACTCACCGATCAAACCCTGACCCTGGAAAATCTGCCGCGTCTCGCTGACGTCGCCCAACTCGCCTACATCCTTGGCAATCAGGGCGTCGACTATTCGGTCGACGGCAAGCGTGTTGGCGAAGACGCCGGCACGGGCCAAACGGCTCATTTGCGCGCCCGCACCATCGTCGACACGACGGCGCCTTATGAAATGGTGGCGAAGATGCGCGCGAGCTTCTGGGTGATCGCGCCGCTGCTTGCCCGCATGGGCGCGGCGCGCGTTTCTCTGCCGGGCGGTTGCGCGATCGGCACCCGGCCGGTGGACTTTTTGCTGATGGCGCTGGAGAAGCTCGGCGCGCAGATTGAGATCGATGCGGGCTACGCCGTCGCCAAAGCGCCGAAGGGTCTTGACGGGAGCGGAGATCGAGTTTCCCAAGGTGACGGTTGGGGGAACGCATATCGCGATCATGGCCGCCTCGACCGCGCGCGGCGCGACGCTCATCCGCAATGCTGCGTGCGAACCGGAGGTCGCCGATCTCGCCGCCTGTCTCAACAAAATGGGCGCACGCATCCGCGGCGCCGGCACGCCGAAAGTTGAAATTGACGGCGTCGCCCGTCTCAATGGCGCACATCACCGCGTTCTGCCCGACCGCATCGAAGCGGGAACTTACGCGACCGCGGTCGCGATGACTGGCGGCGACGTTGTGCTCGAAGGCGTGAGCGAGGATCTGCTGGAGGAGGCCCTTGAGGCGCTCACCCAGGCCGGCGCGACGATAAGCAGCGACAATCGAGGCGTGCGGGTGAAGCGCAATGGCGCTGGCATCAGCGCGGTCGACATCTCGACGGCGCCGTTCCCAGGGTTCCCGACCGATCTGCAAGCGCAGTTCATGGCGCTGATGACGCGCGCGAAAGGCGTCTCGCGCATCAAGGAGACCATCTTCGAGAACCGCTTCATGCACGTGCAGGAGCTCGCTCGCTTTGGCGCGCACATCAAGCTCGACGGCGACACGGCTGTGGTCAGCGGCGTCAAGCGCCTACGCGGCGCGCCGGTGATGGCGACCGACCTGCGCGCCTCGGTTTCGCTCGTTATCGCCGGCCTTGCGGCCGAAGGGGAGACGATCGTCAATCGTGTCTATCACCTCGACCGCGGCTTCGAGCGGCTGGAAGAGAAGCTCGGCGCCTGCGGCGCCGACATCACGCGGCTCGCGAGCTAGGTCGATGGTGGCTCGGGGGCACGGGTTGAAGCTGATCGCGCTCGACCGGGAGGGCCTGGGCGTCATTTCCGCGCATATTCAGAACACCTGCGTCAAACGCGTCGATATGACTTGGCTGCCGCGGCAGCGCCGCTTTCTCGTCGCCGGCATGCGCTACGACTGGGTCGGCGCTAAGACCGGGCCGGAGGAGCGCGTCCTCAGCGTGCTGAGGTTTGACCGCGTGTTGAGGGTCTCTCATCTCGGCTTCACAGAGATCAACCCAGATGCGACGCTCAATCTGTTGGCCGTGACGTTCGAGAAGACGGATCCGCCGGCCGGCATCATCATCCTCGCCTTCGCCGATGGCGCTCTGGTGCGTCTGGACGTTGAGTGCGTCGAGGCTGAGCTCCGCGACATGGGGCATCGCATCCCCGCCGAGGCCTGCCCTGGCCATGCCCTGGCCGACACGTCAGGTGTATGAGGCTCAGTTGGGGTTGGGGAGTTTCGTTTAGCCGTGTCCGTGGCGCTCGATATGCAGTCGGCTGATTTCGAGCGGCGCTTTGCGTCGCTTGTCGCCGCCAAGCGTGAGTCCTCGGCCGACGTCGACCTGACGGTCGCCGACATCATCGACGATGTGCGCCACCGTGGCGACGTCGCGCTTGCCGAATTGTCGCTGCGCTTCGAGCGAATTGAAATCGGCAGGATTGGACTGAAGATCGACGCCGCCGAGATCGACGCGGCGATTGGCGCTTGCGAGAAGATAGCGCTCGAAGCGCTCAAGCTTGCGCATGCCCGGGTGATGGATTTTCACCTGCGCCAGAAGCCCGCCGACCTTTTCTTTACCGACCCGCTCGGCGTTAAGCTTGGCTGGCGGTGGCGGCCTATCGACGCCGTCGGCCTCTATGTTCCGGGGGGGCTCGCGACCTATCCCTCCTCCGTGATCATGAACGCCGTGCCGGCCAAGGTCGCTGGCTGCCGCCGCCTGGCGATGGTCATGCCAACCCCGGACGGCCGCATCAATCCGCTGGCGCTGGCTGCGGCGCGCATCGCTGGCGTGAACGAGATCTACAGGATCGGCGGCGCGCAGGCGATCGCCGCGCTCGCCTATGGCACGGACACAATCGCCCCGGTCGACAAGATCGTCGGCCCCGGCAACGCCTATGTCGCGGCGGCGAAGCGGCGGGTGTTCGGCGTCGTCGGCATCGACATGATCGCGGGGCCGAGCGAAGTCGTGGTCCTCGCCGACGGCAGCGCCGATCCGCGTTTTGTCGCCGCCGATCTCTTGGCTCAGGCCGAGCACGATGAGGCGGCGCAATCGATTCTCATCACCAACGATGCAGCCCTTGCGCGCGCGGTGGAAGCGGAGTTTGAGCGTCAGCTTGAGAGCCTGCCGCGGGCCAAGATCGCGGGCGCGAGCTGGCGTGACAATGGCGCGGTCATCCTCTGCCCGTCGCTTGAGGCCGCCATTCCTCTTGTCGACCGGTTGGCGCCGGAGCATCTCGAGATCATGGCGGATGACGCCGAAGCCCTCAGCGACAAGATCGCCAACGCCGGCGCGATCTTCCTTGGGCCCCATACGCCCGAGGCGATTGGCGACTATGTCGGCGGATCGAACCACGTCCTGCCGACCGCCCGCTCGGCGCGCTTCTCGTCGGGCCTCGGCGTGCTCGACTTCATGAAGCGCACGTCGCTGCTCAAATGTGACGTCCGCTCGCTCGACGTTCTCGGCCCGGCGGCGATCGCGCTCGGCAAGCTGAGGGGCTGGAGGCGCACGCGCGCTCAGTTGCGGTACGTCTTCGCGCTAATCGCCCATGAGCCGAAAGCCGGCCAAGAGCCGCAATCGCCTCGCCGAGGTGATTCTGGATGAGGCGACGATCCCGCGTGGCACGTCCGATGTCGATCACGAACGGGCGGTGGCGATCTTTGACCTGATCGAGGAAAACGCCTTTGGCGTCCCGGTCGCGACGATGGCCCCTACATCTTAAAGATCTCGCAGGAGGAATCGAAGCTCACCTTAGAGGTCCAAACCGCGAACGGCGAGACCGCGGCCACGATTGTGGTGTCGATGACGCCGTTCCGGCCCTTGCTAAAGGACTACTTCCTCGTCTGCGAGACTTACTATTCGGCGATCCGCGCTTCGAGCCCCCGCCAGATCGAGGCGATCGATCGCGAACGCACCAAGCTCCACAACGAAGGCGCCGAGCTCATGGCCCAGCGGCTGACCGGCACGATCGACATCGACCAGGGGACGGCCCGGCGCCTGTTCGCGTTGGTTTCTGCTTTGCGCTGGCGAGTGTGAACATCCCGCGGCCTTCCCCGGTCGAGCGGGAAGCCGACCCGACACCCTCATGGGTCGTCGTTGGCCTCGCAATGGGTCCGGCGGTGGAGCTCGGCTTGGGCCGCTTCGCCTATGCGTTGCTGCCTCCGTCCATGCGCGCCGACCTCGGATGGAGTTTCGCGCAAGCGCGGCGCGATGAACACCGCCAATGCCGCGGGCTACCTTATAGGCGCGCTCGTCGCGGCGCCCGTCGGCAGGCGAGGGGGCGACAAGAAAGTCTTTGCGATCAGCCTGGTGCTGTCGGCGCTCGCTGTTGGCGCGTCAGGTCTCACCGCGGACTACATGGCGCTGTTGGCGTTGCGGGTGGCCGCGCGGTTCACCGGAGCGCTCGCTTTCGTGTGCGGACCCGGGTTGGCCTCCGCCGCCGCTATGGGCGGCTCCAAGCATCGGGCGCCGACGCTGTTGGGGATCTATTTCGCCGGGGCTGGAATGGGCATCACAGCCTCCGCTCTGGCGGCACCTCCTTTGCTCGGAACGGTTGGATAGCGCGGCGGGTGGCTTGTCCTGAGCGCGCTTGCGCTCGCGGGCGCCGCATTCGGTTGCTTGTCGCCGCGTCGCGCGCCCGAACCCTCCTATCCCCCGGCAGACAATGCGTGCGCGGGCTAGTCGCCGCGCGTCATGGCGTGCACGCTTGTGGCCTATGGTCTCTTCGCCACCGGCTACATCGCCTCTGCGACGTCATCATCGCCTACCTGCGCAGCGCCGAGGGATTTACCGGTGGGGCGCCACAGGCTTTTGGTCCCTATTTGGACTCTCTTCGGTCGCCGCCGCGTTCGCCTGGGGGCGCATCCTCGGCCAGCTAAAAGGCGGGTGGGGAACGGCGGCCACGCTCAGCCTCCTCACAATCGGGACCGCGGCGCCGCTGGTATGGCGCACGCCGGCCGGCGTTTACCTTTCCGCCCTTCTTTTCGGAGGCTCTTTTCTCGCCGCCGTGGCGTCGTTCGCACGCCGCGCGTTCCCACCGCATGCCGTAACGGCCGCGATTGGCGCCCTGACCGTTTTGTCCGGAATAGGCCGGTGCATCGGCCCGGTGCTGAACAGGGCGTTGGCCGATGGACCGAGCGGCCTCAAGGCCGGTCTTTGGCTTTCGGTCGCGATCTTAGGCGTCGGCGCCGTCGTTGCAGCGTTTCAGCGCGAGCCGGCGGAGCCGTTGTGAGATGGAACGCGCCTCAGTCCTACGCGTCGCTTCGATCGAAGGCGTTCGCGACATCCGGGTTCTCCGCGATGTCGCGCAACGTCGCGCTCAATTCCGCCATCTCCGGTTCGCCGAAGAAGCCTGCGAACCGGCGACGCGCTTCCGTCCAATAGGGCGGCGCCGAAGGACCGCCTCACGCCCGGCTGATGTCAGGCGCACCGGGCGACGCCGTCCGTCCCGTTCGTCGCGCCCAAAGGCAATCAACCCGTCGCGCTCGAGCGGCTTCGGCGTCTGGCCAAGCCCCGAGCGCTCAATCGTCAAAATCTCCGCGAGTTCACCCACCGTGGGCGGCAAGGCGTCCCAGCGCTCAAGCTCCGTGAGCAGATTGAACTGGGTGATTCGCAAGCCAGATGGCGCCATGACCTCGTCGTAGAGCAGCGTCGGCCTGCGCTACGCCGCGCGCAGGGCGGCTGTGATGCACGGGCTTTCCGATCGGAGCGAAGCGCTCATCCCGTGCGCGCCTTGTCAACAATCAGCGCGATCTTCCCGAGCACGCTCTCGCCAGCCTTCATCTTGGCGGGCGCGGCGTTGATGGCATCGGCTTCGGAGGGGATGGTCGCGCTGATGTGCGGACGCACGGTACCCGCCGTCGCAGAAGCCGCGGCGTCCTCAAGGCCACGGCTGAGGAGGGCCCTCGCCTTGTCATCGAGCGCGCCGAGCCCAGTGAAAGTGCGGATGAGGTTGACATTGATTAGGCTCGCGCCCTTCACCGCCAATATGTCGGCGATCGGGCTTTTCGTTTCCACGCGGCGGCTGGTCTTGCCCGGCCCCACGCTCAAGACGACCCAGCGGTCGCACCATCTGGGCGGTAGCGACGAAGCTCGCCTCATTGTAGGTGGTGTCGTAGACGAGATCGACGCCCCTGCCGTCAGTCAGCTTCGCGATTTCGGCAGCGATATCATCCCTTCGGTAGTCGAAAACATGGGTGGTGCCGGAGGCCTTCGCCAACGCGCGTGACGCCTCGCCGCTGCCGCTGCTGATGATCGTGGGTATGCCGAGCGGCTTTCTGGATGGCGAGATGACCGACGCCGCCACCGCCGCCAAGGATGTAGAAGCTGTCGCCCGGCCCAGCGTGGTCAACGAGCGCGAGATGGGCCGACAGGAAGCAGACGCCGAGCACGCCAGCTTCGGCGAAGCTCAGAGCCTCGGGCTTGAGCGCGGAGGCGTATTCGCGCACCGGCGCATAACCGGCCGTGCCTCCCGCCGCCCGGGCGCCGTCCTGATTGGTCGCCACCATGCCGAAGATGGCGTCGCGACGGCGAACCGCATTACCGCACGCCCAAACCCAACCACGATCCCGGCGACATCTAAGCCGAGAATGACGGGCGGCGTTCGTCCAATGAAGTTGAGGTCGGCGAGCTTGTAATCGTGCGGATTGAGCGATGAAGCGACGACATGTATGAGCAGCGCGTCCGGACCGGGCTGGGGCACGGGACGATAGATCGCCACGAAGGGCAGGCCGTCCCGCGCATGTGTATAGCCAACGCCTTCGAAGCGGGATGCCGGGATGGGGAAGTCATGGCTTCATCCGTTTGGTCCTCCTTCGGCCCCCGGCCAATCGTATTTACGAGAATATCCCCATATTCCAAGGGACCGGTTGCCGCCGAAAAGCCTGATTCGGACAAATAAACCCAAGCAATTTTGCTTGGGTTTATTTCGGCTGGGCTAGGTCTTGCTTGGATTTGTTTGGCGCCCAGAGCCGAACGGTGGCCGCGCCTATTGCTAAGCGGCGGCCGGACGACGCGTGGTTCAGGCGGGAACGACCGGTGCCTTGGTCTTTCGAAGCGCGTCCATAAACTGCTGATCCAGCTCGAGGTGCAGTTTCACGAGATCGGGGGGGGTCAACGCCAGCCATTGGTTCAACGATATATCGGCGTAGTAGCTGCTCTTGAACATTTCCAGAAAGCGCAAGGGCGCCGTGCCCGTGTTCTCAATAAAATGGCCCATGGCGAAGGGGACATAGCCGACGTCCCCGCCCTGGAAATCGAACGTTCGCGCTTGGCCGGCCGACGCGAACACGCCCATGCGCCCCTGGCCGCTTATGTAATATTGCCACTCGTCGGTGTTGGGATGCCAATGCAGCTCGCGCATTCCTCCAGGCTCGATCTCGACAAGGGCGGCCGCGATGTTTTTGGAGGCGGGGAATACGCTGGAATCCGTAATCCGCACCGTCCCGCTCTTGGTCCGGATCGGCTCCTGCGCCATCATGTGATGGCTGAAGGTCTGGGGAACCGGGTCGGCCCCCATAAACTTGTCGGGACCGAGCGGACCAGGAACCGGCGCTTTGAAGATGTAGAGCTCGCGCGGATCGGGCGTGTGTCCGAACAGCGTCGCCGGCACGCCGAAATTCTTGCCCAGCACCTCAGACGGGACGTGCTTGAACCAGTCGCTTAGCAAAAACGTGCTGTCCTCGTCGAAGTCGCCATCGTCGAAGACGAGCAGGAATTCGCATCCGTCCGGACCGAGGCCTTGGATCGAATGGGGAATGCCGCCGGGAAAATACCAGAGATCGCCGACGCCAACGTCGTCGATGAAATTACGCCCCTGGGCGTCGATCGCCGTGATGCGGGCTGTCCCGTAAAGCATGTAGGCCCATTCGTCCTGCTTGTGCCAGTGAAGCTCCCGGACGCCGCCTGCGTTCAGGCGCATTTGCACGCCAGCGATCGCTTTCGAGACGGCAAGCTCCCGCGCGGTGGCCTGGCGCGTCCAACCACCGCTCGACTGCCTGATATGCGCATCTCCGAAGGAAAACCGCAGGTTGGGCAGAGTTCCTGAAATCGGTCGCTGGCGGATTAACGATGTCGGGATTCTGAGCTTCACGGAGGACGTTGCCCGGCACCGGATCCGTGCCGCCGACGCCAGGGGCTCGGCTTGGCTCGGGAATTTGATCGGCCGCCCCAGCCCCCGAGGCGGTCATCGCCGCGCCCGCAACCACAGCGGTCGAGAGAAGATCCCGTCGCGAGAATTCACTCATCACTTCCTCCTTTCGGCGTCGGCGCGCCGCGGTTTCCTCCCGCCCGGTTGCGAGTGTCTTGTGCGCGGGTTCTGCGTGTCAACAACCAAACCCGATCACAACGGCGTGATGGCCGGCCGCGACCGGGACGACCGGAGCTACGCGCGCACCTAGCGTTGGGCTTGCAGTTGGGTTAGCGCGATTCAGCCCGCTTCATTGCTGCTTAGGCCAGATGCTTGCTCAGGAACGCGAGCGTGCGCGTCCAGGCGAGCGCCGCGCTCGGCGCGTCGTAGCTCTCACGATGATCGCAATTGAACCCGTGATCGGCCGGATAGATGTGGACCTCGACATCAGGATGCGCCGCGGCGACCTCCTTCACTCCGGCGATGGGGATATGCTGGTCCTTCTCGCCGAAATGCAGCAGCGTCGGGACGCGCGGCTTCAAGTCCTTAAGTCCGATTACCCCCCCGCCATAATAGCCGACCGCGGCGCTTGAGCCCGAAAGCTGCGCCGCCGACGCCCAGGCGATCGTGCCGCCGAGGCAGAAGCCGACCACGGCGACCTTGCCGCCTTGCCTGGCGACCTCGATCGCTGCGGCGACGTCGCGCAGCATCTGCTCCCGATCGGTCTTGCCGACGATCGCCATGCCGCGCTCTCTCGATTGGGCGTCATAGCCGACCTCGAATTTAGGCTCGACATGTTCGAAGATCCCCGGCGCCACGGCGAGGTAGCCCTCGCCCGCGAACTTATCCGTGACTGCGCGGATGTGGGCGTTGACGCCGAAGATTTCCTGGACGACGACAATGCCGCCGCGCGGCTTCCCCGCGGGATCGGCGCGCCAGGCTCGAATCGGTCCCGCCCCTTCCGGCTTCAGTTCAATCCAGACCATGTCGATCTCCTTGGGTTCCAGCAGTATTCAGCGTTGACGGCCGCCTGTGCGTCTTTGCGCGATGGCAATGCCGCCGACAACTAGCAATAACGCGACAACATGATAGACGGCGAACGGCTCGCCCAAGATGACAACCGCCATGATGGCCCCGAACACCGGCACGAGATTGACGAATACGCCCGCCCGACCCGGCCCGATGAGTTCCACCCCGCGCATAAACATGAGCTGCGAGACGAAGGCCGGTCCAAGCGCCACAAAAGCGAGAACGAGAAGGCCGCCCCAGGTCGGCCAGATAAATCCGCCGGACAGGATTTCCCAGATCATCAACGGAATGGAGGTGACGAACGCGGCGACCGCCATGGCGGCCAGCATGCTGACGCCCGAGACGTTCGGCCGCTGGCGAAGGCCGACCGTGTAGCCCGCATAGAGCGCCGCCGCGATAACCATCATGACGTCGCCGCTATTGAAGGCGAGCGCCGCGAGCCTTGCTGGATCGCCTTGCGCGGCGATCACGACCACGCCCAGCATGGTGACGAACGCGCCCAGCGCCTGCAAGGCGCTGAAACGGACATCGAGGAAAGCGCGCGCGCCGATGAGAACGAGAGCCGGGATGGCGCCCTGGATGATCGATAGGTTGAGCGCGCTTGTATAGTGCGCGGCGACATAGAACAACGCGACGAAGACAGTGTATCCGGCCGTCCCCATTACGGCGAGATAGACCCAGCGCGCGCGAAGGGCCGGCCAGTCCTGCCGCAGCGAAGGGCGAGCGGCGAGAAGAATGGGAATCAGCGCCGCCCCCCACCGCAGGCAGGTCAGAGTCATCGGCCCGATCTGGCCGACAGCTAACCGGCCGACGATCGAGTGCGCAGCCCAGATCAGCGTGGTGAGAACGAGCAGAAGGATTGGGTTGGCCCAGGCCGATTGCATGAGCCCGGTCCTTGGCGCGGTCGCGTCGGTCATGAACGTCTTCGGCGGCTTCGAGGATGGTCGCAACTCGCGCTCGGCAGGAAGCTGCGCGCGACATTAGAAATCGACCCGGGCGCCGACATAGGCCGAGCCGGAGCCGATGGCAATTCGACCAAGCGCCTTGGAAGCGAAGACGACGGGCCTCAGACGCCCCAGATCCGCACCTCGCTACACTCAGGCGGCCGCTTGTCGCGCCTCGGCGCCAAGCGTCTGGCGGATTGAGTCGGCGAGCGCGTTGGCCTCTTCGCTCGGGCGTCCCGGCGAGTGGATGAGCCCCATGCGAGTAAGCGGCAGTTCAGGCAATCCCTCGGCGCGCCCGAGGAGTTTGAGCCCAGGACCAACCATCGAGGCAGGCAGGATCGTCGCCGCCAACCCGGCGCGCAGGACCGTGCCAATGGCGGTGAAGTTCTTGGAGAAGAAGCGCCCTCGCGTTATGCCTGGAGTCGCCTGCAGCGCCTCCTCGGTCGCGCGCCGCCAGCAGCAGGTCGTGCTACCAAGCGCGAGTGGGATCGGCGCTCCCTCCTCCACCTGGAACCGCTCGGAAGCGACCCAGACCAGCGGCTCCTCGCGCAAGACCTCGACCCCCTTGAGCCCTTGGTGGTCGGTGATCAACGCCAAATCCAGCGCTCCAGCGGCAACCTGGAGGGCCAGGTCCGATGACGCCTCGCAAAGGACCGACACCTCGACCAAGGGGTGCCGTCGATTGTAGTGCGCGAGGATGTCGGCCAGGAACAATTCCGCGTAATCGTCCGGAATCCCGAGCCGAACCGAGCCTCTCAACCCCTTGCGCGACAGCGCGGCGATCGCGCCCGCTTCGACCTGGACTATCCGCCGCGCGAATTCGATCAGCCGCTCGCCCTCGTCCGTGAGGCGGGCGCCGCGTCCATGCTTGACGAACAGGGCGCAGCCCAACTGCTCCTCCAACCGGCGGACGTGCATCGAGACGGCCGACTGGGTCTTGTGCACCCGGTCCGCCGCCTTGGTGAACGAGCCGGTGTCGACTATGGCGAGGAAGGAACGAAGCTGGTCGGTATCGAGCATGGGACTCATCCAAAATTTTGATCGGTTACTCTACAAACATTCGTTGGACCGATCAATGGCCCCCACTATATAAATAACCATCCCGAGATAACGATCCCGAGATTCGAACGGCCTCTCACGGCGCCCCTTGGCGCTGAACGGCTGGTCGTCACTTCTGCAGGAGGCGAACATGGTTGCTTCATTCACGATGGCCTCCCGGGCGGGCAACGCGCTCTGGCGCGCTCTCAGTTGGCCGGCCCGGGTCAGCGCGACGCGGCGCGTGATGTCCGAATTGGCGCAGATGTCGGAATATGAGCTGCGCGACATCGGCCTGACCCGGTCGGACGTCAACGACGCCACGGCGTTGCCGCTGGACGCCGACCCGTCTGGTCTGCTGGTCCGGCGACGGGCTTGGCGCGAGCGGCCTGCTCACGGACGGACCGATCTCGCGGCCTGATCGAGATTGCGAACGGCCGCCACGAATGCGGCGGCCGGCCCTCCCCAAAGGCGGCGAAAAGGTCTAGGGGTGCGTCCTGGACCTTAACGCCTTTCCGGGGAGCACCTCATGACAGCGCACTCGGCTGTAGCCGGCATCGAGATCAACGCAACGCCCAGCGGCCGGCAGGCCGAAATCCTCAGCGCCGAAGCGCTCGCATTTCTCGCCGGCCTGCATCGGCGCTTCAATCGGCGACGCTTGGAACTGCTAGCGCGGCGCACGGAGCGCCAGGAAGACTTCGACGCGGGAAAGTTGCCGGACTTTCTCGCCGAGACAAAATCGATCCGCGATGGCGACTGGACGGTCGCCAAGATTCCGGCCGACCTTCTCGACCGCCGGGTCGAGATCACCGGCCCAGTCGATCGCAAAATGATCGTCAATGCGCTCAATTCCGGCGCCAAAGTCTTCATGGCCGATTTCGAGGACGCGTCCTCGCCGGTATTCGCCAACATGGTCGAGGGCCAGGCCAACCTGAAGGACCGTTGGGTCGGAAAGATCGACTTCACTGATTCCGCTACCGGCAAGGCCTATGCGATCAAGAGCAATCCCGCCGCGCTGATGGTGCGGCCGCGCGGCTGGCACTTGCCGGAGCGGCATGTCGCCGTCGACGGCGAGGAGATGTCCGGCTCCCTGTTCGACTTCGGCCTTTACGCCTTCCATTGCGCGAACGCCCAGATGGCCCAAGGGTCGACGCCTGCTTTTTACCTGCCCAAACTCGAGAGCCATCTCGAGGCGAGGCTATGGAACGAGGTCTTCTCCCACGCCGAGCGCGAGCTCGGCATTCCGCACGGAACGTTCAAGGCGACGGTGCTGATCGAAACGCTTCCCGCCGCGTTCGAGATGGACGAGATTCTCTACGAGCTGCGCGACCATATCGTCGGGCTCAATTGCGGCCGCTGGGACTACATCTTCTCGTTCATCAAGCGCCTCGGCAAGAACAAGGCCTTCCTCACCCCCGATCGGTCGGAAATGACGATGGGGAAGGCGTTCCTTAACGCCTACTCCCTCCTCCTCATCAAGACCTGCCACCGCCGCGGCGCCTTCGCCATGGGCGGCATGGCCGCGCAGATCCCGGTCAAGGGCGACGCCAAAGCGAACGAGGCGGCCTTCGCCAAAGTGCGCGTCGACAAGGAGCGCGAGGCGACCAACGGCCACGACGGCACCTGGGTCGCCCATCCCGATCTGGTGCCGGTCGCGATGGAGGTGTTCGACCGGCTGATGCCGGAGAAGAACCAGCTCTCGAAGACGCGCGACGACGTCCACGTGACGCAGGCGGACCTGCTCGAGGTGCACAAGGGCAAGCGCACCGAGGAGGGTCTGCGCGAGAACATCCGGGTCGGCGTGCAATATATAGAGGCCTGGCTCAGGGGCCGCGGCGCCGTGCCAATCTATAATCTCATGGAGGACGCCGCGACCGCCGAGATCTCTCGCGCCCAGGTCTGGCAGTGGATCCATCTCAAGGCGAAGCTGGACGATGGCCGCGAGGTGGCGCCGGCGATGTTCCGCGAGGCGCTCAAGGGCGAGATGGACCGGGTCAAGGGCGAAGTCGGCGCGAAGGCGTTCGAGGGCGGCCGGTTCAAGGAGGCGATCGCCCTCTTCTCGGACATGTCGCTCAGCGACACTTTCGACGAGTTCCTGACCCTGCCAGCCTACAAGCTGATCGACTGAGGCGGCCCCGCCGAACGAACGTAAGCAACCCAAGGGAGTGAACTGCGATGGCCAAAGCCTATTGGGTCGCCACATATCGTTCGGTCAGCAACCCGGAGGCGCTGGCCGCGTACGCCAAGCTCGCCGGACCGGCGATCGCCGCCGCGGGCGGGCGTTTCCTGGCGCGCGGAATGCCGGCGCAGGTCTATGAGGCCGGTCTCCAGCAGCGCACCGTGCTGATCGAGTTTGACAGCGTGGACGCGGCTCGGGCGGCGCATGACAGCCCGGCCTATCAAGAAGCGCTGGCGGCGCTCGCTGGCGGAGCCGATCGGGAGATCCGGATCGTCGAAGGGTTGTAGCCGCGCAGGCCTGGCGCGCGCTCCCTATGATTAGCTACAGCGATCCGTACTATACGAAGGGAGGCTCGCCCTGCCCTCACGGCTCCACGCTTAAACGCCAATAAACGACAGTAAACGCTAATAAACGTTAGTAAATTTGCTAGCGTTTACTAGCGTTTATTTTTCTGAATCTGGACTTTTCAATGGGTTACGGCCAATTCAAACAAAAATTTCGTCGCCGGTCTCGGCTCCTATGGCAAAGTGCCCCGCGCCTCCTCGCCTCTTTCCCACAATACGGGCCTGCCAATCTCGCGCGGTGCGGCCGGCGATCGAATGGTTCACGAGAAAAGAGCATAGCTCGAGATTCTGCTTTGTGCAAGAAAATGTCAGAAATTCGCGGGCTCGCTTTATCCGTGGATGACCGGGCTGCGACCCGCGCCCTCCAAAGCACAACGGCCTTTCACTAAAAAAGCAGTGGGTTCACGTAAATGTGCTTGCTCCGAAGCCGTTGGGCGGCGGTTAGGGGTGTTAACGGTGTCAGCGCGCTGAGCGCGAGCGCGTTCAAGCGGAAAACGCCACTCGCGGCCGATGACAAGATCCTCGGAGCTTTCGGCAGCGACCATGGGGCAACGATGCGTGCATTTGCTGTTGTGACTTTGGCCGCCGGGGTCCTTGCGGCCACGCCGATTGCGGCTTCGGCTGCTGTTAAAACGGTTCCATTTTTGATCTTCATCTCAGCGGGAGGTGCAAATCGATCTTTTCCCAGCGATTCGTTCCCAGGATTCGATCCGTCGCTTGGAACATTGACGGACGTAACGATCTCTTTAACCAATTCTCAAACGTGGTCCCAGGCGGGCCAATCGGAAACGAGAACCCAGCAACGCTTCTCCTCTCGCTTTCGCCAATTGAGGCGTTGCAGATGGTTATGTTTACCTCCGGCGGTACGCACAATATTGACATCGATCTGAGCGGGACGGCCTCCTCTATCGGGTCCGGATCCCAAACGGAAATCCTTAGGATAAGCGATAGTACGAACGGCAAACTGTCGCGCAATATTCTTGCGGGCACAGCGACTTACGTGTTCACGCCTTCTCTCCTGGGGTCGGCGCCGCCGAAGCCGCCGCCCGGGCCCAGCGCCATCCCCGAACCGTCGACCTGGGCAATGATGCTTCTCGGCTTCGCCGGCCTTGGCTATGCGGCGTTGCGGCGAAAAGGCGCCGTTCCGGCAGTCTCTGCCCAAGCGACCGGCCGAGGCAAATTAGCGCCGGAGCCAGTCGATCTCGCTCGGGAGCCAGTCGATCTCGCTCGCCTGGCCCGGCGACGAAGGCCGATAGGGCTGTCGGAGGCGCGATAAAGGGGATTCACCCATGACAATGCGGCGGACTTATCTGGCGTTCATTGCGGTCCTGGGCCTCAACGTGATCGCCCCGCCGAGGGCGCAGGCAACGTATCTCGTCAAGTTTGAGCAACTGGGCGCCAACGTCGAGGAGCAAGGCGGCGGCGCGCTCGATACGACCGACCTTTCGGTCGGTTCGAACTTGGTCAACAACAGCCCGTTCGTGGAGCCCGGCGACGGCGACTTTGAATCGGGCGCCGCAAACGAGCCGCTGGCGCTGTTTGGCTTCGTGACGGGTCCTAAGAGCTTTGGCGCGGGCGAGG
The DNA here is from genome assembly GCA_963775405.1 of uncultured Alphaproteobacteria bacterium. Classification (GTDB taxonomy): domain Bacteria; phylum Pseudomonadota; class Alphaproteobacteria; order Rhizobiales; family Beijerinckiaceae; genus Roseiarcus. The sequence goes on from CAVZJI010000035.1 coordinate 84,399, forward strand.
CCACCACTGCGAGTTCGAGCGATGGCGGCGCTATTGGAATCGACAGCGGCGCCCTTGGGGTTCTTCTTTCCCACCTGCCTACGCATCGGGCACACCCGTCTCCGAATTTTCCGTCTACCAAGACGCGACCTTCGCCTCGCTCGGTATGATTCCTGGCCTTTATGTCTGGAGTTGGGGCTCCGGCGCCGACGCCGATACATTCACGATCGACATCATTGCCGGCTCAGGCTCCGCCGCAAGCCCTGTCCCCGAACTCTCGACCTGGGCGATGATGCTCGTGGGCTTCGCCGGCCTCGGGTATGCGGCCTCGCGACGGAAGGGCGCCGTTCAGGCAATTTCCGCCTGAGCGAACAAGGGTTCCATTACGTCCCTCTCCTTCATTGCCGGGCGCGGTGAACTGTCCTAACGTTGTCCGCTTTCGCGGGAGGACGGGGCGTGAAGCTTCATCGGCGCGAATTGCTCGGAAGCGCGGCGTTCCTGCTCATCGGCGGAGCGACTGGCGCGCGAGCCCAATGGCTGCCGTGGCGTCCGGAAGCCGGATCGCCGCCGGCCCCGTTCGTCCAAGGACGGTGGCTCTTCTTTAGCCCCGCCGAGGGCGCCGCGGTCGAGGCGCTGGTGGATCGCCTGATCCCGCCGGAACCGGAGACGCGGGGCGGCAAGGACGCGGGCTGCGCGGTCTTCATCGATCGGCAGCTGGCTGGCCCGTATGGCCGCCGCGCCGGTCTTTATCTCAGCCCGCCGTTCATCAAGGGAACCAAGCAGCAGGGCCCCCAAGACGAAGACGGCCCATCCGAGCTTTATCGTAAGGGGCTGGCGGCGCTCGACCAATATTGCAAGACGGCGAAGGGCGGTGCATTCGCTTCGCTGAGCGATACGGACAAAGACGCCGTCATTGGCGGCCTCGAGAGCGGCGCGGCGAAGCTCGCCGGCGTCGACGGCCAGGCGTTCTTCGAGCTCATTCTCAAAGACGCGCAGGAGGGATTTTTCGCCGATCCGATTTACGGCGGCAATCGCGACATGTGCTCGTGGCGGATGATCGGCTATCCCGGCGCCCGGTACGATTACCGCGACTGGGTCCATCGACATAACGAACGCTATCCCCGGCCGCCTGTCAGCCTCGAGGGACGGGCGGATTGGAACACGCGCAAGACCTGAGGCGGAGCCCATGGCCCGGAAGCTGCCCAAAAAGGACGTGGCGATCATCGGCCTCGGCTGGACGGGTTCGATCCTCGCGAATGAGTTGACCGACGAGGGCCTTGACGTTGTTGCTATCGAACGCGGGCCCTGGCGCGACGCGCCGACCGATTTTCCGACCACCTTCGACCAGGATGAACTGCGCTATCGCATCCGCCACGAGCTCTTCCTCCGCCCCGAGCAGCTCACGTTCACCTTTCGCAACAAGATGAGCGAACAGGCGCTGCCGATCCGCGACTGGGGCGCGTTCATGCCCATGACCGGCGTCGGCGGCGGGGGCGTTCACTGGAACGCCGAGACGTTCCGCTTCCTGCCATCCGATTTCGTCCTCAAGACGCATCTGACGCAAAGGTATGGCGCGAAATTCCTGCCCGACGACATGACGATCCAGGACTTTGGCGTCACCTACGACGAGCTTGAGCCGCACTATGACCAGTTCGAGTACCTTTGCGGGACGTCGGGCGCGGCCGGCAATCTGAAAGGGCAAATTCTCGAAGGCGGCAATCCGTTCGAAGGGCCGCGCTCGCGGCCCTACCCCAATCCGCCGCAGGCGCAACCGTTCAGCCACACGCTGTTTGCGAAGGCGGCCCGCGAGCTCGGCTACAAGCCGTTTCCGCAGCCGTCCGGCAACATGTCACAGGCCTACGTGAACCCGCTCGGCGCCCGGCTCGGACCCTGCACCTATTGCGGCTTCTGCGAATGGTTCGGTTGCGGCAATTATTCCAAGGCCTCTCCGCAGACCACCATTCTTCCGGTGCTCGTAAGGAAATCGAACTTCAGTTACCGCGCCGAATGCGAGGTGATGCGTCTCAATCTCGACGGTTCCGGCAAGCGGGCGACTGGGGTCACTTTCGTCGATTCAAGCGGCGAGGAATGGGAGCAGCCCGCCGACCTCGTCATCCTGGCCGCTTTCACCATTTTCAACGTTCAGCTCCTCATGCTGTCGGGCATCGGCAAACCCTACGATCCGGTCGCCAATCAGGGCGTCATCGGCCGCAATTTCACCCACCAGACGATCTCGAGCGTCAACGGATTTTTCGACAAGGACAAATTCAACTTCAATCCGTTCATCGCCTCCGGTTCGATCGGCATGTGCATCGACGAATTCAACGGCGACAATTTCGACCATGGGCCGCTCGGCTTCGTCGGCGGCGGATATATGGGGCAGGTACAGACGGGTGGGCGCCCAATTCAAACGACATCCGTTCCGCCCGGAACGCCCAAATGGGGCGCCAAGTGGAAGAGCGCGGTGCGCGACAATTACCTGAGCACGGTCACGCCCGGCACCGGGGTGCATGGGAGCTTTTATTCTTATCGCGACGTCTATCTCGACCTCGACCCACTTTATAAGGACAGGTTCGGCCGCCCGCTGGTGCGGATCACGATCGACTTCCACGATAACGAGATCAAGCAGAACGCCTATCTCACCGACAAATTCGCCCAAATCATCAAGGCGATGGGGGCAAAGGAGGTCGAGAAGCAATATCGCAAGGCGCCCTACGACGTCACGAAGTACCAGACGACGCACCTGTGCGGCGGCGCAATCATGGGGACCGATCCCTCGACCAGCGCGCTGAACCGCTACCTGCAAAGCTGGGACGTCCCCAATCTCTTCGTCATGGGCGCGAGCGCCTTCCCGCAAAACGCCGGCTACAATCCGACCGGCACGGTTGCGGCGCTCGCCTACTGGTCGGCCGAGGCGATCAGGACCCAATACCTGAAGAACCCGGGGCCGCTCGTCCATGCCTGAGCAACGCGCGCCATGGATCGCGGGCGCCGCGATCGCCGCGGTGGTCGTCGCGTCGAGCCTTGTCGCGCCTGGACACGCGCAGACGAACAAAGTCGGGACGAGCCTCGACCCGCAGAATTTCGGCCAGATCGAGCGGGGGCGGTATCTCGCCGTCGCTGGCGACTGCGCGAGCTGTCACACCGTGCCCGGCTCGGGCCAGCCCTTCGCTGGCGGTCGGCCGATCGAGACGCCATTCGGCGTCGTGGTGGGAGCCAATATCACGCCCGATTCCGAAACGGGCATCGGCGCCTGGAGCGACGAATTGTTTGTCCGGGCTTTGCGCGAAGGCAAGGGGTACGATGGCGAGCTGCTCTACCCCGCCATGCCCTATCCCTATTACACCAAGGTGACCGAGAGCGACGCGCTCGCCATTCGCGCTTACCTCAATACAGTGAAGCCGGTTCGCAACGCCGTCGTCTCGAACAAGCTGCCCTTCCCGCTCGACATTCGTCAGGGAATGGCGGCGTGGAACGCGCTCTATTTCACCAGCGGCGAATTCAAGCCGGACTCCACAAAATCCGCGGATTGGAATCGCGGCGCCTATCTTGTCGAGGGGCTCGGCCATTGCGGCGCCTGCCACACGCCCAAGAGCGCGCTCGGCGGCGACGATCGCGCCCACGCCCTGCAAGGCTACGCGCTGCAAGGGTGGTTCGCGCCCAATATCACCAACGACAACGAGCGGGGCCTCGGCGGGTGGAGCGTCGCCGACATCGCGGCCTATCTCAAGAACGGCCATAATCCGACCAGCGCCTCGACCGGAATCATGGCCGAGGAAATCACGCTGTCGAGCTCGCATATGACCGACGCGGATCTCACGGCGATCGCGACTTACCTCAAAGATCTGCCCGGTCAGACGGCAGCGCCGGCGGCGGCGATTTCCGCTTCCGATCCGAAAATGGCGGCCGGAGAAGCGATCTACGCCGACGAATGTTCGGCCTGCCATGGGCCCGATGGGAAGGGCGTCCCTTATCTTTTCCCCTCGCTTGCCGGATCGCCGAACGTCCGTTCAACCGACCCGGCGAGCCTCATTCATGTCCTCATCGAAGGCGCGCGAAGCGTTGCGACCGCCGGCGAGCCGACCGGCCCGGGCATGCCTTCATTCGCATGGAAGCTGAGCGACGATCAGGCCGCCGCGGTCCTGACCTATATCCGCAACTCTTGGGGTTCCTCCGCGCCTGCCGTCGATGCGTCCCAGGTCGCGCAAGGCCGCGCGCACGCCCCGATGGCGTCCGGGCGCTAGTCGCGCGTCACATCCCGTAGCCGCGCGCCATCGCCGCGGCGCAAAGCGGAATGAGGGCGAACAAGCCGGCCTCGACATAGAGAGCCTGGCGCAATTGCGCGATCTCTTCCGCCGGCGGGCGGAAGGCGGGGTCGGCGCGAACGCGGCGGCGCCAGGCCATGTACATGAAGGTCGGGGCCACGGAGACGAGGCCGACCCCGACGAACAGCGCCATCTTGGCCCAGAAGAAGATGTTGACGTAATAATACTCGTAACCTTTGGCGCCAAAGAACACCCGCAGGACCCCGGCGGCGACGACCAGCGCCGCCAAAATACCGAACCAGGCGTCGATACGGGCGACCCTCAACACCAGGCGATCGTCGATCGGCCCTGCCGTTAGGAAGATCTCCGCCGACAGGATCGCGGCGAGCGAAAAGACCGCCAAATGATGGAAGCTTGCGAGCAGCCAGTCGACAAACATTTCCCCCTCCCTGCCGTGCTCAACCGTAACTGCGCCCGCCAAGCGCCGCCAGCATCTGGCCGGCAAGAGCGTTGACTTTGCTCCAGGGTCCGCCTATAGGGGCGCCTCGCTCCAGCGCGGCCGAAAAGCCGCGCTTTTGGTTTTAGGCGCCTTAGCTCAAAACCCGAGCGTCCAAGCCGCGGCTCGCAAGAGCCGCATTTTCGGTCAACTGCCAAGAAGCCGGCCGCGCATGCCTCATGCGTAGTGTTCGGGCGGAACACGGGAAAGAACGATGTTCGCAGTCATCAAGACCGGCGGCAAGCAATACAAGGTCGCCGCCGAGGATACGATCACGGTTATGACGCTGCCCGGCGAAGCAGGGGCTAGAATTGTGTTCGACGAGGTGCTGGCGCTGTTCGACGGCGCGACCAACCATGTCGGCGCGCCGCGGGTCGCTGGCGCAAGCGTCGTCGGCGAGATCGTCGAGCAGGCGCGCGGGCCTAAGGTTTACGCCTTCAAGAAGCGCCGGCGCAAGAATTCGAAGCGCAAGCGCGGGCACAAGCAGGATCTGACGATCGTACGCGTGACCGACATCCTGACCGGCGGCGCAGCCCCGGCGCGAGCGGCGGCGGCTTCGGCGAGCGAGTAAATTCACAGGCGCGTTCGAACGCGCTATAGGGTGGTTAAAGTCTGGCGGCCCCTTGGGGTCAGCCGCAGCAAGTTTCGGAGCGAAGACTATGGCTCACAAAAAGGCAGGCGGTTCGTCGCGCAACGGCCGCGATTCAGCTGGCCGGCGCCTCGGCGTGAAGAAGTTCGGCGGCGAGCAAGTTATTGGCGGCATGATTCTTGTACGCCAACGAGGAACCAAATTTCACCCTGGTCGAAATGTTGGCCTTGGCACAGACCATACTTTGTTCGCCACCGCCGCCGGCGAAGTCGCTTTTGAGCGAAAAGGCGACGGACGCCAATATGTATCGGTGCGCACGATTAGCCTTTCAGAATAAAGCGGGGAGCAAGACGAGAACCCCGCTTCGGCGACAAGCCCCCGCGGACGTTCTCGAAAGATCAGATATTTCGAGATGAGACAAAAGGCCAAAGAGCCTGCTCAATCGTCCGGTAAGCTTAAGCTTACAAAGGGGATGCGGTCGCCGCGTCCCCTTCGTCATTTATGGCCCTTGAGCGGGCCGCTGACCGGTGATTTCATGTTTCCCGATCTGGCACGAGACGATGTGTTCCGGCTTGAGACGCCGCGGCTTTGGCTGCGCTGGCCCAGGATCTGTGACGCCGCGGCGATCCATAAATTTTGCAGCCAATGGGAAGTCGTCCGCTACACTGCGCGCATTCCTCATCCCTATCCCGAAGGCTCGGCTGAGCGGTTCATCTATGGCGCGCGCGAAGCCAATTCGGCCGGACGCGACCTGACCTTGGTGATGACGCCAATCAAAGGCAAGAGCGACGCCATCGGGTCGATCAGCCTCGAATCGCGCGGGCGCGACCGCTTGGCGCTCGGCTACGTGCTGGCGCCGGAGGTCTGGGGCAAGGGCCTCGCGACCGAAGCCGCGGAAGCAATCATCAACGCGGCATTTGGGCTGACGTCGACGCTCGAGATCCTGGCCAGTGTCAGGGTCGAGAATGAGGCGTCGAAGACCGTACTCGAAAAGTGCAGGTTCGCGCTTCTCGGCGCCGGCCTGCAGGGCGCCCCGGCGCGCGGGGGGCTCGTCGAATGCCATAGCCTGCGGCTTACTCGCGCGGATTGGGCAAGCGCCGTCTCGCTGCGGAGTGAGCCGGCAGCCGACCTGGCGCGCGCGCCGTGAGAGTCAGCCAGCGATGAAGTTCCTCGACCAAGCGCGCGTGTATATTCGCTCCGGCGACGGCGGCGCGGGCGCAGTCTCGTTCCGGCGCGAGAAATTCATCGAGTTCGGCGGTCCCGACGGCGGGGACGGCGGACGCGGCGGCGACGTCGTCGTTGAATGCGCGGACGGCCTCAACACCCTCATCGACTTTCGCTACCAGCAGCATTTCAAGGCCAAGACTGGAATGCACGGAATGGGCCGCAATCGGGCCGGCGGGCGCGGCGCCGACGCGGTGCTGAAGGTGCCGGTTGGGACGCAGGTCTTCGATGAGGAGAGCGGCGCGATGCTCGCCGACATGACGGAGCCTGGCGAGCGCGTGGTGGTCGCCAAGGGCGGTAACGGCGGCTTCGGCAACCTCCATTTCACCACCTCGACCAACCGCTCGCCGCGGCGCGCCAATCCCGGTCTCGAGGGCATCGAGCGCACGCTCGTTCTGCGACTGAAGCTGATCGCCGACGCCGGTCTCATAGGCCTGCCCAACGCCGGCAAATCAACCTTCCTCGCCGCCGTCTCCGCCGCCAAGCCCAAAATCGCCGACTATCCGTTCACCACCCTCCACCCGGGTCTCGGTGTCGTCCGGATCGACGGACGGGACTTCGTGCTCGCCGACATACCCGGCTTGATCGAGGGCGCGCATGAGGGGCACGGCCTCGGCGACCGGTTCCTCGGCCATGTCGAGCGCTGCGGCGCGCTCGTCCATCTCGTGGACGCGACGGGCGCCAACGCCGGCGCGGACTATCGCACGGTCCGCCGCGAGCTCGCGGCCTATGGCGAGGGCCTTGCCGAGAAGGCGGAGATTGTCGCGCTGTCGAAGGTCGATGCGGTCGACGAGGCGACACTGAAGAAGCAGACGGAGCGCCTCGTGCGCGTGATCCGCGAGTTCGGGCCGCCGCTTGCGGGGGCAAAGCGCGCCAAGCCGCTCATGCTCTCGACTGCGACGCGAGCCGGTGTGACCGAGGTTCTGCGCGCGACGACGGCCGCGATCGAGACGCGGCGCGTGGATGAAGCGGCGACGAGAGCCAAGCCCGTCCACTGGGCGCCGTCGATTTAGCGCGTCTGCCCTCTCCCGTGGGGAGACGGGTCGGGGGTGTGGGCAGGCTGGGTTGTGCGCCCCCTCTCCTCCGGGAGAGGGTTGGGGGTGAGGGTTCACCCGCGAAGCGCACTTGGCCAAATCCCTCATCCGGCCGGGCTGCGCGCGGCCACCTTCTCCCCAAGGGAGAAGGTGGAGGGCGTCAATCTTCGAGCTTGCGCGCTTCCTCGGGCAGCATGATCGGAACTCCATCCCGGATCGGATAGGCCAGCCGCGCCGCGCGCGAAACGAGCTCCTGCCGAACAGGATCGTAAGTGAGTTCCGCTCGCGTCACCGGGCAGACAAGGATTTCCAAGAGGCGAGCGTCGACTTTAGGCCCGGCCGGCTCGTTTGCCGGCGTGCGCGTGTCCGCATCATCGCTCATGGGCGCTGCCCTCATCCGGCGGGCTTCGCCCACCACCTTCTCCCGGAGGGAGAAGGGAAGGGAGCATCGCTAAGCCGATCGAAGTCAACTCAGAAGCGCAAAGCTGCGACCTGACGCACCCCATCGATCTTGCCCACTTTCGCTATGACGTCAGGGGGCGCGGCCCCGTCGATCGAAACAAGCGCGATCGCCGAGCCGCCCTCTTCGTCACGCCCCAGAGCGAAGGTCGCGATGTTGACGCCCGCGCAGCCGAGAAGGCTCGCGAAGCGGCCGATGAAGCCCGGCTTGTCCTCGTTGGTGACATAGATCATCGAAGGGGTGAATTCGGCGTCGACCTTGATCCCCTTGATCGAAAGGATGCGCGGTTTGCCGTCTTGGAAAACAGTGCCGCCTATCGCCCGCGTTTGCTGTCCTGTCTCGACGGTCAGCGTAATGAAGCTCTCATAATCGCCGTCAGCGGCGCGGGTCATTTCCTCGATGACGATGCCGCGCTGAGCAGCGACCGCAGGCGCCGACACGACATTGATGTCGACCAGCGAGGGACGCAGGAGACCCGCGATCGCCGCCGAGGTCAACGCCTTGATTTTGAGTTCCGCGACCGCGCCCTCGTAAGTGAGCGTGACCTTCCGGATCGGGGCTTGGGTGAGTTGGCCGGCGAAGGAGCCGAGACCTTCCGCCAAGGCGATGAATGGTTTGAGCCTCGGCGCCTCTTCCGCCGTGATCGACGGAAAGTTGATCGCGTTCGAAATCGCCCCGCGCGTCAAATAGTCCGACATTTGCTCGGCGACCTGAAGCGCCACGTTCTCCTGCGCTTCGTTGGTGGAGGCGCCGAGATGGGGCGTGGCGATGAAGTTCGGATGACCGAACAGCGGGTTGGCTGTCGCCGGCTCCTCGATGAAGACGTCGAAAGCCGCGCCCGAAACATGACCGCTGTCGAGCGCCGCGCGCAACGCGGCTTCATCGACAAGGCCGCCTCGTGCGCAATTGATGATGCGAACGCCAGGCTTGGTCTTCGCCAGATTTTCCGCCGAGAGGATGTTGCGCGTCTGCGCCGTCAAGGGCGTGTGCAGGGTGATGAAATCCGCCCGCGCTAGAAGATCGTCGAGTTCAAGCTTCTCGACGCCGATTTCCTGGGCGCGCTCAGCGCTCAGGAACGGGTCAAAAGCGACGACCCGCATTTTCAATCCGAGCGCGCGCGAGGCGACGATCGCGCCGATGTTTCCGCAACCAATGATTCCGAGTGTCTTGCCGGTCAATTCGACGCCCATGAAGCGGTTCTTTTCCCACTTGCCCGCCTGAGTCGAGACGTCTGCGCTCGGAATCTGCCGGGCGAGGGCGAACATCAACGCGATCGCATGCTCGGCGGTGGTGATCGAATTGCCGAATGGCGTGTTCATCACGATCACGCCGCGAGCGGTCGCCGCTGGAATGTCGACATTGTCGACGCCGATGCCCGCGCGGCCGACGACCTTCAGCTTCGTCGCGCGCTCGAGCAGCTTGGCCGTGACTTTGGTGTTGGAGCGAATGGCGAGCCCGTCGTACTCGCCGATGATCTTGGCGAGCTCCTCCTTGTCGATGCCCGGTTTGACGTCGACCTCGACGCCGCGCTCCTTGAAGATCGCGACTGCAGCAGGGGAAAGCTTGTCGGAGATGAGAACACGAGGCGTCATGGCAGGATGACCTTGAGTTGGCGAGCGGCGGCGAGGCCGCGAAATGACAGGGAAAGCCGTTTGTCGCTCTCACGCCCGCGAAAGCGGGCATGAGAGCGAGGCTTGAGGCTACGGGCCCCGCTTTCGCGGGGTGACAAAGCGTCGGTCAGGCGGCCTTGGCGAGCTTGCTCTTCTCAAGGACAAAGGCGTAATCGAGCCAGCGGGTCAGCGCCTCGACATCCGCCGTCTCGACTGTCGCGCCGCACCAGATGCGCAAGCCAGCCGGCGCGTCACGGTAGGCGCCGATGTCGAACGCGACCTTTTCCTTCTCGAGCAAAGTCGCCAGACCCTTGGCGAAAGCGGCTTGCGCGTCGGGCGGCAGAGCGGCGACGGCGGGATCGACGACTTTGAGGCAGACGCTGGTATTTGAGCGGGTCTCGGGCGCGACGGCGAGAAAATCGATCCAGGGCGTGCGTTCGACCCAGTCCGCGATCGCCTTGGCGTTCGCGTCGGCGCGGGCGAAGAGTCCCTTCCGGCCGCCAAGCGACTTCGTCCAGTTCAGCGCGTCGAGATAGTCCTCGACGCACAGCATCGAGGGCGTGTTGATGGTCTCACCCTCGAAAAAGCCCTCAGTGAGCTTGCCGCCGCTGGTCAAGCGAAACAGCTTCGGCAGTGGCCAGGCCGGCGTATAAGTCACAAGGCGTTCGGCCGCGCGCGGACTGAGAATGATGATTCCATGCGCCGCCTCGCCGCCGAGGACCTTCTGCCAGGAGAAGGTGACGACATCGAGTTTCGGCCAGTCGAGCTCCTGCGCGAAGGCGGCCGATGTGGCGTCGCAGATCGTCAATCCCTTGCGGTCGCCGGCGATCCAGTCGCCGTTCGGCACGCGGACGCCCGAGGTGGTGCCGTTCCAAGTGAAGACGACATCGTTGTCGAAATTGATTTGCGTCAGGTTCGGCAATTCGCCGTAAGCCGCCTTGAGTGTGCGCACGTCCTTGAGCTTGAGCTGTTTGACGATATCGATCACCCACCCGTCGCCAAAGCTTTCCCACGCGAGAACATCGACGCCTCGCGCTCCGAGTAGCGTCCACAGCGCCATCTCGACGGCGCCGGTGTCGGAGCCTGGCGTTATCCCGATGCGATAGTCGGCGGGAACGCCGAGCACTTCGCGAGTAAGGTCGATTGCGAGTTTGAGCTTGGCTTTGCCAACCTTCGCGCGATGCGAGCGCCCGAGCGCCGCATCGTTCAGATCTGAGGGGCTCCAACCGGGCCGCTTTGCGCATGGGCCGGAAGAAAAGCAGGGATTTGCGGGGCGAACGCCCGGCGTTGCAGTCGTCATAATGCGCCATCCTTTCAGATGGAAGCCTCTCGTTGGGGAGAGGTGTCCCGCCGCGGCTCATATCGGAAACGTCGAATAAGGGCAAGCGGCGATGCGGGATCGCACTGATGATGATGGAACACTTGCGGGCGCCGTCATGAGCTGGCCCACCAGCTCTTCAATGCCGCGCCCATCGAAAAACCTCTCCGACTTCTCGGCGCCCCGTTAGCGCTGGCTCTTCCTTCCGCTTCCCGTTTCGGCGGCCTGACGCTTCCGCCGCGCGCCTTGTGGTTGAGGCGCCGACGGGTGCGCATCTTCGATCCAGCGCTGATACCGCACGCCGGTGAAGAACAGGATCTGGGCGGCGCCGCGGTCACCCGAAGCCGTGCGACGGGGGCTGGTCCCGGGCCGGAAACGGATGACATTGCTCATTGGGGCCCCGTTGAGAATCGGTCGATCGTTTTGATCGCCCTCAATCTCGAAGCGCGACGGTTAACAAATGCTCAAAGGGCCGCGCTTCGCGTTTACTTTTGCGGGCGACGGGTCGTCGCGCTGAAAGCTTGGTTTATGGCCAGCAAATCTCCGTACAATGATTTTAATATCCAAATTGTCTGGCGGCTGTTGTGTCACCCCAAGCGATGAAGGCTCCATTGCGCAATCCGCTCTCGACTTTGCCGTACGAAAGCGGCCGTCCTGAAGGATCGCAAACCATGCCGCCGGCTGCGCGCAACACCGCGTCGGCCGCCGCCGTGTCCCATTCCATCGTTGGGGCGAACCGTGGATAGACGTCGCCCAGGCCCTCGGCGATGAGGCAAAACTTCAGTGATGAACCCGCGAACCGCGTTTCACCGATCGGCAGTCCTTTGAGGAAGGAATCTGACTGCGGGTCGAGATGTGAGCGGCTGACAAAAGCGACCAAATTCGAGGGCGCGCGACGCGTCCGGATTTGCCGCCGCGATCCTTTCTCGGGCAGTTCCCCGCCGAGGCGCATTTCGCACGCGAACGCCGTGTCGCCGCCGACCCACAGCCGGCCGATTGCGGGCGCATAGACGGCGCCGGCGGTCGGGGCCCCCTTCTCGATTAGGGCGACATTGATCGTAAACTCGCCGTTGCCAGCGAGAAATTCCCGCGTTCCATCGAGCGGATCCACCAGGAGGAACCGCTCGGCGACTTGAGGCTGCGCTCCGGCCGCCATCGCCTCCTCCGCGCATAGCGGCGTCAACGGGACCACGCGCGCAAGACATTCACAGATTATCGCTTCCGCCCGATGATCCGCGGATGTAACTGGACTCCCGTCTGCCTTCGAAGCGACGTCGCAGCCACGATCGTATTCCTCCATCACCGCCGGTCCCGCCGCCAACGTTGCCTTGGCGAGAAACAGGGCGATTTCGTCACGGGTGTGGGAATCGAGCGCGAAGGAGTTTGGATTCCACAGAACCGAGGTCAAGTCGTCTCCATCATTTCAATCCATAGTCTTGAAGCGGGTCGGGAAGCCTCGGCTCCAGTCAACGCCGATTGCGAGCAGGACGCAATCTGTCCATCGGCCGAAGCGCTGTTTTGTATCTCCGCTTGTGCGAGACGTTCGAACATTGATCGCGCTGGCATGGCGAGGTTGCATCGCAACCGAGGGGCGAATCGGGTAGATAGAGATTCGGAACGACGTAGGTGAGGCGACACGGCCTCTGTCTCCGCCACGGCTCCGATATCGAACCAAGGATCAACCACTTGACCATGGCCTCGCTAACCCCACTCGACCTCGCCGCGCTGCTTTGCTCGCGCGTGTGCCATGACGTGATCAGCCCAGTTGGGGCGATCGTCAACGGCCTTGAAGTGCTCGACGGAGAGCAGGACGAGGAGATGCGCGCTGTGGCTATGGAGCTCATCAAGAAGAGCGCAATGTCAGCCTCGGCGCGCCTTCAATTCTGCCGGCTGGCCTTCGGTGCGGCGGGCTCGTTCGGCGCGTTGATCGATACGGGCGATGCGGAAAAGGTGGCAAGAGACATTTTCGCCAACGGTCGTACCGTTCTGCAGTGGAACTGCAGTCGGCGAATGGCGTCGAGAACATCCGTAAAGCTATTGCTCAACCTTTGCCTCATCGCAGCCGGCGCCGTGCCGCGGGGCGGTGTGGTCGCCGTAGACATTTCGGGTGAAGACGACGCAATGATAATGCGCGTCGAGGCTAGGGGCGTAAATGCCCGTCTATCCCACAGCGCGGCCGATTTCCTGACCAATGCCGTTCCGAACGAGCCAATCGACGGCCATTCCATTCAACTCTATTACACAACACTTTTGGCCCGCGAGTGCCAAGCGACCCTCAACGTGTCGACTTCGCCCGAAACTGTTACGCTGACGATCGGTCACGCGTCTCGGATTAGGGACGCCCAGGCTGCAGAATATTCTGCTGACGGCTCGCCTGCCGCGTGACCAGGCCGTTGCGCCCAATCACGCTCAACGCCGAGGTCCTGCCAATAGCTATTCCCTGACCGGCGTGTCGTCGGCGATTTCCGGAGTCGAGTTCCGGTTGCTCTCCCTCACCTGAACCGGCTCCGCCAAACCCGTATGGCGACCGTAGCCGCCGTCGGCGGCCTCGGGCGGGAAAGGCGCTTCCTTCTGACGGCGACTCGAACCCCCCGGGATCGGTCTCAGGCGTCGCGATAGGAGACGGCGACGCTAATGTATCGGGCGACGGGGCGCCTGTAGTCAGATCCGCATTATTGGGCCTCGGGCTCGCCGTTATGAAGGACGGAAGCCCGGCCGGCGGCGGCAGCGCATCTGCGCCGGCTTCACGCGATGGCTGGGGGTCGCGGTAGGGCCGGAAATCCCGCGGACGACCATCGCGGCCGTGCCGATTGTCGCGATAACCCTCGTTACGATCAGGGAATTGCCGATCGGGGCGCGGACCACGGTCCGGAAATCGGTTGCCCTGACGCTCCTGGCGAGGCGCGAAGCCCCCCCGATCGACGCCGCCCTGACGCTCGGCCTCATATGCGGGTCTGTCGACGAACGGTTGCGGCGCATTCGGCGAGGCGCTGGGTTGCGGTTGAAATCCAGGTTGCGGCTGCGGGTAAGCGTTCTGCCGCTCCGCAGGCGAAGCGAAACGATCCGACAGCCCGCCGAAATCACCATCGTCTTCGAGGTCGTCGCCCTCGCCCTCTCCTGGCGGTCGCTGCTGACCGCTCTGTGCGAGCGCCTGCGCAGCCTGTGCAGTGGCAATAAGTCGGAAGTAATGTTCCGCGTGTTGCAAATAATTTTCCGCGGCGACCGGGTCTCCACCCGTGTGAGCGTCCCTGGCGAGCTGGAGATATTTTTCCGCGACATGATGCGCGTTGCCACGAATTTTAACGTCGGGGCCGTTCAACTCGTAGGATCGCGTCAAAGGATTGGGCCCTCGCCGATTGTTTGTCGGCCGGCCGCGCATCCTCTTGTTCTGACCTGGTCTCATTTCAATTCCCTAACATCCATCCGGTTAGCCCAGAGCCTTTCCGACCGTTTCGGCGCAAACTTTCTCGAATTTGGTGCAAAAGAGACGGTTCACGCCTTCGCGTCACTCGAATGAGCTGATCTCGTCACACCCGACGTATGGATATGACCGATCGCACTGATCCCAATCCCGTGCGAATTTCCCTTACCCGCGGCGCCCCTGGCCGCGCGTGGACCATTGTCCTACGTCCGGAAGGCCTTTTTGCAGGCCACCTCGCCTGACCCTGTTCCGCTGCTTCCGCCACCCTTCCAGCGATCAAATCGTTCACGTTGGGGCTTGGGGGCGAAAGGCTGAGGCGGCGAAATTTGCGCTGCCCACGAATCCTTCGCGGACAGAATAGCGGCTTTTGCTTGGATAGCCAAGCCGTAATTCGCTCCAGGCTCGAATTCTGGGTTCAAATCGCGGCAAACCGTAAACAAGCGGACGGATCAGTTTTTCGCCGATGCTTTTAGCGGCTCAACCGGAGCGCGGAAACCCTTGGGAGGATCGGTCAACCATTCACGTTCGGGCTCAGGACCAAGGGGCGCGTTCGATTTCCCCATCCCTACCCAGTTCAGTGGGTTGAGGTTGCCTAGCGGCGACGAGGTCTGTCCGCAATTGCTTTCGCACTTCACCGTTTGCCCATCCGGATCCACTGAGCGAATCGTCACGGGCTCGCCCGTTGGGAACCCGTGCGTATAGCGCAGGCGCGCATCGCCCACCCCGGCGATCGATTTCTTTCCCTCTTCCTTTTGCGCCTTTCGGCGCAGAATCTCCTGATCTACGGGCCACGCGGGATCTGCAGTGGCGGAGGAGCCGGGCGGCGGCAGCTCCGCATTCGGCGGCAAGACGAGCTTGCCATGTTCGCGATACTCGATCGGGGGCGGCTTTTCCCCGCCGCCTAAGCCAGTAAATCCGACAACCGGAGAGAAAATCGATCCAATTCCTTGCCATAAAGGCGCAGCACCATCGTCGCCCGCCCAACTGGGCGAACTGACCAGACTAGCGCACGTCAACGCCAAGGCGATTGTCGCTGACCGCAAACCAAAGCCCATCGTCGGGACCTCTTTTCCGCCGGAAGCGCTGCGACAACGGATCAACGCTGGCGTATCTCGCCATGAATTCCGGCTATTCGATGACGGTTGCAATTTCCTTAATCTCGACCCCAGCCAATCTCCAGTCCGCACTATGGCGCGCTCCCCTGATTTTGACTCTTTGGCGCGCGGGGAGCCAGCAATAAGTCGAGAATCAAGAGCGCGACCCCGATATTAATGGCAGCGTCAGCGACATTAAAGACGAAAAAGTGCCGTCCAAAGGCGTGCAGGTCGAGATAATCGACGACGGCGCCGTGCGCAACCCGGTCAATTGCATTGCCGAGAGCCCCGCCGATAATCAGTCCAAGGCCGACGGCGGGAAGCGCCGACCCGGATCGAAACAGCCACAGAGTCAGTAGGCCTGTCACCGCCAAAGTCAGCGCCACCAGCGCGATCTGCCCCGAGGCGGAATCGCGGGCAAACAAGCTGAACGAGATGCCACGGTTCATCTGCAGGGTTAAATTGAGGAACGGCCCCAGCGACGACGGATCGACCCCGGAGCCGCCAAAATGCGTGAGAACGCCAGCTTTTACGATTTGGTCGACCAGCACCACAGCGAGCGCGACTACGCCGCCCGCCGCGGGAGGCTTCATGGCAAGCGGCCCAGATCTCTAAGTTCGCGAAGCGCCTCCGCGTCGCGAGGAGTTACGTCGGGAAAATCAGGCGAAGCGGTCGCCGGATCGAAGTAGCGCCACGAGCGGGCGCATTTGACGCCGCTCGCCCGCTCTACCACGACGCCGACGTCGGGCGTTTCGGGCAGACGAAACGCTGTCTCAGGCATCGGCGTCCCGAATTCGATCGCGAGGTCGGAGGTGATGCAGACCTCGGCGAAATCGATGCCCTCGAGCGCCTTCAGGTGCTCGGGATTGCTGAGATAGACGCGTGGCGCAGCTTCGAGGGAGGAGCCGATCAGCTTCTCAGCCCGGGCGATTTCGATCGCGCCGGTGACCGCGAGACGCAACAAGCGGATCGTCTCCCAAGTCGTGGCAAGCTCGTCGTCCCGCCACGCTGCGGGTAGGACCGGAAATTGCTCGAGATGGATCGAGCGATGAGCAACATCTCGCGCTGACCAGGCTTCCTCGGTGGTGAAAACCAGGATCGGCGCGAGCCACACCGTCACGGCGCGGAAGATGTGCTCAATCGCCTCCAACGCACCCCGTCGCCTCACGCTCGAGGGCGCGTCGCAATAAAGCGCGTCCTTGCGGATGTCGAAGTAAAAGGCGGAGAGGTCCGCGTTCATGAACGCGGTCAGCGTCGCGGCCACGCGCGCGAAGTCGAAATTGTCGTAAGCCTCACGAACCTTGAGGTCGAGTTCGGCAAGCTTGTGCAGCATCAACCGCTCGAGATCGCTCATCGCCGCATAGCTGACCGAATCACCCGATTCCCGATGGGCCAGAGTTCCCAGCATCCAGCGAATCGTGTTGCGCAACTTGCGGTAATTGTCGCTGACGGCTTTCAGGATTTCGGGGCCAATGCGCTGATCGTCGGTATAGTCGACGCTGGCCACCCACAGACGCAGGATGTCGGCGCCCGAAACGCGGATCACGTCCTGCGGGAAGGTCTGGTTGCCGAGAGACTTCGACATCTTGCGGCCGCTCTCGTCGAGCGTGAAGCCGTGGGTCAGCACCACGTCAAACGGCGCGCGTCCGCGCGTGCCGCAGCTTTCCAGAAGCGACGATTGAAACCAGCCCCGGTGCTGGTCCGAGCCCTCAAGATACATCACCGTGTCTTCGCCGCCGTCGACCATCCTCTGGATGCCGGCCAATCCCGGAAAGTGCTCGGGATCCTCGAGGACGAAGGCGTGCGTCGACCCCGAATCGAACCAGACTTCGACCAGGTCGTCGATTTTGTCGTAAGTCGCGGCGCCGTGCTTGGCGCCGAGGAACCGCTCCTTAGCGCCCTCGGCGAACCATGCGTCGGCGCCTTCCCGTTCGTAGGCGTCGGCGATCCTCGCGTTCACCTCTTCATCGAACAGGATTTCGTGGCCGTCCTTGCGGACGAAAATCGACAAGGGGACGCCCCAGGCGCGCTGACGCGACAACACCCAATCGGGCTTGTTGGCGACCATGCCCTTGATCCGGTTCTCGCCGGACGGCGGCGCCCATCGCGTGCGTTCAATCGCGTCGACCGCAAGGACCCGAAGCGTCTCGCCGCCTTGCGCA
Source organism: uncultured Alphaproteobacteria bacterium (assembly GCA_963775405.1). GTDB lineage: Bacteria > Pseudomonadota > Alphaproteobacteria > Rhizobiales > Beijerinckiaceae > Roseiarcus. Next base: position 102,051 of record CAVZJI010000035.1, read on the forward strand.
TTGGCGAACGGCCGATCCATCGCCAGGAACCATTGCGGCGTGTTGCGAAAGATCACCGGCGTCTTCGATCGCCAGCTGTGCGGGTATTGGTGTTTCAGCCTTCCGCGCGCCACTAGCCCGCCCGCTTCGCTAAGCGCGTCAATGACGGCTTTATTGGCGTCGCCGACTTTGCCCTTGTCGGTGATGACGCGCTTGCCTTCAAAGCCCGGCGCTTCCTCGGTGAAGGCGCCGTTCTCGTCCACGGTGTAGGGAATGCGCGTCTCGACGCCCCGCTCCTGAAGCAGGCGCGTACTCGCGGTCCAGAGCTCGAAGTCCTCGCGCCCGTGGCCCGGCGCGGTGTGGACGAAACCCGTACCTGCGTCTTCCGTGACATGGTCGCCGTCGAGCAAAGGAACGACAAATCCGTAGCCGTGGGCATGCAAGCGGATGCGCGCAGACCATGGATGCGAGCGCATCCCTTGACTTCCTCGACAAACTCAAATGCGTCGACTTTCGCGGGTTGAAAACCTCTTGAGCCAGGCTTTCGCGACGATATAAGTCGCCCCGACCTTGGCCCAGTTGCCTCTGCGGCGCATGTAACGCGATAGAGTCCATAATCGATGCGACTGGAGAACGCGATCGCGCGATTGCCGGGGATCGTCCAGGGGGTCGTAGTCCAGATGACGATCAGACGTCCGCTCCTCGGACTCGGACCGTTGCGGCAACATCTACGCAAGTGGAAAGCCACATATCGTGTCGCTCACATGGTCTTCGTATTCGACCTCGGCCTCCGCTAGCGCGGTCTTCTCGACGACGCTCCACATCACCGGCTTCGACCCCCGGTAGAGCAGCCCGCTGGCGACGAATTTGAAGATTTCCCGGGCGATCTGCGCTTCGGCCGGATAGCTCATCGTCGTGTAGGGGTGATCCCAATCGCCAACGACGCCCAGCCGCTTGAATTCCTCCCGCTGCACGGAAAGCCAATGTTCGGCGTAGGCGCGGCACTCCTTGCGGAAGGCGATGATGGCCTGCGAATCCGAGAAGTCCGGCTTTACCTTGCCCTTGCTGCGGTAGAATTCTTCCTCGACCTTCCATTCGATCGGGAGCCCGTGACAGTCCCAGCCGGGAACGTAGTTGGATTCGCGGCCCGTCATCTGATGCGAGCGTACAACAATGTCTTTCAGCGTCTTGTTCAGCGCCGTGCCGATGTGGACATTGCCGTTGGCGTAAGGGGGGCCGTCGTGCAGGACGAATTTGGGCCGGCCCTTGCCGCTTTCGCGCAGCGCTCCATACAGATCCTCGTGCGCCCAGCGAGCCAGAATCTCCGGCTCCTTCTGCGGCAGGCCGCCCCGCATGGGAAAATCGGTCTTCGGCAAGTACAGAGTGCGGGAATAATCGAGGGCTGTGACGGACGCGTCGGACATGAGATTGAGGGCCAAAATTCGGGTGTCGTTGGAACGGACGCGTCGGATTAGAGGATTTGCCGCCATTCGCCAAATTCGCTTCTCAGCGCTTGGCCAAATGTGTTCCGGCGTTGGGGGATTCGGCCGCGCCGGTTGGAAGCGCCGTCCCGGCAGCGCGGCGCGCCGAGCGTAGCGGTAATTTTACCGGCGCCCACCAATGTTCTCAGTGGCTTAGGACCCCGTTTAGTTCCGCGCTCCAGAAGGGCGCCGACAATCCAGTTGTACTGTACCACGCTGTTATATGTGTCGCCTCCACCCGGGAGCACAGGATTCCAGAATGGCGCGCGCCCGCTCCTTGTCCCGGGTCATCTCAGCGACGAGCAGTGGAAGGGAATCGAACTTGAGCTCATCGCGGATGCGCTCGATGAACTCGACCTCCATTTCCCGCCCATAGAGGTCGCCGTCGAAATCGAGAAGGTGGACCTCGAGCAGTGGCGGCCCGTCATCGACCGTCGGCCGGGTGCCAAAGCTCGCGACCGCCGGAAAGGCGCGCCCGTCGACTCGCGCGACGACCGCATAAATTCCGTGAGCCAGCCGGTTGGTCGGCTCAAGCGCGATATTCGCCGTCGGCACGCCAAGCGTGCGCCCCAGGCGCTGGCCCGAAATCACTTGGCCTGAAACCGAATAGTTGCGCCCAAGACCTCGCGCCGCAGCGGCGAGATCGCCGCACTCGAGAACTTTGCGAATGGCGCTCGAGGACACGACGCCGGCTTGGTCTTCCACCTTCGTGACAATCTCGACCCCGAAGCCGTGCCTTAGGCCAGCCTCGGCGAGAGTGGCGGGAGAACCGGATCGGCCCTTGCCAAAATGAAAGTCCCATCCGACGACGACCGCGCCCGCTCCGAGCCGGGCGACCAGAATCTTTGTGATGAACTCCTCCGCGCTCATGGCGGCGAGCGAGGCGTCAAAGTGAATGAGAACGAGGCCGGTCAGCCCGAGTCGGGCGCAAATCGCGGCTTTGCCCAGGGACGGCGTCAATCGAAACACGACCGGGCGTCCGGCAAAAAAGTCGGCAGGATGCGGTTCGAAGGTCAATAAGGCGCTGGGCGCCGCCCTCTCTTTGGCCAGGGCGACGGCCCGTTCGATGACCGCCTGATGCCCGAGATGCAGGCCGTCAAAATTTCCGATTGCGTAGACTGCGCCTGTGAGCCCGTGCGGCGGCAGCATCGGGTCCGTGGCGAGCACGAAGCCGTGCGTCATTGCGTCCTGCCGATCCTCCGATTCCGTCGACCCGTACCCGCGTTTCGCAGCCCGCGCAACTGCCTTGGCGGCCAGGCGCGGTCAAGCGGCGGGGGGCTTGAGCTTGGGCGTCGGCGGAACGCTGAGAACGCCCTCGCCGTCGAGGACCACCTGATCGCCGACCCGACACTCGCAATGCAATCGGACGCGGCGGTTCTTCTCGGTCAGCTCGACCACCTCCACGCCGACGTCGACGACATCGCCGATTTTGACCGGACCGCGAAAGTTCAAGGTCTGCGAGATATAGACGGCCCCCGGCCCCGGCAGCCGCATGCCAATGACCCCGGAAATGAGGCTCGCCGTGTAAAGCCCGTGAACAATTCGGCCGCCAAAGCGCGTCTTGCGTGCGAAGTGCTCGGACAAGTGGATCGGATTATGGTCGCCGGAAAGTTCGGCGAACCCGATGACGTCTTCATTCTCGACCGTCTTGCGGATCGTCGCCCGCATGCCGACCGCGAGGTCTTCGAAATAGAGCGTCTGAAACAGCAAATTTTGCATGCGGCGGCGAACTGCTACGGCCGAAGCAGGGGGATGGCGGCAACCGGCCAAACGTCGCTTTCGTCATACAACCCTTGCAGTTCAATTGGGTCGGCCGGCGACGCCGGCGTCTCTCCATGCAAGGACCGATGAATGCCTCCGGTGACAAAGAGCGCGTCCAACCGCGCTCGCGTCGCGCCGACGATGTCCGTCTTCATGCCGTCGCCGATCGCCAGCACGCGCCGCTTGTCGGCCGGCGCGCCCCGAACTCGCCCAACGAGCGCGAGCGCCCGGTCGTAGATTGGCGCATGAGGCTTGCCGGCGTAGATCACCGAACCGCCGAGCTCTTCGTATCGACGCGCCAGCGCGCCAGCGCAATAGACGAGAGTCTCGCCACGGTGGATTACGATGTCGGGATTCGCGCAGATCATCGCCAGGCCGCGGATCGCCATCGCCCGCAGTTCAGCCTCGTAATCATCCGGCGTTTCGGTCTCGTCGTTTCTGAGGCCGGTGCATAACGCATATTGGGCGTCTTCGAGGGAAACGAGTTTCGGCCGTGCGCCGGTAGCCTCCATGGCGGCGTCGAACAGGCTCAGATCGCGCTCCGGCCCGATGTGGAGGACCCGATCGCCCGCCTGCTGCTCCATCAATCCAATCGTCACGTCGCCGGACGTGACGACGCTGTCGAACGCCTCGGGCGGAACACCCAGCTTGAGCACTTGCCTGTGAATCGGCGGACACGGCCGCGGGGCGTTGGTGATCAGGACGACCGCGCCGCCCTGGCGCCGGAACGAAACAAGCGCCTCCGAGGCTGCCGCGAAGGAAGCCACGCCGTTGTGCAATACGCCCCAGATATCGCAGAGAATCGCGTAGTAGCCGTCGGAGATCTCGCTCAGACCGCTAATTTGCCGAACGATCTGCCCCTGTTCCTGCCGCATCGCCGACGCTCGGCTAGGCGACGACCTCAACTCTGTCAAGGCGCGGATCGACGGCCGGGCGTTGGGTCCGGGTTGCGCCGGCCTGCTTGACGACGCTCGGGTTGGTTCCTAGCTATGAGCTGCGGCAAGCACGCCTGTCTTTGAGGACGCCATGTCATTAACGGCCAAAGTCACCGACGCGGTTTTGAGACCGATGTCATCAAATCCGACGAGCCGGTCGTCGTCGACTTCTGGGCGGAATGGTGCGGGCCATGCCGTATGATCGGGCCGGCGCTTGAAGAGATCGCCACCGAAATGAACGGCAAAGTGAAAATCGCCAAGCTCAACGTCGACGAGAACCCTGGCGTCGCCAGCAAATACGGCATCCGCTCGATCCCGACGCTGATGGTGTTCAAGGGCGGCAAGCAGGTGGCGACGAAAACCGGGGCTGGCCCGAAGAGCGAATTGTCTCGATGGATCACCGCCTCGGTTTAAGCTTTCGCGTTTTTGCGCGGCGAAGCTAAACGGGAATCCTGACTGCCGCCCGCA
>CAVZJI010000036.1:0-69830 GCA_963775405.1 uncultured Alphaproteobacteria bacterium
GCGGTTATCGACACAAAGACCCTGAAGGAGATCGGCGAACTGCCGTCGGGCCCCGATCCTGAGCAGTTGCGGGTAAGCCGGGATGGAAAATACGTGTTTGTCGCCAACGAAAACGACGCGCTTCTGACCGCAATCGACATCGCGACGCGCAAAGTGGTCAGCGAATTTCCAGTTGGTGTCGAACCTGAAGGAGTAGCGGTCAGCCCCGACGATTCGATCGTGGTCAACACTTCCGAAACGACCAGCATGGCCCATCTCATCGACTGGCGGAATAAGAAGATCGTGGCCAACATTCTTGTCGATCCCCGTCCGCGCTACGCCGAGTACAACAAGGACGGCTCGGAACTGTGGGTGACGTCGGAGGTCGGAGGAACAGTCAGCGTCATCGATCCGATCGCGCACGTCGTTAAGCAGAAGATCACGTTCGACGTGCCCGGACTCGCGAAGGAGCAGATCCAGCCGGTCGGCATCCGCTTCAGCGCCGACGGCAAGCTGGCGTTCGTCGCGACAGGTCCGGCTAATCGCGTCGCGGTCATCGACGCGGCGACCAAGCGGGTGCTCAAATATTTGCTCGTCGGTCAGCGCGTCTGGCAATTGGAGCTGACGCCGGATGGCAAGTATCTCTTGTCAACCAATGGCGTCTCCAATGACGTATCGGTCATCGACGTGGCTGCGCTGAAGGTGATCAAATCGATTCCGGTCGGTTCGTTTCCTTGGGGCGTCGCGATCTCGAAGCAATGACTGTTGTTGCCGACGTGAAGCCTAAGGCGACCGTCAGCGCGCTCTCGGTCGAGAACGTGTCGCACGCCTATGGCGCGAGAGTCGCGCTCGATAAGGTGAGCTTCGACATCGCGCCCGCCAGCTTCACTGTGCTTTTGGGCTTGAACGGCGCGGGCAAGAGCACGCTGTTCTCAGTGATCACCCATCTTTATGTGAGCCGGTCGGGAGCGGTGCGCATTTTCGGCCGCGATGTCGTGCGGAATAGCGGCGCCGCTCTCGCGCTGCTCGGAGTCGTCTTTCAGCAGCGCACGCTCGATCCCGATCTCAGCGTCGCGCAGAATCTGGCCTACCACGGCGCCCTGCATGGCATCAGCCGGCGTGAAACGCGCGAGCGAGGGGCGATGCAACTCGCCCGGGTCGGTCTCGCCGACCGGGTCGGCGACAAGGTGCGCTTCCTTTCCGGCGGCCAGATGCGGCGAGTCGAAATCGCGCGAGCGCTTTTGCACCAGCCGCGCATGCTGCTGCTCGACGAGCCGACGGCGGGGCTCGACATCAAGGCGCGCGCGGGCATTCTCGAGGTCGTGCGGGGCCTCATCGCTGACGAAGGAATAGGCGTGCTTTGGGCGACCCATCTCGTCGACGAGATTCGCGATGACGATCATGTGGTCGTGATGCACCAGGGGCGCGTGCTTGCGGACGGAATCTCTCGTTCCATCGTTGGCGAGGCGGGGGCGCGTTCAATCGGCGAGGCGTTCACGTCCTTGACGGGCGATGGCGAGGGAGGCGAACGGTGAGCGAGGTCGTCCTTGAGGGCGATCGCCCGTTCGGCTGGACACAACGCCTGATCTGCCTTTACGGCATCGTATGGCGAGAGAGCCTGCGTTTCCTTCAGCAGCGCGAGCGTTTCATTTCCGCGCTGGTGCGCCCGATGGTTTGGCTGTTCATCTTCGCGGCCGGATTTCGACAGACTTTGGCGTATCGATCATGCCGCCCTACGACACTTATGTTCTTTACGAGGTCTACATCACGCCGGGACTGATCGCGATGATCCAGCTCTTCAACGGCATGCAATCCTCGCTGTCGATGGTCTACGACCGTGAAATGGGCAGCATGCGCATGCTGCTGGTCAGCCCCGCGCCCCGCTGGTTTCTCCTGACGTCGAAGCTGATCGCGGGCGTCGCTGTTTCGATCCTGCAGGTCTATGCCTTTCTTATCGTCGCTTATTTCTGGGAGATCGAGCCGCCGACCTGGTGGGGCTATCTGACGGTGCTGCCGGCGCTGGCGTTGTCCGGTCTAATGCTCGGCGCGCTCGGCATGCTGCTGTCGTCGCTCATCAAGCAGCTTGAGAACTTCGCGGGAGTGATGAACTTCGTTATTTTCCCGATGTTTTTCGCGTCTTCCGCCCTCTACCCGCTGTGGCGCGTACAGGAGGGAAGCCCGTGGCTCGCGACCGTCTGCCGGCTGAACCCTTTCACCCATGCGGTCGAACTGATCCGCTTCGCCTTCTACCAACAGGTCAACTGGCTGGCGCTCGGAGTTGTGGCGGGATGCACGATGGCGTTCCTCGGCGGCGCAATCATCGCCTACGATCCGGCGCGCGGCATGCTGATGCGCCGGGGCGGGTGACGTGCGGCAGAGACAAGGAACGCCTATGATCAAACGCGTGTTCGCCGCCGCCCTCGCCGTCGCCGCAAGCGTCTGCCTGGCGACCGGCGCCGAAGCCGCCGACCCCCTGCGCATCGCCGTCCAGAAAACCGGAACGGCCTCTTGGGAAATCGAGGTGATCAAGGCGCGCGGGCTGGACAAGGCAGCCAATCTCGACATCGAGACGATCGAGCTTGCTTCCACCGATGCGGCCAAGATCGCGCTGATGGGCGGCGCGGCCGACATGGTCGCTGAGGACTGGCTCTGGGCGGCGCGTGAACGAGCGCTCGGCGACAAGCTCCTGTTCACGCCCTATTCGACCACGCTAGGCGCGGTGATGGCGCCGAAGGATTCACCGGTTCATGCGGTCGCCGATCTCGCGGGCCGATCCATTGGCGTCGCCGGCGGGCCGCTTGACAAGAGCTGGCTTTTGCTTCGGGCGGTTGCGCTCGGCTCCGGGCTTGACCTCGCCAAGGAAGCGCGGCCGTCATATGGCGCGCCGCCGCTGATCGCTGAGAAGCTCGTCCAGGGTGAGACCGAGGCTGCGCTCGAATACTGGAACTTCGCCGCCGATCTTGAGGGACGTGGCTTCCGCCGCGCGATTGAAATGTCCGATGTCGAGAAGGCGCTCGGCGCCAGCGGCCCGGTGCCGATGACCGGCTACGTGTTCAGCGAGGCGTTCGCGGCTTCGCACAAAGATGTTCTGCGTCGCTATTTCACCGCCGCGGCGGAGGCGCGCAAAATTCTGGCGGAAGACCCAAGCGCGTGGGACCCGATCAAGGCGCGGCTCCGTTTGAAAGACGACGCGGCGCTGGCGGTCTATCGCCAGCGCTACCTCGAAGGCGTGCCGAAACGAACCATCGCCGAGCAGGCCGCAGACGCGCGCATCCTCTATCGCCGATTGGCGGAGGTCGGCGGCGAGACGCTGGTCGGCAAGGCTAAGGACCTCGACCTCGGTCTCTTCTACGATCCTGCAGCGAGCGAATAGGACGTGGCGACGCGTCTCCTCTCGCTCGTTGCTCTTGTCTGTGTGTGGCAAATCGCTGCGCATTTCGCCAATCCGCGTTTGCTTCCAGGGCCGATGGCAGTGCTCACGACGATGAGGGCTGAGGCTGCGTCTGGCGCGCTGTTCACCGCGCTCGGCGTAACGCTCGCCCGAGTCGCCGCGGCCTTCCTGCTCGCGATGGCGGCTGGATCGGCGATCGGCTATGCGATGGGACGCAATGCCCTGTTTGACCGCGCGGCCGACCCATGGGTCATCGTGCTCTTGAACCTGCCCGCGCTGGTCATCATCGTCCTCGCTTACATCTGGGTCGGTCTCAACGAAGCAGCGGCGATCGGCGCGGTGGCCCTCAACAAATTGCCGGTCACGGTCGTGACCATACGCGAGGGCGTGCGCGCCCTTGACACGGGGCTCGACGAGATGGCGCGCGTGTTCGGCTTCTCACCGCTGAAACGCCTCGCCCATGTCGTCGCGCCACAGCTCGCGCCCTATTTCGCCGCGGCGACCCGCGCTGGCCTGTCGCTGGTCTGGAAGATCGTACTGGTGGTCGAGCTGATGGGCCGGCCGAACGGCGTGGGGTTCGAAATCAATACCGCCTTCCAGTTGTTCGACGTCCCGCTCCTGCTCGCCTACGCGTTGCCCTTCACGGCGATCATGCTCATCATCGAAACGCTTGCGGTGCAACCCTTTGAACGTCACGTCTCCCGTTGGCGACCGCGCGCGGCTTGAAGCGCGCGTCGCTGAAAAGTCATTCCGCACCGCCTCGGGACAGAGCGTTCCGGTCATCGGCAATCTTTCGTTCGCGCTTGAGGAAGGCGAGACCGGCGCGCTGATCGGGCCGTCCGGCTGCGGCAAGTCGACGCTGATGCGCATTCTCGCCGGCCTCGATCGCAATTTCGACGGATCAGTCCACGTCCCGGCGCATGGTCGAGTGGGCATGGTTTTCCAGGAGCCGCGGCTCCTGCCGTGGCGCAGCGTCGAGGACAATGTGCGGCTCGCCGCTCCGCATGCGAGCGAAGGCGACGTCGCGGCCTTGTTCGCGGCGCTCGGCCTCTCTCAGCACCGGACGCATTTTCCGGGCGAACTCTCGGTTGGTCTCGCGCGCCGCGCAGCGCTGGCGCGCGCGTTCGCCGTTCGCCCAACCCTGCTGCTGCTCGACGAGCCGTTCGTCTCACTCGACGCGCCGCTCGCCCGGCAGTTGCAGGGCGATCTCGGGAGGCTCGTCGAAAGCCGAGGCATGATCACCGTGCTCGTCACGCACGACGTCGACGAGGCGATTGCTCTCGCCGACCGGATCTTCGTGCTTTCCTCCCGCCCCGCGCGTGTGGTGGGCGAGGTCCGGATTAGGAACCCGCGCTCGGCGATGAGCGACGAAGAGCGCAAAGCAGTCGCGGCCCAGATCGAGGCCTATCGCGAGATGGGCTGAATCCCCAGCCCCCAAGCGAGCCGAGGGCGCGCCGTTTCCGAGTCTGTTTTGGCAGATTCCAACAGGTTGCGGCGCCATTCCCGAGTCAGTTCGACAGTTCAATAGTCTGTCTAGAGGCATTTTCCTGTCTGATTGAATTGCAGGGGATTCCCGAATCGGCTTGGTTCTGAATTCATGCTTCTGGCCGGCGAAGGAGGCTGGCGTGCATGGCCAGATCCTTATCGGTTGACCTTCGCAGGCGTGTCGTTGGCGCGATTGAGGGGGGATTGTCGTGTCGGGCGGCGGCCGAGCGGTTTGGCGTCAGCGCCTCAAGCGCGATCCGGTGGCGGGCCATGGAACGGCGCGAGGGCGATCTGGCGCCCAAGCGCCAGGGCGGCGACCGCCATTCGCAACGGATCGAGGCGCATGCCGGGCTGATCCTATCGGCCGTGGCCGCCAGGAGCGACATTACGCTTTCGGAACTGCGAGAACAGCTGAGGGAGCGCGGCGTCGCCGTCGCCATCGGCACACTCTGGCGGTTCTTCAAGCGTCGCAAGATCACGCGCAAAAAAGTCGGCCCATGCCGCCGAACAGCGCCGCAGCGCGGTGAACGCGGGCCACGCGAGGCGTGGTTCGAAGGACAACTCGACCTCGATCCGACGCGGATCGTCTTCATCGACGAGACCGCCGCCAACACCAAGATGGCGCGCCTTTACGGTCGTGCGCCCAGAGGCGAGCGATGCCGCGCCGCCGTGCCCCATGGCCATTGGAAAACCACCACCTTCACCGCCTCTCTGCGTCACGACCGGATCGCTGCGCCCATGGTCCTCGACGGACCGATGAACGGGCAGGCCTTTCTCGCCTATGTCGAACAGGCGCTCGTTCCCGAGTTGCGGCCACGCGACATCGTGATCATGGACAATCTGCCCGCTCACAAGGTCCATGGCGTCAAACAGGCGATCGAGGCCGCCGGCGCGAGCCTGCGATACCTGCCGCCTTACAGCCCCGACTTCAATCCCATCGAAAGGGCCTTCGCCAAGCTCAAGGCCCTGCTGCGCGCCGCCGCCGCGCGAACCATCCCCGACCTCTGGCAAGCCATCGCCGACGCCCTTCGCCGCTTCTCCCCACAAGAATGCGCAAACTATCTCGCCGCCGCAGGTTATGATGCAACGTGAGCGGAAAATGCTCTAGGTAATTTATGCGTCTCAGGGTCCGTTCCAGGGTACGAAGGGCGTCAACGTCCCGCGAGACCGCTTGATCCGGGTCGCAATGACGGCAGGCTCACTTGTCGTCGTACTTGATGTAAGCGAAGCGCTGATCGCCGGCCGGCGTCCCCTCAAGCGCGCCGCCCTCTTTGCCGGGACGCCACGAGACGAAGTCCTCAATCTTGCGCGCAAGCTCGAAGTCCTTGTCGGTGATCCCCTTCGCGCTATGGTTTTGCAACTTCACCTCGACCCAAGCGTAAGACGCGGCGATATCGGGATGATGCCAGGCGGCCTCCGCCAGGTGGCCGACCGCGTTGATCACCATCAGCGTGCCCTTCCAGCCAGAGGTGCGAAAAGTGCGTCTGATCCAACCATTTTCGTAGCGCCAATGCGGGAGTTCGCGTTTAAGCCGCGCCTCGATCTCGTCTTGTTGGTAGACGCGCTCCTTCGACTCTTCGCTCATGACTTCCTCCGATCACCTTCACCCGCCGCGCTGCAATCGCCCGGTCACTTCGCCAGCGCGCAGCCGCCCTGGTCGAGCGGCCGGAAGGCGGCCTCGGGCGGGATCGTCTCGATCAGATCGTAGATGTCAAACCGGCTCTTCGATTGCTCTGGCGACTTGACCTTGAACACGTACATCGCGTGCGTCGCGCGGCCGTCGGCGCGCACAACGACAGGACCGAACAGCGGGTCGTCGATCGGAGCCTTCTTCATTTGCGCCAACACCCGGTCCCCTTCAATGGTTCCCACCGTCTTGACGGCGCGTAAATACGTCAGCGTCGCTGAGTAGGCGGCAGCCTGGTCCTCGGTCGGCATCTTGCCGCCCATCCGTTCGGCAAAGCGCGCGCTGAAGGCGCGGGTCGTATCATTGAGATCCCAATAGAACGCCTCGGACAGGATAAGGCCCTGCGCCGCACTCAGCCCAAGCGCATCGATATCGGTGATCTGCAGGAACAAAGCCGCAAGCCGCCTGTCTGGCCCGACGATCTGGAACTCGGCCGCCTGGCGGATGGCGTTGATCGCGTCGGCGCCGGTGTCGGCGAGAGCGACCACTTTGGCGCCCGACGCTTGCGCCTGTAGCAGATAGGAGCCGAAGTCCGTCGCGCCGAGTGGATGCGAGACCGAGCCCAGCACCGAGCCGCCCGCCTTGAGGATCGCCTCGGTCGCGTCGCGTTGCAGAGCCTTGCCGAGCGCATAGTCGAAGCTGATGAAGAACCAGGTCGATCCCCCCATTTTGGTGATCGTGCGCCCGACAGCCGAACCGAGCGCCCAGGTGTCGAGGGCCCATTGGACGGTGGTTGGCTGACAGAATTTTCCAGTGAGGTCAGAGGTCGCGGTCGCCGAGGCGAGCATAGCGCGATTCTTCTCATGCATGAGGGTGTTGACCGCGAGACCGACGCCGGAATTGGCGAGGTCGACGATCGCGTCCACGCCCTCCTCATCCACCCATCGCCGCGCAATCGCGACTCCGATGTCGGGCTTGTTCTGATGGTCCGCGAAAATGATCTCGACCTTGAGGCCGTCCCCCTCCTTGGCGAAATCCTCGGCCGCGAGCTGAGCGCCGACGAACGACCCCTTGCCGACCTGATCGGCGAACGGGCCGGAGAAGTCGCTCAACACGCCGATCTTGATCGTGTCGCCCGGAATTTGTGCCGACAGGTCCGAGGCCGAGCCGGCCAGCCCCACGACGGCTAACGAGGCGGCTAAAAGCGACCGCGCGAACCCTGCACGCAAAAGGCGATCCTCCTCATTTTGTCCGGACGCAAATACCCGATAGCGCCGGACGCGAGTTTATACTGCGCTGGCCCGGCCGACTGGACAAGCCTGGCAGCCAGAAGCCTCGCAAATGTGCGAAGGTCTGCCGGAAGGGGTGAGGCGATGAGGGGCTGCGAAGCCAAAGCGAGATCTGGGATCGGCGCCCATGCTGGCCGCGCACTGGTCCGGCCAGCTTGCACGCGGCTCGCCGGATGGGGGCTTGCCCTGTTCCTCATCGTCGGGCCCATCGGCATCGGCGCCTGCTCCGCGGCTACGGATGCGCCATCTGACCCCGCCAAGAGCGTCGCCCTGCTCAACGTCCAGTTCCTGAACGACCATGAGGACCTCGAGCCCACGACCAATGCGGAGCGGGCCCGCATCGCCTTGATCGCGTCCGTCTTCAAGGCAAAGCTCGGGACCTCTGGCCGCTATCACTTCGTCTCCATACCTGCGGGCGCCGCCAGCAAAATTGCCGCCGGCCCAGAGGTCGGCGCCTGCGGCGGTTGCGAGTTCGGTTACGGCAAAGAGCTCGGCGCCGACTACGTCGCGTGGATCGTGATCCAGAAGGTCTCGGATCTCATCCTCAACATCAACGTCTACATGGCCGACGTCGGAGCTGGAAAACTGGCGTTCGTCCACAGCGTCGACATTCGTGGCGACACCGACGAATCGTGGACCCGCGGCATCACTTATCTGGTGAAGAACTACCTCCTACCGGCTCCATGACGGCGCCAGCGCGTAGCGCCTCCGACCTCAGAGGCTAACGCGAACCCTCTCCCCTCGCCTTGCCATGCCCTCTGTGCTGTGGCAGGAAGCCCCGCGCTCTTTCGACGCGCTCCGGATGCTGCAGTAGCTCAGTGGTAGAGCACTCCCTTGGTAAGGGAGAGGTCGAGAGTTCAATCCTCTCTTGCAGCACCATTTTCGCCAACTTCTTCAAGGCTTAGGACAGAGCCCACTCCCCTTTCCCCCGGCCCTCGGCCCTGAACGGAGCCCGAACGTCCCCCAAGACTTGGGGGAAAACTGGGGGAAAAGGTTCGCGAGACGTTCTGGCACTTCTCGTCAGCCTTCCAGGTCGAATTGTCACTTCGCTACGCGCTGTCCCTTGTCAGCCGGCTCGGGGAGCCACCCTCCCCCAAACCGGCGCCGGGGCCCTCTCTAACTTTTTTGGAACCTTCTCGCCGGCGGCCTTACGCAGGCAATGGATTGCGGCGCCCTGTCAACGTTGTTTTTTTCTCTAACAATTGCAAGTGGTTAAAATACAAACGGTAAACTTCGACGACCCCTATCGCAACGCTGTCGCAACATTTTTGTTCTGCGCGCCTCCCAACCCATTCCGCTCTGGACTCGGTGGACATTTACGAAGTCAAGTTGGATCGTTTAGGCAGAAACACGCGGGACGTCCTCAATCTTGTCCACGAATTGGAGGAAAAAGGAGCAAGCCTCAGAGTGCTGGAGCCTGCCATCGATACCGGCGGCCCGACGGGCCGCATGGTCCTGACTGTGCTCGGCATGGTCGCCGAGATGGAGCTTGGCTTCATCCGCGATCGGCAACGTGCCGGCATCGACGCCGCAAAGGCGAAGGGGGTTTACAAGGGCCGCCCGGCCACTTTCGACCGCGCACGCATCGTATCGCTGCGCAAGGAAGGAATGGGGGCCACCGAGATCGCCAAGGCCGTCGGGTGCAAACGGGGAAACGTCTACAAGACGCTTAAAGCCGCAGGGTTGAACTAGGCAATCCGAACTTGATGTTTTTCTAGCCGCCGAACGAAATGGCCCCCGACCCTCCCCCATGACAAGCCAGCTCCGGGGGGCCCTAGCAGCCTTTTGATGCCTGGAGCAAAACAACAGGTTGGTCGCGTGCAGTTGGCACTCAGATCGGCACGAAATGGCACCCGGATGCCTAGCTTTGGCACTCCTTGGCACCGTTGGCACAGTGTCAAAGCGCCATGAGTGTGGCGGGAGTGCCAGACTGTCTCATTAGACCCGGTATCGACACGGACGCTGGGGCCTAGGGGCGGCTTCGCCGCGTTGTGGAAACGGCTGAGGGGTGCTATTCGCCGGTCTATTGGGTCCCCATCGCGATCTTGCCCATCGCGGCCTTGGCTTCTGCAGCAAGCTCTTCGAACGCCTTTTCGCTCACATCAATGACGACCCGATTGATCCTGCCTGTGAATGCGAACGGCGTTTCATACTGATCGGAGACCGGCGTTACGGTGTCGCAACCGATGTCGAAGCTTTCCTGCACCGTGAAGCGAAATGGGACCTGCTTCGCAAATTTTCCCTCGCCGATCACCTTGTCGCCCATTCGGAGCGTCACCTTGCCACCGCCGCCGATGGCGTTCTCCTTATCAACGGCGATCTCGGCCGAAAGAATACGTTTGCCGGCCGGAATCTTCTCCTTCGACGAGACGCGGTAGCGCGACTTTTTGAACCAATTATGCTCCCAGTGCAGTCGCCCGTCCTTGATGAAGAACGTATAGCCGGCGGACTTGCCACCGCAGCAGGCCAGCACCCCTTCGTCGCCATCCTTGATCTCAACCGCGGCCGCTATGGTGTGGTGGACGTTCTTGGTGGGCGGCGAGCCCGTCTCCGGGATGCGCACCGTGCCGGGCAGATAGGTGAAGCGCGTCTTGCCGTGCAGATAGTTCGGCTTCGTGCGAACGTCCGCCCGCTCTGAAAAGCGGTCGTCGAGAGGAAGCACGTTGTATTTGGCCGCCTCCGCCATGAACAGGTCCTGCAGTTCGCGCAGTTTCTTCGGGTTCTTGGCGGCGACATCGTGGAATTCCGAGAAATCCTCGTCGATGTGATAGAGTTCCCAAACGTCGTCATCAAAACTGAAAGAGCCCGACGTCTGCCAGGGAAGCTTGCCATGCCGGCAGGCCGCCACCCAGCCATCGTGGTAAAGCGCGCGATTGCCCAGCATCTCGAAATACTGCGTGACCCGTTTTCCTTCGGCCTTCGCGTCGTCCCATGTGTAGGCCATGCTCACGCCCTCGATCGGTCGCTGAGCGACGCCGTTGACGGAGCGCGGTTCGGGAATGCCAGCGACCTCCAGGATGGTCGGCGCGATGTCGATGATGTGGTGGAACTGAGACCGCAGGCCACCCTTATCCTTGATGCGCGCCGGCCAGTTCATGACGACGGGGTTGCGGGTGCCCCCGAAATGCGACGCGACCTGCTTCATCCATTTCAAGGGCGACGATCCGGCCCAGCACCACGGAACGGGGTAGTGATTTTCGTGGCTCGGACCGCCGATCTCGTCGATCTTCTTGAGCATCGCGGCGACGTCGTCGGGAAAGCCCTGCTGCGCCTTCATGTTGTTGAGCGTGCCGGTCAGCGACCCTTCCGCGCTCGGTCCGTTGTCGCCGACGCAATAGATGATCAGCGTATTCTCGCGCTGCCCCAGCGTCTCGAGCGCGTCGACGATCTTGCCAATCTGAGCGTCGACATGCTCGACAAAGCCGGCAAAAACCTCCTGCATCCGCGCATACAATTTCTTCTCATCGCTCAAGCATTGGCTCCAGGCGGGAAGCTCCTTGGGCCGTGGCGTCAGTTTGGCATCGTTGGGAATGACGCCGAGCTTCTTTTGAGTCTCGAAGGTGATCTCGCGCTGTTTGTCCCAGCCGTGATCGAACTTGCCCTTGTACTTGTCGGCCCATTCCTTGGCGACGTGATGGGGCGCGTGCCCTGCGCCCGGCGCCCAATAGACAAAGAACGGCTTGTCGGGCGCAGAAGCCTTTTGGGCGCCGATCCAGCCTATCGCTTTTTCCGCCATCGCCTCGGAGAGGTGCCATTTTTCGTCCCCCGTTGGCTTCTCCGCAGGCGCGGTGTTTTCGACCAGCGGCGGGTTCCAATTGTTGGTCTCGCCACCCATGAAACCCCAGAAATATTCGAAACCGAGGCCGGTCGGCCAGCGGTCGAAGGGGCCAGCGGGGCTGGTCTCGTAGTCCGGCGTGTTGTGCCACTTGCCGAACGCCGCGGTGTTGTAACCGTTCTGCTTGAGCGTTTCGGCCACGACAGCGGCATCCTTGGGCAATTCGCCGTCGTAGCCGGGGAAGCCCGTCGACAATTCGGTGATGCAGCCGGTGTGAACGGAGTGATGGTTGCGGCCGGTCAATAGAGCGGCGCGCGAGGGAGAGCAGAGCGCGGTCGTATGAAAGCGATTGTAACGCAGGCCTTGGTCGGCGAGCCGCTGCAGCGTTGGCGTATTGACCGGCCCCCCGAAAGTGCTGGTGTGGCCGAAGCCGACGTCGTCCAAAAGAATAAGAAGCACGTTCGGAGCGCCGGCCGGCGCCGCTGGCATGGCCGGCACGTCCGCTTGCGAATCGGAATAGAGCGTTCCAATCCGCCCATGGAACTTCCGGGGGGCCGGGGGCAAAATGTCGGACAGCGGCGTGGTAACGGGCGCGTCGCCGCCGCCTTTCGGCTTGCGCTCAGTCGATGCTTTTCGTGGCTGTTTCATCGCTTCCTCTCGCCAATCATCTCCTCTGCCAACCGGATCGCCGCCGCTACTGCCGCGCCATCGCCACCTTGGCGCGGGCGTGCTTTTCCTCCTCCGTGTCGGCGATCAGCTTGCCGGAAATATCGGCGGTGACTTCAAAGATCGTGCCGGTGAATTCGAACGGCGGCCCGTAGAGCATGGTCACCGGCGAGCCGGAATTGCGCCCGATGATGATGCCGCTGCCGATCCCGAGCGCAAGCGGCACGGTGTAGGGTAGCTTCATCTCGCCGACGAGCTTCTTGTTGATGTAGAGCTGCGCCTTCCCCGCCGCACCCTTGCCTTTCTTCAGATCAGGCTCGCCGGTCTTCTCGAACTCATAGCGAAGGGAGACCTTGCCTGCCGGCACATCCATGTTCGACGCGAGATGGAATTCTTCCGCGCCGACATAGTTGTGGACATAGTGCAGCTTCTTGTCCTTCACGAACAAGGTGTAGCCGCCGACATTTCCGCCGTGGCAGATCAGCACGCCCTCCGCGCCGCCCTTGGGGATCTCCACATCCGCGGTGAGGCTGTGTGACTTGTTCAAAAGCTTGGCCGCGACGTTCTCGGGAATCATCTGCGTTTGCGGATAATAGACGTAGGTCTTGCGATCCTTGGTCAGTTCGGGCCGCTCGTCAGCGAAGCGCAAGGTGCCACGGCTGTCGAGCGGGAAGACCTTGTATTTGCCGGCCTCCGTGTACCAGAGCGCAATCATCTCGATCAGCTTTGCGCGATTCGACGCGGCGAGATCCGTCGTTTCGGTCGGGTCCTTGGAGAGGTCGTAGAGCTCCCAGTGCTTGGCGTCGAGTTCGCGCAGCATGTCCTCGGTCAGCGTCAGCATCCCGAAGAACGAACCGCTCTCCTTGAACGATGTTCCTGGGAATGGGCACACCGCCCGCCAGCCGTCGTGATAGATCGACCGATGGGCGAACATCTCGAAATATTGCGTCTTGTGCCGGCTCTCCGCCTTCGCGTCCTGGAAGACATGAGCAAAGCTAACGCCCTCGATCGGTGACTGGCTCACGCCTCTGACTTGCGTCGGCGCTTCGACGCCAAGCGCCTCGAGCACGCTTGGAACCATGTCGATCGCGTGCGCGAACTGGTGGCAAACCTTCCCCGTGCCTTTAATGCCTTTCGGCCAATGAACGAGGAAGGGATCGGAGACGCCGCCGCGATAGGTTTCGCGCTTCCACCGCTTGAACGGCGTGTTGCCGGCGTTCGTCCATCCCCAGGCGTAGTGATTGAAATATTTCGGACCGCCAAGATCGTCGATCGCTGCCAGATTTTGTTTCAGGTCGTCCGGCACATTGTTGAAGAATTTGTTCTCGTTGACCGACCCGGTCGGGCCGCCCTCGGAACTGGCGCCATTGTCGGAAATCAGCATGATGAGCGTGTTGTCGAGCTCGCCGAGATGCTCGAGGAAATCGATCACCCGGCCGACGTGGTGGTCCATGTGCTCGCAAAAGCCGGCGAACACCTCCATCATCCGCGCATAGAGTTTGCGCTCGTCCGCCGGCAGCTTTGCCCACACCTGAACGTCGGGATCGTGCCGCGACAGCTTGGCGTCCTTGGGTATGATGCCGAGCGCTTTCTGCCGCGCGAACACCTTCTCGCGATAGACGTCCCAGCCCTCGTCAAACTTGCCCTTGTACTTGTCGGCCCATTCCTTTGGAACGTGATGGGGCGCATGGTTCGCGCCCGGCGCGAAATAGAGGAAGAACGGCTTGTCGGGAGCGACCTGCTTGAGATCGGCGATGAAGCCGATCGCCTTGTCGGCGAGATCGGCGGTCAAATGATAGCCTTGTTCGGGAGTTTTCGGCGGCTCGACCTGATGATTGTCGTAGACAAGGTCGGGATAATATTGATGCGTGTCGCCGCCGAGAAAGCCGTAATAGCGTTCGAAGCCACGCCCGAGCGGCCAGCGGTCATAGGGACCGGCGGCGCTGATCTGCTCGGACGGCGTCAAGTGCCATTTGCCGATGCAATAGGTGGCATAGCCCTGCTGCAGCAGCATGTCGGACAGAAAGCCGTTCTCGAAGGGTATCGCGCCGTTGCCGCCTGGAAAGCCAGTCGATCCCTCGGTGATGCAGGACATGGCGTTCGAATGATGATTGCGGCCGGTCAGAATGCATGAGCGCGACGGCGAGCAGAGCGCGGTCGTGTGCATGTTGGTGAACAAAAGCCCGTTCTTCGCGAGCTTGTCGATGTTGGGCGTATTGATTGGCGAGCCGTAGCACCCGAGCTGGCCGAAGCCGGTATCGTCGATCACGATGAAGAGGACGTTTGGCGCGCCTTCTCTGGCGCGGACTGGCGAGGGCCACGCTGGATCAGATTCGCCGATCGTGCGGCCCATGCGGCCTGGGAATGTCGTGCCCGGTTTGTATTCCTTGAGCGCCATTTACTTCCTCCAGAGTTCGATGGGCTATTAATTTGCAGCGACGCTACCGCACGCACACGATCGCGGCCACGCCGCGAGCCTCGGTCCAAGCATCCAGGCTATTGGCAATTGTCCCAGAAGCCGTTCCGCTGGCTCGGGTCCGTATAATACCAGCAGAGCCCCGGCTGTGGCGGAGCGCCGGCCCAGGCGGCGGCGCTTGCCGCTGAGACGAAACCGATTGCGGCGCCGGCCGCAATTGCCCCGCCAGGCGCCCAGCGATAGGGCCTGGCCCATGCACCCGCGTGGTAAACGCCGCCGCGATAGCCGTTGACGCGCACATTTCTGTTCACGTTCACGTTTCTGTTGACATGGACGTTCCGGTTCACGTTCACATTCCAATTCACGTGCATGTTCCGGTTGACGTGGGCGCCCCGCCACGATGAACGTTAGCGCGCATCGCTCCCGCCTGCGTCGGGATCAATACGCTTAACGCCAGCAGGACCACGCTTTTTGTAAGTAGGGATTTATTCATAGTTTCTCTCCCGTATTGCAGGGCGATCGCGATCACATTGCTGCGCCCGTGCATGAACTCATCAGTTGCGAGGCTCGTCCTAGCTCCATCGCGTTTGAAATGGCGGAAAGCCCGGCATGAGCGAAAATCCTGATGCGCTGGCGAACGCGCGGACCGCCCCTTTCGAAGCGATCCGCGCACCCCCATACACGCACGCGGGAGGTCGAGGCCGGTGCGTGCTTGGACGCTAGCCTCCGGCAAGCATCCGGATGTCGAGCCCTTCCTTCCTCCAGGCTAGTTGTCTCCCTGCGGACCGCTTGTGAGCTTCTCCATCGCATCTCCGATTGAAAAACTTCCCGGCTTCTGTCGTGGTGGAAAGTCTTTGAACGTTTGCAACTCGCGGGCGACAATCGCTTGCGCGGGCGCCATTACAAACATCCGTTCACCAGGGCGGCTTGTGCGAAATGAGGCCACACCCGGAACCGAATTGCTGAAAACAGCGCTATGGGTCTTTCTCGATGTTGATCGAAGCGAGTCCCACGGTATAGTTGGACCTAGGGCCTACAGCCCCTACGGGGCATTGTTGAAACCAGGGCATTGGACCCTGAGGCGAACGACGACCTCGCGCGTCCCGGTACACTTGGCGACGGAAGCCTCACCGACCCATATCGATTTCTAGTGAGCGTCTGCGTTCTTCGGCTCCGCCGGAGAGAACGAGACGGTCAACCACGCATTCCATCCTTCCGGGCGGTTCTGCGCAGCGAACTCCTTGTAGGCCTTCAGGCCCACGCAGCCGGCGATCTTGTCGCTGACCGGAAAGAAATAGTTCAACTGCGGGCCGACGCCGGCGACGCGCGATTGGAAGCCGCCGAGCTCCGCTCCGGCGCCGTGATCGCCGGTGATCTGCTGGAGATAGTAGCCGGCGAGGCCGATGTTGAGCTGCTTGGTCAGGAAATAAGAGGCGCCCATGTCTAGATGGCGTCGATTCCGTTCTGATATTGTGTCGACGGATTAATGAAGTTGTAGGTCACTCCCGCCACGGCGGAAAATTCGAGGCGGTTGGCTGGGTTGAGGTAAGTGTAACCGGCCCCTCCATCGACCGCCGCATGTCCGAGGCCAATATTGGCAAGACGGTCGGAACCGTAGTCACCGACGGGAATGTCGCCGCTCCCGTAGATCATGTAATTATTGACGCCCTGGTTCCACTTCAGTGTGGCCTGCGGGATCAGGTCGCCAAGCGACGTCAACGCCTGGCTTCTGGATCCAGAGATTTCATTGCCTCTAGGCCCGGTCAGGGTCGCGTCGATCGACGCGGAATTTCGGCCGCCAAATCCGAGAAGGCTGACCGACGCCTGCCCGCCGAGGACCGGCGTTGCGAATATCCAGGTCGGCCCAAAGAAGATGAGGTCGGCGCGCCCCTGAAGTCCCGCCTCGACCCGACCGCCGCGAACGAAACTCTTTCCCGCGCCGGCGTTTGGCGAGGTATGGTAGTAGAAAGACGAAACCGTCGAGTCCTGGTTGACCAGGCAGCGCCGAGAAGGTTCCCTGCGTCCCCGGAATCCAGAAGCTGAGGCCGCTTTCATCCGCATGAGCCAGATTCGCCGTCGCGACCGGCAAGCCGACGGCAACCAGTGCATATTTTACGCAACGCCAGAGATCGAGATGAACGCCCTTGGCGGCGCGGGGATCAATGCTTCTCTGCATTGTAACGCTCGTTTCTACTTGGCCTGCGCCGACGGCTCGAATGCGAAGACGCGCTTCCAGTCGTTTTTCATGTCGACGACGCTCCAGCCGCGCTGTGGCGCTTCCTCCAGCGCCGAAACAAGGTTGCCGGTACTCGGAGGATGGGCGTCGTAGGCATATTCACGGTCGCCGTCGGTATGGTGGACGATGAGGCCGAAGCTGGGACGCGGATTATTGATCGTGGTGTATTGGAGCATGGCCTGGTCGCCGTCGCTGTTGCCAAAACAGGCAATGGGCCGGCGGCCGATGAACTGCCAGATGCCGACCGGCTTGCCTGGACCGTCGTCAACGAACAGGGAGTTGAGCGTTTTCACCAGCACCGGCCCGCTGTCGCGCAGCTCAAATTTCGTCCGCGCGGTTGAACCGACGACTTGTTCGGGCGGGATGCCGTATACGCGCTCCGTCCAGACCCGCATGAAATCCGCGCCGCCGCCCGAGACAATAAACGTCTTGAACCCGTTCGCCCGCAAGTAGCGCATGAGTTCCTGCATCGGCTGATAGGTCAGCTGGTCGTAGGGCTTGTCGAAATGCGTGTGTTTGGCGGATGCGAGCCATCCGTTCACCCGAGCGACGAAGTCGTCAGTCGTCATCCCCGATGATGTCAGGGCCAGGATTTGCATCAAGCCGTCGTGACGCTCGCCCGCCAGAAGTGTTGGCGATGTCCCCCGCAAGCGCAGCCTTCACCATGGGATCCGCAGCGAGCTGGGGTTCGTTCAGGACGCGTCGTTTGAGTTCGTCGAACACAAACGCCGCCTGAAAGGGGACAGGGGCCTCAGGCCAGAGCGTGCCATCGTTATCAAAGACGGCAACGCGCTCAGCGGTCGGTACGAAATCGGCCGCCCCTTCCTTGGTCACCTTTTCGACAAAGGCAATGATCGCCTTCTTTGGCGCGGTGTCGTTCCAGGACAGGAGTGGGTCGGCGGCGAAGGCTAAGCTCGTCGCGGCGAGCAAAGCAACGATGCCGCTCAAAAACAATCTTATCATGTCGGCGCCCCTGCTGCCTGTCTTGCGCGGCCGCACTCATGGACGTTCCTCCGCCATCGTTTTCAGAGTGCCGCACGATAGGCGTGTATGTACCGAATTGATGTTGGTGGTATAGTTGGACCAAGGGCGTAGAAGCACCGACGCGGCAGCTTCGGCGACGATGAGATTTCGGGGGGCGACGCATCAGCGATGGTGGATCCAAACGACAGCTTCAAATTTTGAGCCTGACGTTGTGGTTCGTCGCCGCCGCGCCGGCGATGGGCGACCCTTTGCCGCGCACCATACTTGTAATCGACGAATTCACCCAGAATTTACCCATGGTTTCATCAGGAGATTGAGTTGTTTACCTCGACACTCCGCAGTGGATCGAAGCAGCACATCAACGTTTATGTTGAGAACTTAGGGCTTCAGTTTTATGACAACAATAATTACTATGATGCGCTTCGTTCTTACTATTCAAATAAATACCGCGGGCTCCCAATCGGTGTTATCGTCTCCCGCACAGGGCCGACGCTGACCTACCCGCTGCGACTGCGTGACGAGCTATGGCCCGCTACACCGGTCGTATTGGCCGGAAATCGAGGACAAGGACGCGCCCGCGCTAGATCCTTCGCGCCAAAATCTGACTGGGTTTACGTTTCACTATCGATTGCGCGACATGGCGGAAGCGGCGCACACGCTCATTCCAGATCGTAGGAATTTGCGCTGGTAGGGGATCGCCTTAGCACTGCCCAGGTGCTTCCGCACTACGCCGACGACCTTCCCGACATCGGGAGTAAGTTCGGAATTATCGACTTGACCGGCCTATCGCGGGCCGAGTTGCAAAAACGGCTTCCAAGGTTGCCCACCGAACTTGGTGGTCCTCTACACCGATCTGTCGGTAGATCCGTCGACAGGAGAAAAAATTGTCCCGGCCGACGCCCTTCAGTTTGTCGCCGAGGCCGCCAATCGGCCAACCTTTGTCAATGTCGAGACCTACATCGGGCGAGGCGCCATCGGCGGCCCCGTGCTTTCCCCGGAAGTCGATGGCAGGCAGGCCGCTCAACTGGCCATGCGGGTCCTCGATGGCGAGAAGGCCTCCGACATTCCTATTCAGGATGGGGGCGTCGAAAAGCTCGTCTTCGACTGGCGGCAGATGCGCCGGTGGGGCATCGACGCCGCGAGGCTTCCGGTGGGCGCAGAGTTGCGATTTTATGAGCCGACGGCATGGGAGAGATATCGCCCGCAGATCCTGGGCGCGCTGGCTGTCATGGTGCTCCAGACGGCCACGATCGCGGCGCTGATTATTCAAGATCGGCGACGTAGGCGCATCGAGCAGGAACTGGCGGTCGAAAGGCTCGAGCTGGCCCATTTATCGCGAAGGACTCAACTTGGCGAACTGTCGGGGGCGTTCGCCCATGAGCTGAACCAGCCGCTGACATCGATACTCGCCAACGCCGAGGCCGGGGCTCGGCTGTTGCGACAAGACACACCCGACACCCAGGAACTCAAAGAAATCCTTGGAGATATTGTCCAAGAGGACAAGCGTGCGGCAGGCGTCATCGCGCAATTGCGCCGATTGATGGTCAAGGGTGAAACAAAGCTAGATCCGATCGATCTGAACGAGGCTGTGACCGCGACCATAGCGCTTGCGCGCAGTGAACTTCTCGCCCGGCAGACGAAGTGTGACTTCCAACGCGAGCAACCATACCTTCCTGTTCGAGGGGACCTTGTGCAGCTGCAACAAGTCATTCTCAATCTGATTTGGAACGCGACCGACGCCATGTCACAATTGGCGCCCTCTGAACGCCATATCGCCATCGCCACCCGCAGGCGGGATGACGGGTTTCGCGAATTGGCGATTTCGGATCGCGGTCCCGGATTGGGGCCCAAATGAGGGAGAAAGCATTCAAGCCCTTTGTGAGCACCAAGCCGAATGGATTGGGGTTGGGGTTGGCGATTTGCCGTTCGATCGCCTCGGCCCATGGCGGGACGCTGACATTTGACGAGCAAAGGACTAACGGCGCGCAAATAATCCTGGCGCTGCCGCCGACTTAGAGGTCGCGGATGGCCGAAGTCACGCCAACGATCTATCTGGTCGACGACGACGAGCGCGTGCTTGTTGCATTGAAAAGACTGTTGACCTCGGAAGGCTATCTTGTCGCGTGCTATTCGAGCGGCGAAGAATTCCTGCAAGGCCATGACCCGGAAGTCCCCGGCTGTGCAATCGTCGACCTGGGTCTTCCCGGGATCGATGGGTTTGGCGTTCAGGAGACGCTTTCGACCGGGCTGGCGGACCGGCCGGTGATCTTTTTGACCGGACGGGGGGACGTCCCGGCAAGCGTCAAGGCTATGAAAGCTGGCGCAATAGACTTCCTCGCGAAGCCGCCGGATGCCTCAAATCTCCTCGCTGCAGTCGCGCAGGCGATGCAAAGGGACGGTGAGGCGCGCCGAGACCGAGAGCAACGACGATCCCTTGAACAACGCGTTTCAACTCTTACGCCCCGCGAACGGGAGGTGCTGGACCTGGTCGTAACGGGTCGGCTCAATAAGCAGATCGCCGGCGATCTTGGGACCGTGGAGAAAACAATCAAGGTCCATCGGGGGCGAATGATGCGGAAGATGGGAGTGCGCACCGTCGCCGACCTCGTTCGGCTCGTTGCCGGCAACCAGGTTTGACCGGTGAGGCCGTCGAAGGTCGGACATTGGACCTAAGGCCAACTATGTGGGCTCGCCGATTGCATTACATATTGACGATGGAAGCTTCCCCAACCGTCGTCGCGATCGTCGATGATGACGAGGCCGTACGTCGCGCCTTGCGCCGGCTCGTCGTATCCCTGTCGTATCATCCCGTAGGGTTCGCATCGGGCGAGGAGTTCCTTGCGAGTCTTGGCGAGGCCGCGCCGAGCTGCGTCCTCATGGATCAGCATATGCCGAGCTTGAACGGCCTGGACGTCCTGCGTCGCATGCGAACCGACGGACGGAGTGTCCCGGTCATTATTGTAACCGGCTTTGACCAACCGGGATTGCGCCAAAAATGCCTCGACGCCGGCGCGT
Source organism: uncultured Alphaproteobacteria bacterium (assembly GCA_963775405.1). GTDB lineage: Bacteria > Pseudomonadota > Alphaproteobacteria > Rhizobiales > Beijerinckiaceae > Roseiarcus. Next base: position 20,864 of record CAVZJI010000036.1, read on the forward strand.
CCGACTACCTGGTCAAGCCTCTCGAAGCCTCGGCGGTTTCCACCGCCATTCAAGCGGCGGTGGCGGCCTAGAGCGAGCGAGTTGCTTTTGGATGGAGGGGGCCAGGAATTCCTTGCAGAAAATCCGAAATTGGGTTAAGCTCGCCCAATGAAGGGGCCTGCCCTTCCGCATGCCAAAATCGTGGCCATTGTTCCGAGGGCGCCGACGCGACGACAAAAGCCAGAGAAAATATCTTCTTGTTCTAAGCCGCGTAACCCATTGAAAAGTCTCGAATTCGGACGAGAAAATCCAAGGAAATCCAAGGAAATCCAACCCTCATGGTCTGGGGTCTTGGCAGCGAAACGGCCACGCGCCAAGAAAACCCAAACGGGTCAACCGGACCAAAGTCGCGGGCAGCTGCTGAGAAGGCGCCAAACCGACTCCATCCAAATGCAAAGCGGCCTAGCAACCGGGGAACCGACGCCACACTGCGCGAACTCGATGTTGCGGGCGAAGCTCATCCCGTCGGGTCGAGCTGCAGGAAAACATCTGGTGGCCCAACGCGCCAGACGTCAGCTTCCGACAGTGCAGTCGCAAGGGAAGGACGGCCGCGCAGCCCTTGCGAGCAAGCCGACGCCCACCCCATCAGCGCAATCCAAGCTCTTTGAAGACCATCGCGGCGGCCGGATGCAGGGGCGCCGTCAGACCCTGCGTGATCATGTCTTCCGCCCTCAATCCGGAGAGCGCCGGATGGAGGCTACGCAGTTCGGCGACGTGCGTCAGGATCGCCTTTGCGAGCGCGGCGACGACATGGTCGTCAGTTGAGGCCGACGTGACCAAAGTCGCGCGGCTGCCGAAAGTCGGAACATCCTCGGAGAGCCCGTAGAGTTTTGCCGGAATAGAGCCTCGAACGTAGAACGGGTAGGCATGGAGGAGTTTGTCGACAACCGGCCCGGTAACCCTGACTAAATTGGTAGGGCAAGCGGCAAGCTGGCTCGCGACCAACGGCGAAGGGTGCCCGACAATCAACAGATTGGCGTCGATTGCGCCGCTGCAGAGCGCCTGCGTCGTCTCTGACGCTTTCAGCTCGGCCAACATTGGCATGTCCTCACGTTGTCCGATTTCGGCCGCAGCTGCATCCCAGGTCGCCCGGGTTCCAGTCCCCTCGCTGCCGACGTTGATCCGCTTGCCGAAAAGATCGGCAGCCACGTGAATGTTTGCATCGGCGCGAGCAATGATGGTCACGAGCTCGGGATAGAGAGACAGCACCGACCGGAGATTGGAAACTGGCTTGCCGTTCCAGGCGCCGCTTCCCTTGTAGGCGGCGAACTGGACATCAGACTGGACGATGGCAAACTCGAGCTCACCGGACTGAACGCGGCCAACATTGTAGACAGAACCGGGTGTGGTTTCCGGTGAACACCGAATTCCCTGCGCCCGCAGATCCTCCTCAGCGACTTTGCAGATGGCCTTGCCCACCGGATAGTAGACACCGTTCATCTCCCCGGTGCCGATCGAGACGAAGACCTCCTCCGCGGAGCTTGCCGGCGCAAGACCAATCGCCGCGCTGGCCGCCAAGCTCAGGACAAGGAGTACGGCGCGAAATCCCGACGGGTTGAGCGGCGAAAACAAACCGCCGGCGATAGCCGTCAATCGTCCCATTTCATCACCAGATCGTAGACCGAATCGAACGCTTCCGGTGAGACGCTGACCGCGCCCCGCAGTGGGTTGTCCATCGCGTAGACTAGGAAAATCATGATCCCGAGAAAGAGGGCGGTAATTCCTCCGAGTACGATCTGGGATTCAAATTTTATGTGCATCATCCACACAAACGCGATCGTAATCAGCGCGCCGATGACGACGATGTACCAAAGCACACCTGGAATGGCCGCGGTGACAGCGATAAGCCGATCCTGGCGGGAGGCCATCATTGCATCGAGGTAATGCAACATCTCGGTGTGGAGGAGTTCCTGGGTCTTCGAGGTAGGCTCGTAGGAGAACACGGTCGCGCGGATGACCTCCAAACGGTGCTCCCCTCCCATCAGGACGAGGCCTCGCCTGTGTGCAGGCCAATCCTTGTCGGTGACGTAACGCGTGTAATCGCGCAGTTCGCTCTTCAAATGGCTGCGAAGCGGTTCCGGATAACCGTCGGCGGTCCGGTAAAGAGTCGATAGACTGGTAGTCTCACGGCCAATTGTGTCGACGAGCGCCTTGGTGCTGTCGAAAGTTGCGATCGTCAGCAGGCCGAGGAGCACCGCATAGAACAAGCCGTAGTTGGCTGCGGTGAAAATGATCACCTCGTTGGAAGGCACGTCGCCGTGCAGATGCCTCCGCAGGACCGGGTGGACCAGCAGAAGGCCTAGCCAGGCAATGGCGACGAAAAAAGCGCAAAATATGAGGACCTGCTGCCATGGCGATAGCGGGTCAAGCCAACTGGTGATCCATTCGGGCATTGCCGAAAAACCGGCTGAAGGTCTGGGAACAGCTTCAGGTCGCCGCAGGGACGCCCAGCGCGGTGGAGATCTCACCCACCGTCGCCTTCTCGGCCTCACTCACTGCGACGCCTCCGAAGCCAAGAAAGCCGCCTTCTTTGGAGGAACTCGGCGACTGATTGGGCGATGTGAAGCAGCCAGGTCTTGAACGCAACCGAGTCTGCCGGCGCCTTTTGGTCGAGCACGGTCGAAACCTGCCGCAGCGCTGCGATGGACTTGGCCTTGATTTCCGCCGGCTTGCTGCCCTCAAACAGCGACTTCAATCCGTCGCGAGCCGCAGTTCGACCTTCGGAGGTTTCAAGATCCGTGACGACCGCCTTGATCAACTCGTCGCTCGATGGATTCGATTTCGCCTCAAGGAGCGTCTGGGCGCTTGCCATCCCTTCTTTCAGCATCCCAAACAACCCACTCGGCTCAGCCGCCGAAACTGCAATCCCGGCGGTCATCACGCTTCGCACGATCTGGCTCCATTCGTCGGCGGTGAAGCTCGCTTTGCCAACCATTCGTCTCTCTCCCTCTTATCGCAAATGTCTCGTTGCCGCTTTTGGGCTGGTGGCCGAACAACCTCCGTCCCGTCCCCGAAATTGTCCGCAATCTGCTCACCATCGCCTATCAACCGCCTCAATTTCCGTCTGAACGAGCCAGCTCTGACGAACCCATGCGCTCACGCTCTATCGGCGTGGTTCGCGGGAACCAGCTGGAGGTTTGTCGCGGCGGAGTTTAGGTCAAGCGGGGTTGTTGCGTTCCTGGGTCGCTCGACCGGGAGCGATTGATCCGTTGTCGCGCTTTCCAAAATGTAGACAGCGGCGGCGTGAAAGTCCTTGACCGCGTGGTCGGCGTTTGCCGCATCCCTGAGGTTTGCGAGAGCCGTGTCATCGGCGGCATTCCAAAGCCCCAGCAAAAGCTTCGCGTGAGGCGCCTTAGCTCGGATTCGACGCGCGGCGTAGTGAATGCGGGCGGGCGTCTTGTGGTCGAGGCACGACAGACAGACGAGGGCGGCGCCGGACAAATCGAGGTTTGCGATATGTGCGGCCGTCAGAACATCGGGTCTCTCAATTCGCGCCGGAACGCCGTGGGTCTGCAATAGTGTCGCGATGACCAAGGACGCCGCCTCGTCGAGACCGTCGTGGCAGCCGATCGAAACGAGGGGCGCGGCCGACGTTCAGCGCCCGGTCAGTTGATCCGCCTGGACGAGTGGCAGGCTCCCGGGCGCCGCTCTGTTGTCCGCTCGCGCTTCCCGTTTCGAGACCCAATGCTCGTGCGCGATGTCGGCGAACAGGGTTTCAACAGTCTTGTGGAAGCCTCCCAGATGGTCCCCCTCCAGCGCGCCGCGATCGGCGTCTTTGCGCGCGAGGGCAAGCGCAGGCTTCGCGACGTCGTCGCAATATTGTGACAACGAGCGGGCTGACATAAAGGCCTTCGCGTGCTCAACGGCTTCGATGGGATCGTGCGCCAGCATGCGTTGGTATAGGGACTGCGACTCCGATAGCGCCGGCTCGTCGCCGAGCAAGATATCGAAAAACTTGAGCGCCTCGACGTGACGACCCAGCACAACGAGAATAACGGTCAGCGGCGTCGCCAAAACAAGCCCGACCGGCCCCCAGACGCATGCCCAGAAGGTCGCAGCGACAATGATGGCGACCGGCGTCAGGCCCGTCGTGCGTCCCTCGAACACCGGCTCGATGACCTGGCCGGTGACGCCTTCGAGCACCGCAAACAGCGCCACCGTCCAAATTGCCATTGACCAGCCGGCGCCGACGGAAACTGCCAGCACAAGCGGGAAGATCAGTCCGAGGACGGGCCCGACGAACGGAACGAACCGCAGAATCCCGGCGAGCACGCCCCAGACGAAGGGACTCGGAACGCCGATCCACCACAGGCCGAGGCCGATCGCAGCACCGAAGCCTGAATTGACTGCAAGCTGGGTCAGAAAGAGGTGACTGAGACGGTGCGCGGCGTCGTCGAGCGCGGCGGTCGTATGAGGGATATCGGTCGAGCCGGCGAGACGGATCAGTCGGTTGCGAAGGTCCTCCCGCTGAATCAGGATGAAAATGACGAAGACAATGATGATCGTCGTTGTCGCGAGTGGCCCGAGCAGCGGGTTGATGAGCATGATCAGGGTCTGCATTGTGCGTGCAGAGGGGGGCGCGGACCGCTTCGAAAGGAGTGGTCCGCGCTTTGGTCGGCCTGGCAAGGTCTTGGAACCGACCTGAAGGCGCTGGCTCGACGTGACAAATGAGCGTTCGCAACTGAGTTCACCACGGGCCACAGGAATGGAATTGCCTTCGGCCCGCAATACGCGAGAGAAGCTATGAATAAGTCCATCCTTGCAAAAAGCGTTTTCCTTCTGGCGTTAGGCTCATTGATCCCAACGCAGGCGGAAGCGATGCGCGCCAACGTTCATCGGAGCGGGGGCGCGCACGTCAATCGGAACATGAACGTGAACCTGAACCGGAACGTGCATGTCAACAGAAACGTCAACGTCAACAGAAATGTGCGCGTCAACAGCTATCACGGCGGTGTCTATCACGCGGGCGCATGGGCCCGGCCCTACCGCTGGGCGCCAGGCGGCGCGATTGCGGCGGGCGCCGCGATCGGCTTCGTCTCCGCGGCGAGCGCCGCTGCCTGGGCCGGCGCCCCGCCACAGCCGGGGCTCTGCTGGTACTACACCGACCCGAGCCAACGGAACGGCTTCTGGGACAATTGCCGGTAGCTCATACTGGTTAGACGGAAGCTTCGAGCACCATTGGTCGAGTAGCTTTCCTTCAGATTGCTGGGCGCCTGTAGTTGAAATCACGCGGCGCCCGTCAGGGATTCAAGACCTGAGATCTGTCCCGGGAGGGTGCGCGGGCCGCTTCGAAAGAAGCGGTCCGCGTTCGGCAGCCTAGAGCATCCAGGCTAAAGGTGCTGGCGATAAATCAATTCACCAACGGCGCGATCGCAAAGGACGTTACCCCGCGACGTGACAGCGATCGACGTCCTGCTCGTGCCGGACGCCACGATGGTACAGCACTCCGAAGCGAACAACGCCGCTTGCTAGCGCTGTGCAATCAACTGCACCGATGAGCATCCGAGTCGGGCGTCCTAAAGCGCCCGCATCATCCGGTTGGGGACCTTCAAGAGGCTTGATTGTGGGTCGTGATAAGGGGTGTTATCGCGAGTTAGATCGCGCTCGAAGGAGGCTCGCTTTGCTCTGCCTCGGAACGTGCACTCCCTGCCTTTCCGTCATTGTGCCGCCGCCGCGAGGCGGACTTCTGCAGTCGGACCCATTGCTGCCCTTCCAGGGCGGGACTAGTGAGCTAAATTCTGCTCGAGTGGGCGCGCGACAGGCGAGCGTCAGCTTCGCCAACCCGAGATCAGCCTCAGCCAGGGCGCCGAATGAACGGCGCTCATCATGAGGTACATGGGGACCATTCCGCTCATGAGCGCGCCATGCGCTGATGCTGAGCAGAGCGGCTCCGCCCCGCCGCCGAGGCCAACGGTCGTGAGCGCCATCGCGACGAAGGCGGGGGCGGCCGCGAGGCCGAGCCAGCCCGCTGCGACGCGGGTGATGCCCGCGCCGTAGCTCCCGCCATCGATCGAGACCGCGCTCATTGCTGCGCGCCGGCTTGCTTATCGCGGAACGTCGCTTCTCCGGCAGCCGACACCTTGTCCCATTGCGGGCTGACCGACTTCTCGGCCTCGTAATTGTCGTGCCAGTTCCACCATTTGTAGGGCGGCGTCTGCGGGTAGCCGTCGGGCGAATCCTCCCAAACTTCCTGGCGCCCGAGCGGCGTCGCATCGAGGTAATTCCAGAGCGTGCCCATCGTTTCGTCGCCGCGGCTGTTGATGAAATAGGTGCGGTAGATCTTATTGCCGTCGCGGAAGAAGACGTTGTGACCGTGCCACTCGTCCACGCCGAAGTCGGCGTCGAAGCTGTCGGTGATGGTGTACCAGGGCATCCGCCAGCCCATCCGCGCCTTGAGCCGCGCGATATCCGCCTGTGGCGCGCGCGAGGCATAGACCAGCGTCGTGTCGCGGGCGTTCAGATGAGCGAGATGGGAGACCTGATCGGCGCCCAAGGAGCAGCCGCGACAGGCGTGGTCGGGCCAGCCGAACACGCCTGGCTCGAAGAAGGCGCGGTAGACGATCAGCTGACGGCGGCCCTCGAACAAGTCGAGCAAGCTCGCCTCGCCGTTGGGCCCAATGAACGCGTAGGCCTTGTCGACCGCCATCCACGGCATCCGCCGACGTTCGGCGGCGAGCGCGTCATGGGCGCGCATCACGGATTTCTCCTTCACAAGGAGCTGCTCACGCGCGGCGTCCCAGTCCTGTTGCGATACGGTTGCGGGAATGTGCATGGCTCAACCTCCGGCTTGCTGAGTTGATTGATGTGCGGGGACAGCGCCGTACTCGTCGTGGCGGCGCCACCAAACGCCCTGCTCGTTGCGCCCCTTGGGCGCTCGGTCGAGCCATTGATAGGCGCCCCAAAGTCCGTCGAGCCCGCGCGAATAGGTGGAATAGGCGTGGTGGATGATTCCGTCCTCGATCACGAAGGCGCTCATGCCTGGACGATCGCGCATGAATGTCCGCCCGTCGGTTCCGCAAGACGCCGCGAACCGCGCGACAGGCTCAGGAACCTGCGCCGCCGTCAGCGGGTGGTCGCCGCGCCGATAATTGTATTCAACGCCTCCCGCGCCCTGCTGTTCCTCGGTGATCGAGACGTTGAAATCGAAGTTGAAGTTGTCGCCGAACGAGGAGGCCCATGGAAACGTCCACCCCATCCGCTGCTTGTAAGCTTGCAGCTTCATAAGCGGGGCGCGCGACACCGCCCATAGAGCGACGTCGTGGTTCGCGAGATGCACGGCGAAGCCGTTGAACCCGTCGGCGATCATCGAGCACGACGGACAGCCGGCCTTATAATCGGGCCCGAACATGAAGTGGTAGACGAGGAGCTGCGAGCGGCCGTCGAACAGGTCCTTGAGCGAGGCCACGCCAGCGTCAGTGTCGAATCGGTAGGCCTTGTCGACCTTCACGCGCGGCAGCTCCTGGCGCCGCCGCGCCACTTCGTCGCTGAGCCGCGTCAGCTCTTTTTCGCGGTCGAGCAGCTCGAGCCGGGCGCTCAGCCATTCATCGCGTGAAACGACTTGATTGTGCATTTGGCAGTCTCCTGTTTGGCGAGGGCGGCTTCGAGACGCGCCGCTGCGGCGCGCACCTCAGGACGAGGCGCGTTGTCCGAGCGCCGGTCTTCACGCCGGGATGCGCCGGTCGTATTCGGCCCGGAGGCGGCTGAACCGGTCCCAGAAGGGTTCCGACTCCTCGCCGCTCAGGCGGGCGGCCAGCATGTCGAGATGCGCGTGCCAGCCGGTGCTGACGCCGACCATCATGCCGCGGGTGGGCAGGCGGCGGTGGACGACGGTCAGCAACACCTTCTCGCCCCTCGGCTCGAGCGTCATCGAAACGTCGCTGTCTTCCTTGCCCCAGGCGTAGACAAGCTTGCGCGGCGGATCGAGCTCGAGGATCCGGCTCTCCATCCGGTGCTCCTCGCCAAAACCCTCCGGCCGCTGGCCCGGCGGGTCGGTGAGCTCGCTGTTGCGCCAGACAAGTTCGAACGGCGCGCCGACCTTCATCTCCATCTCGCCAGACGCGAGCCACTTGCGGCGCAGGTCGCTCTCGGTGAGGTAGGCCCAGACGCGCTCGATCGGGCCGGGCAACATGCGCTGGATCGTCAGCGTGGCCGGCTCCGACAGCGCGCCATAGGCGTCGACTTTCGCGCGGTCGTTCATTTCTCGTCTCCTTGTTTCGGGGTCGGTTTGGGGGTCGCGGATTTTTGTTCGTCCTCCTCGCGGAGGAGTCGGTCGAGCACATCGAGGCGCGCGGTCCAGAAGCGCTCGTAGAAGCTCAGCCATTCGTGGACGCCTTCCAGCGGGCCCGGATCGAGGCGGCACATGTGCGCCCGCCCGCGCACCTCGCGCTGGATCAGTCCGGCGCCTTCCAAAACCTTGATGTGCTTCGAGGCCGCCGCGAGCGACATGGCGAAGGGTTGGGCGAGCTGGCCGACGGTTCGCTCGCCGGAGGCCAGTTCAAGCAGCATGCGCCGGCGCGTGGAATCGCTGAGCGCGTGAAAGATATGGGTTAGCTCGGCGGCCTGTAGTTCAACCATGTGGTTGAATGTACGTCGCCGTTTTTCAAATGTCAACCGACTGGTTGAATGATGAGTCGAGCTCACGCTTGCCGCGCACCGCCTTTTGGCCGGCCTGAATTCATCCGGTGGAGGGCAATCACAACGCCGTGAGTATGCGCTGGCGACAGGGTTCGCGCCTTGACTTGTGTCTTCCCCGCGGCATCATCCGGGGGAAATTGGTCGGGCGGCAAACAAGGACCGACCAGGGGAGACGTCCAGATGATTGACAAATTTCTTCCACGGGCGGCTTTTGCGCTCGCCTGCTGCTCAGGCGCGCTGCTCGCCGCCTCGGCAGCCAACGCCGCTGACTTCTCGGCTGAATACGTGTTCGGCGACAGCTTGTCCGACAATGGCAATCTCGCGGCGGTAGGCGTAAAATTTACCGATCCGCCGAGCTTTCATGATAGCTTCACCAACGGTCCGGTCGCGGTTCAGTTGCTGGCGCAAAGCCTGGGACTTAGCGCCAATCCCTCCGACTGGCTGGCCCAGCCGATTGCTCCGGCGGGGACGAACTACGCCGTCGGCGGGGCGACATCCGCGCTGGCTGCAATTGGCGGACCAACACTAATCAACTTGCCGGAACAGGTCGCAGCGTACAGCGGATTCGTAAAGGGCCAGGCCGACCCGGACGCGCTCTATGTCGTCATGATCGGCGGCAATGACGTGCGCAATGCGGCGTTGAATGGGACTGGCGACAGCGCAGTCGAAGACGGCGCGACCGCCGTCGGAGACGGCGTTAGCACCGAACTGGCGGCGATCTCTACGCTTGCCGGTGAGGGAGCCAAGCACTTTTTGGTCGTAGATGTTCCGAACGTTGAACTCATCCCGGAATTCACACAGGCGACGGTTCCTGAGGCTGCAATGATGGCCGAGAACGCCACGATATTTAGCCAATTGTACAACACGGAGCTTGCCGCCGGGGTGCGCGCCCTGGAGCCGACGCTCACCGCCGGCAGCACACTCACCGACTTCGACCTTTACGACTATAACGCGGGCCTTCTGGCTGATGCTGCGGCTCTCGGATTCACGAACACCACCGATCCTTGCTTCACCAACACGCCGGCGAGCGCGATGGCGACGACGGCATGCGGGCTGGACGGCGCGAATGTGAATGAGTTCTTGTATTGGGACCAAATTCATCCAACCGCTCCGGTTCACGCTCTGTGGGCTCAGGGTTTCCGCGCGGCGGTTCCAGAGCCGTCGACCTGGGCGATGATGGTGCTGGGCTTCGTAGGTTTGGGCTTCGCCGGATATCGTCGCGGCGTGCGGGCTCGCGCGGCGGCGTGAGGCGATCAAGATTTGGACGCTGGAAGGCCGCCTTCGGGCGGCCTTTTTCGTTCGGCCGTTCCGAATACGCCAAGTGCCGCCGGGCAGATTTTGAATGCGTCATGGCCGGGCTTGTTCCGGCCATCCACGTCGGCGGCCGCTCGGGACACCCCGCTTAAGCAGGGAACGGCATCCTGGTCTTCGCGTCCGGCCTATTGGGATGTGGCTACCGGTTCCTTTTGCCGCCGCGCCTCTGAGCCCCCTTTTGCCGTCATGGCCGGGCTGGTCCGCAAAGACCCGCTTTTCATCCGGATTTGACACCTGGAATTTTTGCCAAGCATTTTCTTTACGAAAAACATAACCCATGCTATACCTCTATCTATGGCCGGATTAACCCGGCGCTGTTGTGAGCGCCTTGGGTAATGACAAAGCGCACGTGTGAGACGGTTCGCTTGGGGGGCCTCAGGCCACGAAAGGAATTTTTTATTTGGATTCTCTGTAACCCATTGAAAAGCCCCAATTCGGACGAATAAAACCAAATAAAACCAAGCTATTTTGCTTGGTCTAATTTGGCTGGGCTTGGTTTGGCTTGGATTTGCTTGGACGGTTTTGGGCCGTCTTTTCTCCATATAACGTTTCGCCAATGTATTTAAGGTCGAGCGACGCGGCGGCCGCTCGCGCCAGCGCCACGAAGCCCCCGACGGCAACCTCCTCGGCCCGCATCGTCGGTTCGAGCCCGGCGGCGCTGAGCAGGGCCGGGAGGTCGAGCCCGCGCGCGGCGGCGAAGCTCTTCAGCGACTGGCGCAGCATCTTGCGCCGCTGGCCAAACGCGGCCTGGGTCAGCGCCGACAGCGTCGCGGCGTCGCATAGGCTTGGGCTCGCGCGCGGAATGAACTCGACCACGCTCGACGTGACCTTAGGCGCCGGAACGAAGGCGGCGGGCGGCACGTCGAACAGGATGCGCGCCTGCGTTCGCCATCCAGCCAGCACGGCTAGGCGCCCATAATCGGCCCGCTCGGCCGGCGTGGCGACGATGCGCCGCGCCACCTCGCGCTGGAACATGAGCGTCAGGCGATCATAAAACGGCGGCCAAGGCTCGGCCTCGAGCCAGCCCGTCAACAGCGCGGTTCCGACGTTGTACGGCAGGTTGGCGACGATGCGGATCGGCATGGCCCCGGCCTTGTCGATCAGCGCCTCGGGCGCGACGCGCAGCGCGTCGCCTTCGATGATCTCGAGCCGTCCCGGCCAATGCGCGGCGATCTGGCCAAGCGCGCCGAGCGCGCGAGCGTCGCGCTCGATTGCGATCACCTTCTCGGCCCCCTCCGCGAGAAGCGCGCGCGTGAGACCGCCGGGGCCGGGCCCGACCTCGACCACGGCGACGCCAGCGAGCGGTCCCGCAGCGCGCGCGATCTTCCGGGTCAGGTTGAGATCGTAGAGGAAGTTCTGCCCGAGCGCCTTGCGGGGGTTAAGCCCGTGCGCCGCGACCACGTCGCTCAAGCGTGGCAGGCCGTCCGCAGCGAGGCTCATCGCGTCAATCGGTCGGCGAGCTTGAGCGCCGCAATGAGGCTCGTGGGGTTGGCGACCCCCTTCCCCGCGATATCGAACGCGGTGCCATGATCGGGGGACGTCCGCACGAACGGCAGGCCGAGCGTGACATTGACGCCCTCGTCGAAGGCGAGCGTCTTCACCGGGATAAGCCCCTGGTCGTGATACATCGTAAGCGCCACGTCGTAGCGCGCCCGCGCCTTGGCGTGGAACAACGTATCGGCGGAGAGCGGCCCGACCACGTCGACGCCCTCGGCCTTCAGCGCCTCGATCGCGGGCCCGACGACCGTGATCTCCTCGCGTCCCATCGCGCCGCCCTCGCCCGCGTGCGGGTTGAGCCCGGCGACCGCCAAACGGGGCCGCCTCACGCCGAACCGGGCGCGCAGGTCGCGATCGACGATGCGCGCGGTTCTGATGATGAGGTCGGCGGTCAGCGCCCCGGCCACGTCGGCGAGGGGAATGTGGATAGTCACCGGGACAACCGCCAACGTCTCCGACCAGATCATCATCACCGGAAAGGCCGGAGCGCCCCAAGCCTCGGCGAGCGCGCCGAGATATTCGGTGTGCCCGGGGTGCTTGAATCCCGCCTGGTAGAGAATGGCCTTGGCGATCGGGTTTGTCACCAATGCGCGCGCTTGGCCTAGATGGACCGCTTCGACCGCGCGCTCGATCGATTCCATCGTCGCCGCCGCGTTGGCTGCGCTCGGCCGCCCCGGTGCATCTTCGACGGCGTTTTTTAGCGGGACGACCGGGAGGCCGTTCGAGAACGCGGCTCTAGCCCCGGCCGGATCGGTCTCGATGATCGGGGCTGCGACTCCCGCGCGCTTGGCGGCGGCGGCCAGGAGGCCTGGCGGCGCGAAGACCACGAACGGCGCGCTGGTTCGGTCGCGCCAGGCCGCTAGCGCCAGTTCAGGGCCGATCCCTGCCGGGTCGCCCATGGTCATCGCCAGAGGGGGCATGTCGATGGTCATACTCGAGGATCCAAGCGCGGCTTAGCCCGGCCGAACGACGAGACGATCAGAGGCCGACGTTCGTCCTGACGTCGCCGAGCGTGCGCAGGACGAGCTGAATCATCAGTGTCTGGTTGCGCGTCGCCGGGTTCAAAATGACGGGACCGCCGGGGGTCACGCTGAAAATGGCAGGCGCGCTCACATTGGATGAATACCTGAAGGTAAGGGTCGTGCAATCGTCCTTGTAGCCGACGCCGAATGAATAGCCGACCGGATAGAAGATCGGCGTCGTCTGTCCCAGCGTATCGTAGTAGTGACGCGACAGGTCGAGCACGAGCGATCCGTCGAGCGACCAGCGGTTCTGGAAACTGTAGGCGACATTTCCGGTCAGACCTTCGCGGGGGAATTCGAACCCAAGGGCGGGCTGGGCAGCGTAGAGGGCGTAATCGACGCTGCCGGTGACGCCGCCATAGTTTGCCTTGGCGATCCCGTCGAAACGCGCGAGCTGCAACGTCGAGCTGTCGAACTGCTGTTTGCTCATGAACGTAATCGGGCTCGAGAATGGCTGGAGCGACTCGCCGAACACGAAGTTCGAGTACTTCTTGTCCAAGCCGGATTCGAGCCCCGTATTGGTGGGATCAAAGAGAGTGTAGGAGTTCTGCCCGGCGACCTGGATCGACTCCCCGGCGACCAGGTTGGCGTGGCCCCCGTTGGCGAAGTCGGCGGCGTACTGGAGCCCGTAATTGAGCCGCGTGCCGCCTTCGACCCGATCGTAGCCGGAGAACTTGTTCCAGGCGAATAGGTTCGTGTCGTCGAAAACGAGGCTCTGCGAATCTTCGTTGGGCTGGATGCGCGGAATGATCTCGTTGGGCCGGGCGATGAACTGCGCGATCGGCGTAATCGTCTGCGTCCCCCAGGAGGACGTGGACGTAAACGGATAGCGGTACTCAAGACCAGCGCCCGCCATGCCGCGGGCGAAAGCGCCCTGGTTCGAGCCGGCAAAGAAGGCGGCCTGGTTGGAATTGGCGACCGTGCTCACGCCGAGCACGCTGGCGTAGGTGATCGTTCCGGTCTCATTGAGTTCGGTCGCCTCGCCATCGAGACGCGCGAACAGGAACGGCTTCCAGACCTCGCCGATGGGATCGATGTAGCCGCGCTGCCAAGAGACCTGTCCCGACGCGCGCGTGTAATTGCCGGCGATGCCACGCAAGAGGCAGTTGCCCGGGACATATGTATTGAAAACCGTCGTTCCGACCTGCGTCTCGCAGACATTGTAGAGATGATAGGCTTGGTCGAAGGTCTGCAGGCCGGTCGATTGGAACGCGGCGTTGGTCTGGTTGATGTTGGCGATGTTGGCGTCGACAGTCAGTTCGCCTCCGAGCCCGTTGGTCCGGTCCGCAGGAACGTTGATCACCCGGTTGTAGTCGAAGACCGGCGCGACCGCGGTCGGCAGCGTGCGGTTGTCGTCGTTCGCCGTCGTGCCTTCGAAATGGTACGCGCTGAGGTCGAAGAAGCTCCGGGCTCCTTGGCCGCGCAGATAGACCGACGAGATGATGTCCTGGAAGTAGAAATTATCGAAGTTGATGCCCTGCAGCCGATAGTCATTGAGAAAGAATTTGTCGCTCATCCATGTGCCGTTCCAACCGAACTGCCACATGTCATTGAGAAAAAAGTTGCCGCTGCTTTCGATCGAACCGCGCAGGCGCATATCCCCCGCGCCATAAGGAAAGACCGGGAATACCCCAGGTTGTTCCTGATCGATCCCAGTCGCCTTAATGCTGTATGTGCCGTTGGACAGACGCTGACGCCAGTCGACCTCTCCCAACAATCCCTGCTTCGAGAGAAAAGTGGGGGTGAGCGTGAGGTCGTAATTGGGGGCAAGATTGATGAAATAGGGCAAACTCATGCCGTAGCCGAGGTTGCCCCCGGAAACGAGCGCCGGCGCCAAAAGCCCGGTCTGCTTGTTGACGGTCCCGTCAGGCGACGAAAAGTAGGGCATGTAGAACACGGGAAAGCCCCAGAACTGGAGCTGCGCGTCCTCGTAATAGACCGTGTGGGTCGTTTGGTTCTCGATGATCTTCGTCGCACGCACCTGCCAGAATGGCGGCCGTTCCGGATGATCCTTGCAGGGTTCGCAGGCGGTGTAAGCCCCCTTCTGCAGCACCGTCACGTCGCCGTTCGAGCGCTCGACCCGCGGCGAGCTGAAGCGCGTCTTGTCGGTCGTCAGAACCTGAACGCTGTCGATGAAACCGTCGCGAAAATCGTCGCTAAGCGCGAACCGGCTTCCATACACGATGTTGCCGTGCTCATCCGTCATCTTGGCGTGGCCTTCCGCGTAAACGCGCTTGCTGGCGCGTTCGTAAGTTACGCGGTCGGCCTGAAGCACGCGGCCTTGATAGAAGAGCTGAACTGAGCCTACGGCCGAGATCGCGTTCTTGTCTTTGTCGTAGACGAGCTGATCTGCGTCGATGACCAGTTTGTCCTGCGGCTTGGCTTGGGTGGACGGATCGGCGACGGGAGGCGTTTGCGCGGCGGCCGGTCCGACGAACAATTGCGCCCACACCACAACCGTCGCGATTACGAGCGGCGGTGCGATCCTCGCGGCCCGCGTACGGCGGGAATTGGACTTAAAGGAAAAGCTGAGGGCGAAACCCATCAACCATCCTCTTGTTGCAGCAGCACATACACGCCAAACATGCAACCGACGATCCCGGGCGACCACCCCGCCACGGAGGCGCTGAGGAAGCCCGCTCCGCCGAGATCGCTGACCACTTTGGTCGCCACATAAAGCATGAACCCCGCCGCGACGCCACCGGAAACCATATATTCGATCCCGCCCATTCGGAAGAATCTTAACGAAAAGCATGCGGCCACCAGCACCATCGAGGCCAGCATCAGCGGGCGCGCCAGAAGTTCCTGATATTTCAGCAGGTAAGCAGTGGGATCCAATCCTGCGCGCCTCGTCTGTTCGGCGAGCCCGGGCAACCGCCAGAACGACACAGTCTCGGGCGCGACAAACGCCTGGGCGACCTCTCTGCGATCGAGATTGGTCGCCAGGAGGTAGGTCGAGACCCGGAGGGCTTCGAAACCGGGAGTCACCACCACGACGTCGTGGAGCACCCAATAACCCACGTGCAGCTCGCCTGAGGCCGCCTCCAGCCGTTCGACGAAATTGCCCTCGTCGTCAAAGTTGAAAACCTCGATCCCGTTGAACTGAGCGCCGCCCATGGTCCTTCCGGCGGCGCGAATAACGGCTTGGCCGTCGACGCTCTTCTGCCGAATCCACATCCCCAACGAGCCTAGTGCGGGGCCGCCGAACACGTTGCTCTCGATCTCGTCCGATTTCTGTTTCATCCAGGTCGACGCTGGGTTGTAGGCGGTTACCGACAACACGCCGATGAGGACGATCACGGCGAGCGGCGGCGTAAGGAACTGCCAGACGGACAGCCCGGCCGAGCGCGCCACGACCAGCTCCATCTTGCGCGACAAGTTCAGGAAGGCGATCATCGATCCGAACAGCACCGCGAACGGCAACGCCTGTTCGGCGACCGTCGGGGTTCGCAGGAACGACAGGCCCGCCATGAGAATCCCGGTCGCGCGCTGGGAATCGCCGGAGCGACGGAGCAGTTCCACCAAATCGACCGCGTAGATGAGCACGAAGACCACCATAAAAGCGGCGATCACAGAGCGCGCAAAGCGGCCGGCGAGATAGAATGACAGCGTCCGCCCAATCACGCCGGCGTCCTTGCGGCCGGCCGCACCAGCGCCACAATCCGCCGCCGGACAATTAGGAACAAGGCGGCAAGGCACGCCGCAACCGGAATTGCCCATACGAAGACGGCGGCGGACGGATCACCAACCGAGAGGGTCGTGGCTGCAATTCCGAGCATGCGCACGCCGGCAAACGCGAGAACCGCTCCTGCGATGGCAACCCCTCGCCCCTGGCGGGTGGTACGCGCCTCTCCCAGCGCCGCAAAAGCGATGAGGCCGCCGGCGACTGCATAGAGTGGGCTCGCCAAGCGGTCGAGCAGTTCGCTGCGGATATGGCCAAATAAAGCCGGATCCGCCCTATCCTTGGCGTCGGGCGCCATCAGTTGCGCGGTCGTGCGCTCGCGCGGCCTCTTCATCGCGCTGACCGCGTGCATGAACTGCGACAGATCGATGGTGTAGTCATCAAAAGTCACCATCGCCGAGTCCCCGGCTGACTGTGGCCGGAACAAGACGCCCTTGGACAGCTGAAGAAAGCTCTCTCCATCCCGATCGACTGTTTTTCCAGCCTCGGCGATATACGTCGTGACTTTGGCCGGGTCACGCTGGTCTTGCATGAAAACTCCGTGAAGCCCCCCGTCGGGGGTGCGCTCACGAAAGTGAAACACGAAGCCGGATTCGAGCTGGGAGAAAGCGCCCGGTCGGGCGAAATTGGCGATGAAATCGGCGTGAACGAACGTCGTCAGGTGCTCTATTGCCCCGAAGCTCCAAGGTAAAACCTGGATGTAAAGCAAGGCCACGAGTCCGAAGACCATTCCCGACAACAAGACCATCGGACGCAATAGCTGAAGAGGCGACACCCCTGAGGCGGCCATGACAACGAGTTCGCTATCGCCATTGAGCTTGTTGAGAGTGTAAAGAACGCCGGCGAAGAGCGCCACGGGCGCAATGAACGCCACCAGCGACGGCAGCGCCAGCGCTGTGATCCAGAGGAACAGCAAAATGGTCTGGCCTTTGCTGGTGATCAGGTCGATCTGGCGCAGCGCCTGCGTCACCCAGACGACTCCCGTCAGGACGACCAAGCCTGAGACACAGGCTGCCGTCGCCGTCCTGAACAGATAGCGTTCAATCTTGATCATTGCCGCCGGATCATCTGAAGGGTGAACGACCGCGCGTCAGGGTATGCCTGTTCGCTCCCAGCGCTTGCCCGATGCGTCGCGTCGTTGCAAGGCGACTTGCTCTTCTCGCCAGCGTGAGACCCCCACCGGCTGAAATATGGCGCCCAATCGCGGCGGCTTATTGACGAGCGCGGCAAACCCCCTGATATGTCGGCGCCAGCCGCCAGCGCTGCCCGTCGGTTGGCCCGAAGTCCTCAAATCCGAAAATAGGATAGGCGTTGGTTATGAGCGGAGCCGTCAAGATCGCCTTCGGGTCTCTGTCCGCGCCCAAAGGCAGCGCGCTCGTGGTTTTTGTGGGCGCCGACATGAAACCCGCCGCGACCGTGACAGCCCAGTTCGGCGATCTCGAACCGCTCATCCGCGCCGCGGCGAAGGCCTCCAACTTTCGCGCCGCCCAACGCACCGCGCTCGACATCCTAGCGCCCGCCGGCCTCGACGCGTCTCGGCTGGTGGTTGTCGGCGTCACCCCGGGCAAGGACAACGCCCCTGTCGACTTCATGACGCTCGGCGGCTTCATCTTCGGCAAAGTGACTGGCGCGAAACGGGTCGAGGTCGCCTTCGAAGCCCCGTCGGGAACGTGGGACGGCTCGGCGGCCGCCGATTTCGCCCTCGGCCTTCGCCTGCGCGGCTACCAATTCGATAAATACAAGACGCGCAAGAAAGACTCGGAGGACGGCGTCGAGACGTCCGATTTCGTCATCGGCTCGAGCCATGCTGCAGCCGCGCGCGTGGCCGGACAGGAGCGCTTCGCCGTCGCTGAAGGCGTGGAACTGGCGCGCAATTTGGTCAACGAGCCGCCCAACGTCCTCTTTCCCACCGAATTTGCCGATCGCGCCAAAGCGCTGGAGAAGCTTGGCGTCGAAGTGGAAACGCTTGACGAGAAAGCGATGGGCAAACTCGGAATGAATGCGCTGCTGGCGGTCGGACGAGGTTCGGCGCGCGAAAGCCGCCTTGTAGCGATGCGCTGGAACGGGTCGCGATCAAAACGAACGAAACCGATTGCTGTGGTCGGCAAGGGGGTCTGTTTCGATTCCGGCGGGATCTCCATCAAGCCCTCGGCCGGCATGGAGGACATGAAGGGCGACATGGGCGGCGCGGCCTGCGTCGTCGGGCTCATGCACGCGCTCGCCGCCCGCAAAGCGAAAGTCAACGTGGTCGGTATTGTCGGCCTGGTCGAGAACATGCCCGACGGCGATGCGATCCGGCCGGGCGACATCATCACCTCCATGTCGGGACAGACGATCGAGATCGTCAACACGGACGCCGAAGGCCGGCTCGTTCTGGCCGATGCGCTCTGGTACACTCAGGAGACCTATTCCCCGCGGGCGATCATCGACCTGGCGACGCTGACCGGCGCCGTCATCGTGGCGCTCGGCGCCGAGGTGGCTGGCCTCTTCTCCAACAATGACGAGCTCGCCCAGCAACTCGCCGCCGCGGGAGAGGCGTCAGGCGAAAAGGTCTGGCGCCTACCGCTCGGCGCGGCCTACGACAAGTTGATCGATTCCAAATTCGCCGACATGAAGAATACCGGAGGTCGCCACGGCGGCGCGATCACCGCCGCGCAGTTCATCCAGCAATTCGTCAAGGAGACGCCATGGGCGCATATCGACGTCGCGGGCACAGCCATGGGTTCGCCGCCTTCCGACATCAATCAATCCTGGGGTTCGGGCTGGGGCGTGCGCCTTCTCAATCGTCTCATGGCCAATTCCTACGAAGATTAGGGTCTCATTGACGAATTGATTCGAGAATTGGCCGCAAGGGGTCAGGATGCGGATTGGGTCCACGATCTTCGCGCTTGCCGCCGCCTGGACCGCCTCGCTGGAGCCGGCGTGGGCGATCGCCGGATGCGACGCCTTTTCGAACGCTCTGCGCGCCGAGGCGAGCGACATGCAGGTCGAATTTGGGCGCGCTGTCGTCGTCTCCCGGACGCGCTCCGATTCCAATGTGTTCGACATCACGACCAAAGTGGATGTCGACGCGACCCTCAGCTGTCGCGGCGATCAATTCCTGCGCTTTGAGGCGCGCATCGGCGAACCGGCCAACGCCCGGACGACCACGAATTTCGAGCGTTTTCAAGCGGCGGCCCTGAAGGCCGCGCTGGGCTGGGACGCCACCAAGAGTCGCGGCGTCCTGCACGGCATGAGCACGGATGCTGGCGAGTATCTCGCTGCTTCGCGCGAACGCGGCGACGTCTATGTCGCCGGCAAAACCGAAGAGCACGAATCCGGCGGCGTGAGCCTCGGGCTGATGGCGACCGGGTCCGACCGCGCCTTCGTCATCGTCGGCCCCGCGGGCCAGTGACGGAGGTCCGATTTTATCATCTCGAACAGCGACGCATCGATCAGGCGCTGCCGGGCTTGCTCGAGCGTGCGCTCGAGGAAGGCCGGCGCGTCCTGGTGCGCGCCTCTTCCGATGAAATGGTCGCCGCCCTGAACGAGCGGTTGTGGACCTACGACGACGCGAGCTTTCTTCCCCATGGCGCGTCCGGCGACGGCGATCCGATGACCCAGCCGATCTTCCTGACCAGCGAACTGGAGAACCCCAACGCCGCGACCATGCTGGTCAGGCTTTCCGGCGTCGAAGCCGACGAGGCCGACGAGGCGTTCGATCTCGTCGTTCTCATGTTCGACGGGCGCGACGAGGCGGCGCTCGCTCATGCGCGGGGCGAATGGCGGCGGCTCAAGGACGAAGGCCATATGATCGGCTACTGGCGCGAGAGCGACGAGGGCGGCTGGGAGCAGGGGCGGTAAGTTTGGGTTTTCTTGGCGCTTGGCCGTTTCGCTGCGAATTTCCCTATTTCAAGTGTTGGATTTCCTTGGATTTCCTTGGATTCTCTCGTCAGAAACGAGACTTATCAATGGGTTACACGGGATTTTCGCTAGAAAATTTTTCCTCTCGGTTTTGCCCTTGGCGTTCGAAGGAGGAGACGCGAACCACAAATCTGAAAACGCGAAGGCTCAAGGCTGTTCATACGCGGCGACCTTAACACGATTTCCGTTTTTTCGCAATAAATTGCGCCGCATGCCAGCGATTTTCTGCGGGTCCGTGTCCTGCGGCTGCGCCTCCCGCGCCTTTCGTCGTGGCCGGGCTTGTCCCGGCCATCCACGCAGCGTTGCCTCAAAGACGACCGACAGCGAGACATACTGGCGGCTCTCCGAGAGTGTCACTCGCTTTTGGTCATTCGTTGCGCCGAACTCCGTGGATGGCCGGGACAAGCCCGGCCATGACGCCGCCTTTTCCGCCGGGGCGCTAAGTCTATGCTCCCGCGCTCGACGGCTAACGCCATGAGAGCCAAATTGTCGGCCGCGGCATTCCACTCGGGCGCTGCAATCCAACAAATGCTCGCCCTTCCGAGCGCTTTCGATCGGGCCACCACCTCGACGAGGATCGCCAGCGCTTGCCCTTGACGCCAAAAGTAATAGTGTATATACACCTGAAAATGAACTCGGAAAAAGTCGACTTCGTCGCCACCCGGCAATGCGTCTGCACCGCCGCCCGGCGCCACAGTCGAGATCTGACCCGCGCCTTCGAAAAGGCGATGCGAGGGTCTGGCGTTCGGGGCACCCAATTCACCCTACTGGCGACGCTCGATACAGACCGGACCCATTCCGACCACCCGCCTCGCAGACTTCCAAGGCCTCGAGCGGACGACGCTGACGCGCAACCTGGCCCTGCTCGTTCGGGACGGATTTGTTCGAATCGACGAAGGCGAGGACCGTCGCGTTCGCAAGGCGGCGATCACGCCGGCCGGCGAAGAGGCCGCGCGGCGCGCCTTTCCGTTCTGGAAGAAGGCGCAGGACGCGGCCTTGGCGGCGGGGGCGGGATCCCGAGGAGCGCAAAGCTGAAAAAATTTAGCGTATAGGTGTATCTACACTGAGAAGGAGAAAGCGTCATGTTGGAGGTTCTGTCGACAATCGGATTGACCGCTAGCGCCGCAATCGTCATCGGCTTTCTGGCTTACGTGATGGCCGAGACGCCGCGCGGGCGCTCAGTGTTCGCTGGCGTTCTCGCCGCCTGGTTCGCGCTCGTGCTCGCGATCGGCGCCGGGGGCGTGCTCGATCCCGTTCGCGGATTCGGCGTTCCCGCTCTGGGCCTGACGGTCGCGCTGCCGGTCGCGGCGCTCGTCAGCGCCTTCTTCGCCTTTGGACCAATTCGGGCGGCCATGCTGGCGGCGCCTTTGCCGGCGCTGGTCGCGGTGAATGCGGTCCGCATAGTCCCCGGCTTATTGTTTGTGCTTCTCTACGCTCGCGGCGACCTGCCGGCGCCGTTCGCGCCGAGCGCGGGCTGGGGCGACATTTTCGCCGGCGCCGCCGCGCTGCCCCTCGCCTGGTCGATCATTCGCTTCGGCCGACGTGTCGCGCCGCTCGTTTTTGCATGGAGCGTCATCGGGATCGCGGATCTCGTCGACGCGATCGCGCTTGGCGCCCTATCGGCGCCGGGTCCGCTTCAGGCCTTCGCTGGTCCGCCGACGAGCGCCATCATGACCACCTTGCCCTGGCTGATCGTTCCGGGATTCCTGGTGCCGTGCCTGATGTTCATTCACGTCGTCATTTTCACTCGGCTAGCGAGCGCCGAAGCCTCCATCACCGCACGTCCCTGGCTTAGTGGGGGGCTGACGAAACTGACGTAAAAAAGCGCGCGACGACGCGTCGCGCTCACGACGACCCGCTTCCTGGGGAGATCGAGGGGTTCAAGGCCTTTATCAAAGCCTTCTGCACTCAGACGTTCTTCGACGCGGTCTTCGCCTCTTGCGACGAAGTCTCCCCGCTCCAGGAGTGCATGGCTGACGACGCAGTTCTGTCGAACCGGTCTCGGTAGGGAGGACTCCCTGGAAACAGGGAAAGTACAGGGAATATTGCTCGCAAACGGCCTCCGGCGCTGAAAACTACGCTTTTTATCCTCGTTATATCAATGGCTTGTCGAGCAAATTCCCTACGCAAACGAACAGGGAATTCGTTCCGGCGAACAGGGAAGAAGAGCGAGCAACGCAGGGAATGAGAGGATGCCAATGGGTATGAGGGCGCATCGCATAGCCAAGGTCCGTGCGACGCGCGGGGCTATTAGCCATCATCCCCGTCTTTCGCATCCGTTGCGTCGAAGGCGAGCAGCGTAATCGAATATCCGCCTCGCTGGGTGAGCGTCTGTGCAACGAGGGAGCCGGGGGCTGGACGAGCGAGCCAGTCGCGAACATCGACCTCTACGTGAGCTGATAGCTCTGTTTCGTCCGCAGGTGTCGGAAGAGCCGGCGAGAGCTGGCCATGCTGACAAGCCACAAACGGAAACTCGCGGTGGCGATCGACGTAGCGGACGATGCCATCAGCGCTGAGGATGGCGTTGTCACGTCGTCTGCGGCTTGGTAGCCGAAGGGCATGACGAAAATCAGCTATTCCGGATATCGGTTCCCACCGGAGATCATTCACCAGGCGATCTGGCTCTATCTCCGGTTCACCGTCAGCTTTCGCGACGTCGAGGACTTGCTCGCCGAGCGTGGAATTGCAATTTCGTACGAAACAGTCCGACGCTGGGTAAATCATTTCGGGCCGATCATTGCAGCGGAATTGCGCAAGCGCCGTCCCAAGCCGCACGCGGTCTGGCATCTTGACGAGGTCTATCTGAAAATCGATGGGCGCATGGTCTATCTATGGCGCGCAGTCGACGCCGAGGGCGAGGTTCTGGATGTGCTGGTCCAGTCCAAGCGCGACAAGCGCGCCGCGTTGAAACTGATGCGCAAGCTTCTAAGGAAATACGCCGTCGTTCCCGAGCGAATCGTGACGGAGGATTTGCGGTCTTACAGCGCGGCGGCCCGCGATCTTGGCATCGACCACCTGCATGACCGCGGGCGATGGAAGAACAATCGGGCCGAGAATTCGCATCAGCCGACCCGACGGCGGGAGCGCAAGATGCAACGCTTCAAGAGCGCGGGCTCAGCCCAGAAGTTCCTCTCAACCCACGCCGCCGTCTACAACACTTTCAACGTCCAACGCCATCTCACGTCAGCTCAAACACACCGCGTGCTACGCGCCGCGGCGATGACCACATGGCGCGAGGCCGCCGCGGCGGCTTAAGAATCCGTAAGACGTAGACCTCTCGTGGCCTTCGCGCGGCAATGTGACAGCGCCAAGTCAGGTCATGTTCATTGGCCCGTTGCTAAAAGAACATAAGGCCGAATTGGACCGTCTCTACGATTTGGCTGAGCAGGCCGATCGCGAAATAGCCTCCCTATCCGAGAAAGCGAAAAGAGCCAGGTCCAAAAGCTATCGAACCAGTCTCGAAGACGAGATCGCCCAGCTCCAGAGCGCACGGGAACTCCTCGTCGAGAAGATCGGCGAGCCGAGCCAGCGAAGGAGAAAGCGAAAGGGAATTAACACGGCAACCTTGGCGGGTTTCGGACCCACGGCTATGATGGCGAGGCAGCACAACGATCTCATTCTCTCGTCAGCAATTCCCGCCTGACGCTTCACCCTCAGCTCCCGCGATGTCGAGGATTTGCTGGCCGAGCGCGGGGTGGACGTCTCCTATGAAACGGTCGGGCGATGGGTGCTAAAGATCGGGCCGTTGTTCGCCAGGGAACTTCGCCGCAAACGTCATCGGCCAATCGCCCAGTGGCATCTCGATGATGGCTATCCCGATCAGCGGCAAACGGTTCTGGCTCTGGCGAGCGGTCGACGACGAAGGCGATGTTCTCGATCTGCTGGTGCAACCTTGCTCGTCGCCGATAAGTTCAGTTGCGCCTTAGCCACCCCATAGCCCCCTGGAGGCCTTGACGCGTTAACCCGCCACCGGTGATCGAACCGGGGGTAAAATCGGTCATGAAGCCGATCTCCTATTCCCGCCATCAATTCCCACCTGACGTTATCCGTCACGCCGTATGACTCTATCTCAGGTTCACTCTGAGCTTCCAACGCCGAGGCTGGTCTGCTCGCCGATGTGGCCGCCGCAATCGGGGCGACGGCGACGCCGCGCCAGCCCGGCATGCGCCTCGATCCGTTGCGAATGGCGGTCGCCGCCCTGGCGCTTGGGCGCCAGATCGCCCTCGCGCCGTTCCATGGCCCGCCACCGGATCGCGCTTGAGGCGCTGACGCCAAACCGCTCGGCCGCCGCCCGACACGACAATCCCCCCTCAATCGCGCCAACGACACGCCTGCGAAGGTCAACCGATAAGGATCTGGCCATGCACGCCAGCCTCCTTCGCCGGCCAGAAGCATGAATCAGAACCAAGCCAATTCGGGAATCCCCTGCAATTCAATCAGACAGGAAAATGCTCTAGACACCCCCACCGGCCGGAGGCAAGGATGAGCGCCCCGCGCGCCGGAGGATGACCGATGGCCGACACGCTTTCCGGCAAGACCCTGTTTATAACCGGCGCCTCGCGCGGCATCGGGCTCGCGATCGGGCTTAGGTGCGCACGCGATGGCGCCAACGTCGCGATCGCCGCCAAGACCGCTGAGCCCAATCCCAAGCTACCGGGCACGATCTACTCGGCCGCGGAAGAAATCGAGAAAGCTGGCGGCAAGGCGCTGCCGCTCGTCGTCGACGTGCGTGACGAGGGGCAGGTGCGCGAGGCGCTCGAAAGGACCGTTGCGACCTTCGGCGGCCTCGACATCGTGGTCAACAACGCGAGCGCCATTTCGCTCACCAACTCGCAGGCGACAGACATGAAGCGCTTCGATCTGATGCACCAGATCAACGCGCGCGGAACCTTCATGGTGTCCAAATTCGCCGTGCCTTACCTCGAGAAGGCGGCCAATCCGCATATCCTCATGCTGTCGCCGCCGCTCGACCTCAAGGAGAAGTGGTTCGCGCCGTTCACGGCTTACGCGATGGCGAAATACGGCATGAGCCTCGTCGTGCTCGGACTCGCCGGCGAGCTCAGGCCCAAGCGGATCGCCGTCAACGCGCTCTGGCCGCGCACCACCATCGCGACCTCGGCGATCAAGAAGTTCCGCGGCGACGCCGTCATGCGCGCCTCGCGAACGCCCGACATTCTGGCCGACGCGGCGCACATGATTTTCCTCAAGGACGTGAAGACCTTCACCGGCAACTTCCTGATCGACGACACGTTCCTGTTCGCCAACGGAGTGCGGGATTTCGACCGATATCGGATCGACCCCGGCGTTGATCTCGAGCCGGACTTTTTCGTCCCCGACGACCCGCCGCCGGTGAGCTTGAAGAAAGCGGCCGGTTAATTTCGGGACTTTTCCCGCGCCGACGCGCTGTTTGCCCAGCGACTCCGCGCCAAAGTTTGATGGAAGCGGATCTTGAACACCGCGTCTCCCGTGCGCCCAGTCGGAGGGCAGAAATCCGCCCAACTGAGGCGTCCGAGGCGGCGGTCCGCAAATGTCTGCTCCACGCCAACTCCTGTCTTCGGCGGGAATGCGCAACTACCGGCCATTCGCCGACGGTTTGGCGAACATGCTAAACCGACCCGAAGCGCGCGTTCCGGAGTTGGACTCGGTACGCGCGGAGTGCGACGGAAGCTGCCGCGGTCGCTGTGAGCAGGACGGGCCAATTGCTGACGTTCGTCGTTGGCCGTCTAGAAGACCTCGCCAGCCCTCCAGCAGCTACATCGGCCCGCCGCAATCCAGCGGTGCTGATGGGTAGAAGTACGCATTGACAAGAGGTTCGCGTCCTGTCGCGTATCAACGGCGGCGCCCGCTCCCCTTGTTGCGCGCCGCAACGCCGAAGCGAAAGCGCGCGTCACGCGTTGTTTTTCTGAGACCAGCGCAGCGCGGCGCCCTTTGAGAAGGGGTTTGTGCAGTTCTCCGCAAGGAAAGGCGCGTTCACACGGGAGAGGGCCATGGAACGTACGGTGCGGAGGCTCGCCGCCCTACTCGCCGCCGATGTGGTGGGGTATTCGGGCAAGATCGAAGCCGACGAAAGTTCCACCCTCGCCTCTCTAAAGGACGTTCGAGCCACGACGATCGATCCGCTTCTTGCCGAGAATAGCGGGCGGATCGTCAAGACGATGGGCGACGGCTTCATCGCCGAATTCGGCTCGGTCGTCGATGCGGTCACCTTCGCGGTCGCGATGCAGAAGAGCGTGCCGGAACGCCAGCAAGGAACCGCGCCGGAAAAGCGCCTCGTCTTCCGCATCGGGATCAATCTCGGCGACGTTGTGGTCGAGGGCGACGACCTGCTCGGCGACGGCGTCAACGTCGCGGCGCGGCTGGAGCAGATTTGCAAGCCGGGGGAAATCTCTGATTTCCGGCACAGCCTACGACCAACTGCAGGGCAAGCTCGGATTGCCGCTCGACTTCACCGGCGAGCAGCAGGTGAAGAACATCAACCGTTCCGTGCGAACCTACGCGGTGCGGCTCGATGGGTCCGCTCCGGGCTGGAGTCGCGCGCTTCCCCGATATGTCAAGCGCGCCCGTCCGGTGATCGCGGCCGCTCTCGCTGCGCTGATGGTCGTCGGCGGAAGCTGGTGGTATTCGCACCGCTCCGCGCTCTCGTCGGTCCCATCCATCGCCGTCATGCCGTTCGAGGTCGCGGGAGGCGACACGGCGACCGATCGCCTCGCTCGGGGCATCGCCAACGACATCTCGATCGACTTTTCGCGCGTGCGCAACCTCGATGTCATCGGCAGTTCCACGACTGAGGCTTATGGGAGCAGAGGCGCCGACGTGCGGCGGATCGCCAGGGATTTGAATGTTCGTTATGTCCTGACGGGCGCGATCCAGCGCGAGGGCGATCAATTTCGCGTCAGCGCGCTGCTCCAGGATGGCGCCACAGGCGCGAGCCTGTGGTCGAACCGATGGGATCGCCCCAGCAGCGATATCTTCGCGGTGCAGAACGAAGTCGCCGACGGCGTCATCTCCACGCTCGGGGGCCGGGGCCTGCTGACGAATCTCGCAGCCGCGGCGGCGAGACGCAAAGGGCCCTCCGACCTGGAGGGCTATGACCTCTTCGCGCTCGGCATGGCCAATTTCAATAAAGGGGGCGAGGAAGGTTTCGCCGAATCCATCAAGTTGTTTGACGCGGCGACCGCCAAGGATCCCCAATTCGCTTTCGCTTATGTTAAAAAAGGTTGGGCGATATTCAATTACGCTATATCCACGCACGGGGACTTAGACGAGGCGGCGAACGAGTTTGAACGGTTGGCTCGGAAGGCGATCGAGATCGATCCTTACGATGCAGAAGGCCACGTCGCTCTCGGAGACAAGTTGATTTGGTGGGGCGACTTCGCGCAGGGCGCGGCTGAAGTGGAGCGGGCGCTGGAGCTCAATCCGAGTTCGGCCGACACCATGTTGCTTACCGCCGGGGTCATGTGGAGTTTGGGCAAGCCCGAACAAGGCGCCGCGCAATGCGACAAGGCGTACCGTCTCAATTCCGCGCCGCCGCCATGGTATTCAGTGTTCTGCTTCCATAACTATTTTTTTACCAAACGGTACCGAGAGTCGATCGAGGCGACAAAGCGTTATGACCCGTGGCAGGGGGGACACCAGTTGGAGTCCATCGTCTTCCGCGCGGCCGCGCAAGGCGAGGCTGGAGCCGCCGACGACGCCGCAGCGACCATCGCGGAATGGAAGCAAAAATATCCCGAGATCCCGGTCGAGACGTACCTGAGTTTCTATCTCTCCTATTCTCGCCAACAGGAGGCCGACCAACTCGTCGCCGCCCTGCAAAAGGCCGGCGCGCCGATGTGCGTTCCCCGCGAGAAGCTTGCCGACGTCCCGAAGCTCCAGCACCTGAAAATCTGCGACGAAGAGCGCGCCAAGGAAGCGGTCCGATGATCCGTTGCGGGCGCGCGGCGTAGGCATGGCGGCCGAGGCCGGCTGCGCTCACCTGGACCGGACAAATCGCGCAAAAGAATCCGCCGCGACCGGCAGCTTCGCCGCCCAACTGCGACATCCATCCCCGCAACCCGCGATGTCTGCTTAACGTCGACTCCAGCCGGTCGGTATCGAAGAGTTTTATGCGGAAACCTTCGCCACGACCATGCGCGCCATTTCTGGATTCAGCCGGCAAACGCCGTCAACGCGGATGACAAAGTCGGCCGGATCGAAAACATGGCCTTTGATAAAGTCCAAGACAGCGCGGTCGACCATCGGCCGCTCGGGCTCCATTAAGTCGAATATGAATTTCGACGATCCGTCCCTGCCTTCATGCATAATCCCAATTGTCGGATCATACCCCTCGGCGATGGCCTTGATACGAATTTCGCTTTCCAGCGCAGCATAAGCATAATTCAATATTGCGTTGACCGGGTGCGCCGCGTTGCGATTGCCGGCCAAATGATAGGGCGACGAACGCTGCCCAATGAAATGCCAATTGTCTGGGATTGGCCTGCGGCTTGTGCCGCGCCATTTAATCGCCATGCCGACCCAACTGCGAAAATAGGAGGCGGCGCAATTTGCCTCTAACGCGCGCAATTCGATAATGGTCTCCGGCGGATTTTCTTCGAGGCGGGACAACGCGGCATAAGCCGATCTCATTGCCCGTCCCATCTATCGGAGCGCGGAATTGATTTTTCGAGGGTGATAATGCTCGCCTCGATTTTCCGGGTGGCGCTGTCACATTGCCGCGCGAAGGCCACGAGAGGTCTACGTCTTACGGATTTTTAAGCCGCCGCGGCGGCCTCGCGCCATGTGGTCATCGCCGCGGCGCGTAGCACGCGGTGTGTTTGAGCTGACGTGAGATGGCGTTGGACGTTGAAAGTGTTGTAGACGGCGGCGTGGGTTGAGAGGAACTTCTGGGCTGAGCCCGCGCTCTTGAAGCGTTGCATCTTGCGCTCCCGCCGTCGGGTCGGCTGATGCGAATTCTCGGCCCGATTGTTCTTCCATCGCCCGCGGTCATGCAGGTGGCCGATGCCAAGATCGCGGGCCGCCGCGCTGTAAGACCGCAAATCCTCCGTCACGATTCGCTCGGGAACGACGGCGTATTTCCTTAGAAGCTTGCGCATCAGTTTCAACGCGGCGCGCTTGTCGCGCTTGGACTGGACCAGCACATCCAGAACCTCGCCCTCGGCGTCGACTGCGCGCCATAGATAGACCATGCGCCCATCGATTTTCAGATAGACCTCGTCAAGATGCCAGACCGCGTGCGGCTTGGGACGGCGCTTGCGCAATTCCGCTGCAATGATCGGCCCGAAATGATTCACCCAGCGTCGGACTGTCTCGTACGAAATTACAATTCCACGCTCGGCGAGCAAGTCCTCGACGTCGCGAAAGCTGACGGTGAACCGGAGATAGAGCCAGATCGCCTGGTGAATGATCTCCGGTGGGAACCGATATCCGGAATAGCTGATTTTCGTCATGCCCTTCGGCTACCAAGCCGCAGACGACGTGACAACGCCCGTGGGAATCATCGCCGCTCCTTGTGGAGCGCGGTGACGCGTAACAGGGGCGTCAAGTTGGAATCCAGGACGAAAGAGGCGCCCTGGGTATTCATTATTCACTGAGGCGGCAGCAGTTACACAAGTCATAGCAAGGGTCGGTGTCTGAAAAATATGAGGTGCGGAATAATTTTTATTTCGACGCATCTTGCCACGGAAAATCTTTTGATTATCAATAAACGAAATCATTCCCTCTTTTTATTTCAGATATTCGTACCTATATGAGCCACTATCGATTG
This sequence comes from uncultured Alphaproteobacteria bacterium, assembly GCA_963775405.1. Classification (GTDB taxonomy): domain Bacteria; phylum Pseudomonadota; class Alphaproteobacteria; order Rhizobiales; family Beijerinckiaceae; genus Roseiarcus. The sequence goes on from CAVZJI010000036.1 coordinate 50,718, forward strand.
GTGTGAACAAGGCTAGGAGCCTCTGGTCGCGGTCAGTCCCGTCGAATTTGCGATCAGCCCGTTCGCTGATGTCGACATCAGCAGCATCCTGCCCGTAGGCCGTCCCATTGGCGCCGCTGAGTACACGTGCAGCGCGCGACGTCATGCGTGGAGTTTCCCAGGAAAGCCGACGTGTCGTCCCGCTTCGGGCGCCGCGAACGAGGAGACGCGCATGACAATCGAACATGCCTCGATGCGAACCGTCGAAAAGCCTTGGGGGCGCACCGATCTCCGGCCGTGGAGCGAGGCCGACGCAACGCACGGCAGGATCGGCGAAATATGGTACGAACGCGCCGATCCCGCGGCCAACGAACCCTCTTTGCTCCTGAAACTGCTGTTCACGTGTGAACCGCTGTCCATTCAGGTGCATCCGGGGGACGCCTTCGCCCACTCGATCGGCGAGGCGCGCGGCAAGTCCGAGGCGTGGTACGTTATGTCCGCGGAATCCGGCGCTCGCGTCGCGCTTGGACTCGACCGTCGCTTGACGTTGGGACAATTGCGCCAGGCAATTGCCGACGGATCGATCGCCGCACGGATCGCCTGGCGGGGTGTTTCATCCGGCGATGTCATTGATGTTCCGGCTGGGTCCATCCACGCCATCGGGGCTGGCCTGGTGATCGCCGAGATCCAACAACGCAGCGACACGACCTACCGTCTCTTTGATTACGGACGATCGAGGGGCCTGCAGGCTGAACTGGCCGTCGCGGTCGCTGATGCCGGCCCGGCGCCGCCTGGTCCCCTCCCAAGGACTCTGGGGCCAGGACGGACGCTCCTTGTCATCTCCTCCCACTTCATCCTTGAAAAGATCGATGCCGCGCCGCACTCAGAGTGGTCGGTCCACGCGCGTAACGAAAGTTGGCTGCTCGTCCTGGCCGGCCATGCCCGCGTCGGACTGATGCAAACCTTTCCAGGCGAAGCCGTCTATCTCGAGCAGGAGGCGACGACTTTGCAGGCCGGAGCCGCCGGTATGCAGGCCCTTATCGCCTACGAGGCGGAGCAGCCCGACATGGCGATGCTTCGCGTGGTCGGCGCACGTCAGCCCCACCATCCCCGAAGTCGCCGCGGCTCCGGCTACGATGCTTTCGACGATGTTGCAGGGTCCGCTCCCCAAAGCCCCGGAGGTATGTGCATGACCCAATTCCAGCGGATTGCCTTCGTCGGAAACTCCTTACCGCGCCGTTGCGGCATCGCGACCTTTACGACGCATCTACGCAGCGCCGTCGCATCTCTGCACCCGGGCGTCGAAACCTGCATCGTCGCGATGACCGACAACGGCCACGCCTACGACTATCCGCCAGGGGTCCGCCTAGAGATTGAGGAAGATAAGATCGAGGACTATGCCCACGCGGCAGATGTTCTGAACCGCGGCCGGTACGATGTGGTCTCGCTCCAGCACGAATTCGGAATCTTCGGCGGCGAAGCCGGCGAGCACGTCCTGACGCTTCTTAATCGGCTGACCATGCCGGTGGTCACGACGCTGCACACCGTCTTGTCGCAACCCTCGCGCGCTCAAAGGGCGGTGACAGGCCGGATCGTAGACGTCTCCTCCGGGCTGGTGGTCATGTCCGAGAAAGAACGCGACGTCCTGCAAAAGGTCTACAACGTCCCTGCCAAGAAGATCGACGTGATTCCGCACGGCATCCCCGACATCGCGTTCGCCGAGCCGGATGAGGCAAAGGCGCTCCTTGGCTTTGAAGGCCGAGCGGTCATCCTCACCTTTGGCCTGCTTTCCCCAAACAAGGGGATCGAATATGTCATCGACGCGATGCCGGCGATCCTCCGCTAGCCGGCCAGACGCCGTGTATGTCGTGCTGGGCGCGACGCATCCGAACCTCGTGCGGGAGAAGGGCGAGGCGTATCGCGAGAGCCTTGTCTCGCGGGCGCGCGGGCTCGGCGTACACGACCATGTCGCCTTCCGTGATCAGTTCGTTGACCAGACTACGCTGGTCAGCTTCATCTCGATGTGCGATGTTTACGTCACGCCCTATTTGAACCAGACCCAAATGACGTCTGGCACGCTGGCTTATAGTTTTGGCTCCGGCAAGGCGGTCGTCTCGACGCCGTATGAGCATGCAGCCGAGCTTCTGGCGGATGGCCGGGGAATCCTCGTGCCCTTCGCCGACGCGCAGGCCATTGGGATAGAGGTTGCTGGGCTCCTCACGGATGATGAAAAGCGCAACGCCATGCGAAGGCGGGCCTTTGCCAGCAGCCGGTCAATGACTTGGGACCGCGCGGCGCAGCGCTACTCCACCGCGTTCGACCACGCCCGTGGCGGGGAGAGGAAGCCCACGGTCCTGAAGCTGCACGACTCTGGCGTTCCGCAGCGCGGGAAATTCACGCCGCCGGACCTGCGGACGCAACACTTCCTTTCGATGTGCGACGATACCGGTCTTTTCCAGCATGCCGTGCACTGCGTGCCGGACCGGGCGCATGGCTATTGCGTGGACGACAACGCACGCGCGCTGCTCGTCGCGTGCGCTCTTGGCGCGCCCGGCGAAGAACAGCTGGACGATGCGCTCACGAGCCGTTTCGCGTCGTTTATCCAAAATTCGTGGAACAAGGATGAGAAGCGTTTCCGAAACTTCTTGAGTTTCGACCGGCGCTGGCTGGAGGATGTCGGTTCAGAGGATAGCCATGGTCGCACCCTCTGGGCGCTTGGAGAGTGCTCCCGCTCGGACGTGAGTCCGTCGCGTCGGGACTGGGCCGCCGGCTTGTTCCGGGATTCGTTGCCTGCTGTTGAGGAATTTACCTCGCCACGCGCCTGGGCCTTCGCGCTCTTGGGACTGGAGGCGTACTGCGCCCGGGACCCGATTCGACGAGGACGCAAGGCGGTCCCGGCGGGATCTATCGGGAAGACTGATGTCCATGCTTGGATCGGTCGAGACGCCAGACTGGGTGTGGTTCGAGACTGGTCTTGCCTATGACAATGCGCGGCTGTCTCAGGCGCTCATTGTCACCGGAATGGCGACGGGTGAACTCGCGCAGGTCGAAGCGGGGCTGCGCACTCTTCGGTGGCTGATGACCGTGCAGACGGCGCCAGCCGGGTTTTTCCGGCCCGTCGGCTCCGAAACGTTCGGGCGGCACCGCATGGCGCCCGCGGCCTTCGATCAGCAGCCGCTCGAAGCGGCGGCGGCAATCTCAGCATGCCTCGCAGCCTGGCGCGCCGACGGCGGAGCCGAATGGCGAACAGACGCGGCGCGCGCTTTTGCGTGGTTCACCGGCCGCAACGATCTGTCGTTGCCGCTTGTCGACGTCGAGACCGGAAGTTGTCGCGATGGGCTCCACCGCGACCGCCCGAACGAGAACCGCGGCGGCGAGTCTGTCGTTTCGTATCTGCTCAGCCTCGCCGAGATGCGGCAGATGGCCCGCATGACGGATCGCCGACGAGCGTCGTCAACGGTCCAGGCGCAGGGCGTATGACGACATTCGCTGTCGAAGCCCAAGCAATGTCAGCTTCCACCTTCTTCAACCGTCAGCCGCTCTATCTGCGACCGGATCCGTCCCGGGTCGTGGTTCGACCGTTCCGGCTGGCGAGCGAGCCCCGGGAGCTGAACCCGACCGACTGGAAGCGCGCCGACCACATCGTAGGCCGGGTGCTCGCGATGGATGCCGACACGACCGCAAGCCTTCTCGACGACGTACTGCAGAATTTCGAAGGCCGGCACCGCAACCTGCTCGCCAAGTTCGAAGCGCGCGCGGGTGAAATGGAAAGCGCCCTCACGAACCATGCCGGCTTCACGCGCGCTCAGCGCCAGCTGGTCGGCGCCTACTTTATGCACGAATATTCCTTCGAGGCGTCAGCCCTCTTCAACCCGAGCATCGTATTGCATCCCGATCAGGCCGGAGCGCCTGCGGGAGGGTGCCGGTTCGTCCTGAGCGTCCGGGCCGTCGGAGAGGGCCACATCAGCTCGCTCACCTTCCGGGCGGGCTCGATCGCTTCGGACGGAAGCGTGACCATCGATCCGACGACGCGCCTCGCGTCCGTGCCGCAGGTGGTGAGGCGGGTTGCCGGTCCGAACGGAGACATTGTCGACGTCCACTTCGTGGACGTCGACGACATCAGCGAGAGAGTGATTTTCCCGATCACGCTGGCCCAGGCGAACGGGATCGAGGATGCGCGGTTTCTGGCGTTCGAAGACGAAGGCCGGCGCACCTATTACGCTACCTACACCGCCTATAGCGGTGGTGCGATTCGCTCCGAGCTCATCGAAACCACTGACTTCCGGTCCTTTCGAATGACGCCGCTAAGAGGCGCTGCTGCGAACAACAAGGGAATGGGCCTTTTCCCACGCAAGATCGACGGCCGCTACGCGATGATCGGGCGACAGGACAACGAGAATCTCTACCTGATCTACTCAGCCGACCTCTTTTCCTGGAACGGCGGCACGCCCATCCTCGAGCCAAAGTTTCCCTGGGAGTTCGTCCAGATCGGAACCTGTGGCGCTCCGATCGAGTTGGACGAGGGCTGGCTTCTGCTCATCCATGGTGTTGGCCCCGTTCGCAAATACGCCATCGGCGCGGTGCTTCTCGATCTGTCCGATCCATCCAAGGTACTCGGACGGTCCTCAGAGCCGCTGGTTCGCCCCGAGCCGTCCGAACGCGAGGGGTATGTGCCCAACGTCGTCTATACATGTGGAGCGATGCGCCAGGGGCCCCGGATCGTCGTGCCGTACGCCGTGTCAGACACATTCTCGACTGTTGGGACAATCGAGATCGACGCCCTTCTGAAAACGCTCCAAAGCTGAAGACGGCGGAACGCGCCAAGCGGCAGCACGCGACCAAGTTAGGCACGCGCTTCGCAATGCGCAGAAGTGTGCCAAATCACCGCTAGAGTCCGAATTGACCCATCACCAGCCGACGACCGGGGCCGGCATACGGGCTCGCGGCGGTAGCAGCGCCCATTTGAAAGTTTAACCCACACCACAGTTGGGGGCGAAATCGATGCAAACTTCTCCACTATTGGACGCCTTCCGCCCGGCAGCGGCGCTAGGGCCTTCCACTCTAGTGCGGCGCTGGTTTGTGCCGTTCGTTTACGGTCCCAATTCAAAGTCGAATTAAATTGACAATTAGTAAATATTGGAGCCATCTAATTATTGCTAATTAAATACCTTGAACTGCAACTTATCCATTATTTAAAATCTCAGAAATCCCCTGTCGGGCAGCTATGGTTTTTTTTGGCGTGGACGGTGCATAATGGAACCAACTAACGAACCGCCGTTGAAAATAGCCTCGCGCCGATGGAGATGCAGTTCGCATACGTTAAGATCATTACAATTGCTCAATTTGGGGGAAAGCAAATGGCAAGTTCTGACACTGCTTCATTAGATAAAATCTCTCTGTCAGCCAATATCGTAGCGGCTTACGTTTCGCGTAACTCTGTCGCTCCAATAGGTCTGCCTGCTTTAATCGAGTCGGTTTATGGGGTTCTCTCGAAACTTAGTGCTGCGGAAGCTGGCTCCGAAACTGAGGCTCTCGTGCCGGCAGTACCGATTCGGAAATCCATTACACCTGCCTTTCTCATTTGCCTCGATGATGGCAAGAGATTGAAAACCTTGAAGCGCCATCTGACCAATTTAAGGATGACCCCAGACCAGTACCGGACGAAATGGGGTCTTCCCGATAGCTATCCCATGGTTGCGCCGAATTATGCGGCGCTGCGGTCTTCGTTGGCGAAACAGATCGGACTTGGCCAGATCCGACCGAAAGTGGATGTCGGCAAAAATTGATCGGTCGAAGGCGGCAAGACGTAATTTCCTGCCACGACTCCATTCAAATCATGCGTCGGAAGGTGGTGCCCAAAACGCGGCTGAGACGAACGATCGCTATATTCATTGCCCGGTCGCTGGAGGCGATGCCACGTCACAGACCCTGTGATCCGGCGTGGAAAAGTGACCCCCTGAGGCGGGGGATCGGCGTCCAAAATTGACCCCCCAATTTTTGATTTGTTCGACTGCCTGCTTTGGCATGAAGCGGGCGGTGGGGGATGCTGGTTGTGGAGACGATCGGTCGAATACGGCGTGAGCACTTCATTCACGGCAAGTCGATCAAGGAGATCGCACGCGACCTGAGGCTATCCCGCAACACGGTTCGTAAGGTCCTGCGCTCCGACGAGACGTCGTTTTCTTATGAGCGTCAGGTGCAGCCGCGCCCGAAACTCGGAAGATGGAAGGAGCAACTCGATCGGCTGTTGGCGGCGAATGTCGAAGCGCCGGCGCGAGAGCGATTGACCTTGATCCGGATTTTCGAGGAGTTCCGGGCGCTCGGATACGACGGCGGCTATGACGCCATCCGCCGTTATGCGCGAAGCTGGGCAAAGATGAATGCGAGCGCGACGGCGGATGCCTTTGTGCCGCTGACGTTCGCGCCGGGCGAGGCTTATCAATTCGACTGGAGCCACGAGATCGTTGTGATGGACGGGGTGACGACGATCGTAAAGGTCGCGCATCTCCGCCTCTGCCACAGTCGCATGATGTTCGTGCGCGTCTATCCGCGCGAGACCCAGGAGATGGTGTTTGACGCCCACGAACGGGCGTTCGCCTTCTTCAAAGGCGCCTGTGGGCGCGGCGTCTACGACAACATGAAGACCGCGGTGGAGACGATCTTCGTCGGTAAGGATCGCCAATACAATCGCCGCTTCCTGCAGATGTGCTCTCATCACCTTGTCGAACCGGTTGCTTGCACGCCGGCGTCCGGTTGGGAGAAGGGTCAAGTCGAGAACCAGGTCGGGCTCGTGCGCGAGCGCTTCTTCACGCCGCGGCTGAGGTTCAAGTCTTACGACGAACTGAATGCCTGGCTCATGGACAAATGCATTGCCTGGACCAAGGCGCACGGCCATCCCGAGCGGCCCGACCAGACGATCTGGGAGGTGTTCGAGGAGGAGCGGCCCAAGCTCATTCCTTATCGCGGCCGCTTCGACGGGTTCCATGCCCTTCCGGCCTCGGTGTCGAAGACGTGTCTCGTCCGGTTCGACAACAACAAATACTCGGTGAGCGCCAGCGCGGTCGGCCGCCCCGTCGACATTCACGCCTACGCCGAGCGCGTCGTGATCCGCCAGGACGGGCGCATCGTGGCGGAACATCCACGCCGCTATGGGCGCGGCGCAACCGTATACGATCCGTGGCATTACGTGCCGGTTCTGGCTCGCAAGCCGGGCGCTCTGCGCAACGGCGCGCCGTTCAAGGACTGGGTGTTGCCAACGGCGCTGGAGCGGGTGCGGCGCAAGCTGACCGGGTCCGACGACGGCGACCGTCAGATGGTCAAAATCCTCGCCGCGGTGCTGAGCGACGGGCTGCCGGCGGTGGAAGCCGCCTGCCTTGAGGCGCTGTCCGAGGGCGTCCATTCGGCCGACGTCGTCATCAACATCCTCGCGCGTCAGCGCGATCCGGGGCCAGCGGCGACAATCCTGACCCCTGACGCTTTGCGACTCCGCCACGCACCGATCGCCGACTGCGCCCGCTACGATCAACTCAGGAACTCCTAACCCATGGAACGAACCGAAGTCCTCGACATGATGAGCGGCCTCAAGCTCTACGGGATGAGGAGCGCCTACGACGAGACGTTGGCCACCGCGCTCAAACGCAAGCACGAGCCTCAGCGCTTCGTCGGCGATCTCCTGAAGGCCGAGATCTCAGAGAAGCAAGCGCGCTCAATCAAATATCAGCTCACCGTCGCCAAACTGCCGCTGGCTAAGGACGTCGACGACTTCGCCTTCAAAGAAACGCCGATCAATGAGGCTCTCGTACGCGATCTGGCCGGCGGCGGCTTCATCGCCCAGCAGCGCAACGTCGTCCTCGTCGGGGGAACCGGCACAGGCAAGACGCATCTGGCCATCGCCATCGCGCGCAGCTGCATCCGCGCTGGTTCGCGCGGGCGGTTCTTCACCACCGTCGATCTCGACTTTCCCAGGTTTTGAAGCGTTTGCGGAACCAAGCGGGAAGCCTTCATCCTCGCCACCAAAGCAAGCGAAACTCTGTTTGCGATTGGCCTCCTCGACGATCAATTCCACGAAAATGCCGTAACTGGTCGCGTTAGCGAGAATCTTGAGGGCGAGCTGCAGCGCGTCGAGCTCCTCCCGCTCATCGTGACCTGCGCTCGTCATCTTCGTCTTTGTCGAGCTTCGAAGATCAATGAGACGGCGATAGAAATCATCTGTCACCGGATCAACCTCGTAGTCTGAGTCGCCGGCAATGCGGATGGGTGTCAGGCCATCCTGCTGTGCGCCGGGCTCGAAGCTGACCGCCCTGAGGACCCTTGGCATTTTGCCAGTCAGGATCTTGGACGCAATACAGTCCGCTATGGTGAACCAAAGCGGCTCGCCGCTGTGGAGATAATTGACGCCGATCGTCGCCTGTTGCTCACCCATTACGGGGCGCGCACGGGCACCACGTCATCATCCGGCGCGATCTGAACAAGAGTGGTGAGGCGCGGCCATGTCGACGGGTTCCGTAGGTCGGCAAGGGTCACCTCATTGAGGAATTGGATAGCCTCCTCCGTCGAGTCTCGCCATCGGACCTCCTTTGCGATGACGAAGTGCCAAAGTCCCATCAGCGTGCATACGGTTGGGTACATTGACAGGAAGTCGCAATAGAGGACCTGCCGCACCTCCCGGCGCAAATGCACTTCCGCCCGTCCGCCGAAATAGGAACTCATGATTGCGCCGAGCAAGGCGTTTGGGAAGTTGGGTTGAAGCTCTCGCCACGGTTTAATGCCCATTTGCCTCAGGTAGGCCTTGCCGAGGCTCGCCTCGCTGAAAACTTGGCTCAAGCGTGTGAGCCCAAGGTCGTGCTCGCGGAACCGCTCAGATAGCGCCAGATGACATTCCCAGGTCGCTTGCACGTCAGTGACGGCGTAGCCGAGATACTCATCGGTGAGGACCCCGCCGTGTTCCTCGGTCTTTGCCTTTTGCGTCGCGGTTTTAAGGTGCCGCGCCAACCCGTCGAGGGAAAACGGTTGGCTCAGCAGCGCGCCCGCGAGGGTTCTGACGTCTACGAAGGAACCACGACGGATAACCTTCCGGCCTTCTCGCCGATCGCGAGGATTGTCGTTTCGTTTAGTCGGGCTTGTGAACTGAATGAAGGCGGCGCGGCCCGACAAATGTTTGATTTGCACGTGAGGGCGCCACCACCTCTCCGACATTTTGAAACTGAAGCCGCCGCGCATCTTTCCACGCGCTGGAACCCAGCCGAGCGCGAGCCGCGAGATGTCGAATGGGAGATTGAAGCCGACGATCGTCGCTCGTAACTCGTAACCCCTCCGGAAGAAGACGTCTTCAACGAAGGCGGTGTGCGTCATGCATTTGAGACGGTGTGCGGCGACGAAAGCTTCCAAGGTGCATCGCTCATCTTCGGAGAGCACGTCGGGATCAAAGAACAAGCCCGCTTCATCGAGTACCTCACCCTTTCGGAGCTGGTAGCAGCCAAAGCGAAGCCGCTGCGAGGGGTCTGTTGTCGTCTCCGTGTCGAAGATGAGCGTCCATTTGGACGCCGGCGGCGGTCTCCAATCACTTGAGCCGCAGGGCTTAGCGTTAAGGTCCGTCACGAAGGCGCGAAGCGAGATCGCTAGGTTATCCGTCGCTTGCGACGCGATATCGGATAAATTGCTATGGGTGTTCATTGGTGGTCTCCAGTCGTTAATTCGGCGTGACGTTTGGCAAACTCGATCAGCGCGTCGCCGTATTCATGCAGTTTGGCGACGAGCAGGGCGAAGAGATCGGCGAGCCCTTTCAGAAAGTGGCCGGCCCGCTCATGCAAAGTCGGCTCGTCGCCGATCGGCTGAGGATGATCTTTCTGGTCATCGCTCAAGATGCGATGATGGTTGCGGCAGACGATCAGCGTAGCGTCGTCAAACGTGCGGCCGGCGATGTGGTGAGCCTCAAGGCACCGCACGTCATCCAGCCCGCACTCGATGCACCGAGGATGTTCGACGCCTAGGCGTTCGTACATCCTCTGCAGCCTCGCCTCGCGCTTCAATTCCTTGTCGTCCATTTCAGTTCTCCTATTGAACGATGCGATAGATTTGCTCGAACGTTTCACCGCTCGCATCGAGGCGGCGAATGACGTTTGGTCTGGTTTCCAGGACGTGCGTTCGGCGCGAAGTGTCCTTGACGGTGAGGCCATCGAAGCGGCGCAAGCGGGAGGCGTCATTGGTGTCCAGAAAGGACTTCACCGCGGCGTTGTGTTGACCCACCAGCGAGGCGGTATCGAAGCCGGGAAGGATCAGGTCCATCGCGCCCCGAGTTGTCAGGGTCGTCATAAGGCGCGGTCGCGCGTCGGTGATTTCCCAGACGCGGCCCTTGCGCTCAGCGAGCTTCTGCTCGCGTAGGAAGCGACGGAACCGCTCGGTGGAGACGCCAGCCTCTTTCGCCGCGGCAACCTGATTGTTGTTTCGGCGAAACTCTCTCAGCGCCTTTTCAAGCCGCGGGTCAGTCTTGACGGGTTTGGTCTTGAGGCGCGCCTCCTGAGCCCGCGCATGACCTCTGGCTTGTGACCTCGTCAGGCCGCGAGCGCGCCCGCGCTCAAGGCGGCGGCGGTATTCGGCTTGGTGATTGCGTATTCGGGCCATCGCTATTCGCTTCCGACCCGCCGAAAACCTCGGAGGCGGGTGCGGAGCGAACGTGGCGCGCGTGCGTTATCGAGTCACTGAATCAAGTTATCATGTTGAGACTCAAGTTATCAGGTTAACTTGAGAACTTGAGCGTAAAAGCGGACTCAGATGGCGAACGATGGAAGGATATGAGAGGCCACGCTCGTTCGGAAACCTCTTCGAATTTTGCTTCAGCTCTGAATGCAGTTTTTTATAAATTTCCTTCAGCGTCATTCCCTCTCTCAAAGCACCTTTTTGCAATAATTGATTGTATGCATCGATCACCGCCGCCCTTCCCGATAGAGGACCTGGTTTTCGACGCTGCGTTTCGGCGCTCTCGTGGTCCGGGGGTGGTGTAAGGGCACGAGTTTGAGCGTCAGCGGGGGGGTGTTGACGTCGGCAGTGTCGCGGCCTGCAGGTTTTGCCAGGGCACTCCTTGACGCGTCAGCTGTGACGTTCAACGTCTTTTGAATCGATGCATGGGAAGTCACAGATGAGCGTCGCCGAACCAGCACGACGCCGTAAGTCACGCCGAAATTCGTGACCTTGTTTCCGTCCCAATTGATTTTTGCGCCTATGAAGAAATGTCGGGGGAGAACTTCAAGTTCGCGCATCTGCTTGGGGGCAGATTGAACGCCGCACGCCTCCAATTTTCCTTCTCGCAATTTCTTTAGGAGATGCCCCCGCATCGCCAGCTCGGGTGCGGACCTGATTTTAACGTCCTCAATTATTTCTCCGAAGCCTTCGGCGAGTATTTTGAAAGTTTCGGCGGCATTTTCCGAGGTGGGTTTCGATCTCCATTTTGCGGACTTCGCTGCTTCGTCAGCGCGTTCCGCGGCACGAAACCGTTCGTTCTTTAGGCGTTGCGGCGCAAACGCCCAAGGCGCATTCTTCAGGAGAATGAGCTTGGCGGGAATTATTTTGCCCCCCTTCGCCGGGTAGCCTGATTCGTTCAGACCATTTCGGCAATTTCGGCGATCGCAAGTCAATACGTTGCCCTAAAATTTAGCGCATATTTCGAATAGTCCTGGTAAATTGATTTTCGCGTGTTTTTGCGTGCCCGACTGCGAGCAGAGGCGTGGACTTAGATATCGACGACACCCACTGGGCGACGCGCTCGAATATGTGGCAAGCTCGGGCGGAAAAAGCCTCCGTCCGCCGCACCAAGCGAGCGAAACCCCCGCCCGCGATTATTCTGGCAGGGCACGGCGTATCGCTGCGCGTTGAAAATGGCGCTCTGACGATCAAAAACGGATTTACCCACTATCCGCAGCATCGCGAAATAATCCGATATTTCCGCGGCGACGTTGTACTCCCTGAGCGCATCATTTTATTGGACGGCAGCGGCAGCATTTCCTTTGATGTTTTATCTTGGCTCGGCGAGCAGAAAATCAGCCTTATTCGAATTGATTGGAAGGGCGATATCGTTTGCGTCGCGGGCGCGACCGGATATTCGGCCAATCCATTTCGAGTGCGCTGGCAATTGGAAACCCGCGAAAATCCTCAGCAAAGAAATGAATTTTGCCGCTCGATGATTTCTCGGAAAATAGAGGCGAGCATTTTAACGCTCGAAAAATCAATTCCGCGCTCCGATAAATGGGAGCGAGCGATGAAGTCACCTACGCCGGGTTGTCCCGTCTTGAGGAAAATTCACCCGAGACCGTACCTGAGTTGCGCACTCTAGAGGCCAATTGTGCCGCGACGTATTTTCGGAGCTGGGTAGGGTTGCTGATCAAATGGCGTGGGACGAGCCGCAGACCAATTCCTGATAATTGGCGCGCTGTTGGCCAACGCTCGTCGCCTTATCATTTAGCAGGTAACCGCAATGCAGCGCATCCCGTCAATGCAATGTTGAATTATGCGTATGCGGCGCTCGAAAGCAAAATTCGGATCAAAGCCATCTCCGACGGTGCTACGACGGTTTGCTCCGGTGTAAGGTTCTTACCTCCGGCGCATACAGCAGCTCCAACTGCGTTTAGGCCATTGCTAAAGATACATCCTGCCAATTGCTGCTGGTCCGGACTGAGATACTGCATGCCTGCGCAAGCCGCGGCTGTTTGAAAGTTCCCGCCGGATTGGAGCGCACATTCTGCAATACGTTGGTCCTGCGGATTAAGCGGATGCTGCGTTGCACAAAAAGCAAACGCACCCAAGGACCCACTTTGAGATAAGCAGTCGGCGACAAGGCGCTGCTGATCCGACATCATTTCTCGGCTCCAGCAACCGGCGAATTGATTGATATCGGCGATTAAATCGCGGCAGGCTAGCGCAGCTTGGGTCGGATTACCTTGTTCAGCAAATGCGGGAACCAGCCCAACGTGAAGAATCGAAGCCAGGAACAGGAAAATAAGAGCTGAAAGCCGCCGGAGGAGCATTCTTAACTCCAACCAAAATCACCGTTCACCGATAATGCGTTGTGGTCAGTAGGCGTAAGTGCGCCCCTTATGTCAATGGCACCCGCGGTGGCGGTCGTGTGGCCACCTCAAATTCGCCAGCTGATTGCCCAAATTTTTGAGGTTTGTTGGTCAAAAGCGGTCCAATTCATCATCTCCAGCATTATCCCCGTTGGGACGCAAGGGGATATAGCGATAGTGCCGGTGAGCCACGTTTTGGGCACCACCCTTGATCGCCTTTCGGCGATAGGCCAGGTGCGATGTAGAAGGAGAGCCCGCGGGTTTGGTGACCGGTCACGGCGCGAGGCCGCATTTTCGATGCGAGACTTGGCGAGGCTTCCCGTGTGTCACGACGTTGCTCAGTGGACGATGGTTCGCCGGAAAGTGCTCGATAAAGGCCACTCCCGCCGACAAGTGGCCAAGGAGACTGGTCTGAGCAGGAATACCATCAGGAAAATGCTTCTGCACGAGCTTCCGCAGCCCTACAAGCCGCGGAAGCCTAAACACCCGGCCTTGCGGCAGCACACAGCAACTCTCGATGCCATTGCGACTTCGAGCGCATTCACAATTGTCCCCCGTCAAGTATCTATAAGTGAAGTCTATCGGTATTTGAAGCGGCAGGAAAATTATTCTGCCAGTTACGGTGCCGTTCGCGATTACCTGAAGTATCGACTTTGTGCGCGTCAATCGCCAAACAAAATTCTTTGGGAGCGTCTTTATGAAGAAATCACCTCCAGTTCAAAGAAAGACGCAATTAATATCCTCCGGACGCTTTCCTTTAATGGCTCGCCCTTGATTTCGTCGACCCACCTCCAACGTTTCGGGCGGGACGTCGCGAGCTTGCGTGAGCATCGGGTGCTCTGTTCTCGGCATGCGCAAACGCGACAAGACGTGGACTGGTTAAACCAAGTCTTGCGAGCCGACACACCTCCGGTCGAGTTGGAGGGTCAATACCGCGACCCCGGCGACTCCAACGAGTTGATCGCCAGATTGCACGTTGGTTCGAAGCCGGCTCGTAACAGGGCTATGGCCATCCTCGCTCACCTGCGTGGCATCAGCGACCATACGATCGCGACCGCCTTGGGGATGTCGCGTCTTACGATTCGACGCTGCCGTCGCATTTACGAGTCCGGCGGCGTAAACGAGGTTTTCACGCGGAAAGCCAAACCCCGGTTAAAAATCAACGACGAAGGATTAAAGGCTTCAATATTCACGCTTCTGCACGAGCCTCCCAACAATCACGGCATAAACCGCACGACCTGGACCATGGCCGACATCCGCGCAGTTCTTGCGAAACAGGGCAGCCCCGCATGCGCGAGTGTTGTCAGGGCGATCACCAAGGCCGCGGGATACAAATGGCGCAAAGCGCGGCTCGTGCTGACCTCGAACGATTCTCAATACGCCGAAAAGCTCGCCCATATCCGTTTAATCCTGTCGGGACTTGGTCCCGATGAGGCTTTTTTCTCCATCGATGAGTTCGGCCCCTTCGCGGTCAAAGCAAAGCCAGGTCGCGTTCTCGCGGCACCCGGGGAGATCCCACAGGTGGCGCAATGGCAGAAGTCCAAGGGATGCCTAATAATCACGGCGGCCCTTGAACTTTCGGGGAATCAGGTCACCCACTTTTACAGCACCAAAAAGAACACAACAGAGATGGTCCGAATGATGGATTTGCTCCTCGATCGCTACCGTGACCGGCGAAGGCTTTACCTGTCGTGGGACGCAGCCTCATGGCACATCTCGAAGCGCCTGTCCGAGCGGATCGAGGAAAACAATAAGGCTGCGACGGAGTCCGGCCGCCCGATTGTGGATACCGCGCCGCTGCCGGCTCGGGCGCAGTTCCTAAACGTTATTGAGTTGATCTTTAGTGGGATGGCACGCGCGATCATCCACAATAGTAACTACCAGAGCGTCGCCGAAGCAAAGGCCGCAATCGATAGCTACTTTGATGAACGCAATCGCCATTTCTGCGAACACCCGCGCCGCGCTGGCAACAAGATCTGGGGCAAGGAGCGGGTACCACCTGAGTTCGCCGCGGGGAACAATTGCAAAGACCCGCGATACCAGTGAACGTCCTCAAGCTCAAATGTCCGCTCATCTGAAGGTCCGCCCACTTCGAGGGCGACCGCTGTCCCTCCTGGAGCAGACCCTGTGTCTGTTTCCGCTTCTCGCTCAACCGTGACGTCCACGGCCGCGATCCGCAACGTCCGCTTCACGAGCCGTCTGCTGTGCGCAAATTGCGGTCATTGGGCCACGGTCTACCGAGGGGATCGAACCGATCCCAAGCCTGGCCTTTGATAAAGTCCAAGACAGCGCGGTCGACCATCGGCCGCTCGGGCTCCATTAAGTCGAATATGAATTTCGACGATCCGTCCCTGCCTTCATGCATAATCCCAATTGTCGGATCGTACCCCTCGGCGATGGCCTTGATACGAATTTCGCTTTCAAGCGCGGCATAGGCATAATTCAATATTGCGTTGACCGGGTGCGCCGCGTTGCGATCGCCTGACAATGGCTCTCAGTAGTTCCCCTGCCACTCAGCCGGCCTCCGCACCGGCTGAGCCTCTCGACGCTGCGCTCGCGCGTATCGGCGAGAGGAACATTGGGCAGCTGCGAGCTTGCTGGCGGGAGAGGTTTACGTCCGATCCGCCAGCCGCCTTCTCGAAGGATCTCCTGGCGCGGGCCTTCTGCCATCGGCTGCAGGAACAGACTTTCGGCGGTCTGAGCGCTTCGACGGACCGGATGCTCCGCTCTCTCATCAAGCCGGGCGCAGAACCGCCGCGGCAGGTCAAGGTTGGCTCCGTTCTCATCCGCGAGCATCAGGGCGTCGTTCACGAGGTGCTGGTCGTTCCGGGCGGGTTCCGCTGGCAGGGAAAAACCCATGACAGCCTCTCGAGCATCGCCAAGACAATCACCGGCACCATTTGGAACGGCCCCCGGTTCTTCGGGCTTAGATCAAGGAAGATATCCAATCAGGCGGAGGACCCGACCACCAGTCGGGCTTTTCTTGACCTCGAGCTCCAGCCGTCTTCGCCTCGGAAGGCCTCCGGTCGTTCCGGTCGCCGCTCCAGCATGCGGGCAGCAGCATCCGGCGACGCGGGCGGCGGCCCGTGAAGACTGTCGCTCCCAAACGCCAACGCTGCGCGATCTACACGCGCAAGTCGACCGAGCACAATCTGGATCTGGCCTTCAACTCGCTCGACGCCCAGAGGGAGGCGTGTGAGGCCTATATCAAGAGCCAGGCGCATGAGAACTGGGTACTGGTTCGGGACCGGTTCGACGACGGCGGCCTGTCCGGCGCTTCGCTGGATCGTCCTGCCTTGCAAGGCTTGCTGGATAAGGTCAGGGCTCGCCAGATCGACATCGTCGTTGTCTACAAGGTCGACCGTCTCACCCGCTCCCTCGCCGACTTCGCAAAGCTCGTGGAAGCTTTCGACGAACATGACGTGTCGTTCGTCTCGGTGACCCAGTCATTCAACACGACTTCGAGCATGGGAAGGCTGACCCTGAATGTGCTTCTGTCCTTCGCCCAGTTCGAGCGGGAGGTGATTGGCGAGCGCGTGCGCGACAAGATAGCCGCCTCCAAGCGCAAGGGTATCTGGGTCGGGGGTCCCGTGCCGCTTGGATATCGCAGCGTCGACAAGAGGCTCGAGATCGTATCGGAGGAGGCGGAGCTCGTCCGCACGATCTTCGAGAGCTACCTGCGCCTGGGCTCGATCAGTGCGCTGGCGGCCTCGCTCAATGGAGAGGGTCTCAAACCGAAACCGCGACGATTGGCGAACGGGCGCGTGATCGCCGCCCTTTGCTATCGTGTTGGCCCGCTCGCCCATCTTCTGAAGAACCGCTTCTATATCGGCGAGGTCGCCTATCGCTGCGAGATTCATCCCGGCCAGCATAATCCCATCCTGGACCGGGCCCTGTTTGATGCGGTGCAGATCCGACTGAAGGAACAAGCGGTGGAGCGATCGGCGGTCAGGTCATCCTCGCCGTCGCTCCTTGCCGGCCGCATCTTCGACGACCGCATGAATCCGATGACGCCGACACACGCGAACAAGAAGGGCGTACGGTATCGTTACTATGTCTCGCACGCCCTGTTGCAAGGACGCGCCAGCGAAGCTGGCTCCGTCGCCCAAATCTCGGCCCCCGACGTCGAGGCTCTGATCACGAACAGGCTCCGCGCAGAAAGCGATGCTGACCCCGATGCTTCCGATCGCGAGATCATTAAGAGCCATCTCGGCCGGGCTGTCGTCCATCGAGACCAGATAACGATCACCCTGCGCTCAGGTAACTTACAGAATGCTGCGAACGATCAGAACCATGGTCCGACGGTCTCGATCTCCTTCACAGCGAGTGCATCGCTCCGCAAGGGAATCTCGCATACTCCGTCGGGAGCGATGGACGAGGCACATCGCCTCTCGCTGCTGGCCGCCATCGCACGGGCGCGGGACGGAATCGAGACGATCGTCAAGGACCCCGCGCTCGACTTTGGCGCCATCGCCAGGCGCGAGAAGCTGGTCGAGCGCCACATCCGGTTCCTAGCGCCGCTCGCCTATCTGTCGCCTCGCGTCATTGAGGCCATTGCGGAAGGCCGCGCGCCCGCCGACTTGACGGTAACCCGGCTCGCGCGAAAGCTTCCGCTTGCTTGGACCGAGCAGGAAGAGCGGCTCGGTCTCGTCTGATCCGGCCTCCATCTGGCACGAGCAAAGCAACGAAGCCGCTATCGCGAAAACGTCGGCGTGCCGCTCGACACTACGCGCGGTCGTCACCGCCCGAATGCAACGGTCTCAAAGAAAAGCAAACCGGTCTCGCCCGCGCCGCCTGGCAATTCCGGAGATTGGAAAATCCGCATTGGAGACCGGGCGCTCAAAACCGCCGCGACAGACCCCATTCTGTCGGTCTCCAATCTCCGCGCCCGCAAAGGCCCACGGAATACGGGCCTCCGCGACGGTTATCGCGAAGTCTCCGAATTCCTGGAATGTGTGGCTGGGGCGGGAGGATTCGAACCTCCGGATGGCGGAATCAAAATCCGCTGCCTTACCACTTGGCTACGCCCCAACGCGCCGCGAGGCGGGGTGAGCCTGGCGGAAAGCGGGCCGGACAATAGTCCGGGCTCTTCCGCATCGCAACGGCTGTCCAGTGGGTTTGCGGCGCCCGTCACGGGCAAACCCAATTCTATGCAAACGCCGCCAGATCAGCGTTGGCGCCGCACACCAGAACGCCGACCCTTTCGTCAGATTCAGGCTGATAGGCGCCGCTCGCGATGGCCGCGAAGGCCGCCGCCCCGCCCGGCTCCGCGATGACCGAAAGGTCCGCCCAGAGCCGGCGCTGGGCCTCAACGATCGCCGTGTCCTTGATCAGGACCACACTGTCCACGAATTTCTTTGCGATCTCGAAATTGAGTTTGCCGACCCGCTTTGCGCCGAGCGAATCGGCGGCCAGCGATTTGACCGATACGTCGACCGGTTCGTTCGCCGCCAGCGCAGCGAAAAGCGCGCACGAACTTTCCGGCTCCACGCCGACGACCTTGACCCGGCCTTGAAACCAGGCGGCCACGCCGGAAATGAGCCCGCCGCCGCCAACCGCGACGAGGACCGTGTCGAGCTTCTTGAGCCCGAGTCGTTCGAGGTCCTCCTCCCATTCCAGTCCCACCGTGCCTTGACCCGCAATCGTCTCGACGGCGTCGTAAGGATGGATCGACAACGCGCCGCTCTCGGCGACATAAGCGTCGCAGCGCTGCTGCGCCTCGGCATAGGCCGCGCCGCCAATCATCGCCTCGGCTCCATAAGCCTTGATCTTCGCGACCTTGGCCGGAGTTGCGATTTCCGGCACGAAGACGCGCGCTCGGATCCCGAGCTTTTGGGCGGCGTAGGCGACGGCGGCGCCGTGGTTGCCACCCGACGCGGTGGCGCAGCCTGACGCAGGCGCCGGTCGGGTCAGGAGATTGTGGAAGGCGCCGCGCGCCTTGAACGAGCCGCTCGCCTGCAGGCATTCGAGCTTCAGCGAAAGCGGCGGCGCGCCTGCGATCGGCGAGGCCGCCTCGAGAATCGGGGTGCGGCGGATGTGGCCGCGGATGCGCGCATGGGCGGAACGAATGTCGGAAGGG
>CAVZJI010000037.1:0-60323 GCA_963775405.1 uncultured Alphaproteobacteria bacterium
AATCGTGTCCTTGATCGCCGACACCCAGGCGCGGCCGCCGGCGCCGTCGCGGAACGACAGAAATTCGTAACGGGCGGTGAGCGCCGGGGCGCGCGTCAGCAGGAAGTGCTGAATGTCGTCGAATTCGAGCATCGCAACGTTCCTTGTCCGTCGTTCGGGCTGACACGCTTTACGACGTGCGCCCCCACGCCTGCGCGTCGACCTTCCACTCCTCGCCGTGCTTTGAAAATGTGTATGCGAGGGTTCCGCTCCGTGCGACGGTTTGGCCATTAATAGTTACGTTGAGGGTTCCCGCTATGACCGCATACGCATTGGAGCCTTCCACATTCCAGAACCCCATTTCGTAAGATAGGTGCTCGGACGAGACGCCAAAGTCCTCACGCCACTTCTCCACGTCAGCAAGCCAATTGGCTGGAGCATTCGGGTTCAACCAGCGATACGGCGGGATGCCATCAATGATGATGGCGGTATCCCCAAAAACGTCGCGAAAAAGCTCGATATTCTGGTTGTTGAAAGCGTTGATGTGATTGTCGATAAGGGTCTGGATTTCTCTCGGGGGTTTGTCAGACACGGGTCATCCTCCAGGCCGTGGATCACTGCATCTGGTCGAGCATGGTCGAGAACGCGGCCTTCACCTTGAGAGCCTTCTTGATTTCCGTGGCGCTTACATAGGGATATTCCGCATATTCAAGGAAGCTCGGGCATTGATGATCGCGGGCAAACTTGATGAAGGCGGCGGGATTGGTCTGCCAGTCCATTGGAAAATCCTGGAGATTCTCGAACACCGTTCGCAGGCCGGTGGCGCTGAATATTTTCACCGCGTCTTCGGTATATTTATCGAAGTCGGTGTCGAAAATGCCCTGATACATGAAGTAGGTGTCCCCCTGGATGGGGAATAGCACCCAGCGCAGGTAATGCAGCTGCAAAACGGCCAGGGCGTCGGGCTGCGCGGCGATCGTTTCCTCGATGGTTTTGGCGTATTTGTAGAAGACTTCTTCCCGGCCTGGAATGATCTTCGCCATGACAGAGAAGCCGTAGCCGGCCGGGGTCTTGGGAAAGATGGGCCCGTAGCGCCCCTGTTCCACCTTGTCCTGGAAATATCCTCCCTTTGGGATCGCCATCGCGGCGGGCTTCGACCAGTCCTGTGTCTTGGGTTCGCTCGACATTGTGTTGGCCCTTCCTTGGTGTGTTTCCTCAGCGAATGAATGTGTTGTTTTGGGTTGGTTCGACCGGGGGTGGCGCCCGGGCAGCCGGCAAGAACAAGCGCGCAAGGCGATTGAACGGTCCTCGCAATAAGGCATATGGGACGAGCGCCAGCAAGGTCGCCGTGAACAGCAGCTCCAACGGGTAGACAAACCGGACTGTCATGAGCTGATAGATGCAATCGAGAGCGATCGCCAATAGGAACGGAGTCATCGCTCCCCGCCAGGCTTCGTGGAGCAATTGCAGACGCCTCTCTGGGCGCGTCAATATCGCCCACAGATAGCCCTGCCGCCCCTGCCTCGCATCCTGAATGCCGGCACGCAGGGCTAACAAGCTCGCCATCGTCGGCTGGACCTAGAACCGCAAACCCAGAGAGCCATTCGGCCGCGCAAGAAAATTTGCCCAGCCCCGGCCGACCATTTCAAGCAGGATGCTCATTGAGCAAAGCCGGTAGGGGCAGGAGGAACCAGCAGAGTTGCGTCGGAACCAATTCAACCCCCCTCTGATCGCCGCGCTTAGGACAACTCGTGATGATGCACGTGATGTTCGTGGACATGCACTTCATGGACAAGGGGCGCGACCACGACTGTGACATGGTGCACGAGATAGTCCGAGTGGACGTACCCCTCGTGTCCTGCCCACCCCATGTAGCACCACGTGTGACCGCAGCTGTGGATGTCTATTGCAGCGCCAGCGGGAATGACTGCCTTCACCTTGTGGCTTGTCGAGGGGCCTGACCTCAAGTTGAGGTTCGCGGTTGTGTGCGTGACAGCAGCGTCGGATGAGGTGGAATAAAGCCACAAACCCAGTACGCTACTGGCAAAAATAGCGGCGTGGCGTGATGCCATCGATCTCCCTCCCATTTTCCTTCAAACGACTAAGTAACGGTGTAAACCATCCAACAATTTAAAAATTAGTCAAGCCGCAGTCAACAAATGTACACCGAGGGGCGCGCCAAGCGGGCCTTCTAACGAGGCGTTTCGGGGACGGGGCAAGACTAAGCCGCTACCCTAAGGGACGATAGCTTGCGGCGCAGGCGAGCTAATGCACACCGCTGCTCGCTGATCGGAGCCCAACTGGAATGTCGCCAGTATCTCACCCCCAGCGTCATGAGGATTAGGACCTTTTTTGGTCGACAACCAGGGCGTTTTTGATCTGGTCCAATTGGGCTTTGGACAAGGTTCTAAAGAACGGGGCATTGATCTTGATATGGCGGTAGGGTGCAGCTTCCTTTGCCGCCTCGATCCTCCTCCAAACGGGCTGCGTTTCGTCCCTCATCACCGCCAACAAAAAGTCGAGCGGTTCCGCATTGGGGGGCAAGCACAACGGGTCTAGCTTGATCATGCCAGGAAGGGGAAAGCGACCTTGCTGGTGTCCCGGTGGAAATATTGGAGGATCGCGGGTGATGGGCATAGCATTTCTTGCTTTGTTCACGAATTGGGGACTGACTCAGGATCGCTGTTTGCGAGCGACATAGGCGATTCACCGGCCCTCGCATCCTCAATGATCGGTTGGACCAAATCTCGACCGAGCGAGTGGTCGGAGATCGAGGAGAGGCGCATAAGGCGAAACATGACCTATGCCTCACAAGAAAAAGACCGCCAGCGATTCGAAGGATGAGGATGAACCCCCGAACCACTGACGGCCTTGATGCGCGCCGGAAGGAAGCAGCACGCAGGTTGGACGCTCAGCCCCAGGCGTAAAGGGTGAGCGCCCGTTTCTCCGACCATAAGGATGTGACACCCCTCCTTTAATGCCAGAAGAGGCGGTGTCTTTAGTGCGTCAAAGGAGTTAACCCGCACGACAATCCCCATGAGCCAGAGAAGCTTGGGGCCCCCTTAGGCGCTGCGCGGTAGGCCGTTGTGAAGGGGCATACGGCCACCATACCTGGGCTTCTCGACCGGCCTCGTGCTGGCGCTGCCAACTCGATCCACCCCATACATTCGGCGAACGATGCGACGGGGTGACGTTTGCGCTGCGATCTGGTGGATGAACGTGTATCCGTTCCGAGAGGCGAACTCGGTGATTTCACGCCCGTTTTCATCCCTGCGCTTGAACGGCCGAATTTCCTCATCCCCAATCTCGACATGTCGGGCGGTCGGTTTCAGCGCGTCTTGGCGGATTTGGCTCAGGATCGTTTCGCGGAAAGACGCCGGCTGGCGGAAGAGAACGGTATCGAGGTCAAGGTCCTTATGATCAGCGGAGCAATTCTGGACTCCCTTTGCGAGACGGAGCCGATAAGCTTCTGACGTTTCGCCCTCTCTCATGGCGGGGGCAATACGGCCAAGATTCTCGTAGGCGGCATCCCATTCAGATTGGAAAGCGCGACCCCGATTTCGCTCCTCCGAGTCGGCCGCAATGCTGAGAGAACGCTGACGATGACGCGACTCCGCGCGGGCAGCGTCTTCGCGAATCCGCTCGTCCTGGGAACGTTGAAGACGTTCCAGGGCCTCATTCTGAGATTTAACGGTATCGAGGAGCGTCTGTAATTGGGCGGCGTCGATGGTAATGCTTGCCATGATCTTCCATCCTTTTAGATCAAGGCTAAATTAGCCTGTACTCATGCTATATACTATCGCACACATGGGCTTGATCTGTCTCACATAGCTCCATGTTGTAATATAATTTGATCAAAAAGGTATACCATGTGGTCACATAGGTGTAGCGGGTCGAGGGTGAATTAGGCATTTTCTTCCTGTTTTCCACATCACAAGTCCCCAGACCGGAGTATTATTCCAATCAGCTGGGGGAGAGTGTCCAACTCGCACAAAACCGGGCGAAAAGTAAACTTCCTATAGCTGGAACCCTATCAACAGTCTACCAGTCAAGTATCCTGTTGATAGATGTGGCAATATTACGAGCTTTTATTTAGGGTCGAGATACGTTTTTTCTTGAGCGGAGCCAAATAGCGTACTAGTACGAATAACGCTGGAACTTTGTAACATTAGTAATGTACTCGCGTGCTACTCCAGGAATAGGCATGCCACTATTACCAATCAATCCCAATATGAAAAGGAGTAGCGATCCAAATCCACTGTTCAAGTGGTTAGTATTTTCGCTAAGCATATGGATGCTAAATCCCATTATTTAGTAGGACTCTCTTTGTGGGCTTTTCACACCCATATCTACAATCAATACAGCAAGTCCCCGAGACTATCGATCTTGAATCCAGTACCCAACTGTGGTAAGACCACAGTCCTAGATATCCTCAACGCAATGGTATGGAATCCTAGGCGAATGATTGATCCAACTGTGGCATCCACGTTTCGCTTAGCTAATAGCCACACATTGCTTATTGACGAGGTAGACAATATGTCCGTCGTTAAGAATATGAGAGCAATTCTCAACGCTGGGCATGGGGTAGGCGGAAGCGTAGATCGGACCAATTCGGAAGGGAACGTCATATCCTACAATGTCTATGGTCCGGTTGTGATGGCGGGAATTGGTAAACTGCCCGCCAGTCTTATAAGTCGATCCCTAGTGATACAACTCCGCCGCTCTAATAAACAGATGCAGCCTTTCAAACCATCAGACCAATATTATGCACCCCAATTTTATAGTTGGGGCGCGCAGGCAGCCCTAAACCCCAATCCGCAAATGCCAATTCAACTGATCGGACGTGAAGCAGATAAATGGCGTCCTCTAATAGCAATCGCCGATTATTTTGATCAAGGTGACATTGGTAGAGCAGTCGCCCTAGAATTTCTCAATGAGAGCAATACGCCAGATATCGAAGAATCAATACTCGTGACACCGAGAGAGTGTTCGACCGGCTCAATGTTGACATAATTACCGCGGACGCTCTCTACCATAACTTACAAGAGGATGAGGATGGCGACTATGAGGTTGACTATGTTGAGCAGAAAATAACCAAACGCGTAATCGGAATTGTACTATCCGACTTCCAGATACGAAGCAGGCCTTACAGGCATAAAGGCGGCCAGCCCCAACGATGCTGGTTTAGGGAAGACTTTGAAGAAATGTGGAAAAGGTATTCCTAACAGGAAATCTTGTAACTTAGTAACGCTGTAACGGAATTTATTGTAACTGAATTGGTGTGTCTGTGTGTCTGTGTCCCATTTTCCCCTTCCCCTCATCATACCTCGTTTTCCGAACGTTACAACGTTACTAAGTTACATCCATCTATCAACATGTTGAACAGTATGGTTGAGGAATACTGGGCGGCGATGTTACGCCTGTTGTTCCCGTTCCCCTGCGCGAAGGAGCAACTCGGCGACTTGAGCAACTTCCAACCAGACGCGGTGTCCCTCGTCATCCTTTGATGCGGAACAGTGACGCGCCCTCTCCCGCGCCCGCTCCGGTGCGTGGCGACCAAATCGATATTTGAGCGCCTTGGCGTGAATTTCGATGGCTTGTTTCAGAGACACTCTCAGGACCGTCCCCTGTCATCTAAGCGTCATAGTGTCGAGCATAGGGAGGCAACCGTCTGGTTGCAACATGGGGGCGCAGCGGCAGAAGGGAGCGGCCTCGGACCAGGCGGCTCGTCCTTCGATTGCAATCGCCTCATATATCTATTATTCTCGATATATGGACAGTGTTGCAGCCATCGCCGCCTTGTCGGCGCTCGCCCAAACAACGCGACTGGATACCTTCCGGCTGCTGGTGAACCGAGAGCCTGACGGAATAGCCGCCGGTGAGCTAGCACGCCTGGTCACGATTCCTCAAAACACGATGTCCACGCATCTGGCTATTCTGGCGCGTGCCGGTCTTGTCAGGGGTGAGCGCGAAAGCCGCTCGATCATCTATCGCGCCGACTTAGAGCGGTTCCGCGAAGTCACACTGTTTCTTCTCAAGGATTGCTGTGGCGGTCGTCCCGACATTTGCGCGCCACTGATCGACGACCTCAACCCCTGCTGCCCCGCGAAGGTTTAGGCCCATGACCAATCGCGTTTTCAACGTCCTATTTCTTTGCACCGGAAATAGTGCGCGGTCGGTACTCGCCGAAAGCATCCTGCGCAAAGACGGCACGGGCCGCTTCCGCGCGTTTTCCGCAGGAAGCCATCCAAAGGGGAAGGTCAACCCTTTCGCGCTCAAGGTGCTTCGTGCATTCGACTATCCGACGGACGGCTTTCGCTCCAAGAGTTGGGATGAATTCGCGCCGCCTGACGCGCCGAAAATGGATTTCGTTTTCACGGTCTGCGACGACGCTGCCGGTGAAACCTGCCCCGTATGGCCGGGGCACCCGATGACAGCGCATTGGGGGATTGAAGACCCCGCCGGCGTCGAAGGTTCTGACGTTGAAAAGGAACGCGCTTTCAACGCCGCGTTTCGCTATATCCGCAAGCGCATCGCGTGCTTTGTCGCGTTGCCGCTTGCCAGTCTCGACACGATGGCACTGACTAACCGGCTGCACGACATCGGGCATATGGACGGCGCAACGCACGCGTCCCAGAGCGTGTGAGCGCCGCCGAACCGTTGGGGCGTCGGCTGCTTGCTGAGGGCCTCGGAACCGGCTTTCTGCTCGCAACCGTCGTCGGCTCAGGCATTATGGGAGCGAACCTCGCGAGCGGCAATGTTGCCCTCGCGTTGCTTGGCAATACGCTTCCGACAGGCGCGATTCTCGTCGTTCTGATCCTGATCTTCGGCCCCGTCTCCGGCGCGCACTTGAACCCCGCCGTAAGCCTCGCTTTCGCGCTGCGGCGCGAACTGTCGTGGCGAGACCTCGGCGGCTACGTCGCCGTGCAACTTGTTGGCGCGATTGTCGGCGTTTGGGCTGCGCATCTGATGTTCGATCTGCCGATGTGGCAGCTTTCGAGGCATGTGCGCAGCGGCTCGGCGCAGTGGTTTTCGGAAGGCGTGGCGACGTTCGGGCTGCTGTTGACAATCTTTGGCTGCGTTGCGCGCGCGCCGGCGACCGTGGCCTATGCGGTCGGTCTCTACATCACGGCGGCCTATTGGTTCACGGCATCAACGTCATTTGCGAATCCAGCGGTGACAATCGCCCGCTCGCTCTCCGACACATTCGCGGGGATCGCGCCTTCCGGCGTCGCCGCTTTCATCGTTGCCCAACTCGCCGGAACGCTCGCGGCGGTCGCCCTGCGTCCATGGCTTTGGCCGCGTGCAGTTCGCGGAGACACCGTAATGAACGGTTCACAAAACGGAGGAGCGGCTTTGACGAATCAAGCTCTCTATGGGCAGCAGGACGCCCTCGGACCGACCGACCGCGCTTCTTAAATCGGCGGACATGGCACGTCGCCATAAGAACAGAATACGCAGCAATCGCCCGCCTTCGGCTTCAACAGGGTCTTGCATCCGTTACATTCGTAGAAATATTGGCAGGAGACAGTAGGCATTGTTTCGGATGCTTGACGTCCGCAGACAGGACAGGTGAGCGTCGAGATCGGTTTTAATGGGAACACAAGCGTCGTCAGCTCTTCGGCGCGGAGGGGTATCCCGCGTCCGTTGTGGCGCGAACGAGCAGGGGGACCGCCGCCTTGGCATCGTCATAAGTGACCGTCGCGGTCTTGTCCTTGAAAGAGATCAGCACTTCGCTGACGCCGGGAACCGCGGCGAGACTCCCCTTCACAATGTGCGGGCAGGCCGAGCAGGTCATGTTTTCAACCGCAAGCGTCACCGTCTTTTCGGCGGCGAAGGACGCTGTATTGAACAGAAGAAACGCCGAAGCGGCGCCGAACAGCAGCTTTGTCATGGGTGATCTTCTCCTGTCGTTACGTGAGGATCAGTGGGGCTAGGAAGTCGAAAGCAACAGCCGCCATCACAAGGAGCGTCGCGGCAACGAGCGCGATGGTGACAACTCTGTTGGGTAGTGGCCGGGAGCAGGCCGCGTCTTCATCGCAGGCCGCACGGCGCGCGCGCCAAACCAGCCAGTAGCCATAGCCGAGACAGGCAAGCGTCATAGCGACGAAAATCGGCTGATACGGCGCGAGCCGAGTCAAATTGCCGATCCACGCGCCGCTGACACCAAGGCTGAACAGCAGAAGCGGCACGATGCAGCACGAGGACGCCGCAATCGCCGCCAGAATGCCGCCTGCCGCGACAAGCTTCTGCGCGCGCCCCGCTTCCGCATCGATCATTGCCGCCGGGGCGGTGAGTTGTCTCGTTTCGCCCATGTATGCGCGCCCATTGCTTGCCGTCTGGATATCCTGCATCCTGTAGCGACTACAGGAGCAAGGAGATTTTGCGATGCAGCCGATCACAAATAAGCGAGGAGCGTCGCTTTCCATTGGCGTATTGTCGCAGCAGACGGGCGTCCATATCGAAACCATCCGCTACTATGAGCGGGTCAAAATGCTCGCCGCTCCGCCGCGCACCGCAGGAGGCCGGCGCGTTTACAGCCAGAGCCACCGGCGAACGCTCGGGTTCATCCGGCGGGCAAGGGATTTGGGTTTCAGCCTCGACGAAATCCGCGCCCTATTGGATTTGGACGGGTCAGGCCGCGCCTCATGCGCGGAGGTGCGGGAGATTGCGAGCCGGCACCTTGCCAACGTCCGCGCGAAGCTTGCAGATCTCGCCAGGCTGGAGGCAGTGCTGTCCGAAACGGTTGGGCGATGCGCGGCCAACATTACTCCAGCATGCCCTGTGCTCAGCATTCTCGACGCTGACCCGAATTAGAGGAAGCGCCAAGACCGCCGCCCTGATCTGATTGCGTATTGTGGATAAGGGTCGGTAATCCAGGTTTTCCCCGGAATTTTCCCATGCGGAATATTGCTGCTTATCCCCCTTTATTCCAGAACTACGGTTTCTGTAAAGTAATCCACCATCCCCTTCGACACCACCCCTTTAAGCAATGCTGTTTCCACATGACTTATTGGCTTGCCTGTGCTATCATCGTCCTATGAACAGAGGGCGAACATTCCTGTTGGATCTATCCGAAATACTGTTGGGATTATCGGACTTATTTGCTGCTGTAAGTGGACTGGGCAGCACAAGGCTCTGTGACGTCCAGAACATGGGCGTTAAACATATTCTCCGTGAGACTATGGGCCCATTTCCCTCGCGTCATGCGGGCCGTGTGAGTCCAGCGCCGTGCAAGCATGAGCGCAGTCGAGCAAATCGAGCGCGGGGCCCGCGTGCTTCGCAAGCACGCTATAAACGCGCTCAGACGTGTATCAGAACGCTTTGAAACGCAATGCAAGAGATTGATACATGAACGCAAAGAAACGCTTTCGAGCGCATTTAAAATGGCGAGGCAGGTATTCAGGCAATGGCATCTTCCAGTTGATCCGGTTCGACGGCGAATTGCTCCGGCGTATCGGGTCCGGCGTCCGGTTCATATGATGGCGTGGATGGTAGACCCCCAATGATCAGCCAGCCTGGCAAGAGGGTGCGGCGCAGAGGTTTCTTGGCATCGAAGGCGACTGGAATAGCGCCATGGATTTGGACGACACGGCGAAGGACATTCGCGTTAATGGTGGCGTATTCGGATTTAAGTTCTTTGATCTGGCGTAGGATGGAACACCCATTTAACCTTTTGATCACGACTGAGGGGGTGCCCAGAATGTTGCTGACCCCTGCTTTAGCGATATCCCCGAGGGGAACGAAAAAAGAACTTGCGTAGGAGAACAAACCATGCACATAGTGTCTTCACTGGGGCTGCAAAACCGCGATTGCGGATCGGACGCTGCCCGTGAGAGAAGGATAATGGTTATGACTCAAACCAATCTTCGGCTCGTGGAAGGAACCAGCGTGGACAAGACCAAGGCGCTCGACGCCGCCCTGTCGCAGATCGAACGGGCGTTCGGCAAGGGCTCGATCATGCGCCTGGGCAAGAATCAGAAGGCGGTGGAGATTGAGACGGTGCCGACGGGGTCGCTCGGGCTCGACATCGCGCTCGGCGTCGGCGGCCTGCCGCGCGGGCGGGTGATCGAGATCTACGGGCCTAAATCCTCTGGCAAGACGACGCTAACGCTGCATGTGATCGCGGAAGCGCAGAAGAAGGGCGGCGTTTGCGCCTTTGTCGACGCCGAACACGCGCTCGATCCCGTCTATGCGCGCAAGCTCGGCGTCAACCTCAATGACCTCTTGATTTCCCAACCCGACACGGGCGAGCAGGCGCTCGAAATCACCGACACCCTCGTACGCTCGGGCGCGGTCGACGTGCTGGTCATCAACTCGGTCGCGGCGTTAACGCCAAGGGCCGAGATCGAGGGCGAAATGGGCGAATCGCAGCCGGGATTGCAGGCTCGGCTGATAAGTCAGGCGCTACGCAAACTCACCGCCTCGATCTCGCGCTCCAACACCATGGTGATCTTCATCAATCAGATCCGCATGAAGATCGGGGTCATGTACGGCTCGCCCGAGACGACATCGGGCGGCAACGCCCTCAAGTTTTACGCTTCCGTCCGCCTCGACATTCGCCGCATCGGCGCGATCAAGGAGCGCGAGCAGGTCGTCGGCAATCAGACGCGGGTCAAGGTCGTCAAGAACAAGGTGGCGCCGCCGTTCAAGCAGGTCGAGTTTGACATCATGTATGGAGAAGGCGTGTCCAAGGCGGGCGAACTGATCGACCTTGGCGTCAAGGCCGGCGTGGTGGAGAAGTCGGGCGCTTGGTTCTCTTTCGACAGCGTACAACTCGGTCAGGGCCGGGAAAACAGCAAAGCGTTCCTGAAGACCAATCCGGAGATGGCGGACAGGATCGAGCGCGCCATTCGGGAGAATGCGGGACTGATCGCCGAGCGTATCCTCGAACAGGACGGCCAGGCGGAAGAGGACGACGCCGAAGAATCCTGATCCGCTTCTTTTGGGCGCGGCTCGCGACCCACCGCGAAAAAGCGCGTCCATCCGCTAGGGAAGCATATTTGGGTCTTCGCGTTCGGGGCGGGCGCGAGAGCGATCACCTCCCGTCGCTCTCGCGCCCCCCGTTTTTTGAGTGACAACTCGCGAAATGGCTTTGCTGCAGGCTTGGAATGAGGCGGATCAGACGTTGTCGTTTGCAAATTCGGACCCAGGCCGCTTGCTTTCGCCCTGCGCGTCATGAGTTCATCCACGACCAATCGTGGTCCAGCAAATCGCCAATTTTGTCGATCGTCCTGTCGACAGACGCGGGGTCGCCCGGCGGCTCCTCGACCGCATAGTGACCT
Source organism: uncultured Alphaproteobacteria bacterium (assembly GCA_963775405.1). Taxonomy (GTDB): domain Bacteria; phylum Pseudomonadota; class Alphaproteobacteria; order Rhizobiales; family Beijerinckiaceae; genus Roseiarcus. The sequence continues at coordinate 11,265 of CAVZJI010000037.1, forward strand.
TGCTTGGGAAAGACGGTGGTGACGCGATCGCCCCACGCGAGTTTCGCTGCGGCGAGGATGCGGGTCTTGTCGTCGATCAACACGTAACGGGCAGCTGGAAGCCGATGCTCCACGTCCTTGAGCTCCTTCTCCTTATGGACGTAGATCAACACGTCGCCGTTGAACGCGTCCCACAGACCCGAGCGCAAGATCTTGCGCGGCTGAAAGATGGCGTCGCCGTCGGACAGAATGGCGACCGATCCCCACTGCCGGACATGTTTCACCGCGTCGAGCGCGCGGGGATAGAGGCGATCGACGAAAGGATAGTCCAGTAGCCAGTTGGCGGTTTGGAAGATCGCAAGATCGTGCGGAGCTTCGAGCCTCAGCCGCTCCAGAGCGCCGAGATAGTCCATATAACCCAGCGTGCCCCGCAGCTCCTCCATGATTTCCCAATAGCGCTTGCTGGCTTTGGCGCCATGGGCGGCTTGCAGCCGCTCCCGCAGGTCCTGCCGAACTCGGTCGTTATTGAGGAGCGTGTTGTCGACATCGAACAGGAAGACGGTGTCAGCCCATGGATTCATCCCAGTGCCCCCTTCGGCGAACGATCTGGTTCGCGAACCGTCCGCTCGCATAAGCATTCGCGGGGGCGCGCGCCGGGCGGTCAAGCCGGAGCGGCTGGCTTCCAGTGCGGCGGCCAGGTGCGTTGGACAATGGGAAGCGTCTGCATGCGATCGATCCAGGCGGCGATACGCGGCCCGATGATATCATCCCTGGCGAAATCCGCCCTGCGGCCGGCGAGCCGGAGCAGGAGCGCCATGAACGGAAAGACCGTGAGATCGACCGCCGAGAGTTCGCCGGCCAAATAGTCGCCCGTCGCGGCGCTTTCCCAGTGCGCCAACTCCTTGCGCAGGTCCTTCAGCGTGTCTTCCCCCGCCACGTTCGAGCTCAGACGCCTGCCAAAATCCGGGAAATATTGATCGGCCTCGTGCACCATCCGCCGCTGGATCGCGCGCTTGCGCGGCTCTTGGGCGAAGAGCGCCGGGCCGTTGGGCCACCGATCCTCGATATATTCGACGATCGCCGCGGATTCGTAGAGCGCGAAATCGTCGTCAACCAGCACCGGCACCCGTTGTCTCGGATTGAGCGCCGCATATTCCGGCGTCTTCAGATGGCCCGCGTCGAAGGACAAGAGCTTATGATGATAGGGAATGCCCTTGTGCTCGAGCGCGAGCCATGCGCGCCACGCGTAAGGGGAGCCCGAGGCATAATAAAGAGTAACGGCCATTAAGGTCCCCGGCGATTCCCGATTTCGCGTGGAAGCAATTATCTGCTCACACCTTCACCGCCGAGGCCTGATAAATCTCGTCGACGGCTTCGCCGAGCTCCTCGTTAAACTCTGCGTCGGACATCGAACGCTTGAGGCCCTCGGCGAGCGCACGCGAGAAGCTCGCGATCATGCCGTGATTTTTGGCGAGACGCTCGCAGGCGTCGTCCCGCGTATAGCCGCCCGATAGCGCAACGACGCGCACGACCCGCTTGTCCTTGATGAGCGGCGCGTAGAAGTCGGGCGTCTCTGGCAGCGTCACTTTGAACATCACCTTGCGGCCCGCCGGCAGCGCGTCGAGCCCCTTGGTCAATTCGTCGAGCAGGATCCGCTCGGCGCCTGCCTTGTCCGGGCTTTTGATCGAGATTTCCGGCTCCAGAATTGGCGTGAGCCCGTGGCTCGCGATCTGTTCGCCGAACTCGAACTGCTGCTTGGCGATCGCTGCAATGCCGGTTTTCGACGCCAGATTGATGACCGAACGCATCTTGGTCCCAAATACGCCAAGCTTGACCGCCCGGGCGAGAAGCTTGTCGAGGTCCGGGATCGGCTTCATCAGGCTGACGCCGTCCTTTTCCGATTCAAGCCCTTTGTCGACCTTGACGATTGGAACGACGCCCCGATCCTCCCATAGGTATGTCGGGACCGGCTTGCCCTTCGCCTCACCGTCCATCGTGCGCTCGAACAGGATGGCGGCGATAACCTTGTCGCCCTTGAAGACCGGCGCGGTGATGATGCGCACCCGCATTTCATGCACGAGCTCGAACATCTTGGCGTCATCGCCCTTGTACTCGCTCTCCGGAATCCCGTAGAGGCGCAACGCGCCGGGGGTCGATCCGCCGCTCTGGTCGAGCGCGGCGATGAAGCCGGGCTTGGTCGACATCTGCGTCATCATCTGGTCGTTGGCCATGGGTATGGTCCTCGCCTTGAAACTGTTGCGCGTCCGCCGCGCGGGCTCATGCAATGTGTCGCACGGAACGCGGGCGTTACCGGCGTAAGGCCGCTGATCAGCGGTTCGCGTCAGCCGAAGTCGCCTAGGCCGCAGTCTATCATCGAATGGGGGACTGTCACGCGAAGCCAAACCTCTTCGCGTGGGTGGGCGACAGCTTTCGCGCCGGGTCCGCACCCGCCCGTGACAGCATTGAAAGGCGAGTGCTCGCCGATCCCGCCGTAGCGTCGCGATCGTGAAAACCCGACCTTCAATCAAATAATTCGGAATTTCCTTTACAGAAGAAGAGATTGTGCTATGTTGGTCAAGTCGAGGGCTGAAGGGTCGTTGGCGCGAGGGTCTCACGGCCGAAGCGGAGAGGAGAAGATAATTCTTATTTGGATTCGCTGTAACCCATTGAAAAGGCCCGATTCGGACGAATAAAACCAAGCAAATCCAAGCTATTTTGCTTGGGTCTATTTGGGCTTGCTTGGAATGGCTTGGAATTGCTTGGGCGGCCTACGGAGAACCTCTCATCCCGCCTTCACCAGCACGCCTTCGAGGCAGGCGGCCCGCGAGGTCACGCCCGGCGTCGCGCCCAAGACGCGCGGCGTCGGCAGGCGCGCCCTCGGCCGCGACATCGAAGCGCTCGGAACCGTCGGGGCGAAGCACTTCGCCCAAGAGCCTGAGCCTCCCGGCCTCAAGCCGGGCGAGGCCCGCGATCGGCGTGCGGCACGAGCCCTCGAGCTCGGCCAGAAAGGCGCGCTCGGCAATAAGAGCGGCCATCGTCGCGCCGTCCGAGATGGCGTTCAGCGCTTCGAGCGCGCGCGCGTCCGTCGCTGCGCGCCGTGATCGCGATCGCGCCCTGACCGGGCGCGGGCAGGAACTTGTCGACGTCGAGGACAGCGCGGGCGCGATGGGCGAGGCCGAGCCGCTTCAAGCCGGCAAGCGCGAGCAGCGTAGCGCCGACCGCGCCCGACTCGGCCTTGACGAGCCTCGTCTCGACATTGCCGCGCAGGAGCGCGGGCTTGAGGTCCGGGCGCAGCCTGAGCGCCTGGGCCTGACGGCGCAGCGAGGCGGCGCCGAACGTCGCCCCGTGCGGCAGGCCCTCGATCGTATCGGCCAAGGCCGAGACCAGCGCGTCACGGACGTCCTCACGCGGCAGATAGGCGGCGATTGCGACGCCGTCGGGCATGATCGAGGGCAGATCCTTGGCCGAATGCACCGCGGCGTCGATCGCGCCGGCGATGAGCGCGGCGTCGATTTCCTTGGTGAACAGGCCCTTGCCGCCGACCTCCGCGAGCGGCCGGTCCTGGATCCTATCGCCAGTGGTTCGAATCACCTGAAGCGCGATCCGCTCGATCTCCCAGCCATGCGCCTCCGCCAGCCGGCGGCGCGCCTCATTCGCCTGCGCCAGCGCCAAAGGCGAACCGCGCGTGCCAAGCGTGAACAGGGCGGGTGCAGTCATCGGAGCGACCTGAGCTTCGAGAAACGTCCTGTCAAGTTCAGCTCACTTTCGAAAGCCGCCTTCCCGGAAAGCCAGCTCAAGGATCCGCGGCTTGCTGTTATGGAATGGTGGGAGCCCCGCTGGATATCTGGCGTCCTCCTGTTAAAGTCCGCGCAACGCAATGGCATCTGTCACGGCATGAAGAGTTGATTCCTCGCGTTGGCCGCCTTGCTGGCGGCGAGCCCCGCGCCTGCGGCGGAAGACGGATATCCTCCGGGCCTGTTCGAGCATTCGCCCGTGGTTCCGGGGCCAAACGATCCTCCCGATTCTCAAGGACCGCCGCCAGACGCCGCTGGTCCGCCAGACGGAAACGAGTCGCTGGACGACTATTGCGCCAGCATCGCCTCCCGGACCTTCCACAGTCTCGCCGAAGTCAAGCGCGCCCACGCCCAATGCGACCCAGTGAAGGATGGCTCGCCGCCCGATCAGTGATCGCGAATTTCGCGGGCCTTTCTCCGCTTAATAAGGCGCCGCCGCGCTACATCGCTCTGGCGGAAGGAGTGAGATTCGAACTCACGGTGGACTTGCGCCCACGGCGGTTTTCAAGACCGCTGCCTTAAACCACTCGGCCATCCTTCCAACGCCTGCTCATCTCAGACGCGGCCGTCTTTACTCCATCGCGCCGCGCGCTCGCAACGTTTGCCGCGCGCTCGGCTCGTGCCTCCACTAAACCAGCCGGCTTTGCGCCTTAGCGGCGGCAATGAAGCTTGCGAACAGGGGATGGGGCTCGAACGGCCTCGATTTGAGCTCGGGATGGAATTGCACCCCAATGAACCACGGGTGATCAGCAAGCTCGATCGTCTCCGGCAATAGACCGTCTGGCGACATGCCGGCGAACAGAAGGCCCTTCTCTTCCAAGCGCGCGCGGTAGGCAGTGTTGACCTCGTAGCGGTGGCGGTGGCGCTCGGAAATCTCTGTTTCGCCGTAAATTTCGGCGATGCGAGAGCCTGGCCTTAGATCCGCGCGATAGGCGCCGAGACGCATCGTGCCGCCGAGATCTCCGGCCGCCTGACGCCGTTCGAGCTCGTTGCCGCGCAGCCACTCGGTCATAAGCCCAACGACTGGCTCCGGCGTAGGACCGAACTCGGTCGAGTTGGCCTCAGACAGTCCGGCCAGCGAACGGGTGGCCTCGATGACGGCCATTTGCATGCCGAAACAGATGCCGAAATAGGGCACCTTGCGCTCACGCGCGAACCGCGCCGCCAGGATCTTGCCCTCGGCGCCACGCGCGCCGAAGCCGCCGGGCACGAGGATGCCGTTCACGCCCTCGAGCCGCGACTGCAGGATCAGCGCCCTCAAAGATCTCGCTCTCGATCCAGTCGAGCTTGACACGAACATGATTGGCCATGCCGCCATGGGTTAGCGCCTCGATCAGCGACTTGTAGGCGTCCTTGAGCCCCGTGTACTTGCCGACCACGGCGATCGACACTTCGCCCTCCGGACCATGATAGGCCTTGGAAACGCTGTCCCATCGGCGCATGTTTGGCTTGGGCGCAGGCTCGATGCCGAAGGCGGCGAGCACCTCCCGGTCAAGGCCAGCGGCGTGATAAAGCGCCGGCACGTCATAGATCGAACGCGCGTCGCGCGCCTCGATCACGGCGCTCTCGCGCACGTTGCAAAAAAGCGCCAGCTTGCGTCGCTCGTCGCGCGGAATCTCCCGATCGCAGCGGCAGAGCAGGATGTGCGGCTGGACGCCGATCGAGCGCAATTCCTTGACCGAGTGCTGGGTCGGCTTGGTCTTGAGTTCGCCGGCGGTCGGGATGAACGGCAACAGCGTCAGGTGGATGAAGACGACATGGCCGCGCGGCAAGTCGTTGCCGAGCTGGCGAATCGCCTCGAAAAATGGCAGGCCTTCGATGTCGCCGACCGTGCCGCCAATCTCGACCAGCACGAAGTCGACGCCGTCGTTGCCCTCTAGGATGAAGTCCTTGATGGCGTTGGTGACGTGCGGAATCACCTGCACGGTCGCGCCGAGGAAATCGCCGCGCCGCTCCTTGGCGATCAGCTCCTGATAGACGCGTCCGGCGGTGATGTTGTCCTGCCGGTTGGCGCTGCGGCCAGTGAAGCGCTCGTAATGGCCGAGGTCGAGGTCGGTCTCGGCGCCGTCGTCGGTGACGAACACCTCCCCATGCTGGGTCGGGCTCATCGTGCCCGGGTCGACGTTGAGATAGGGATCGAGCTTGCGCAGGCGGACAGTGTAGCCGCGCGCCTGCAGAAGCGCCCCTAAAGCCGCTGATGCGAGACCCTTGCCAAGAGAAGAGACCACGCCGCCGGTGATGAAGATATACCGCGCCATGGGACTCTGCTCCTAACCGATCCCAGCTGATTCTGCGAGGAGAATTTCCCCGGCGCCCGCCGCCTTGACGCCGCCAGCGGATTCGAGCGAGATTCCAAGGCGTTCCCGCGCCTTGGGCGTGACGACGGAGATCAGCGGGGCCGGCAATGCCGGGGAGCGAATTCGAGTTTCGCGCCGACGATGGCCAGAGCACTGCTCGCGCGGCGCTGGCTCCCGGAAGGCCCTCCGCGCGCAATCGTGCAGATCGCCCATGGCCTCACCGAGCACAGCGCCCGCTACGCCCGTCTCGCCGCCGCGCTCAACGCCGCAGGCTACGCAGTTTACGCTAATGATCATCGCGGGCATGGGCCCAGGGCCGCCGCGGCCGATCTCGGCCATTTCGCCGACGAAGGGGGCTGGGACAAGGTCGTCGGCGACCTCTGGACCCTGAACCGCCGGATCGCCGCCGAGCAGCCGGGGACGCCGATCATCTTCCTCGGCCATTCGCTCGGCTCGTTCCTCGGCCGGGGGTTCATCGCCCAGCATTCGGACGCGTTGGCCGGTGCGGCCCTTTCGGGGTCGAACGGCAAGCCGCCAGCGATTGCGACGCTCGGCCGGCTGATCGCCCGCGAGGAGCGGCTGCGCCTGGGCAAGCGCGGCAAGAGCCAACTCATCTTCCAGATGTGGTTCGGCGACTTCAACAAGCCGTTCAAGCCCGGCCGCACCGCCTTCGACTGGCTGTCGCGGGATGAGAAGGAGGTGGACGCGTTCGTCGCCGATCCTCTCTGCGGCTTCCCGTTCACGACCCAGCTCGCGATCGACGTGCTCGACGCCTTGCCTCGCGTCACGAGCCGACAGAGCCTTGCGCCAATCCGCAAGGACATGCCCGTCTATGTCTTCTCCGGCGAGCGCGACCCGGTCGGCGCCAACATTCAGGGACTCATTGGCGACCTGGAGGCGGGCGGGTTCACCAGGCTTACGATCCGCATCTACCCGGGCGCCCGGCACGAGACGCTGAACGAGACCAACCGCGACGAGGTGACGCGCGACCTCATCGCCTGGCTCGACGGGGTGGTCGCGCGGCGATAAACGCCAATAAACGTTAGTAAACGCTAATAAACGTTAGTAAATTTGCTTGCTTTTACTAGCGTTTATTTTTTCGAAACGTGACTTTTCAATGGGTTACGGCCAATTCAAACAAAAATTTTCCCCGCTCTCAGAGCCAGCCCAGATTGCCGACGCGGGCCATCACGCCCCATCATGACGTTCGTCGGCGCGGTGGCCGAGCTCGCGAAGATCGGATGTGTCATATCCGGAGATCATAGCCAGAGCTTCTCCTTTAAGCAAGAAAATGTCGCATACTCGTGAATTTTTTAGAGCCCGCCGCATTTCAGCGGAATCGGTGGCGTTCGCTGGGAGCGGGCATAGCCCGTCGTCAGACGCGCGTTCTTCCGAACGCCCTTTGGTGGGAGTCGCACGGATCGGAAGCCGCGACACAACGCCACGCCGGTTGCGTGGAAACCTGCTCTACGCCACGCTGGTCGCAGTCACGCGGCGGCATTTGGGTTTATGCGCCCGAAAAGATCGTTCTCGGTCCGAACGAGAACTTACGAGAGGGACCCCCGTGAAATCCAGGAAAATAGCCGCTATCTCAATCAAACGGCTGGTCGCTGTTGGGATCGCCGCAGCAATAACGCAGCCTAGCGCTGCTGATGTACTTTATACGTATCAAACCTCGGCACTCAATCCATTCCGGGTAGGCAATGGGGAAACAGATTTCTTCAGCGTTGCATTCTTATCACCGTTTATGCTTGCTCCAAATTCGTATTACGATATAAGCTTGTCGAACAGCGCGAGCTTTATCAGTAGTTGAAGTGCGAGCGATTCCTTATTTGGCATCTCTCTGACTGGATCGAACGCCCCTATCTCTTTGGTTCCGGCGCCAGGTTTGATGGCCGGAGGCCCATTGCCTTTCTGCGACGTTACAATGCTTTCGTGTCTTGGCGGAGCGATCGCCACAAACGCCGCCGGCCAAATAGATCAATGGAATATTGTTGCCGACGGGGCTTCCGATCAACCGTTCTTGACGTTTATAACCTACAACAATCCTTTTATTGGAACAGTAGACGCGTTTGGATTCGCCGTCGGCGGCCGATTTCATTCTTTTGAAAACCAACTCGGCGGGCCAACCGGCTCGTGGAATGGCGTCACGCCATCGCCCTTCCCAGGAGACGCGCCCGAACCGTCCACATGGGCGATGATGCTGGTCGGTTTCGCCGGCATCGGCTTCCTTGGCTATCGCCGAGCGCTGGGTACGGCCTCATCCGTCAATCCATCGCGCCCAGCGGTGACCCGTCGCCCGCTCCAAGCGCTTCGCCGCCACTGCCTCGGGCTCCCAGTCAGGGCCGCATTGGACACCCTTCGGTCAGCCTGGAAGCGGCCGGGGCGCGCGCTTGCGCAGCACGACGGATAGATTGTTCGCCGGCATATCGTGGGTTTCAGGCGCGCCGAAACCATGCGCCGACCGCGTAGCGCGCAACCTCCTCCAAATCGCGCACGCCCCAGGCCGGGTTCTGCGCGCGCAGCTGCCGGTCAAAGGCCTCGTTGCTCGGCGATGTGTGCCTGGCCCCGTGGAGAAAGGGCCCGTAGAGGAACAGCACGGCGCCGGGCGCGAGAATCGCGGCTGCTCCACGAATGAGCGCCATGCCCGCGTCCCATGGGGCGATGTGGATCATGTTGAGAGAGACGACCGCTGCGGCGGCAGAAATCGGCCAGGGCTGCTCACCCACATCGAGGCGCAAAGGCGCCAGCACATTGGCGGGTCGTTCGGCCGCGATCCACAGCGCAATCGATTGCAGACAATCCGCGTCGCGCTCGCTCGGCTGCCATGTCAGATGCGGCGTTCCCTGCGCGAAATGGACGACGTGCTGCCCGGTTCCGCTTCCGATCTCGAGCACGAAGCCGCGATCGGGCAGCGCCTGCCTCAGCACGTCCGCAATCGGCCCCTTGTTGCGCTCCGCCGACGGGCTGACGAGGCGCCCTCCGTCAAGATGGCTCAGAGTTTCGCACCGCATTGGCGGCTCACACTGTAGGAGTGAAGTTCCGGGCTCCCGGGCCGTCCGGGCGAGCGTCTTCTCCATCTAAGGCTCGGATTATTTCTAGGCGGCATCCTCGATGTCGAAGCGAGCTACCTTGCCCTCTCGAAAACGGAAGACATGTCCGGCCGTCTTGTCCTTGAGCCCATGAGTCTGCTGCCCTTGGAGCGGTTTGCCTTCGAGATCGAGGACGGACTGTCGCACTTCTGCGATGATCGCGCCATCCTGAGTTCGATGAAAGCCCACAGGCTCGACGTGCGGACTGACCATGGTCCATTGGCGCGTCCAGTACTCGCGTATGGCCTCGCGGCCATGGACATGTCCACCATCCATACCGTTGGCCCAGGCGACATCATCGGTGAGCGCGGTCAGCACGCCGTCTATGTCGCGCGCGTTGAAGCGCTCGTGGATGCGTTCAAGGACTTTTGACGTCATCGTCCAGAGGTGCAGTCGCAAGCCATGCGGCGCCTAAGAAACCGGCTCGTCAATCAGATTATTTGGGTGGCGCAGGCTGCGCCTTGTCTAGCAACAGGTTCACCTCGCCAATCCGAACCGGTGCTTTGACCTCCGCCGGCTGCGGACGTCCGTCGACGACGACACCGGAAGATGGCACGAAGGTCACTTGTAGCGAAGACCTGGCCGACAGAGCACGTATTGCACGATTGAGCGGAAACGTGAACTCGGCAGGGTGGTGGCCCTCCCCTTTCACGCCGTCGCCGAACATCGCCACATTGCCAACAAAATAAGGGCTCCTCGCATCGTATTTGGCGTTCGGGGGCAGCCCGACATAAACTTGCCACATCGCACCGGGTTGGGCGTCAGCCTCGACGTTTTTGAGTTGTAGGATGACCGTGTCTGTTCCGCTTTTCGCGAGCGATACGATACGCCTAGTTAACTCGCGTTCCTCCAACGCCATCAGCGGTAATACGCGAATATCCTTGTCAAGAACGAGCGGCCGCTCCAATCGTATGTTTCTGATCAATTCCGGCAGCACCCAAGGAAAAACGATCTTCAGGCAGAACTGATTGACTTGTGCCGGCTCGACTTCATAGACATAGCTCAGTTGCTGGGCAGCGCGCAAAACGTCACACCCGGTCATCTGCACCTGCTGGCAGCACTCGTCATAAAATGTGAACTTCGTGTTTTTCCACGCCGCATCGCCCAAGGGATCGCTTCTCCCGCCGCCCTTGGCCAGCCAGAGATTCCACAATCGATCGATCTCGCAGTGGTGAAGCCAAAAGATAGGGTCGAGTCCCGCGGTGGCGAACAAGCTCATGTTGCCGCCGACGGCGACGTGCACGGCGCCGTGCGGCGTTCCGTTGATCGAGCCTTGAGCGGTCATGTACGAAGTGGGAGTGAAACTGTTACCCGTGACCGTTGCGGAGGGGTCAAGCGAGCCGCCCCCATTCAATCCGGAATTGCGGGTTCCATCGTAGAGCTGGCTTGTCGACACGCGAAACGGAGCCGGGATTTGTCGTTGCGTCGCGGTAGACTGAGGATTGGATTCCCAATCATAGTCCCAGTAGGGCAGCGACCAGTCGTACATGTCGGACTTGTGGCGGATGATCCGCTCGAACCAATACAGGTACATGCGATGCCAAGACCAGAACATGTCACCATGCTCGCATGGTCCCGCCGGCCCGAAGCCGGGTGAATGAATGGCCGCCTGGGCCGTCCAGCTGCAGGGATTGGTCGCCGGCAGCGCCTTCATTGCAGCGATCGCTCTCCCATATCCGACAAGAATCCGGTCAGTGGCGGCGAGGCCGGATGCGGCGCGCCGCTTTACCGGGGCCACCGCATAATCCGCGAGGGCCGCGGATCCGAGCCACGGCTGCGAGAACACTCCGATCGAGGTTGCCGCGGCTCCTTCCCGCAAAAATCTGCGGCAAGTCATTTCGCGTGTCACAATGCTTCTCCCTTCGTTAAATGATTCAAGTGTGATGAGAAAACGCCAAAGCAAGAACCACAGCCAGAGGCGATAAAACTAAGATCTGTTACATCTAACGATCCGCTTCTCCTTGCGACCACGTCTGTGCAGACTTCTTCATACTTTAGAAGATAAGCTGAATTGACTGAAATTACGATCACAAAGCCCGGGCCATTGCCGCCATCACGGCAAGCAAGTTGATAGCTGGTCTTCTCATGCTGCGCTGGCGAATAATCCGTGCACATTGAATATAACACACTTGCGGAAGCTCCGCTTCCCCCATTTGGCCCTGGCTTCTAGGCAAAACTACCTACTGCAGAGGCCCAGGTTTCGTGCCCCGCTACTCAGACTTTTAGTGCCATGTTTACTCGAGGCGCAGGCGCCGAATACGGCCAGTCGAGGCTGCCGTCGATCGCCTCGTAGACTTAGACTCTCGATCAGCGGCGAAGAGAGCCGCCTCATAAAGGGATCGATATGCTGCGTTATCTGACCGCCGCCGCCGCTCTCGCTATGCTCATGACCGCGGGCGCCGCAAGGGCGACTGTCATCTCGGGCACATGGAGCTTCGAGGTCGACGCGTGGCTCCTCCCATTCTCCGGCATTCCTTCCCCGCCGGTTATTGGTTCAGCGACGTTCAGTTTCGATAATGGCAGATCTTCCCCCGGCGACATTTCCGTGCCTGCTGGCGATTTCACCAGCAACTTTGCCTCTCCTTTGGCGAGTTATTTTTACGACCAGGCTTCAGACTCCCTCGCAATCAACTTTGCTGGCTCTGGTTTCATTGATATCCAAGCGCAGTTCATCGCTGTCTCAACGCACCTCATCGAGCCGGGCGTTCCCCCGATGCTACAACATGTCCTTTTCATTCCATCCTTGGATGAATCCATCGCCGCGGCCGACTTTTCAGGCGCCTTCGCGCCTACGCCGGTCCCCGAACCACCAACATGGATCATGCTGCTCCTTGGCTTCGCCGGATTCGGCCTCGTCGCCAGTCGCAAGTTGGGGCCTTCAAACCAAACCGCCGCCGAAGCGCGTCGGGGCCCTCTTAAAGCGGCTCGCTAGCCCTCAAGGTACGAGGCGATCTCGATGAGAGCGCCGTCCGGATCGCGGCAATAGACCGACATCAGCGTGCCTTGGGCGCCCCGCCTTGGCCCGGGGCCGGCGGCGATGGCGACGCCTTGCGCCTGCAGGTGGCGAACGACCTCGTCCGGCGTCGAGTCGGTGAGAAAGCACAGGTCTTCACTGCCTGCAGCTTCATGGTCGGCGGTAAACCAGTCCTCCTTGCTGATGGCGATGGGGCGGAGGTTGATCTTCTGGCGGCCGAATTTCATCTCGGTCCGCGGCGGCTGCCCGGCCGCCGGGGATACGTCCTCGCGCGTCATGCCGAGCACGCGCGCATACCACCGGGCCGAGGCCTCGAGGTTGGAGACCTGCACGACCAGATGGTCCAGCGCCCGCACCGTCAGCGGCATGGCGGCCTCGCCATGTTCGCGCCAGCGCAGGGTGCAGCGGGCTCCCGCGGTAACCTGTTGTTAACCATGATCCGAGGACCTTTTGTCTCACCTCGGGCGTCCTAACCAAGCGGAACGGGCGCCTCGAGAGTGAACGCAAGAGGGGATCCTCATGGCGAAGACGCCCATCAGCAGCCCCGCCAACAAGGCGAGCAGCAAACCCAAATCCGCAAAGAAAGCCAAGGCAGTCGCCACGACCGACGCGGCTCCCGCGATCGAGATCGCACTTCGGACGACGAGCGGATCCGCGAGCGCGCTTACTGCATCTGGATCGCGGAGGGGCGGCCTCACGGCCGTGAACTCGTGCATTGGCAGCGCGCCCATCTGGAGCTTCAACGAGAGGCCGCTTGGGAGCCATCGACCCTTTCGGCGGGCGCTCCGCCCGGAACGGCCCGCCATCGGACTATGAAGGGTCGTCAAAAAGGGCCGTCAACCGGACGCTGGATTGTCGTCCGCGAGCGTATGGCTCCGGCATCGGGGAGTTCGCAGCTTCGCAACGGGGTCATGCCAGTGCAGCATCGCATCGAGGCAATGATCCTCGTCCTGTTCCACCTCCGTCAAGCGAAGCGGCCACAGTCTGGCGAAGATCTCGACTTGGAGCCATGAAGGCCGCGGGCGTGGGCTTTCGCGGATTATCGCGGACATCGGCATGGTCGCCTCCGTTCCCCGCCACAACGAACAACGCGCTTAGGTCGCTCCCGTTCCCTCCACCGCAAAATATCGCTCGGGCCTCCAGGGGATTCGTACGCGTCACTTCGGGCGATATATAGCGATCCGATCCAATTGCGCCGGCCTAACTCACCGATAAACGAAGTGTGACATGCGTCACAGCGACGCGCGTCGGCGCGTGCAACGTCGGTTCGGCGGCAGCGGAAGCTTCGGCTTGCGCGCGCGCCGCAGGTTCGGATCTTTTAGAAGAAGAATTGGAAAAGCTCTCCGGACAGGAGCGGGTAACAGTCCACGGGCAACAAAATCATTGGAGAGGAACAAATGACTACCAACAAAAGTGAGGCCGTAACGGGCAGCCGCCGGGTCGTGATGCCTGGGGCCAAAGCGCTTGGGCCGGCCAACCAACACGCCGTCATCGACGTTTTGGTCAAGGTGCGGCGGAAAAAAGAACTGGGCGCACTCGAGGAGCGGCCGAAGGCTGCAATAACTCGAGACGCCGTGGGGTCAGGCTTCGGAGCTAGCGACGGCGATATCAAGAAGGTCGCTGACACGTTCCAAAAATTGGGGCTTCAGGTGGTTTCCACTAACCCCGTGACGCGAAGCGTCGAACTCTCTGGCACCGTCGCGGAAATGGAAAACGCCTTTCAGGTCAAACTGTTCGACTACGAGCAACCAGGCAACTCGAAGGCAAACTATCGTGGGCGCGTGGGCGATTTGTTCATTCCTGCCGCGCTCAAAGGCATTGTCACCGGCGTTTTCGGTCTTGACGATCGGCGGGTCGCCCGCCGGCGTCGCCACCATGCCGCGCACCCAGGTCCGGCGAGGGATAAATCGTCCATTCCGAGCACGTGGTATCTACCGCAAACTCTCGGCAAGCGCTACAACTTCCCGCCGGGCGACGGCTCCGGCCAGACGATCGGACTGCTTGAATTCGGTGGCGGCTATTTTCCGGCCGACCTGAAGCAATTCTGCTCTCTTGCCGGCGTTTCTGAGCCCACGGTCGTCCCGGTCAGCGTCGACGGAACCTCGACCACCGCTCGTGACGGCGCGGAAGGAGAGGTGATGCTTGATGTCGAGGTGGTCGCCGGTCTTTGTCCCAAATCGACCATTGCGGTCTACTTCGCGCACTGGGGCGAAAAGGGCTGGATCAAGGCCCTCGACGCCGCAGTCCATGACACGAAGAATCATCCTTCCGTCATCTCGGTCAGCTGGGGCAACCCGGAAGACGTCGGAATCTGGACCCATCAGGCGATGAACGAGATCAACGAAACGCTGAAAGACGCGGCGATGGCGGGTGTGACGGTCTGTGTCGCCGCCGGCGACGACGGCTCTAGCGACGCCGATCCGGACGGGCACGCGCATGTCGACTTTCCTTCCTCCAGTCCCTATGTGCTGGCGGTCGGCGGCACGACCATTCCCAAGAAAACTGCAGCGCTGCCCGACATCGTCTGGTTCGAGGGCGATGGGGTCAGAGAGCAAAACAATCCGAACAGCGGCAGCACAGGCGGCGGCGCGAGCACCATCTTCGAACGGCCGGCTTGGCAAAAAGGAGTGTCGGTTACCTCCGTCAATCCAGGCGTGATCGTAGGACGGGTCATACCCGACCTCGCTGCGAACGCAGATTGGACCGCGTCTCCTTATCTGCTTTGCGTCGATGGGCAGCCGCAGCCAAATGGCGGGACGAGCGCCGCCTCTCCGCTGGTGGCGGCGATGATTGCACTGATCAACGGCCAGCTTGGCCCGGGCGACAGAGTCGGGTACCTGACCCCGCTGCTTTACCAGGCTGCCGGGGGCGGTCATCCGATAGGCGCCTCAGCCTGCACCGACGTCGTGTCGGGCGGCAACAAGACCGCCAAGGTGGGCGGATATATCGCTCAACGGGGTTACGACGCGGTTTCCGGCTGGGGGACTCCCGACGGGATGAAGTTGAAGCAAGCGATCGCGTCGGCCTCGACGCAACCCTCAGTCGCCACGCGGGCTCGCGCGCACGCGCACGCCTGAGAAGGCGCGCGAAAGTCTGAGGCCATCCTGCAACAAGCGCCCCGCAGACCTGCGGGGCGCGACGAGGCAACGTGGTCAGTGGACACAATCCGATGCTGCGCTTCGGCATATCGTTGGACGAGGCGCGGGCTTTGAGCTTTCAGCCGGCCGTCGCCCTGGCCCATGCGCCGCCCCTTCCGGGTCGATTGCGGGCTGGCCGCCGTTGCGGCGTGGGCGACGTTGGCCTGGAGGCGCCTATTTGGCTGAGTGGGATTTTGCCGATCACCCGCGCCAGCGCTTGGCGACTTCGTCGCGCACTGGCGTCTCGACCTCGGGCGGAGCATTCCGGATATAAGCCAGCGCCTGCGCGAACTTCGCGGGGTCTTCGCCCTCCAGCGTTTCGAGATATTGCAGCGCCGCAGAGACGGAGAATGGCTCGCCGCCCTTGCCCCAGGCATCGAAATTGCTGGTGAGCGCAGTCCAGATCGCGGCATCGTAACCAATCAACTCGGCCCAGGCTCCGATCGTC
Source organism: uncultured Alphaproteobacteria bacterium (assembly GCA_963775405.1). Classification (GTDB taxonomy): domain Bacteria; phylum Pseudomonadota; class Alphaproteobacteria; order Rhizobiales; family Beijerinckiaceae; genus Roseiarcus. Next base: position 26,986 of record CAVZJI010000037.1, read on the forward strand.
GCGACAACCTGGGGATGGCTTTCCACAGCAAAGTCGCTTTGTCTGCCGGAGGCAGGTTCGATAAACCCTATCGCTCGCGCGTCCGCCATTCCCTCTCTGAGGCAAAGATCATCCCTCGCCGCATCGAGGCTCTCGAGCGCGCTTGACGCCGAATAAGTCTTGCAGAGCGCTCCGAAGGACTCGTCAATCGCCAGCGTCAGCCGGCCGTCGTCCGAAACGCGACAAAACTCGATCGGCAGCAGCGGGCCATTGGCCATGAATTTGCCGGCGGTTTGCAGCTCGCGCGGATCCCACACCAAGGAGCCCCACGCCAGGACAGCGCTCTTCACCATTCGTCTCCTTGAACCCTCTCGCCGACACGGCTCGAATCGCCACGGCGATCCGTCAGCGATCCGCCGACGCTATTTAGCTGTCATGCCCGCGAAAGCGGGCATCCAGCAAGCTCGGATGCTCTGGATTCCCGCTTGCGCGGGAATGAGAAGCTGGTCGAAAGGCGCGTTTCGTTTGAAAGAACGGCGCCCGCGCGCGTTCAGGCGTAGAATACCTTGCCCGGATTGAACAGGTTCTGGGGGTCGAACGAGGCTTTGACCCGGCGCATGAGATCAATGGCGATCGGCCCATGCTCCTCTTCCATATATTCCCGCTTCTTCTGGCCGACCCCATGTTCGCCGGTGCAGGTGCCGCCCATAGCGATGGCGCGGTGGGCGAGGCGGTGCGCGAAAGCGTCCGCGGCCTCGATCTCGGCTTTGTTTTCCAGGTCGACGAGCGGGGTCACGTGGAAATTGCCGTCGCCGACATGGCCGACGATCGGCGCGACGAGGCCGCTCAGCTTGATGTCCTCGAGCGTCTCCTCGACGCAATCGGCAAGCCGCGAGATCGGCACGCAGGCGTCGGTGGCGAATGGCCGCGCGCCGGGTCTCAGCGTCAGTTGCGACCAATAAGTGTCGTGGCGCGCCTGCCAGAGCTTGGTGCGATCCTCGGGCTTGGTCGGCGGAAGCGAACGTGCCGCCGCCATGGCTCGCGGCGATGTCGCCGAAGCGACTCGCCTGTTCGGCGACGCTCTGCTCTGTGCCGTGAAACTCGACCAGGAGCAGCGGCTGCTCGGGCAAGGAGGTATGCGAATAAGTGTTGAAGGCGCGCACCGACAGCGTGTCGATGAGCTCGATCCGGGCGATCGGCAGGCCGGACTGGATGGTTTCGATCGTCGTCTCGCAAGCGGCGCGGATACTAGGGAACGAGCAATGCCCGGCCGCGATCGCCTCTGGAATGCCCGAAAGCCTCAGCGCGATCTCGACGATGATTCCAAGCGTCCCTTCGGAGCCGATGAACATATGGGTGAGATCGTAGCCGGCGGAGGACTTCTTCGCCCGCGTGCCGGTGCGCAGAAACGATCCGTCGGCGTCGATCACGCCGAGCGACAGCACGACGTCCTTCATCGTGCCGTAACGCACCGCATTGGTGCCCGAGGCGCGGGTCGCGGCCATGCCGCCAAGCGACGCGTCAGCGCCCGGATCGATCGGAAAGAAGAGCCCGCTGTCGCGCAAGTGCTCGTTGAGCTGCTTGCGGGTGACGCCGGGCTCGACGACGCAATCGAGGTCGTCGGCGTTGACGGCGAGAACATTGTTCATGCGCGAGAGATCGAGCGAAACGCCGCCGTGCGGCGCGTTGACATGGCCCTCGAGCGACGAGCCGATTCCGAACGGAACGATCGGCGCGTCGTGCCGGCCGCAGAGCTTGGCGAGGTCGATCACGTCCCGTTTGTCTTCCGCGAACACCACGGCGTCGGGCGGCTCGTTCTTGAGCCAGGTCAGTGTGTGCCCGTGCGCCTTGCAAATCGCTTCAGAGGCGGTGAAGCGGTTGCCGAAACGGGCGGCGAGATCGGAATTAAGCGCGGCGACCGCATCGCTCGACAGGCGGCCTTGGCGTTGGCGGACAGAAAGTTGGGTCACGGGGATTCGCTGTGTTGGAAGCCCAGAGACTAGCCGCACTGATGGACTATTGCTAGCGCGAGCGACTTGCTTGGCCTCGATAATGAGAGCGCCCGCGAGTTCGAGGCGTCATCGAATGTGTAGATCGATGTCAGATCGAAGGAGAGGACGCGTGACCGAGATTGCCCACCGCACTGTCGAGGCAAACGGGATCCCCATCCATTTCGCCGAGGCCGGAAGCGGCCCCGTCGTGCTCTTTTGCCATGGTTTTCCGGAGTCCTGGTATTCGTGGCGCCATCAACTGAAAGCGCTCGCCGAGGCAGGCTGTCGCGCCGTCGCACCCGACATGCGCGGCTATGGTCAGACGGGCCAGCCCGATGCCATCGACCAGTACACGCTGTTCACCTCGTCGGCGACATGGTTGGCCTGCTCGACGCGCACAGCGCGTCGCAGGCCGTCGTTGTCGGCCACGACTTGGGCGCGCCGGTCGCCTGGCATTGCGCGCTTCTGCGGCCCGACCGCTTTCGCGCGGTTGCGGGCCTGAGCGTGCCGTTCGTTCCGCGCGGATCCAAACGGCCCACGAGCGTCATGCCACAGACCGAATCGTCGCTCTTCTATCAGCTTTATTTTCAAGCGCCGGGCGTCGCGGAGGCGGAGTTTGAGCGCGATCCGCGCGATACGATCCGGCGGCTCCTCTATTCCGGGCCGGGCGATGCCGCGCGATCCGACAATACGTTCGGCGACGACGCGCCCGGCATGGCGCCAAGAGCTGGCTTCCTTAGCCGTACGACCGATCCGGCGACGCTGCCCACGTGGCTGACCGATGCCGACATCGATTTCTTTGCGGGGGAATTCGCCAGTTCAGGATTCCGCGGCGGCCTCAATTGGTATCGCAACATCGACCGCAACTGGGAGCTACTCGCGCCGTTCGCTGGGTCGCTGGTGACGGTCCCGGCGCTCTATATCGCAGGTGACCGCGACGTCGTCGTCAAATTTCCGAGGATGGATCAGCTAATTGCAAACCTGAAGCTGTTCGCCCCGAACCTCACCAAAACGATCATGCTGCCTAGCTGCGGCCATTGGACGCAGCAGGAGCGCGCGAGCGAGGTCAACGCGGCTCTGATCGCGTTTCTTCGCCAGGTGGGCTAGTGCGAGAACACTTTGTTGATGAACCAGCTTCAGGCGATATGCGGAGCCCGATAATACTTTCCGATGTAACCGAAAACGACGAGAGCAATGCAAACCATGGCGAAAGTCGAGGGCTCCGGCACCCCCGTGAGTTCGTAAGTTATGGCGGAAGTTCCTGTCCAGCTCAAATTCGCCATCGCGTCCGGCGCCGTCTGTATGCCGGGAACGAAGCTGGCGACGGCATCCACGCTAAACGGTTCGTCCGATTGGAAGGCTGCGGGGTCCAGGGAAAAGTCTTGCGTGAAGCTTCCCTCTATTTCCGACCCCGCAACGGCGCAGGGAAAATCGATGCACGGAAAGAATGTTGTGCTGACTGGAGTTTGATTGTTGCTGAACTGGAATCCGAGCGAAAGCTCGGTGGTAGGGTCGAAGACGCTTCCCTTGGGTAAAGTGAGCACCCAGTTGGACTTCACTTCCAAACCAATTCTAGCCAGCTCCTTTTTTTCCTGGGCGCGCTCGGCGGCCGCTCTTACCTTCTGAACGGCAGGGAGGAGAGACCAATCAGGACGCCAATGATCGCGATCACGACAAGCAATTCGATGAGCACGAATCCCGCTTCGTCCCCGGTCGACGGCCGCGCCAGTTTTCGCGTCATCTCAGCCCTCCGCATGCGCCGTGAATACCAGCCAAGCATTGTGCCTGCCCGGAATGCTGCCCCGACGCAACACGCCGACACCGCCTCCAAAGCATGCTTTTGCTACTAAGAGGCGTTACGCCACATCAGTTAGGCAAAAGAGCCGGCTAAGCAAGTCTAAGAAAGCGGCCGGACTGAGCAAGAATCGCGCACCCGTGCTCAGTGCAGCGCGGCTGATTTGGCGTCGTAGTGGCCGATTCCGCGGCTTGCATCTTCTTTGACCGTCGCCGGACGTGGGGCGCGTCAGCCTCTCATGGCTCGCCGACGCTCACCACCCGGAACGTCAGAAGCTCGCCCTCTTCCTCGCGCACCGAGACGTACTCGCCGACCTTGAACGGATGATCTCCAAAGCGGAAACCTTCCTCCTCCGCGTCGTCCTTCCTGCCCCCCTTCCACTCGAAGGCCCAGGTCGAGCCGCCGGCGCCGCCGGCATGATGCACGAGAAGGCCGCGCAGCGCAGGCTCGTTGCCCCAGAAGCGGTGGGCGAAACATTCGCCGCGGTGCTGTTTCCAGGCCCCGAGGTCGATATGGCCGTCAGCGGTCAGAGGGGCGACGAAATCGTAGCCATGCCGGATCGAGCCTTCGGGGAACTCCTTCGAGCGGGCGGCGTTCAGCGTCACCTTGCGCAGCGGGGCGTGAATTGGCGCGGCCATCGACCGTCCTCCCTCTTCTCCCGGCTCGTGCGAGCCGTCGAGCGTCAAGCGCTTATATCGGGCCGCCTCGGCGAATTTGCGAGGCGCGAGGCTTGCTCCTTCCTAGCAAGGCGTCAGACGCGCTCGATCGCCAGCGCTGCGCCCTGGCCGACGCCGACGCACATTGTGGCGAGGCCATAGCGGCCGCCGCGCCGCTTAAGCTCGAGCGCGGCGGCGCCGGCGAGCCGCGCCCCTGACATGCCGAGCGGATGACCGAGCGCAATCGCGCCGCCATTCGGATTGACGTGATCCAAGTCATCCTCAAGCCCAAGCCCGCGCAGGCAGGCCAGCGCCTGCGAGGCGAACGCCTCGTTGAGCTCGATGACGTCGAAGCTCGATGGCTTGAGGTTCAGCCGCTCGGTCAGTTTGCCAACCGCCGGGATCGGGCCCACCCCCATCACGCGCGGCGCGACGCCAGCGGTCGCGTAGCCGAGGATGCGCGCAATCGGCTCGAGCCCATGCGCCTCCGCCGCTTTGGCCGAGGCGACGATGAGCGCCGCCGCGCCGTCGTTGACGCCGGAAGCGTTGCCGGCGGTCACGCTGCCGTCCGGGCGCACGATGCCGCCGAGCTTGGCCAGCGCCTCGAGCGTCGTGTCGGCGCGCGGATGCTCGTCGCTGGCGACCCGCGTCACGTTCCCTTTACGGTCCTTCATCTCGACCGCGACGATCTCCTCGTCGAACCTCCCCTCCGCCTGGGCCGCCGCAGCGCGCTTTTGCGAGCGCAGCGCGAACGCGTCCTGGTCGGCGCGCGAAACCTGGTGCTCGTCAGCTACGTTCTCGGCCGTCTCCGGCATCGAATCGACGCCGTAGAGCTTTTTCATTGCCGGATTGACGAAGCGCCAGCCGATGGTGGTGTCGAAAACCTCCGCCGATCGCTGGTACGCCGCCTGCGCCTTGCCCATCACGAAGGGCGCGCGCGTCATCGATTCGGCGCCGCCGGCGATTGCAAGCTCGATCTCGCCCGCTTTGATTCCGCGCGCCGCAGCGGCGACCGCCTCCATTCCCGAGGCGCACAGGCGGTTGACCGTCGCGCCGGGAACCCTCTCCGGCAGGCCAGCAAGCAGGAGCGCCATGCGCGCGACGTTGCGGTTGTCCTCGCCTGCCTGATTGGCGCAGCCGAGAAAGACCTCGTCGATTTTCTCGGCAAGGCCGGGATGACGGCGTATCAGCTCGCGGATCGGCAAGGCGGCGAGATCATCGGCGCGCAGGCTGGCGAGCGCGCCGCCGTAGCGGCCGATCGGAGTGCGCACGTAGTCGCAGATGAAGGCTTCGTCGGTCATGGGGGCGCCGTTCGCAGGTTTGGCCTCAAATCTGATTCTGCCATTGTCGCCTCCGTTGGCCAGAGTCTAATATAGATGCTCCCGCCGTGTGGCGGCGACAAAACAAATTGTGGGAGAACGGCCGTGACGGCAGAAGCCGAAGTTTTATCGCAACCGGTTCTCTTGGACAGGCTCGAGGGCGGCGTGCTGACGCTCACCCTCAATCGTCCCGAGCGCCTCAACGCGCTCAACGCCGCGCTCATCGAAGCGCTCTCAGCAGGGATTAAGCGCGCCGGCGCCGAGCCCGAATGCCGCGCGGTTCTTATCACCGGCTCAGGCAGAGGCTTCTGCGCGGGGGCGGACCTCGCAAACCGGGCGTTCTCTCCCGGCGGAATCCGGCCCGACCTCGGCGACGCGCTCGAAAAAGGGATCAATCCGATCATTCGCGCGATACGCAATCTCGCCAAGCCAGTTGTCTGCGCCGTTAACGGCCCGGCGGCCGGAGCCGGCGCCAATATCGCGCTCAGCTGCGACATCGTGCTGGCGGCGAAATCAGCCCGGTTCCTTCAGGCGTTCGCGCGGATTGGCCTCATTCCTGACGCGGGAGGCACCTTTGTTCTGCCGCGGCTCGTTGGCGACGCGCGCGCCCGGGCGCTGATGATGCTGGCCGAGCCGATTGGGGCGGAGCAGGCCCAGGCCGCGGGCATGATCTATCGCGCCGTCGACGATCAGGACCTGATGGGAGAGGCGCACACCGTCGCCGAGCGCCTCGCGGCCGGGCCGACGCATGCGCTCGGCCTCATCAAGCGCGCGCTAGCCGCTTCGCCCAGCAACAGTCTCGACGCTCAACTCGACCTCGAGCGCGATCTGCAGCGTGAGGCCGGAGCGGGGGACGAATATGTGGAAGGCGTCCGCGCCTTTCTGGAGAAGCGGCCGGCGGAGTTCCGGCGCAAATCCGCAACGGCGTAAGGTCCCGAGCGCCGCCGCGCCTTTCCTAGCTGCCGCGCCGCACGCGGGATACGTCTGCCGACAAGCCTGCGGCGGACGTACACTACGGCCTTCGTCGATTCGGTCCAATCATCGAAGGCGCAAGGGTCGGAGCGCGGCGCGCACTTTCCCGCCCTAGTTCCATTTTTAGTTCCCTGCCCTCACGATATCAGTGGCTTGGCGACGTTTTAGTTCCGCGCTGTCGTTGAGGGCCCTCGGGGACCTACGCGCGGTTCGGCCTGAGCCTGATGGTAATACACTTGTGCAATATGTTATTACGCTAGACTATGGGTATCTAGGCTATCGGTGGATGCGTCGGTTCGCCCATCGCGAACCGGCCGCAGCGTTTGCCTACGCCCGCGACGGCTGGACCCCTCCGCTGAAGCGGCTTGTGCGCCAACCCAAAAAGCAGATTGATCTAAACGCCGAGGGAAACGGTCGTCAGTTCGAGCCGGTGTCCGCCGCCGGCTGGGTCTCGGCCGTCTGGGGCGTATCGGGCGTCGTCTGTTGCGACTGGGCCATCGGCTGATCATTCTGCGCCGACGTCTTATTGAACTCGCAGGCCAGCGCCGGAGCGGCGAGCGCCGCCGCGAACCCGCAGCCTAACACCACTTTCAAGAGCTTGGAGCGCATCGGTTCCTCCATCTTTCCCCGCCAAGTTCACGCAGTGTAGCACCGCCTTCAGCGCGCGCAAGCTGAGCGAAGAGGCGCAACCAGCTTTTAGCTCTGCGGCGCTCGCCCTCGGGAGGCCGGGGAGACGCTGCCGGCGCAACGCCGAGGAATGAGAAGGCCTTGCGGGCGGCTTTCGCCGCTCAGGCGCCAAGGATACGCGCGGCTGAAGCCTTCAAGCTATGTTTCGGCGCGCTTGGATCACGCAATGTTGATGCCCGGTCGGTCAGAATCCGCAGCCGGCGACCGGCCTCAAGCCCGTGGCGCCTGACCAGCCCCAAGCGCGCTCGTTATCTCATGCCTGGACACGTGAACGCCTGATCGCGTTGTAAACAGCAAACGGGGTCGCCGGCATATCGATGTGCTCGATTCGATAGGCGCGCCAGAGCGCGTCGGCGACCGCGTTCATCACTGCCGGTGTCGACCCGATTGAGCCGGCTTCGCCGGCGCCTTTGAGACCCATCGGATTGGTCGTCGAGGGCACGTTGCGGGTTTCGAAATCGAACTCAGGCAGATCGTCGGCGCGGGGCATGCAATAGTCGAGGAAGCTTGCAGTCAAGAGCTGGCCGTCGTCATCGAACAAAGCGCGCTCCATCAGCGCTTGGCCCGCGCCCTGCGCGATCCCGCCGTGAACCTGCCCCGCCAGAAGCATCGGGTTCAATGTGAATCCGAAGTCGTCGACCACCGAATAGCGGACGATGGTCGTTTCTCCGGTGTCCGGATCGATCTCCACCTCGCAGGCGTGGGTGCCGTTGGGATAGGTCGCGCTAGGGGGCACGAACGAATCGGTCGCGATCAATTTCGCTGCGGCCCCCGGAAGCGCTGCGATCTCCGCATACGAGATGGCGCGGTCGGTTCCAGCGATGCGCACTTTGCCGTCGGCGATCTCCAAGTCGGCGACCGCCGCCTCCAGCTTGTCGGCCGCCAGCGCCTTCAGCGAACCCGCCAAAGTCTCTGAGGCGCGAGTCACCATCACCGCCCCGATCGGGATCGATCGCGATCCGCCGGTCCCGTTGCCGGTCGGAATCCGATCAGTGTCGCCCTGCACGACCTTGACGCGCTCGATCGGCACGTCGAGATATTGGGCGACGATCTGCGCGTAGGCGGTCTCGTGGCCCTGCCCGGTGGACTGGGTGCCGATGAGCACGGTGAAATCGCCATTCCGCTCGAGCCCGACCGAACCTTCCTCGCCCTCGCCCCAGGCGGTGCATTCGATGTAGCTCGCGAAGCCGAATCCGCGAATCTTGCCCCGCGCCCGGGCATCGTCCGCCCGCCGCTTGAATCCTGACTGATCCGCCTTCTTCAGGCAGGCGCGCATAGCGCCCTCGAAATCTCCGACGTCGTAATCGCGGTCGGTATGCGTGTGATAAGGCATCTGCTCGGGCTTGACGAAATTGCGGGCGCGCAACGCTTCAGGGGCTAGCCCAAGCTTGTGCGCGCAGGCGTCGACCAGCCGCTCGAGCACATAAGCCGCCTCCGGCCGCCCCGCGCCGCGATAGGCGTCGACAGGAACCGTATGGGTGTAGATCCCGCGAACACGCGCGTGGAGCGCGTCGATATGGTAGCACCCAGTCGCCATCGAAGCGCCGAGCCAGGGGATATATGGCGCGAACATCGAGAGATATCCGCCCAGATTGCCGAGGATGTCGACCCGGAGCGCCACGAAGCGCCCCGCGGAATCGAGCGCCATCTCCGCCGTCGTGACATTGTCGCGGCCTTGCGCGTCGCCGACGAAGTGCTCGTTGCGGTCGGCAAGCCAGCCGACTGGACGTCCGAGTCGCCTCGCCGCCTCGAGAACGAGCGGATATTCGCGATAGAGCATGTTCTTGGTGCCGAAGCCGCCGCCGACGTCCTGGGTGACGACGCGCAAATTTGCGGTCCCGATCTTGAGGATTTTGGCGATCAGCCCCTGCAGGATGTGGACGCCCTGGCTCCCGGCGTTAAGCAGGAACCGGCCGGACTGCGCGTCATATTCACCAACGGCGGAGCGCGGCTCCATATAGTTGGCGACCGCTCGCGGGTTGACGATTCTGATGCGAACCGTGTGCGCTGCGCCGGCGAACGCCTTATCAGTCTCCTGTTTGTCGCCGATATGGGTGTCGTAAGCGACGTTGCCGGGCGCGCCAGCAAAGACGAGCGGCGCATCAGGCCGAAGGGCCGCTTCCATGTCGGTGACCGCGGGTAGATCTTCCCACGTCACGCTGATCAGTTCGGCGGCGTCGCGGGCTTGTAGAATTGTGTCGGCGACCACCATTGCAATGATGTCGCCGACGTGGTGCGTCTCGTCCGCCGCCATTATCGGATAGGGCTTGAGGGGTGTCTTCGACCCGTCGGCGTTGGGGACCGCGGCGAGGCAGGGCAAACCGCCAAGATTGGCGAAATCGCCGGCGGCGTAAACAGCCCGAACGCCCGGGGCCGCCCGGGCCGCCTCGGTATCGTCGATGCGAAACTTTGCGTGCCCGTAGGGGCTGCGGAGAAAAACCGCCTTGAGTTCTGCTTTGTCGACCGCGTCGGAGGCGTAATTACCTCTCCCGCTTACGAAACGAATGTCCTCGACACGCTTGACGCTTTGACCCACCCCGAATTTTGTCGGTTTCATATTCATATTCTGTCATTTCCTGTAGCGGCGCCGACCGCGTCTTTGCGCCGAACGGCGTTCGCGCTCTTACTAATCGAATCTCGCGTCGTTGCGAAACCCAGGCGCTACCGCGAGGCGGCGCAAGCGTGGTCAAAGGTTCGTGTTGCGCTTCTCGATTCCGAAGGGCGATCGGCGTCGGGGGTTCGTTTCGGTGGTCAAGCGACGCTCAGCTTGCTATCACCCCCGCCCGAAGCGGCTCGAGGCAAAGAAATCGCCATGCGCAAGGGCGCAGTCGTACGCAAGACCAACGAGACGAGCATCGAGGTCGGCCTCGACCTCGATGGGTCGGGCCTTGCCGATGTTACAACCGGCATCGGCTTTTTCGATCATATGCTCGATCAGCTGGCGCGTCATTCCCTTGTCGACATCAAGATTCGCGCCGAGGGCGATCGCCACATCGACGATCATCATACGGTCGAGGACGTGGGCATCGCGCTCGGCCAGGCGCTGGCGAAGGCGCTCGGCGATAAGCGCGGCTTGACCCGCTATGCCGACTGCCTGCTGCCGATGGACGAGACCTTGACCCGGGTCGCGCTCGACGTGTCGGGCCGGCCGTTCCTCATCTTCCGGACCGAGTTTCCGACCGAAAGGATCGGCGCTTTTGACACCGAACTCGTGCGCGAGTTCTTCCAGGCCTTTGCCGGCAACGGGGGACTCACGCTGCACATCGAGACGCTTTACGGTTCGAACAGTCACCACATCGCCGAATCGTGCTTCAAGGGCGTCGCCCGCGCGCTTCGCGCTGCGATTGCGATTGATTCGCGTCAAGCCGAGCGCGTGCCGTCGACCAAGGGAGCGCTTTAGGGCGACATGCCATGAGCGTCGCCATTATCGACTATGGCTCTGGCAATCTGCACTCGGCGCGGAAAGCCTTCGAGCGCGCCGCCCGCGAGGCCGGGTTGAGCCGCGAAGTGAGGGTCACCTCAAGGCCTGAGGACGTGCTTGCCGCCGATCATGTCGTGTTGCCGGGAGTTGGCGCGTTCGCGGACTGCCGCCGTGGGCTCGATGGCGTTTCCGGGATGGTCGAGGCGTTGGAGGAGGCGGTGCGGCAGCGGGGCAGGCCCTTTCTCGGCATTTGCGTCGGCGCGCAACTCATGGCGACGCGCGGCCTCGAGCATGAAGTGGTTGACGGCTTGAACTGGATTGCGGGCGACGTTGCGGCGATCAAGCCAACCGATCCGGAGCTCAAGATTCCGCATATGGGGTGGAACACACTCGACGTGCGGCGGAGCCATGCGCTTTTAGAGGGCGTGAGCACCGGCGAGGCCGGACTGCACGCCTATTTCGTCCACTCCTATCAATTGTACGCGGATGGTTCCGACGACCTGGTGGCGACTGCCGACTATGGCGGCCCGGTGACGGCGATCATCGCCCGCGACAACATCGCCGGCACGCAATTTCATCCCGAAAAGAGCCAAACGCTGGGGCTCAAGCTGATCGCTAATTTCCTTAAGTGGCGCCCGTGATCCTGTTTCCCGCCATCGATCTCAAAGACGGCCAGTGTGTTCGCCTCGTCCAGGGCGACATGACGCGCGCGACGATCTTCAACGCCGATCCCGCCGCTCAGGCGAAAGCGTTCATCGCGCAAGGGTTCGAGTATCTGCACGTCGTCGATCTCGACGGGGCGTTCGCCGGTAGCCCAATGAACGCTGAGGCCGTGCGAAACATTCTCGCCGGGCTCACGGTAAAGCTGCAGCTCGGCGGCGGAATTCGCGACATGAAGACCGTGCGCGGCTGGCTGGAGAGCGGTGTCACTCGGGTCATTATAGGAACCGCGGCGGTCGGCGATCCTGATTTCGTCCGCGAGGCGGCGCAACTCTATCCTGGCCGGATCGCTGTGGGCGTCGACGCCCGCGAGGGCATAGTCGCCATTGAGGGTTGGGCGAAGACCTCAGACATTTCTGCCCTCGATCTCGCTCGCCGATTCCAGGACGCGGGGGTGGCGGCGATAATCTACACCGATATTGCGCGCGACGGCGCCCTCGCAGGTCTCAATGTCGAGAGTACAATCGCGCTTGCAGACAAGCTCGAGATTCCGGTCATCGCCTCGGGCGGCCTCGCCTCGATCGAGGACATCAGGCGGCTGACCGAGCCCGATTGCGCCCGTCTCGCCGGCGCGATCGTCGGACGCGCCCTCTATGACGGCCGGCTTGACGCGCGGGCGGCGCTGGCCGTGCTTCGCTCGGCGAGCGCCAGTGGGCGAACGAACCGGCCCGCAGGGTTGGCGCGGTGACCCTCAAGGCGCGCGTCATCCCCTGTCTCGACGTCAAGGACGGCCGCGTCGTCAAAGGCGTCAACTTCATCAACCTGCGGGACGCCGGCGATCCGGTGGAGACCGCGGTCGCCTACGACCAAGCGGGCGCGGACGAGCTGTGCTTTCTCGATATTACCGCGAGCCACGAAGACCGCGGTATTCTGCTCGATGTGATCAGACGCACCGCGGAGGTCTGCTTCATGCCGCTGACGGTTGGCGGCGGCGTCCGCACTACCGAGGACATTCGCAACCTTCTGCTCGCCGGCGCCGATAAGGCCTCGATCAATTCAGCGGCAGTCGCCGACCGGGACATCGTGCGCCAGGCTTCGGAGAAGTTCGGCGCCCAGTGCGTCGTCGTCGCCATCGACGCCAAACGGGTGTCCGCGCCCGGCGAAGCGCCGCGCTGGGAGATCTTCACCCATGGCGGGCGCCGACCGACCGGAATCGAGGCGATCGGCTACGCGCGCGAAGTGGCCGCTCTCGGCGCGGGCGAGATCCTGTTGACCTCGATGGATCGCGACGGATCGAGGCAGGGCTTCGATCTCGAGTTGACCCGCGCAGTCGCTGACGCGGTCGCCATTCCGGTCATCGCCTCCGGCGGCGTCGGCAACCTCGACCACCTCGTTGCCGGCGTGCGAGAAGGTCGCGCCAGCGCCGTGCTCGCGGCGTCGATCTTCCATTTCGGTGAATTCACAATTCGGCAGGCGAAGGCCCGAATGGCCGAGGCTGGCATCCCGGTGCGCCTGGACTGACCGGCGGTGTATGCTATGCGCCTGGCGCGCTAAGCTTTTGGCCGTTTCATGGAGAAGCCCTGATGCCCGCCGCGCGCGACCAAACGCACTTCGGCCAACGCACAGTTCGCCTGGACGAAAAACAGAGCCTGGTGAATGACGTGTTCCGGAGCGTAGCTGGCCGATATGATCTGATGAACGACCTGATGTCGTTTGGCCTGCATCGGGCATGGAAGGATGTTCTCGTCGCCAAGGTCCGGCCCTCGTTAAATCGTCCTTTCGCTCACGTCGATGTCGCCGGCGGCACTGGCGACGTCGCCTTCCGAGTGGCGAAGGCCGGCGGCCCGCTGACTGAGGTGACGATCGTCGATGTCAATGGCGACATGCTGCACGTAGGGGAAAAGCGCGCGGCGAGGCGTGCTTTCTCGAAGCGACTGACGTTCGTAGAAGGCAACGCCGAGGCGTTGCCGCTGCCCGATACGCGCTTCGACGCCTACACGATCGCGTTCGGCATCCGCAACGTGCCGCGGATCGACGACGCGCTTAAGGAGGCCTATCGCGTGCTTAAGCGCGGCGGACATTTCTTGTGCCTAGAATTCTCGCGCGTCGATTTGCCGGTGTTCGATCGAATCTACGACGCCTATTCATTCGCGGCTATTCCGCCCATCGGCAAAGTCGTAACCGGAGACGGCGGCGCCTATCGCTATCTCGTCGAATTCGATCCGCAAGTTCCCGGCCCCCGAGCTATTCGCGGAAATGATGCGCGAAGCGGGCTTCGGCCGGGTGGACTTCACCCGCTTGAGCGGGGGAATCGTCGCAATCCATTCCGGCTGGAAGCTCTGATTGTGGGGATTTTGTCGTCGTTCGGCCATGTCTTAAGGCTGACGCGCGCCGCTTTCGTGTTCGCTCGAGAAGGGGCGTTCGTCGGCGTCGACCCATTCCCCTTGCCCCCGGTGTTAAGGCCGCCGCTCGCGTTGGCCAACCTGATTGCAAAACGCGACGGCGACGGTCTGGCGGGCCTATCGCGGGCGATCGATCGATTGGGGCCGTCTTACGTCAAGCTGGGACAATTCCTTTCTACGCGGCCAGACATCGTCGGCGGCAAGGTCGCCTTGGAGCTTGAGCGGCTGCAGGACCGCGTCGCGCCAATGAGTCGGGAGGCGGCGGTCGCGATCATCGAGGCTTCCTTCGGCGCGAAGATCGAATCGGTGTTCGAGAGCTTCGGCGAGCCCGTGGCGGCCGCTTCAATCGCCCAAGTCCATCGCGCTGAGGTGAAGACTGACGAAGGCGCGCGGACCGTCGCGGTGAAAGTGCTGCGGGCCGGCACGGAAAGGCGATTTGCGCGCGACCTTTCGGACATGGCGTTCGCCGCCCGGTTCGCCGAGAGCCTGGCGCCCGAGTTCCGCCGCCTGCGGCTTGCCCAGGTTGTCGAGACGCTCGCGCGTTCAGTGCGCATGGAAATGGATTTCCGGCTCGAAGCGGCTGCGGCGTCGGAATTTGTAGAGAACTCCAAGGATGATCCGGACGTTCGCGCGCCCGTGGTCGACTGGAACCGCACTACGCGCGAAGTGATGACGATGGAATGGATCGACGGGGTTCCCCTGACCGACCCGGACCGTCTGACAGAACTTGGATTTGACCCTCGAGGGCTGGCGCGCACCCTCATTCAGACCTTCCTGCGCACCGCGCTGCGCGATGGATTCTTCCACGCCGACATGCACCAGGGCAATTTCTTCGTCGACGATGAGGGGCGTATCGTCGCCGTCGATTTCGGCATCATGGGGCGGCTTGGCCGCAAGGAGCGCCGGTTCTTGGCGGAAATCCTCTACGGATTCATCCGCCGCGACTATCTGCGGGTTGCCGAAGTTCATTTCGAGGCAGGCTACGTGCCACATGCCTATCGGGTCGAAGATTTCGCCCAGGCGCTCCGCGCTATCGGCGAACCAATTCATTCCCGCACCGCGGATCAGATCTCGATGGCGAAGCTGTTGACGCTATTGTTTGAAATTACCGCGCTGTTCGAAATGACCACCAGGCTCGAGCTGGTGATGTTGCAGAAGACCATGGTGGTCGTCGAAGGGGTGGCGCGAAAGCTCGACCCTCAGCTCAACATGTGGTCGACCGCCGAGCCGGTGGTCGGCGCTTGGATTGCGGAAAATCTCGGCCCGATCGGGCGCATCGAAGACGCAGGGCGGTTCATTTCGTCTGTCGCTACGTTCTTCGCCGACGCGCCGCGTCGGCTGGAGCAAATCGGCGATAGGCTGGAGACTAGGCTCGAGACCGACGGCGAAAGGGAGCTTGCGAAAGTTGTTCCTGAAGTCACGCTCCGAATCGGGTTCGTCTTCGTTTTAACAGGATTTGTATTGGCGCTTCTGTGCATGGCGGCATATCGGTGGATCCGGTAGTCCAACCGGGCCAAACCTTCAACGCTGCTGCAACCCGTCCGGGCAACCCAGCCAGCCAACACCACAATTATGTTAGCTGTAATTTCGTTAACGCTCGTGGCAATCCTCTGGTATCGTTGGTGGCATTCGGAGTCGGCCACGCAACCTCCGGGCTGGGGTAGGTAGCGGATGAAAACGCAAATGGACGTTTCACGCGCAAACTTGCTCGGTCGCGCAGCGTCACGGGTTGACGCAGCCGTCCGTAACCCAGGCTAGGCGATCGCGTATGACCGCCATGACGCTGTCGCGCGCGCGTATTCTCCTGATTATTAGCGGCGGAATCGCGGCCTACAAGTCACTTGAGTTGATTCGGCGGCTGAGGGACAGTGGCGCGTCGGTTCAAGTAGTTATGACTTCGGCCGCGCGGCAATTCATTTCACCTCTTTCGGCAGCAACCCTCAGCGGGCAGCCGGTCCGCGACGACCTGTTCAGCCTGACTGACGAAGCGTCGATCGGCCACATCGAATTGTCCCGCGCCGCCGATCTCGTCGTTGTCGCGCCGGCCAGCGCGAATATTCTGGCCCGGATGGCTGCCGGGCTCGCCGACGATATGGCGACTACCCTCCTGCTCGCCACCGACAAACGTGTGCTCGCAGCCCCGGCTATGAACGTTAGGATGTGGCTGCATCCGGCGACGCGCCGCAATCTTGATCGCCTCAAGGACGACGGCGTCCTCTTCGTCGGCCCCGAATCGGGGCCTATGGCCTGCGGCGAATTTGGCCCTGGGCGCATGGCCGAACCGCCGGCGATCCTCGAGGCGATCGAACGGGCGTTGGCCGTGGAAGCGGCGCCGAGTGATTCGCTCCAAACTGCCCCGGGCCCACTCAGCGGACGGCATATCATAGTCACTTCGGGCCCGACCTACGAGCCGATTGACCCGGTCCGGTTCCTTGGGAACCGGTCTTCGGGACGCCAGGGGCATGCAATTGCGCAAGCAGCGATTGGCGCTGGCGCAAGGGTGACGCTTGTTACCGGCCCCGTGGGGCTGTCCGACCCAGCTGGCGCCGAAGTCATTCACGTCGGTTCGGCGCGCGAGATGCGGGAAGCCGTCGAGGCCGCGCTCCCCGCCGACGCCTTCATTGCGGCTGCGGCGGTCGCCGATTGGCGCGCGGAAAACGTGGCCCGTCAAAAGATCAAAAAGGGCGCCATCGAGTCTCCGACGCTTCGCCTGGTCGAGACCCCTGATATACTTGCCGAAGTCGCAAAGAAAACCACAATGCGGCCGGCGGTTGTAATTGGCTTCGCCGCCGAGACTGAAAATATTACGGCGAACGCGGTCGCCAAATTACAACGCAAAGGCTGTGATCTCATCGTCGCTAATAGTGTCGCGGAAGGCACATCGACATTTGGCGGCGAAACCAACCAGGTCCAGATGATCGACGCGAATGGCGTCGAGCCTTGGCCGCCGATGACAAAAACTGAGGTTGCAAACGGAATTGTGCGCCGCCTTGCTGTCGAATTGGCGCAGCGACAATGATCACGATCGGTTACCATAGATTACCACATAGTGAGGGGTTGCAATTGCCGGCCTATGCGAGCGAGGGTGCCTCCGGGATGGATCTCGTGGCGGCTCTGCCGGCGGGTGAAGAGATTGTCCTGGCCCCTGGGTCGCGCGCGTTAATCGCGACCGGGATGGCCGTTGAGTTGCCAAAGGGATTCGAAGCGCAGGTCCGACCCAGATCCGGGTTGGCTCTGAAGGATGGGGTGACAGTCCTCAACAGTCCGGGGACAATCGACGCTGACTATCGCGGCGAAATTGGGGTCATACTCGTCAATTTTGGGGACAAGCCCTTTGTCGTTCGGCGTGGCGCGCGAATAGCGCAACTCGTCGTTTGCTCTGTGGAACGTGTAGCTCTTATTTCGAGCGAGCGTCTCACTTCGAGCGTCCGTGGCTCAAATGGATTCGGTTCCACTGGGCGCTCACAGTAGGAGGTATGAAATGAACTTATTGTCGCGACGGAGCGTTCTTGCTATCGCCGCCGTAGTCGATGTCGCGTTGCATTCGCGCTCGGCGCCGGTTGCGGCCAAAGCTTTGGCCGCGCGTCACAAATTGCCCCCTCGTCACCTGGAGACATTGCTCCAGGGCCTGGTCCACGCCAAGATCCTCAAGGGCGTGCGCGGGCCGCGAGGCGGCTACGAGCTGGCGCGCGAGCGCCGGCGGATCACTATCGGCGAAATCGTGCGCATCGCGATGTCGCTGAGCACCGCCGATCCGGAAGATCTCGGATCAAACTCGGTGCTGCTCGAGCGGGTGATCGATCCGGCCGTACGCAGGGCGGGCGAAACCTTTCTCGCCAATCTCGACGCGATCACTGTCGAACAGATGTGCGAGACGGCCGAGAAGACGCATGTTCTCGACGACGAGAAAGTCAGCGGCGATTTCGCCATCTGACGCAGGTATTTGCGGCGTTCTATAGTTTTGTGCCGCATAAAATGTTACCGTCGGGCTGCGCCTAATGGCGCAGTCCGGCGGACATTTGGAGTGGCGGCGAATGACGGATGGAGGCGCTGCGCGGCGAACGCCAGGCCGCGGGAGGGTTTATGCGTCGATCACCGATACGATCGGCGATACGCCCCTCGTCAGCATCGACCGCATCGCCAAGGAGAAGGGCGTCGTCGCCCGCCTTCTGGCTAAACTTGAGTTCTTCAACCCGATCTCCAGCGTCAAGGACCGCATCGGCGTTTCGATGATCGACGCGCTCGAGGCGCAGGGCAAGATCACGCCCGGGCGCGGCGTTCTGGTCGAGCCGACTTCCGGCAACACCGGCATCGCGCTTGCTTTCGTGGCGGCGGCCCGCAGTTATCGGCTGATTCTCGTGATGCCCGAATCGATGTCGGTCGAGCGCCGCAAGATGCTGGCCTTGCTTGGCGCCGAACTGGTTCTCACGCCCGCCGCACAAGGCATGAAAGGCGCGATCGCCAAGGCCAACGAAATTATCGCAGCGACGCCCGGCGCGGTGATGCCCCAGCAGTTCGAAAACCCCGCCAATCCGGAGATCCATCGCCGCACCACGGCGGAGGAGATCTGGAACGACACCAACGGTGAGGTCGACATTGTCGTCTCCGGGGTCGGCACCGGCGGAACGATCACAGGGGTTGGCGAGGTTTTGAAGGCTCGCAAGCCGAGCGTGCGCATGGTTGCGGTCGAGCCGGAGGATTTGCCGGTTCTTTCCGGCGGGGCGCCCGGACCGCACAAAATTCAGGGGATCGGCGCCGGATTTATTCCAGCCATACTCGATCGCGGCGTGATCGACGAAATCGTCGTCGTCGGCAACCAGACCGCCTTCGACACCGCCCGACTCGTGGCGCGTATCGAAGGAATTCCGGTGGGCATCTCGTCAGGCGCGGCCATCGCCGCGGCGATTGATGTCGGCCGGCGCCCAGAAAACGCGGGCAAGACAATCGTGATCATAATCCCATCGTTTGCCGAGCGCTATCTCTCGACCGCGCTGTTCGAAGGGCTCTGACGGCCGAGAGGCGGTCAAGAAAAGGGATACAAGACCCTTTCCGCGCCGTTCGGTGTCGCCGGCCGCCCGCTGATCCAAGGCCCATCCAACTCCGTCAGGCTATGGCGCGGGCAAAGCCCGCGCCATCAGTTCGCCGCCCGATCGGCCTAACGTCGCCTTCCGCCGCCGCCGTGGAACCCGCCATGACCGCCGCGATAACCGCCGCCGCCATGGTAACCCCCGCGATAACCGCCATGGTAACCCCCGCGATAGCCGCCGTGGTAACCCCCGTGATAGCCGCCGTGGTAATACCCGGCGCGCCGGTAGACGCCGCCACGGTAGCCGTACCCGCCGCCATAGTAACCGCCGCCGCCATAGTACGGGCGCGCCGTAATAGCCTCCCGCATAGACCGGCGAGACGTAACCCGGGCTGGGGTAGACGCCGGTCTCATCACAACCGGCGAGGCCGATCGCGAGCACTGCAATGATTGCGCTTAAAAGAACTCGACTGCGAACCATGGGCTTTCCTCCTTCGCCTGTCTGAGCGCCCGCTCTCCGGCGTCATCGGCGCGCACGCAGAACCCCCGCGTAGCGTCGCCTCAGCGGCGATGCTACGCCGAGACGCAACGGACCGCCAGCGCTCGGGGTTCCAGGAGAGGCGCATGTCGCTAATCGACCGCATCAACGCCAACCCGTTGCCGTTCGCCCAGTTGCTGGAGATTGAGTTCATCAGCGCGGAAGCCGATTCCCTCGCCGCGCGGATGCTTATCCGGCCGGACCTGTGCACGATGGGCGGGATCGCCCACGGCGGGGCGATCATGAGCTTCGCCGACACGCTGGGCGCCGCCGCCGCCTTCATCAATCTGCCGGCTGACTCCAAAGGAACGGCGACGATTGAGAGCAAGACCAATTTCGTCGCCTCCGCGCCGGGCGGCTCGACCGTGATCGGCCGCACGACGCTCGTCCATCGCGGCAAGAGGACCCAGGTCTGGCAAACGCTCGTTGCGACCGAGAAGGAGAAGCTGGTTGCGCTCATCGTGCAGACGCAGATGAACCTTTGAGCGGCGCGGCGCGCTCCTCGCAGGCCAAACAAATCCAAGCAAAACCAAGTAAAAGTAAATTAAACCAAATAAAATTGCTTGCTTTTATTTACTTTTATTCTTTCGAATTGAGACTTTTCAATGGATTACGGCGAATTCAAACAAGAAAAATTCCTCGCCCATCCGTAACTCTCGTGCAAACGCATCGCCGATTCCATCATGTTCTCTATCGAATGCGGAGCTATCGGCGGTAGAGTTCTCATCCCGGGATGGTAGCTGAGATTTCTGCTTTACGCAACAATCGCGTATAATTTCTGGAATTCTTTTAGCGCCGATTGGTTCACACGCCGGGGCTCGGGCCCTCCACCTGAAGCGACCTATCTGACCAGTGCGCGCGATGGCGGCCTGCCGTCGCTTGGCGATAGCCGGGCATAGCCGAACCCGCCAAAGCCAAGCCGCATCATCGCTCAGGTGGACGGTTCTGCCGACGCTGCGTTCGAACTTGTGCGGCGAGTTCTTGCACGCTCCTTGCGGAGACGCGGGGCTTTTAATTTCGCCGATTCGAAACTATGCGACTTGCAACGCGTTAAGCATGGTTCCCTCGGAGATTCGATATCCCCCGCAAGCCAAAGAAACGAAGAGCGAGGCCGGCGGTCCGCGTCCAATATGGCGCGCTGCCCTATCGGTTCACGCCAATGGCGGCGCTCGAAATTCTCATCGTCACGACGCGACAAACTCGGCGGTGGATCGTGCCCAAGGGTTGGCCGATCAAGAGGTTGACGCCTGCGAAGTCGGCTGCGCGCGAGGCCTTCGAGGAGGCCGGCGTCAGGGGAAAGGTCGGCGTGAAGCCGATCGGCGCTTTCAGCTATAAAAAGACGGCGGATGCGAACGGCGCCGAAGCCGACTGCGAGGTCAAGATCTTCCCGCTGCTGGTTCGCCGACAAAGTGCGACCTGGCCCGAATCCGCACAACGCTTGGCTCAGTGGGTCGATCCCGAGAAGGCGATTTCGCTCATCCGGGAACCGGAGCTGAAGTCGATGGTGGCGAAGTTTGCCAAGCGCGCGGCCGCCGCGGCGAGCAAACTCATTTACTGACCCGGACCCGATTGCTGCGCAGTCAGTCCGACGAGAGGTTGCCGTCGTCTGTCTGGACTGAAGTGACGCCATCGATTTCGCTCAGACGCTCGGCCAGCCGGGCGACTGACTTCGCCCCGCGAACCTCCACGCGAAGCGTGACGATTCCCTTTGGCGGCGGCGCCCAATCGCCGCCAATGGCCTCTTCAGGGCCCAAAGTGTCTTGGTCGGGCGCGCGCGCCGAGCCAATCTCGTGGGAAGGGTCCCGCTCGACCTGCACGCGGCTCACCGAGAATTCGCTGCGCGTGCAACTCGCCAGCACCTCGCGAAGGACGCCGCGACCGTCCTGATAGGAAATCTGCAGCGACGAGGGGGCCCAACGCGATTTTGGCAGACGGCGCTCGATGGCGGGAAACGCAAGGACCACGACGACGAAATGGCTCAAAGTCACTGCAATGGCCAAGATCGGAAGGCCGGCTCCGCAGGCCATGCCGACCGCGGCGGTCAGCCAGACCGTCGCGGCCGTGGTCAGGCCCCGAACGATATCCTTGCGTACGAAGATGAGCCCGCCGCCGATGAAGCCGATCCCGGAGACGATTTGCGCCGCGATACGCGAAGGATCGAGCACCACCCGCCCAGACTCGAGAATGTCAGTGAAGCCGTATTTGGATACGAGCACCACCAGCGCCGACGAAAAGCCCACCAGCGTGTAGGTGCGCAGGCCCGCGCTCTTCTGGCGGATTTCGCGCTCAAGGCCAATTGACGCGGACAAGATGAATGCGAGGGCAAGTTGAGCGAGCTGCACCCAGCTCTGCCCGGTCGGTTCACCCAGTAACTGTCGAAAGTCCATTACCCATTTCTGTCGGCGATGTTGGCAATTCTGCAGTGAACGGGAGCGCTCTCGTCGAAATAGCAGACAGCGCAGATCCGGTGATAACCGTCTGCGACGACGAGAGGAAGTCCGCTCGCCAAGTCGCCACGCACGAGAAGGACGGGGGCGAGCGCCTTGCCTTTCTGAATTCGCTTTAAATCTTCGCTCACGTGCGACTCGTCGCTGGGCAGAAGAGGGAGCTCAGCGGCGCGCAACAAGTCCTTCGCGGCATGTTCAAGAACCTTCGCGCCACGAAGGCTCTTAACGATCGTGTTGGCTCTCGTGTTCGAACACAGAAGCGAGAGGAATTTGAACGCGGCCTCAAAATCCGCGCCTTCCTGCTTCTCGGTCCATTTGAGTTCTGGCTTGCTCACCGGTCGCCTGTTTCCCTCCTTCGCGATTCCCCGGAGGACGCAGTCTAGTTCTTTCAGCGATGCGGCGACACTGGCCTTATTTTAGCGTGCATTGCGGGCGCCCATTCGCTACGGGGGAGACGCCTCGACTTGGCTCACGTGACAACAACTCTCACAATCGCGTGACGGCGGGGGACATCGGTTGTCTTAACGTCTGGAATGAGACAGCCTGTCTCGGCTAGCCGCCCCATTCGCAAGGACATGTCGATGGCGCTCAAAATCGCTTTGGTGGCCGGTTGCGTCCTGGCCTTCACTCCGGTCCTCGCGGCGGAGCCTGTCCGCATCGGCGTCACCACGATCCTCAGCGGACAATACGCCGACCGGGGGCAAAGCGAACAATATGGCGTCGAGCTGGCGCTCCAGCGCATCAATCAGGCGGGCGGAGTGCTGGGCAGGCCGGTCGAGGCGTTTTACGGCGACAACGCCGCGGACCCCGCGACGGGGATCGCAGCCACGAAACGGTTGATCGAGGAGCAGCACGTTCCGGTGCTGCTCGGCGCGCTCTGGACCCCGGTCACCCACGCCATCATGCCGATTGTCGCGGAAGCAAAAGTGCCTCTCGTCATCGACATTTCGGCAGGCCAGGATTTCGTCGACGCTTCCGGCGTTGGCGGCGACGACTATGCGTTCAAGACGATCCCGTCCGACCGCGACATCGCGCTCGGCCTTATCGGCTGGCTCAAGGGCAAGGGCGTCCACTCTGTCGCGATCGTCAGCGACGACAATGCGTTCAATCACGTCAACGCGGACAGTATGGCGAAGGCCGCGGTCGGGGCCGATATCAAGGTTCTCGCCAACGAGACGATCGCCAAGGACACGAAGGACCTCGCTCCGTTGCTCGGCGAACTTAAGGCGCTCGCCCCCGACCAGGTCGTGACCTTGCTGAGCGGTTCGACAGCGCCTTTCTTTTACGCCTATGAGCAATCCGGCTGGAACGTCCCGATCACCGGACGCGTCGATTTCGCCGCCGCCATGGGCACAGTGTCTGCGGAGTTTCTCGCCTCCGGCGGACTGGACGGCGCGACCAGCATCACGGTCTTCAATCCTTTCATCGAAACTCCGGGCGTGCAGGACTTCGTTCAGGCTTACCGCGCGAAATACGGGATCATGCCGACCCAGCGCTCATTCTTCGCCTACGAAGCGGCCAATCTCGTCGCCGATGCGATCCACCGCGCCAACTCTGACAAGTCCGAAGACATTCAGCGGGCGCTCAAGACCACGACGATGCCGTCGTTGCTTGGGGGAACCTATGCGATGGATGACCACAATCATCCCCACACGCCGATGCAAATCCTGGGCGTGCGAAACGGGAAGCCGAGCGTCATCGGGCAGGTCGGCGGCTGAACCACCGCCGATTTGAGGCGGCGGGTGCCGGAGGCTACGAGCTTAGCGCGCGCGCTGGCGGCTGGGCTCGCTCTGCGACAGTCGGCGTAGCCCGATCCCATCGCCTCCAACGCATTCGTTGGTGCAAACCGCGGGCCCTTCGCCACGCGCCATGCGTTGCGGGAGTAGCCTCAACGCCTTTGCGCGATGGACTGGCGGCAGGGATGGACTGAAACAAAAAGCCGCACGGCGAGTCGGCAGGGAGAGGCCGGCTGCCGCGCGGCTTAGACGAGCGCTGTCCAGCCGCAAAATAACGGCTTTATGCTTTAAACGGGGATCGCACTAGACTGAGTTGGCCTTGCGGGCGAGGCCAGGCCGCCTTGAAGGCACATACGAATTGGGCGACAACCCCGCCAGCGAGTTGAGGAGGAGGCGCGATGACCAGGCTGGGATGCGGATTGAGCCTATTTGCTTTTATGATGGGCGCTGCCGCGGCCGACGCGCAGAGCGTGACCAACATGGCGGCGCTCAGGGGCCTGGCGCCGGTCTCCGCGCTTGCAAACACGACGGACGGCAAGGCGGCGCTGGGCTCAAACTTCACCGTCACGGGCGGCATCCAGACGGGGGTTATTCGTCAACCCACCCTCATGCCATTCGCCGAACAGCAGCAGCAGGCCTTGCGCGACGCCTTCATCACCGACGGCAATCTGACTGAGCTGGCGGACGGCTTCGGTTCGACCCTCGCCGCGGCCTATCAGGCGCGCGCGCATTATCTCGATCGAGAGCGCTTCACCAGCATTTCCGACGCTGTCGCACAGGTGATCGCCTACGCCAATTCGACATCGGGATCCGATTCAAACGCCGGCAAATACTTCTTCGCCAACGGCACGACAAACGGCAAGAAGCCGGTTTCCGACCAGGCGATGGCGATCTTCAAAGACGTCGGCGGCGCGCCCGATCCCTTTGGCCTCGCCTATGGCCGGCCGGGCGGAACGCCGGGCGCCGACGCGTTCGGGAACTCTCGTCCGTTTCAAACGGAACCGACAATTCTGCCGATCGTCGGCCCGGACTACTTCAATGTTCCCGCGGACAACGCCGTCTATAATCGCGGACCGATCATGAACCTGATCGACAGTCCATCCTTCCCAAGCGGGCATACGACATACGGCTACATGGGCTCGATGCTGCTCGCCGAACTCGTGCCCGATCGCTTTCAGGAGATGGTCGTCCGCGGCGCGGAATACGGCAACGACCGCATCATCATGGGGGCGCATTACGCCATGGACGTATTGGGCGGGCGAACGGTCGCGACGTACGATCTTGCGCATCTCCTCGCGAACGATCCCGCCTACGTAGGCCGGCCGCTGAAGGACTTCGCCAGGGCGACCGCAATGGCGGCGCCTCTTGTTCCCGCGACCATCGACGACTTCCGGGCGGCGGTCGCGACCGCGCGCGCCGATATGACGAAGGCGCTGGAAGCGGCCTGTGGCGATACGGTCGCGGTTTGCGCGCGCCAGGACACTGGCCGCTTCAACGCGCCAGCGATGAACGAGGCCTTCTACGCCACGACCCAGACCTATGGGCTTGGCGTTGCGCATGCCGAGACCGCGGACAAGGTGGAGGACGTGGCAACGCTGGCGCCCGAGGCCGGATACCTGCTGACCGTGGCTTTCCCCAAACTCAGCCTTGACGAAGCGAACCGTATCCTGACCGAGACCGAAGGCCCCGGCGGGGGCTTTCTCGACGACGGATCGGCGTTTGGCGTCTATTCACGGATGAACCTCTATGCCGCCGCAGGCCGCGCGGCCGCGCTTTCACGCGCCAAGCCCTGATAGTTAAGGACTTCAAACCGCGGATAGCGGGGTCGTGCTAACGAGTACGGATGTTGGTCTCGCGCCAACGCTGCCAGCGGCGGCGCAATTCGCCGTGGCGCAGGCCAATGCTTTCGTCGAGCGTCTCCGCCTCGATGATACGATCCGTGCGGAAATGCCGGAAGCCCTGACGCAGCTCGCACCAGGCGACCAGCATCCGCGTCGTCTCGGCATAGCCGAGGATCACCGGCCACACGGTGCGTTCGGTGTCCTCTCCAGCCTCGGACCGATAGCGCAGACGCAGTTTCCGGCCATTGCGGATCGCCGATCTGAGGTGTGAAGGATCGACGCTTTCCCTTGGCTCAGTAAGCGTGGGCTTCACGCCGACGCTCGGCTCGACGATGAACGGGCGCAGGCGCTCCGGCACAACCGCTGCGATCTTCGCCATTACGTCGCGCGCCGCACTGGAAAGCGCCTTGTCGGAGCGGCCAGCGACCCATTGCGCTCCGAGCATCACCGCCTCGATTTCATCGGGCGTCAGCATGAGCGGCGGCATGTCGTAATCGGAAGCGATCAGGTAGCCCAAGCCCGCCTCGCCAACGATCGGAACCCGCTGGCCGACCAGGTCGGCGACGTCGCGATAGACCGTGCGCTTGGAGACTTCGAGTTCCTCGGCCAACGCGGCCGCCGTTACGGGGTGCGTTGATCGGCGGAGGATCTGGATGATCTGAAACAATCGGTCGGCGCGACGCATCGAGTGCTAACTCCTGCTGACAGAATGCTGTCAGCAGCCTCATGCGACAAGTCCCTTCGCCGCGCCCTCTCCCGCACGGCCCGATAGGAAAGGTCAAAGCTCATGAAGTTCGCTTCCACACGGCTCGTCGCCGCCGACATACAGGCAATGGTCGGCTTCTACGAAATGGTAAGCGGCCAAACCGCCGAGTGGCTCGCTCCCGTGTTCGCCGAAATTGTCACGCCTTCCGCTACGCTCGCCATCGGGAGCGCCGAAACGGTCGCATTATTCAAGGAAGGCAGCGCCGAACCCGCTGCCAACCGCACCGCGATCATCGAATTCCAGGTTGAGGACGTCGACGCCGAGTTCGCGCGCCTGAAAGACAAGGTCGAAATGGTGCATGAGCCCAAGATGATGCCCTGGGGAAATCGCGCGGCGCAATTCCGCGATCCCGAAGGGACGCTTGTAGGTATGTATACGCCGGTTACCGACGCGGCGAGGACGCGGTTCGCGGAGCGATAGCAAGCGAGACCTACCCCACCGCCGGGAGCGGCGTCGTTGCGCCGCCAACCGCTCTCAGCGTTCCAGACGGTCCCTGCACGGGCCGAACGATGGCTGCGCCACGAGGGGTCATTCCCGGTTCTCGGACACGCCTTGAAGCAGGCTGTTAGTCCGCCTCGACTTGACAGACCGTCGCGCTTCACGCGATTCTCATGTTTGAAGACGCGGGGCCTCATCAGCAACACCGGCTTTGAAGGCCTCTCGCGCCGGCCCAGTGGGAGCGTCCGAAAGCCGGATGAACAAACCCCTTCCCGATCCCGCTCAACTCTACCGTGGTCTGATCGCCGGATATACGGAAGCGATCCGGGCGAGCGATTTCAAGGCGAACATCGCCTTCTTGTTCGTTGCATTCATGATGGGTTCGGTCCTCTGGAACTACACGTCTTTTCCAAGTTTCCTCCCAATTCAGCTCGTGCTGCTGCCTTTCCTCATCGTGTACTTCTTTTTGTTCATGGTGCTCATTCCCCGCTATCCCAAGCGCGGCGCCAAGACCTTCCTCGTCGCCCGCAATCTCACGCCTGCAGATTTCGAGCCCATCGCCCGGAGTACAGGCGACGTCGAACAGTTGAAGCTGGTTTGCGCCGTGCTATCCGACATTCTTTGGTGGAAGACGCAGTGTATTCGCGTCGGCTTTCTGGTGGCGATCGTTTGCGTATTGTTGACCATGGTTCTGCTTCTATACGTCTCGTTCACATAATGCCGGGCCGGGCGCGTCGGAGCCTTTGATGGCCCAAGACAAAAACGCACAGATGCGCAATCTCATCGCCGGATACCGCGACTCAATGATGCTCAGCGACATCAAGGCGCTGATCGCCGTGCTGTTTGTGGCGATCATGATGGGAACGGTTCTCCAGTACCGGGCGCATTATCCCTGGTATTTGACCCCGCTTGTCATCCTTTTGCCGTTCCTGATCATCTATCTGAATTTGCTGATTTCGGTCTATCCGCGGTTTCCCCGCGCCGGGCAAAAGCGCTTCCCAATCTGGCGCAATCCGGATCCGAAGGATTTTGACTTCGTCGCCGACACTGAGGCCGAGCTCGAGGGGCTTCCCGCTTTATGCGCAGGTCTGTCGCGCATCCTTTGGTGGAAGAATATAACGCTGCTGACGGCCAATCTTCTTTCGATCGCCTGCCTCGCGGCGACCATCATCCTGCTGTTTGTCACCTGGGTCTGAGCGTCTAGAAGATCGGACGACGCCCGACCGAAGGACAAATCAGCGCGGCGGCCGTCCGATCGGCCCTCACGGACGACTCCGGGAATTTTAGAAGCGGACGCCGTCTGCCGCCTCCTTCAGTATTTCGGCGCTACGCTTCAGCGCCGCGCGCTCGCCGGGGTCGAGATCGGGCATGAAGGTCTTCACGACGCCGGCCGCGCCGAGCACGCGTGGCAGGGAAAGGGCCACTTCCCGCACGCCCTGGCACTCCGGCGTCAACATGGAGCAGGTGAGCAAGGCGCGCTCATCGTCTTCGATAGCCTGCGCGATGCGGGAAAGACCGGCGCCGACCCCGAACCAGGTTGCGCCTTTTCCTTTGATGATGGCGTAGGCGGCGCTGCGCACTGCGGCGTCGATACGGTTGCGATCGGCCTCTGTCAGGCGCCGCCCCATCTGGCGGGCGACTTCCACCACCGGCAAGTTGCCTGCCGCCGCGCCCGACCAGTGCAACACCTCGCTGTCGCCGTGTTCACCCAGGACTCGCGCATCGATGTAGGTTGGGCTGATACCGAGATGCACAGCGAGACTCGTGCGGAATCGCGCCGAGTTCGAGGATGGTGCCGGATCCGATCACGCGCTCGGGCGCAATCCCGGCCCGCCCTGCGATTGCCGTGACGATCTGGGTCATCACGTCAACCGGATTGGTCGCAACCAGAAGGATCGGGTTCGGCGTCGCCGCCAACACCGCCGGCACGATCTCTGCGAAGATTTCGGCGTTGCGCGACAAGAGGTCGAGCCGGCTCTCTCCCGGCCTCTGGCTGGTTCCGGCCGCAATCACGACCACGCGCGCGCCATCAAGATCGGCCAACTTACCCGCGCGGACCCGGACCGGATCGGCAAAAGGCGTAGCGTCCAGAATGTCGCGCGCCTGCGCCACCGCCAAATCCGCGTTGCTGTCGACGAGCATGATCTCCGATCCGACGCGGCGCATCATCATCGAATAAGCCGCGGTGGCGCCGACCTGTCCGGCCCCGACAATGCCGATCTTCATGCGTTCCTCCTAAGGATATTCGTGCGAAGCCGCGCTGCGGGTTGGGCGAATCGATCGACGCCCCGATGGGCGACCTGACCAAAGGCCCACGAAAGCGATGTGCGTTTCACTCCTCAAGTTATAAGCGGAGGCTTAGGCGACCAAGCTTTGGCGCAGATCGCGCTTGAGCACCTTGCCGTTGGCGTTACGCGGCAACGTGTTCTCGAGCCGATGGAAAGCCTCCGGCACCTTGTAGTCGGACAGCAAGCTGGCGCAGTAGCGCGCGAGGTCTTCCTCCTTAAGATCATGACGGAGGACGACAAAGGCGTGGACGCGTTCGCCGAGAACAGGGCAGGGCTTGGCGACGACGGCAGCCTCGATGACCGCGGGATGGTCGAGCAAAATGTTCTCGACCTCAGAGGCGAAAATTTTGTATCCGCCCCGGTTGATCACGTCCTTGATGCGATCGATGATCCGCAGGTAACCCTGTTCGTCCATGGCGCCGAGGTCGCCCGACTTCCAGTATCCGGCCTTGAACTCGCGCTCGGTCGCTTCGGGATTGTTGAAATAGCCGGGCACGACCATCGCGCCGCTGATGTAGACCTCTCCCGGCGTCCCGTAGGGGACCTCGACGCCTTCCGTGTCCATGACCGCGATCTGTCCGCAGGGAACTGTCAGGCCGACATATTCCTTCCGGGCGATCGCCTCCTCGGGCGGCATGATGACCGCGGGCGATGTCGTTTCCGTCGAACCGTAGCAGTTGATGAGCTTCAAGCGGGGCAACTTTTCGGCGATCCGTTCGAGCGTGGCCTCGGGCATGATTGCGCCGCCGTAGCCTGACACCCGCCAGGCCGAGAGATCGGCGCAATCGAAATTCGGGGCAAGCAGACAGAGGTTGAACATCGCTGGCACAATGAGCGAGTAGGTCATCCGGTGACGCGCGGCGAGATCGATGAAGTCGGCCGCCTTGAAGGCCGGCATGATGATTAGCGCGCCTGCGCAATGAACCATCGTGGCGACGAGCGCGATCAGGCCGGTCACGTGGCTCATCGGCACCGCAATGATGGACCGGTCCTCTTCAGTCAGCTCCATCACCCATGTGTAGTGGAGCACGGAATGGATCATGCTGAAGTGGGTCAGCATCGCGCCCTTCGGGCGGCCGGTCGTGCCTGAAGTGTAAAGGATGGTGGCGGTGTCGTCCTCCTCGACCTCGACGGTCTCGGTCACCGGCGATGTTCGCAGAAGATCAGCGAGCGGAGGCGCGGCGCCGTCGCGGCGAAAGGCGATCGCGTGCTTCAGGCCAGGCAGCGCGCCCGGCGCCGGAATTGTGTTCGCGAGATCATGCTCGTGGACAACGACCGTCGCTTCGCAGTCCTCGATGATGTGCCGATTCTCAGCCAGCTTATGACGAATGTTGAGGGGGACGGACACCGCGCCGAGGCGGGCAATGGCGAACATCACCACGACAAATTCGACGCTGTTGCCAATCACCATGGCGACCCGATCGCCTTTTTGAACGCCGAGCGCTTTGAGTCCGCCCGCGACTTTGCCGACCAGGCCATCCAGTTCGGAATAAGTGACAGAGTCCTCGCCGGAGATAAGCGCTACGCCATGCGGCCGCCGCGCGACGGCGTTCGACAGCATCTCGTGGATGCTCTTCGGACGATCGGCGAAGCACCGCACCATTCGGCTTCCTCCGTAATGCAGTTCGTAACGGGTCGGCGGAACGACGCTGCGGTCGAACCAACTGTCCATAGCGGCTCCCTCTCAAACTGCCCCGATTTCACGGGCTAGTTGTTCCGCAAGCGGTGATTTCACCGCCACGGGGCGGTTGGATGCCCTTCGGGCCTCGTTCTCCGAGCCCCGCCCCTGCGATTGACCGTTTGTCGGACGACCGCACTTTATGGAGGCGCCGAGAAGATTGTCAGCCCCTTTCTGCTGCGATACCACCAATAGAAGATCGGTTGGCGATTGCGAACACCCACGAGGTCGACAAGACGCTGGCGGCGCCTGATTGGGCTGGGAGGAGAAGGCGCCGAAGCCCGCTGTCGTCAGCGAACGCGCCGCCAGCACGACGCCAACCGGCGAATTTGATCCCGTTTTGCTGGAGCGGTTCGCGAGACGCGAACTCGCAGATCCCCACGGCGAGTTTCGAATCGAGCGCGTCGTCGGCGGCCAATCCAACCCGACGTACTTTGTCACGCTCGGCGCCGCCGGATGGCGGTTCGCAAGAAACCGGCCGGCGAGACGCTGCCCTCACCCCATGCGGCGGATCGGGAGCATCGCGTTCTGTCGGCTCTCGCCGCGACGGACGTCCCCGTGCCGAAGACGATCCTTTTGTCGCGATGACGTTTCGGTGGTCGGCACGCCCTTCTACTTGATGGAGCGACTTGACGGTTGGGGTGCTGAACTGGGAAAGCCTAGGCATCCCAGAGCGAGACGCCTATGTCGAGTGCCATTTCGCCAGCCGGCGAATGACTGAGGACCAGCGTCTCGCGCCGTTCCATGCCGCCTTCGCCCTCTTCGGCATGGCGGTGATTTTCGAGGCATCGCGGCGCGCGCCCGAACTGGGACCGCCCCTCAGCGAACAACGCCGCGGAGGTCGGCGAGTTGTCCGCCGTCTTCGCCCGCCGCGCCATCGAGCGCCTGCCGTGCGAGAGTTGATGTCGCCCCGAGCGACGAAAGTTTCCTTTGAGGCCCTAAAGCGGCGAAGGGACCGCCTTCCGCCGGTTCGAGGACAATGCTAGGCAAACAAGTATGACCACGGGAACGAAGCGCCGCGTCCGGCTGGGACAACAGGAGATCGTATTCGCGGTCTTCGCTGTCCTGTTCGTTGCGTTCTCTCTCTTCCTCCCGGGGTTCCTCAGCGCCGACAATATGCTGACGCTGCTGCAGAACGTCGCTGTGCTTGGCATTCTCGGCCTCGGTATGGCGATCGTTGTGCTGGGCCGCGGAATTGACATTTCCCTGATCGCGACGCTCGCGGTGCCGCCGGGCCTCGTCTTGCAGATGGCGCAGGACGGCCACGCCCTGCCGGCCTCAATCGCCGTTGCGCTCTTGTTGGCGATTGGCTTTGGGCTCATCAATGGCTGGCTTATCGCCTATGCCGACGTGCCATCGCTGTTTGCGACGCTGGCGACCGGCCTGTTCCTCGCGGGATTCGGACAGGCCGCGCTCTTTTCTGTTGACGTCGTGCAGTGGAGCCCCGGAATGGAAGGCTTCCAGAGGCTGGGCCAGGGGTCGATCCTCGGCGTGCCGACGCCGATCGTCATGTTCGCGATCGCCTGCGTCGTGGTGGCGTTCTTCCTGCGCCAGACGCGGTGGGGCGCCTACATCTATTCGATTGGCGACAACCCGAATGCGGCGCGGGTGACGGGGATTCCGACGCGGCCGATCATCGTTCTGCAATATGTGCTCGCCGCGCTGATCGGCTGCTTCGCCGGCCTCGTCCTGGCGGCGTCGGTCAATTCGATGCCGACCCGCATCTTCAATTCGACCCTCATATACGACGTGATCCTCGTCGTGGTTCTGGGCGGCATCGGGCTCTCGGGAGGTCGCGGCGGCGTCCTCAACGTCATTATCGGAACGCTGTTGATCGGCACGATGCTCAACGGGATGACGATCATGGACATCCCCTACGCCGGCCAGAATCTCATCAAGGGCGTTGTGCTGCTGCTCGCCGTCATCACGGACTCGTTTCTCAATCCGCGCAATGAGGAGACGGCCCAGCAGGGTGACATTTAGGAAGCGAAGGCAAGGCAAAAACAAACAGGAGGAAAACAATGACGTTCAACAAGACATTAAAAGCGATGCTGATGGGGCTCGGACTTACGGTCGGGGCAAGCGCCCCGACGTTTGCGCAGCAAGGACTCGACGAGCCTTTCCAGAAGCCGTTCAAGGAGGCGCTCGCAGGCAAGACGGTCGCTTTCGTCCCGGTCGCGATGAACTTCGACCTGACAGAGGGCTGGTACGCGGGCCTCAAGAAGGAGCTCGAGCCCTATGGCGTCAAATTCGAGCTCCGCGATCCGAACTGGAACACCAATTCGGGCGCGCAGGCGGTGACGGAGCTGATCTCCGAGAAGCCGGCCGTCATGGTCATTCACAATCCGGACGTCCAGACCTACGCCAAGCTGCTGCAACGGGCCGAGAAGGAGGGCATCTACGTCATCCAGATCAACATGGGTTCGGCCTATCGCAGCACGGGCTTCGTCGGCGCGAATTGGATCGAGATTGGGGAGAAGGACGCTGACGGGGTCGTCAAAGCGTGCCAAGGCAAGTCGAACAAGATTGCAATCGTGCAGGGGGCGCTGTCCGCCGCTGCCAGCGCCTACACGCTCAAGGGCGTCGAGAACGTGCTGGCTCAGCATCCCGAAATCAAAGTCGTCTCAAGTCAGGCGGCCGACTGGGACGCCGCGAAGGCGAAGGCGATCACGCAAACGGTTCTGAAGCAGAACCCTGA
>CAVZJI010000038.1:0-27589 GCA_963775405.1 uncultured Alphaproteobacteria bacterium
CGAACGGCGGTTTAGCCTGCTCCCGAGAAGCACGATCGCTGGTGGCGAAGTAACCAGGCTTGGCGCGCCGCCTGGCGCGCACCCGAATCCGATCGACGCGCGCCCATGTAACATTTCATAACAAAATGCGACCCCGTTGAAAACTGCGGCGCTCACCAAGGTTCGCGGCCTGCCATCAAGACAGGACGCGTAGCCCATGGTAGCACACCCTTAACCGCGATCGACTCGGCGCGCTCGCCACGTCCACGTCGACGGCAATGTCCTTGGGGGTCTGGTCCTCAAATGAAATCTCCGCCGCCCCCACCGGTGGACAGAATTGAGCGAACGGTCAATCCGGTCGCGCTGACGATTCTCCTCGTCTGTCTCGCCGGCGCGCTTCTCGCCCTGTGGCTTGCGCCGAACGCTATCGGCGCGACGCTGATGACCTGGATGATCGTCATCCTGGCTGTCTGCGGCGCGTTCGGGTTGCTGCTGTACGCCTTCGGCTTGTTGCAACTGCCGACCCGGGCGGCGCGCTTCGACACCACCAAGGCAATTGCCGACTCCAATCCGGACGGCATCCTCGTCACCGACCGTGAATCGCGAATTGTTTACGCCAACGACGCCTACCGCGCGCTTTCGGGCGCGCCCGCGGCAACCGACCTGCGTCCGGTGGAACGCCTGTTCACCGGGTCACCGGACGTCTCGGAGTTGGTCTATCGCCTGTCGCAGGCCGCGAAATCCGGCGGGCGCGCGAGTGAGGAGCTTCGCCTCTCGCCGCCGCCGAGCGGCGAAGGCGAGGTCGCCTGGTACCGCATTCGCGTTCGTCCGCTCGAGGGCGTCGCCAGAGACGGCCTGATGGCGTGGACAGTCTCGGATGAGACCCGCGACCACGACCGGCACGAGACCTTCTTCCAAGACCTTCAGCACGCCATCGACTATCTCGACCACGCGCCGGCCGGCTTTTTCTCGGCCGAACCCGACGGCGCGATCACCCACATGAACGCCACCTTGGCCGGCTGGCTCGACTATGATCTCGCCCAATTTAGCGTAGGCCGGCTCAAGATCGACGACATCGTCGCCGGGGGCGGCGGCGCGATGCTGGCCATGATGTCGGGCCCGCCGGGCGAAGTGACGACGCAGCAATTCGATGTCGACCTCAAGCCCCGCGAGGGCCGGTTGCTCGCGGCGCGGATCCTGCACAAGGTCGCCTTTTCCAGCGACGGGGCGGCAGGCCCCTCCCGTTCGCTGGTGATCAATCGCGCTCCAGGCGAAAAAGGCGAGGACTTGCGCGCAGCGGAGGTGCGCTTCGCCCGCATTTTCAATTCCACCCCGGTGGCGATCGCGGCCGTGGACGCGGCTGGCGCGGTGCTGCGTCCCAACGCCGCGTTTGCGCGCCTCGCCCAGGCCGCCTCCAAGAGCGAGGCCGCCAAGGGACGGCTATCGATTTTCGACCTTGTCGCCGAGCGCGATCGCGCCGCTTTGAGCGCATCAATCGAGGCGGCGGGCCAGGGCAAGGGCGAGGTCGCGCCCCTCGACGTCTCGCTGGAGGGCGCGGCGGCGCGTTCGGCGCGGCTTTTCGTCTCGGCGGCCGATCCGCGCAGCGACGAGGGAGCGAGCGCGACCATCTTCGCCCTCGACACCACCGAGCAGCGGACACTGCAAGAGAACCTCGTGCAAAGCCAGAAGATGCAGGCCATCGGCCAGCTCGCAGGCGGCGTAGCGCATGACTTCAACAACGTGCTGACTGCGATCATCGGCTATTCCGATCTCCTGCTCGCCAATCACCGCCCGACCGACCCGTCCTTCCAAGACATCATGCAGATCAAGCAGAACGCCAATCGGGCGGCGGGCCTCGTGCGGCAATTGCTCGCCTTTTCGCGCCGTCAGACTCTGCGCCCCCAGACGCTGCAGCTCAACGATGTATTGTCGGAATTGCAGATGCTGATGCGTCGTCTGGTCGGCGAGACGATCCAACTCGACGTGGTCTACGGGCGCGACTTGTGGCAGGTGAAGGCCGACCTCAACCAGTTCGAGCAAGTGATCGTCAATCTCGTCGTCAATGCGCGCGACGCCATCAGCGACGGCGGCAAGATCACGCTGCGCACGCGCAACTTTCCCGCCGCCGAATGCGGCAGCCTAAAAGAGGTGGATGTCGCTCCCGCCGACTACGTGCTGGTCGAGGTCGAGGACACAGGTCACGGGATTCCGCCCGAGGTCCGGGCCAAGATCTTCGAACCGTTCTTCACCACCAAGGATGTCGGCAAAGGCACCGGCCTCGGCCTGTCGATGGTCTACGGCATTGTCAAGCAGACGGGCGGCTATGTATTCTGCGACAGCGAGCCGGGCGCGGGCGCGACGTTCCGCATTCTGCTTCCCCGGCGCTCGGCCGACGACGTCGACGAGCCTGTGAAGGCCGAGGCTCCCAAGCCGGCTGCGGACCTGACCGGCCGGGGCGCGATCCTGCTGGTCGAGGACGAAGAGGCCGTGCGCGCCTTCGCCTCGCGCGCGCTCGCCTCGCGCGGCTATACGGTGCTGGAGGCGGAGACAGGCCTCGACGCGTTGCGCGTCGTTGAGGCGGCAAGCGAGCCGATCGACCTTATCGTTTCGGACGTCATCATGCCGGAGATGGATGGGCCGACGATGCTGACGGAACTGCGCAAACGCGGGCTGACCGCCAAAGTCATTTTCGTTTCCGGCTACGCCGACGACGCATTCACGCGCAATCTGCCGGAGGGCCAGGACTTCGTGTTCCTACCGAAGCCCTTCTCGCTCAAGCAGCTCATCGAAACCGTCAAGAGCCTCATGAATTGACGAGCCCGTTTCGCCTTGCGAGGCTAGCCCTTAACATCCTGGTCGATGCGTTTTGAAGGCGCCAGTGCTGATGATGCGTTTTGAAGGAACCGCCACCTATGTGGCGGGCGACGAACTGAAGACCGCGGTCAACGCCGCGATCGCGCTCGAGCGCCCGCTGCTGGTCAAGGGTGAGCCCGGCACTGGCAAGACGCTACTCGCGCAGGAGATCGCCGGTGCGCTTGGGGCGCCATTCATCGCCTGGCACGTCAAGTCGACCACACGCGCTCAACAGGGCCTGTACGAATATGACGCCGTCTCTCGCCTGCGCGATTTGCAGCTCGGCGATCCGCGCGTGTCCGAGATCGCCAACTACATCCGCCGCGGCAAGCTCTGGGACGCCTTCGTTTCGGCGGTTCGCCCGGTGCTGCTGATCGACGAGATCGACAAGGCGGATATCGAATTCCCCAACGACCTTTTGCTTGAACTTGATCAGATGGAGTTTCACGTCTACGAGACCGGCGAGACGGTCAAGGCGCGCGTGCGGCCCGTCGTCATTATCACCTCCAACAACGAGAAGGAGCTGCCCGACGCTTTCCTGCGCCGCTGCTTCTTTCACTACATCCGCTTTCCAGACGCCGAGACGATGCGCAGGATCGTGGAATTGCACTATCCGTCGATCAAGCCGCGGCTCGTGGAAGAGGCAATGCGCTCGTTCTTCACGCTGCGCGAGACGCCAGGACTGAAAAAGAAGCCGACCACTTCGGAGCTGCTCGATTGGCTCAAGCTTCTTCTCAACGAGGACATTGCGCCGGAGACGCTGCGCGAACGCGACGCCAAGAAACTGATCCCGCCACTGCACGGCGCCTTGCTCAAGAACGAGCAGGACGTGCATTTGTTCGAGAAGCTTGCGTTCTTAAGCCGGCGCGAGCGTTAGCGGGCGGCGCTTCCGTTCCCTCATCTTGATGCGATCACAGTTCCGCCAGCTCACTCTGCCAGGGTGCGAACATGCGGGCAAAGTCGGTTCTCATTTCAGGCGCCGGGATCGCCGGGCCGACGCTCGCCTTCTGGCTCAACGCGGCCGGTTTCAAAACCACGATTGTCGAGCGGGCGCCCGCCTTGCGCGCCGGCGGATACGTGCTCGATTTCTGGGGCCTCGGCTATGACATAGCCGAGCGTATGGGGCTCGCGAACAAGCTTAAGCGCGTCGGCTACAGCATGCGCGAGATGCGCATTGTGGACGCCAGGGGCGAACGCATAGCCGGGTTCGGGACGCGCGTTTTCCGCGAGCTGACTGGCGGGCGGTTCGTGACGCTGGCGCGCGCCGATCTTTCTCGGCTGCTGTTCGAAACGGTCGAGGACCAGTCCGAAGTTCTGTTTGGCGACGAGATCATCTGTCTGGAAGAGGGACCCAACCACACGTGGGTGCAATTTGAACATGCCGGCGCGCGCACATTCGACCTTGTCGTCGGGGCCGACGGCCTGCATTCCAATGTCCGCAGGCTGGCCTTCGGGCCGCAGCAGCAGTTCGAAAAGGACCTTGGCTACGTCGTCGCGGCGTTCGAGACGCAACATTATCGTCCGCGCGACGAGGACGTCTACATCATCTACAGCGAGCCCGGCCAAATGGCGGCGCGCTTCACCCTGCATGACGACCGCGCGCTCTTCTTGTTGGTCTTCATCCGTGACGACGAACCTGCGCCGACAACCTCAGATCTGGCGGCCCAGAAGGCGATGTTGCGCCAGCGATTCGGCGGCGGCGGGTGGGAATGCGGGCAAATTCTTGCGTGTCTCGATCGCGCGGAGGACCTCTATTTCGACCCGGTTGCGCAGATCAAAATGCCTTCGTGGTCGCGCGGCCGCGTCGCGCTGGTCGGGGACGCCGCATTTTGCGTCTCGCTCATGGCCGGCCAAGGGTCGGCCCTTGCGATGACCGCCGCATACGTTCTGGCGGGCGAGCTCGCCCGGACCGGTGGAGGGCACAGCGAAGCGTTCAATCGCTACGAAACACGGCTCCGCGCGTTCATCGGCGCAAAGCAGAAGGGCGCGGAGCGTTTCTCCGCCGCCTTTGCGCCGAGAACCCGATTTGGACTGTCCTTTCGCAGTCTGGTCGTCAGGGCGTGCGCCATTCCGGGAGTGGCAAGATTCGTATTGGGCCGGGACATTGTGGATACGCTCAAACTTCCCGACTATTCTTGGCCGGCGCTTGCAAGCCGCGGCATAGATTGTGACCCGGGCAGTGTCTCAGTTTGAGACTTGAGGCGATTGACCAGCGCTCGCCCAACGCTCCGTCCGGTGATATGCTTAAACCGGCAACACAGGAATGGATGGCGTGACGCTTGGCCCGGGCATTTTCTATAAGGCGCGAAGGTCGCGCGCGCGACCTTATGAACAGTACCGATTGGACGGTGAGTCCGTCGTTTGTGAACGAATTACACCTAACCCGCGCTCGTCCGGCGCCCCGCACGTAAAGCTCCTACAGTCTTGGACGGTTGCGGAGTTCACAGACGCCAACGTGCCGCCGCCCGCTAAAACGTCGTTTCAGGAACTCTTGCGGGAGAGACACAAGCCCTAAGGGCGACAAGAGCGCCGCTTGCCAATGCTTAAGCGCTTGCGCAATGTTGTTCCATGCGCCGATTATTTCTCATTCGTCACGCCAAGGCTGCGCCTTCCGTAGGGCGCGACGACTACGCGCGCAAGCTGACCGAGCGCGGCCGCGCAGACGCGAGGCGGGTCGCCAAGGCGCTCGCCGCGCGCCACTTTCTTCCTGATGTTCTCATCCATTCCGGCGCCGCGCGCGCCAAAGAGACAGCCGAGATTCTTGCCGCCGAATGGCGAACCAAACTCGAGATTGAAGAGGACGTTGGGCTTTACGACGCGAGCTTAAGGACGCTTCTCGATCGTACCCGCGCGCTTGGGCATGGGCACAAAAGCGTGGGATTGGTTGGCCACAATCCGGGGCTTGGCGAACTAGCGACCGCATTGACTGGGTCAGGCGCCGAGCCGGAGGTGAGTCGCCTCTCCGCGAAATATCCGACCGGCGCAGTCGCGGTCCTCGACTTCTCCATTAAGCGGTGGGACGAAGTCGAGCGCAATTCAGCGATGCTGGCGCTTTACCTCACGCCCGCGGACCTGGAGGCGGACCAGGACTAGCGCCGCGCGCATCAGCCTGCGACGGGTTCGAGTTGGTCTGCGTCAACCGCTTCTTTCTGGGTTGGCATGGGTCCGGCGCGTCCGCGACCATATTGGCGCGGCGAACTGCCCATCACTCGCTTGAACGCGGTGCTGAAGGCGCTCTCGGATTCGTAACCGAGCGAGAGCGCGACCGTAGAAACGGGATCGCTCGAATTCATGAGCCTGTCCCCGGCCAGCAGCATGCGCCACCGGGTCAAATATTCCATCGGCGACGATCCGACCCTCTCCTTGAATCGAAACGCGAAGCTTGAGCGCGACATGCCGGCGCGCTCCGCCAGCGCCTGCAAGGTCCAGCGATGCGCTGGCGCCTCGTGAATGGCGGCGATTGCAGCGCTAATGTGCTTATCGCCCAGGGCGAACAGCCAGCCGACGCCTCCCGCCGACCCTTCCGCCAAGTGCAACCGTAACGCCTGAAGCAGCATCAAATGGGCGAGGTGCTGCGCCATCAGAAAGCCTCCCGGCTGGCCCTCGCGCAATTCCTGTCTCATGCGCTCCAAAGACCAGCGCATCGCCTCCTTGTCAGATTCCTTCCGGATATGCACGATCGGCGGCAATATTCCGAGCAGCATGCCGGCGTGATCGCCGGACAGCGCAAAGTGCCCGCCGACGACGAGGCAGTCGCCGCCGCCGTTGACCGTCACGACGCCGCCGATCCTGCGAGCTGTGGCGAGAATTGCGAGGGCCTCGGTCGGCGGGGCGGTCAAATCGGTGGCGAGGAGGAAAGGCCAGCCGCGCGGCAGCAGGAAGCAGTCGCCCGTCTTCAGTCGCACCGGGTCGGAGACGCCTTCGACCGCGAGCCATATCTCACCGGAGACGACCGCATAGCATTTGATGCCTTCATGCCTGCCGAAGCGGACAGATAGCCTTCCTCCGACGTCAAAGCCGCCCGACACGTAGCTGCGCGGCTTGAGCAGCGAGAGCACATCAGAAAGCGGATCCATGGGCCAGTCTCGGACGATCGCGAAGATAATACGGACTTCACAGCATAGCTCGTATCACCTCGCTCGCCTATCTCCTCAATCACGGGGCCGCGAAGGCGGCCTAACGAACCGCAACCAGGAGAGGCTTTCATGCGTGTCTTCGTCACCGGCGCTACAGGCTTTGTCGGCTCCGCCGTGGTTCAGGAGCTTATCGGCGCGGGCCACGAGGTTACCGGCCTCGCCCGCTCGGACGGGGCGCCAAATCGCTCGCCGCGACTGGCGCCAAGGTTCAGCGGGGCGATCTCGAGGACCTCGATGGTCTGCGCAGAGGCGCTGCCATGTCGGACGGCGTGATCCACACCGCCTTCATCCACGACTTCTCGAATTTCAAACACAGCAGCGCGGTAGACGAGCACGCCATTCAGACACTCGCCGCCGAGCTCGCCGGCTCGGGCCGCCCATTGGTCGTCACCTCCGGGGTCGCGCTTCTGGCGC
Source organism: uncultured Alphaproteobacteria bacterium (assembly GCA_963775405.1). Classification (GTDB taxonomy): domain Bacteria; phylum Pseudomonadota; class Alphaproteobacteria; order Rhizobiales; family Beijerinckiaceae; genus Roseiarcus. Next base: position 7,383 of record CAVZJI010000038.1, read on the forward strand.
CGGGCCGCATCGCGACCGAGGAGATCGCGCCTCCCGCCAGGTCTGAATCCTATCCCCGCGTCTCGGAAGCGACGGCCGTCGCCGCAGCGGCGCAGGGCGTTCGCGCATCGACCGTGCGTCTTGCCCCGTCGGTCCACGGCGACGGCGATCACGGCTTCGTGCCACGTCTCATCGCCATCGCTCGCGAAAAGGGCGTGTCGGCCTATATCGGCGACGGGCTCAACCGCTGGCCGGGCGTGCACCGGCTCGACGCGGCGCATCTCTACCGGCTCGCGCTCGAGAAGGGCGCCGCGGGCGCAAGCTATCACGGCATCGCCGACGAGGGCGTGCCGACGCGCGAGATCGCCGAGATCATCGGCCGACGCCTCAGCCTGCCGGTTATCTCGAAGTCGCCCGCCGAGGCGGCCGAGCACTTCGGCTTTCTCGGCTACTTCTTCGGCGCCGACATGCCGGCGTCGAGCAAGCTTACTCAGGATCGGCTGGGATGGCGGCCGAAGCAGCAGGGGCTGATCGCCGACCTCGACCACCCGCGCTATTTTCAAGCTTGAATTAGCCGGCTTCCGCCTCGCAGGCGCAAGCGCCAGCAACGTGTGGGCGGGCTTCAATCAGTTGGGTTGACTCTGAAAGCGAGCGATCGGATCCGCGCAGCGCGCGCTCTACAACGCCTCTGCGACGGAACCAAACGCGGGCGCTCGCGTTTAGAAGTCCACGGCGGCTACCCGTCCGGCCCTGGAGACCAACCGATATGCCCGGAAATCTTATCTACTATGCGCTTGTCCTGATCGTTATCGCCCTGGTGGCGGCGTTGTTGGGATTTGGCGGCGTGGCCGGCACCGCCATGAGCGGGGCTCACCTTCTCATTTGGTTGGCAGTGGTCGTCGTAATCGTCGGCGTCGTGTTCGCCCTCATCCGTCGGGCATAGCGCGGCTGCGCGCACGACCTTCCTGATATGAACTCGACGGCGCGGCGCGGCGCCGTCGAAGATGTGTATAGCTCTGGTGCAATTGCCTTTTGCTCGGCACGGTCGCTGCCAGTTGAAACCGGGGAAATGGCGCGCCAGCTAGGGACCGGAACGCAAGGCCCACTGTCCAAACCGGCGGGCGCCGCCTAAATAGGCTCGCCGGTTTCGCGCGCGGATGGATCCTTGCCAGGTTTCAGCGACTTTCTCTTTGAGGCCGGGCTCGTCGCCCGTTCGATCGGCGATTATTTTTCCGGCGGCGCATTGCGCCTCGGCGTGACAGGGCTCTCGCGCTCCGGCAAGACGGTGTTCCTCACCGCCCTCGTTAACAATCTGATCGCGAACGCGCGCTTGCCGGTTCTAGCCGCCTCGGCCGAGGGCCGTATCACGCGGGTGCGGCTTGAGCCGCAACCGGACGACGCCGTGCCGCGCTTCGCTTACGAGGAGCATTTGGCGAGCCTTTCGGGACCAGATCGGCGCTGGCCGCAGTCAACCAGCCGTATTGCCCAACTCAGACTCACGATCGAATTCGAGAGCGCGGCCAGCTGGGGCGCGCGGCGCTCGAGCCTCACCCTCGACCTTGTCGACTATCCGGGCGAATGGCTGCTCGATCTGCCGCTCCTCGACAAGAGTTACGCCGAATGGTCGCGCGAGACGCTGGCCGCAAGTCAGACTCCTGCCCGCGCGCCGCTGGCTGAGAAATGGCGGGCCGCGATGGTCGGGCTCGACGCGCAGGCCAACGGGGATGAAGACGTGGCGCGACGCATTGCTGAATTGTTCACCGCCTATCTCAAACGGGCGCGCGACGACGTCTACTCGCTCTCAACCCTGCCGCCGGGCCGGTTTCTGATGCCCGGCGATCTCGCCGGCTCGCCAGCGCTGACCTTCGCGCCAATTCCGCTGGGCGACGACACAGCGATCGCTTCCGGCTCGCTCGCGGCCATGATGGCTCGGCGCTACGAGGCCTACAAAGCGCATGTCGCGAGACCCTTTTTCCGCGACCATTTCGCCAGACTCGATCGCCAGATCGTATTGGTCGACGCGCTCTCTGCGCTGAATTCCGGTCCCGCCGCACTTAACGATCTCCAGAACGCCCTGACCGAGGTCATGCGCGCCTTCCGCACTGGACGCGCCTCGATTCTGAGTTCGATCTTCCGTCCCCGCATCGACCGCATTCTGTTCGCTGCGACCAAGGCCGACCATCTCCACCATAAGAGCCACGACCGGCTGGAAGCGATCCTGCGCGCCTTGACCGCAAAAGCGATTGCGCGCGCCGAAGGGGTCGGGGCGGAGATCGACGTGATCGCGCTCGCCGCGGTGCGCGCCACCCGCGAGGCACAAATCAAAACGGGGGGCGAGACCCTCGACGCCATCATTGGGGTGCCCGAAAAGGGCGAGACGATTGGGGGACAAGTGTTCGACGGAATCGCCGAAGCGGCCGTGTTTCCCGGCGAATTGCCGGACGATCCGAATGAAATCTTTCAGGGCGACGCCATCGCCCTCCCCGAAGCCGACAACGATTGGCGCTTCGTCCGCTTCCGCCCCCCCTTGATACAGCGCAGCGAGCCCGCGCCGCAGATTCGCCTCGACCGCGCGCTGCAATTCCTGATCGGGGATCGTCTCGCGTGAGCCCGCGGCCGTCCCGCCCCCGCGCCTTCCGCCTCGACGATTCACGCGTCGCGGTCGACAGTCGGCCCGCGCCGCTTGCGCCTGACGCCTTCATTCTCTCCCAGCACGATCCGATTCCCGTCGGCGTTCCTGCGCCTATCGAGGAAGCCGAGCTTGAGATCGAGGCAGCGCAGAAATCCGGCCTCATCGCCCGCTCGCGCGTGACCCTCGGGGGTCTCGTCTGGTCGGGGATTGGCGGCCTCGTGTCGCTTGCGTTGGGGCTGTGGGCGGCCGACCTCATCGAAGGGCTGTTCGCGAGAGCCGAGTCGCTGGGGATCATCGGCGTTCTGTTCGGCTTGATCTTCCTGGTCGGCGTGATCGGCGTCGCGGCGCGCGAAATCATCGCAGTGGGGCGCCAGACGCGGATTGCGGAAATGCATGTCGCTTTTGCCAAGGCGCGCGCTGCCGACGATCGCGTCGCGGCGCGCCGCCTCGTCGTCCAACTCGTCACGCTCTATAGCCATCGGCCCGAAATGGCTCGCGCCCGGGCCCAGGTCGACGAGGCCGCGCGCGCGATCATCGACGGACGCGACCTCATCGACTTCACGGAACGCTCCCTCCTGCAGCCGTTGGACGCAAAGGCGCAAAGCGAAATCGCCGCCGCCGCGAAGCGCGTGTCGCTGGTGACGGCGATCAGCCCGCGCGCCATCCTCGACGTCTTGTTCGTCGTCGCCCAGATCGTACGGCTCGTTCGCCGCATCGCCGAAATCTACGGCGGCCGACCGGGTCTGCTCGGCCTCATCAAGCTCGCGCGCTCGATCGGCGCCCATATCGCCATCACCGGTGGCATGGCGGTCGGCGACAGCTTGCTTCAGCAACTCGTCGGCCACGGCATCGCCTCACGCATCTCCGCCCGTATGGGCGAGGGCGTGCTGAACGGTCTGCTCACGGCGCGCGTCGGGCTCTCCGCGCTTGCCGTCTGCCGTCCCGCGCCTTTTTCGGTCGACAAGCCCCCAGGCGTTTCCGACGTCGCGCCGTTCCTGTTCAGCAAGGGGGAGCCGCCTTCTTCTCCCGGTTGGGACAAGGGCCGGAGCTGAGGGCAAATATAGGCTCGCACCCACCTCTGACGTAGGGGGACGGCGCTTAAGCTCGAATTCAACACCATGCGAGCGGCTCGGCGCGTAGGTAGTTTCGACGATATCAATCGCACATTCGAACCCTTACAGTTTCGCCGCTTTCGACCCTGTCGTGAATTCTATGATGGGATTGGCAACCCGGACGTCACAATTTTTAATACTAATATTAGGAGCAAGACAATGCTCGAACTCCCCGCATTTCGAGTTCCAACTACTGCGCAAATTCTTGCCATGACACTGATGTGCGTGGTTCCAGAACGGATCGCGCACGCGCAAGCCGCGACGGCCGGGTATGAGCTGAAAGTCGAGGGAAAGTTCAAAGCTCCAGAGTCTCACGACAAGAAGCCGCGGGGTATCAGCGGGATGGCCTGTCTCGGGCGCGACGGGGACGAGAAGCGCCAGTGCCTGACAGTCAACGATGAGGAGCTTTCAACCGAGATCGTGACTCTCAAGGGAGACATTTTTCACGTTAAGTCCGACAAGGACCCCATCGTCCTCGTCAACAAGCACCACAACGATGTCTTGGGGGAGAAGACAACTGCGCACTGCCCCGAGGGCGGCGAGACGGAGTGGAAGGAACTCGACGGCGAGGGGATCGCGCTGGCAGACGGCTATTTCTATATTTCTGGCTCCCATGCCTGCAGCCGCAAAGGGGAGTTCAACCCTTCGACGTTCCTGCTCACTCGTTTCAAGTCTGAAGAGTCCTGAGAAGATCAGCGACAGCGGGCAGCCGACGATCGAGCGGACGTGGCGGCTGGGAAACGTGCTGCCCCCGATTCCCTCTATTTCGGGCTGGGACAAGAAAAACCCGGCCAAAGTGGCCGAGCTCGGCCGGGAACAGCGGAACATCGAAGGCATCGCCGTGGTCGACGGGCGGCTCTACGCCGGGCTCAGAACTCCGAATCTTGATGGCGAGGTTTTGATCGTCAGCGCGCCGGTCAAAGACCTGTTCACGGACGGAAACAGGCGTCTCCTTCCAGAGGACAGCGAGAAGCAGCAAATCCACCTGCATTTTGACAACAATGTCACGGGTATTCGCGACCTCGCAGCGCTCCCGGTTAACGGAGGCCTTCTCGTCCTCACGGGACCAACTCTGGAACAGGACGTCCCTTATGATCTCTACTGGGTCAAAGACCTGAAACCCCATCCATCCCTCAAGCATCTCCGGACGCTTTCGACCGAGAGGATCAAAGTGCGGAATAAGGAGAGCGAAGAAATGGGAGAGGTGGCAGAAAAGGCGGAAACTGTCACAGTTCTGAGCGAAACGCCGGGAACGGCTACGGTCCTGATTTTTTCGACAACGTCGACGAAGGGAAGCCAACGCGATACGAGATCACGCTGCCGCAATAGGGGCGCAGTCGAGTTCGTGACGCGCCAGGGCGTCTCGCTTATCTTGTTCGCGAGGCGCGATCGGGCCGCCGCCTCAATCCACCGGCTGGAGCCCACTCGGGCCGACGTTCGCGAGCACGCCGGTGTGGACGTCGAACCAATAGCCCTGGAGGGTCAGCCGGTTGGCGGCGACAGCCTCGGCGATCCATGGGAAGGTCATGAGGTTGGCGAGCGAGAGGCGCACGACCTCGGCCTCGATCCGTTCGAGGCGCCCCTCAGGCTTGTCGCCCGCGGCCTCAACCGCTGGCTTGCCGATGTCGACCCAGGAGGCGATGAAGTCGCGCGCCTGGGGCGGGGGCCCCACGGCCATCGCTTTGACCCCGCCACATTGCCCATGTCCGAGCACAACGAGGCGAGGCACCTTCAGAACCCTGACGCCGAATTCCAGCGCTGCGCTCGTTCCGTGATGTCCAGGGTCGGGACTATACGGCGGCACGAGCGCAGCGACGTTGCGCACCACGAACAATTCGCCCGGCACAGCGCTGAACACGGTCTGCGGGTCAACGCGCGAATCCGAGCAGGCGATAACCATCGCTTCCGGGTTCTGCCCCCAATGGGCCAGCGCTTCGTACCGCGCCCGTTCGGCCGGCCAGACCTCGGCGCGAAATCGGCGATAGCCCTCGATCAGCAGATCCATGGGGGTCGGCTTCCGACAGAGCAAAAATGCTGCACTGCGATAGGGCGCCCGCGCCGGCGGCGCAAGGAACCAATGGCGCGCGCTTAACCTCGACTGCGGACCGCCAGCACTTTTGGGTTGACGAGAGGCGCCCGGGACGGCAGAGAAACGCTGCCCCCGTCCTGGCAGGGAGGGAAATACGCGCGTTGGCTTCTTCGCCGCGCGCCATCTCTCGGCGACAAGGGAACGAAATCGTTCCGTCGCGTCAATAACATATGAATTTTCTGATCTGGTCGGCAGGGCATGACGCCATGAAACACACAATACGTTCGTTGGATTATTTTGCTCTGGCTAAAGAGGCGAAAGCTCTCAAGACCGAAGTGGCCGCGAAGGTTATTCGCATTGCGCTGCTCGCGGACTGCGCGACCCAGCATTTAGCCAGCATCATGCGCGCCATCGCCGCCCGAAATAATGCGCGGGCCGAGATATACGAGGGAAACTACGACGGCGTCGACCTCGAGATCCTTGATCCGAACTCCGCGCTCTATGGTTTTGCCCCGCAATACGTTGTCATCCTCCTATCAAGCGAAAAACTGAAGGCGCGTCTTTACGCCAGCAGCGACCGACGAGGATTTGCCGACGAGACGGTCGGCAGGCTGGAGAATTTATGGGCCGCGTTCCGGGCCCAGAGCCAGGCGACAATCGTCCAGAGCACATTCGTGCTGCCCAGCGAGCGCGCCTTCGGCAATTACGAACTGAAGGTCGCCGAGTTCGCTCGGCTCGATCTTCACCGAGATCAACTACCGGCTAGGGGTCAAAGCTCGGGAGTCCAAGAACGTCCTTTTGAACGACGTCGATTTTCTGGCTGCGTCGGTCGGCCGGACGCAATGGTTCGACCCGCGAATGTGGAACATGGCGAAGACGCCCTGCGGGCTCGAGCATCTTCCCCTTCTCGCGCAATCACTCCTCGACACCGTGTTCGCCGCCTCGGGCATGTTTATAAAATGCGTGGTCCTCGATCTGGACAATACGCTCTGGGGAGGGGTGATTGGCGACGATGGTCTCGAGGGCATTGCGCTGGGAGAATTCGACGAAGGCGAGGCGTTCGTCGCGTTCCAGACGTTCATTCGCGAACTGAAACGGCGTGGAATCATTTTGGCGGTGGTCAGCAAGAACGAGCACGCCGCCGCCTTGCTGCCGTTTCGCGAACATCCACACATGGTGCTGAAGGAAGAGGATATTTCCGTTTTCGTCGCTAACTGGGACAACAAGGTCGACAACATTCGGCTGGTCCAGAAGACGCTGAATATCGGCTTCGATTCCCTTGTCTTTCTCGACGACAACCCGTTCGAGCGCAACATCGTGCGCCAGTTTCTGCCCGACGTCGTCGTGCCGGACCTGCCCGAGGACCCGTCCCTTTATCTCCAGACCCTCGCCGGGCTGAACCTGTTCGAGACCGCGTCCTTCTCCGAAGCCGACTTGCAGCGGGCCGACCAATATCGGGAGGAGGCCCAACGCGAACTTATCAAGACGCACTTCACCAACATCAACGACTATCTGACCTCGCTCGGCATGGAGATTCGGCTGGAGCGGTTCAACGCTTTCAATCTTCCGCGCATCGCCCAGCTCATTCAGCGTAGCAACCAGTTCAATCTGATGACGCGCCGTTACGGCGAGGCGGCCTGCGAAGCGATGATGAGTGATCCTTCCATCGCGCCCCTTACGGTCAAGCTCGCCGACAAATTCGGCGACTACGGCCTGATCTCAGTCGTCGTTCTCAAGCATGCCGGAAGCGATGTCGAAATCGACGAATATCTGATGAGCTGCCGGGTTTTGCAGCGTGGCGTCGAAAGCTTCACTATGAACAACATCTTTTCCTACGCCGCGCGGGTGGGCGCGAAACGCGTTATCGGCCGTTACCTTCCGACCAAGAAGAACGACATGGTGAAGGGCTTCTTTAAGAGCTTCGGCTTCGAGATGGTCGCTGAAGCCGACGGCGGCGGGTCGAAATGGGCGCTCCCGGTCGACGCCTATCAGCCGCGCGAAACATTCATGGCGCCAGTCGTCAACGAGCTGTGAGGCAAGAGAGGATAGCATGGAGAACAATGAGATCGTGTCGCGTCTGACGCCCATCTTTCGCGACGTCTTCGACAACGACGCCCTGGCGGTTAGCGAGGGCATGACCGCGGCCGATGTGCCAACGTGGGATTCGCTGTCCAACATCAATATGATCATCGCGGTGGAGAAGGCCTTCGGCGTCAAATTCAGCATCAAGGACGTCCGAAACCTTAAAAACGTGGGCGAACTGCTCGAACTCATCAAGAGGAAGGCGGCGTAGGTGAATTTCACCTAGCCGCTGTTCTATCTCGTTCTCGTTCCCGCGGCCGCGGCGTTCTATCTGCTCCCCGGCCGCTGGCGGGCGATTTATCTTCTGGCGCTCTCTTACGCATTTTATGCGCTTTCGAGCCGAATCTATCTCGTACTGCTCATCGTCGCCTCGGCAGCAGTCTATGCGACCGGGCTGGCCATCGCGAAGAGCGATAGCGAACGGGCGAAGCAGGCCTGCATGGCCCTCGGCGTCACGGCGGTGGTCGCCGTCATCGTGGCGTTCAAGGCGGCGGGCGCCTGGCAGGGGCTATTGCTGCCGCTCGGCGTCTCCTATTACTCGTTCAAATTGATCTCGTACCTCATCGAGGTCTATTGGGACGACGAGGCGGTCGAGCGTGACCCGGTCCTGTTCTTCCTATTTCCGGCCTTCTTTCCGCAGATCGTCAGCGGTCCTATTCAAAGGCCCGAGCCGTTCTTCGCCCAGATGCGCGACGTGACGGGAAGGACGCTCGACGCCGAACAGCTCGAGACGGGATTTCGGCTCATACTGGGCGGACTGATGATGAAGCTGCTGGTCGGCGACCGCCTCGCTGGCTTCATCGCGTTAATCGACCAATCCCACCCATACTTTTCGTACTCGGTCGTGCTGACAACTGTAGCGTGCTATCTGCTGCAGCTCTATGCCGACTTCGCCGGCTATACGAACATCGCACTCGGAATCGGCAAGTTGTTCGGCATCGAGGGTCCACCCAACTTCCATGCGCCTTTCGCCGCAGCCAATATTCAGGAATTTTGGCGTCGCTGGCATATGAGCCTGACCAGCTGGGTTACCGACTATTTGTTCACGCCGCTGTCCATGTCGTTGCGCGGACTTGGCCAGGTCGGGCTCGTCTTATGCATCATGTTGAACATGCTCATCATCGGCTTGTGGCACGGACTGACGCTAAATTATTCTCGTCTTCGGCGTCTTGCAGGGCGTTCTCGTCTCCGTCACAGCACTCGTCGTAATCAGCCTCAGGCGCCGCGGACGGACCCGCGCGAAGTCGGCCCCCGACGAACAGATCGACACAATCGGCACGCGGGCGCGTCGTTGGACATTGGCGCTGGCCGGCATAACGCTGACCTTCGCGCTCATGAGTTTAACCACCATCTTCTGGCGCTCGCCGACCTGGGATCAGGCCGTCTCCATCCTGATGCAGGTTCTTGCTGTCTCGCCAAGCGGGCCCTGGGACTGGTCGGACCTGCCGGCGTCTCTCACCGTTCCCGCCTGGATCTGCATGGCTATCGCTCTATTTGTCGGCGCGGGCGCTCCCGGCGCCAAAAGGTTGGCGGGCCGGATCGACGAGGTTGCGCCGAACTGGCTGCAATACGGCGTTTGCCTGTTTTTGCTATCGATTTTGTCGACCGCCGGATCAGGCCAATTCGTTTATGGACAATTCTGACTGGATGATGACGATGAGCGGGGTTCCGTCGCCAAACCAATGGGGGCTTGCCTTTCATCACCTCGGACTGGCGGCAAAGGACCCCAAAGCCGCTGCCCAATTCCTGACTGGTCTGGGATATCGGATCGGCCCGAGCATTTTTGACCCGCTGCAGAACGTCCGCGCGGCGCTCTGCGCCCATGATCATATGCCCGATGTCGAGATCATTTCCCCCGCCGAAGGGAAAGGGCCACTCGAAAAGTTGCTTGCGGTCCAAGGGGAGGGACTTGTCTACCATATCTGTTACACGTCCGCCGACCTTGATCGATCATTGGAAGCTCTCGAAGACGATGGCCGGCTCTCCGTCTATTCTGTTTCTCCGCCCAAGGAGGCGGTTTTATTCGGCGGCAAGCGGGTGTCGTTTTATCTGATCGAAGGCGTCGGCCTGATCGAGATCATTGATGAAGCTCCGTGACCGAGGTGGTTCGCTTTTAGAACCGGTCGATGGGCAGCTTAAAGCTTTGCGCACAAGCGGCGTCGGTGCCGCGCTAAGCGCCGCGGCCCACCTTGGAACGCCTGATGCGAAAGCGTCGAAGTGACATTGCCGGCGCAACCTATGAGGGACAAATGGTCATCGAGCAGCAGGAACGCGATACCGCAGTAAATCTCTACCTCGACCTTCTAAAGAAAGCCTTGACAAATACAATCTACACTATGGAACCCCAGGAGGAAAGTGAAGCGACTTTTGTGCGCGGGTTCATTGATCATTATATTCAAGGGACCGCGATCTCAATGTTACCTCTGGCGCGGCTCGATAGTCTTCAGTTCTGTATCGATGACGTGCTCAAGAACGGGGTACCAGGTGACTTGATCGAAACGGGCGTTTGGCGGGGCGGGGCGACCATTTTCATGCGCGCGATGCTCAAAGCGCGCGGGGTGACTGACCGCACCATCTGGGTGGCAAATTCCTTCGAGGGCCTGCCGGAGCCCGACGCGGAGAAATTTCCGATCGAAGCCGAAACGCATAGCGGCGCCCTGATGACGAAAGTTTATGACCATTTCGCCGTCGATCTTGAAGCCGTCAAATCGAATTTCCGCGCTTACGGAATGCTCGACAACCAAGTTCGTTTTCTGAAAGGTTGGTTCAAGGACACCCTGCCAAAGGCACCGATTTCATCACTCGCGATCATGCGGCTTGACGGCGACTATTATGAATCGACCGCCGACGCTTTAACCAATCTTTACGACAAGTTGTCAGTAGGTGGCTATGCGATCATTGATGATTACGCCGAGGATGCCTGGACTCATTGCCGAAAGGCCGTCGATGATTTTCGCCAGCATCGCAACATCCAGGAGCCAATGATCCAGGTCGATTTAAAATGCTTCTATTGGAAACGAGACCACTGACGGCATGACCGCGTCGACCAGCCAGACAACCAAGCGGGCGCGTGAGGAGTTCGGACCCTCGCGTCCTCGATGGCCCCTCGAGCATTCCGAAGCGAAAGGCGACCGTAGGCACGCTTGTTTTCACGGTCCTCGCGTCGCTCGCTGTCGCCCTCATCCTCAATGCAGCTGTCTGCCTTCTTCCGGAAAACGACTATCAAAGATGGCAGCTGCAAGACGCGGAGGCGCGTTGGATCTACGAGCGGATCCACTTTGACCCCAAGCCGATCGACATCGCCATCCTCGGCCCCTCCCGGGCTCAGCTCGGCCTCAGCGCCGCCGCCATCGAGGAGATCTCGCCAAGCACGGCAAGCACGCCAATGTCGTCAATTTCGCTCTACCGGGCGCAGGCCGCGATATCCAATGGGCGATCCTGGACGAGCTGTTTAAGGCGAAATCGCCGAAAGTGATCGTTCTCGAGGTGGAGGAACAGCCCTATCCCTTCGGCCATTTCTTTTTCAAATATGTCGCCCCGGCGGAGGCGATCGTTTTCCCGCCGACGCCGTTCCTTCATAACTACCTTTACAACCTCGCCTATCTGCCGGTCCGCAAATTGAAGCTGTTCGGCGCCAATCTCTTTCCCGATCTGTTCGGCCTCCCGAAGCAATTCGATCTGAAGCATTATGCGCGAACCCGCACCGACTACAGCACGAACTTTATCGGCGAGTTCGGCAAGCTGGTCGACATGGAGCATCCGGTTCCGCGGGCGACCCTGCTCGCTGAGCCGCGCGTGCCGGTCCCGCAAACTTTGATGACGCGCGCGTTCAACTGGCTGAACGGCGGCGAAGATCACCTCTTCACTCAAAAAATCGCTCGCGAGGCGAAAGCCCATGGCGCGCAGCTCATCTTCGTCTACCTGCCGATGTTCGAAGGCCCGCAGACGATCAGCGATCTGGATTTTCTCAAACAATTCGGCGCCGTCCTCAACTATGGCGACCTCGCGCCCCACGACGAACTGTTCGAGAATTGGTCGCATCTGAACCACGCCGGCGCGATGACCGCGAGCGCCAGGCTCGCGGATGCGATCGCCGGTCTCGGCCGCTGACACGAGCGCGATTTGGCGCGCGCCTTTTTGCTGGCGAAGGCCGACCGGGTGAGGTTAGCTGGGTGCGCCGGTCGGGAGCCGGGCGAAACAGCGAGAATAATAGATGATCCGCGTAGTCGCCGTCATCACCGCCAATCCGGGCCGCCGCGACGAGCTTCTGGCCGCCTTTCGCGCCAACGTTCCCAATGTGCGGGCGGAAAAGGGGTGCATCGAATATGCCGGTCATATCGACGCTGCGGATATCGGTCCGTTTCAAGCCAAGTTCGGGCCGGACACTCTTGTCGTCCTCGAATCCTGGGCGGGCCCGGAGGCGCTGAGGGATCACATCGCAGCGCCGCACATGAAGACCTACGCGCAACGAACCAAGGATTTGGTCGCCAGCCGGGCAATTCACGTCCTGTCCGCGACCGATTAGTGGGGGCTTGCGGCCGTGTCGCTGCCCTCACCCTTCGCCCCTACGCCAAGTGCGCTCAAGGACGCTTCAAGCCTTAGGCCCATGCGCTAAGCCTTAGGCCATGGGCTCCGAGCATTTTCGGGCGCAAATTAAAATCGACATTTTCTTGCACAAAGCAGAAATAACCGTTATGATGCCAGTTATAGCGAACTTGATCGACCCGAGGCGCGGGCCAGCGGGTTAGGGAAGAGAACTGGGATAATGGGACTGGAAGTCGGCTCGAATTGCAGGAGCCTGCAACCTCAAGTTGAAGGAGGAATTTTTTTATTTTTTTCCGCTGTAACCCATTGAAAAGGCTGGATTCGAAAAAATAAACGCTAGTAAACGTCAGCAAATTTACTAACGTTTACTAACGTTTACTCGCTTTTATTGGCGTTTATGATTTATTGACAGAAGGCTATTCGCGCTTTGGTTGTATCGCTGCCGCGGATACGGTCGCCGATGGCCGCCGGCGCCGGAGGTCGGCGATTCAGACCGTCAGTTGACAAGGTCGCTTGCATCACTCGCTCATCGGCAGCGCCTCATAGTGCGGGCTGCCCACATACGTATCTAGCCTTGGCCCGGGCACGAAACCGCGAGGGACAAACTTCTGAAGCCGACGGCCGTCGATGGTTTCGCTGGTGTAGAGCGTACCCTTGGAGTCGACTGCGATCATGTGGAGAAGGGTGAATTCGCCGGCGTTATGGCCCGCGCTGCCGAAGCCGCCGAGAATGCGTCCGCTTTGGCGATCCAGAATCCACAAGACCTCGTTGCCGGTGTCGACGACGTACATGTATTTCTGCCCTGGATCGGCCGAAAAGGCGACGTCTAGCGCCGAGCCGATCGCTTTGCGGCCGGGCGCGCCGTCCGGGGCCGGCGAATAGGCGGTTCCCGGCTTGACGTCGATGACGCGTTTCAAGATCCCCGTCTTGTCGAAGACTTCGATCCGATCGTTGCCACGGTCGCAAACATAGAGCAGCCCCTCGCGATCGAACACGGCGCAATGAGGATGCCCTCCGCCGATCACCGCAAACAGGCCTCGATCCGTCCCAGAGTCGCCCCACTGACGCAAGAACTTGCCTGTGGCGTCGAAAACCACGACGCGGTGGTTGCCATAGCCGTCGGCGATAAAGATATCGCCATTGTCCGGATCCACCGCTATGTCCGCGGGCTCGTTAAGAAGGAGCGGATTCTTGTTGCCGCCGGGCTCTCCGCATTTTTCGTCCGCATTGTCGCAGACGCCTTTGCGACCGATCTGCAGCAGCAGTTGCTTGCCGTCATGCGACCATTTCTGCACGATCCCGTCGGCGTTGCCGCCGATCCAGATGTTGTCTTGCTTGTCGACAAAGCAGCCATGGATCGATTTGGGCATCAATTTTGGATCGCCCCAGGCGTTCACAAGGTTTCCGTCGGAATCGTATTCGATGACAATCGGCGCCGCCTGCTTGCCGACGATCTGCTCCATCGTCGTGAGGTCGGAACGGTTCACGCCGAATACGTGGTCTTCCCTGTCGACACAGACCCCTCCGACGGCGCCCGTGATCCAACGATTCGGCAAGGGTTTCGGCCAATAGGGGTCGACAACAAAGCGTGGGACGTCGCTGTCGGCCGCGCGCGCCGGATGGTGAAAAAGAGCCGAGACCATCGCAATAGCGACGATGCCTGCGAGCGCAGCTCTGACGGTTCGCGCCAAGATTTTCTGCGAAAGCAGTTGAATATGGAGCCGGATCAACTCAAGCATCCAACGTCCCTCCCGATCTCAACCGATATGTGCCGGATGAAAGGCGATCTTGCGCCGATTAGGTCGTTCAGACAACGTTCGAGCGGGGCGCCACTTTCCTGCAATCGCCCATGTCATTGGCGGAATGGACGACCCCGGGCGATGTTGCGATAATCTCCCTAGCGAATTTTGCCGACACGGTACGCGATGGGGACTGCGCCGCGCATCGTCCTTGTGTGGGACATTCCTATCCGAGTCTTCCACTGGCTCATCGTGGCGCTTGTCGCGGCAGCCTATGCGACGTGGCGACTAAACTGGATGGTCTGGCACGGATGGGTCGGCGACGCGCTGCTCACCCTGTTGCTGTTCCGGTTGTTGTGGGGCTTCTTCGGCGGCGAGACAGCGCGCTTTTCCCGCTTTCTCACCTCCCCGCGAATAGCCTTTCGGCATCTGAAATACGCGTTTCGGCGAGAGCCCGACCGCCAAGTGGGGCACAACCCGGCTGGCGGATGGATGGTGCTGCTCCTGCTCGTGCTGCTTCTCGCTGAGACATTGACCGGACTCTACATCGCCAACGACATTGCCGACGAAGGGCCGCTGACCGAGGTTGTGCCCGCGTGGGCGGCCAACGCGATCGCATCCTCTCACGCGATCCTCTGGGATGCGCTGCTCGCGGCCATCGTGCTGCATGTTCTGGCGATCGCGGGGTTTGCGGCGATCAAGGGGCAGAACCTGTTGCGCCCGATGATCACGGGAACAAAGGTCCTGCCTGCAAGCATCGCCGCGCCGCAGGCTGGCAGTCCAGTGCGAGCGGGCTTGCTGTTGCTCGGCTGCGCCGTCGCCACAGCCTTCCTGGTCAATCTCTTGTGAGCCCCATCAGTTCTCCGCATTCAGCTCTTGGGAGGAATGACCTGACCGCGGATTTCCCCTGCAGGATGGGATTGGCTGTGAACGTTGACATACCACTCTCCGGCAGAGAACTGTTTCGCCTGATCCGGGGTGAGCGTGGCGGTCCCTGTCATCGGGTTGGCGGGCGGGCTGCCCTGCGTGCTGAGCCAGATCACGGGCGGGGCATTTTGGCCTTGTTTGGCCGGGCCGTGGAAGTGAGCCATCGTGGATGGGCTCGAGAGGCCACTGTAAGTGATATTCCAGGTGACGACCCGGGTCGCCGGGTCGTATGTCAGTTCGGCGGTTCCCGAGCCTGCCGTGTCCACAGGGGGCACACCTTGCGCGCCAGTCAGTGGGACCTTGAAGGAGGTGGCGTCCGCGAGGGCCGCCCCCGCGTTCACCAAGCCCAGAAGAATAACAAAAGGAAGGAGAGCGCGCTGACGTTTCAAGGCTTTCATCTTTTCCTCCATTTGGCTCAGATCAGATCGATCCCTATAGACAATAGGGGTTGAGCGCCCGCTTCATCGCACAATTTGGCGTCCTAGTGTGGACACTCTTTTGCTGGCTCGCCTACTATGTGAAATGTTAAGCAGTCCGAAAATTGGGCCGTAGGCGCCGCGTGGCCTGAATTCGGCGAGAACATGGGGCGCGAAAGCGCGACGGCTGGCGTAAGCCGACCGCCACTTTGCCTGCGCACGCACGGGTCTTTGTGAAACTCGATTGATGCCGAATATCTCGATTCGCCTAAGGCTGATCTTTCTGTCAGTCCTGCTGCTGGCGATCCTCGCCGGCTCCTCCGCGCTTCTGATCCGAGAGCTGGTCCACGACTCGCAAAGCCTCACCGAAGAAGCCAAGCTTGTTTCAGTAGTCAGGGACGCCAATTCGGCCAGCAAGCACTTCGGCGATTTGAAATATTGGGCGATCGACTCCGCCGTCACGCAGCTCGCCCGCTCTCAGCAAGCGGCGGACCTCGCCAAGTCGGGGCTCGACTCCGATCTGAAGGCGATTTCCGCAGTCGATCCTGCGGTGGTCGCGGCGATCGGCGGTGAAGTCTACACCATGACCGACCTGGCGCGGCAGGCGGGCGTCGCCTACTCAAGTGACGACAGCGCCGCCGGCAATGCTCTGCTGGCCCAAGCGAAGAGTCGTATTCTTGTGATCGAGGACCAGATCGACAAGATCGTGGACGGACTCGAGCAACAGGCCGTCGCTCGGCGCGATATCTCCACGCGCCAGGCAGAACTTGCCGTCAAGCTTGCGATAGCCGGGGGAATCGGGGCGCTGGCGCTCGCCTTGGGCTTCACCGCATTGACCGTGCATTCGATCACCGTTCCTCTCAAGCAGCTAGACCGGAGCATTGCCTCAATCACGCGTGGCGAACTGAACGTCGCCATGCCGCCCTCAGGCGTCCCTGAGATCGCAGCTATGACTAGAACGCTCGGCATGTTGCGCGACAGCCTGATCGAGCGAGACCGACTCGAACGCGAACGACAACGTGCAGAGATGGAAACCCGAGCCGCGCGCGACACCGCCGAGGCCGCGTTGAACGATCTGAAAGCGGCCCAAGCCAATCTCATTCAGGCTGAAAAAATGGCCTCACTCGGTCAATTGACTGCGGGAATCGCTCACGAAATCAAGAACCCGCTCAATTTCGTCAACAACTTCGCCAGCCTCTCCGTCGGTCTACTGGACGAACTGAACCAAGCCGCCGCGCCGGCGCTCGCGTCGCTCGACGAGCGACGGCGTCGTGAGGTCGACGAGGCGAGCGGTATGCTGACAGGCAATCTCCAACGGATTGTCGAGCACGGCAAGCGCGCCGACAATATAGTCAAGAGCATGCTGGCTCATTCCCGCAGCGGCAGCGGTAATCTGGAAAGCGTCGATCTCAACGCACTGGTCGACGAGTCGCTCAATCTCGCCTATCACGGCGCCCGCGCTCAGGATCAAAACTTCAACATCACGTTAGAGCGAGCCTACCGCGAGAATATCGCGCCGATCGCGCTTGTGCCGCAAGATATGACGCGAGTGTTCCTCAATCTGTTCGGCAATGCCTTCTACGCCGCGAATAAGCGCCGGCGAGAAACGAGCGATGGGGACTTCAGACCGACATTGACGGTGACCACACGCGATGTCGGCAAAGCTGTCGAGGTGCGGGTGCGCGACAACGGAAGCGGCATTCCCACTCGAGATCAGGGACAAGCTCTTCCAACCGTTTTTCAGCACGAAGCCAACCGGCGAGGGCACCGGGCTCGGACTGTCGATCAGCTATGAAATCGTCACCAAACAGCATCGCGGGACGATCGAGGTCTCCAGCATTGTCGGGGAGTTCACCGAATTCACCGTCTGTTTGCCGCGCGGCCTCGGCGAAGGCGCGCTGAATCCTTCTGCATGAGTTGCAAGGTCATGCCGGTTAGCATCTTGATTGTCGATGACGAACCCGATGTTGCGGTCCTATTTCGGCAGCAATTTCGACGCGAGACGCGGGAGGGCGTCTATGTCCTGCATTTTGCGCTCTCGGCCTCAGAAGCGCTTGAACGTCTTGCCGGCGAAATCGAGCCGCAGCTGATTGTGATCTTGTCAGACATTAATATGCCTGGGATGGATGGTCTGGCGCTCCTGCGGGAGATCAAGAAGAGACGGCCCGAGCTCCCAGTGATGATGCTGACGGCCTACGGCGACGATGAACGGCGCCGTCGCGCCGCCGAGGGCGGCGCAGCTGATTTTGTGACGAAGCCAGTCGACTTTGATTTCTTGAAGATTCGCCTGCGCGAGTTGCACGGACCGTTGGTTTAAGGGGAGCCCATTGGTCACTTCAGCTAAGATCCTCGCCGTAGATGACGAGCCTGATTTCGAGCTCTTGATTAGACAGCGCTTCCGCCGCCAAATTCGTGACGAAGAGTTCGAATTCCGCTTCGCTCATCATGGCGAGGAGGCGCTGACGGCCTTGTCAGCCGAACCTGACATCGAACTCATGTTGCTCGACATCAACATGCCGGTGATGGATGGGTTGACCTTGCTCAACGAACTTCGCGAGCGGCAGCTGCCGGTGCAGGCGATAATCGTCTCGGCGTACGGAGATATGACGAATTTGAGAACCGCAATGAACCGCGGCGCCTTCGATTTCGTCACCAAGCCGGTGGATCTGAGCGATCTTGAGATTACTGTCCGCAAAGCGCTGGCGAATATCGCAAAGGCGCGAGAGATGGACCGGCGGCGCATGGCGGCGGAACGAGCGCGGAACAATCTTTCGCGCTATTTTTCGCCCAACATTGTTGAGTTGCTGGCCGCTCAGGACGAACCGCTCGGAGCTGGTCGTCGGGAGACGGTCGCCGTGCTGTTTGCCGACATTGTCGCCTTCACGCGAATGGCGGAGGTTATGGCTCCTGAAGACGTGCTCGCGTTGTTGCGCGAGTTTCATGCCCGAATGACGGCGCAGATCTTCGCAAGCGGCGGTACGGTCGACCAGTATATGGGCGACGGGATTTTCGCCGTGTTCGGCGCCCCGGCCGCGAGCCCCAACGACGCCGCGAACGCGCTCAACTGCGCCGAGATGATGCTCGATGCGCTCGAACGCTGGAATGAATGTTGCGCGACAGCCTGATCGAGCGGGACCGACTCGAACGCGAACGACAACGTGCAGAGATGGAAACCCGAGCCGCGCGCGACACCGCCGAGGCCGCGTTGAACGATCTGAAGGCGGCCCAAGCCAATCTCATTCAGGCTGAAAAAATGGCCTCACTCGGTCAATTGACTGCGGGCATCGCTCACGAAATCAAGAACCCGCTCAATTTCGTCAACAACTTCGCCAGCCTCTCCGTCGGTCTACTGGACGAACTGAACCAAGCCGCCGCGCCGGCGCTCGCGTCGCTCGACGAACGACGGCGCCGGGAGGTCGACGAGGCGAGCGGTATGCTGACAGGCAATCTCCAACGGATTGTCGAGCACGGCAAGCGCGCCGACAATATAGTCAAGAGCATGCTGGCTCATTCCCGCAGCGGCAGCGGTAATCTGGAAAGCGTCGATCTCAACGCACTGGTCGACGAGTTCGCTCAATCTCGCCTATCACGGCGCCCGCGCTCAGGATCAAAACTTCAACATCACGTTAGAGCGAGCCTACCGCGAGAATATCGCGCCGATCGCGCTTGTGCCGCAAGATATGACGCGAGTGTTCCTCAATCTGTTCGGCAATGCCTTCTACGCCGCGAACAAGCGCCGGCGAGAAACGAGCGATGGGGAATTCAGACCGAAATTGACGGTGACCACACGCGATGTCGGCAAAGCTGTCGAGGTGCGGGTGCGCGACAACGGAAGCGGCATTCCCACTGAGATCAGGGACAAGCTCTTCCAACCGTTTTTCAGCACGAAGCCAACCGGCGAGGGCACTGGGCTCGGACTGTCGATCAGCTATGAAATCGTCACCAAACAGCATCGCGGGACGATCGAGGTCTCCAGCATTGTCGGAGAGTTCACCGAATTCACCGTCTGTTTGCCGCGCGGCCTCGGCGAAGGCGCGCTGAATCCTTCTGCATGAGTTGCAAGGTCATGCCGGTTAGCATCTTGATTGTCGATGACGAACCCGATGTTGCAGTCCTATTTCGGCAGCAATTTCGACGCGAGACGCGGGAGGACGTCTATGTCCTGCATTTTGCGCTCTCGGCCTCAGAAGCGCTTGAACGTCTTGCCGGCGAAATCGAACCACAGCTGATTGTGATCTTGTCGGACATTAATATGCCTGGGATGGATGGTCTGGCGCTCCTGCGGGAGATCAAGACGAGACGGCCCGAGCTCCCGGTGATGATGCTGACGGCCTACGGCGACGATGAACGGCGCCGTCGCGCCGCCGAGGGCGGCGCAGCTGATTTTGTGACGAAGCCGGTCGACTTTGATTTCTTGAAGATTCGCCTGCGCGAGTTGCACGGACCGTTGGTTTAAGGGGAGCCCATTGGTTGCTTCAGCTAAGATCCTCGCCGTCGATGACGAGCCTGATTTCGAGCTCTTGATTACACAGCGCTTCCGCCGCCAAATTCGTGACGAAGAGTTCGAATTCCGCTTCGCTCATCATGGCGAGGAGGCGCTGACGGCCCTGTCAGCCGAACCTGACATCGAACTCATGTTGCTCGACATCAACATGCCGGTGATGGATGGGTTGACGTTGCTCAACGAACTTCGCGAGCGGCAGCTCGCGGTGCAGGCGATAATTGTCTCGGCCTACGGAGATATGA
>CAVZJI010000039.1:0-42490 GCA_963775405.1 uncultured Alphaproteobacteria bacterium
CGCTTCGACGGGTTGACGCGGTCTTTGTCGCCCGAGCAAACGCCTTCCATCGCTGTCCGGACCTCGAGGACGACGATGGACGCCGAGACATGGGCCCGGAGAGTGACCGTCGGTTAGCGGCGCGGCCCGCGACTTTCGGGGCGACGGGTGAAGCGAAGGGCTATGACGGAGCCCCGCGAGGCGCGCCAATGGCCGTAGGCGCGTCCGAGGGGGCGCGGCCTTCGGTGGAAGCCGCACTAGGCGGAGCGGAGCAGCGCCACGTCACTGTGATCGCAGCCGAAGCTGTTCGGGTCGAGGGAGCGCAGTTCGCCGCGCCGAAAAAGCGTTCGTCGCTCTTGCCGCTAATCGTCGGGATCGCCGCGCTGGTGATCCTCCTCGGCGGCTTAGCGTGGTGGTTCGTCAATGCGAACCGACCCGCTTCCGTCGCTTCGAAGCCGCCGGCCGAGGCCGCGCGAATTCTCCATCGTCGTGCTGCCTTTCACCAACCTCTCCAACGATCCTGCCCAAGACTATTTCGCCGACGGCGTCACCGAGAATCTCACCACCGAACTGTCGCGTCTCCACAACAGTTTCGTCATTGCGCGCAACACCGCCTTCACCTTCAAGGGCAAGAACCTCGACGCCAAGGCGATCGGCAAGGAACTCGGCGTGCGCTACGTTCTCGAGGGTTCGGTTCAACGCGATCAGAACAGGGTGCGCGTCAACGCCCAACTGATCGACGCGGAATCCGGCGCGCATCTCTGGGCGGATCCATTCGACGAAGACGTCGTGGACCTGTTCAAGCTCCAGGACGAAGTGGTCGCGCGCCTCGCCCGCACGCTTCAGCTCGAGCTGATAAACGCCGAAGCCCAGCGTAGCCTCCATGATCGCCCACGCAATCCCGATGCCGTCGATTTGACGATGCGCGGTTGGGCGCTTTTCAACCAATCGTTCACGAAAGCCAATCAACACGAGGCCCTGGCCTTATTCGACCAAGCGTAGACTCTCGATCCAACCAGCGCCGACGCGCTTGCGGCCGCCGCTTTCACCGAGGCGACGAGCTATGCCAACGGTTGGTACGACCCAAGTGCGGACCCGTACGCGCGCGCGATGCAGCGGGCCAACCAAGCCATTCTGCTCAATCCGGACCAAGCCGTCGCGCATCTCACCAAAGCCCTCCTGATCATGTTCAAAACGAAACCGGACGACGCGGGGTCGGCAAACGAGATTATTTCCGAGTCGGAGGCATCGCTTCGGGCCGATCCCAGTTTGGCCGATGCCTATCTGACGATGGCCATCGGAAATGAATTCCTCGGCCATTTTGAGCAGGCGAGATCGGAGCTCCAACAGGCCATCAGGATCAGTCCGCGGGACTCGTATATCGGCATTTGGCACATGCAAATGGGTACAGAACTCCTGGTGCTGGGACGGTCCGATGAGGCGATCGAGGAAGGTCTCAAGGCCGTCAACTCGGGGTATCGCACGGTTCTGTCTTACACGGCGCTTGCGGCGTTCTATGCCGCGGCGGACAAGTTGCCGGAGGCGAAAGCTACGATGGCGGAGGCGCTGAAATTAAATCCCAAACTCTCCTTGGCGTGGTTTCGTGCGCACAACTCTGCCTGGGTCGACGGGCAGCCAAGATTCCGTGAAGCCCTGATCAAGGCCGGGATGCCGGAGGAGTGAGCGCCGCCCGCCCGGGGGCCGACCCGCTCTGGATGGCAAGGTTCGGTCTGGTCGGAAGCCAGATGGAGCAAAAAGGCTTTTGCGCTGTTGGCCGGCGCCTCAGCCCGCCAATCAGAGGACGCCGAAGGTTTTCGAACGCTTCCCGCGCGCTAATCCCCTCGAATGGCAGTCGCGACCCGCTCTCCGTCGAAGCCTCGCGGAAAGCGGGACTGCTTCCGCCTCGCTCCCGCCTCGAATCCCGGATATGGCCTTCCGGCATGGATCAAAAAGTGACCGCCTTG
Source organism: uncultured Alphaproteobacteria bacterium (assembly GCA_963775405.1). Classification (GTDB taxonomy): domain Bacteria; phylum Pseudomonadota; class Alphaproteobacteria; order Rhizobiales; family Beijerinckiaceae; genus Roseiarcus. The sequence continues at coordinate 1,944 of CAVZJI010000039.1, forward strand.
GAACGTGCGTTTCAGCTGGCGAGGTCCGGCCGGGTCGCCGGGCTGACGGAAATTGTCACCTCGCTTAATCGCGAGGGCTATTCGGCTAGCCAGATTGAAGGTCCGGTTCTCAAGCGACAACTGGCTGATTTAATCAAGGCTGCGCGCACAGGGAGCGTCAACTCCGAGACAGCTTGAGCAGGGAAGCTCAGTTAGGTTCCACAGACCAGCGCCGATCTCGGCCTAGATCGGCAATCCGAGGGGAACCTCCTGGCGCCAGCTATCGGCGACGATCCGCAGCGCAACATGAATTCGCGGGCTTTTTTATTCTTTTGAGCCCGGCCAAATCGCATCGAGCTTTCGCACGAACTTATCGGCGTCGTTCTGAGCCTCGCGCCTCGTCGCAAACGAATAGAACGATTTGTCCCGCACCCTCTTGTTTTCGTAAATATTCCAGCGAAAGCGATTGGGGTTTCCAATATCTTTTACGACGTCGGTCGAAAATACGGCGCTGTCTGTCATGGTCGCATTATGCGCCGATGGCGACCGCTTAGCCAGACAATATTGTCTTGTGACAATCAAACCGGCCCTGGAGGCTATTCCCCGCGCTAAGCACAACAAACGCGCTCGCTGCGAACACTATCGAGGCCCCTAGCTATCGGCCGGGGAATTCTCCGGACAACCGGAGACCAAGACGCCGCCCGGCCCCTATCCCCTTGCTGTCGCTCAGGGTTCGCCGTCGTTGAACGGCGGCTCCTTGTCGGCGGGCACGCCCTGTTCCGCCATCGCCAGCATCATGGCGACGCTGACATAAGTTCCGGCGACCGCCGTCAGGTCGACGACCTGCTGCTCGCCGAGAAGCGTCTTGGCGCGATCGAACAATTCGTCTGAGACCGCATGTTTCGTCGTCAAGTCGGTCACGAAGTCGTAGACGACCGCTTCCTCGGGGCCCATGCCGGCGGGGCGCTTGTTGGCTTTGAGGTCCGCGATGATCAAATCGGCGAGGCCCGCTTTCTTCGCCAGCGGGCGCATGGGCGAACCATTCCACTTGCGAGCGCCATTGCCGGCCGACGATCAGGATGGCCATCTCGTTGAGCTTGGTCGGCACCGACGTATGCCAACGCAGATAGTCGAGCAGGTCGTACATGCGCTGCGCGTAGACGGGACTGCGCAACATCGGATTGTAGGGACCGCCGAGCCCGACGCTCGAGATCTTCACGATCTTCTCGCCGACCGGGCGCTGCTGGTCGTTGAGTTGGTCCAGGGTCAATTGGGGAAACCGGGGTTCCTTGCCTCTGGCCGGCGAACTTGCCGTATTGGCGGCGATCCAACCGAGGGGCATGGCGGCCATCAGGCATCCCGCGGCGATCAACACTTGGCGCATGGGTCTCCTCCTTCTGCTCGATCATTCCATCGGGCCTTATCAGAGGACGCCGAAGGTCTCGAACGCTTCACGCGCCCCCATGCCCCCGCGAATCGCGGTTGCGACCCGGTTCTCTGTCGACGCCTTCTCGAGGGCCGCTTCGATCGCCTCGGCCGCCACTTCGGAGGGAATGACAAGGACGCCCTCGCGGTCGCCGAAGATGATATCGCCAGGCGCAATCCGGACGCCTTCGATTTCAATGGCCACGCGAAAGTCGATCACTTTGCCGCGCGGTCCCTGGTCTTGCGCGTAGAGCCCACGGCAGAATGTCGGAAAACCAAGCGCCTCAATCCCCGCAGCGTCCCGGACGAAGCCATTGAGCACCGCCCCCGCGGCGCGCAGGTAGCGCGCGCGAGTGGACATGAGTTCGCCCCACAGCGCATAGCGAAACGACCCGCCAGTCGCGACATAAACCTCGTTCGGGCGGAGATCGTCGAGCGCCTCCAGCATCAGCCCGAACGGCTTTGCGCCGACAGCGCCGGGCGAGCCGGCGTTGTCACCGAAGATGTCGGCCTCGAGGACCGGCATCGCGCGGCCGACAAACTTCATGTCAGGCTTGAGCGGTCCAATGGCCTGCGGCAGGAATTGGCGCCGCCATCCATCTTGTCCAGCACATCGCCCACGACCGCCGTGAATAGCTTGTCGCGTAGGTTCGAGAAGACGACGTCTTCCTCCATCTTGGCCATTTTTTGCTCCTGACAGAGAGCGGCCGCCAACGGCTGCCCCGGTCACACCAGCGACAACAAGGGTCGAAAAGGGCCATGATCGCCAGCGACCCTAGCAGATTAACGATCTTTTAAGCCTGTCTCATTTCGCATGGAACCATTTCCCGTCGTGCTGGTTGCTGGGCACGTCTCCTTGGAGGGCGAACTATGGCCAAGGCTGGTTCAGGGATGTCTAATGCAGGCTCTCATTGGTTGCCCGCCGAGGATCAGCAACCCCTAACCCTGCTTCGACGCCTGATCATCGAGATCGAGGATTCCATCCACCAGTCGCGCGCCGTCATTCTGTCGACCCGTGACGCGATCGAACTCCACGAGCGGCTAGAGAGCCGGCATTTCTCGAACTGAGAATCACGCCTATTGCTGCTCAAGCTCCTCGCGCAGGATCTCCAGCGCGAGCCACTCGTCCTCAGCAACGGCCAATGCCTCGCGCAAGTCCGCGTAAGTCTTGGTGGTGCTTGTAAACGCCGCCGGCTCGCGGGCGGGAAAATCGGCGTCGGCGAGTTTGCGCTCGAGCGCAGCGAAATCGGCGCGGAGTTTCTCAATTCGCCCCGGCAGCGTTTCCAGCGCGCGCGTCTCGTTGAAACCGAGCTTGCGCTTCGGCGCGGTTCGCGCGACGGGCGACCGTTTGTCCGGCCTTTCTGCGGTCTCGACGAGCGCGGCGAGCGGACCGGCCAACCCTCGCCCACGCTGGGCGACCATGTCGGAATAGCCACCGGCATATTCGACCCACCGCCCGTCTCCCTCGCCGACAACGATCGACGTCGCAACGCGATCGAGAAAATCGCGGTCGTGGCTGACGAGCAGGATCGTTCCGGCATAGTCGCCGAGCAGCTCCTGCAGGAGATCGAGCGTCTCGATGTCGAGGTCGTTGGTCGGCTCGTCGAGAACCATCAGGTTGGACGGCCTCGCCAAGGCTCTCGCCAGCATGAGCCGCCCGCGCTCGCCGCCGGACAATTTGCCGATCGGCGTGCGGGCCTGCTCCGGAGGAAACAGGAAGTCGCGCATGTAACCGACAACGTGGCGCCGTTCGCCATTGATGATCAGTTGATCACCGCCGCCGCCGGTCAATGCGTCGACAAGAGTCGTTGTCGGCTCGAGCGAGGCGCGCCCTTGATCGAGAGACGCCATCGTGACGTTTGCGCCCAGACGCACAGAGCCTGAGTCAGGCGCGAGTTCGCCGGTCAAAAGATTGATGAGCGTGGTCTTGCCGGCGCCATTCGCGCCGACAATGCCGATTCTGTCGCGGCGCATGACGCGGAGCGAAAAATCGCGCACGATTTCGCGATCGCCATAAGATTTGCTGATATGCTCTGCGTCGATCACCAACGCGCCCGACGCTTTGGTGTCTTGCGCGACCATGGCGGCGACGCCGACCGATCGTAAAGCCTCGCGTCGCTCGCGTCTGAGATCAGCGAGCTCCCCGACACGCCGCATATTGCGCTTGCGGCGCGCGGTGACGCCGTAGCGCATCCAATGCTCTTCGTTGACGATCTTCCGATCGAGCTTGTGGCGCTCGATCTCCTCCTCCTCGAGCTTCATGTCGCGCCAGGCCTCGAACGCCCCGAAGCCCTCCTCAAGGCGGCGCGTGCGGCCGCGATCGAGCCAGATCGTGGCGCGGGTCAGGTCCGCGAGAAGCCGCTTGTCATGGCTGATCAGCGCGAGCGCCGAGCGGCTTCCGGCGAGGTGCGCCTCCAGCCATTCGATCGCCACCAGATCGAGGTGATTGGTCGGCTCGTCGAGCAGCAGGATGTCGGGTTCCGGGCTCAAGATCCTGACCAGCGCCGCGCGACGCCCTTCGCCGCCGGAGAGACGGGCAGGATCGGCGGCCGGGTCGAGCCCGAGTTCAGTTATCATGGCCCTCGCCGCGTACGGGTCGTCAAATTCACCGAGCCCGGCGAGGACATAGTCGAGCGTGGTGGTGAAGCCGGACATGTCCGGCTCCTGCGGCAGGTAGGCGAGGCGCGCCGAAGGCTGGACGAAGCGGCTTCCCCGGTCAGCCGTTATTTGCCCCGCGGCAATGCGAAACAGGGTCGATTTGCCCGATCCGTTGCGCCCGACGACGGCGATGCGGTCGCCAGCGGAGATCGACAGCTCTGCGCCGTCCAAAAGCGGCGCGCCGCCGAGCGTCAAGACGGTGTCTCGCAATTGTAGGAGGGGCGGCATAGAATTAAGTCCGGACGCGGCGGCGTCACGCTTAACGGCAAGCGGGGGAAAGGAAAAGGCCCATGGCGACCCAGGCAACTCTAGCGGCGTTGGCGAAACTGACGGGCATGCACGAGGGCGTGCTGGCGCGGACGGCGAGAGCCGATTTCGCCGCCGATCCGGCGCGATTCAAGCAGTTCAGCGTCACCCTCGACGATCTCCTGTTTGATTTCTCCAAGCAGCGCATCGACGCCGCCGTTCTGGCCGGACTCGTCGAACTCGCCAAGGCTTGCAAGGTCGAGGCCCGGCGCGACGCGATGTTCGCAGGCGTGAAGATCAATGTCACCGAGAAGCGCGCCGTCCTGCACACCGCGTTGCGCAATTTCGACGGCAAGCCGGTCCTGGTCGACGGCACGGACGTGATGCCCGAAGTCATCGGCACGCGGGAAAAGATGCTGAGCTTCGCCGCCGACGTGCGCGAAGGACGGGTGCGAGGCGCTCTCGGCCAGCCGATGACGGACGTCATCAATATCGGCATCGGCGGCTCCGACCTGGGCCCCGCAATGGCTGCGCGCGCGCTCGCGCCCTTCGCGCCGCCCCAATTGCGCAGCCATTTCGTCTCCAACGTCGACGGGGCGGACATCGGCGACACGTTGCGCGGGCTCGATCCGTCGCGCACCCTCTTCATCGTCTCGTCGAAGACCTTCACGACCGTCGAGACAATGACCAACGCCGCGACCGCTCGCGCCTGGATCGCGCAGGGGGTTGGCGAAGCGGCGGTCGGCGACCATTTCGCCGCCGTCTCGACCCAGCTCGACAAGGTGGCGCAGTTCGGGATCCAACCGACGCGAGTGTTCGGCTTCTGGGATTGGGTCGGCGGCCGCTATTCGGTCTGGTCAAGCATCGGACTGCCGCTCGCGATCGCCATCGGACCGGACCGCTTCAACGAATTCCTGCGCGGCGGCTATGAGATCGACGAGCACTTCCGTACGGCGCCGATCGAGAAAAACATCCCGATCCTGATGGGGCTCCTCAGCGTCTGGAACCGCAACGTCCTCGGCCATGCCACGCACGGCGTGATCCCATACGACCAACGGCTCGGGCGCTTCCCTGCCTATCTCCAGCAGTTGCAGATGGAGAGCAACGGCAAGCATGTCCAGTTGGACGGGTCTCCAACCAATACCGCGACGGGCCCGGTCGTGTGGGGCGAGCCCGGCACCAATGGCCAGCACGCCTTCTTCCAGCTCATCCATCAGGGAACGGAGATCATTCCCCTCGATCTTCTTGTCGCGGCCACGCCGACCGACGCTGAAGCGCATCATCATGATCTTCTGGTCGCCAACTGCCTTGCGCAAGGCCAAGCTCTGATGCATGGCCGCACCCCCGAGGAAGCCGAAGCGATCACCCACAAGCAGGGGGCGAGCGAGGCCGAGGCAAAGAGGCTCGCGCCGCACAAGAGCTTTTCCGGCAGCCGTCCGACGACCACGTTCCTCTACCGCCATCTCGATCCGCGCACGCTCGGGCGCCTCATCGCCCTCTACGAGCACAAGGTGTTCACCGAGGGAGCCGTCTGGGACATCAACTCCTTCGACCAGTGGGGGGTCGAACTGGGCAAGGAGCTGGCCTTGAGCCTTGCGCCGATCGTGGCTGATTCTGCCGCGAACACAGCCGCGCTCGATTCGTCGACCGCGGGGTTGGTCGCGCATCTGCGCGAACTTCGCGGCGCGGCTGCGACGTGACGGCTCGGCGCCGGTCAGGCGCGCGTGCGAAGGCCGCTCCGTAGGACGCCCCCCACGAAGTGGCCGAATCGCACTACGCTCATGGCCACATCGAACCTTGACCCCGCGATGCTTGAACGCGAACGTCACCCGATAGATGCATTTGCGCGACTTGCCTAATCAGACACTGACGCGCCAACGAACGCGCAATGGATCAACGTCAGCGCTACCGCCAGTAGACGGGGAGGAACCAACGTGACCGGCGCGGAAAGTCTGTTGCGGACGCTAGTCGGTTCCGGTGTCGAGGTCTGTTTCGGCAATCCCGGGACATCGGAGATGCATTTCGTCGCGGCGCTCGACAAAGTCGACGGGATGCGGGCGGTACTCGGCCTTTTCGAAGGCGCGGTGACCGGAATGGCCGATGGCTACGGCCGCATGGCGGAGAAGCCGGCCGCGACGCTCTTGCATCTGGGACCGGGCCTCGCGAACGGGCTCGCCAACCTTCACAACGCGCGGCGCGCATCGACGCCGATCGTCAACATCGTCGGCGACCACGCGACTTATCATGCGCAATATGACGCGCCGCTCGCCTCGGATGTCGTGGGATTCGCGCGAACGGTTTCCGCATGGGTGCATTCGTCGACGAGCGCCAAGACCGCCAGCGCCAACTCCGCGCGAGCCGTGCAGGCGGCGCTGCAATATCCCGGACAGATCGCGACGTTGATCCTGCCCGCCGACACGCAATGGCTCGAGGCTGACCGCGCAGCGCCCGCCCTGCCCAAACCAACGCCGGGGATCGCCTCTGACGAGGCGATCGATCAGGCCGCCCGCGCGCTCAGATCCGGCCGGAAGACCATGATCCTGATCCGCGGCGCGGCGCTGAAGGAGCGTGGACTACATGCCGCAGGGCGGGTCGCCGCGGCGTCGGGCGCGCGGATCGCCTGCGAGATGTTCGCCCCGCGCTGCCAACGCGGCGCCGGGCGCGTCGAGGTCGAGCGCATTCCCTATTTCGCCGAACAGATCGTCGAATTCATGAAAGGAACGGAGCAACTGATCCTGGTCGGCGCGACCCCTCCGGTGAGCTTCTTCGCCTACCCGAACAAACCGTCCTGGTGCACGCCTGAGGGCTGCAAGATTCTGTATCTCACCTACCCTAACGAGGATGGCGTGGTCGCGCTGGAATCGCTGGCCGACGCCGTCAAGGCGCCAAAGGAACCGCTGCATGTTGGCGTCGCTAGGAAACCCGATCTTCCGAACGGGCAACTCAATCCGCTCACGGCCGGACAGGTTATCGCGCATTATCTGCCGAACGGCGCTATCATTTCGGACGAAGGCGCAACGGCGGGCGGCGGCGTTCATCAATTTGCGGCCAATATCGAACCGCACGATCATCTTGCGCTGGCGGGCGGCGCGATTGGACAAGGCGTTCCAGTCGCGACCGGCGCCGCGGTCGCCTGTTACGACAGGAAAGTCGTCTGTCTCGAGGGCGACGGCAGCGGCATGTACACGTTGCAAGCGCTGTGGACGCAAGCGCGAGAATCGCTCGACGTCACGACCTTGATCTTCGCCAACCGTTCGTACGCAATCCTCAATGTCGAGCTCGCTCGGGTCGGCGCCGGCGAGCCGGGCCCCAAGGCCCTTTCGATGCTCGATCTGCACAATCCTGAACTTGATTGGGTCAAACTCGCGGCCGGCATGGGCGTCGAGGCGAGCCGTGCAACGTCGGTTGAAGAATTCCGGGCCCAGTTCGGAAGCGCGATGAAGAATCGAGGTCCCCGTCTGATTGAGGTCGTCGTGCAACCGGGCGGCGGCGCGCCGCAGGTCTAGCGTCCCTTGGGTCCGGACCGACCGGTACGCGCGCAGAGCCGCCGAGGCGGGAGGCCCCGGATCATCGCTCTCGACTAGCCCTGGCGAGGCGGCGCGTAGCCTTGGCAAGCCACCGCCGGGTTGACGAATCGACCCGCGGCGAGAGGGTCTTGCGCACGCGCGCGTGATAATCGTCGAGCCAGGCGATTTCGTCGGCATCCATCAATTTTGGTTCAACCAGGCTGAGGTCGATCGGCGCGAGGGTCAGCGTCTCGAAACCCAGCATGGGCCTTTCGCCCCCGGCGATCGCTCGGGGTTCGACCACGACCAGGTTCTCGATCCGGATGCCGAACGCGCCTGCGGCATAATAGCCGGGCTCGTTGGACACGATCATTCCGGCAGCGAGCGCAGTCGTTCCGCTCTTGGCGAGACGCTGGGGGCCTTCGTGCACCGAAAGATACGAGCCCACGCCGTGTCCCGTGCCATGGTCGAAATCGAGCCCCGCTCGCCAGAGCGCCGCGCGCGCCAGCGCGTCGATCTGGGCGCCGTTCGTTCCGGACGGGAAGACGGCGCGGGCGACCGCGATATGGCCCTTGAGCACGCGGGTGAACCGGTCGCGCATGAGCGCGCTCGGCCGCCCGACGGCGATCGTGCGGGTGATGTCGGTCGTGCCGTCTTCGTATTGCGCGCCGCTGTCGATGAGAAAAATGCCGCGCTCGATTTTCCGATTGGAGTCTTCGCTGACCCGATAGTGGGGAATGGCTGAATTGGGTCCCGCCCCGGCGATGGTCGGGAACGACAGGTCTTTGAGCGCGGGGCTCGCCCGCCGGAAGGTCTCCAAAGCCTTGACCGCGTCGATTTCGGTCAGGCGGCCGCGTGGCGTTTCACTGCCGAACCAGGCGAGGAAATTCGCCATCGCCGCGCCGTCGCGCTCATGCGCAGCGCGCGCGCCGGCAAGCTCGGACGGATTTTTCTTCGCCTTCATCAGCGTGATCGGATCGGCGCCGATGTCGGCTTTGCCGCCCGCTCGCTCGATCGCCTGGGTCAAATTGGCCGGCACGGTCGCCGTGTCGAAGGCGACGCGCAGGCCTTGCCGGCCCAAGTCCTCAACAAACGCGAGCAGAGCGTCGGGCTCGCGCACCTCCGCATGGCGGCTGAGACTTTGTCGGCTCGCCGGCGTTAGCTTTCTTCCGTCGAGAAACGCGACCGGACGCCCGTCGAGCGGCAGATAGCCCCAGCCGAGCGGCAGCGGCGTGTAGGAAATGTCGGAACCGCGAATATTGAACAGCCACGCCAGATTGTGAGGATCGCTGATCAAAAGGCCGTGCGACGGAGCCACGACCTGCCGCACGCGCTCGATTTTCGCCGCTGTGCTTTCGCCCGCGAAACGCAGCTTGTGCGGAATGATCGCGCCGAGCGGCGCGGGCGGCCGGTCGGTCCAGATGGCGTCGATCGGGTTCAAGTCGACCGGAACCAGCCCGGCGCCGGCTTTCTCGGTAGCCGCCCTATATCGCGTGACGGCGTCGGGCGTGTGAAGCCGCGGGTCATACCCGAGCTTGTCGCCCTTCTTGAGTTGGCGCGCGATCCATTCGGTCGGCGGCTCCTCCGTGACATGGCGGAACTCGAAAACCGATGGGTCCGCCTCGGTCTTCACCTGCGCCGTGTATCGGCCGTCGACGAACAGCGCCGCTACGTCTTTCAGCACCACCGCGATTCCGGCCGAGCCGGCGAATCCCGTCAGCCACCTGAGCCGCTCGGAATTGGCGGGCACGTATTCGTTCTGGTGCTCGTCCGCGCGCGGAACAATGAACCCCGCAAGCCCCCGCTCCGCCAATTCGGCGCGCAATTCGCTCACCCGCGCGGCCCCATGCGAAGGATCGCCCAAGGCGACGAAGGATTGAAAAAGACTTTCAAACACGTGGGGCGGTTTCCGAAATGGCCGCGTCAGGCGGCGTCTTGGGCGGTGACGACACGACCAATATACGGCAATTCGCGATACGAATGCGCTACGTCCATGCCATAGCCGACCACAAAAACATCGGGGCAGACAAAGCCGACGAAATCGGCGCCGATTTCAACCATCCGTTTGCCGGGCTTCTCCAACATCGTGCAGACGAGAACGCGCCGCGCTCCGCGCGCGGTCAGAAGATCCTTGGCGAACGCCAGCGTGCGGCCCGATTCGAGAATATCGTCAACGAGCAGAACGTCTCGATCACGGACCGAGGATTCGATGTCGCGAAGGATTTTCACCGTCCCGCTTGACACAGTCCCGCTCAAATAGCTCGACAAGTGAAAGAACTCCACTTGCGGCTCGAGCCCAACCCGATGCAAGGCGCGCAACAGGTCGGCGGCGAACATGAACGACCCTTTGAGGATCGCGACGACAAGCAGGTCCTTCGGCTTCGCCGCCGCAATCTCCCGCGCCAGCCCTTCCGTTCGTTCGGCGATCGTCCGTTCGTCGAAAAGAATCTTGACCTGTCTGTCGCCACTCATCAAGGGGACTCGGTGAACGACCCTTTATCTCCCGGCGCGGCGAATTTGACCAGGACGTCGCGAACGCCGGCCGGGGGCGCCGCCAACCGGGCCCGGAACGGGACGCGCTCATGAGCGCTAAGGCGCGGCTTCGGACCCCGCGCCGTCCAGACGTAGAGCTCGCGCCCATCGTCGGCGCGCAGGGCCAAGCGCAGATTCGGCGCCGCTGTTTCTCCGTCGCGCAGATTCGCAATCTCGCCCGTGACCAGGAGCTCCCCCGAGCTATCCGGTTGTTGCGTCGTCGTCACCCGCACGTCGGCGATCGACAGGCCGCGAAGATTAACAGGCATGCCGGCGAGTGGCATAGACCCCCGCCGTCGGCGGCGCGATCGCAACGATCGCGGCCCGAGCCGCGATCGCCGTCGTGCCCGTGATCACCAAGCCGACGAGGACAAGAGCGGGGCCGGTCGCGCCGCCGGCTCGCCAACGCCTCGGCGGCGCGGGGCAAATCGCTTCGTAAGAGCCTTGATCGCAATTTGAGCCAAACTTGTGATCCACAATCATGTCGCCTGACTCGCTGTTCGGATGGAGTGGCCGATGGTGGTATTTGGTTGGAAACACGGTTAAAGGCGCGTTAAGCGGCCGCCTCGCCGTCCTCGGGGATTGCGTTGCTAAGGTTCGAAAACGTCGGTTTACGCTACGGCATGGGACCGGAGGTCGTCGGCGACCTCAATTTTTCCGTGGCTCCGCAAAGCTTTCAGTTCCTCACCGGCCCGTCCGGCGCCGGCAAGACAACGCTCATGCGGCTGATGTTGCTCTCGCTCCGGCCGACACGAGGAACGATCCGCGTGTTTGGCCAAGACGCCTCGGCGCTGACCAAGGACGATCTGACGACGCTCCGGCGGCGGATCGGCGCCGTCTTTCAGGATTTCCGTCTATTGGACCATCTCACGACCTATGAGAACGTGGCGTTGCCGTTACGCGCGATGGGACGCGAGGAATCCGCCTATCGGGCGGAAGTGGTCGAGCTTCTGCGCTGGGTGGGGCTCGGCGATCGGATGAACGCCTCCCCGCCTGTCCTTTCTGGAGGCGAAAAGCAGCGGGCGGCGATCGCGCGCGCGCTGATCGTTCGCCCTGAATTGCTGCTGGCGGACGAGCCGACCGGGAACGTCGATCCGGGCCTCGCGCGCCGCCTGCTCAGGTTGTTCGTCGAACTTCACCGGCTTGGCACGGCGGTCGTCATCGCCACGCACGATCTCCAGCTTATGGATCAATTCGGCTTCGCCCGCCGGCTGGTCGTCGGAGACGGCAAGCTGACGATTTATGACGGATTGCCGTCATGAACGAACCGATCGTCGAGCCTATCTTTGCCGTTGAATCGGAGCCCGCGTTCGAGACCAATGCGCCGCTCATACCGCGCGACTCGGTCGCTGGGCGCGCGCTGGTCGTCGTCATTGCGATCATGACCTTTCTCGCGTGCTTGACCGCGGGCGCGGCGCTGCTGGTCGCCGACGCCTCGCAAGCCTGGCGCTCGGATGTGTTGCGCGACGCGACGATCCAGGTGAAGCCTCGGCCTGGCGACGATGTCGAAAGCCTCGTCGCCAAAGCTGTCGCCATCGCGACCCAAGCGCACGAGGTCGATTCTGCCCACGCTCTTTCCAAGGCCGAATCGGAAAAGCTTCTTGAGCCGTGGCTCGGCGCCGGGCTCGACCTCAGTGAATTGCCCGTCCCCCGGCTGATCCTCGTCAGGCTGCGCGGCCAGGGCTCCCAAAACCTCTCCACGCTGCGCAAGGCGCTCGCCTCAGCCGTTCCGCAAGCCGATCTCGACGACCATCGGGTTTGGGCGGCGCGACTCGGCGCCATGGCCAATGCTGTCGTCATTCTTGCGGCCGCTCTTTTCGCGCTGATGATCGTGGCGATGGGAACGGCGATCGGGTTCGCCACGCGCGGCGCGATGGCGGGCAACCGGGAGATCATCGAAGTCCTGCATCTCGTCGGCGCGTCAAACGCGTTCATCGCGAGGGAGTTCCAGGCTCATTTCCGTCGCTTGGGGCTTCGCGGCGCGATGATCGGCGGGCTGGCGGCCATCGCTTTCTTCGCCACAGCTTCGCTTCTGTCCTTCTGGTGGGCGCATTCGCCGGGCGGCGACGAGATCGCGGCGATGTTCGGCTCGTTCACGCTCGGCTCATCCGGCTATATCGCGCTTGCGGTGGTGTGCGCCGCGGTTACGCTGCTGACCGGTCTTCTTTCACGCGAGATCGTCATGCGCCATTTGCAAACGCTGCAATAGACAAGGCGGCGAATCCCTGAACCCTCGACATCCCCAATGCTCGCAACGCGATCGCTGCTTTTCAACACGCTCTTCTATCTGAACCTGGTGGTTCTGATGATCATCGGCCTGCCGACCATGCTGTTTGGCAGGCGAGCCGTCTTTGCGCTCGCCCGGCTCTGGGGCGCGATTTCCGTCTGGCTTCTGGAAGCGATCTGCGGTCTTCGGCTGGAATATCGCGGCGTCGAGAATATTCCCCCCGGCGCGATCCTGATCGCGGTCAAGCATCAATCGTTTCTCGAGACCTTCGCGCTGCTCAAATACGCCCCTGACTTCGCCATCATCCTCAAGCGCCAGCTCACCTACGTTCCGCTTTTCGGCCTTTATCTCATCGTCTCGAAGCAGATCGCCATTGATCGCGCCCGAAGGGCAGGCAGGCGTTGCAGCAAATCGCCGGCGCCGCGAAACCCGTGTTCGCCGCCGGACGACAGGTGTTCATTTACCCGGAGGGGACGCGTCGCCTCCCCGGCGCGCCGCCGAAATACAAGCAAGGCGCCGCGGCGCTTTATGCCGAGACGGGGGTCGCCTGCCTGCCGGTCGCCGTCAACACTGGGCTATTCTGGCGGCGCCGCGGCTTCTTGCGGCGACCCGGCCTCGCGGTGATCGAATATCTGCCAGTCATCGCGCCGGGGCTTGATCGGGCCGCGTTCGGCAAACGCTTGCAATCCACGATCGAGACGGCCTGCGACCGCCTCAACGCGGAAGCGATCGACAACGACCCGTCGCTGGCCGCGGTCGTTGCGGAAGGCGCGAATAGCGACGCCGAAACGCTACGGTCGGCTTGACGAAGGTCTTGCTTTGTTCTATTAACGTTCTCCGTAACAATCTCAGTCGGGGCGAATGATGCTGGCATACGAGGATGGAACGATCGATCGGGCATACGAGCGTCTCGGAATCGCCTGCGACCGGTTGGACCGCTCCCATGAGCGATCGACAGAACAAAAACCGCGGCTCCTCGCTGGCTGCCCTCGACGGCATGCCGATCTCCTCCCGATTTTGTTCGTGGATCGGTCTGTCGGGGCAGCGCTATGTCTTCTCCGTCTATTCGTCCGGCGAGTGTCCGGCGTTTCGCGACGCCATCCTGCTGGCCGCAGTCCGCGATATGACGGGGCAACGGCGCATCGTTTCGGTGCGCGAAACTGGATCTTTTCCGGAACCGGTTGTCGCCGAGATTCAACGTGAGCTCCGGGCCTTCGGTCCCGGCCTCGAGTTCCATCTCCATCTGCGGGCCTCGTCGCCTACGGAACGCGCGGCGATCGTCGCCGATCTCGCCATCGCGCCAGACCTAACAGCCCGTGGGGTCTTTACGGGCTCGCTCTGAGTTTCGCGCTCAGCCACTCGAGATCGGGATCCCGCACCCCTAGAGCCAGCAGATGATCGTTGGTCTCGAGGATATACTCCGCATTGTCGCCGGACCTGCCTTTCCCAGCGCGCACATATTCGAGCATCGCCTCCCGATCGAGACGCCCCGCATATTGGGCGTGGAGCCGGTCGGCGACATAGGTCACCGCAAGGACTCGGTCGCCGGATTCGAGCGTCACAGGCGCGGTCCGCTCGAGATAGACGGCGGTTACTTGCTCGCGTTCCCGAAGGTAGCGAATCGTCGCCTCGCGCAGCGCCGAGTCGACCTCGAAGGCCACGCCCGGACAGGCGCCGCCGCGATCGAGGCCCAGCACGAGTCCGGGCCGCTCGGGCGAGCCGCGATAAACGTGGGAAAGGACGCAGAGGCTTCTCCGCCAACCGCGCAACAGCGCCTTGCATCGTCGGGCGTAGGCGAATCCGGGCCGCCACATCAGCGACCCGTACCCGAACACCCATAGGCGGCCGTCCGAATCGGGCGCGGCCGCGGCGGTAGACGTCACGGCGTCGGCTCTTCGGTTTCCGCGGCGCGACGGCCAAAATCTGGCGCCGCAGTCTCTTGGCCCTCAGCGACGATGCCGAGCCGGATCGCTCGCGTCCGGGTGAACAGGGCGAACAGCCCGTCTCCATCCTCGCGGCGGATCATCCTCTGCAGCGCCGTCAAATCCTCGTTGAAGCGGCCAAGCATCTCCAAGACCGCATCCTTGTTGTGCAGGAAGACGTCCCGCCACATAGTCGGATCCGAAGCCGCGATCCGGGTGAAATCGCGAAATCCGCCGGCCGAGAACTTGATCACCTCCGAGCGGGTGACCTCTTCGAGATCCGCCGCGGTGCCGACGATGTTGTAGGCGATGAGATGCGGCACGTGGCTGGTGATCGCCAGCACCAGGTCATGGTGCGCGGCGCTCATGATTTCGACATGCGATCCCAGCGTTTGCCAGAACGCCCGCACCTTCTCGACCGCCTGCTGGTCCGTCTCCTCGGGAGGAGTGAGAATGCACCAGCGGTTGACGAACAGGCTCGCGAATCCGGCGTCCGGACCTGAGTACTCAGTCCCCGCAACCGGATGCGCCGGCACGAGGCGCGCGTGAGCGGGCAGCGCCGGCTTGAGAGCCGCAACGACAGCTCCCTTGACCGAACCGACGTCCGAGACGATCGTCCCTTGTTGGAGCGCCGGTGCAATGACGCGTCCGATCGCCTCGTTGGCGCCGACTGGCGCGCAGAGGATGACACAATCGGCATGGCTTACGGCGCGAGCCAGATCGTCGGTGACGAGGTCGCCAAGTCCCAAGGCCTTCGCGCGCTCCAAAACCTCGACCGATCGGTCGGCAAGGACGATGCGGCGCGCAGCGTTGCGCCGGCGAGCGGCTCGCGCGATCGATGAGCCGATCAACCCCACGCCGATGATCGCCAGTTCTTCGAAGATCGGCTCGGCGAGCGGCTCCCCGAGCCGTTCAATCACCTTTGCCTCGCATGAACTCGGCGAGCGCGGCGACGACGCCTTTGTTGGCCTCCTCGCCGCCGACGGTCAGACGCAGGGATTCTGGAAGCCCATAAGCCGCGACCGCGCGAAGAATGAATCCGCGCGCGCTCAAAAAGGCGTCCGCATCCGCGGCGGTCCGGCCGGATTGCTTGGGAAAGGTCAGCAGCAGGAAATTGCCGACGCTCGGAGTCACCTCGATTCCAAGCTCGGCGATCGCCTCGGCCAGCCAGGGCAGCCAGCGCGCGTTGTGTGCGATCGCCCCTTCGATATGGGCGGCGTCGCCAAGGCTCGCGACGCCCGCGATCTGCGCCGCTCCGTTCAGGTTGAATGGCCCGCGGACCCGGTTCAGCGCGTCGACGACATGCGCCGATCCATAGGCCCAGCCGATGCGCAAGCTCGCCAGCCCATGGATCTTGGAGAAGGTCCGGGTCATGACGACGTTGTCGGCAGCCGAAGCCAGCTCGACGCCCGCGGCGTAGTCGTTGCGCGTCACGTATTCGGCGTAAGCCGCGTCGATCACCAACAGCGCGTGCGGCGGCAGCGCCTCGTGCAGGCGCTTGACCTCGGAGAATGGGATGTAGGTGCCGGTCGGATTGTTCGGGTTGGCAAGATAGACGATCTTCGTGCGCGCGCTCACCTTGGCGAGAATCGCGTCCACGCTCGCCGTTCTGTCCGTCTCCTCGGCAACGACCGGAATTCCGCCCGCGGCGCGAATACAGATCGGGTAGGTCAGGAAGCCGTACTGGCTATAGAGGCCTTCCTCGCCCGGGTGCAGAAAGACATGCGCCAGCAGCGCCAACAGCTCATCGGAGCCGTTGCCGCAGATGATCCGGGAGGGATCGAGGCCATAGCGCCGGCCGATCGCCTCCCGCAGCGCCGTCGAGGCGCCGTCAGGGTAAAGCTCCAGCCTATCGGTCAGCGCCCGCACGGCTTCGATCGCCTTCCGCGACGGGCCGAGGGGCGATTCGTTAGACGAGAGCTTATGGACCCTGTCCACGCCCGGGACCCGGCTCTTGCCGGGCACATAGGGGTCGATTTCGAGGATCGCCGCCCTAGGCTGAGGGCGGACAGGAGCGGTAGAGGTCATGGCGCGTTCGATTAGCCTCAATTCGCGGGCTTGCGCAACGCCGAGGCGTCAATTCGGTCCGCATGCGCGCCGATCTCCGAGGAGCGCACGTCTGCGGCGCCAGCGGATCGAAGGGCGTCGCTCACCGCATCCGCCGCGATCTCGCCCGGCCGCGCGACAAGCAGCGCAAGCCCCATCTCGGTAGCGGCGGAGCCGATCGCTTCGGCTCCAATCTTGCGCAAGGCATGAGGGATGTCGGGGCGCCAGCGATCGAGCGTGACCAACTCGAGCACGACGTCGCGCGCCGTCCCGTCGACCAATGGCTTCGAGATCACGAATACCGGCAGGCCCGCGGGGTGATCGGCGCGCTCGACGAACGGCAACCGGGCAATGATCTTAGGCGCTTCCGGCGGCGCGAGCTTCGTCCACCAGGCGCCGGCCCCTGGTCCCCCGTCGACCGCGAACATGCCGAGATCACCGACCGAATCGCCAACCGCGCGGATGACCTCGCCAGCCCCAAAATGCGGCGCGCAAGGAGTTGTGAACCCGAAATGAAAGCGCGCCGAGTCTCGCATTGCGGCGTCGCCGCCCGATACGTCGACGTGGATGGTGTAGGGCGCCTGGACATAGGTGAAGGTTGAAATAATTACCCGCCAGATGCCCTCGACGGTGTCGAGAGGCAAAAGACCGCGATGCCGCTCGACCAGCGCACGCATCATTGAGGCTTCCCGCGCAGGCCGGAACGCCGACCCCCCTCCCTGGCGCGACTTGATCTCGATCAGTTGATCAATGACGCGCCCTCGCTCCATGAGAAGCTCGTGCATCTGCAAGTCGATACGGTCGATCTCCACTCTGAGATCGGCAAGGGTCGGCTGCGATGGTTGGGACATGGGGCGCGCGCCCTCTCCTTTCGAGGGACTGGCGTGGGCGGAGATTCCGTTGTGGCCTGGCCGCGTCTGGGCCGGCTCAGGTGTTCATCAACTCGAAGAAATTCGCGTTGGTCTTCGTCTCACGCAATTTGCCAAGCAGGAACTCGATCGCGTCGACCGTGCCCATCGGATTGAGGATGCGGCGCAGCACATACATCTTCTTCAGGATATCCGGCGGCACGAGCAGCTCTTCCTTCCGGGTTCCCGACCTGGTGATGTCCATGGACGGGAACGTGCGCTTGTCGGCTACCTTTCGATCGAGGATGATTTCCGAGTTTCCCGTTCCCTTGAATTCTTCGAAAATGACCTCGTCCATGCGCGAGCCGGTGTCGATCAGCGCGGTGGCGATGATGGTCAGCGAGCCGCCCTCCTCGATATTCCGGGCCGCGCCGAAAAACCGCTTCGGACGTTGCAGCGCGTTGGCGTCGACGCCGCCGGTCAGAACCTTTCCGGACGAAGGGACGACGGTGTTGTAAGCGCGGCCCAGGCGCGTGATCGAGTCCAGAAGAATGACCACGTCGCGCCCGTGCTCGACCAGCCGCTTCGCCTTCTCGATCACCATCTCGGCGACTTGAACGTGGCGCACCGCGGGTTCGTCGAAGGTTGACGACACAACTTCGCCGTTCACCGAGCGCTGCATGTCCGTCACTTCTTCCGGGCGCTCGTCGATCAAGAGGACGATCAAATAGCATTCCGGATGATTGGCGGTGACCGACTGGGCGATGTTCTGCAAGAGC
Organism: uncultured Alphaproteobacteria bacterium; assembly: GCA_963775405.1. Lineage (GTDB taxonomy): Bacteria > Pseudomonadota > Alphaproteobacteria > Rhizobiales > Beijerinckiaceae > Roseiarcus. Next base: position 20,112 of record CAVZJI010000039.1, read on the forward strand.
ACCGTCTTGCCCGTGCGTGGCGGCGCGACGATCAGTGCGCGCTGCCCCTTGCCGATCGGCGCGACGATATCGATCACCCGCGCCGAGAGATCCTTGCGGGTCGGATCCTCAACCTCGAGCTTCAGGCGCTCATCGGGATAGAGCGGCGTCAGGTTGTCGAAATGGACTTTATGCCGAGTCTTCTCGGGGTCTTCGAAGTTGATCTCGTTGCACTTGAGCAGCGCAAAGTACCGTTCCCCCTCCTTGGGGCTTCGGATGACGCCTTCGACCGTATCGCCGGTTCGCAAACCCAATCGTCTGATTTGCGATGGTGAAACGTAAATGTCATCGGGACCCGGGAGATAGTTGGCGTCGGCCGATCGCAGGAAAGCAAACCCATCCTGCAAAATCTCGACCACACCTTCCCCGATAATCTGAACCTCGACACTGGCGAGTTGCTTGAGAATCGCAAACATCAACTCCTGCTTGCGCATGATCGACGCGTTTTCGACGTCGTTCTCCTCGGCGAACGCCAAGAGCTCGGTTGGCGATTTCTGCTTTAATTCTTTGAGTTTCATTTCCCGCATTGGCGGACCTTTAGTTGGACTTCCGGTCCCGCAGACCTGCAAAGTCATTAGACGTGATGGATGATGGCGCTGACAATTCGAGGCTGAATTCGGTCGTGTCAGGGCCGCGCGGCGAAAGTCGGATCGGGCGATCCAGCGCCGCTAGGAGCCCGCGTTGGTGATTGCGGGCGACGGTTCATAGTCGTGTTTGAAGAATTTTTCAACGGCCATTTGTGGCCTAGGCGCCTTTCGTTTCAAAGCGGCTTAAAATGGCTTTACCACCGCCAGAACAACAATCAGGATCATGAGCGCCGTCGGAGCCTCGTTCAAGATCCGATAGAAACGGGCCGGCCGCACATTGGCGTCCTCGGCAAAAGTGCGAACGCAGCGCGCGAAATAGCCGTGCAGCCCGGCCAGGCCAAGGACCAGGACGAATTTCGCCTGCCACCAGCCGTCCCGCCAATCTTCGGTCAGATAAACGAGCGTGAACCCGGTCAAAAAGACGAGGATCATCGACGGAGTGATGATGGCTTTGAGAAGCCGCCGCTCCATCACTTTGAACGTTTCGGAGACGTCCGAGCCCTTCGGCGCATCGGCGTGATAGACGAATAGTCTGGGGAGATACAGCATTCCCGCCATCCAGGCGATGATGGCGATGACGTGCAAAGCCTTAACCCAGAGGATCATGCGGAGTTCAGCGCGCCCCAGCAGCTTGGTTGGCCAGCTCGAATGACCGACGGCATTAGGCGCGGGACCCCGCTAACGCAAGCCGGAGTCCCGGAGGCGACAAAAAGCATACAAATAAGATTCTGAACTGATTCTTCTCTTTAGAGGGTCGGTTTACGCAAATTCAATTCCATCCAGACGATTGAACAGTCACACTTGAGGTAAAGGCGGCGCCCGTCCTGGAGCGAGCCCTCTCATGGTTAACGTTTCGTTAAGGAACTCTAGCTGTCGCCAAATCTCAGGCTGGTCCTGTTCTAATTATCCCCGCAATTCATATGCGTCTTCAGAACGGCGTTTAATTGCTCCCCACCTCGACGGTTGTGAGTCCTCGAACACCACTCGGCGCGTTCCGCCGCCGAGGTCGGTCCGACTGGTCTAACTCTCCACGTCTGTCCACATGCCTCACCCCTGGTTATAAGCGGTCACGATTGACCTCCCGGGGGCCACGTTGGGCCGAAGCTATTTTCATCTTCATCTGGTCTCGGATTCGACCGGCGAAACGCTGATCGCCGCCTCGCGCGCCGCAGCGGCGCAATATCAAGGCGTCGCCTCGATCGAACATGTCTATCCGCTGGTGCGCACCCTGGCCCAGCTTGATCGGGTGATTGCTGAGATCGAGAATGCGCCTGGGATCGTCCTCTTCACACTCGTCGATCCCGAACTTTCCAAGCGGCTTCAAGAAGGCTGCGAAGCCTCAAGTTCGCCGTGCTTGTCTGTCCTCGAACCAATATTGACGCTGTTCAAGTCCTATCTCGGACAGAATTCAACGCCGCGGGCCGGCGCGCAACACATGCTCAACGCCGACTACTTCAAAAGGATCGATGCGCTCAATTTCAGCATGATCAACGACGACGGTCAGTCTCCGGAGAATCTGGAGCTTGCCGATATCGTTTTACTGGGAGTGAGCCGCACTTCGAAGACACCGACCAGCATTTATCTCGCCAATCGCGGATATAAGACCGCTAACGTCCCCATTGTGCCGCGTCTGCCGCTGCCAAGCGCAATTGACCATCTTCGCCGTCCACTCATCGTCGGGCTCATTGCTTCGGCTGAGCGGATTGTGCAGATCCGGCAAAACCGGCTTCTTTCGCTCAACGCCAATTCGCAAACCGACTATGTCGACCGCATTGCGGTCGCCGAAGAAATCGCCGCGTCGCGCCGCCTATTCGCTGACCGAGGCTGGCCCGCGATCGACGTGACGCGCCGCTCGATCGAAGAAACAGCCGCGGCGGTGCTCGATCTTTACCGTGATCACCGTCTCAAATTCATCGCTAACGGTTGACACTCATGCGAGAGGTCCAGACCGCGTTGGCGCCGATCTGGCGGGGGGCCGCTCCTCTGGTTCTGGCTTCGAGGAGCGAAAGCCGCCGGGCGCTCCTGTCGGCGGCCGGACTGGAGGCTGAGTTCGTCGCGCCTGAGATCGATGAGCGCGCGCTTGAAGATCGGTATCTGGCTCGCGGCGGTTCGCTTGCAAGCCTGGCGGTTGAGTTGGCGCGAGCCAAGGCGCTCGCGGTCAGCGCTGAACGTCCGGACGCTTACTGCATCGGCGCCGATCAGACGCTCACGCTCGAAGACAGGATCCTCCATAAGACGAGCGATTTCAGCGCTGCGGCGCAAACGCTAGCCCTGCTCTCAGGCAAGACGCATCGGTTGACTTCCGCATTCTGCGTCGCGCGCGCCGGGAAAGCGTTGGTCGTCCACAGAGATCACGCCGATGTACGAATGCGGGCGCTCGATCCTGGTGAGATTTCGCGCTATCTCGAGCGCGCCGGGCCGAGCGTGTTGGCCTCTGTCGGCGCATATCAGGGCGAGGGTCTTGGCGTTCATCTGTTCGAGCGCATCGAAGGGGATCATTCCGTTGTTCTCGGACTGCCGATGTTGAGCCTCCTTGCATGGTTGCGGCACGAAAATCTGATCTCGCTATGATCGAAACGAGTGCGCCGCGCGCGGGGGTGGCAGGCTGGCCGATTGGCCACTCGCGGTCGCCGACGATTCATCGTTATTGGCTCGCGGAGCTGGACCTACCGGGGAGCTACGAGAAGTTCGCCGTCCGACCAGGAGAATTTCGTCAGTTCGCCGACAGGATCGGCAAAGACGAACTCGTTGGCGCCAATGTCACGGCGCCCCACAAGGAGGCGGCTTTCAGCGTCTGCGACCAGCGAACGCCGGTCGCCGAGGCTCTCGGGGCGGTGAACACATTGTGGCGACAAGACGAGCGTCTATGGGGCGACAACACTGACGTCGCCGGCTTTCTGGCCAACATGGACGAAGCCGCGCCCGGCTGGGCGGAGGCGCGAAAACATGCAGTGGTCATCGGCGCCGGCGGCGCGGCCCGAGGAATCGTCTACGCGTTGATCTCGCGCGGCTTTGAGCGGATTGCAGTCGTTAACCGAACGCAAGCGCGAGCGAAAGCGCTGGCTGCTCATTTCGGCCGTTCGACAACAACAGCGCCTTGGGCGGATCTGGCGAGGGAGTTGCCCAAGGCGGACCTGCTCGTCAACGCAAGCTCGCTTGGCATGATCGGGCAGCCGCCGCTCGCAATCGATCTCAGCGGTTTGCCCCAGCGTGCGGTGGTCGCCGACGCGGTCTATGTTCCCTTGCGGACGCCGCTCATCGAAGCCGCAAGCGCGCGGAGGCTTCGCACAGTCGAAGGGCTGGGCATGCTGCTCCACCAAGCCGCGCCCGCCTTTGCGCGCTGGTTCGGCAAGCAGCCCGTGGTGACGCCGGCGCTGCGCGCTCTGGTCGTAGCCGAAGTCACGGCGGCTTACGAGGCGGCGCAGTGATTGTCGCTGGGCTGACAGGCTCGATCGCGATGGGCAAATCGACCGTCGCTGGCATGTTCGTCGAGCTCGGCGTTCCGGCATTCGACGCCGACGACGCCGTGCGCGACTTTTACGCCGGAGACGGCGCGAAAGCGGTCGAGGCGGCGTTTCCAGGCGTCACGGTCGAAGGACAAGTCGATCGCGAGCGCCTTGGATCGCGGGTGTTAGGCGACGCAGAGGCGCTGCAGCGCCTTGAAGGGCTCGTGCATCCTGCGGTGGCTCAGGCGCGCGTTCGCTTCCTGGAGCGCGCGGCGGCTGCGGGCCGCCGTCTCACCATCATCGACGTGCCGTTGCTGTTCGAGACCGGTGGAGAAGCGAGTGTTGATCTGGTGATCGTGGTGAGCGCGCCTGCATCGATCCAGCGCGTCCGCGCTATGGGGCGGCCAGGCATGACCGAGGCTAAACTTGACGCCATTCTGTCCCGCCAAACCTCGGATGCGGAAAAAAAACGGCGGGCTCATTTCGTCATTGATACGCGCGGCAGGCTGGAATTGACGCGCGCCGTTGTCCTTCAATTCATGCGCTCAACCGCGGCGCTGGCGGGAGGCCGAACCCGCCATGCGTGAAATCGTGCTCGACACGGAAACCACCGGTCTCGATCCTGCGGACGGACACCGGGTGCTCGAAATTGGCGCCGTCGAGATCGTCCATCAAAGCGTGACCGGCAAGGTCTTTCACGTTCTCATCAATCCAGAGCGTGATGTCCCCCAGGACGCAGTGCGTGTCCACGGCCATAGTTCCGCGGTGCTCAAGGACAAGCCGGTCTTCGCAAGCGTGGTCGACGATTTTCTTGCCTTCATCGGCAACTCGAAGCTCGTCATCCACAACGCCGATTTTGATATGCGCTTCATGAACGCGGAGTTGGCGAGGCTTGGCCTCGCCAAGATCGGCATGGATCGCGTTGTCGATACGCTGATGCTGGCGAGAAAAAAGCATCCCGGAGCGCCGAACAGCCTCGACGCTCTTTGCGACCGCTACAGCATCGACCGCTCGAAACGAGTCCGTCACGGCGCGTTGCTCGACGCGGAGATTCTTGTCGAGGTCTATTGCGAGCTGACGGGAGGCCGTCAGCGGTCGCTCGTGTTTGGCGAGGCGGTTGAACTCACGGCTGCGGCTGCCGTTGCGCTGGCTCCGCGTTATCGCGAGCGGCCGCCCCGACACTCTCCCGTCGAGCACGCCGAAGTGGACGCACACGTTCGGTATATTGAGAGCTTCGGCCGCGACGCGGTCTGGTTTCGCTACTTGGTTCAGCCGACGCCGGCCTGAGTTCGTTCGCCGCGAAAGATCAGGCGGTCTGTTGCTGCGGTTGACCGCCGGCTGCGGCCAGTCTCTGCAGATATAGCGCCTGGAAATCGATCGGGTCGATAAAGAGCGGCGGATATGACCCGCCTCTCACGGCGTCCGCGACGATTTGTCGCGCGAACGGAAACAAAATTCGCGGCCCTTCGATCATGACGACCGGCTGAACCTGTTCGGGCGGAAAGTTCTCCACCCGGAACACGCCCGCGTAGTTGAGCTCGAACTTGAACATCGTATCGGCGCCTTGGCCAGCCCCGCCTTCAAGCATCAGGCTCACTTCGTAGTCTGACGGAGCGAGTTGCCGTGCATTCACATTGATCTGGATCGAGATATTAGGAGGGGTTTGCTGCGGGCCCAAGGTGCGTGGCGCATTCGGATTCTCGAAAGAAAAATCTTTCGTATACTGGGCGAGAACCGAAAACTTCGGACCGGCTTGCGGCGTGTCAGCGCCATTGCCGTTCTGTTCAGCCATCGTCAACTGCTCCTTGAACGCGGCTTCGAACGCCCCTTGGCGATCGTTTACGCGACGGGCCGGTCGCCTAGCATGGCGCCGCTATCCAAACAAGCGCGCGCCCCCGCCGATCATCGCAACGCGCTAACCCGACTGAACAACGCCTGGTTGGCGTAGCCATCGGGCGCGAGACCGTTCTGCGCCTGGTAGGCGCGAACCGCGGAACGCAGCGCATCGCCGATTTTTCCGTCGATCTCGCCGACGTCGTAGCCCAGTTTTTTCAGTTTGAGTTGAAGTCTCTGGATCTGGGCGGCCGAGAGCGTGCGATCGTGGGTCGGCCATTGGGCGGCAAGTCCGGGGCCGCCGGTGACGGCGTCGCCGAGCAAGCCGACAGCGAGCGCGTACGCGGTCGAATTGTTGTAGGTTTTGATCACGTCGAAGTTGCTGGAGACCAGAAACACGGGCGCGTTGAGCCCAGCGAGGATCAGCAGACGTGCTTCCCCCAATTCCGGCATTGGCGAGCCGTCGGCCCTCGTTACGCCGCGAGAGGCGAAGGAGGAAAACGGCGCCGGCGCCGCCAAATCCGCTGCGGTCAACGGGAATTTGACCGGCAGCCGAACTTCGAAACCCCACGGCAAGCCCCTCGTCCAGCCGTGCTTCACCAAATAATTCGCGGTCGAGCCGATCGCGTCTGCTTCGCTCGTCCAGATGTCGCGGCGGTCATGCCGTTGAAACGCGACGGCGTAAGCCAAGTAGCTCGACGGCATGAACTGCGTTTGTCCCATCGCGCCCGCCCACGAACCGCGCATGAGTGAAGGCGCGATGTCGCCCTCCTCAAGGATGGCAAGCGCCGAAAGCAACTCGTCACGAAAGTAGTCGCCCTGAAAGTGAATATACGCCAAACTCGCAAGGGATCGAATGATGTTGTTTGAGCCGGCAAAACCGCCGAAGTCTGTCTCAAGTCCCCAGACGCCCAAAATCACCGCGTTGTCAACGCCATAGAGATCATTCGCCCTGGCGAGCCAGAGCCTTTCCGAACGCGCTCTCTCGCGTCCGCGCCCAACGCGGTCGGTCGATATGGCGCTCGTGACATAGTCCCAAATCGGACGGACGAACTCGGGTTGCGATTCCGCGCTGGCGACGACCGAGGGATCGAAGCTGACCCCGGCGAACGCGGTGTCGAAGGAGGGGCGGGAAACGCCACGAGCTGCGGCCAGCGGCCAAAGTGTTTCTACAAACCCCCGGAACGCAGCCTGCTGAGACCCGGTGACTCTATTGGGGGCCGCAGCAGCGGGAAACGCGACACCCGACAAGCCGAGCGCGACAATTGAGGCCCATAGCAAGGCAAGACTGACGCCCCGAAAAGGACGTCTCCAGCGCTCGTGGAGGATTCTGGCCATCTCTTGGGCCGCACGCGAGAGAATCTGAGTCAGAGACTGCGCCAAATTCGGCGAAATGCAACGGCGCGCCTTAATAAGCTAGACGAAGTAGCAAACGTCAACCGTTGATTGCATCGGGACGCGGCATAGAGATGATATTGTAGCCGGCATCGACGAAGTGCACCTCGCCCGTCACTCCCTCGGAAAGGCTCGAGAGCAGATAGACAGCGGCGCCGCCGACATTCTCGATTGTGACCGTGCGCCGGAGCGGGGAATGGTCTCGCTGAAAATTGAACATGAAACGCGCATCGGCAATCCCCGCGCCCGCCAAAGTGCGCACTGGTCCGGCGGAAATCGCGTTGATGCGAATGTTGTCGGGGCCATAGTCCGCGGCTAAGTATCGTACGCTTGCCTCCAACGCCGCTTTTGCGATCCCCATGACATTGTAGTTAGGCACGACGCGCGTCGAACCGCCAAAGGTGAGGGTGAGCATCGCCCCGCCGGAAGGCATAAACATAGCGGCGCGTTTTGCGACCTCGGTGAACGAAAACGCCGAGATCACCATCGTCCGGATGAAATTCTCTCTGGTCGTGTCGGCGTAGCGGCCTCTCAACTCATTGCGGTCGGAGAAGCCTATGCAATGGACCAAAAAATCGAGGCTGCTCCAGGTTGACTTAAGTTCGGAAAACATGGTCTCGACCGAGGCCAGATCCTCGACATCGCATCGGTAGACATGATCTGCCGCGCCGAGTTCTTCGGCGAGCGGCCCGACCCGTTTGCCAAGCGCATCGTTCTGATAGGTGAAGGCAAGCTCAGCGCCTTCGCCGGCCAAGGCCTTGGCTATGCCCCAGGCTATCGAGTGATCATTCGCGACGCCCATCACCAGGCCGCGCTTGCCGCTCATCAAGCCAGATCTCATTGCGCGCTCGTCGATCAGGTCAGGGGGTCAGGGAGCAGAGATTCTGCTTTCGTCGCACGTTGGCAGGGTTGGGAGTTCAAGCGTCGACGTGCTTGAACACGAGCGTCGCGTTAGTCCCGCCAAAGCCGAAAGAGTTCGACAGCGCCGCCCTCAATCTTACGTTGTCGCGGCGCGAGCGCACGATCGGCATATCCGAGAAAGCGGGGTCCACTTCGTCGATATGCGCGCTTTCGCAAATGAAGCCGTTCTGCATCATCAGCAAAGAATAGATGGCCTCGTGCGCGCCGGTCGCGCCTTGAGAATGCCCCGTCAGCGATTTGGTCGCTGAGATCGGCGGGCACTTATCGCCCGAGCCAAAGACCTCGCGCACCGCCTCGATCTCCTTGAGATCGCCGATCGGGGTCGAAGTCGCATGGGGATTGATATAGTCGATCGGGACTTTGACCGTCCTCAGAGCCTGGCGCATGCACCGCGCGGCGCCCTCGCCCGAGGGCGCAACCATGTCGTGCCCGTCCGACGTCGCTCCATAGCCGACGATCTCGCCGTAAATCTTGGCGCGTCTGGCGTTGGCACGCTCGTATTCCTCGAGCACCAACACGCCCGCGCCGCCGGAGATGACGAATCCGTCCCGGTTCTTGTCGTAGGCGCGCGAGGCGCGCGAAGGCGTGTCGTTATATGCGGAAGACATTGCCCCCATCGCGTCGAACAGCACCGACAATGTCCAATCAAGTTCCTCGCAGCCCCCTGCGAACATGACATCCTGCCGTTGAGCCAGGATATGCTCATAGGCTGCGCCGATACAATGATTGGACGTGGCGCAGGCGGAGGAAATCGAATAGCTGAGGCCCTTGATTTTGAACCAAGTCGACAGCGTCGCAGACGCGGTCGAGGACATGGATTTCGGCACCGCGAACGGGCCAACGCGTTTGGGGCCTTTCGTTCGGGCGACGTCGGCGGCCTCGACGATCGCGCGGGTCGAAGGACCTCCCGAACCCATAATGATGCCGGTCCGCTCGTTTGAGACTTCGTCGGGCGCAAGACCGCTGTCCACGATCGCCTGATCCATCGCAACATGGTTCCAGGCCGTTCCTCCGCCATGAAAGCGCATCGCCCTCCGATCGACGACGTCTTCGGCGCGGAGTGTCGGCGCGCCGTGGACTTGCGAGCGAAAGCCGAGCTCGGCTTGTCTGTCGGCGCGCGTGATCCCGGACTTGCCGTCATGAAGACTGGCGGTCACTTCCTGCGTGTTGTTACCGATCGAGGACACAATGCCCATGCCGGTGACGACTACGCGTCTCATTTTGTCGCCTCCACCGCTGACCTAGCTAGCTCCGAGAAGTTAGGCCAAAGCTGCTGGCGCAGGGCTGAACAAGCCGACGCGGATATCCTTGACCTCGTAAATTCGTCTGCCGTCGCCCTCTAGCCACCCGTCAGCGACGCCAAGGACGAGCTTGCCCTTGAAGACACGCCTCATGTCCACGCCGTAGACGACCTTTTTCATTGTGGGGAGCACCTGATCGGCGAATTTCACTTCGCCGACGCCAAGCGCACGACCCCGTCCAGGCAGTCCGAGCCAACCGAGAAAGAACCCAGTCAATTGCCAGAGCGCATCCAAGCCGAGACACCCCGGCATCACCGGATCATTCTTGAAATGGCAATTGAAGAACCAAAGATCTGGGTTGATGTCGAACTCCGCGCGCACGCCTCCCTTGCCGTTGGCGCCTCCAGTTTCGGAGATCTCGCTGATCCGATCGAACATCAACATCGGCGGCAAAGGCAGCTGCGCGTTGCCAGGTCCGAACAACTCGCCGCGACCGCAGGCGATGAGATCCTCATAATTGAAACTGGTACGCCGCTCACTCATGCGCGCAGTAGGTCCCCGGGCCGCGCCGGGCGCGGTAGCCTCAAACCGGCGTGGTACCACAGGCGTCCGGCTATCGAAAGCGTTCCGCGCCGGGCATAGGTTAACGCTGAGGGACGGACAGGCCTTTTCGCGCCAACCGAGGCGGCCTCGCTCGGAGACGACAACCCCCGCTCGGGCTCGTCGTCCTGATGAATGCGTTCAATAGCGGGGAGAATCAGCCGAAGCGATAAGGCCTTCGCTGGTCATGACGACCCATCCCTCGCCTCTGAGCTCGATACGCTCGACGCGTCCCGCTCCAGGGAGAAAATCGCCCTGTCGGACCTCGCGTTCGCCATAGCGTCCACCGACAAGCGCGATGTCGTCGCGGGCATCGAGCACGACGTATCCCCTCAGAAGGGGTCTCGGCCGTTCGATTGAACCCGTCGTGTCCATCGAGACGTTGCCGAATTTCGGACGGGTCGGCGGCTGCTTGGCCTGCCCAATGGGTTGCGCGGCCTGCGTGAGCGGTGGGCGGCGCGCGCAATTTTCTGCTCGAGCTTGTCGATGCGAATGGAAAGCCCAGTCGTCAAAGCGCTTGCCCCGTGATCGACGCGCTCGGTCAGCTTATCGACTTTTGCGCTCTCGTCTCGGTCCAGCTTGTCGACGCGTTGGGAGAGCTGGGCCAAAGCCCCGCTAACCTCCCGCGCCGAAACCACGGTCGACTTGATTTCGCCAATTGACCGACGCAAATCGGCCAGATCGGCGCTCGACACGGTCGTATCGATCGCGTCGAGGCGCACCTTCAGCGACTTGAGCGTGTGAGCCAGAGATTCGGTTTCGGTCGCCCGCTCGGCAACGGCTTGGGCTTGCTGTCGATCCTCAAAAAATAAGGCGCCCACGACGGACACGACGACCGCAAGCGCCGCCGCGGCGGCCCAACGGAATCGGGACGAGAAAAGTCCGTCCGTCGCCGCGCGGGGCTCGGCCGCCGGTTTGGCTTCCGGATGCTGAACGACGACAATGAGGTCGCGCGAGGAGCTGGATGGCGGCGGCTCGTGGCCGGGGCTCGAACTGTCGAATTCACTCATCGATATATCCGCGGCTAACGAAGCGTTTATTCCAGTCTCCGCCAATGGGATTAACGAACTATTGACCTTGCCGGAGCGCTCTTGCTGATTTGGAAGCGCTCAAGACGCTGGTCGATGGCTTGGGCGCAGAAGCGCAGCGCCGTCTGGGCTGCAACAGCAAGGGCAGCGACCTATGGCGCTGTCTTATTCTGCCGCGCGCGCGGACGCCAAGTTCTGCCGCGCGCGCGGACGCCAAGCGCATTTGGGACGGGCTTCCCCCAACGATCGCTACGAGAGCACAAAATATAGGTGGAAAAGGTCTGTATTAGGCAGCCGCCGGCCCAGACCCCACCGCATCGATCCGAATTCGCTCAATCATCGCGCGAACTCCGTTCGAGCGTTGCGGGGTTAGATGTTGCTCAAGCCCGAGCGCGCGAAAGGCGGCGACCGCATCCACGGCAAGGATCTCCTCCGGCGTACGATCGGAAAAAAGCGCGATCGAAATGGCGATCAGCCCCCGCACGAGGTGAGAGTCGCTGTCGCCACGGTAGTGCAAGATCCTTCCGCCCTGCGCGTTCGTCGTCGGCACGCATTCCAACCAAACCTGGCTGACGCAGCCCCGAACCTTGTTGAGGTCGTTGTGGGCCTCCGCGCTCAACGGTTCGAGCGTATGACCCAATTCGAGGACATAACGATATCGATCCTCCCAGTCGTCGAGAGAGGCAAAATCGTCGCGTATGCCATCAATCGCCGACAAGGGATGCGCTAGTCTCATTGTGTCGTCCATGGCCCTTATATGGGCGCCCGGCAGCGCTCGACCAGCGCGAAGTGTTTCGGCCGCAAGTTGTCAATACCGTGATCCTTACGTCATTACCGTTCGGACGAACCGCCGCAATAAAGCGTAAACCATAGCCCAAGCCAGTCGGATCGAAGCGGATTCAACGGTGCGGCCTGACTCTAGACTTAAGATTGATTTAATCGGCTGCTGCGACTTTAAGGGAAAGCGCGACGCCGACCGCTTGCAAGTCATGACGGCCCGCCGCCCTCAGGAGAAAAAACTTGGATTTAGCGCTTGCACGCGTACGAGATAACGTTGGCCAACTCCGAGGGCCTATCCAGCGTTCATCTCACGGAGCGCTGAGCCCAACGATAGCCGGGCGCGTGAAGGTCGCGCATTTGCGATACTATCTCGGAGCGGCCATGTCGGTCGCTCTAATTGGCATTGGCGTCAACGCGCTTCTCTTGCAGCGCGAGCGGCATCCCGCGCCGCTGTTCGGATTGGCGGCGCCGCAACTTCCCTCTGCCGCTCCCGCGCCGGCCCCGGTTCCCTCACAAAAGCTAATCAGCACGGAAGACAGCGCTCCGCCTGCGCAGCTCTCCCCGGCTGTTCCGCCGGCGCGCCCCGCGGACGCCGCCGACGGCTCCCCCCCGGCATCCGATCCGATCGCGGATCTGTTGGCCGGAGAAACCCACAGCGACGGATCGCGGTTGATCTTAGCCGCCCAAACCGCCCTGGCTAAACTGGGCTACTCGGTGAAGCCGGACGGGAAAGAGGGGGCCGCCACCCAGCAAGCCTTGCGGGAATTCGAGCACGCCCATGGCCTGCCTCCGGCAACTGAAATCAGTGAGCGGCTGGTCAAGCAGCTGACGCTCGCCGCGCGGGGTGGAGGCCACTAAATCCGTTGCGCCTGCGCTCCGACATTTGGGTCGCCGCCTATTTGCGCCGATGCGGAGTGGAAGGAACAAGCGCGGTCCTTCGCCGGCGAGGGGCCGCGGAGGCCGGCGCCATTTTTGTCAAGGTCGATCACTTGAACGGGCGCGCCACGCTCTATGGACCTGCGCCGCAGTCCCTCGCTGCGGACGCGCCGCCCGGCGTTGATAGGATCTTCGCCCTCGCGCATGCGGGGGCCTCTATCGACTCCGACGAGGCGGAGGGGCGGCTCAAACGGGAAGTTGCGTTTGACCCGGACCTTTGGATCGTTGAGGTCGAGGATGGCGCGGACGGCGCCTGGCTCGATCTCGCGCCTTAACGCTTGCTCCGGGCCTCGAACTGCACGAAGCGAGCGCAACGCAAATGGTCATGAGAAGAACAAGGCCCATCCTCGTGTAGATGGACGCAGACTCGGCGTCTTACTGAGTTAAATTTGTTTCAAATCGATGCTCACGACGCGTCGTTCTCTTTTATTCGTGGCTTAACCAGCCGCCTAACTTCGGCGGCGCGCTTCAGCTGGAGCCATTCAAATTAACGACGGTGAAAGCCAGCAAGCCTACTTTCCGGCCTGTGTCGGCGACATGAAAACCGCGTTTGCCGTCGCATCGGTTTCGGAGCAGGCGAACAATGTTCAGATCCATGAAGAACCTGGCCCCTGAATAAGCAAATGGCTTCGAATCTCCTCCATCTTTCGGTCCTCGCCTTCTTTCCGGCCCTCATGGCGCTTTCGGCGTCCATGGATTTATTGACCTTCACAATACCCAATCGGCTCTGCGCGGTTCTCGCCCTTGGGTATTTGGTTTTCGCGGTGCTGCTGGGTGTCCCGGGGGTTGATATTCTTCTTAATATCTCATGCGCCCTCGCGATTCTGAGCGTTGCATTCGTGATGTTCAATCTCGGCTGGATCGGTGGTGGAGACGCCAAGCTGGCGGCGGCCACGGCTGCGTGGCTGGGCTGGACCACGATCCTCAACTATGGGATCGCGGCGGCCATCTTTGGCGGAATTCTCACCCTGATCATTCTGGGCGCGCGCACGGCGCCTCTGCCGCCTGTCTTTGGCCGTATCGATTGGCTTGCACGATTGCACAACGTCAACGCGGGCGTGCCGTATGGAATTGCCTTGGCGGCGGCGGGGCTGATGCAATATCCGAACTCATCCATCTGGGCGGCGATCGCCTAAGCGAGCAATCCACCCCCCATGTCGACCGTCTTCGGAGCAGGATTGCTCGCGGGCGATCGCCGACGAGGGAGCCGTCTGCCGCCAATGTCGCCGCCGACCGGAGCGACAGGCGAACGATCGGCGCGCCGATCGTTTCGTAGATAGTCGATGAGCGTCTTCCACATCTCCAGCGACCCGCGCCGGGTCGTTTCGATAGGGCTCGACCCGCGCCGTTCCATTCGTTTCGGTCATTCTTTGGCTGACGCACAATATTCGACTTGAGCAGCGATGCGCGCCTCTCCAAGAATGCGGTGCACAGTTGTGGAAGCTCAGTCGAACTGTTTTCCGGTTATTCTTTCAGTCGAGATTCCAGTAACGTAAGGGATTACACCTCCATCATCGGAATATCTTGATAGAAATGGAATTTAACTAAACGTTTTCCTTTGATGCACAGACTTGCCTCATGTTTGGAAAACAATTCGATACTTTAAATTAACCGTACCTTGACGATTACAATGTCTAAATCGTGCAGGTGTCGGGTCAGCGCGAAGGGTCGTGATTCATGAATCGGAGGCTGATCATCGTGGGGGCGATCGCAATTCTAGCGTTCGGCGCGACCTATGTATTCCTACGTGCGCCGAATGCGGCGCCGGGCCCCTCCGCTGAAGCTCCAAAGGTCGACGTCGAGCAGGTGCTTGTGGCCGGCCAGGACCTGCCGATGGGCACGGTGGTCAATGAGGCCGCGATCGCCTGGCACCCGTGGCCAAAAGCGGACGTTTCCGAACTCATGATCACAAAATCGGGCAAGCCCGACGCGCTGACGGACATAGAAGGCTCGATGACGCGGGTGGGCTTCCTGCGCGGCGAGCCAATTCGGCATGACAAGCTGGTCAAGGCCGGGGCGGGCGGCTTCATGTCGGCGATCCTGCCGACCGGAAAGCGGGCGGTCGCGATCAAGATCGACAACGACGGGGATTCGACGGCGGGCGGATTCATTCTGCCCAATGACCGGGTCGATGTCGTCCGTCTTGCCCGCGACGAGGAATCCACCAAGGCTCGAGGGGTCGAAGTCATGACGGCGCAGCCGATCCTCTCCAATGTGCGCGTCCTGGCCATCGGGCAGAACGTCGAAGAGCAGAATGGCAAGAAGGTCATTACCGGGGCCAACGCGACGCTCGAGCTCGATCCGGAACAAGTCAACCTCATTATCCTTGCTCAGCATGCCGGCAATTCAAACCTTCATCTCGTTCTTCGCAGTCTCGTCGATAGCGGCGGGCCGGCGAAGACCGTCGTCAGCGCCGAAAGCGCATTGACGGTTGTCCGCTATGGCGCCCCCCAGCAGGCCGCCCGGTGATTCGTCCTCTTTTTTTCCTTTCGCTTGTTCTCCAGAGACGGAGCCGGGGCATGAAGTCCGATCGCACCCAGAGACGGCCGAGCATCATCCTTTGCGCCGCCGCGGCGCTTCTTGCGACGGCGCCGGCTTCGATGGTTCGCGCCGCCGACCGTGATGATTCGGTTCGGATGGCCGGCGCGTCCGATCCGGCAGGCCAGCGCCTGCAATTGGGCGTCGGCCAATCGGTTATCTTCGATTTGCCCGAGGAGGCGGGAGAGATCTACGTCGGCGACCCGAACGTCGCCAACGCGATCGTGCGCTCGGCGAAGCGCGTCTACATTTCCGGTGTCGCCAATGGCCAAACGAGCATTTTCGCGTTGGCCAGGGACGGGCGAAGAATCGCGGTCATCCAAGTCTCGGTCGGGCGCGCCGTCGCCGAGTTGTCGAGCCTGCTCAACACCGCCATCCCCGGCAACGAGATCCATGTGCGCACGGTGGAGAACACGATCATCCTCACCGGGTCAGTCGCATCCGCCGAGGAGGCCCAAAAGGCGCTGGATATTGCTGACGGTTTTGTCAACGACACGCCGTCTTCCGGAGCTGCTGGCGCTTCGATCTCGATCTCGAACGGCTCGGGCGGCGGCCCCGCTGGCGGCGCTGGCGGCGCCGGCGGCAAATCCTCCAGCAGCGCTCGTGGAAGGGTGATCAACGCCCTGACGATCCGCGGCGCAGACCAGGTCAGCCTGCACGTCACGGTTGCGGAAATTCATCGCGAAATCATCAAGCAGCTTGGCGTCAATGTGAGTGGCGCGGGGCCAAACGGAAGCTTCAACCTCGACAATCCGTTCGCCATCAACGGGGCTGTCTCCGCCGCCACCGAGGCGACTCTGAATTGGTTCAAGGGGAGCCAGAGCTTGAGCGCCACTCTGCAGGCCTTCGAGCGACAAGGCGTCGCCCATACGCTTGCCGAGCCCACCGTCACGGCGGTCTCGGGGGAAAGCGCAAAATTCATGGCCGGCGGCACCATCCCGATCGCCACCAGCGAGTCCTGCGGCACCGGCATCAGCGCCGGGGTCTGCCAGCTCGGGTTCACGCAGCAGCCCTACGGCGTGACCCTGAATTTTACGCCGGTCGTGTTGTCCCCCGGGCGTATCCAACTGCGAATTGCGACCGAAGTCACGGACGTCGACAACTCGGTCCAAATCACCTTTGCCGGGCTTACGATCCCCGGGTTCCGCACCCGCAACAACACCACCACCGTCGAATTGCCGTCCGGCGGTTCGATCGTTTCCGCCGGCCTGATCAGCACCCAGACACAGCAGGCCATCAACGGTTTTCCGGCGCTGATAAATCTCCCGGTCCTCGGGGCGTTGTTTCGATCGCGAGACTATCTGCGCAACGAGACCGAGTTGTTGATCGTGGTGACGCCATACATCGTGCACGCGATCGATCCCAGCCAGGTCGTCAGGCCGGACCAGAATTTCCAGGACGCCAGCGATCCGCAAAGCTGGTTCCTCGGCCGCGTCAACCGGATCTATTCCACGTCACAGTCGCTGCAGCCGATGCCTGGTTACTCAGGCAAGATCGGATTCATAACACAGTAGGCCTTGTCGCGCGTCGCTAGCAATATTTTCAGAACTGAGAAGGACAGCTCTCATGGGCGCTCTTCGTGATGCACGACCAGTGTTCGCGGCGCGGGTTTTGCAGTGGAGTCTCGCCGCCGCCGGCGCTTCCGCGCTCAGCGGCTGCGGGGTTCCCTATGCATCTTCAGACCCCGGGTTCCCGGGCAGCTTTCAGGAGCGTCATCCGATCGTGGTCGCCGCCGCGCCCGCGAGCATGGATCTTTATCCCGTTGGCGGCGCCCTCGACGAGCGCTCAAGGGCGAATATCCGCGCTTTCGTCGAACGCTATCGGCACTACGGTTCCGGCGCAGTCACAATTCAGACGCCTGTAGGAACGAACCCAAACTCGGTAGCCGTTCGTGAGGTCCGGAGCGCGCTTCTCGCCGCCGGCGTCAGAGGCAGAGTGGCCGTCGGGGCCTATCTGCCGGCGAACGATGGCGCGGCGCCGCCGGTGCGTGTGTCGTTCATAGGGCTCAAAGCGATTGTTCCGACCAAGTGTGGTCAGTGGCCGGAGGACTTGGCTTCTGGATCCTCTGTCGAAGGGTGGAAGAACGAACCCTATTCGAACTTCGGCTGCGCCACCCAATCGACGATCGCGGCTCAGGTCGACGACCCGCGCGATTTCGTCCAACCGCACGCGCTCGGGCCCTCTGATGTCGCAATGCGCACCCGAGCGATCGAGGCCGTCCGCGCCGGCCAAGATCCCGGGACGGCGTGGAAGGACACTGTGCTGGTTCCGATTGGCGCCCAAGTTGGCGGGCAGTGAATCCATGAGGGCGCAATACGCCAGCAACGGAATCGACGGCGCAGCGCCAATCGATCGGCCCGTTGGCCAAATCGAGCCGGTGCCGCGCGTATCGATCCAGGCGTTCTGCGAATCGCCTGATATCGCGGCCATCGTCGCCGCCGCGATATCCGATCGCAGAATGGCCAAAGCGCATGTCAAGCAGAACATGGGCGGCGCGGCCGCCGCGGTCGAGGCCTACAAGAGCGCGCCTACGCCGAATGTTGTCGTTCTCGAGGCTCCGGCCAATCGAGATGCGCTCCTTGGGCAACTCGAAGAGCTGGCTGAATATTGCGACGCGGGGACCAAGGTCGTCGTTCTCGGCAAGCTCAATGACATCATTCTCTACCGGCAGCTGATAGCGCGTGGAGTCAGCGAATATCTGGTGGCTCCATTTGGCGTGGTCGACTTCATCCAGGCGATATCCCAGCTGTTCAGCGTGCCCGGCGCCAAGCCGCTTGGGCGGGTGATCGCGGTCGTCGGCGCCAAGGGCGGGGTCGGGGCGTCCACCGTCGCCCACAATCTCGCGTGGAGTCTTGCGTCGGTTACCCAGATGGCCACGATCATTGCGGATCTCGATCTTGCGTTCGGGACCGCGGGGCTCGACTACAATCAGGATCCGCCCCAAGGCGTCGCGGAGGCGGTGTTCGCGCCCGATCGCGTCGACACTGTGCTGGTGGACCGTCTGCTGTCCAAGTGCGGTGAGAAGCTCAGTCTGCTCGCGGCGCCCTCAACACTCGATCGGGTCCTTGACTTTAGCGAGGCCTCGTTCGAACTCGCTGCTCGACGCCATGCGCGCGTCGACGCCCTGGATTGTGCTCGATGTGCCGCATCTATGGTCGGGCTGGGCGCGACGGATCCTCGTCTCCGCCGATGAGGTGATCGTCGTTGCGAGCCCCGATCTCGCAAATCTTCGCAACACCAAGAATCTGATCGACAACGTGAAGGGCGCCCGCCTGAACGACGCGCCATCGCGGCTCGTCCTGAACGGCGTCGGCATGCTGAAGCGGCCGGAGATCGCCGCGGCCGATTTCGCCAAAGCGGTGGAAACCGATCCGACCGCGATCATTGTTCACGACGCGAAACTGTTCGGGGCGGCGGCCAACAATGGGCAAATGATTGCCGAAATCGAGCCAAACGGCAAAATAGCGCAGATCTTCGTCGACCTGGCCTCTACGCTTGCCGGCCGAACGGATACGCGCAAGCCCAAGAGAGGCGTGTTTGAGCCGCTCATCGCCAAACTCGGGCGCAAGAAGAAATGATCGGCTTGCAAACGCATCGCGCCCTCTGCGCTGAGCGCTCGCGCAAGCGCAAAGGATTCTGAGCGATGTTCGGCAAGCGCGCGAATGGGAGCGTCAGCACCCAGGTCGTCGGGCCACGCGTCGCGGCCGGCGGCCTCGCGAGTGAGCAGCCTAAGGCTCCGCCGCCTCCGCCCCCGCCGGTTCAAGCCGAACGAAGATCGGAAACCTATTTCCAGACCAAGTCGCTGATCTTCGGCGCCTTGATTGAGGCGATCGATCTTGCCGCGCTTTCGAAGCTCGATGCTGAAAGCGCGCGCGAGGAAATTCGGGACATCGTCCACGAGATCGTCACCATCAAGAATTTGGTGCTGTCGATCGCCGAGCAGGAAGACCTGCTCGATGACATCTGCAACGACGTTTTAGGTTTCGGTCCGCTCGAGCCGCTGCTCGCCCGCGACGACATCGCCGACATCATGGTCAATGGGCCGACGCGGTGCTTCATCGAAGTCGGCGGCAAGATCCAACTCACCAACGTTCGTTTCCGCGACGCGTCGCAGCTGATGAACATCTGCCAGCGGATCGTCAGCCAGGTCGGACGCCGAGTTCGACGAATCCTCGCCGATTTGCGACGCCCGCCTGCTCGACGGCTCGCGCGTCAACGTCATTGCGCCGCCGCTCGCGATCGATGGTGCTGCGCTGACGATCCGCAAGTTTAAGAAGGACAAGCTGACCCTCGACCAATTGGTCAAGTTCGGCTCGATCTCGCCGGCCGGAGCGGAAATCCTCAAGATCATCGGCCGCGTCCGCTGCAACGTGGTCATTTCCGGCGGCACGGGCTCGGGCAAGACGACCCTCCTCAACTGTTTGACGAACTACATCGACGCGGATGAGCGAATCATCACCTGCGAGGACGCAGCGGAGCTTCAGCTCCAGCAACCCCATGTGGTGCGCCTTGAGACGCGCCCCGCGAACCTCGAAGGCGTAGGCCTGATCACGATGCGCGACCTCGTCAAGAACTGTCTGCGCATGCGGCCCGAACGCATCGTCGTGGGCGAAGTGCGCGGACCCGAAGCGTTCGATCTCCTGCAAGCCATGAACACCGGCCACGACGGGTCGATGGGCACGTTGCACGCGAACTCGCCGCGCGAGGCGCTGAGCCGTGTTGAGTCCATGATCACGATGGGCGGCTATGCGCTGCCGATGAAGACAATCCGCGAAATGATGACGTCTTCGATCGACGTGATCGTTCAAGCCTCTCGCCTTCGTGATGGATCACGGCGAATTACGCACATCACCGAAGTCCTCGGCATGGAAGGCGACGTCGTGATCACTCAGGACCTGTTCGTCTACGAACTTCTTGGCGAGGACGCTCAGGGAAAGATCATAGGGCGGCATCGTTCGACCGGAATCGGGCGCCCGAAATTTTGGGACCGCGCGCGCATGTACGGAGAAGAAACCCGTCTGGCGGCGGCGCTCGATATCTCGGAAGTCAGCGCAGCCTAGCGTTAACGGAGTGAAATCGGCATGATCAATCCGATCGCGATCGCGGCGGCTCTTGCGCTTGGATTGGCGGTCTGGCGTTTGCCTTTATCGGCGGAGACTCGCGGGCCGACAAGCGTCGCGCGGCCGTCTCGAGAACCGACGCGAAGGCGAGTGTGGCGGCTGCCGGTGATCGAGCGGCGCGCAAGAAGCAGATCGCCGAGGGCGTTCGCGACCTTGAAATGAAGGGAAAGGGGCGGCGCGTCGGTCTCGCGACAAAGATCGAACAGGCCGGACTCTCTTTCACCAAACAGCAATATTGGATCGGCAGCGTGCTCTTGGGCTTGATTTGCAGCGCCTTGACCTACCTTCAATCGAGAAGCTTGGTGCTCACGCTTCTCGTTGGCGTGACAGCCACGGTCGGGTTGCCGCAACTCACGCTGGCGCGCCTGCGCGTGCGCCGCATCAAGAAGTTCATCTCCAACTTTCCGACCGCCATCGACATCATCGTCCGAGGCATCAAATCCGGTCTTCCCCTCGGCGATACGATCCGGATAGCCGCGACCGAAAGCCCCGAGCCGGTGAAGTCGGAGTTTCGAAGAATTGTCGAGGCGCTCTCGATTGGACTGACCATGTCGGAAGGCATCGAGCGGATGGCGCAACGGGTCCCGATCGCCGAAACAAATTTCTTTTCGATTGTCATCGCCATTCAGAGCAAAGCGGGCGGCAACCTTTCTGAGGCCCTGGGCAACCTTTCGCGTGTGTTGCGCGAACGCAAGAAGATGAAGGCGAAGATCACCGCCATGTCGATGGAAGCGAAAGCCTCGGCGGCAATTATCGGCGCGGTGCCGTTCCTCGTCGTGGGCGCGCTTTACGTTTCGTCTCCTAAGTACATTTCACTGTTGTGGACGACGAGCCATGGAAAAATGATCTCCGTGATTGCGATTTGTTGGATGGGGATAGGTATCGCAATGATGAAGAAGATGATCTCGTTCGACTTCTAGATCGAGCTGCCCATGATTGACCAAATCGTCGCTAAGTTCTCTGACGCTCACTTCCTGGCGATGCTGTTCGCGGCGATCGGGTCGGCCGCGACCGTTCTCACCGCTGCGATGCCTTGGCTCCAGCCGGACACGTTGTCACGCCGCATCAAGGCGGTCAGTTCGGAGCGAGAGCGAATCCGGGCGCGCGAGCGGGAGCGGTTGCAGGCGTCTCAGAGCAAAGGCACGCTGAGGGTGAAGCCTACCGGTCTCGTCAAGCAATTGGTTGAAACTCTCAATCTGTCGAGCTGGCTCAGCACCGAAAAGGCCAAAATGCAATTGGCCATGGCCGGCTATCGCGGCGGGGGAGCAGAATATGCCTTTCTCGCGTTTCGCCTGGCCGCCCCGATCGCCTTCTTCCTCGCCGCCATCATCTATCAGTTTCTGATCATCAAGTGGAACCAACCCGCGATGGTCAAGATCGGCATCGCGATAGCGGCCACCTACCTCGGCATCAAGGCGCCCGAACTCTTCCTGCGCAATAAGACAGCCAAACGGCAGAAAGAACTCGAGCGCGCGTTTCCTAACACCCTGGATCTCCTGCTCATCTGCGCTGAATCGGGAATTTCGATTGAACACGCGGTGCGGAAGGTCAGTCAGGAGATCGGCATCGAGAGCGTCTCGATGGCGGAGGAGATGGGGATTTTGGCCGCGGAAATGTCCTACCTGGCCGAGCGGCGGACCGCGTTCGAGAATTTGGGGTTGAGGACCGGATTGGAGTCCATTCGCTCGCTCATCACGGTCCTCTCGCAGTCGGAGAAGTATGGCACGCCGCTCGGCGCCGCGCTTCGGGTTCTCAGCCAAGAAAGCCGCGACCACCGAATGGCTTTGGCTGAGAAAAAAGCCGCGGCTCTGCCGCCGGTTCTGACCGTTCCGATGATCCTCTTCTTTCTGCCGGGGCTTTTCGCCGCCATTCTCACGCCGGCAATCGTTCAGATCAACAACTGGAATTAGCCGCG
>CAVZJI010000040.1:0-89596 GCA_963775405.1 uncultured Alphaproteobacteria bacterium
GGGTCCTTGAACGAAAACAAGCGCATCGGGACCCGCGTGGCGTCACCCGTTTCTCGGGCGAGCTTGTGGTTCAGCTCCTTGTCGGTGAAGGTCGTGAAGCCGCAGCCGTCCTGATGAGGAGCATGATCTCCTTGCTTCCCAGCACCCGCGTGGAAACGACAAGTTCCCCCAGCACGTCGTCGGTGACGGCCGGGCCGCCGGTGCGGATGACGTCAATATCCGCGGTCTTCAATCCCAGGATCCCCTCGAGGTCCCAGAGCCGGGGGTCCATGCAGGTTACGACCGCGATCTTGGGTTGCGGTTGCCCGCCCAGCTTCGGATCGTACTTCTTTGCGAATTGCTCATTGGCCTTTATGGCATGATCGATAAGGCTCATCGCCGCCTCCCATTCGAGTATTTTGCGAAGATAAGGCGCCGCCTACGGCCTTATCGCGACTGAGACTGCGCACAGAGTAAGACGCTGACAAGACAAATGTCGGTTGAGACCCGGCCGCGCCCCTCTCCTCGATTGGCGAGCCCACCGAGGCACGGTAATAGTACCGCGTAGCTGCCTTCGGCAGTTTATTGATGATTCCGGCGCTCGGCGGTTGACATTTCGTGTTTCCCGCGGCTAGAAGCCTGTGCCTCGAAATCAAGCGGACGAAATCATGTTCGGCAAAACCCATTCGACCAAAACGGCCGAGGTCGAGAAGAAATGGCTGGTCATTGACGCCAAGGGCCTGGTGGTCGGACGGCTCGCGTCGATCATCGCCATGCGCCTGCGCGGCAAGCACAAGGCGAGTTTCACTCCCCATATGGACGACGGCGACCACGTCATCGTGGTCAATGCGGAAAAGATCGTGCTGACCGGCCGGAAGCGCGACCAGAAGGTCTATCACCACTATTCGGGCTATATCGGCGGCATCAAGGAACGCTCGGCCAAATCGATCCTCGAGGGCAAGTTTCCCGAGCGCATCGTCGAGAAGGCCGTCGAGCGCATGCTGCCGCGCGGGCCGCTAGGCAAGAAGCAGCTGACCAACTTGCGCGTCTATAAAGGTCCTGACCACCCGCACGCGGCGCAGTCGCCGACGTGCTCGACGTCGCCAAACTCAATCCGAAGAACAGCCGGAGCGCTGAAATCAATGGCTGAGATCCTTTCTTCGCTAGCCGACCTTGCAGGGTCGGCCGCCGCGCCGGTAGCCGCGGAGGCCCCCGTCCATGTCCAGAAGCTCGACAAGCAGGGACGCGCCTATGCGACCGGAAAACGAAAGAACGCGGTGGCGCGCGTCTGGATCAAGCCGGGCAGAGGGTTGGCGACTGTCAATGGTCGGCCGCTTGACCAATATTTCGCGCGGCCGGTGCTGCGCATGATCCTGAGCCAGCCGCTGGTGGTCGTGAATCGCATCACTCAGTACGACCTGATGGTGACGGTGACCGGGGGCGGCCTTTCCGGCCAGGCGGGCGCGGTGCGCCACGGCCTCGCCAAGGCGCTGACCGATTCGAACCGGACTTGCGCCCACTCCTCAAGAAGGAAGGCTTCCTCACCCGCGATTCGCGCGTGGTCGAGCGCAAGAAGTACGGCCACCGCAAGGCGCGCGCGAGCTTCCAGTTCTCCAAGCGCTAGCGGAATCCACGGGTCGCGTTTCGGACGCTAGGGTAGGCGCGCTCCAGAGCGCTGACAGGCCGTGGCCCGGATATCGTCTTCCTCGCCGGAAGGCGAAGTCCGCCTTGCAATGCGATGTTGTAGCATTTAGACGCCGACGCGTTAACGCGCAGCGCTGGAAGCCTCCGCTTATTTACTCGCGGGTGCTTCTTGGAGCCTGGCGAGACGGTCCAATGGGGAGGTTGGCGTGCGCCGAAGGCAGTTTCTTTTGACCGGCCTGGCTTCGGTTCTCATCACGCCGGCGGCCGCCCAAGAGCAGAAGGCGGAGGCCGATCCGGACCTTGGGCCTGTGAAGGGAACGGAAGAGCTTTGGTATCTTCTGACAGCGCTCGACACATTGATATTCTGTCTGGCGGTTGCGGTTATCAAAGATCCGGCGGTGATCGTTCAGGCGCGCCGGGAGATTCAGCCTTATTCCTCACAGCTCAGCGACCCCAAGGCGGAAGAAGCCTTTAACACGGCGCTCAAATCAAGCGACGGGCAAGCGCGGATTGAGCAGAACAAGACGGCCATCGGCGACGCGGCCAAAGAGATCGACACGTTGTTGACCGACGTCGTCTCACCGCCCATTCGCGCGAGCGTCGTCCACGCGTTCACCCGATCATCGACATTGCTCGTCGCCCGCGCCGCCGAGAACCAGGCGTGGTGGTGCCATGTTTACGCGTTTCGGAAAGTACGGTGCTAGCAGGAAGCGCGAGCTCTCCAATGTTGAGGTAGACGGCTTGGTCTTGGACTTGCGTTCGTGCCGAAATGGGTCGGAGCCGAAGAAGGTTTGAGCCTAGTGTCCCATGCTGCAGGTTGCGTCAGTGCTGGTGGAAAGAGGCAGAGCGGGGATCGTCACAACGGTATGGGTCAGCGATTGGTGAGGGTCGTAGGGATCTGGTTCCGAATAGGCGAAGACGCCGCTGCGACTGGTCAAGCTGCAGCACCATGCCTTGCTCGACTGTTGGAACGGCGGACCGGTCTGGTTGCCGCTGCAGTCAATGACGCTCGTGGTGTTGCCGATCGATCCGTTGCTCCACGTGGCGTCCCCATTATCGACCTGTGACTGCGTGAATTTCGTGAACGGGGGCGGGCTGGCGACCGTGAAAGTATAGGTTTGCGGCTGGGGCTTGTTGTCAGTGAGGTAGACAGGGCAATTCTGCGGCGCGTTGGCGTTGATGATGAAGGCGGGATTTAAAGGATTGACCGGCCTGCTTCGCGTTGGGTCGTTCGAGCAGACGCTATAACTCGCAAACCTGACCGCGTCCGTTGACGCATATCCAAGCGCAATATTGATTGGCGGAGCAGCCGGCAGCCGATTTTCCAGATGCGTCAGGCTGCCAATATCGATGATGAACCCCTGGGCCTCGGCCTGGATGTTGCCCACCGCGTCGTCCACCGAATAAGCGTAGACGCCCGGTATGTTCAGATACTTAGGCCCATGCAGGAACTGCACCCACGGGTCGAAGGCGTAAGCCGCATTTGAATACTTGCCGTATTCCAGGTCGTCGAACTCCTGTTTGACCTTCGAATATTTCTCATGACCATTTTCATGATAGCTCGGCGTTTCTTCGAGCAGATTTGCCGCCGGAGGGCAGCCCGCGCCCAACTTGGCCTCCGTCCATGGGGTCCAGCCGTAAACATGCAGCAAGATGCCATCGGGGGTTGCGTCGACCGGCGTTCCGTAGCAGGGGCCGGTGCTTGTGAAGAGGGTCAGGTAATTCGCATAATTGTCCATGATGATCTGCTTCACGTCGAGCAGCGCGTCGCAAAAGGTCGGTGGGCCATTGGCGCTGTGGCTGCACGAATTCGTAGAACTGGCCCAGTTGTCGCGGAGCGCCTGGATCGGGGCCCATACGTTGGTCGGCCACTGCGGCACCGGGTCGAGATCTGCGGGCGGATTGGCGCCGCTCAATCTTGCCAATAGTTCGAGCGGCGAGGGCAGCTTCGGAATGCGTTCGGTCGTGCCGTCGGAATATTTGACCACGAAGCGCGGCCAAGTGAAGTCACTCGCGAACTGCTCGAGGATTAACTGGAAGCCGCCGGGGGCCTGGACCGGCTGCATCGGCGAACCGACATACCCGACCTGGTCGTTCTGATAGGGTCCCATCGCGCCCGTCATATAGGCGACGTTCACGTAACTCACGTCGAAATCGGCGTTCGTCACGTCGAGGGAATTCGGCGGCGAGTTGTTGACCACCGGTCGCGCCTGACGGGCCCCGAGGGTGGCTTCGAACAGCTGGCTCGGGCCATTTTTTGGCAGCGTTCCCTTGGTGTCGGAGAAGAATTTCAGCTGGCATCCGCTGCAACTTGGAAACGTCGGATTGGCCGCTTGAGACGTCAGCAGAGTTTGATTCTTCCTCGATATCGAATTGTAATCTTCCGCGAACGCCCTTGGCGGCGTCGATGTCGGGCTGGAAAAAATCTGGATGTTTTCGCCCTGCCACCATTCCGCATATTGGTCGTTCTGCGTCGGGTCCACGGTCAGAACCAATTGCGTGAACAGAGGGATCGTTATCGAGACGCTCTGCCCCGGCGCGATGCCACCTTCTGGATTGACATAGAACCTGAAGGTCATATCCCTCCCGTAGTTCAAAGTGCCGGTTTTGCTGTTTGGAACCTGGCAGATCGCCTGCATCCAGATGTCCGGCGCGCCCTCGCCGGTTTCAAGCTCGGGGAAAAGATATTGGTCCGAGTCGTTGAAAATCTTGAGGGTCTGCGTCGGTGGCTGTTGGGGGCAGTTTTGCGCCTTCGCCGCGTGAGCGGCGCCGAAAACCGCCACCGCGCAAAAGGCCGCCATTCGCAGCGCAGACTTAGCCTTGCCTATTCGAGCGCAATGCATTTTTTCCTCCCCGAATTCGTCGCTTGTCACGCTTGTCGCCTTGAACCTATCCAACCGTGGACCGGATTGGGCCTGCGCCGTAATCTCAGCCACGCAGACAACACGGGAGGCCCTCTTGAAATTCGCGCTGCCGCTGGTCCTCGTCGTAGCGCTCGTCGCCAGCTCCGCCAAGGCCTCGGAATGGCGCTGGAGCTATGAGGGCGAGGGAGTGACGGCGTCTGGCGCGTTCACCACGAAAGACGCGCCCAACATGGACGGTTTCTACGAAATCACCGGGATAAAGGGCGAGGCTAATGGCGTCGCGATCACCGGCCTGCAGCCTGCGGGAACCTCGATCCCCGGCAATGACGGCTATCCGGTCGATAGCCTCGTCAGGACCGAGGCGCCGCAGCTTTCTCTGCACGGCTTCGGCTACGCGCTCGCCGACGGAACGTACGCCAACCCGTTCTACGGCGCCCGTTTCGTCCCGCCGGGCGTTTACGCGTTTTTTTCCGATCCAGCCAGTCGTAAGACGAGCGAGCCGTTGGTGAAGTTCAAAGCGACGAAAGCGCCGTAGCGCGACCGCCGGACGCACGGCCGAATCCGTTCGCCTTGACCGTGACGGCCGTTTGTACGAAAGACGCGCCCCATGGCCGCCCGCTCGCTTTTCCGACTCCGACGACGCTGACAACGCGCGAGTTCGCGCGCGAGCGCGACTTTGTCTATTCGGTTTTCGGACTTGAGCAGAGGGTATCGATGTCAGCGACAATCTTTATCGACGGCGAAGCGGGCACGACCGGCCTGCAGATCAGAGAGAAGCTCGCGGGCGTCTCCGGCCTTAAGCTCGTCAGCCTGCCGCCCGAAGCGCGCAAGGATGCGGCCGCCAAGCAGAAGCTCTATGGCGAAGTCGATGTCGTGATCCTTTGCCTGCCAGACGAGGCGGCCAAAGAGGCTGCAAATCGCATCGACGCCATGGGCGCGGGCGCGCCGCGGGTGATTGATGCGTCGTCCGCCCATCGGGTCGCGCCGGGCTGGACCTATGGTTTTCCTGAGCTTGTCGGGGGCCAAGGCGAGGCGATCGCCAAAGCCAACAAGGTCAGCAACCCGGGCTGTCATGCGACCGGCGCGATCGCGCTTCTGCGACCGCTTGCGGACGCGGGCTTGATCGCCAAGGACGCGGCTGTTTCGATCGCCTCGGTCAGCGGTTATTCGGGCGGCGGCAAGTCGATGATCGAGGCCTACGAGACGGGCAGGGCGCCGGCGTTCGAGCTCTACGGGCTTAAGCTCGAGCACAAGCACATGCCGGAGATCCAGCTTTATTCAGGCCTGAGCGCGCGGCCGATCTTCACGCCCTCGGTCGGCAACTTTCGCCAGGGGATGCTGGTCAGCGTGCCCGTGAATCTCGACGCGCTGCCCGGCAAGCCAAAGGCCGCAGACCTCAGCGCGGCGTTTAAGAAGCACTACCGGGGCCAGAAGCACTTCCGCGTGATGGACAGCGAAGACGCGACGCGCATCAAGCCGGAATCACTCAACGGCACTAACGACATCGAGATCCATGTGTTCGCCAACGAGGCGCACCGGCAGGCGCTGCTGATCGCCAAATTCGACAATCTCGGCAAAGGCGCGTCCGGCGCGGCGGTGCAGAACCTCATGCTGATGCTGGGGCGGATGAGGGCGGGCGCGTTAGTTGACGCGCTCGGGTTGATTGCGCTTGCCGACCAAGATTCGAATGTCGCCGGACTCGCATTGCTCCCGCAGCCATGGCTCCGCTAGGCCCCATTCTTCAACCCATAGTCCAATCTTTCCAGGAGTTCCTTCACGACCCGAGTCGGAGCGCCATGGACGCCATGGGTCTCGACGGCGATCAACCGTGGCCGGATCGCCATATCGCGCAAGATCAGGCGCTCCGCGCCCTCGCAGTCCAGCTCCAGGATATCGCATTCGGGCAATTCCGCCGGGGAAACGACGACGTGGAATGTTGGTCCGGCACGCCATAAACCGCGATCGCGTCGCCCACGACCGCATGCTCGACTGTCAGGCGGTTCGACACTTTGTTACGAGCCGCGGTCGCCTTGACGTTGCGGACATTCAAGCTGTTTCCCTCGAAGCAAATAACGGAACCCGTCTCTCCGACTGCTGTTCGCGGCGACGACAGCGGTGACCCCCTCGCCGCCTCCCACGATTATCACTCTATCGCCGATACGAACGTGAGACTGCAGGACGTCGATGAGAGTTTGCTCATAGTCTGCGATGTCTTCAAGAGCCATAGGGATTAGAAAGTCCGGAAGCGTCGCGTCGCCGACCTTTCTCTCTCTCGAAATTGGAATTCCAGCATACTTGACTTCAGCAATAGTCGGAAGAAATTTCCGAATAGTCCTTCGGTACAAATATCCGGCGACACGTTTCGTTAAATCCTCATAGGTGGAGTTTTTGATTATCTGAGCGATTCTTGCCATATAACTCTATCCTGGGACGGGTTCGGCGGGTGGAACAGCGCCCCGCGAATTCATCCAGATCTTAAGACTATAGCAAGCGGTCGCCGATTGCGAGTTCTATTTTTTTCCTGGAACCTTGCAATCACCGGTCCGTCGAAGAGCGGTTCGCAGAGGATATCCTCTGAAGCAGTCGTACGGAGAGGACCGCTTGACCAATTTATATCCACTGGTCGTTGTATGTCAAACAAAGGCAAAGTGCCATTTCCGCAGCCCCAGCCGCGAATATTGAGCGGCATGCCGGATTAATCGCGTTTCGGTGCTGTTCGCGGATCGAAACTTGCCAGCCTGCGCCAGTCGCGGTCCAACGAGATGAGGCTCGGCCGATCGCCGCGCGCCAATGACTTCCGGCGCCATTGGTCCTTACGTCCTATTCGACCGTGCCTGGAGGCGGATGCGGTGGCTGCCCGCTCAGGGGCCGCGTCCCCAACGCCAATCCGGCGAGCATGCGAACGATCGTCGCAACAACCAGTCCCGCGAGATAGGCGAGCGCCGAGCCAAAGAGGCCGGCGGAGACTACGCGTCCTGTCATGTCCCCGCCGAAGGCAAATGAGCCGCCATTCAATCCCCGCATGACGAGGGTGAAGGGCAGGGCGGCGAGCGTCAGCGGAAGGTCGGCGAACCAGGTCCCGGCGCGCCTCACATAGTCGACATAGAGCGCGACGAACGTGAGCGCGTAGACGGCGGTGAAGGACCGCTCCCGTCCACGACCAAAGGCGCTTCATTCAGCTAACGCTTAACCCGCCTTCCATGCGACCACGTTCTGCGTTTGCTGCCCGAGCCCTTCGACGCCGAGCGTCATCGTATCGCCGGCTTTAAGGAAGCGCGGCGGCTTCTTGCCCTGGCCGACCCCGGGCGGCGTCCCGGTGGTGATGACGTCGCCAGGCTCAAGGATCATGAATTGCGAGATGTAGGATATGAGCGTCTTGACGTTGAAGACCATTGTCGCGGTCGATCCGGTCTGCATGCGCTCGCCGTTGACGTCGAGCCACATGCCGAGCCCCTGAACGTCTTTGATCTCGTTCGGCGTGACCAGCCAGGGCCCCAGCGGACCGAAAGTCGGCGCGCTCTTGCCCTTCACCCACTGGCCCGACCGCTCCAGCTGAAATTCGCGCTCCGACACGTCGTTGCAGACACAGAAGCCCGCGACATGGGAGAGCGCCTCGCTCTCGCTGACGTAGCTCGCGCGCGTGCCGATCACGATCGCGAGCTCGACTTCCCAGTCGGTCTTTTTCGAGCCCTTGGGGATCATGACGTCATCGTTCGGCCCGACGATGCAGGAAGGGGCCTTGGTGAACAGCACCGGCTCCTTGGGGACCGGCATGCCGGACTCGGCCGCGTGGTCGGCATAGTTGAGCCCGACGGCGATGAAATTGCCGACGTGGGCGAGGCAGGGGCCGATCCTGGGCGTGCCGCGCACCGCGGGCAGGGATTCCGGCTTGAGCCTAGCCAGACGCGCCAGAGCGCGCGGGCTGAGCACATCGGCGTCGATGTCCGTCACCACTTCGCTCAGGTCCCGCAATTTTCCGTTTCCGTCGACCAGCGCCGGCTTTTCCTTACCTGCCCTGCCATATCGTGCGAGTTTCATAAGCCCTCCGTAGAAGTCGCCCTGACCCGGTAATCGCCATCGCGTCGGGCCTCGCGGCGACCAGTGCGGTCTTACCAAACGCTGGCGACAAGGCCCCGTCAATCCTTGATGCTTGTCACCCGGCCGCCTGACGCAGATGATGAATAAATCGGTAGCCGCGCAAAATTGCGGGCGATCCCTTGGATTTCAGGCTGGACAGGCGCTATATTGTCCCGTTGTCTTGGCTTTTCACTTCTTGAGATTTGGCCGTCTGCCGGCGCATGGGCCGGCCGATAGAGGCCAAGGCGTCCGTGGAAGATACGAAAAATTGTAGAGGAGGACCCACGTCCGGTCTAATTTCAGACTTGATCGTGGTTTCATGGAAATGTCATCTGCTGTGGCTGCCTGACCTGACTCTATAAACAGCTAAGATATGTTAAACATCGAAACTCGAAAAGAACCCTCAATATGTCATCATTGGAACGGATCGCCCTGTTTATTGATGGGGCAAATCTCTACGCCAGCGCGAAAGCCCTCGGCTTCGACATCGACTACAAACGACTCCTAAAGGAATTTCAGGCCAAGGGACGCCTGATACGCGCTTTCTATTACACGGCTTTGGTTGACGATCAGGAATATTCCTCCGTTCGGCCTTTGGTCGACTGGCTTGACTACAACGGTTATTCGGTGGTGACGAAGCCGACAAAGGAATTTGTCGAACTCGACCGGACGCCGCAAAGTCAAAGGCAACATGGATATCGAGCTCGCGGTCAACGCCTTGGATATGGCGCCGCATCTCGACTCGATGGTCCTGTTCTCTGGCGATGGCGATTTCCGGTCGCTCGTCGAGTCGATTCAGCGCAAAGGCGTTCGGGTGTCGGTTGTGTCGACGATTTCGACCCAACCGCCGATGGTGGCGGATGAACTGCGCCGTCAGGCGGATGAATTCATCGATCTCGCCCAACTGATCCCGAGGATCGGACGCGATCCCGGCGATCGGCCGCAGCGTCCGGTCGACCATCGTCGAGGCCAGTCCTTCGCGCCGATCCATGAGCCCGTCGAGGAAGTGCGCGAGTAGGCGTCGACGGCCGCGTGCCTGTCGACGTCGGCCCGTCGCACGATTGCCCGGATTGTCCCCGGCTCGTCGCCTTTCGGGCCGCGAACCGGGTGGCCTATCCGGACTGGTGGAATGCGCCGGTGCCGACGTTTGGCGAAGCGGACGCGCGCGTGGCGATCATGGGTCTAGCGCCGGGATTGCGCGGGGCCAATCGGACGGGGCGTCCCTTTACCGGCGACTACGCGGGTGAACTTTTATACTCCACGTTCATCGAGTTCGGCTTCGCCTCGGGCGTGTACGATCGCCGGCCCGATGACGGCCTGACCCTCGTCGACTGCGCGATCGTCAACGCCGTGCGTTGCGTTCCGCCGCAGAATAAGCCCAGCCCACAGGAAATCGCGAGCTGCCGCCGCTATCTCATGCCGGCGATCTCGGCGCTGCCTCGCCTTAAAATCATGGTCGCGCTCGGCCGGATCGCGCACGAGAGCACGCTGCGCGCGCTCAAGCTAACCCTGGCGAAATTTCCCTTCGCGCATGGAGCGCGGCATCCGCTGACGCCCGTGGGCCTAAACCTCTTCGACAGCTATCATTGCTCGCGTTACAACACGAATACCGGCGTGCTGACCGAAACGATGTTTCGTCAGGTCTTCGCCTCGATCCGCGCCGAACTCGACCGCACGGATGCCCAGACGCCGGTCATGGGATGAGAGTTGAAGCGCGGCCCGCGGGACGCGCAGCGATTTGGGGCGAAAAATGAGCGCACGAAGTTTCGGCGAGATCAATGGATCGCCGGTGTTCGAGGTCACGATCGCGTCCGGGGCAGGGGCGAGCGCGAAAATTCTTACTTATGGCGCGGTGGTGCGCGACCTCGTCGTGCCGGCCTCCAACGGGTTGCAGCGGGTCGTGCTCGGCCTCAATACGATCGAAGACTACGTCGCTTACTCGCCATCTTTCGGCGCGGTGCCGGGTCGGTTCGCCAACCGGATCGCCAACGGCCGATTTGTCCTCGACGGAGTCGCTTATCAACTCGACCGCAAGCCCGGCGACAAGCACACGCTGCACGGCGGCCCGCATGGATTTGGCCACCGGATTTGGAAGCTCGGCGCCTATGACACCTCGTCGGTCGAATTGATACTCGAATCGCCGGATGGCGATTCCGGCTTCCCGGGCGCCATGACCGCGACTTGCATCTACCGCCTGGTCGAACCCGCGACGCTCAGGGTCGAACTCTCGGCGGTCTCAGACCGCCCGACCATCGTCAATCTGACCCAGCACAGCTATTTCAATCTCGACGGCTCGCCCGACATTCTTGACCATGAACTGACGCTGTTCGCCGACTTCTACACGCCGGCCGACGACGAGCTGATTCCGACCGGTGAAATTCGCTCGGTCGCCGGGACGCCATACGACTTTCGACAGCCCCGCACGATCCGCAATCCGAGCTTACACCGTACGACACCAATTTCGTGGCCGCGCTCGAGCCCGAGGACGAAGGCGGTCTGGCGCAGATCGCCGCCGTGCGTTCGCCGAAGAATGGCCTGACGATGAGCCTGTTCTCAACCGAGCCTGGCGTCCAGTTCTACAGCGCGGCGCCCCTCAACTGCCCGGCGCCCGGCCTGGACGGCCAGCATTACGGCGCGCATGCGGGCCTGGCCCTCGAGCCGCAGGCTTTCCCGGATTCGCCCAACCGCCGGCATTTTACCGATTGCGTGCTGTGGCCAGACGACGAGTACCGTCACGACAGCGAGTTTCGCTTTACGTAGCAGATGGTTCTGACCGTTCCCTAAGGTGCAACGAGAGCGCGCGCCCGCAGTCTGCTCCCAGCGCGCTGTGCGTTTGGATAAAGTCGGTTGGCTTCCGTCTTGGCGGCCGGCCGGGAGGTTGGTCAGGCGGCTCATGTTTGGGTTTTCTTGGCGCCCTACGGGTTTCGGTTTGAAGACCCCGTTTTTGAGCCTTGGATTTCCTTGGATTTCCTTGGATTCTCTCGTCCGAATCGAGACTTTTCAATGGGTTACGCGAAATTTTCGCGGGAAAAAATTTTCGCCCGCCTTTTCCCAGCCCCGCGAGGCGCCGCGACGGGAGCGGCGCTCGAGGCCATACGGAAGCGCGGAATTGTTCATGGGGCGAGCTTAGCTCGGCTTCTGATTTTCTGCAAGCAATTGTTGTCCGAGCCGTCCCTTCCGGCCGCTTCGATCCAAAAGCAGCTTGCTCTAGATATGGTCCCCACCCATCGTGTCGGCCTTCCGCTTTAGGAGTTCGACAAACCTCGCCTCCGCGGGCTGGATTATCTTCTCATCGAGCGACGCGATTAGCTTGTCGACTGAGGCGTAGTAGATCGGTTCGAAGACCCATTCGCGATGCTTAATCCACAAGTCCTGCAACATGGCGAACGGCTTCTCGCCTTCCTCGATGATGGGGCGGAACGGAGCCATGATCTCCGGTATCGTCACCGGCAGTTCGAGCCGCGCGGACTTCGGGTTGGTGATGTCGGCGATCACGCGCGCAAACTTGTGCGCGAGCGCCGAATGTCGAGGCGCCTCGCCTGAAGCCTCCAACGCCCAGGAATGCGACGCCCGGACGCCCGTGAACGCCGCGGCCAAAACGGTTCATTTGGAATCCATCAGCCCGGGAGGCGTTCCCCGGCCTTGGCCTCAGCCCAAAGCCGCTCCATTTCATCGAGGCTGGCGCCGTCGGGGGTTCGGCCGCCTTCGGCTAAGCGCATCTCGATATGAGCGAAGCGCCGTTCGAATTTGGCGTTGGCGCTGCGCAAGGCGGCCTCAGGATCGATCTTGAGATGCCGGGCGAGGTTGACGGCCGCAAAAAGCAAGTCGCCCACCTCGTTTGACAACGCCTGCGCCGAACCCTCGGCGATCTCCGCTTCGACCTCGATGATCTCCTCCCGGATCTTCTCCAGGATAGCGCGAACATCGTTCCAGTCAAAACCGACTTTCCCCGCCTTCTCTTGCAGTTTCATCGCTCGGGAAAGCGCCGGCAACGCCAGAGGAACCCCGTCGAGCGCGCCGGATTTCGTCTCTGGCGGCCCTCCGTTCCTCGCTTCCGACGCGAGTTTTGCCTGCTTCTCTTCGGCTTTGATGCGTCCCCACAGCCCCTTTACTTCGTCGGACGTGAGCGTCCCGGCGTCGCCGAAGACATGGGGATGACGGCGCACGAGCTTGGTCGTGATGGCCTCGACGACGCCGCCGAAATCGAACAGGCCCGCCTCTTCCGCCATGCGGGCGTGAAAGACGACTTGCAACAAGAGGTCGCCGAGTTCCTCGCGCAGGTCTTCGCTTGCGCCGCGCTCAATCGCGTCGGCGACCTCGTAAGCCTCCTCAATGGTGAATGGCGCGATCGAGGCGAAGGTTTGCTGGACGTCCCACGGGCAGCCGCCAACTGGATCGCGCAGCGCCGCCATGATGTCGATCAGGCGACGAATGTCGCTGGAGGGTTGCATGGGTGAGGCCAACAGTCGGTAAATCTGAGAGGTGACTATTGGACGCCCAAGAGGAGCGCGGCAAGGCGCTCCTACCCTTGTCAGAAGGATCGTTCAGAGCGAAAGCGAAATCGCCTCGCGGCCTTTGGGCGTATCCACCACTCTCATCGTCACTTGCTGGCCTTCTGCCAAATGCGAAATGCCTGCCGGGCCGAGGACCGAGATATGGACGAACACGTCTTTGCCGCCATCGTCGCTGGCGACGAAACCAAACCCCTTGGCGTCGTCGAACCACTTTACCTTTCCGACGACCGAAACTGCGGTCGACGGATCAGGCGCAACCCGGCGTGGCCGAATTCCGTCGCTCGATGGTCTTTGTGGTCGCTCAACAACGCCGGCGGCGTCAACCTCAAGCACCCGGGTCACCTGTGCTCCTTTGGCGCCCGCGCCGACCTGAACGCGCAATTTGGCGCCTGCGGGAACAGTGTCGTGGCCTGCGGCATGCAGGGCGTTCGCGTGCAGAAACGCGTCGCCCGCGCCGCCCGCCAACTCCACGAATCCGTAACCTTTGTCCGCCTTGAACCACTTGACGACCGCATCGACCGGCGGCGCGCCGGAATCGATTGGCGCGGAAGCTCCCCCCATGGGCGGGCCACCAAAACCCCCAGCGTCCGGACCGCCGCCGAAGCTTCGACCCGGACGAGGCCTCAACTCGTAAGGCATCGGCCCGTCGTCGTCGAACCCGCGTTTGCGAGGCGCCCTAAAGTCCTTACCCTTGCTCATGTTAGTCCCAAGTCCTCACCCAAAACCTAATCGATAGGCGCGCACTGCGGCCCCTTGTTGTCCGCTGGATTTCAGCGAAACTCCGTTGCGACTTTCCGTCTGAAAAGACCTCGCCGATTGGACGCACAATCCACGAAGTTTCCACCGACCAACTCAAAGGGAGGACCCTTCAAGCGGCAGAAGCAGCTCGGGAGGTTGTCCAGCGCGCTGAGGCGCTTCGGAAGGCGAGTGGCGCTCCGTCAGCAGCAGACAAATAAAATAGTGCGTCCGCATCATCCAATACCCGCCCGGCCGGTCGCAAAACGTACACGGACCTTGCAAACTTAGACTAGCGCATTTTTGTCGCCGTCGCCAGATGGTCCAAGTAGGCGCGATAAACTATTTGTCCATTTAAACCGCTGTGTTGAGTGATTTATTTGCCTCCGATTGTCCCAAACTGCCCGCAGGGCCAACCGCTAGTAGAGCCCGAGCCGCGGCTCTCTTATTGCGGGTGCAAGGGGTCCGGAACCGCGCTGCGCCGAGACGAACTGGGGCCTCGTCTGGTCTCTCTACAAATCGACGAGCTCCAACGACTTCGGCGCGCGCTCCTGAATGAAGGCGAAACGGGCCTCGGGCTTCGTGCCCATCAGCCGCTCAACCGCTTCCGCCGTCGCCTCACGCTCGTCTGCGACGATGGCGACACGCAGCAGAGTGCGCTTTGCAGGGTCCATCGTCGTATCGCGCAAGTCGCGCATCGGCATTTCGCCGAGGCCTTTGAACCGGCTGACCTCGATCGCGCCGCGGCCGGTGAATCCTGACTTCATCAATTCCGCTTTGTGCGCGTCATCGCGCGCATAGAGAGAGCGCGCTCCCTGAGTCAGGCGGTAGAGCGGCGGGACGGCGAGATAGAGGTGCCCTTCCTCGATCAGTTTTGGCGTTTGCCGGTAGAAGAAGGTGATCAGGAGCGAGGCGATATGAGCGCCGTCGACATCCGCGTCGGTCATGATGATGATCTTGTCGTAGCGGAGATCGGAGGAACGGTAGTGTGCGCCAGCGCTGGCGCCGAGCGCCTGCATCAAATCGGAGAGCTGCTGATTTTGCGCGAGCTTATCGCGCGCGGCTGACGCGACGTTGAGAATCTTTCCCCGCAACGGCAACACGGCCTGCGACGCGCGATCGCGCGCCTGCTTGGCCGAACCGCCCGCCGAATCGCCCTCGACTATGAACAATTCGGAGCCCTGGGCCGAGGAGTTCGTACAATCGGCCAGCTTGCCCGGCAGCCGCAGTTTGCGCACCGCGGTCTTGCGGGCGACCTCTTTCTCCATCCGACGGCGAACTCGCTCTTCAGCGCGCTCGATTGACCACTCGAGTAGCTTGACCGCCTGGCTCGGCGCAGCCGCCAGCCAATGGTCGAAGGCGTCGCGGACCACGCCATCGACCAATCGCGCGGCTTCGGCAGTTTGCAGCCGGCCCTTGTTCTGTCCCTGAAATTCGGGCTCGCGAATGAAAATCGAGATCAGTGCGGCGCAACTGGCCATAACGTCGTCGGTTGTCAGTGGAGCTGCGCGCTTGCCCTGGCCGATTCGGTCGGCATGGTCCTTAAGCCCACGCAGCAAGGCGGTGCGGAGACCCAACTCATGGGTGCCCCCATCAGGGGTCGGAATGGTGTTGCAATAAGAATGGACGAACCCGTCATCACCTGCGAGCCACGCGATTGCCCATTCGACCGAGCCATGCTTGCCCGCCTTCTCGACGCGGCCGGTGAAGACCTGGTCGGCGACGAGTTCCTGACCCTCGATGTCGGCGGCGAGATAGTCTCGTAAGCCGCCCGGAAAATGAAACGTGGCTTCGATTGGGACTTTCGCGCCATCACCGATGAGGGCGGCCGGACAGCGCCATCGGATCTCGACGCCGCCGAACAAGTAGGCCTTCGAGCGCGCCATCTTGAACACGCGCGCGGGGTCAAACCGCGCTTGAGCTCCGAAGATCTGCGGATCGGGCAGAAAGCGCACCTTGGTGCCGCGCCGGTTCAACGTCTTGCCAACGATCGTAAGCCCGGTCGTCGGCTTGCCACGCTCGAACGTCTGCCGATAGAGCGTCTGCCCGCGGGCGACCTCAACTTCGAGCTTCTCGGACAGCGCGTTCACCACCGACACGCCGACGCCATGGAGCCCGCCGGAGGTCTCGTAGGCTCCGCTGTCGAATTTGCCGCCGGCGTGCAGCATGGTCATGATGACTTCGAGAGCCGATTTTTTTGGAAATTTCGGGTGCGGGTCGATCGGCATGCCGCGGCCGTTGTCGACCACGCTCAAATAGCCGCTTTCCTCGAGTGAGACTTCAATGAAAGTGGCGTGGCCGGCGACGGCTTCATCCATCGAATTGTCGATCACCTCGGCAAACAGATGGTGCAGCGCGTTTAAGTCGGTCCCGCCGACATACATGCCCGGCCGCCGGCGAACAGGCTCCAACCCCTCGAGCACTTCGATCGAGGCGGCGGTGTAGTTTGCTTCGTCGGACGTTCCGTTGCGGACGCCAGGCTTGCCTTTGACCGGCATTGGCTTACCGCGCGGTGCGGCGCCGAAAAGATCGTTCATGGCCTCTGTCACAGTTTGACGAATCGCGCCCTGTTCAGGCTACCACGGGCGGGGGAGAACGAAAATAGAACACTCGCGTCCGTGGCGCAGTCGGCGCTTGAAAGGCCGAGCGCGCCTGAGAAAAGAGAACGGGGATAAAGCTTGGCGTCTCGTCGTGTCTCCGTTTGAAGATTCGAGAGACTGCGCGGCGCCGTCGCGGGCGACCCCTAACTCATGCTACGCCAAGCGGCAAGCATGGGAGCCTGGTATGCCAGGTCGACGAGAGCTGTACCGCAGCCCAAACGACGATACATGGTTTCTTGGTCGGAAGCCCGCGAAGGGCCACGCATTCATTATCCATCAACCCAACGCTTGTCACACATTGAAGTCGGCGCTTTCCTTTGAGTAGGGACGGGGCCTGGGCAGCAGGCTTTATCGCGGTTGGTTGGAACGTCGGTCGATGTTCCCCCCTACGCCGACCAGACCTAACGGTGAAGGCCCGAGGCGCGAAGGCTCGACCAACTGAGCGATCTTACACCCCGGTCAGCAGGGTGCGGGTCGCCGCAGCGACATCCTTGTGGCGCATCAGCGCCTCGCCAACCAAAAAAGCTTCCACCCCCGCCTTAGCCAGCCGCGTGCAGTCGGCGTGGTCGGAAATGCCGCTTTCGGCTACGACAATCTTGCCCGCCGGAATCGAGGGTAGAAGCCGTTCGCACACTTCGAGCGAGGTCTCGAAAGTGCGGAGGTTCCGATTGTTAACGCCAATCAGGCGGCCCTCAAGAGAAAGTGCGCGTTTGAGCTCAACCTCGTCATGCGTCTCGATGAGCACGTCCAGGCCCAGATCATGTGCGGCCTTGTTGAGGGTTTTGGCGATTTCGTCGTCGACGGCCGCCATGATGATGAGGATGCAGTCAGCGCCCCAGGCGCGCGCCTCCAGCACCTGATAAGCATCGAAAAGAAAATCCTTCCGCAGAATCGGAAGCGTCGTCGCCTTGCGCGCTTTCATCAAGTGCTCGGGCGCGCCCTGAAACGAAGGCCCGTCGGTCAGCACAGAGAGGCACGATGCGCCGCCGGCCTGATAGGCCTTGGCGAGAGCGGCTGGCTCGAAATCCTCGCGTATCAACCCTTTCGAGGGGCTTGCCTTCTTAATCTCTGCAATCAGGCCGAACCGACCTTCTTCGATCGCCCTTTGTAGAGCCTTGATGAAGCCGCGCGGCGGAGATTGGCCATCGATCTCGCGCTCCAAGGTCCCGCGCGGCACCCTGACCTTGGACTCCGCAATTTCGCGACGTTTGTAACTTTCAATCTTTTTCAGGATGTCGGTCATCAGCGTTCCCGACCATCACGCGTTCGACGCTGCGACCAATCGGTCGAGCGTGCGGCGCGCCGCGCCAGAGCGGATCGCCGCGTCGCCCATGGCCACGCCGTCCTTAATAGAGCTGGCCTTGCCCGCAATTACAAGCGCCGCGCCCGCATTGATGAGCGCGATGTCGCGATAGGCGCCCTCAGCGCCGCCGAGCACATCGGTAACCGCCTTCGCGTTGTGCGCCGGCTCGCCGCCCTTCAGCGCCGCCGGCGTCGCGCGCGGAAGGCCGGCTGCTTCTGGGGTGAGTTCAAACGCGTGCAGCGCGCCGGCTTTGAGCTCGACCACTTTGGTCGGCCCCGTCGTGGTGATCTCGTCGAGGCCATCGAGGCCGTGCGTCACCCAAACGCGCTCGGAGCCAAAATTGCGCAGGACTTCCGCCATCGGCTCGAGCAAGGCGGCGGAGAAGACGCCGACGAGCTGGCGCTTGACGCCGGCCGGATTGGAGAGCGGCCCGAGAATATTGAACAGCGTGCGCGTGCCGAGTTCGACCCGCGTCGGGCCGACATGGCGCATTGACGCATGATGCGCCGGGGCCATCATGAAGCCGATCCCGGCTTCACAGATGCAGCGCTCGACCCCGTCGGGCGTCAGACCAATCTTGACGCCGAGCGCGGCGAGCGTGTCCGCGGCGCCCGAACGCGACGAGGCGGCGCGATTGCCGTGCTTGGCGACTGGCACGCCGCAGGAGGCGGTAATGATCGCGGCCAGCGTCGAGACATTGAGCGAGCCCGAACCGTCGCCGCCAGTGCCGACAATGTCGATCGCCTCCGGGGGCGCTTTTACCGCGACCATCTTCGCTCGCATCGCCGCGACAGCGCCGGTGATCTCATCGACCGTCTCCCCGCGCACCCTCAGCGCCATGAGGAAACCGCCCATTTGCGAAGGCGTCACTTCGCCTGACAGCATCGAATCAAAGGCGCTTTCCGCCTCGGTCCGAGTAAGCGTCGCTCCCGCGGCGGCTTTTGCGATCAGAGGCTTGAACGATTCCATATGCTCATTTCGCGTTCAGGATGCACGCTGGCACTGATGATGAAAGGCGGCGGCTAAGTCCAGGAAATTTCGCAGGATTTGCCGGCCATGCTCACTGGCGATGCTCTCCGGATGGAACTGCACCCCGAACGCCGGACGTTCACGGTGCTGAACGCTCATGACGAGCCCCTCGTCGTTCTCCGCGCTGATCTCGAGTTCGGCGGGCGCGCTTGATCGCTCGATGATGAGCGAGTGATAACGCGTGGCGCAAAAGGGTCCGTTTAGACCGCGGAACAGCCCGCGCGCATTGTGGGAAATGCGCGACACCTTGCCGTGCATCGGCGCCGGCGCGCGCACGACCTCGCCGCCGAACGCCTGCCCGATCGCCTGATGACCAAGGCAGACCCCGAGCATAGGCGTCGTCTCGCTCGCCGCGCGGACAAGGTCCAGGCAGACGCCCGCCTGGTTGGGCGTGCAAGGACCTGGCGAGAGGACGATAGCGTCGGGCCTGTCGGCGAGCGCCTCGGCGACCGTGATCTCGTCGTTGCGCCTTACAGACACCTCCGCGCCCAACTCGCCGAGATAGTGGACGAGGTTGAACGTGAAGCTGTCATAGTTGTCGATCAGCGTGACGCGCTGCATTCGGGCTCCCGCGACCAATAGGAGCCGCCTTTTCCGATGCTGCGCCTCGCCCGTCAAGTTGAGCGCGAAAGGCCGCCATGACCATCGTGAGCCGTACGAGGCGTCGCCCATTTCGACGGCAGGGGCGACAGGTCAGCGAGATGGGGTCTGGCCTCCCGAGCACCCCGCGTTACAGGCGCATCGAGGTCATCGCCCTCCGTCTGTTGTATCACGACGGTATCCCGTTGACCGCCTTTTCTCTGGCATGTTAGCTCTCTTTCGCTGGAGCGGCGGTCTTTACCGCCCGACGCGCCATCAAGGACAAGCGCAAAAATTCGAG
The DNA here is from genome assembly GCA_963775405.1 of uncultured Alphaproteobacteria bacterium. Classification (GTDB taxonomy): domain Bacteria; phylum Pseudomonadota; class Alphaproteobacteria; order Rhizobiales; family Beijerinckiaceae; genus Roseiarcus. The sequence goes on from CAVZJI010000040.1 coordinate 19,626, forward strand.
CGCGTCCCAAACGCGCGTTACTCGTCTCCGAGGGAGGACTTCTCAATGAATCGCAATGTCTCGATGCTCGCGCTGATCGCAGCGGCCGGGCTTTTGGCGGCGCCGGCGCAGGCCGACACCAGCAAGATGAAGATTGCCTTCTCCAACAACTATGCCGGCAATTCCTGGCGCCAGGCGATGCTGAAGAGCTACGATCTGGTCACCAAGAAGGCCGTCGCCGACAAGGTCGTCGCCGCCGCGGATGTGTTCACGACCGCAGACAAGGAAGTGCCGACGCAGGCTGCGCAGATCCAGAACCTGATTCTGCAGGGCTATAACGCAATCGTCATCAACGCTGCCTCGCCTGACGCGCTGAACGGGGCGATCAAGCAGGCCTGCGATGCCGGCATCGTCGTCGTCTCTTTCGACGGCATTGTCACTGAGCCTTGCGCCTACCGGGTCGTGGTCGACTTCAAGGACATGGGCAAGCAGGAAGTCGAGGAGATGGCGAAATTCGAGCCGAAGGGCGGGAACCTCCTTGAGATCAGGGGCCTTGCAGGAACGTCGATTGACGACGCCATCCATGCCGGTATTCTCGAGGGGGTCACGAGGCATCCGGACTTCAAGATCGTCTCCTCGGTCACCGGCGACTGGGACCAGACGACCGCGCAGAAGGCGGTTGCGACGGTGCTGCCTTCGCTACCCCCGATCGTCGGCGTCGTCGATCAGGGTGGCGACGGCTATGGCGCCGCGCAGGCGTTCGCGGCGGCTGGCAAGCCGCGCCCGACCATTATCGAAGGCAATCGGCAGGACGAATTGCAGTGGTGGAAGGAGCAGAAGGCGAAGGACGGATACAAGACCTGGTCGGCTTCGATCGCTCCCGGCGTCTCGACGCTGGCCTTCTGGGTCGCGCAGCAGGTTCTCGATGGCAAGAAGATCCCGCATGATCTGCTGGTGCCCTATCTCGCCTTCACCCAGGACGACTTCGAGAAGGAATTGCCGAATATCACGAAGGGCGGCGTCGCCAGCCACGAATACACACAAGCCGACGCCGTTGCCGCGATCAAGGCGAATATGAAGTAAGCCCCGTTAGACGAGCGCCCGCGCAGCAAGCAGTCAAGACTATGGGGGACGCGGGCGCTTCACTTATCGATTTCGTCGGCGTCGAGAAATCTTATGGCGCCGTCCGGGCTCTGGACGGCGCCGATTTTTCGCTTGAGCCAGGCGAGTGCGTCGGCGTCGTCGGCCACAACGGCGCCGGCAAGTCGACGCTGATGCATGTCCTCAACGGGGGCGTCGCGCCCGATCGCGGCCGGCTCGTCGTCGCGGGCGAAGAACAGCCGCATTGGACTTCGGCGCGAGCACGAGCGCTGGGCTTACGCTGCGTCTTTCAGGAATTGTCGCTTTGTCCGAACGTGACCGTGGCCGAAAACGCCCGTGTCGTCCATCCGGCGATCCAGGGATTCGGCTGGCGGCGCAGGGCAGGGCGGCTCATTGTCGATGAGCTCGACGAGATTTTTCCCGGCCACGGCGTAAGGCCAGGCGAACTGGTTCAGGACTTGACCATCGGCCGAAGGCAGATGGTCGAAATTGCCCGCGCCTTCTCGGCGTCGGATGCGCCTGCGCGCCTCGTCATTCTCGACGAGCCGACCTCCTCGCTCGACGCGCACACAGCCGGGCAACTGCTGGCGCATGTGCGTCGTTCGGTCGAGTCCGGCGTGAGCTGTGTCTTGATCTCGCATATCCTGGGCGAGGTGCTGTCTACATGCGACCGCATTGTCGTCATGCGCGATGGCAAGGTGGTGGCGGCCGACCTCGCGCGAGCCTTCAACCGGGCCAAGCTGGTTGGCGCGATGGGCGGCATCGAGCCTGAATCTCCAAGGGCTCAGGCCGTGGCGGCGACTGCCGAGCGCGGCGAGGCCCAGATCGCGGTGCGCGTGCGCCCCGAACGGCAGACGGGCGACTGGGATGTGGTGGCGCGAGAGGGCGAGATTATTGGCCTCGCGGGTCTCGCTGGCCACGGCCAGACCGATCTTCTGCTCGCGACCTTCGCCGCCGGCTCGCATCCGCGCGCGGGAGCGATGGTCAACGCACCGGTCGCTCTGGTCGCAGGAGACCGGCAGTCCGACGGCGTCTTTCCAGGATGGTCGATCGCCCACAACATCGGCGTGCGGTCGCTAAAGAAATTGCGCTCCGGCCCGTTGCTCTCGGGCCGGCTTGAGGATGACCTCGCCAATGTCTGGCGCGAGCGCATCAAGATCCGCACGCCCGATGTTCACAACAACATTCTCTCCCTCTCAGGCGGGAACCAGCAGAAGGCGCTATTCGCCCGCGCGCTTGGCTCCGACGCGCGCATCATGCTGATGGACGATCCGATGCGGGGCGTCGATTTCGGCACCAAGCTCGAAGTCTACGACCTTATTCGCGCCGAGGCCGAGCGCGGGCGCACCTTCCTTTGGTACACGACCGAGGTCGAGGAGCTGAAGAACTGTGACCGCGCTTACGTTTTTCGCAACGGCGCAATCGTCGCTGAACTCGCGCGCGACGAGCTCAATGAAGAGCAGGTGATCCACTCTTCTTTCGCAGGCGTCGCCTGACCATGAGCGTAGCTACGGCCGTCCCGCCGGCGAACGCGAGTGGGGCCGAGTGGCGACGGCGGCTGCGCGCGGCTCTTCCGGCTTTGTCGCTGGCTCTGGTCATCGCCGCGATCGCGTGGCTCAATCCGCGCGCGATCAGCTATTTCGGCTTCACGCTGATGCTGAATCTTGCGATCCCGATCGCGCTGGCGACGATCGCGCAGATGTTCGTCATCGCAGGCAATGACCTCGATCTGTCGATCGGCACGTTCGTCGGCTTTGTCTGTTGCGTGGCGGCGACCTGGTTGCGCGACGAACCTTGGCTCGGCGTCCTGACGTTGATCGGCTGTGTCGCGCTTTACGCCGCGCTCGGCGCGCTCATCTATCTGCGCAATCTGCCTTCGATCGTCGTTACGCTCGGCATGAGTTTCGTCTGGCAGGGCTTGGCCATCCTCCTGTTGCCCAAGCCGGGCGGCAAGGCGCCCGGCTGGCTGCTGGCGATCATGGGCGTCAAGCCGCCGTTCATACCCTTTCCGATCGTCGCCGCGCTGGTCATCGCGGGCGTCGCTTATTTCGGGCTGATGCGCACATCCTACGGCGCGATCCTGCGCGCGTCCGGCGGCAACGCGCTGGCGATTGAGCGCGCCGGATGGTCGCTGTTGCGTACGAAAATGACGCTATTCGCGCTCGCTGGCGTTTTCGGCGTGCTGTCGGGAATGGCGCTGGTCGGCATCACCACGTCCGCCGACGCCAATATCGGCAACGGCTATACGCTGCTCTCCATCGCCGGCGTGATCCTGGGCGGCGGCGAGTTCGTTGGCGGCTCCGTGTCGCCGATCGGCGCCGTGCTCGGCGCACTGACCATGGCGATGGCGGCCTCGTCGCTCCTGACCTTCATGCATATTCCGCCGGACTGGCAGGTCGCGGCCAACGGGGCGATCCTCGTCATCGTTCTCGCCGCGCGCGTCGTCATCACCCGCAAAGGGTCGGACCGGTGACCGCCACGTTCCAGACCCTTCTCAAGCGGCCATGGATCTGGTCGTTCGTCGGCGCAGGCGTCGTGTGGCTTGCGGCGATCGCCTTCACAGGCGGCTATGGCGCGGGGGGCATGCTGACGGCGGCGTTGTCATTGGCGGTCTTCACCGTCATTGTCGGCGTCGGGCAGATGTTCGTCATCACGCTCGGGCCCGGCAATGTCGACCTCTCTCTGCCGGCCAATATCGGGCTCGCCAGCGCGGTCGCGATGAAGACGATGGGCGGCGACGACCGTCTGGTCCTCTTTGGCCTCGCCGCTGCAATCGCCTGCGGGCTCGCGGTCGGCCTCGCCAACTACCTCTTGATCCGGGCTTTGCGCATTCCGCCGATCATCGCGACCCTGTCGGCGAGCTTCATCATCCAATCCATCGACATCTCTTATGGGCGTGGGCTCCAGATCAAGCCGCCGCCCGGCTTTGCCGACTTCACCAACATTCTGATCGCGGGCGTGCCGCTATTGGCGATCCTGACGGTTCTCTTCACGATCGGCGCCAGCGTCGCGCTCCACCGCACGATCTGGGGGCGATCGGTCGTCGCCATCGGACAGAACCAGCGCGCAGCGCGATTGGCGGGCCTCAAGGTCGAGCCCGTCCGCTGCGCCACTTACGCGTTGTGCGGCGCGCTGGGCGGGCTGAACGGGGCGTTGCTCGCCGGCTATTTCCGCGGCGCCAATATCGACATCGGCAATGAGTATCTCTTGGCCTCGATCGCCGTCGTCGTCATCGGGGGCACGTCGGTGTCCGGAGGCAGAGCCAATCTCCCCGGGGTCTGGGGAGGGGCGCTGTTCCTCGTGCTGTTACTGACAATGCTCAACACGTTCGGCGTTAGCGCCGGCGTGCGTCTCCTGCTGACCGGGCTGATCATCGTCGCCGTCATCACAGCCGCGGGCGGGGAGAAGGCGACGCGCTGAACGGGGAGCCAGAAGTTCTCAGCCGACAAACGGAATGAGCGCCGGCACGCGCGCGGCGTATCGGGCGTAGGCCTCACCAAACTGGCGGCGCATGATGGCTTCCTCGAGCTTGAGTTTGCGCCAGAAAGAGGAGGCGACGATTGCGACGGCGAGCATGCCGCGCCACTCGCCGACCGCCCAGGCCGACCCGAGGAACGCCAGAAGGAGGCCGGTATAGATTGGATGGCGGACCCAACGGTAGGGTCCCTTGACGATCAGCTCATGATCGCGCTTGAGCTGGACGTCGCTGCTCCAGTTGTCGGCGATGACGAACCGCGCCCAGATGCTGAACGCGAGGCCAGCGAAGGTCAGCGCCGCGCCGAGCGCAGCCGACCAGATCGTGAGCGGGGCAAAGCGGTCGTTCAGCAGAGGCACGGGAACCCGCGCGACGAGGAGATAGCCGGCCACCAGGACCGGGACGATATGCGAGAGGCGCGCGACTGGGCCTTCGGTCTGAGCCGCCTCTTTCACGCGCCGGGCCATGATGTTCCAGACGGCGAACCAGCCGCCCCACATCAGCACGAAGAGCGAAAGAAAGAGCCAATGGACGAACATTGGGCAGCCTTGAAAAGGCCGCGGGAAGCCTCAGCCTTCGAACGCTTCCACAGCCTGAACGTCTGGCAGGAAGTGCTTGAAAAGGTTCTCGATTCCGTGCCGGAGCGTCGCGGTCGAAGAGGGGCAGCCGGAGCACGCGCCCTTCATCTTCAGATAGACGATTCCATCGCGGTAGCCTTTGAAGATGATGTCGCCGCCGTCGTTCGCCACCGCCGGCCGGACCCGGGTCTCGATCAATTCCTTGATCGCCTCGACCGATTCGGCGTCCTTGGGATCGAAGAATTCGCCGGTCGTTATGGAATCGGCGCCGCCCGTTTCGATCAAAGGCGCTCCGGAGAGATAGAACTCGGTCACCACGCCCAGCACCTGCGGGCGGAGATGCTGCCACTCGCCGTCGGTCTTGGTCACCGAGATGAAGTCATTGGCGAAGAACACCCCGCCTACGCCTGGCAGCTGCATGAGCGCCTTGGCGAGCGGCGAGCGCTCCGCCTGAGCCTCGTCGCGCGCCTCGAACGTGCCCTCGTCCATCACCGGCCGGCCGGGAAGGAATTTGAGGGTCGCGGGATTGGGGGTGGCTTCGGTCTGGATGAACATGGGGCTCGACTCCTCGCTCCTAGATAGGCTTGCTGACGCTTCGGCGCAAGAAACGGGGCTTGAGAACAACGATCGCGCGGTCAGGGGCCGCCCGAGTCGCGGGCCGTCGCGACCGAAACGCGCGCGCGCACGGGCCGCGAATCCCGTGCCAGCAAGCGCCCGATAAACGTCAATAAAGGCCAATAAACGCTAGTAAACGCTAGTAAACGCTAGTAAAAATGCTAGCGTTTACTAGCGTTTATTTTTTCGAAATTGAGACTTTTCAATGGGTTACGGCCGTTTGGAGTAAAAAAATCCGCCGCGCCCGTTCGGCGCTTAAGCGCGCGATAGACCCGACGGCCTTGACCCTTGCTCCATCCTTGTCTCCATGCCGGCCGTCCCGCGGGCTTGCGACGCCGATGAAACCTATATAGCACAAGTTTTGGTTTTACGGAAGAGATTGTTTTTGAAAAATTGCGCCGAAGCCCGTCCCGGACCTATTTGCGCTTAGCCCTCCATCCGAGGATCGAGAGTTCGCCATTTTCGTGCTTCAAATCAAATGCTTGGCGCCCAACAAGCGATGTTTCAAAAGGGCGGGCCGCTGGGGCGGATAGCGCTCCAGCAACCGATATGACGCAACAAATCATCGTGCGCGCTATTGTTCCCGCGCGGAGAGGCGATTACCTGAACTGCATTAAAATGTTACGCTCTCGCCTCGCACTGCTGATGATCCTACTCGCCGCTCCCGCCTACGCGGGAAGCCGCTTTGGCGGCTTTCACGGCGGCGGCTTTCACGGCGGCGGCTTTCATGGCGCCCGCGTCTTCGCTTTCCACCGCAGCCGTGCTCGCATCCGTGGTTTCATTGGCGGTTACGGTTACGGTTACAACTGCGGCTACGGTTACGACTGCGGGGCTTACGATTATGGCTATGGCTCTGGCTATGGCTCTAACTATGGCGGCGGCGCGGGAAATGCCGTCAGCATCGGCAACGGCTCAACCGGCGGCTATGTCCCCGATCCCGTAGGCGCAGACATTCCGCCCGTTATCTTTCCCACGAACTGCTGGGTGCGCCGCGCCGCTTACGACCCATCCGGCGCTTATTTCGGGCAAGTCCTAGTCGACCTCTGCCGCCCCTCGGATAGCGTGACTGTGACCGGCTTGAAAGCTCCGGGCTAAAGCGCCTGGCACAGGGACAGGGACCGGCCAGCCCGCCCCCCTCTACCGGTCAGGCGCGCCCCAATCACCCCAATAAGGCTCACGACCTCTCGGTGGTAGGAAACGGGCGCCCCTTGGCCTCGGCCGAGTTCGGCGAGCCCATCCTTAACCGGCTGTCCCTCGTCGCGGCGGGCTAGTGGCCGGGATACTGGGAAATCTATGAAGCCCGTGGCGTATACAATCGGCCTTTCTGTCTCGCACCAAAGCCTAAAACTTCCGCTCCAACCTTGACCGTGGCACGCTGGCACGCATGCGGCCCCTTCGGTATTCGATCAACATCACGTTGGATGGGTGCTGCGATCATCGCGCAATGATCGCGGATGAGGAATTGCATCGTCACGCGGCCGAGAGCATCGCGCAGGCTGACGCCCTCGTCTTTGGCCGGATCACCTACGAAATGATGGAGGCCGCATGGCGGCCGGCGGCGAGGACCGGAGCAAGGCCCGACTGGATGGTCGATTGGATGGAGCCGTTCGCCCGGACGATCGACGCGGCGAAGAAGTACGTCGTGTCGAGCACCCTTAACCATGTGGACTGGAACGCGGAGCTTGTGCGCGGGGATCATCTGGAGACGACTGTCCGGCAGCTCAAGCAGCAGCCGGGCAAGGGGCTGTTCGTCGGGGGCGTGAAGCTTCCGCTGGCGTTGGCCGAGCTTGGATTGATCGACGCGTATGAGTTCATCGTGCACCCGAGGCTCGCGGGCCGCGGGCCGACATTGTTCGCGGGACTATCGAAGTTCGTCGATCTCAAGCTTGTGGGTCAGCAGGCGTTCCGTTCGGGCGCGGTGTCGATGCGGTATGAGCCCTCGCGGCCTGGATAATCGGGAATCGAGCGCCGAGCGTCGACGCCGGCTTCGTTGGCGATTGCGGGCCATTCAGCGATAAGTTCGACTTGGGAGATCAGTCGATGCCCTCGCTCACCAACCTTTTCGCTTTCGCGTTGGTCGCGTTGGGCATGGTGCTGACGCCCGGTCCGAACATGATCTATCTGATCTCGCGATCGATCATCCAGGGTCGGGTCGCGGGTCTCATTTCACTTAGCGGCGTCGCACTCGGATTTGTCTTCTACATGCTGTGCGCGGCGTTCGGCCTCACCGCGCTCGTTTTCGCAGTGCCTTAACAGTTCCCGCTCGAGGAGTTCGGAGCGCGGCTCCGGCCCTCTTAATCAAGAGCGCCGGCGCCGCGCACGCGCGACAGTGATTCCCTCGCGTCTGTCCGAGATCAGAACGGATAGGGGTTCGGCTTCTCCTTGATCGTCATCCATTGCCACTGGGTGAACTCATCCCAATTGGCGGGGCCCCCGATACGCGTGCCGTTACCGGACGCGCCGCTTCCCCCGAAGGGAACGTGCGGTTCGTCGGCGACCGTCTGGTCGTTGATGTGCAGAAGCCCGGTGTTCAGACGATTGCCGATTGCAATCGCGCGCCCGACGTCGGCGGAGAACACGCCGGCGGACAGGCCATAGTCGCTATTGTTGGCGAGCGCGACCGCCTCGTCGTCGGTCGAGAACGTCGTGATCGCCGCAACCGGGCCAAAGATCTCTTCTTCGAAAGCGCGCATGCCCGGCTTCACGCCGCTGAGCACGGTCGGGCGATAGAATGGCCCATCGAACGTGCCGCCGGCCTCGAGCTTCGCGCCCGCCGCCACCGTATCTTTGACGATGCTGTCGATTCGCTCAGCCTGCGCGCGGCTGATGACGGGGCCAAGCGCGACCTGCCCAAGAGGGTCGCCAACCGGCAAGTGTTCGGCCTTGGCCACAAGTCTCTCGGTGAGCGGCGCGGCGATCTTGCCGTTGACCAGCACGCGGCCCGTCGTCATGCAAATCTGGCCCTGATGGAACCAGGCTCCGAACGCGATCGCGGAAGCCGCTGAGTTCGAGTTCTGCATCGTCAAGCACAATGACCGCGTTCTTGCCGCCGAGCTCAAGTTGGACCTTCTTCAGATGTTTGCCGGCGAGTTCGCCGATGCGCCGACCGACGTTGCTCGAGCCGGTGAACGAGACCATCGCGATATCAGGGTCAACGCAAATCGCCTCGCCCGCTTCGACGCCCCCTGGCATCACTTGCAGGACGCCTTTCGGCAATCCGGCCTCTTCGAATATGCGCGCCACAATGAATCCGCCGGTCAGCGCCGTGCGCGGATCGGGCTTCAGCACGACCGAGTTACCCGTCGCCAGCGCGGGAGCGACGGCGCGCATCGAAAGAATCAATGGAAAATTGAATGGCGAGATGACGCCGATCACCCCGCGCGGCACACGCCTGGCCAGACTGATGCGGCCGGGATCAGAAGGAAGCACCAAGCCCTGCGGTTCGGTGCACATCGCGGAAGAGCGATAGAGAATCTCGGTCACCAGGTGGATCTCGAACCCGGCCTTTGCCGGAATTCCTCCGGTCTCTCGCGCGATCCAGGAAATCAATTCATCTTGGTTCTCTTCCAGGTGCCGCGCGGCCTTTCGCAAGATTGCGGCTCGCTTCTCATAAGGGGTCGCCGCCCATCCGGGCTGAGCCGCGCGAGCTTCCGCCGCGGCTTTTCGCACATCGGCCGCCGTGGCGTTGCCGACTTGAGTGAGCCGCTTGCCGGTCGCAGGTTCGAGGACGTCGAGGGATCCTCCCGCCCCGCTGCTCCACTCTCCGCCGAACAGCCGTCCGCTCCAAGTGCTCTCAACCATGAACTTCGGCGCGGGTACGTTCATATTGATTTTCCTCCCCTTCGCGTGAACGGTTCAGCACGCCATCGCTAAGACAGCGCTAATCCGACCGCTCGCAATATCTATACGACTATAGCGCGTGGCGATGTAACCCCTTGTGTTGGCCCGACGCTATTCCGCCACGCCCGCGCGCCCTCAACGCCCGGAATTCGGGGTGATTCAGTCGAATTTATCCGCGATTGAACGCCGGTCTCGGCTTCCTTTGGAAGAGAGACGCCTCCGGCGCCGGCTCCCAGCCGAAGACGCTGCGGCCGCCATAGCTATGCGAGAGACGCAGCTCTTCGGCGATCACGTCCGGCACAGTCGGCCCGGCCGCGCGCCGCTCGACCCGACGGGCTTCGTCGTCGAGCCGCTTGAGCGCGGCGAGCTTGTCGTCTTGTCCGAGCTTCGCCTTCTCGACCGCCGCCTTCATGACGGAGATCGTCTCGTCATAGACTTTTAGCGGCACCGGGAACGGATGCCGGTCCTTGCCGCCATGCGCGAACGAGAAGCGCGCCGGATCGGTGAAGCGATAGGGCGCGCCGTGCACGACTTCCGCCACCATCGCGAGCGCCCGCACCGTGCGGGCGCCGACGCCTGGAACCAGAAGCAATTCGGCGAAGTCGGCCGGTCCTCGATTGGCGGCCGCCGTGAACGTCGCGTGAAGGCGAGGCGCCAGCACGTCGCTCGCGCGCACGTCGTGATGCGCGGGCATGACGAGATGGGGCAGGGTGAGTTGGATGGGATCGGGCGAAGGAATGGGCTTGCCCGGCTTTGCCTCGATCGCGGCGAGTTCGCGCGCCAGGCCGTCGGGACCGAGCGAATCCAGAAGCTCAAGCTGGGCGCGGCGGGAGACGTCCGCGCGACGATCGGTGAGGTTGACGATCTCGCCTTGATGGACTCCATCGATCGCTTTGTGCGGCTCCTCGACGAAGCTCCGCAGGCCCTCGGACAGCCAATGGTAGCGGCGCGCCGTGCGGCTCGCGTCGTTCATGCCCTGCTGGACGACGGTCCAGCGCCCGTCATCGGTGACGATGAAGCCGTGCAGGTAGAGATCGAAGCCATCCTGGACGGCGGCGCTGTCGACCTTCGCCACGAGCCGGCTCGACGTCAGCGAGCGCGGCGCCGTCGAATCCGACCCGCTCGCCGATCGCGGCGAGTTCATGCGGCGTCTTTCGCGAATGCTTGCCGCGCCCGCCGCAGACATGGATACCGAGTTCGCCCGAGAGAGGCTCGAGGCCGCGCTTCAGCGCGCCGATCACGCTCGTGGTTATGCCCGAGGAATGCCAGTCCATGCCCATGACCGCGCCGAACGACTGGAACCAGAACGGATGGGCAAGCCGACGCAACAGCTCGTCGCGGCCATAGTTAAGGACAATCGCTTCGCTGATGACGGCGCCGAGTCGGGTCATGCGGTCCGCGAGCCACAAGGGCACTCGCCCGCCATGCAGCGGCAGATCGGCGCTTCCTGCTTTTCGGGCCATGCTTTGTTCCGAGATTCGCTCTAATGAGGTTCAGCGGTCCGAAACGGAGCCTGCGAGCCTTGGATTGTCAACGCCAATGGATGCGTCCGCTGAGCCCGTCTCGCGCAACTGGATTAAGTCCCGCATCGAAGGTCAGCGCCAGTCGCTCCTGCGGAAACTCTCATCGATGGCGTAGCCGGCGCCGCGCACGGTGCGGATCGGATCCCGCTCCTTCCCCTTCGACAACCTCTTGCGCAGGCGGCCGATATGCACGTCGACCGTGCGTTCGTCGACTTCCGCCGACCGCCCCCAGACAAGGTCGAGCAGTTGGGCTCGGGAGAAAACGCGGCCTGGCTTCTCGAGAAGATATTCGAGCAGGCGAAAATCGGTCAACCCAAGGCGAATGTCGCGATCGCCGCGCCGGACGCGTCGGGTAAGCCGGTCCAGATCGAGGTCTCCAACGTAGAGTCGTTCAGCGATCCGTTCCGGACGGCTGCGCCGGAGCAGCGCATGGACCCGGGCCATCAATTCGACCACCGAGAACGGCTTGACGACGTAGTCATCCGCGCCAACCGCGAGACCGCGAACCCGCTCCGATTCTTCGCGCCGGGCGGTGACCATGATGATCGGCAGTGTCCGGGTCGCCTCGCGCGCCCGCAAGCGCCGGCAAATCTCGATGCCCGACAGACCCGGAAGCATCCAGTCGAGGATGAGGAGGTCAGGCGCATTCTCGGCCAGGCGCAGCTCGGCCTCCTCGCCGTGCGCGACACTTTCCACGATGTAGCCCTCCGCCTCCAGATTGTAACTGATCAGCAAGGCCACATCGGTCTCGTCCTCGACGACGAGAATGCGGGGTGCGGAGACAACGCTCGGACGGCCGATGGGCTTGCTCGTCTCGTTCATCAGCGGTCGCCTCCGGCGGCAGTCGGATCGTGTCGTCCCCGGACAGTTCCTCCCTCCGTCCCGATTGGCTCGTGTGCACGCCCTAAACGAACGACCGTTATCGGGCTTCGTGACGGGCCTGCGTCTCCGCTCCAACAGTGGCCTGAGAGACAAATGGCAGAGTGATAACGCAGGTAGCCACCGCGGCAAAGCCGATGCAACTCGCAGAAATGTGGAGGAATGTGAGCTAACACTGTTCACAATTTGCTACGAAGATGGCGCGAAATCTAACAATGTACATTCGCAATTCGATCCAGCCGGCTAAAACACCTACATCACTACTGCGGACATGATGTATTGGCGCGAGCGGGCTTAAGCTTCCAGCAGTGGAGAACGCCAGCGATCCGCGGCACAGGCGGCGCCAACGGGATGTGAAAGCGCCTTGCGGTTGAGCCCATGCCGTCAAAATAGTTTGACGCGGCGCGACAATATCGTGCGCCCGCTTTAGGTGAACGGCAGTTAAACTCGACATTCATCTTCAATTCAGCATGGGGAGGGCAGAGACACGATGTTCGAAACAAGAGTCGGAAGACTCGCTTCAAGAGGAACTGCAATGATCAACAAGTATCTCGCGATGGGCCTTGGCGCCTTGATCGCGCTCGCGCCCGTTGCGGCGTTGGCCCAAGAGCAGGTCGCCCAGGCCGCTCCCGCCGCCAGCGAAGCGAAGCCCATGGCTACTCATGGCACTAAGGGATCGCACCGGCGCCATACCCGCCGCCAGGCGCGCGCCGCGAAGCACCACGCAAGGACTTCGGCTCACCACATGAAGACGATGAAGACGGCCCCTGCCGAGGCTCCCAAGAGCTGATAGCTCAAACTCGCCCCGTTTGGGGGGCGCGAACGAGATGCGAAGGGGGCCCGTCATCGTGGCCCCCCTTCACAGGTTACCGAGTTGGGGCGAGCCGACTGCCGACAATTCACGTCGCGGATTGGTCGCCACGGACGATGAAGTCCGATCAACCGCCTCTATCGTCCTTCCTCGCTATCAGTTTAGTGATCCGCCGCTGCGCCGGAGGACTGCACTGCGCTGCCCGCTGGATTGAACACGGCCGAAGGTCCGTGTTCGTGGCGAGAGGCTCGACGCCGCCGGCAGACAGCGGAGATCGCGCACTTCGAAGTCGCAGCGCGCGCCAATCCCTGTTCCCCCTTGCAAGGATCGATGGTAGCTCTGCGCTGTGTTGCAGCACAGGGATTGAGCATTTCTGATGCCGAGCCGCTCGAGCGATGGGCAAGTCCGATTGAGCGCTCCAACGGCTAGTTCCTCAGCGGGCCTTCCGCGGGCTGCGGCCGCGCGGGCGGCGTTCTTTCTCGCCTTTTGGCTGATGATCTCGGGATGGGCGCCGACCGATCTTCCGGTTGGGCTCGCGGCCGTGGCGCTCGCCACTTGGACCAGCTTGCGCTTCCTGCCGCCGACGGCGTCGCGGTTCAGGCTCGCGTCGCTGGCGTTGCTAACGGGGAGTTTCTTACGCCAGTCGGTGGTTTCGGGAGCGGATGTCGCTTGGCGAGCGCTCCAGCCGAACTTGAAATTAAAGCCGGGGTTCATCGCCTGTCCGTTGCGTTTGCCGGCCGGGAGCGAGCGCAACGCATTCTGCGCGCTCTCGAGTCTGATGCCTGGGACGCTGCCGACCGGGACAGACGAACAGGGCGCGCTTCTGGTTCACTGCCTCGACATCGGCCAGCCCGTCGCAGCCAATCTCAAGGCGGAAGAGCGGCTGTTTATCCGTGCGGTCGGCTTTGACTGACTTTCTTCTCGCGACGGCAGGCATGATCCTGTTCACAGTGGCCGTTGGCCTCGTGCGCATCCTGAGTGGACCGGGGGACGCCGATCGCATGATGGCGGCGCAACTCATCGGCACGGGGGGAATCGGCTCGCTCCTCCTGATTGCTGCGGCCACGGGCGCGCGCGGGGTCGAGGATGTTGCGCTTGGGCTTGCGCTGCTCGCCGCCTTCGCTTCCGCGGCTTTCGTCCTTAGCGCCGCGCCAGTGGAGGATTCTGACGCTGCGGACGGCCGATGAGTCTTTGTTGAGCTCTTCAGCGTCGCCGCGATCGGCGCCGGGGTCTTTTTCTTTCTCGCCGGCACAGTGGGCTTGCTGCGCTTTCCTGACGCTCTTAGTCGCTTGCACGCGCTGACCAAAGCCGACAATCTCGGTCTCGGCCTTATCGTGCTCGGCCTTTTGCCGCGCAGCGACAGCCTGCTTGCGGCGCTCAAGCTCGTCGCCATTTGGGCGCTCGTGCAGTTGGCGGGTGCAACCGCCGCGCAGCTCGTTGGGCGCGCTGTCCGGCGCAAGGGATCGGCCGCATGAGCGTTCTGCAGGCGCTCGATATTGGTCTCGCATTGCTGGTCTTCGCGGTCGCGGCTTGGACCATTTTCGCGCGCGGGGCGTTCGCGGCCACGGTCGGCTACGTCGTCTATGGACTGTTGTTGTCGCTTGTCTGGATACGGCTGTTTGCGGTCGATGTGGCGCTTACGGAGGCGGCGATCGGCAGCGGCGTGACCGGGATTTTGCTCATCGGCGCGGCCGCGCGCCTCCGCGGAGCGGAGAACGCGGAGGACGAGAAATCCTTGAGCGGGGCCGCGCCGCGCCTCTTTGCCGCAGGTCTGTGTATCCTTGTCGCGCTGGCGCTTGCGGGAGTCGTGCTGCTGCTGCCCGATCAAGGCCCGTCATTGGCTCCCCAATCGATGCAGCACCTGCCTGAAACCGGTCTGGGCAATCCGGTCACCGCTGTTCTGATTGCCTATCGCTCATTCGACACCATGCTCGAGAAGGTGGTGCTGGTTCTGGCCGTGGTCGGCGTGTGGTCGCTCGCCGCCGACCGATATTGGGGTGGCGCCCCGGGAGAGGCCCGCGCGGAGCGGCCCGAGCCGACGCTCGCCTTTCTTGCGCAAATCTTGGCGCCGCTTGGCATCCTCGTCGGCGTTCACGTCTTCTGGGTCGGCGCCGATGAGCCCGGCGGCGCGTTTCAGGGCGGCGCCATTCTCGCCGCGATGTGGATGATCGTCATGATGGCGAGACTGACCGAGGCGCCGCAATCGAGCGCTCGTTGGCTGCGGCTCGCGCTCATTGCGGGGCCGGTTGTGTTTCTCGCCGCCGGCGTCGCCGGGGCGATTTTCGCGGGTGGATTTTTCGCCTATCCGCCTGGATTCGCCAAGCCCATTATCTTGTTCATCGAGACGTTCATGGTGCTTTCGATCGCCGTGACCCTCCCGATGCTGGTCGCTGGTCCGCCGCGACGCGAGCCGCGACAATGACCTCGGCGACGCTGGCGGGGCTTGTCGGCGCGGCGCTTGTCGGCCTCGGCCTCTATGGCCTCATCGCCAGTCCCCAGCCTTTGCGCAAGATCCTCGCCTTCAATCTTATGGGCAGCGGCGTTTTCCTTGTGTTCGGGATCGTCGCCCGGAAAGGGGCGGCGGCCGGATTGCAGGCCGATCCCGTGCCTCAAGCTATGGTGATCACCGGGATTGTCGTCGCCTTCGCGGCCAGCGCGCTCGCGGTCGCGCTAGTGTTGCGGCTGTTCGAGGCTGCCGGCCGGGCGACGCTACGCCCGGACGCCTGGACTAGACCGTCGGACGACGGAGCCAAGGCCGAATGACGACAGGTTCCGCCGCCATCGCGGCGACGGCCGGCGGGGGCCTGCTGGCGCTGTCGATTCTCTTGCCCGCTCTTGGCGTGCTGCTGTCGTTTCTGATCGGCGGCCGGCGCGCAGAATGGATTGCGCTCGTCCTCATGCCGGTGGAATTGGCGGTCGCTGTCGCCATCGCTTGTCTCGTGTGGCGCTCCGGCCAGCCGCTCGTCTACACGCTCGCCGGTTATACGCCGCCTTTGGGCATCGCGCTCCGGGCCGACGGATTTTCCGCTGTGATGCTCGTGACGGCCGGGCTGATCGCGCCAGCCGCGGCGCTGTTCGCCCGGGTCAATTTCGCAATGCCGGGAATTGAGGAAAAGCGCGCGCCGCTCGTCTTCTGGACCTTGTTGCAGGGCATTCAGGCGGCGTTGAGCCTGATCTTTCTGGGCGGGGATCTCTTCAATCTCTATGTGGGGCTCGAGCTTCTTACCTTTGCCGCGGTTCCGCTGGTTTGTCTCGACGGACGTCCGGAGACTTTGGCCGCGGCGCTGCGCTATCTCCTATTCGCGCTGTTCGGCTCGATCTTCTATCTGCTCGGCGTAGCCTTGTTCTACGGCGCGTATGGCACGCTCGACATCGCGCTCCTTGCTCCGCTTGTTCGCCCCGAACCTGCAGTCTGGTTGGCGGCCGGGCTGATGACCGCGGGACTGCTGGCGAAGACTGCGCTGTTTCCGCTGCATTTGTGGCTGCCTCCCGCCCATGCCAACGCGCCCGCCGCCGCGAGCGCCGTGCTTTCAGGGCTCGTGGTCAAGGGATCGTTCTTCCTCGTCGTCCGGCTCTGGTTCGACGTGTTGGCGGATCTCCCAGGCGCAATTCCGGGGACGATCCTCGCCGCGCTCGGTTCGGCCGCGATCCTGTTCGGCAGCGTGCTCGCTTTGCGTCAGGCGCGGCTGAAGCTGCTCATCGCCTATTCGACGGTGGCGCAGATCGGCTACCTGTTCCTGATGTTCCCGCTTGGCCACGGACCCTGGGCGACGGACGCCTTCAGCGGCGGCGTGATGCAAGCCTTGTCGCACGCCTTCGCCAAGGCGGCGATGTTCCTCTCCGCCGGCCTCATCGCCGAATCTCTCGGCCATGACCGCATCGCGGACCTCGGCGGCGCCGCTCGCGCAATGCCGGTGACGTTCCTGGCGCTTGGCCTCGGCGGATTGTCGCTCATGGGCCTGCCGCCGACCGGCGGCTTCGCCGCCAAATGGCTGTTGATGAAGTCCTCGGTCGCATCCGGCCAATGGCTCTGGGCGGTCGTCATGGCCGCGGGGGGGCTGCTCGCGGGCGGCTATCTCTATCGGGTGCTCACCCCGGCCCTTTCGGGCGAAGGCCCGCAACTCAAGAAGGCGCCCGCGCGCAGTCGTGAGAGCGTCGCGCTGGCTCTGGCGCTTGTCGCTCTCTTGCTGGCATTCGCGCCGCCGAGCTTCTTCGCCTTCCTGCAGATCGGCCGTCCGGCCGCAGGCTTTGCGCTGCGATGAGCGTACTGGCGCAGCAGTTCGGGCCTACCTTGCTGATCGCGACGTTGGTCGCGCCAGTCGTGATTCTCGCCGCCTTCCTCACCCCGGGAATGCGCGGCCTGGCGTACGCGATAACGCCGCTCGCTGCGCTCCCCGCGCTTGGCGCGGCCACGCTAGCGATCGGGAGCGCGCCGTTCGGCGCCGAGCTGCCTGCGCTGCGCATCAGCCTCTGGCTCGATCAGCCGGGCGGCCTGCTGCTCGCCGCAGCGGCGCTTGTCTGGCTCATCGTCAGCATTGTCGCTCTCAAGGAAGGGCAGGGGAGGCCGAACGCCGACCGCTTCGCGGTCTCCTGGCTGCTGACGATGGCCGGCAGTCTCGGCGTGTTCATCGCCGCCGACCTTCTGACCTTCTACCTCGTCTATGCGCTGGTCAGCGTGCCCGCGTACTACCTTGTCGCGCACGACGAGGACCCCGCATCGCGCCGCGCCGGCGCCGTCTATATGGCGTTTGCGCTCCTCGGCGAGGCGGTTCTCCTGATCGCCTTCGTCATGCTGGCGGCGGGCGAGCCGGGCGGCAGCGTGCAAATTCGCGACGTCGTCGCCGCGTTGCCCGCTTCGCCGTGGCGCGATGCGGCGCTCGCGCTGATCATCCTCGGCTTCGGCATGAAGATCGCCCTCGTGCCTCTGCATGGCTGGATGCCGCTCACCTATACGGCGGCGCCCATCCCGGCCGCAGCGGTGTTGAGCGGCGCAGGCGTCAAAGCCGGCGTCATTGGCCTCGTCCGCTTTCTCCCCTTAGGCGCGGCTTTCCCAGGCTGGGGCGAGGCGCTCGTCTGGCTCGGATTTATCTCGGCCTTTTACGGCGTCGCGATCGGCGTGACGCAGCGCGACCCGAAGACAATGCTCGCCTATTCGAGCATCAGCCAAATGGGTGTGATCGCTGCCGCGCTCGGCATGGCGCTCGCGAGCGCCGACCAGGGCGCGGCGACGAACGTCGCGTTCTACGCGGCGAACCATGTGCTGGTGAAGGCTGCTCTGTTCCTGACATTGAGTGCGGTCGCCGCGCTCGAAGGGCGCGCTCGAACGTCGGCGCTGATCGTCGCGGGGCTGCTCGGGCTCACCCTCGCCGGATTGCCGCTGACCGGAGGCGCGCTCGCCAAGCTCACAGTCAAGGACCTGTTCGGCGACGGCGCCGCGGGCGTGGCCGCGCAGCTGTCGACCGCCGCCACCACGGCGCTGATGCTGCATGTCGTCATGCGCCTCGCGCGATCGCCCCAGGAACAACGCCGAGACCCGACGTCCGGACGCTTGGGGTCATGGGCGGCGCTGGCGGCCGCCGCGTTGCTCATTCCCTGGCTCATGTTTCCCGTTATCGGTAGCCCGGCCGAGGCGTTCGAGCCTGCGAAGCTCTGGGACGCGGTATGGCCGATGCTGGTCGGCGCCGCGCTGGCCGCGGGCCTACGGGCGATAGGGGATCAGCTTCCCGGGATTCCGGCCGGTGACATCGTGGTCGCCGAGGAGGCGGCCTTCCGTGGCCTTGCGCCCCTCGGGCCCATGTTCGAGCGGGCCGATCGCGGCTTGCGGGAATGGCCGGCGGCGGGCTTGGCGCTGCTCATGGTTGCGCTCGCCCTTGCCGCGGCCGGATACGCGACCCGGTAAGGCTCCGCCGATCGGGGCGAACTGCCGCCCCGCACCCAAATAAATCCAAGCAAAACCAAATCCCACCAAACAAATCCAAATAAACATCCCTGGCTTTATTTGGTTTTATTCGTCCGAATCCAGCTTTTCAACAGGTTATGGCGATCCAAATAAAAAAACCCTCTCCCGTGTCACGCTGTGTCACGAATGTCTCCCCTCTCCCCGACATCCGTGCTTCCCGCCTTAGCGCGTCTCGAAAGCCGCGGGCTCACACGGCTGCGACAATCGGTCGGCGCCGGTTCTGGCCAGCGCCGCCGATTCAAGTCGCGCCGTTGGGGTTGGGATCCGTTCCTATTTCTTGTGCGGCCAGGTTACGTCGCTCTTGACCCAATTCTTCCATTGGCGGACCCGACGTTCCCGGCGCGAGCCCCTGGGCGCCGTCGCACGCGCGCTTTTCGCCGCCAGCGCCCCAGTCACTTGCACCCACCCTGAGTTTGAGTCGAACTTCTGCGCGTAGCCGCCGCTCAGAACCTCAAAGGCCGCTTTCGCGTGGCTCTTTAGGTCGATCGCCTTTGTGGCGTGCTGATGCGCAAACCAGTTGGGGGTCACGAAGTCGGTAACCAGGACGGAACCGATCTTATAGCCATACTGATCATCCTCGACCGGGTCGGCGACCTCGCCGGCCCAAAAAATCCCCTGCGGGTCCTGGTAGGCGCTGTTGAGCCATGGATCGACGGCCATTTCGCAAATCTCATGGGTGGCGCCGACGCTGACACTTTCCTTGGCCGATAGAATGGTCTTGACGAAGACCTTGGAAATCGGGAGGCCCTCGTTGGTAAGATCATGATAGGCGAGCGCGTTCGCTTGATCGCTATCGTCGAGAAACACTACCCACCAAGTTCGCGGGGCTGGTTTTTTTGATTTTGGTACAAACGTTAGAGCAGCGTTGTCCACTCCCCATATTGGCAATAAATCTTTGTTCCACTGCTGAGTAAACGCCGGCAACATTTTCTGAACGTCCGTGTCGCCGATAGCCGTTGACTCGTTTATGACGGCAATCTGAAGCATCGTTTCCTCCAGTTATTTTATAGGCGCTCAGGGGCGCTCCCTGCATGCGTTTGCAGTGAAGGCCCCCGCGTCACATCGCGTTCGCCGGTTTGTAAAGAACGGAACGCCAAAGAATTCGCCGGCGACGCCGCGATGTCGATACAGCATTACGAGCAGATGTGATGTGCGCTGCGTCACACATCACATTCGAGAAATCTGCGATACGCAACAGCCCCGCGCAGGGCCTCCGATCGCGCCAGCCCCATATTGACGAACAGATCGGAGCTCGATAGCGCGGGCTGTTACTCCAAAATGGCTCTTGACCGCGCCCGGCGAAAGCCGGCGAAGGCGAGGGCCGCGAAGCCGGTCAGCATCTCGCCCAAGTGGAGGCTTCGGGGCTGGGGCCAGATATGGCAATGCCCACCGGATCGTTCAGCCCCGAGATCAGCGCGGCGTTCACCGTCACCCCGGAGGTGGTGTATTCTCCGATCGTGTTGTTGCCATTCGTTTTCAAAGATCGTGTCCCCGGCGCGTGGCGCTGGCGGAGAGGGAGGCGAGCAGGCCGGCAAACAGGCCGGACGCAATGACTTTGGGCTGATAAAGCCGCTTCATCGTTTTCCTCCCGGGCCGCGCTAAGGCAACTTGCTCAACACATAACCAACTGAGAGACGGAGTATATTCGATAGAGACGCGCGGTCGGACGGGGGGACGTTCTCGCGCCTTCGCGGAAACGCGCCGCGGACGTCTCACATGGCGGCCTTTGTGTTAGGGCGGGCGCCGCATGTATATACGAGGCGCCAGGTTCTGTCGCCTGAGGGGAATCCATGGGGAGAGACGAGGCGCCGGACATCCGCCGGTTCGGTTGGCTGACCGGCGCGTCCGCGAAGCTGGTCGCCTTGGCCGCACGGGTCGGCGCGGATCCCCATGAAAGCGGCGACGCGGCGCTCCAGCGGCTGGTGATGGTCCTCATGGCCGTCGGCGTCTTGCCAATGACGATCCTGTGGTCGGTGGTGTACTTCGTCGCCGGGGCGCCGCTCGCCGGCGCCGCGCCAGCGATCTATTCGGTCGCTACGCCGATCAATACGGCCCTGTTCGCCTGGACCCGCAACCTTCGCCTCTACCGCTTCATCCAGCTTCTCATGACCCTCGTGCTGCCCTGGCTTGTCACGATGTGCCTTGGCGGCTTCAGGAACTCGAGCGCGGTGATCATCTGGGCGGCGCTCTGTCCGCTCGTCTCGCTTCTGGTCGAGGATCTGCGCCAGACGGTGCTCTGGATCGTGGGCTTCCTCCTGCTCCTGATTGTGAGCGCGGTTCTCGAGCCCTGGCTCAAGCCACTCGCGCTGCCAGAGGCGTTCGTCACCTGGTTCTTCGTGTTGAACCTCGGCGCCGTGATCGCCGTCGTCTTCGCGCTGCTCTACTATTTCGTCGCGCAGCGAAACTTCTTTCAGGAGCGTTCGGAGACGCTGCTTCTCAATATCCTGCCGAAGGAAATCTCGGACGCGCTGAAGACCGACCAGAGCGCCATCGCCGCGCACTACGAGTCTGCAAGCGTCCTGTTCGCCGATGTTGTCGGGTTCACCCCAATGGCCGCGACGATGGTCCCGCTCCGCTTGGTCAATCTCCTCAACGAGGTTTTCTCTATCTTCGACGATCTCGTCGAGAAGCATGGCGTCGAAAAGATCAAGACCATCGGCGACTGCTATATGGTCGCCGCTGGCGTGCCTCGCGAACGGGCTGACCACGCGCTCGCTCTGGTGCAACTCGCTCTCGACATGCGGGAAGCCGTGGCGGGCCGGACATTCGGCGGCGAGACGCTTGCGTTCCGCATCGGCGTCAATTCCGGGCCGGTGGTCGCCGGCGTGATCGGCCGCAAAAAGTTCATCTACGATCTCTGGGGCGAGACAGTGAACCTGGCGAGCCGCATGGAATCCCATGGGCAAAGCGGGGCGATCCAGATCACGCGCAGCACCCACGATTTGGTCGGCGCTGAGTTCAAGTGCGAATCCACCGGAACCATCCAGGTGAAAGGCGCAGGGGAAGTGGAAGTGTGGCGTGTGATTGACCGGAAGGCAGGCATACGGCCAGGCGAGGCCGAAAAATCCGGCTTCCTCAAAGAACCCGGAGGCGTTGCCTAAGGATCGGATCTTTGCTGATATAGCCTCAAGGCGCAGGCCGGCGGGAATTCGCGATGAACAATGTTTTGACCGTCGGCGACATCAGCATTCAGCGCATCATCGAGATAGAGGGGCCGTTTCTGCCCGTGTTCGACGTCTTTCCTACGCTCTCGCCGGAATTGCTCGACGAGAACCGCCACTGGCTCGCGCCCACAGCCCTCGCTCAAGACGACAGGCTGGTGTTCTGTTTCCAATCCTATGTCGTGCGCACGCCGCATCACAATGTGCTCGTCGACACCTGCATCGGCAACGACAAGGCGAGGCCGGCGCGGCCGCAATGGAATCTGAAGCGCGACGAAACCTTCATGCGCGGGCTCGCCACCATAGGTTTGAGCGTCGATGATATCGATTTCGTCATGTGCACGCATCTGCATGTCGATCATGTCGGCTGGAACACGCAGCTGCAAGGCGAGCGTTGGACGCCGACTTTCCCTAACGCGCGCTATCTGATTTCGAAGGGCGAATTCGACTTTTGGGCCGGGGAACACGCCAAAACGCCTTTGCCGCATTTCGGCGATAGCGTGCTTCCGGTCGTGGAAGCCGGGCGGGCCGAATGGGTGCGCGACGACCATGCGCTTGACGACCATGTGCGCCTTTTGCCCACTCCAGGACACACGCCCCACCACGTTGCGGTTTGCTTCGGGCGGAATAGCGACGATGCGGTCATGCCCGGGGACCTCATCCATTCGCCGCTGCAGACGCGCTATCCCGAACTGTCCCCGCGTTTCGATGTCGATGGGAATGCAGCGGCCAAGACGCGCCGCAGCTTTCTCGAACGATATTGCGACACGCGCACCCTATGCTGCATGGCTCATTTCCCGTCGCCGTCGATCGGGCGCATCAAGCGTTGGGACGATGGATTTCGGTGCGATTACGTCGAAGCCTGACCGACCAGCGGCCCGATCCGCACATATCTACAAGCTTCGGCGGCGTCTCGACGACATTTCAGTCTTGCTAAAGTCTTGCTATCGGAACACTCTTAAGTTGCGACGCAGTCGTCATTTGGCGAACGTCGGTCTAGTGGTCAGAGCACCGACCATGAGCACAGAGAACCCCGCACCATCGCTCTACGACCGCCTTGGCGGCGTCTACGCCATCGCCAGCGTGGTCGACGATTTCATCGACCGCATCATGATCGACCCAGCCTTGAACTCGAATCTGCTGGTAGACGAGGCCCATCACCGGGTCGGAAAGGCGGGTTTCAAGTACCTCGTCACCGAGATGGTCGGTTGGGCGACCGGCGGACCCCAGAAATATACGGGTCGTTCAATGGCCGACTCGCACGTCAACCTCAAGATCACGGATGCGGAATGGACGGCCTTCTGCAAGGACTTTCAGGACACGCTCGACAAGTTCAGTGTGCCTGCTAGGGAGCAGGGAGAACTTTTCGCCATCGTGCAAAGCACCAAGTCCGACATCGTCAGCGCCGCCGCGGTCGTCTGACGATCTCTACGATCGAGCGGACGCACATTCAGGGCGATCTCGGCCTTAGCTCACGCCGCGCTCTTCTTGCCCCGCGGCCAGAAGGCGATGGCGAGGCCCGCAACCGCGACGCCAGCCAAGACCAAGAGCAGCGAGGCCTGTTTGAGCCAAGTCATGGCCGGAATGGACAACGCCATCGCGGCGCCGAGAAAGCAGATGCGGAGCGACATCATGTTGATGCCGGCGAGGAACGTTCCAACGCCGAGCAACAACAGCAGCACCAGACCCGCGGCTTGCACGGGCAGCACTTGTTGAAATCCTGGCAGAAGCACGAGGTTCATCGCCACCAGGATTGTCACCCAGTGCGCGACCTGGGTCCAAACCAGGTGGAACCGCGTCTTGCGCTCGGGCGCATTCGGCCATCCGGTGGCGATGCAGACAAGCGCCATCGCGATCGCCAGGAACTCCCAAAAGCCGTTAATCGTGTGGCCGGAGAAGTTGCTGTAGGCCACCCCGAATATCGCCAGCGCCAGCGCCGCCATAAAAGGCAGGTTGCGTAACAGCGTGGCCATCGAGAAGAATGGATCCCGAGCATGTTCGAGCTCCGGTTCCAGCTCCGGCTCCGCCCCCGGGTCAAGAAAGTTGTTTGGGTCGGTCATTGTCCGTCCGATTTGCGATGGAGCGCAAAACTGTTTACGCCTCGGCGGCGCCGAGTCTATCTCAATAACGCGGCGGCGTCTGATCTGACGCTGCGAAAGTCTTGGGCCGCGCATAAAATCAATAGCGAAGCCGGCCGCTTGATCCTCGCGCCTCACGCGTCGCGGCTTGGCGCGCCCAGCGCTTTGCGCTTCGTCCGAAAGCGGCGTGTCACAAGACGGCGCTAAGCCAGTCCCGACGTTCGAGGTTCACGAGATGCCGACTGAAGCCAAGCCGATAACACGTAAGCCCGTCCTGATCGATCTCGCCCTGCAGGGAGGCGGGTCGCACGGCGCCTTCACCTGGGGCGTCCTCGACCGCCTGCTCGAGGAGCCCTGGCTTACGATCGACGGCATTTCCGGCACCTCCGCCGGCGCCATGAACGCCGCGGTGCTGGTCTACGGTCATCAGAAGGGCGGGGCGGCGGGCGCGCGCGAGGCGCTTGGAGCCTTCTGGCGCCGCGTGTCGGACGCTGCTCGTTTCAGTCCGTTCCAGCGCGGACCGCTCGACGTGCTGCTCGGGCGCTGGACGCTCGATTCCTCGCCGATGTATGTCGCGATGGATCTCATGTCGCGCCTGGTCTCGCCCTATGACGTCAATCCGATGGGCAAGAATCCCTTGCGCGAGATTCTTGCGGAAGCCATCGATTTCAAGGTCCTGGCGCAGTCGCCGATCCATCTGTTCATCACGGCGACCAATGTGCGCACGGGCCGCGGCAAGGTGTTCAAGAACGACGCCGTGACGCCCGATGTCCTGCTCGCCTCGGCATGTCTGCCGACGATGTTCCAGGCGATCGAGATCGATGGCGAGGCCTATTGGGACGGCGGCTATTCCGGCAATCCGACGCTGACCCCGCTCGTCCGCGAGTGCAAGTCGCAGGACACAATTCTCGTTCCCATCAACCCGATCGAGCGCCCGGGCGTTCCGCGCAGCGCATCCGACATCCTGAACCGCCTGAACGAGGTGTCGTTCAACGCTGTCGTCCTGAAGGAGCTCAGGATGATGGCGCTCCTGCGCAAGGTCGCCGATCCGGGCGACGGCGAGGGCAGGCTCTGGACCGAGATGCGCGTGCATGTCGTCAGGAACAGCATCATGACCGAGCTCGGCGCATCGTCGAAGCTCAATGCGGAATGGCAATTCTTCTCATTCCTGCGCGACGAGGGCCGCAAGGCCGCGCAGGCGTTTCTGGACGATCACGGGATGGATCTCGGCAAGCGCTCGACTCTCGACATCGACGTCCTGCTCGAAGGGGTCTGAGGCATGGGACTGCTCGGCATTCTCATTGCCCTCGGGCTGCTGATCTGGCTTGCCTACCGCGGCTGGAGCATCCTGCTTCTGGCGCCCGCCGCCGCGATCCTTGCTGCCGCATTGGCAGGCGAGCCGCTGCTCGCGCATTGGACGCAGACCTTCATGGCGAGCGCTGCGCAATTCGTCATGCAGTTCTTCCCGATCTTTCTCCTCGGCGCCCTGTTCGGGAAGCTCATGGAGGACTCGGGCTCGGTGAGCTCGATCGCAAAGTATATGACCGAGCGTCTCGGCCATGAGCGCGCGGTGCTCGCAGTCGTGCTCGCCGGCGCGATCGTCACCTACGGTGGCGTGAGCCTGTTCGTCGCCTTCTTTGTCATCGCGCCGATGGCGCATCAATTGTTTCGCACGGCGGCGATTCCGAGGCGCCTGATGCCGGCGGCGATCGCGCTTGGCACCACGACCTTCACCATGTCGGCGCTGCCCGGAACGCCCGCGATTCAGAACGCAATCCCGATGCCGTTCTTCGGCACCACGCCCTTCGCCGCGCCGGGTCTTGGATTCATCGCCGCGCTCGTGATGTTCGGCTTCGGCATGTGGTGGCTCGGGCGAGCCGAGCGGAGCGCGCGCGCCGAGGGCGAAGGCTATGGGGCCGATGTTCCGCGAGAGAATGCGGCCGAGGATCTTCTGGTGCGCGAGCGGGCCACGACCGCAAGCACGTTCGATCCCCCTGAAGCGATCCATGGGAGGCCGAGCGACGTTGGGCCCCCGATTGCGCTCGCGGCGCTGCCGCTCGTCATTGTCGTCGCGGTCAATCTCCTCATGTCGCTGTTCGTCCTGCCGCGCATGGACGCGTTTTTTCTTGCGGGCAAGGAATGGGGCTCGACCTCTCTCGCCGCGGTCGGCGGCGTCTGGGCGGTGGTGACCGCGCTTGCGGTCGCGATCGTTGTGCTCATCGCGATCAACTATCGGCGCCTGCCGGCGTTGCGCGACAGCATGGACGCGGGCGCCAACGCGTCGGTCTTGCCGGTGCTGAGCGTCGCCAGCCTGGTCGGCTTCGGATCGGTCGTCGCGGCGCTTCCCGCATTCGCGCTGGTGCGCGATTGGGTGCTCGGCATCGAAGGCGGGCCGCTGGTCTCGCTGGCGGTCGCGACCAACGTGCTAGCCTCCCTGACCGGCTCCGCTTCAGGGGGCCTCACGATCGCGCTTGACGCGCTGGGCAGCACTTATCTCAAGATCGCGCATGAGCAGGGCATCAACCCCGGGCTCCTGCATCGCGTGGCGGTGATTGGCGCCGGAACGCTGGACAGCCTGCCGCACAATGGCGCGGTGGTGACGCTGCTTGCAGTCTGCAACTCAACTCATCGCGAGAGCTATCTCGACATCGTGATGGTGTCGATTGTCGGCGGCCTGCTGGCGCTCGCCGTGGTGATTATTCTCGGGACCACGGTCGGATATTTTTGACCATCTCCGCTCCTACGGGAGAGGGGTTGGGGTGAGGGTTCGCGCGAAGCGCGCTTGACGCCTCCGGCCGCTGCCCTCATCCGGCACTTCGGGCCTCCTTCCCCCCGAGGGACTACCGCACAAACGTGTAGCGGAAACGGTCGCCGTCCGCCGCGACCCGGCCGACGGTGGGGTTCGGGAAATGGATCGGCAGCACCAGCGTGGCCGTGTCGGCGACTTGGCCCAAGAGGCGCCGGCGCGATTGCGCCGCCTGTACGGGGTCAAAGTCGAAGATCGTCGACCAATCGGGCTCCCGGCATTGCAGCGCGTGGTGCATCAGATCGCCGGTCACGACCGCCTCCTGGCCCTGAGAGCGGATCCTGACGCAGCAATGACATGGCGAGTGGCCGGGCGTCGGGATCAGCGTGAAGTTGTCGTCGAGCTGAAAGCTCTCGTCGACCAGGAGAGCCTGTCCCGCCTCCACGATCGGTCGGCAATTGTAGCTCCACGAGTTCCCCGGCATCGCGCCTTGCAGCATTCCGGGGGGCGACTCCCCACGCGCCGCGACCCCCTCCCAATGGGCGTATTCGTCTTTGTGAAAGATGTATTTCGCCTTCGGGAAGGTCGGCGTCCATCGGCCATTGCGAAGCATCGTATTCCAGCCGCAATGGTCAAAATGCAGATGGGTGCAAAAGACGTGGGTGATGTCCTCGAGGCCCAAGCCCGCGGCGCGCAAATTGTCGAGCCAGGGTTGCTTGGGGAAGTCGTAAGGGGCGGGGTAGCCCTTGTCCTCGCCGGTGCAGGTGTCGATCAAAATTGTGTGCCTGGGCGTGCGCACGAGGAACGACTGGTAGGTGATCACCATGCGGCCGCTCATGGGATCGAACACGACGGGGTCGAGCTCAGCGAGATGCCGGCGCCCGATCTCGGGATCATAGGCGGGGAACATGACCTCCGGCGTGCGCCAGGGACCGTCGCGCTCAATGAGGCTGGTGATGGTGATCTCGCCGACCTTGAGCGTTTTCATGCCGGTCTCCCTGCGACGATCCCGCTCTCCTCCGGGAGAGGGGTTGGGGTAAGGGTTCGCGCGAAGCGCGCCCTCGTCTTGACGACGCGCCCGCATCCGTCGCGCTGCGCGCGCCACCTTCTCCCGGAGGGAGAAGGGAGGGCGCTAGGCGACGGCCTCCTTCTCAGGCTGCGTCGCGCAATAAAGCGTGATGTAGAAGACCGGCAGCACCAAGAGGGTCAGCAGGGTGGCGACGAAAAGTCCGCCCATGATGGCGAAGGCCATCGGCCCCCAGAACACGGTCGGCGCAATCGGAATCAGGCCCAGCACAGTCGAGACCGCAGTCAGCATGATCGGGCGGAAGCGCGAGAGCGTCGCCTCGACAACGGCAGTCCAAATGTCGCGTCCCTGCGAGCGCTCAGTCTCGATCTGATCGATCAGGATGACGGCGTTGCGCGCGATCATGCCGACCAATGCGAGAATCCCCAGAATCGCCACGAATCCGAGCGGCCGGTTGGCGAGCAAGAGCGCGAGAACAATGCCGATCAATCCGAGCGGCACGGTCGCCACCACCAGCGCCACGCGCCCGAAGCTGTGCAATTGCGCCATCAGGAACAGGAGCATCAGAAACAGCGCGGCCGGCAGCAGCGCGAACACGGACGCCTGCGATTGCGCGCTCTCCTCGACCGTGCCGCCGGTTGCGATGTGATAGCCGCTCGGCAGGCTCGCCTCGAGTTTCTCGATTCCCGGTTTGAGCGAGGCGACCGCGCCTTCCGGCGTCGCGTCGGCGCGCACGTCCGCTTGCGCCGTGAGGGTGGGGACGCGATCGCGCCGCCAGATCAGCGGAAATTCCTGATCGAAATCGAACGTCGCCACCTGGCTGAGCGGCACGGTGCGTCCGCCAGGCAGCGGCAGTTGCAGCGAGCGCAGGGTCGACAGCGAGACGCGCTGTTCGTCATTGGCGCGCGCGACGACATTGATCAGATAGATGCCGTCGCGGACTTGCGTGATCGGCGTCCCCGACATGACGGCGTTCAGAGTTTCAGACAGCGCCTGCGAACTCAGCCCAAGCAGCCGCGCCTGATCCTGATCGATGCGGACTCGGACCTCGCGCGACGGCTCCATCCAGTCGAAATTAACCAGCCTCAGATTTGAGTTTTCGCCCATCGTCTGACCAAGCTTGAGCGCAATCCCCCGCACTTGCGCCGGGTCCGGGCCGCTCACCCGATATTGCACCGGCCAGCCGACCGGCGGTCCGAGCTCGAGCGGCGACACGCGCGTGACTGCGCTCGGCAGCTGCTCGGCCAGCGCCTTCTCGAGCTTCGCGTGCAGCCGGTCGCGCGCCGCGACGTCCTTGGCGATCACCACGACTTGCGAGAAGAAATCGTTGGGCAGCTTGACGTCCAGCGGCAGGTAGAAGCGGATCGCGCCGCGTCCGACATAAGTGCTCCAACTGGCCACGTCGGGATCGTCTTTCAGCATGACGTCGAGCTTGGCCGAGGCGTCCTGGCTCGCGAAGAGCGAGGCATTCTGCGGCAGGGTCAGATCCACCACCAGCTCGGGGCGGTCGGAGGCCGGAAAGAACTGCCGTGGCACGTAAGGGAGCGCGAGCAGCGCTGCGACGAAGCAGGCGAGCGTGATGGCGATGGTGATCCAGCGCAGCCGCATCGCGCCGAGCAGGATCGAACGGAACGTGCGCATGACGAAATTGGTCTGCGCAGTAGTGGCGTTCTCCGGCTTCTTCAATAGCCAGACGCCGAGCAACGGCGCGAACAGCACTGCGACGAACCAGGAGACGACAAGCGCGATCGTCACGACGGCGAAGATCGAGAACGTATATTCGCCGGCGGCGCTGCGGGCGAAACCGATCGGCACGAACCCGGCGATGGTCACGAAGGTGCCGGTCAGCATTGGCAGCGCTAGCGTCTTATAGGCGAAGGAGGCGGCTTCTTCCTTGCTGTCGCCTTGGGCAAGGCGCGTCGTCATCACGTCGATGGTGGTCATGGCGCTGTCGACGAGCAGGCTCAAGGAAATGATGAGCGCGCCAAGCGAGATGCGCTGGAGGTCGATATGCATCGCCTGCATGATCGGAAACACGATCGCGATCGTGAGCGGAATCGTCAGCGCCACCACCGAGCCCGGCCTCAAGCCAAGGCTGATGATGCTCACCGCCATGATGATGGCGATCGCCTGCCACAGCGATTCCATGAACTCGCCGATAGCGGTCTGGACGACGACCGGCTGGTCGGACACCAGCGACGCATCGATGCCGAGCGGCAGGTTGGCGACGCTCTGGTCGATCGCCTTTTTCACGTTGCGGCCGAGCGTCAGAATGTCGCCGCCGTCGCGCATGGCGATAGCGAGGCCGATCGCCGACTTGCCGTTGACGCGGAACATCGGCTGGGGCGGATCGGAATAGCCGCGCCTGACGGTCGCGATGTCGCGCAGCCGGATCAGTCGGCCGTTGGACAGGAAATTGAGATTGAGAAGGTCCGCTTCCGACCCGAAGGCGCCGGAAACGCGAAGCAAGATCTTCTCGTCGCCGGTCTCGAGCGCGCCCGCCGGGCTGACTGCGTTCTGGGCCCTCAGCGCGGCGATCAACGCCGCGCGGTCAATGCCGAGGCCGGCCAGCTCCTGGGTCGAAAACTCGACATAGATCTGCTCATCCTGCGCGCCGAGAAGCTCGATCTTCGACACGTCCGGAACCTGCAAGAGGCGCGAGCGGATATCCTCGACGTCGTCGCGCAATTCGCGGTGGGTGAAGCCGTCGGCGGTAAAGCCGTAGATCAATCCGAACGTGTCGCCGAAGTCGTCGTTGAAGCCGGGTCCGACTACGCCTGCAGGCAGCGTGGCGCGGATGTCGCCGATATTCTTGCGCACCTGATACCAGATGTCCGGCACTTCCGAAGCTTTTGTCGATCCCTTGAGATTGACGAAGATCGTCGTCCGGCCGGGGATGGTGTAGCTGCGCAGGAAATCGAGCCCGCGCGTCTCCTGCAACTTGCGCTCGAGCCGTTCGGTGACCTGCTGCAGCGTGTCGTCCATCGTCGCGCCCGGCCATCCAGCCTGGACGATCATGGTGCGAAAGGTGAAGGGCGGGTCCTCGGCGCGGCCCAGACTGAGAAAGGAGGCGACGCCGGCGAGCGTCGCCGCGATCATGATGAAGACGATGAAGGAGCGATGCTTCAGCGCCCAATCGGACAGATTGAGTCCGCTCACGAAGCCGCTCCGAGCAGCCGGACCTTCTGGCCCGGGTGCAGCGCCTGCACGCCCGCCGTCACCACGACATCGCCGGGCTCGAGTCCCTGTGAAATCACTGCGGAGGCCGGATCGAACCGCTGCACCTCAACATTGCGCAGCGCGACCGTGAGGTTCGCGGGATCGACGATCCAAACCGCGGGCTGGCGATCGATCGAGGTCAGCGCGCTCGCAGGGATCGAGATGCCCGCTCCGCCCTCCAGTTGCAGGCGCCCGGTCACCGTGGCGCCGAGGCGCATGGCCTCGGGATGATCGATTAAGCCGAGCCTGACCTGAAACGTGCGGGTGACCGGATCGGCCTGCGGCGAGACGGTTCGCACCCGCGCCTTTGCGGTGACCGACGGGTCGTCGGCGAGCGCTATGGTGACGATCGCATCCGGCGGCGCGGCGCGGAGAACCTGGGCCGGAACGTCGAACACCGCGTCGCGCCCGTCCGTCCGAGCGATGGTGAAGATCGGCTGTCCCGCCTGCACCACCTGGCCAGATTCCGCGGAGCGGGCGGTGATCGTCCCCTCAACGTTGGCTTTGAGCTCGGTGAAGCTCAATCTGTCCTGAGCGATATCGAGTTGGGCGGTCGCGTCGTCCACTCGCGCCTGGGCCGTCTGCAGCGCCTGCTTCGCGGAATCGAAAATCGCCCGCGTGGTGAAGCCGCGCTCCATCAGGTGGTTCTGGCGATCGAAATTGTTCTGCGCCTCGACCTCCTGGCCGCGCGCGGCGTTGAGCCCCGCCTGCGCCGAGCGCACGCCATTGAGCTCATCCTGCGGATCGAGCTTCGCCAGCACCTGGTCCGGCTCGACCTTGTCGCCGACCCCGCCCTTCCGCTCGATGATCCGTCCGCCGACGCGGAAAGCGAGGGTCACCTCGTTTTCCGCGCGGATATCCCCGGTGAGCTGGACCGCATCGCCGACTTCGCCCTTTTCGACGGTGACGGTGCGGACCGGACGCGGCTGCGGCGGCTCGGTCTTCGCCTCCTGATTGCAGCCCGCCGCGAGCAGGGCGAGCGCAAAAGCACCGACGAGCGCGCGCACGCGTCTGCGCGTCGGCGGGAGAGCGGTGGATCGAGCCAAAGCGAATCCTCTTACGACAACGCGGCCGTGCTTATAGCCCAGCGGCTTGCCGCGCAACGATCAGGAAAGCCGTCCCCCGCGACCGGATCCCGGTCTGGACGATCAGCGGCGGTGGGCGCCGCCGCCAGCCCGATGGCCTCCGCCGCGATGTCCGCCGCCACCTGGCCGATGACCGCCCCCGTGGCCAGGCCTGTTGGCGCCGTGACCGGGGCGATGAGCAGGCGGCCTGTGGTGAACCGGAGGCCTGTGGACGTGGACGTTCCGGTTGACGTGGACGTTCCGATTGACATGCACGTTGCGATTGACGTGGACATTCCGATTGACGTGGACGTTACGATGGTTCCAGTTATGCCAGCCGGCGGCGCCGCCCCAGCCGATCCCGCGCCGCCACGCGTAGCCGCACCAGTACCAGCCCGCTCCGCGCCAGGCTGAATTGTACCAGCAGTAATTCCTTCCGCCCCAGACGAACTGCGCTTGTTCGACCGGCGAGCTTTCGGCGAGCGCGGCCGGCGCCTCGAAGGCGCCAACGCCGATCGCCGCTTCCGCGGGAAGGACGAGCTGAGAGATCATTCCCGCCGCCGCGGCGAGAGACAAAACGAGCTTGCGAAACATGAGATGCATCCTCCGAACGCTCCGATTGTGGACGCTCAGCTTGAATGCAAGATGAATGGGCACTCGCCCGCCGAGAAGCCTCGCTACCGCGCGAAAGCACAGCATGCTATGGAGCTTTAACGCCCCCGGAAATTCTGTTTGCCTGACGCAATGCGAGCGCCCGACGTTTCCCCCTCGAGCGCCAACTCCGAGCTTGCACGCCCCGACCCCGCTGCCGGGAGGCCGATCCTCGATCCGCGCGACGGCGACGCGGAGGATGACGTCTCGAGCCCGAAGCAGAAGTCGCTTCTGGCGATAGCGGGCGGCCTCCTGGCCGAAATCAGCCTGACGAAGCTTCTGCTCGCATGGATCGTCTCGATCGTGCTGCCGGCGGCGATCCTGGGCCTCGCGCCGCTCATCGTGACCGCATGGGTCGGCGGCGTCTTCTCCAGAGTCGTGGAATTGTACGGAATCGGCGCCGCGCTCCTGCTCCTCGCGATCGTCGCCGTGGGTTGGTTCGGCTGGCGTCCGTTGTTTCGCGTGGCCGAAGCCAACTTCTGGGCGCTCAACGCGCTGGGCGTTCAGCCCGGATACGCCTTGTGCCGCGAGGCGATCCGGCATCTGGCCGAACGAGCCTTCAGGCCCGGCAGCGGAGCGGAGCTGGCGCGCATGCGGGCCTTGAGCTGCGCCGGCGCTGGCATCCTTCTCGCCGTCGTCGCGGCGCTGGTCGCGGCTTTTGTCTGGCCCGCGACGAGATGGATCGGATCGGCGCCGGATCTCGCGGTCCCGCATCAGCTGATCGTGCCGACGCTCGCCAACGCCGTTGTCGTCATGTCGGCTTACCTGGCGGCGGCTTCGCTCATCTGGGGCTTCGCCGACGCCGCCATGGATCAGCCGCTTGACCTCGAAGCTTTCGACGCCGCGCCGTCAGGCGGCCGGGTTTGGCGAGTGGCCCATCTGTCCGACATCCATATCGTCGGCGAGCGTTACGGCTTCAGGATCGAGAGCGGGCGCGGCGGGCCCCGCGGCAACGAGCGCGTAAGGCGAGTCATGGCTTGCCTCGAGGCCGAGCACGCCGCCCGGCGACTGGACCTCATCCTCATCACAGGGGACATGACCGACGCCGGGCGCTCCGGCGAGTGGGCGGAATTCTTCGACATCCTCGCGGGCCATCCGGAGCTTGCAAGCCGGATGCTCATCTTGCCCGGGAATCACGACGTCAATGTCGTCGATCGCGCCAACCCGGCCCGTCTCGATCTGCCGTTCAGCCCAGCGAAAACGTTGCGCAAGATGCGCGCGCTGTCCGCGATGGCCGCCTTTGGCGCCGATCGTTTGCGGGTCATGAGCGCGGGGGCCGCGGAGCCGGGCTTCACGCTTGCGGCCGCGCTTGCGCCGCAGCGCGAAGCGATCCAGGCCTTCGCGGATCAGGGCGGCCTTCGGCTATCGAACCGCCTTGCGCGCTTCTGGGACGAGCTTTTTCCACTCATTCTTCCGCCAGCGCAGGATGATGGCCTCGGGGTGGCGTTACTCAATTCGAACGCCGACACGAATTTCTCGTTCACCAATGCGCTCGGAATGATTCCGGCAGGACAAGCCCGCCGGCTCACCGCGGCGCTCGATCGTTATCCCAAGGCCCGATGGATCGTCGCGCTGCATCATCATTTGATCGAATATCCGATGCCGGTCGCCGCCTTTTCCGAGCGGATCGGGACGGCGCTGGTCAACGGCAGCTGGTTTCAGCGCATCCTTGAGCCCTACGCCAATCGTGTCGTCGTCATGCACGGCCATCGCCATGTCGATTGGATCGGCGCCTGTGGCGAGCTCAAGATCGCCTCCGCGCCGTCACCGGTGATGGCGCCGGACAGCAAGCCAACGCATTTCTATGTCCACGCGCTTGGCCTCGGCCCAAGCGGGGACCTCGCGATTAATGGCGCCGACCCGAAATTCGATCTCGCCGCCGCGGAGGAGGGCGACGGCGATTAGCTCTGCCCCAGCGGCTTCTTTTCCATCGGCCCGCCGAGCACATCAGCAATCCAGCGGCTGGAGGGATGATAGCCGCAGAAGGTGACGATCGCGATGACGATCGGGACGCCGATGAACGCGCCGAACAGGCCCCAAAGGTACGTCCACAAGAAGACGGCGAGCAACACGACCGTGGGCGACATCGCGAGCACGGCGCCGGACACCCGCGGCTCGATATAGCTGCCGACCACGAACTGGATGATGTTGAGGCAGACGAAAACCCCGACGACCGCTTCCCATGACTGGAATTGCGTCATCGCCAACAAGGTCGGAAACAGGGTGGCGACAAACGGCCCGATGAACGGAATGTAGTTGAGTGCGAACGCGATCACGCCCCATTCGAGCGCGAACGGCAATCCGGCGATCCCGGCGAACGCGCCGACGAGAACGCCAGTCGCCACGCTCATTAGCGTGCGGACTTCCATATATTTGCGGAGCTTCACCGCCGTGGCGGCGGTTCCTTGCCGAAGGATCTCAGAGGTTTCTGGCCGGAGAAAAGTCTTTGCGCGCCGGTGCAAGTCGTCGACTTCCATCAAGCCTAAGATGACGTACAGAAGAGCGATCAGCCAGAATGTCAGGGTGGTGTTGACGCGGCCGGTGATTTGGCCCGCCCAATGGACGAGCCAACCGACGTTGAAGTGCTCGCTCCACAGCCCCGCGACCGAAATGCCGCGCTCCTCAAGCCAGTCGATGGCGCTCTCGTAGAGCGCCTGGTAGCGTGCGGAATCGGCGACCAGAGCCACTCCCACCCGCCCAAAGCCCCATGCGACAAGCGAAGCGAAGGCGATACACACCGCGACGGTCACAGTCATCGTGATGGCGAGCGCGAGCAGCGCCGGCATTCGAGCGTGCAACCAGGACTGCAAAGGCCAAACCAGAGCGATGATGAACAAAGCCAGGGCCAAGGGCGCAAACACATCGCTCGCCTGAGAGGCGGCGACGCAAACCATGACCGCGGCGATAATCCCGACCGAGACGTTGAGCGCCGAGTCGCGAGCCATGAAAATTCCCGGAAGGCCGAGGTCCCGTATGCGTGAAGGACGGCGGCGCTTGTGCCCGAACGGCGTCCCTGTGTACAGGCGGTGCGTTTTTTTTGAAACTGAGGGGCTATCGCGAGGTCACTGCCTCGCCACAGCTCTGTTAAGTTCACCCGGGCGTTCGCGATCGTCGCGCAAATTCGCTTACGACGCGCCCCGATCAAGCTTCAGCCGGATCGCCCGGGTGTCCGAGGCGTTGGACCGCCCTTTGGGGGCCTGACACTGGCCAAACCTCTAGGTCGATAGAGGTTGGCGGAGGTCGGTCCTTTGGCCGGAGGCGGGACCCTTCCGAACGTCCTCAGGCAGCCACTTTGACCGGGTTTGCGTGATTGTCCTCGGCGCCTTTGGCTTCCGAGCGCACGTCGAGCTGCTCGCAGACATGAGCGAGGGTCATGTCGATGAAATAAAGCAGCGCTCGATCCGAGCAGCGTTCCCCGAGGTTGCGGGCTTCTTTCAGTTTTTTGGCGACCTCGATCAGACAATCGATCTTCGTCATCATGCGGTCCTGCTCCTGATGGGCGCCCCGACGTTCGCCGCGACTGCTTTTCGGCGCTTCCGACTGACACGCGCCTTTGATCGGCCCCATCATCCCTTGAATCCCTGTCAAACCACTGCGGGCATCAGGATAAATTGCACGCAACCGGAACAAAATTCTCCGTGATTCCGTTTCGCAGTATGCAAGCGACAGGCTGGCGCGAGACTGGAAAGATTGACAGTCTCAGGAGCGCCGACGGGTCCGCGCTATGACGGAGTTACGGAAGGACCTTTCGATGGCCGCGCGCCCCTTCTGGAAAGGTTACATGAAGCTCAGTCTCGTCACCTGTCCGGTGGCGATGATGTCGGCGACGAGCGAGGAGGAAAAGGTTCGGTTCCACGTGTTGAACCGCCGGACCGGCAATCGAATCCAGAGCCACTATGTCGACGCCGAAACCGGCAAGCCGGTCGATGAGGCCAACGAGGTCAAAGGTTACGCGCGTGGCGAAGACGACTATGTCCTGCTCGAGGACGACGAACTGGAATCCGTCGCGCTTGAAAGCGCCCGCACGATCGACATCCAGAGTTTCGTCGCCGCCGAGAGCATCGACTGGATCTGGTATGACACGCCCTACTACCTGACCCCCGACGATCCCATCGGAGAAGAGGCCTATTGCGTCATTCGCGACGCGATGCGCTCTACCGAGATGGTCGGCGTATCGCGCCTGGTCCTCAATCGGCGCGAACGGCCGGTGATCCTGAAGCCGCGAGACAATGGGATCGTGCTTTGGACGCTGCGCTTTGGCGATGAAGTGCGCGATCCCAGTGAATATTTCGGCGCAATCCGTGACGTGAAGCCAGACGCCGACCTGATGCGCCTGATCGGCGACCTCATCAAGTCGCGCAAGAAAGCCTGGAGCTCGGACATGGTCGCCGATCCAGTGCAAGCGGGATTGCTCGAGATTATCGCCGCGAAAAAGAAGGGCGCAAAAAGCGCCAAGGCGAAGCCGAAGGCCGGGCCCGAATTTGAAGCCCCGAGCAACGTCATCAACATCATGGACGCTTTGCGGCGAAGCGTGGCAAGCGCCAAAAAGCCCAAGGGGCGCTAGCGAACGCCCGCCCTTTTCACCGCTTCCGGGTTGGCTTGGCTTTCTTGCGCTCTTCCTCGATCGGCGCGGCCCCGGCGCGGAAATCCGCCCACGGATCGGCGGACGAAGAGAGGCGCGCGGGCGCGTTGCGGGTGGTGAAATAGGCTGGCCCGATTTCGGACGTGAGCTCTCCCCAGGCGAGGGGCATCGAAACTGCAGCGCCCGGGCGGGCGCGGGTCGAATACGCGGCGACCGCCGTCATGCCGCGCTGGTTGCGCAGATAATCGATCAGGATCTTGCCGTGCCGCCGCGCCTTGGGGATCGTCGAGACGTAGCGGTCCGGAGTGTCGCCGGCCATGGAGTCGGCGATCGATTTGGTGAAGGCCTTGACCGCCGGCCATTCCGCTTTTGGCTTGACCGGCGCGACCACGTGCAACCCCTTGCCGCCCGAGGTCTTGACGAACGCCGCGAGGCCCGCGTTCTTCAACCGGGCGCGAACCTCTTCCGCCGCGGCGATCATGGACGTCCAGGCCACGTCCTCGCCCGGGTCGAGATCCATGACGATCATGTCCGGCCGCTCCCAGTCGGTGACGGTCGATCCCCAGGGATGAATTTCGAGCGCCGCCGACTGCACAAGCGCCATGAGGCCGTCGAAGTCGCGAATGCTGATCAGCGCTTCCGGCTCCTTGGGGTCCTTGACGAGGGCGATATTGCGGTTGAGCCCCTTCCACGCATGCTTCTGGAAGAACGTCTGTCCGCCGATCCCGTCCGGACAACGCACGAGGGCCAGCGCGCGGCCGACGAGGAGCGGCTTCATGAAAGGCCAAGCCTCGGCATAGTAATCGGCTAAGCCTTCCTTGGTAACGCCGACATCGGGCCAATAGACGCGATCGGGATGGGTCAGGGTAACGCTGCTCTTCGGGAGTTCGGGTGCGGCGTTCGTGGCCATGGTCGTCTCACTCACAACCTCATGCGCCGGCTTATCATCGCGCAGGCCCTGAAAAGACGCCTGACGCAAGAGGCCGTCACCGGTCCAGCCACGGAAATCGATTTGGGCGATGAGTTCGGGCCTAACATAGCGGACCTGACGCGCCTCCGCCGTGCTGAGCGGCTTGGCGAACGGACTGGAGCGAAGGCGCGTCGCGTCGAGACGCGTAAACAGAGCGCCAGCGACGCCTGAAGAAAAGCCGGTGCCGACGCGTCCGACGTAACGCAGGTCCTTGCCGTCGTAGACGCCAAGCGACAGCGAGCCGATCGCGTTGCGCCCGGTGGACGAGGGGACGTAGCCGGCGATCACGAATTCCTGCTGAGCTGAACACTTGGCCTTCACCCAGCTCTTGCCGCGGCCCGAGACGTAGACAGACTGGCTGGCCTTTGAGATGATGCCTTCGAGACCAAGCGCGCAGGCGCGCTGCAGCACAAGCTTGCCGTCCTCCTCGAAATGCGCGCTGTAGCGGACGGCGCCGCCTTCGGCTCCGATCAGCTTCTCGAGAAGCTCCTTTCGTCGAACGAGCGGGGTTTGGCGCAAATCCTGTCCGTCGAGAAAGAGACAATCGAAGGCGTAGTAGACGAAGCGGTCGATGCGTCCATCGCTGAGGTCCGCTTGCAGAAGTGAGAACTCGGCCACGCCGCTCTCGTTTGCGACCACCATTTCGCCATCGATCAAGGCGTTCCCTACGGGCAATTGTCGAAGCGCCTCAGGAACCGCCTTGCCGAATTTTTTCGTCCAGTCGAGTCCGCGCCTGGTCCAGAGCGTGACCTTGCCATCCTCGATATGCGCTTGCAGCCGGTAGCCGTCGAACTTGATCTCATGCAGCCATCGATCGCCGGTCGGAGGAGACTTCGCCAGCGTCGCCAGCATCGGCTGGACAAAGCCGGGCAGGGGGGTCTTGTAACCATTCCCGATCGCGGAATCCTTTGCCGACTTTCGCGCCGGCGCGGCACCGGACTTCCGCGCCGCCGTCCGGGCTCCGGGCGTGGCCGTGGGGCCGTCGGCTCCGTTAGGCCTCTCGATCTTTCCCGTCTTCGACGACCAGCCCGGCGCCTCGCCGTCCAGTTGTTCAATCGTCCTGCCCGTATTGATCAACTCCGGCCGCTCCTCAAGGATGTCGGCTTCGTCGGGGGAGCGGGCGAATTCATCATCGCCCTTGATGAGAAGCCAGTTCTCACGCTTCTCGCCTGGCTTGCCGTGCATCCGCACGAGATGCCAGCGGCCGTGGAGCTTCTGCCCATGAAGCTCGAATTCGAGATGGCCCTTCATCAACCCCTTATGCGCGTCCCCAAGCGGCGCCCACGTTCCGTTGTCCCATACGATGACCGCGCCGCCTCCGTATTCGCCCTTGGCGATCGTGCCCTCGAAATCGGCGTATTCTAACGGGTGGTCTTCGACCGCGACGGCGAGGCGCTTTTCGCCCGGGTCAAGGCTCGGGCCGCGAGTGACCGCCCAGCTCTTCAGGACGCCGTCCAGCGCCAGACGGAAGTCGTAGTGCAGCCGGGTCGCGTCATGCTTCTGCACGACAAAGATGTTGCTGTCCGCGATCGGCGCGGCTCCCTTGGGTTCGGCGGTCGCGGCGAAATTGCGCTTCTTCCGATAGGCCTCAAGCGCCATCCGTCAGCTCGCCTTGCGGCGCGCCGCGGCGGGCTTTGCTTTCGCGGCGGCGCGCCCGTCGACCCTCTTCTTGGCCGCAGTCTTGCCGCTCGGCCGGCCGCCGGAAGCGGCGCTCTCGCGCAGCGCCTGCATGAGATTGACCGTCGGTTCGCTCTGGGGCGCACGCGTGGGGATCGCCTTGCCCTCGAGCTTGAGCTTGACCAGCTCAGCGAGCGCGTCCTCGTAGCGATCCTCAAACTCGCGCGGATCGAATCCGCCGCGCTTGGTCTTGATGATGTGGACGGCGAGATCCAGCATCTCTCCCGCGATCTTTTTCGCTGGGATGCCCGAAAACGCTTGCTTGGGGGGACGCACCTCGTAGTCGTAGTTCAGCAGGGAGGCTGCGAGGCCCTCGTCGAGAGCGCGGACAAGGACAGTGCGGGCCCGTCGAAAGAGGACGGCTTCCGCGACCGCCGCGACCTTGGCCGAAAGCATACCCTCGCGCACCAGCGCGAATGTTTCGTCGGCGCTTCGATCCGAGGGGACAAGGTAGTACGGTTTGTCGAAATAGAGATCGTCGACCCCGGCCAAATCGACGAAGGCGGAGACGGTGAGCGTCTTGTCGCCGTGCGGAATGACCGCTTCGATTTCTTCGGGCTCGACAGAGACGTATTCGTCCTTCGCCACTTCGTAGCCCTTGACCTGATCGTCCCGTTCGACTGTCTTGCCGGTCTCGGCGTCAACAAACTCGCGCCGAACCCGATGCCCGGTCGGTCGATTGATCGTGTGCAGGGCGATGCGCTCGGCGGTCGAGGCGGCGGCGTAAAGGCCAACCGGGACTGTCACCTCAGCGATCTTCAGGAAGCCTTTCCAGCTTGCTCTCGGCGCCAACGTCGACCTCGCGAAGTTCCCAGCGCGGCTTGAGCCGCCAGGGATTAAACCGTTCAATGCCGGACGGTCAAACTTTGATCCCAAGATTTTGCCTTCATCGCGGCGCCCGTGGGAACTTTTCCTGACCTGCGCTGTCTATTGTGGCGGCTGCCTCGAACTCGACGTTGTCGGGTAGGCCCGCTAGGGTGGGGCTCGATTATTCTCAAGCGATCTGCCGTCGAAATCCGCGAACGCGGCGGGATTTTTGGTGCGCCCACGGCCCGCCAATGAACGCGGCGCCGCCGGTTGGGCGAAGCGGAGGAACGATGGGGGAAGGCCGGCGTCCCGAAACGGTCGCGGTGGCGGATGACGATCCCCATCCCGAAATCACGTTGCGGCAAATTTCGGCCTGGTCGCTGGCGATCGTTGCTGCAATCGCGGCGGGCTTCGTCCTCTACGCCGCACGCGAGGTCATGCTGCCGGTGGTGGCGGCTTTCGTCGTCGGCGTCATGTTGGGTCCGGCGGCGCGGAGACTCGAAGCGCTGCACGTTCCGCGCCCGCTCGTGGCGCTTGCTGCTGGTGGCCAGCGTGACCCTGATCATCGCCTTCGTGATCCTGTTGATCTTCCCGCGCGTGTCGGAGCTAGCGAATGGCTTGCCGGGCATAGTCGCATCGCTCAAGGAAAAACTGCACGTCTTCGACGGTCTGGTTGGGGCATGGCGGCGTTTCACTTCGATGATCGGCGAGCCCCCCAGCGCCGATGTCGGTTACGATTCCCTTACCCGGGATCTCCTGGGTTCCCTCGACGATCTCGATATTGTTGCCGCCGATTACCGGCTTTCTGTTCTTCCTCGTCGTGCTGCTTTTGGTCATCTCAGAATGGCCCGGCTTGCGGCGCGGCCTGGTCATGACATTCGCGAGCCGCGATTTGCGGCTGACGGTGCTGAAGATCCTCAACGAAATCGAATCCGGACTGGCGAACTACCTGTTGATCGTGACGCTGATCAACATGTGCGTTGGAGCGCTGGCAGGCGTCATCTGCGCGTTGACCGGCATGCCGAATGCAGTCGGCTTCGGCGCCCTGGCCGCGACACTCAACTTCGTTCCGATCATTGGGCCGATCGTCATGTTCGTAGTTCTCCTCGTCGTTGGGGTGGTGGCCGAGCCGACCTTCCTGCTGGGCCTCCTCCCCGCCGCGGGATTCCTCATGGTGATTACGGTCGAAGGCCAGTTCCTGACCCCGATGATCATCGGACGCCACCTTGAACTCAACGCGCTCGCGGTCCTGCTCTCGCTCGCGTTCTGGACTTGGCTTTGGGGGCCGATGGGCGCGTTCCTTTCGTCGCCAATTCTGATGGTCGCGCTGATCCTCAAGCAACGTCTTTACGTCGACGAGGATCGCTAAAGGAACTTTCCGCACGGACCGGCGTTAACATCGACGAAGTGTCTGGAGGATCGGATGACATCTGACTTTCCGTCCGACGCTGAACGAAGCGACGAAACGCGAGACACAGGCGATGACAACGCCTTTGCCCGCCTGGAAAAGGAGATGGCGAACATGAGAGATGCGATTGGCGGTCTTTCTGACCAGATTTCGGACGCGGCGAGCGAGATCGGGACGGTTGCCCAGGAGCAAGCCAGGCGAGGCTTGAAACACGCCCGCGCCAATATGGGCTCCATGGTGTCCGACGCATCCGATCGACTGGGCGTTGTCGCCAACACGGCCCAGTCGCAGGCCTCCTCGCTCGGCGACACGCTCGAGGATGCGATCCAGGAACGCCCGCTATCCACGCTCGCTTTCGCTCTTGGGCTCGGGTTCCTGGCCGGCGTGATCTGGCGAAGGTAATGCCCGAGACGCCGATTGCCTCGGCACCGACTAGGACCGATAGTAGCGAGAAACAAGTGATCCCCGTCACTGCCGCGGCGGGGATCATATTGTTTAGAGTGGCTTAGCGCAGATCCTTCTGGGCGCTAGACGTATCCCAGTAAGGCCAGAATGAGCAGAATGATTAGGAGCGTTCCCAGCCCTCCGGCCAGGTAGTAGCCCCATCCAGTGCTGTAAGGCTAAGCGGGCGCGGCGCCGACGACCAGAATGATTAGTATGATGAGTATGATAAGACGCATTTTGGCCTCTGCTTGGGCCAATCGCTCACGCGGGCGCCCCAACAACGCCAAAATCACCGAAGTGTTCCCGATGCTACGAGTCCCGCGCCGTCAGCGAGCATTGAGATGCGCCAATTCGTTGATATTATTTCGATTTCTACCCGGGGCCGCGGGCTCGTCGAGATTACGCGCGATGTCCTGGATTGGCTCAAGCCGCGCGGGCCGCAAGCCGGGCTTCTGACCTTGTTTTGTCGGCACACCTCAGCCGGATTGCTCATTCAGGAGAACGCCGCAGTGGACGTTCGCGCCGATCTCGAGACTTATTTCGAGCGCCTCGCGCCGCAAGAGGCGGGGCGGTATCGGCACACAGATGAAGGCGCCGACGACATGCCGGCCCATATCCGCACAGCGCTGACCGGCGTTCAGCTTTCGATTCCGATCGTTCAGGGTCAGCTCGCCTTGGGGACCTGGCAAGGGATTTATCTGTTCGAGCATCGGCGCGCTCCACATCGTCGGGAAATAGCGCTGTATCTGATTGGAGAATGACGTCGTGCGGGCAGATCACACGATCGAAAGCGCGCTCGTTAGTCGCAGTTGTCGCTAAATTACGCCGCGCGAACGTGTTCTGGTTCCTGTGGATGAAACTTCAATGACACCGGGAACGCCATATTTTAGTAGACGTTTGCTGCAAGCTGTGATTAAAGCGTGACGCCGTGACGGGGCTTGAACCTGGGCCTTTGGGTTGAGAACCCCCTTCAACCCAATGAGTAACGCGGCGGCGAATGGAGGCGACGCGACTAGCACCGGCCGGGAGGGCTTGCAGCAAGTTCGTCTGGCAAAGTCGCTTCCTAAAAACTGGGCGGTTCGAGTGCTTGCGCATTCGGGCCGCCCCGTCTTTCTTGCAAACACTGTCCGACGCACACGCGCATCACGAATCGCCAGGGTTGAGGGTCGCATTGGGGTTTGGCGGTTTGGCCCGCCTTCTCGATTGCGCGCCTGTCGCATGGCTGCGATTTGATCCGTTCCCGCGAAACGGGTTTTGCGTGTGGCGCTGTTTGCCGACCCGGGCCGCTTTGCAGGACAGGGCCGGTTTCCTAGGCCGAGGGCTGGCCACGTTGTTGCCGCGATTGGGCGTCACTCCTCGCGGCCGAAATGCGGCGGACGGGCGGCCGAGGAGCGAAACATCGCTGCTGCGCCAGCGAAGGGCGTTTCGCTGGGCTCGCGGGGCCGGAAATCGTTAGCGAATTCGAAACGAAACAGGGTCAATAGTGCGCGGCGGGCTTAATGGTTCGGAAATATTCTGTCGCTGTGGCGGGCTCGGCGTTTGAAGCTCGACCCTTGCGCTAGTGCGCGACCCGAGTAAGCGTGATGAGCGTTTCGGGCCTTGAACCGCACGTCTATGCGGGCAGTCGGAGATGGCGAGGCGCCATCGGCCTCGGCGTGGCCGCCCTGGCGCTCGCCGGCTGCGCCCCTCCCCAAGCCCCCCGCGCGTCCTATTCCCACGGTCACGAGCATTTTGCCCAGGGCAAAAAATATGGCCACGCCAGCCCGAAGGTCGTCGCCGATGGCGCGCGGGTGCCTCGCGGCGGGGGCCAATATCTGGTCGGCCGCCCTTACACGGTTGCGGGCCATCGATATTACCCCGCCGAGAACCCCTCCTATACAGCGACCGGCATGGCTTCCTGGTACGGCGCGGCGTTCCACGGCCGCCGCACCGCCAATGGCGAAATCTACGACATGGCGTCGCTGTCGGCCGCGCATCCGACG
This sequence comes from uncultured Alphaproteobacteria bacterium, assembly GCA_963775405.1. Lineage (GTDB taxonomy): Bacteria > Pseudomonadota > Alphaproteobacteria > Rhizobiales > Beijerinckiaceae > Roseiarcus. The sequence continues at coordinate 64,202 of CAVZJI010000040.1, forward strand.
ATGCCGCTGCCGAGCTATGCGCGCGTGACCAATCTCGAGAACGGCTATTCGGTCATCGTGCGCGTCAACGATCGCGGTCCCTATCACGCCGGTCGAGTGATGGACGTATCCTCGCGCGTCGCCGACGTCCTCGACATGAAGGCGATGGGCACGGCTAAGGTGAAGGTCGACTACGTCGGGCCCGCGCCGCTTGAGGGATCGGACGATTTGCAATTGCTGGCGAGCCTTCGCACCGACGGGTCGCCCGCCAACATGATTGGCTATTCAGCGCCAGTCATGATGGCCAACGCCGCTGCGGAGCAGACCGAGACGATCTGGTCGTTCTTCTCGGGCGGCGGCAGAGGAGGACAACAGCAACAACCGCAACCTGAGGCCCCGCCAGCTCCGGCGCCTGCCCCCGCGCCAGAACCACCGCCAGTCCAGGTGGCAAGCGCACCTGAGGCTCCCCAGGCGCCGCCTGAGCCGTGGGTCGCCGCCGCGCCCGTAGACTCTGTCTCAGCGCCGGCTGAACCGGCGACGCAGACCCGTTGCCGCCCGAGCCGATCCGTTCCGTCCATCTCACGAAGGGCGCCGTTCCGTTGCCGCCGCCGCGCCCGTTCGATCTCAGTACGAACCGCAGCTCTGCGGTGTCGGGTCGCCACCGCCCCACTTCCGTCTGTTTCGTCCGCCGCGCCGGCCGACTTCACGCCAGCGCTGGAGAGGCGCTCCTTCGGCGTCCGTCTGCCGCCGAAGAAGCCGGCGACGGCGCCTCGATCGCGAAGCCGGCAAAGCCGCTCGCGCCGACTATTAGGGTGCGTTGCATCGCGGGCGCCAATGGCCTCTGCTGCTACGGACGCTCCCAGGCGTTGTTCTTTTGCCGCCAACGAAAACCAGCGAACGGCGCGGACTGGATCTGATCGCTTGAAATCGTCGAAATCGGCTCGCGCCGACTATTGAGCCCGCTTCGCAGGCTCGATCAGGCGGGTCTTCCCCGCCGAGCGCTCATTGCCATCGTGCTCGAACCATCTGCACAGCAGGAGCGGCCGGACGCGCCCTTCATCGCCGCCTCTAAAGCGCTAGATCTTTGACGCAATCATGCCGTGCGCAATTGCCTAACCATGCTGAGAAAAGGCGGCGGGGGCTTGAGGCGGCGTTAGCAGGAAGGATCGGCGATGGGCTCCGCGGCGCGAATGGATAGAAACGGAAGCAGGCGCGTTTCTCGGCGAGCCAATGAGCCCGCGGGCGAAGGGGCGGTTCATTACGCTCGAGGGCGGCGAGGGCGCGGGCAAGTCGGTTCAGGCCAAGCGGCTCGAGGAGCGCCTCGCCGCGCTCGGGCTTGCCGTCGTTCGGACGCGCGAGCCGGGGGGCTCCCCAGGCGCCGAGGCTTTGCGCGAGGCGATTTTTTCCGGCTTTGCTGCCGGGTTTAGCGCCGCAGGGCAGGCGCTCTTGTTTTCCGCCGCCCGTGTCGATCATCTTGACAGGACGATTCTCCCAGCGCTCGCGCGCGGCGCCTGGGTTGTTTCCGACCGGTTCGCCGATTTCGACCCGGGCCTACCAAGGCGCGGCCGGGAATTTGCCGCCGGAGTTCATCGTCTCTCTCGAGCGGCTTACGGTGGGCGCGAATCGGCCTGACCTGACCTTGATCCTCGATCTCGACCCGGAAGTCGGTCTCAAGCGGGCCACCGAGCGAAGGCAGGCGCGGCCTGCCGACCGGTTCGAATTGGAGGGACTGCCGTTTCACCTGACCCTCCGGCGGGCGTTCCTCGACATCGCCGCCGCCGAGCCTCGGCGCTGCGCCGTCATCGACGCCAACAGCATCGAAGACGAGGTCGCCGCGGCCATTTGGTCGGCGGTCGAGAGCAGGCTCGATCCGGCGGGCGCGCTCAAGGCCAAGCTCGCATGAAGAAGAGGCGAGACCGACGAACTTCCTGAAGCCGATGCGCTGCCTGGCGCGCCCCATCCCCGTCACGTCTATTCGCTGGTCGGCCATGAGCGCGCCGAAGCGGAAATGCTCTCGGCCTATCGCGAGGGCCGCCTTGCCCACGCCTGGCTGATCGGGGGCAGGGAGGGGATCGGCAAGGCGACGCTGGCCTGGCGGTTCGCCCGCTTCGCGCTCGCCAACCCCGATCCGACGGCAATGGCGGTGCGCGACGCGACGAATCTCCATGTCGAACCCACTCATCAGGCGGCCCGGCTTCTCGCGGGGCTCGCCCATCCCGACTTTGCTCTAATCCGGCGCGAGTGGCAGGGGGCGACGAAGAGGCTCGCGAGCGAGATTTCGGTCGAGGCCGTGCGGCAGGGGCTGCAGGTCTTCCAGCTCTCCGCCGCCTTTGGCGGGTGGCGGATTGCGATCGTGGATTCGGCTGAGGACCTGAATCGCAGCAGCGCCAACGCCTTGCTGAAAATGGTTGAGGAGCCGCCGCAACGATCGCTGATCCTTGTCGTGTCGCATCGGCCAGGTCAGGTCCTGCCCACAATCCGCTCGCGCTGCCGCCGTTTGCGGCTCGATCCTCTCACGAAAGATGAGGTCGTCCGCGCGGCGATTGGCCTCGGGCCGCCTTGGAGCGAAGCCGGGCGTGAAGCCATCGCCACCGCGGCCAAGCGAGCCAATGGATCGGTTCGCGAGGCGCTGGCCCGCCTCGCGCCGGAATCGGAAGGGGTCGGCGCCTTGATCGATTCGATTGTCGCCGGTCTGCCGCGCCCCGATCCCCGAGCGGTCGCGAGACTCGCCGATGCGGTCGGCGGGCGCGCGGGAGACGAGGCTTACCGCGCCTTCCATCGCGAGCTTTACGACTGGTTCGTTATCTACGCGCGCGACGTCGAGCCCGGCTCCCTCAGGGTCGAGGAGATCGGCGGGCTTTGGGACCGCATCCGAGACGCCGAGCGTGAGACCGCAGAACTCAATCTCGATCGCAAGCTGCATATTCTGGCGCTATTCGCCGAAATCGCCGCCACCGCGCCGCGCGGCTTAAGGGATAAGTCCTAACCAGCCCCCCTGCTGCGGAGCGGCGCTGAAGGCGACGCGTCTCGAAGCGCGCTCCAGAGGACGCCACAGGGCGCCGCCTCCTGGATTCCTTCGAGACGCGCCTTTGGCGCTCCTCAGGATGAGGCTGGCGGGGGGCAGCCACCGGGCTGGAGTTGCACACAGATTTTCGTCGCCGCTCAAAAACTTTTGCTTTAGGACGGCGCGCATGAGCCGCTTCTACATCACCACGGCGATCCCTTACGCCAATGGCGCGCCGCATATCGGCCATGCTTACGAGCGCATCGCGACCGATGCGATCCAGCGATTCATGCGCCTCGATGGGCGCGAGACCCTGTTCGTCACCGGCATGGACGAGCACGGCCTCAAAGTTCAGCAGGCGGCGGCGCGCGAGGGGGTGACGCCGCAGCAATTTGTCGATCGCGTTGCGACCGAGTTCGAGGCGATGGGCGACATGCTGAACGCCCGAGCCGACGACATCGTGCGCACCACTCAACCGCGGCACATTCGCGCGTCCCAGGCGATCTGGGAGCGGATGGCCGCGAATGGCGACATCTACATGTCGAAATATTCAGGCTGGTATTCGGTGCGCGACGAGGCCTATTTCGATGAGAGCGAGCTGGCCGACGGCCCAGATGGCAAGAAGCTCGCGCCGACCGGGGCGCCGGTCGAATGGTTCGAAGAAGAGAACTACTTCTTCAAGCTCTCGGCTTACGCCGATAAGCTTCTGGCGCATTACGAGGCCCATCCCGCATTCATCACGCCCGAAACCTATCGGAATGAGATCGTCGCCTTCGTGAAACGCGGGCTCGACGATCTCCCGATCAGCCGCGCGACGCTGAAATGGGGCGTGCCCGTTCCCGGCGATCCGAAACACGTGATGTATGTCTGGGTCGACGCGCTGACGAATTACATCACCGCGACCGGCTTCCCGGATGAGGGCCCGCGGGCGAAATTCTGGCCGGCGGACGTGCATGTCATCGGCAAGGACATCACGCGCTTCCATTCCATCTATTGGCCAGCTTTCCTGATGTCGGCCGGACTGCCGCTGCCGAAACAGGTCGTCGTGCACGGCTTCCTGTTCAACCGCGGCGAGAAAATGTCGAAGTCGGTCGGCAATGTCGTGGACCCGAAGGCGATGGTCGAGGCTTACGGGCTCGATCCGGTGCGCTATTTCTTCCTGCGAGAAGTCCCGTTCGGCCAGGACGGCAGCTACTCGCATGAGGCGATCGTCGCCCGCATGAACGCCGATCTGGCCAACGACATCGGCAATCTGGCGCAGCGCTCGCTGACGATGATCGCCAAGGCCGGCGCACACACCCCCGACTGGCGCGAGGCGACGCCTACGAAGGACGATCTGGCGATGCTCGCGCGCGCCGACGCGCTCCTTGGCGAAGCGCGCCGCCTCATGCAGAGCTTCGCGCTCAATCTCTACATCGGCGCCGTGTTCGAGGTCGTGTCGGAGGCCAATCGCTATTTCGCCAACGCCGAGCCCTGGAAACTCACGAAGAGCGACCCTGCGCGCATGGGGCTCGTGCTCTACGTGACCATCGAAACCTTACGGATCGCCGCGATTCTGCTGCAGCCCGCGATGCCGGCGAGCATGGGCGGCCTTCTCGACCTTCTCGGCGTCCCGCCGGAGGCTCGCACGTTTGCGGCGCTGGACGCCGGTGAGGCAACCGGCCGTCTTGATGCGCCGCATCGGCTTGAGCCGGGCAGGGCGCTGCCCCCGCCAGCGCCGATCTTTCCTCGCTATGTTGAAGCGGAGCCCGGGAAGTGAGGGCTTGGGCCGGGACCGGCGTCGAATGACAATCATCGATAGCCATTGCCACCTCGATTTTCCCGATTTCGCCGACGACCTTGACGGGGTCGTGGAGCGCGCGCGTGCGGCTGGCGTCGAGCGCATGATCACGATAGGCACCAAAGTGTCGAAGGCCCCGGGCGTGGTCGCTATTGCGGAACGTTATGACGATGTGTTCTTCACGATCGGCACGCATCCGCATGAGGCGGCCGGGGACGACGCGGAGGATTTCGGCGCCATGCGCGCCTTCGCCAAACATCCCAAATGCGTCGGGATCGGCGAGGCTGGCCTCGACTATCACTATAACAGCGCGCCTCGCGACGTCGCTCAGCGTGTCTTTCGCGGCCACATTGCCCTTGCGCGTGAGCTTGACCTCCCGCTCGTGATTCATACTCGGGACGCTGACGCCGACATGGCGGCGATCCTCGCAGATGAAATGGGGCAGGGGCGGTTCAGCGCCCTGCTCCATTGTTTCACCGGCTCGCGCGAGCTCGCGGAGACTGCGCTCGGCCTTGGGCTTTTGATCTCGTTTTCGGGCGTGGTGACGTTCAAGAAGTCGGAGGACTTGCGCGCCATCGCGCGCGATGTGCCGCCCGACCGCATTCTGGTCGAGACCGACGCGCCCTATCTTGCGCCAGCGCCCCATCGCGGGCGCCGCAACGAGCCGGCGTTCGTGGTCGCCACGGCGGGCGTGGTCGCTGAGGCGCGCGGGATTACGCCTGAAGCGCTCGCCGCGGCGACGCGCGCCAACACCCACGCAATCTTTGGCAGGCTCCCTCTTGCCGTCGGCAAGCTGCCACAGGCCGTCGGCAAGCTGCCGCAGGCTGCCGGCAAGCTGCCGCAGGCTGCCGGATCGTCGCATTGACGCTGCGACTGACGATTCTAGGCTGCGCTTCATCCGGCGGCGTGCCGCGGGTCGGGGAGGGGTGGGGCGCTTGCGACCCGGCCAACCCGAAGAACCGTCGCCGCCGCTGTTCGGTGCTTGTCGAGCGCTTCGGGTCTCAAGGCGCGACAACGGTTCTCGTGGACACGTCGCCCGACCTGCGCGAGCAACTGATCGACGCCGACGTCAAGCGGCTCGACGGCGTGCTTTTGAGCCATCCCCATGCGGACCACACGCACGGCATCGACGATCTGAGGCCCCTGTGCTTGGCCATGCGTCGCCGCCTGGACGTGCATATGAACGAGCAGACCTCGCTCAGAATCGCCCAAGCCTTCTCATATATTTTTCAAACCCCCGTCGGCAGTTCTTACCCTCCGATCGCAAAGGAGCTGCGCCTCACCGCCGGCCGACTCTGCCGCGTCGAGGGTCCAGGCGGGGCGATCGAGGCGATGCCGTTCGATCTCGACCACGGCGATATCAGCGCGCTCGGGTTTCGCTTTGGGGCGCTCGCTTACACGCCCGACGTGAAACGTATTCCTGAGGCGAGCCGTCCCTTCCTTGAAGGCTTGGACCTGTGGATCATCGACGCGCTGCGCTATCGCCCTCACCCGTCCCATTTCAGCCTCGACGACGCGCTTCATTGGATCGAGACGATCCGTCCGCGGCGCGCGATCCTCACCAACTTGCACACCGACCTCGATTACGAGACCTTGCGGGCGAGCCTGCCCGCGCATGTGACGCCGGCTTATGACGGGTTGCGCGTCGAAGACTTCGACGCCTGACTTCGACGGGGGAAACGCGATGACGCCAGTCGAGAGCGCGATACGCGACTTCGTGCGCGAGCATGCCGAAGCGGAGACGCGCTTCCTTGGCGAGATCGTGAAGGTTCCATCGGACAATCCGCCCGGAGATTGCAACCGCTCTGCGGAAGTCGTCGCCACGCTCCTGGAAGGGCTTGGTTTTCAGGTCGAGCGGCACAAGGTTCCCGAGCCCCTTGTCAAGGCCAACGGCATGATGTCGGCGACCAACCTGATCGTCAGGCGCCGGTTCCGGCAGGGCGCGACGATTGCGCTCAACGCCCATGGCGACGTGGTTCCTCCGGGTACGGGCTGGACGCACGACCCGTACGGCGCGGAGATCGTCGACGGCTGGATGGTCGGGCGCGGAGCCGCGGTGTCGAAGTCAGATATTGCGACTTACGCGTTCGCCATGCTGGCGCTCGAAAAGTGCGGCGCGGCGCTCAACGGCGCGGTCGAACTGCACATCACCTACGACGAGGAAGCGGGGGGCGAGATCGGCCCGCGCTACCTGCTCGAGAGCGGCCTCTCACGTCCGGATTTGGCGATTGGCGCTGGCTTCTCCTATGCGGTGGTCAACGCCCATAACGGCTGCCTTCATTTGGAGGTCGAGGTCCTTGGCCGCTCGGCTCACGCCGCCCGCCCCTCGACCGGGGTCGACGCGCTCGAAGCGGCAAACGCGGTCCTTTCCGCCCTATACGGCTGGCGTGGCGGCCTTCAGGCGCGGACCTCAGCGATACCTGGAATAGGCTCGCCGCAGATGACGGTCGGGCTTATCGCGGGCGGGATCAACACCAACGTGGTGCCGGATCGCGTGACCTTCCGCCTGGACCGCCGCATTGTGCCGGAGGAAAATCCGGTTGAAGTCGAGGCGGAGTTGCGCGCGGTCATCGCCCGTGCGGCGGCGGTGCGTCCTGCCGCGAAGATCGAGGTCAAGCGCATCCTGCTTGCGGAGCCGCTAACGCCGACGCCGGCCGGGGCGAAACTCACTGAGATTCTTTGTCGGCAGGCGAGCCGGGTCATGGGCGAAAGGATCGTCGCCTCGGGCGTGCCGCTCTACACCGACGCGCGCCACTACGCCAAAGCGGGCGTTCCGATCGTGCTCTATGGCGCCGGCCCCCGCACGATCGAGGAAGCCAACGCCCATCGCGCCGATGAGCGGCTGCCGCTGTCGGATCTGCACAAGGCGACTGAAGTCATCGCACTGACGCTGGCGGAGCTCATGGGCGCGTGAGCGGATGAGGCCGCGATTTTCGCACCCACCCGAAACTGTCGGGTTGTGTGATGGCGCTCACAGTCTGCGAGGCCAAAATCGTGTAAGGCATGTTTTGTTTCTTTCTTGGGCGGAGCCAATTTCCGACGGCTAGCAATCTCTATCAATTTAGTTTGGGAGGGGCTCGTGATTGTCGACCGTGCATGGGTTGAACGAAATATCGGTTTCGATCCACTCAAGACGACGGCCCCGGCCGCCACTTTTGCCTACAAGCCCGCTGCACGACCGAATCCCAGTCTGGACGACATTCAGCGCGACATAATCGACTTTGACTCGGAAGGCCCCGAAGGCGCCGCTTTCCTTGCATTTTCGAAGGCGACCGGCCTCAGCCGATTCACCGACATACCTTGGCCGACCGGCCTTGCGCCCCAGACGGCGACCGCGTCGCCGGGGACAGGAAAGGGCGCTCTGCCCCACGCCGACGTTCTCGTCGTCACTTGGACGGTAGATGAGGGCCATGCCCTAAGTCGCGTGCTGACCCCAGGCAAGGATTCCAGAAACGACTATGTGCCTTACACCCACAATTTCGCGTCGATCTCGAGCGCGATGAGCGCTGGCTCGCCGGCCGTGAAGGCGAAGCGGCTCGGCGCATTCTGGACGACGACGATTGGCGGCAAGACGGTCCTGGTATTCAAATCCGAGTCGCATTTGTCGCAGGACACCGACAAGCACTTTCCGTCGAACGGCATTTTGCCCAACGCGGAAGTTTGGAAGCAGATCATCGCCGAGACGCGGCCGAAGCTGGTCATCACCACCGGCACCGCGGGAGGCATCGGCGCGGACTTCGAAGTCGGGGACGTCGTTGTCAGCGCAGAAGTACGCTTCGATTCGCAGAAGTGGCTCAAGCCCGCGCCTTTCGGCGCAGCGACCTACAGCGGCAAGGCGGCGAACACCCGGTTCTTCGCCGAAGCGAAGACGCTCTTCGCGGCGAACGCCGGGCAATTGCCGAAGGACAATACGCGGCCGCCGAAGATTGTCGTGGGCGCGCCCGGCGCCTTGGCTTCCTCGGTCGTTACGACGGATTTCTTCGGCTTCGACACTTCGGACAACCATTTCAAGCTGCAGGGCCTAGGCGACGTGTCCGAAATGGGCGACGCGGTGCTTGGGATGGTCGCCAAGGAACTCGGGGCGCATGCCCCAACCTGGATTGCGATCAGGAACGTGTCCGATCCTCAGATCAAGACGGAGGCCGGGATGACCATCGGCCAGGAAGGCGATATCGCCGAGAAGATCTACAAGGCGTTCGGACGCTGGAGCTCGGTCTGCAGCGCCATCGTTTGTTGGGCGGCGGTGGCCGCTCTTTAGCCAAGGCCGGGGCAGGGGCTCAGCCCTGCCCCGCGGCGCGCGTCAATACCCGACCGTGAACCGCTCACGGATGTGGGCCGGCTTCTCCAGTTCGTCGACCGCGGCGATGGCGTAATCTTCCCAGGAAATATTGCTGCCTTTGTCGTGGGTTAGCAGCTGATCTTTACCCAACCTGAACTTGCCTGTGCGCTCGCCGGGAGCGATCATTGCGGACGGCGACAGGAAGGTCCAATCGAGCTCCTTGTCCTTGCGCAGGAGTTCGAGAAATTCGCCGCCTTTTGTCGCCTCCGCCTTATAGGCGGCCGGAAACTGTGGCGTGTCGACGAGTTTTGTTCCGGGCGCAACTTCGAGACTGCCGGCGCCGCCGACGACGAAATAGCGCTTCACGCCCGCTTCCTTGACCGCCTCGGTCAGGAGCTTCGGATCGCTCGCCGTGAAATGAACCGCGCTGATCACGGCGTCGTGGCCCTTGAGCAGTTGCATAAGACCAGGCTTGTCGAAGACATCGCCCTTTTTCGCCGTCACCCCCGGCAGTTTAGCGATCGTCTCCGGCTTGCGCGCGATCCCTGTCACCTGATGTCCACGACGGCTCAGTTCCGCCAGAAGGCGCGAACCGCCGTTTCCTGAAGCGCCGATGAGCGCGACTTTCATGATTGCCTCCAATATGGTATGTGAAAGATACCTAGTATCGGGCGGATACATGACGGCGATCGACGTCCTTGTAAAGAACGCACCTTCCGGGAACCTGGTTTCCGAGTGGAAACCGCCCGCCGCGCCTCCGGACCCTTACGCGGCCGGCTGTCCGACCCGGATGCTGCTCGATCGGATCGGCGACAAATGGATGGTGCTCACGCTCAGTCTCATTCGTGACAAACCACGCCGATTCAACGCTCTACGGCGTGAGATTGAAGGGGTGACGCAGAAGATGTTGTCACAGACGCTGAAGCAGATGGAGCGCGACGGGCTGGTCATCCGGACCGTTCTGCCGACGATGCCGGTTTCGGTCGAATATGCAATCACGCCACTCGGCCACACGCTTGCGTCGGTTCTCGATAAGCTCCAGCTTTGGGCGCGCGATCACATCGCCGACGTCCTCGCCGCCAGACGGCTTTACGACGAGAGCCGCCGAGGTTAGAGCGCCCGCCGTCCTGCGCCGCGATCCCAGCGATCGTCTTGATCGCATCCAGGTTTAGGTTCCATAATAACTATTATGCGAATCGAATCCCGATCGCCCGAGCGGGGGCCGTGAATCGAGTTGCAGAAAAATGACCTTAAGCGGCTGATTTGCTTGGGTCGGCGACAGAAATCAACGCTGGTCGCCGCCCGCCTTTGGGAGGGATGGTCGGAGTGGCGGGATTCGAACCCACGACCCCTAGTCCCCCAGACTAGTGCGCTAACCGGGCTGCGCTACACTCCGACGGCGCTCCTTATAGGGGCCGTCGCCGCGGCGTGCAATGCGTCGTTCGCTGCGCGGCTCATCAGGACGCCGGCGCGCTCGCTTGCGCAAGAATTCGTTGCGCCTCCCCAATCTCGGCCAGCGCCTGGCGCAGCGCCGCGCGGTCATCGTCTGCGAGCCTCGAATGGGTTTCTTGCACGCCAAGATTCTTTCGCCAACTCGGCGTGAGGCTCAGCGACGTTCGGCGCCTCGCGGGACGAGTCAGCGGGCGCGGGAACGGCGATTGATAGCGCCTGAACGCCCTGCTCCTTGAAGAGCTTCTGGACGCCTTTGATTGTGTAACCTTCGTCGTACAGGAGGCGCTTGATGAGCCTAAGCCGCTCGATATCGTCAGGGCGATAGTAGCGCCGCCCGCCGGCCCGCTTGAGCGGCCGGATCTGGGGAAAGCGGGTCTCCCAAAAGCGCAACACATGTTGCGGCAAATCGAGCGAGTCGGCGACTTCGCGGATCGTTCGATAGGCTTCCGGGCTCTTCTCCATCGGCGCGTTCGCTGGCGCCCGAGGCGAGAGAATCATAGCGCCTCCGTTTGGCGATGACTCACTATCGGCCGATCAAGCCGGAAACGCCAGCGCCGGTCCAGGGAGCAGGAGCGCCCTACTCCTTTTCGGACACGTCACGCCCGTTGATCTTGGCCTTCAGCACGTTGGACGGCTTGAACACCATCACCCGGCGAGGAAGGATCGGCACCTCGACCCCGGTCTTGGGATTGCGGCCCACGCGCTCGCCCTTGGAGCGGACGACAAACGAGCCGAATCCGGACAGCTTGACCGTCTCGCCGCGTGCGGCCGCCTCGCAAATTTCGTCCAGAACCGATTGGACTAGGTCCGCCAACTCCGTGCGCGACAGACCGATCTTCTGATAAACGATTTCCGACAAATCGGCGCGAGTCACCGTCTTCCCGGATTCGCGGCCAAGCCTAGCGTTCGCCATATCGAGCCCCAATCAATTTCCCCCTCCCGCGCGACGTCAGCCCTTGACCGCGCAGGCCCCCAAACGGCGCGCCCGCCACTGTGTCCGATCCGTATCGAACTCTCTTTTCAGTTCCGGCAGTACCTGGGGGATCGAGCCTATAATCGGCGGAATAGAAAATCCACGCTTCTCGCGCTGCCGCGACCGGCGCTGATGCGACCCCTCCCCCCGTCGTCTTGCGTCCTCCCGTAACCATGCCCCATAGGCAAGCCTAGCAAATGATGCAAGGAGTGTCGATTGAGTGCGTCGAACGATGAGGGACCGCCCCGGGTCGCGCTGGTGACAGGGGCCTCTCGCGGCGTTGGCCGCGCGACGGCTCTCGCCCTAGCCAAGTCGGGCGCGCATGTCGTGGCGCTGGCCCGCACCCAGGGCGCCCTCGAGGAGTTGGACGACGAAATTCGCGCGCTCCGGCCTGACGAGGCGGAGGCGACGACCCTTGTTCCCATGGATCTGCGCGACTTCGCCGCCATTGATCGGCTGGGCGAAGCGCTGCATCGTCGATGGGGCCGGCTTGACGCATTCGTTGGCAATGCGGGCGTTCTGGGTCTGTTGACTCCCCTGCACCAGCTTGATCCCAAAACGTGGGACGACGTGATGGCGGTCAACGTCACCGCCAATTGGCGCCTTGTCCGGTCGCTCGATCCGCTGCTGCGCCGCTCCCCAGCAGGACGCGTCGTGTTCGATCACCTCCGGCGCCGCGAGCCGGGCGGATCTGCGCGCCTACTGGGGCCCGTACGCGATGTCGAAAGCCGCGCTCGACGCCCTCGCCCGCACCTATGCCGCCGAGACCGTCAACACGTCGAACATCCGTGTCATGCTGATCAATCCAGGACCGCTGCGAACGCGGATGCGCGCAACCGCCATGCCCGGCGAGGATCCCTCGACGCTGCGCGCGCCTGAAGAGCTGGCGCCTAAGATTGTCGAGATTTGCTCGCCCGATTGGGCCGAGACGGGCAAGCTCTACGATTTTCCCTTGGACCGGGTTCTGAGCTTTCGCGCCCCGGATTGAAGCGGCGACGGCTACAAAGATTCGCCTTGCGGAATCCGACCCGGGTCTGTATGGGAGCGCCTCGTTGTGTCCCGCCGGGGGCTGAACGGAGGGCCGCGCACTCGATCAAAACGAGCGCGCGGCAGGGCCTAGAGTGTCCGTCCTCCCGTGTTCCCGCCTTCGAACAATCCGGTTCGAGCCTTTCCCGGGCTCGAGGGGCTCCGCGTGGGACGCGGTTGAATTGGAAAGGCCAAAAATGGCTCTCTATGAGCATATCTTCCTGGCGCGCCAGGACGTCACGCAGCAGCAAGTCGAAGCGCTGACGGAGCAAATCAAAACGCAAATCGCCTCCCTCGGCGGCGCTGTGACCAAGGTCGAACCCTGGGGTTTGAAGTCGCTTGCCTTCCGCATCAAGAAGAACCGCAAGGCGCACTTCACCCTCATGAACATCGCCGCCCCTTCTGCGGCGGTGACCGAGGTCGAGCGCCTCTTGAGCATCAACGAGGACGTCATCCGCTATCTCACCATACGCGTCGACGAGCATGAGGCGGGCCCGTCGGTGATGCTGCGCAAGCGCGAGGACAGTGACCGCGATGATCGCGGACCGCGCGGACCGCGCGGCGACCGAGGAGATCGGGGCGACCGTGGGGATCGCGGCGATCGTCCGCCGCGCCGGCCGCGTGAAGACTTCGAACATGGGAGCAATGTGATGGCTTCCGCGCCCCGCCGCCCCTTTTTCCGTCGTCGCAAGTCGTGCCCATTTTCGGGCGCCAACGCGCCGAAGATCGACTACAAGGACATGCGTCTGTTGTCGCGCTACATCTCCGAACGCGGCAAGATCGTGCCGTCGCGGATCACTGCGGTCAGCGCCGGCAAGCAGCGCGAACTCGCCCAGGCGATCAAGCGCGCCCGATTTCTGGGCCTCTTGCCCTACGTGATCCGCTAACGACCGTCGGGCGTCGCCGCGCCTGAATTTCGAACCCGCCGCGTTCGGCCGCGGCGGCAGTTGGAGGCGGGCGGCCGACCCCCTTCTAACCGCAAGCCAACGCGGGACAGCGCTCGTCATGTTGCATCGCTTTGTCGTCGCCATCGGAGCCGGATGCGCCGCCGCGCTGTTGTTTGTGGTGAGCGCGCAGTCGAGCATTCTGGCGATGGCGCTCGCGTATCTCGCGCCGTTGCCGATCATGATTGCGACCCTTGGCTGGGGACTCGACGGCGGGGCGATCGCCGCGGCGATTTCAATCGCAGCGCTCGCCGTGATCGCCGAGCCGTTGTCCGCGCTGGTGTTCGCCGCCTCGGTCGCTGTTCCCGCCTGGGCCTTGGCGGCGTTTTCGGTCACGCCGTTGGCGCGATATCTCAAGCGGCTGAAGCCGGATGCGCCGGTCCACGCCCCCGTCGGCGCCATCGTCTCGTTGGCGGCGCTGTTGGGAATGCTCGGCAGCGTCGCAGTGCTGACGACGGTCATCGTGCTCTACGGGGGCTACAGCGCAGGGCGCGCGCCACGTCGCGGAGGCGATCACCGCCCTTGCCGGCGACGCCTTTGAGGGCGCGCCGGGCAACCTGACGGCTCGCGAGTTTGCCGACGCGCTCGTGCGATTCGGCCCGATGGCGATCGCCGCATCGACGCTGATGATGCTGTGCGTCAATCTTTATGGCGCGGCGCGCTCCACCCAATTGTCGCGCAATCTTCCCAGGCCATGGCCAGACGTGCCGACGTCGCTTGCGCTTCCCTGGCCGGTGGGGGTCGCATTCCTCGCCTGCGCTCGGAGCCGCTTACGCCCTGCCCGCTCCGGCCGCGCAATATTTCTCCATCGGCGTCGGAGGGCTCGGAGCCGCGTTGGCGCTGCAGGGCCTCGCTGTCGCGCACGCGCTGTCGCGCGGTCTCAAGATGCGGCCGCTCATGCTGGTTGCGCTCTACGCCTGCTGCGTTCTGCGGGCCAAGTACACCCTTCCGGTTCTTGCCGGCCTCGGAATCATCGATGGATTCCTCAAGCTGCGCTCGCGCGCGGCCCTCATTGCCTCCCCTACCCCGACTGGACAAGCTAGGAGATAGAATCATGGACGTCATTTTGATGGAGCGTGTCGGAAAGCTCGGACACATCGGCGACACCGTGCGCGTGAAGGACGGCTACGCGCGCAATTTCCTGTTGCCGCGCGGCAAGGCGTTGCGGGCGACAGAGGCGAACAAGAAGAAATTCGAGGGCCGACGCGCCGATCTCGAGGCGCGCAATGCTGAACTCAAGCGCAGCGCCAACGAGGTGTCGGACAAGCTCGACGGAGTCTCAAGGTGGTCATCGTCCGCCAGGCCGGCGAGACCGGACAGCTTTATGGCTCGGTGTCGGCGCGTGACATCGCCGAAGCGCTGACCGCCGCCGGCCACTCCGTGCAACGCGCCCATGTCGCGATCCAGCAGCCGATCAAGACTCTCGGCCTGCACCGGATCCCCGTTCACCTGCATCCCGAGGTCGAGGCGAAGGTCACCGTCAACGTCGCGCGCTCGCCTGAGCAGGCCGAGCGACAGGCGAAGGGCGAAGACCTTTCAGTGCGCGAACAGACCTCGATGGACGACCTGGGCCTCGAAGTCGGCAAGGCGCTGGCCGAGGCCGGGCCGAACGCCAGCTTCGACCAGTCATAAAGCCGCGCGGACGAGGGCGCGCACAAGTTTGCGCGCGCCAGTTCTTTCAGGGCCTGAACAGCTCTTTTGCGCAACTTTTGTGACAGAGGGAATACCATCTCGCGCTCGCCGAAGCCTCGGGCAGCGTCGTTTATGCGCCAGTGCTACGGATCGGCGGGCCGGATTGGCTTGGCGTTGCAAAGCGCCTCTTGACCCGCTCGATCTGGTCAGGGGGAACGCGGATCGTAAGGCGGAGCCCGTCCTCTTCGTCGCTTCGGCTCATGACTTCGGCGTGTTCATAGAGCCAATGCAGCCCCTGCCCGTCGCTGGCGTCAAGCGTCAGTTCGAGTTCAGGCCGGCCGCGAGCCAAGCTGATCCTCGATCGCGGTCAAAAGATGATCGATCCCCTCCCCTGTCGCCGCGGAAATGGCGAGCGGCGCAGTCTCTCTCGTTTCGTGCTCCTGAGCGAGCGCGGCGCGCGCGTCGGCGTCCAGCAGGTCCACCTTGTTCCAGGCCTCGATGACGCGATCGGCGAGGTCGGCGACGCCAATCTCGTTTAGAACCGCCTCGACGTCTTGGGTCTGCGCCTCGCTATCGGCGTGGGAAATGTCGCGCACGTGCACAATGACATCGGCTGCGCGCACCTCCTCGAGCGTGGCGCGAAAGGCGGAAATGAGCGTCGTCGGCAAATCCGAGATGAAGCCGACCGTGTCGGAGAGGATCGCCGAGCCGCCATGGGGCAATTTGATAAGGCGCATCGTGGGATCGAGCGTGGCGAACAGCATGTCGGCCGCCATCACCTCGGCGCGGGTCAGCCGATTGAACAGGGTCGACTTCCCAGCGTTGGTGTAGCCGACCAGCGCGACAATTGGATAGGGCACGGCGCTGCGGCTCGCGCGTTGCAAGGCGCGCCTGCGTTTGACGGCCTCGAGATCCCGCTCGATACGAACGATGCGCTCGCCGATCAGGCGGCGATCGGTCTCGATCTGGGTCTCGCCGGGGCCGCCGAGAAAGCCGAATCCGCCGCGCTGCCGCTCAAGGTGGGTCCATGAGCGAACCAAGCGGGAGCGCTGATATTTCAAGTGAGCGAGCTCCACTTGCAGCGCGCCCTCGGCGGTGCGGGCCCTTTGGCCGAAGATCTCGAGGATCAGCCCGGTGCGGTCGATCACCTTGCAGCCGAAGGCCTTCTCAAGGTTGCGCTGCTGCGCCGGTGATAAAGCGCAGTCCATGACCACAAGGTCGATCTCCTCGGCCTTCACCTGGGCGGCGATCGTTTCGACCTTGCCCTTGCCGATAAAGGTCGCCGGGCGGATCGCGTTCAGCGCAACGCTTTCAGCGCCCACCACCGCGAGATCGATGGCGCGCGCCAGGCCTACCGCCTCTTCGCGTCGCGCCTCAGGACTGCGTAACGCGTCTTTTGGTTCCGGCGTGAGACTCGGACAGATGACCAGCGCACGCGTGGTCATAACGCTCCGCTCCCGTTCGTCTATTGCTTCGCCAGACGGACCAGGGTCAGCGACCTTCTTCGTCGACAGCCTCGAACATGGTGATTGGACTTGCCGGCATGATCGTGGAGATCGCGTGTTTATAGACCAGCTGAGAATGTCCGTCGCGTCGAAGCAGCACGCAAAAATTATCAAACCAAGTCACGAAACCCTGCAATTTCACCCCGTTAACGAGAAAAATCGTGACCGACGTCTTGGACTTTCGCACGTGATTCAGGAACGTGTCCTGGAGGTTTTGCGCCTTCTCGGTTGCCATTCGTGTTTCCGTTCGTTGGGCCTTTCCGGCCAGCGTTGTTCTTCGTCACCCGCGCCTTTGATGCGCGCAGTTCTTTCACTTCATATCATAGAAGATAAGGCGAGCGAACTTTTGGCCCGAAACTACGATGTCAAAGAGGCTTTCGTATCCTTGATCCAGCGAAATGCCCAGAGATTCGCGTGACGCCATAATGGCCGCAGTCGCCGCCTCCCAAGCAATTCGAAGGCCAGCGCCTCAGCTATTCGACGCCGAGAGACTTCAACTTTCGGTGCAGCGCCGAACGCTCCATGCCAATGAATTCGGCGGTGCGCGATATGTTGCCGCCGAACCGACTGATTTGAGCCACGAGATAGTCGCGCTCGAAGGCTTCCCGCGCGTCGCGAAGCGGAAGGCTCAGCAACTTCTCGCCGCCGATGCCGCTCGGCACCGCCGGCACCAGCGCGCCAACCTCCGCCGGAAGCATGGACGCCGAAATTTCGGCGTTGGGATCGCCGAGCGCGAGGATCATCAATCGTTCGACATTGTTTCTGAGCTGCCGGATGTTTCCTGGCCAGTCGTGCGACTGAAGCACCGCCATGGCGTCGGAGCCGACCCGGCGAGGCGCAACGCCCATACTGGCTGCGGTGCTTTTCAAAAAGTATTGAACGAGTTCAGGAATGTCCTCCCGCCGCTCAGCCAGCGAGGGAACTCGAACCGGCACGACCGACAGCCGATGAAAAAGGTCTTCGCGAAAACGCCCCTCGGTGATTGCCTCCGCCAGATCCCGGCTCGTCGACGAAATGATGCGCACATCGACAGAAACACGCAAGGCGCCGCCGACGCGCTGAAAGTTCTGATCGACCAAAACGCGAAGGATTTTGGCCTGCGTCTCGCGCGGCATATCGGCGATTTCGTCGAGATAGAGCGTGCCGCCATGCGCCTCTTCGAGCGCGCCGACGCGCGACTGCCCCTCCACGCCAAATTCGACCCCGAAGAGTTCCGCCTCCATCCCTTCGGGCGACATTGCCGGGGCGTTGATGACGACGAAGGGCCCGTTTGCGCGCGCCGAGCTTTCGTGAATAAGCCTAGCGGCTAGTTCCTTACCCGATCCGGCTGCGCCAGAAATGAGAATGCGCGAGTTGGCTGGCGCGAGCTTTTCAATGACCCGCCTCAGGTTCAAAATTGCCGACGAAGAGCCGACCATCCGATCAACGGAGCCGCCACGAGCCCGAAGATCGCTGACCTCCCGCTTGAGGCGTGATGTCTCGAGAGCCCGCTCCGCGATCAGGATGAGCCGATCCGCCTTGAACGGCTTCTCGATAAAGTCGTAGGCGCCGAGTTTGATCGCCGTCACCGCGGTTTCGACGTTGCCGTGCCCCGAAATCATCACCACGGGCACGTTCGGATGTTGGCGCTTGATCGTTTCGAGGAGCTGCAGCCCGTCCAGTTTCGAGCCCTGCAGCCAGATGTCGAGGAGGATCAGTTGCGGACGGCGCGCTTCGACCGCCGCGATAGCCTCGTCCGAATTCCGAGCCAGACGCGCGCCGTGCCCCTCATCCTCCAAGATGCCGGCGACAAGTCCCCGGATGTCCTCTTCGTCATCAACGATAAGAATGTCAGCAGCCATCAGGACGAACCGATCCTCTCATTCTTCGGGGCCGTCGCATTCTCTTCGGCGCGAGGCAATGGCAGTCGCATGACCACCTTAGCTCCGCGCCCGCCATCACGGCGCGCCGGCCCATCAAGGAGGTCGACGCCGCCGCCATGGTCCTCAAAGATCTTGACGACAATCGGCAAGCCGAGCCCCGTTCCCTCGGCTCGCGTCGTCACGTAAGGCTCGATCAGTCGATGTCGATCCTCGCGCGGAAATCCTTTGCCGTTGTCGCTGACGGCGATCTCGGCAAAGTCGGCGCCATCCACCGACAACGTCGTGGTTACGACGCCGTGGGTGTGATGTTCGCCTAAAGCATCGATGCCTTCTGTCGCATTCTTCAGGACATTGGTGAGCGCCTGTGAGACGAGCCGACGATCAAAATCGGCAAAAACAGGTTCGTTCGGCAGTTGCTCCTCAAAAGTGATGTCCGGGCGGCCAACCCGCATCAGGAAGATCGCCTGACGAACGCAATCGGTGAGGTCGTCGCGCGCCGGACGCGCCTTGGGCGTGCGCGCAAAGGACGAGAATTCGTCGACCATGCGTTTGATGTCGTCCACTTGCCGGATAATCGTGTCCGTGCATTGGTCGAATATGTCCTTGCCCTCGACGATGTGCCGGCCGTAACGCCGTTTCAGCCGTTCGGCCGAGAGTTGGATCGGCGTCAGCGGATTCCTGATCTCATGCGCAATGCGACGGGCGACGTCGGCCCACGCGGCGGTGCGTTGAGCGGTCACAAGGTCGCTGATGTCGTCGAGCGTGATGACGCTGGCGCGATCGTCGCGTCCTGGATTTCCGGTGACCCGAACGTTGAGAACTCGCTCGCGGCCGTCTCGCAGCACGGTCGCCTGCCCTTGATGAAGCCGCAGCCTCAGCGACCGGGCCTGTTCCCAGATGAATCCAATGCTGGGCTGGACCGTATTGAGCGGCCGCCCAATGAGGCCGAGGTCGCCGCCGAGCAGCCGCTCGGCGGCGGCGTTGGAAATCGTGATGATCCCATCGTTGTCGACGCCGAGAACGCCCGCAGGCACGCCCGACAGCACCGCCTCGATGAACGCGCGCCGCTCATCGTTGAGCGCGTTCGCGTCGATCAGGCCAGTCTGTTGACGCAGGAGTTCAGAGGTCATCTTGTTGAACGTGTCTCCGAGATGGCCGAGGTCTCCATCGGAACGGCGCGTTGGCACTTGAACATGAAGATTTCCGGACGCGACCTCGTCAGCCGCGCGGATCAGACCGCGGATCGGTCCGACCAGTCGATTGGCGAAGGCGAGGCCGAGCCAGATGGCGGAAAAGAGCATCGTCAGCGCAAGAAGCACGAAAACGGTCGCAAAACCCAGTTCGAGGCTGTGCCTATGAGCTTCAAAGCGACCCCACATGTTGGAGACGAGGGCGGCGTCTTCCGTGACCTTGGCCGCCAACGGGTCGATCCCCCGCGCGGCGTAGAGGAATTGCCCACCGCCGCCCGGGATCGGCCGAATGCCGACGAAGATGTTGCCGACGCCGAGGAAGCCGCAGAGCGCCTCGCCATTCAGGGCGTCCTGGAAGTCAGACGGGTCGGGCCTCGCGATCAGCTTGTCGTCCGAGCCTTGCGCAACGACGATCGGCGTTCCGTCGCTCTTCATCAGCGCGGCGGCGGTGAAGCCCAGCGTCTTGGAGCGCGAGCTGAAGTATTCCTTGAACTGCGTGGGGTCCGATTGGAGCAGCAGGGCGCTGCGGCCGATATCCCCGGCGGTCAGTTCGACGTCGCGCAACAGCGCGCGACACTGGGATTCGCGGTAAAGCTGGGTCGCCTGGTTGGATTCGTTGATGAAGGCCGCGACGTCGCTCATAAACCGCGGATTGATC
The DNA here is from genome assembly GCA_963775405.1 of uncultured Alphaproteobacteria bacterium. Taxonomy (GTDB): domain Bacteria; phylum Pseudomonadota; class Alphaproteobacteria; order Rhizobiales; family Beijerinckiaceae; genus Roseiarcus. The sequence continues at coordinate 84,486 of CAVZJI010000040.1, forward strand.
GCCCACTCGACCGAAACCGCAGCGACGATCGCGGTGATGATCGCCGGAATGGCGGCGACCAGCGAAAATAACGCCACCACTCGGCTGTGCAACCGAGCGCCCGCCCGCGCCGCCCGGCGCGCCGCTCGCAGGCGCGCCAGCTCCATCGAAATGAGGATGATGAGGATGACGACGACCAAACCGTCGCCCACCAACAGGATGAGCACCACGGTCGCCGTCGGAATGATGGGAGTGAAGCCGGCAAAGACGAGGAATGTCGCCAGAGCAAGGACGAAAGCAGCCCCAACGACGACAATTCCAAAGCGGCCGGTGGGCGGGCTGTCGTCCAGAAGCGCCGACCCCCGAGCGTTGATAGTCGTCGTCCCAGTCAAATCGGTCAACCGAAGCCCGAGAAACCCTTCGCGCAACGGCGAAGTCTCGAATCGCGAAGTCTTTAGCGCCTCCGTGGCAAACTGGCAACGATGTTGCTCAACTGCGACGCTTTAATCGGCCTCACGAAACGGGCTTAAGTTTGCAGGCGAAAACGGGCGCTTTTTGGGGCAAAGCGGGATTTTCCTTCCCGACCCGCTCTAGGCCCGCGCCAGAGCAATATCCATCCGCAAAATCTCAGGTGATCGAGCCGATGACGCCCTCGATCAGGTAATTCGTGCCCCAGAGGCTTCCGTCATAAAGGTCGAGCGTCTTGGCGGATATCACGTTGCCCTTATTGTCCTTCACGCCGCCGACGAAGATCGGCTTGTCGGCCTTCATGTCCTCGATCGCCGCCTGCACAGCTTTCCGGGTCGCATCGTTCGCGCCGGCGCCGAACGGAGTGCTTAGGACCAGATCCTTGTCGTATCCCCCTTCGTCGAGGTTCGGCAGCTTTTCGCCTTTGGCGATCAGCTTGGCGTAGGCGTCGTAGATCGTGCTCCACTTCATCTGGGCCCCGGTAATGAAGCCCTTCGGCGCAAGCGAGCTTTGATCCGCGTTGTGACCCAGGGTCTTGGCGCCCCGGGACTCGGCGGTTTCGATCACCACCTTGGGGCTGTCGACATGGCAGGCGATCACGTCGCAGCCCGCGTCGATCAGCGCTTGCGCCAATTCCGCCTCGCGGACAGGAAGCGACCAGTCGCCGGTGATGATGAGGTGAATCTCGGCCGCCGGATTGACCTTCTTCACGCCGACGGTGAAGGAATTGACGTTGCGCAATACGATGCCGATCGGCTTCGCAGCGATGTAGCCGATTTTGTTGGTCTTGGTCGACAGCCCGGCGGCGATCCCGTTCACGTAGTGGCCTTGGTCCATGTAGGAATAATAGCCGCCAGCGTTGTCCGGATCCGTGCCCTTCTTCCACAGGCTCGTCGGATGGCGAAATTCCACATTGGGGAATTTCTTCGCCTCCGTCAGCATGAAGGGATTGAAATAGCCAAACGAGGTCGGGAAGATCAGCGTCGCGCCGTCGAGGTTGATCATCAACTCCATGGTCTTCATAACCGCGTCCGTTTCCGGGACGTTCTCCTCCTCGACGACCGTGATGCCAGGAATGTCCTTAAGCGCCGCTGCGGCGACGGCATGGGATTGATTCCAGCCGTAGTCGTCCTTCGAGCCGACGTAGATAAAGCCAACGGTCGTGTTCGCGGCGCGCGCAGTGGAAACGCTGCTCAACGCTAGCGCCGCGCCGCCGACGCCTCCAAGGAAACCGCGCCTGGTCGTTTGCATTGTGCTGTCCCTCCAAGCCGCCGATAGGCGGTCGAAACTCTTTGGAACGAAGCAATTCAGGCGCCAGGAGCGTCGAATCGCGTCAATCTTCCCCGTCGGCGCCAGGCAAAGCGCCTCCGCGGCGACGCCATTCCTCCACAGACATGGTCGGAAGATCGAATTGGTCGCGGCTGCGCGAATATCCGTGGCCCCCTAGCCTGCCGATCGCGTCCATCTTGCGCTGGTCGACATGCTTGGTGATTGGGTTCACGGCGCCTTCGCGGACGAAACAGCCGAGCACCAGGCCCAAAATGATCTCGCGCGACTTGCCGACCTGGATCGTCATGTAACGGCGGCATTCGAGCGCCGCCGGCGCCTCGGCGATGCGCGGACAAGCGACATGGACGCCTTTGACAGCGGTAAGGCCCGCCATCGCCAGTTCGTCGACGTCGGGGGGAAAGGGGACCGCGCAGACGTTCATGCCCGCGACCAGCGCGTCGTCAACGATATTGACGGTGAACTCCTCGGTCACGCGGACATTGTGCCCGGTGTCCTTGTGGCGCATGTCGGCATGATTCTCGACCCCGACGGCCACTATGGCCGGATCGGCCGACAGGCAATTGAAGAAGCTGAACGGCGCCGCGTTGACCACGCCATGCTCGTCGACCGTCGTGACGAAGGCGATCGGGCGCGGAATCACGGTTCCGATGAGAAGCTTATAGCGATCGCGCGCAGAGAGCTTCGAGAAATCGAAGTGCACATGCGACGATACGGCTTCCGAGATAGTTGGATCGGCGTCGAGTTTCATAGGCGAGCGGGCGGCCGTATGTGCAAAGGGGCGCTTGCGCGTCCCGAGTGAAAAATCCGTAAGCCTGACATGAGCAAATATCGCGCCGGTTCGGCGCCGCGCCGACAAGCGCCTCAAAAAGCGTCGCCACCGCTGCAAGAAAACTGACCACTCCCGCTCAGACTTTGTCCTTTTACGCACCTTATTTTCGCGACATAACGCTCCTCGCATGTCGACCGGCGGAGCGAGGGGGCGGAATGGCGGGAAGAATGGTGGTTGTGCGCCTCAACCAGCAGCAGCTCGAACTCATCGATCGGACGATCCAGCAAGGCGAAGCGGCGGACCGTGTCGCGCTGATCCGCAAGGCGCTGCGTGAACAGGCCGCGAAGCAGAGCAAGGGCGCCGCCCGATGACGGATCGCAAGGTCCTCATCGAAATGGTCCTGGAGCCGGGGACGGGCAAGGCGCTCGAGGTCAAGGCCGGGCAGATCCTTCGCATCGAGCAGATCGAAGGCCTGCAATGCGTCGACTTCAATTGCTTCAATCTGCACGACTACAAGGAATTCATGCATTGCGGCCGCACTCGCACCGTGCATGGCTTCAATCCGACCAAGGGCGCCTTCCTATGGTCTCAGCCGCCGCGCGAGCGCGCGCTCATGTACATTCTCGAGGATACGGTCGGGCGCAACGACGTGCTGTTTCCGCGCTGCAGCGCCTATGTCTACGAGAGCGCCTATGGATTCGACGCGCACACCAATTGTCATGACATCCAGGCGGAAGCGCAACGCGAATACGGCCTCACGCCAGACGACGTACACGACAGCTTCAACCTCTTCATGTACACCGAGATCAGCCGCGACGGCCGCGCCACCATCACCCGCCAGGACACGAAGCCCGGCGACCACGTCGACCTCGTGGCGCTGGTCGACGTTCTCGCCGTGCCGAACGTCTGCGGCGCCGACGTCATGCGCACGAGCAACTTCGCCCTAAAACCGATTAAGCTCACTCTGTTCGAGGCGACGGAAGCGGATCTGGCGGCTGCGCCGAAGACGCCGATCCTGAAGAGCCAGCGGACGCCCAAGGATTTTCGCAACCCGACGATCAAAGCGGACCGCAAGCTCACCCGCGACTCGTCTTATGTCGCCGAGTTCGTCAATACGCCGATCCGGCTCGAAGACGTCGCGATCGAACTCTCCGATGACGAGGCCGCGATGCTCGACCGCCTTCGCCTGCCCGTCTACGGAGCGGACGACGGCGCCGCGCTGCGCGACATCCTGTTCACCTGGTGGGAGCAGAAATTCCTCGGCGCCGCCGAGAGCGGCGCGCCGGCGATCGGCGACAGGAAGGCGTGATCACCGGCCGGGAGTTGAGCGACGCCTCCCAACCCAGCTCCGCTCCGATCACGAGTCGGTACGGTAGCGCCGTAGCTAGTGTTATCTTTACCGCAACGGCGAACGCCGTCCTTTACTGCGGCGCCGGGTCGTGTCGCTTCCAGATTACCCCGTCGCTCCAGGTGATCGTAACGCCGTCCGCCGACAGCCGGCCGGTCTTGCGGAAGCAGGCCACGCCGTCGGCGCCGATGGGCTTTCCCTGGAACAGTCCGCCATATTCGTTCACGCAATCGACTTCACCGTCTTTGACTCTGATGCTGGGGTTCGCGTCGGTGAGGCGGCAACCGTAGGCGCAGACATAGTCGCCTGTGAGTCGCGAGAGGGATTGCGACGCCGCGGGCGGGACGAGAGCGACGCCCAGTCCCAACGCCAAGCTCAACCCGCGAGTGCAGACGGTTAAGACGAGATCCGAGATCTTCACTCGATACCCCACGCCGCAGGCTCAAGGCGCGCAATGAGACGCTGTCTTGATGGCATTGTCACGCAGGGTCGCGGCTTACGGTTCCACGAACGGTCCAATAGCCAATCGGATGCTTGCTCGCCAGCGGCCAAAACCCTGGCCGCCTAGCGTTTGCGCTCACTCATCAGGCGCAACGTCGCGAATGGCGTCAACGGTCGGCGCTGTGCGTCGCACACATTCGCCAACGGCGATGACGTTGCTGTTGCGGTACAGCGTCGCCTCGCCCTCCGTAAGCGGGGCTTCAGCGTTGTGGGAGTGGGAGATGACTAGCGCCCAGCTGCGATCGTCTCGCGACAGCAAAGTCAGCCCATCCTGGCTGGAAAGACTGATCCAGACGGGACGTGACCCGCGTTGGCCCTCGACGAATTTGCTGCGCCCAGAAAATGCGGTTTCGACCATCGCGCCCGCGCCGGTACCGGCGTTCCTGACGCTGTCGACAAAGGACAATGCAATCCTTTGGCCCGTACTGTCGGTGACTTTGCAGAGGAGATCGCCGCTGTGACCGTGCGCAAACGCAGGCGCGGATATGGCGAGAGCGGCGATTGAGACCAGAAGCTTGTTCAACATTGCCCTCAAACCCTCAACCTCGAACCAAGTTAAGGGAACGGCGCTATTAGTCAATCTAGATGTGTGAATTAGGCTAACAGGCTTAGCGCCGGCTAGATCGTCTTCAGCAAGCGCTGCATAGCGCCGACCTTGAAGGGAAAGACAGAGTCGATTTAACTCATTCGCCGCGCCCTTGGGCAATGACCGTTATCGACGTGAGCGGCGGCTGCGAGCGAAGCCACCTACCCCGG
>CAVZJI010000041.1:0-52986 GCA_963775405.1 uncultured Alphaproteobacteria bacterium
ACCTTATCCCCTCCGGTCACCGTGTCCTGGAACCAACTCACCAACACTTCCGAATTCAGCACCGACGGATCAACCGCGGCCAGTCCGGCGGCCGCGCCGGCCAGCCCGCAAGGCCAGGCGGTCCCGTCATCGAGCCTTGCGCTCAATTATTATGTTCGTTTTACGCTCGCCGATGGCGAGGTGGTCACCGTGAACGGCGGTCAGTTGTTCGCCCTTGAGGGGTTCTCCTTCAGCGCGAAGAACACCATCAGCCTTGGCCAGTCGGGCGGCGGGGCGCCGGCAAGGCCACCTTCAATCCTTTGCAGCTCACCTTGTCGCAGTTCGGTTTGCAGCCGGTCCTGCTTCAAGCGCTGGCGACGGGATCGCACTTCAAGGAAGTCGATATCCTGGGCTACAGCGACGCCAATCAGCTCGTCACGGACGACAGCTTTGGCCTCGTCTTGGCCAGCAATCTCGGCGTCAATTCCTCAGGCGCAACGCAAGTCAGCCTGGAATATGGTTCGCAGGAAATCCAGCAATCCAGCCAGCTTTCAAACGGAACCTTATCCCCTCCTTTCACCGGGTCCTGGAACCAGGTCGCCAACACTTCCGAATTCAGCACCGACGGATCAACCGCGGCCAGTCCGGCGGCCGCGCCGGCCAGCCCGCAAGGCCAGGCGGTCCCGTCATCGCCTTGCGCTCAATTATTATGTTCGTTTCACGCTCGCCGATGGCGAGGTGGTCACCGTGAACGGCGGGCAGTTGTTCGCCCTTGAGGGGTTCTCCTTCAGCGAGCAGAACAGCGTCACCATTGGCCAGTCGAGCGGCGCGGTCGCCGGCAAGGTCACCTTCAATCCTTTGCAGTTCACCTTGTCGCAGCCCGGGTTGCAGCCGGTCCTGCTTCATGCGCTGGCGACGGGATCGCACTTCAAGGAAGTCGATATCCTGGGCTACAGCCACGCCAGCCAGCTCGTCACGGACGACAGCTTTGGCCTCGCCTTGGCCAGCAGTCTGGGCGCCGATTCCTCAGGCGCAACGCAAGTCAGCCTGGAATATGGTTCGCAAGAAATCCAACAATCCACCCGACTTGGCCAGCTGCTTCCCCAGCCGAACTTTAACGGCGACAACTTTTCCGACCTCGTGTGGCAGAATGCCAACGGTCAGGCCTCGGTCTGGGAAATGAATGCGACCACCTTGATCGGCGGCGGGGCGGTCAGCCCCAATCCGGGGCCGAGCTGGCGAGCGGTCGGAACCGGCGATTTCAACCACGACGGCCATTCCGACATCCTTTTTCAGAACACGAGCAGCGGCCAGGTCTCGATCTGGGAAATGAGCGGCAACACCTTAATTGGCGGCGGTCCCGTCAGCCCCAATCCAGGGCCTGCTTGGAAAGCGATCGGAACCGGCGATTTCGATGACGACAGCCATTCCGACATCCTTTTTCAAAACGCAAGCAGCGGCCAAGTCTCGATCTGGGAAATGAACGGGAATAAGTTGGTCGGCGGCGGCCCCGTGACATCAAATCCTGGACCGGCCTGGAAAGCGATCGGAACCGGCGATTTCAACGACGATGGCCATTCCGACATCCTTTTTCAAAACACGAGCAGCGGCCAAGTCTCGATCTGGGAAATGAGCGGCAACACTTTAGTCGGCGGCGGGCCCGTCAGTCCAAATCCAGGGCTTGCTTGGAAAGCGATCGGAACCGGCGATTTCGATGGCGACGGCCATTCCGACATCCTTTTCCAAAACACGAGCAGCGGCCAAGTCTCGGTCTGGGAAATGAGCGACGCCACCTTAGTTGGCGGTGGGCTTGTCAGTCCCAATCCCGGGCCAAGCTGGCATGCGATCGGAACCGGCGACTTCAACGGCGATGGCTTCTCCGACATCGTTTTTCAAAACGCGAGTGGCCAAGCCTCCATCTGGGGCATGAACAGCAACACCCTGATCGGCGGCGGCCCCATCAGCCCCAGTCCCGGGTCGAGTTGGCGAGCCGTCGCATGAGCTGAGCCACAAAACAGACCCCGATGACCGTTAATTGCGCGAAGCGGCCACGCGCCGATTGGGTTTGGCCCTAATCTGGTCCGTCCCACACGAAGCAGCCTGGCTCCGACCCGCTCTACACCGACACGGACGTTGCCCTACGGGGAATTGTCAGTAAAAGTTCGTATAACCGAGGACCATAGTGCGAGCATCTCGGATGAAATATTAGGAGGAATGACATGGGCGCGAATGAAGCTCAAAATATCGCTGCTATTCGGCGCGGCTACGAAGCCTTCGCAAAAGGCGATATCGAGACACTGAAAACTCTCTTTTCATCCAATGCGAACTGGAATCAGGCTGAAGCGGGTGTTTTGCGGGGAAGCTATCGAGTTGTTCAGGCCATTTGGAGTACTTCGTCAGCTCGCTCGTGAAACCGAGGGCTCGCTAAGCGGCCACTTGTGGCCGCGGTCATTGCTCAGGCATGCCGGCCTTTCGCACCCCTTCGCGAATGGGCTCAAGCTCGGCCAGATGCTTCGGGTTGTTCGCATAGGCCGTCCAGTTGGCGAGGGGGCGGGAGATGGCGAAGCCGGGGCGAGCGCGAGACCTGCCTCGACACCCCGCCTCGTCGCGTCGACTGAGCCGCGCCGCGCGAACGTCCCGATATCCCCGTCAGGCGCCGAGTTGAGAGTGCGGCTGGGAGGCCAAAGCAGGATTGTCCTGGTTGAATAGGAAGTTTTGCGCGGTGAGCGACGCCGGATGGACGCCCGTTAAAGTCAGTGAGTTGCCCCCAAACTGGACGACCGTGCCGCCGGCCGAATTTCCATGGATGATGAGGTCGCGGAAACTTGCCGCCTGAGACAAGCCCTCGAAGTCGACCTTGTCGACCTTAGGGTTGAAGTCAGTCACCGTGTCATGATGTCCGCTTCCCAGCAACGTGAAAACATCGCTGGAGCCGCCCCCAGTGAGAATCTGATTCGCGCCGCTCCCGGCGACGATGGTGTTCTCGACACCCGGCGAACCGGCAATCACCGCACCATTGGCGTCGACGCCGATCACGAGTTGCGGCTTGGTCGGATCGGCGGAGGCGACGTTGCTGGCGTGGCGCTCCGTCGCGACAAAGGTGTCCGCCTGAATTGCCGTCGTGTCGGTGTCGCGAAGGATCAGGTCGGAGAAAGTCGTGTCTTGGATCTGATCCGTCAGCGCCGGACTGAAGCCTTGATTCTCGAAATAGAGCCGGTCGCCGGCGCGCAGATTGGCGAATTGCTCGGAGATGATCGTGGTGAAGGTCGGGCCTAGCATCGAGCCGGTGTCGCCGGCGTTCGCATTCTCAGCGAGGCCGCCGACGAACAAGTCGACATTGCTGACGCTGCCATAAACCGACTTGAGCTCGGCGGCCAACGTCGGGTTGCTGGTGATCTGATTGAACGACGTATAAGGGCGCATCCCGAGCGCCACCCGCGTCTGATTGAGTGTGTTGATGCCGAGATCGCGCTCGCGTTCGACATCGATGGCGCCGAGATCGCCGACATCGTTCGGATTGGCGTCGAGCAGATTGAGCAAATCGCTGACGATGCCGACGCCTTCCTGCTGTGAGGTGTCCTGGGCGAGGTTGCGCAGCAGCGCGTCGGCGCCGCCGAAATTAGCGAACGTGCTCGCCGGCTCGCCCGCCGCTGCGATGAGGTCCTGCACCTGCAGGACCGTCCCATCGTTCGCAATCTTGGATTCCGTTGGCGATATGATGGTGTGGCCGAAACGAAACGCGGCGGTTGAGAACTCCTCCATGATGGAGGGATTCACCTTTGGGTCATAGCCGGTGTAAGCGCCCGGCGCGGCGCGGCCGAGCAGCGAGGGAAGGTACCCGGAATAGATGATGTTCTGATATTCGGCGGTGGTGATCGCGCGTGCCATCTCATACAATTGATTGCCGCTCAGCTTGGGTTGCTCGGCGTGAAGTTTCGCGACCCAGTAATTGTGCTCGCGCACGAACAACACGTCGAGCGAGGTCAGATCGGGATTCTCGGCGACGCGCGGATCTCCGCCCATGAGTTGACCGTCGGGTCCGATGGGGAGGCCGCCGTTCTGGGTCTTCATCGTGCCGTCGGCGTTGCGCAAACTCGCAGCGGTTGCTGCGTCCGAGCCATAGACCTGCGAGAGGTCGAGAAACGACGTATCCGCGTCGATCGCGTTCCCATTCTTGGGATCGATCTGCCCCCGCAAGATGTTGATTGTCGTGCCCGGCGTGAAAAAGGCGTCGCCGGGAGGGATGACAATCTTCAACGTATTCGAACCGTCCGCCGCTGGGACCTGGTCGGGGTTCATGTCGAGATCGTGATCGATGAATTGGCCGAACGCATAGGTGTAGGCCGAACGGCCGGCCGGATCGTCGAGGTCTTGGTCGTCAGCGAAGACGGTGTTGCTGATCATGCGAGGGTTGGGACCCGCGACCGGCGTGTCGGTCGTCCCCGGAGCGAAGTGGGCGGGCGCAATCCGCACTTCATCGCTTCCCGCGGCGCCGAGCGTTGGATGCGCGAGATTGTTTCCGGTCCCGTCAACGGAATAGCTGATGACATGATCGAAACCGAGCGCGCGGTCGGAAATCAGAGAACTCGAAGCGTTCTGTGCAGAGTTTGGCTTATCCATGACGTGGGTTCCCTCCCAGACGAGCTAAAGTCGCTTGCCTATTGTTCAGCAATAGGCAGTTCTTTGTGTGGTCGCCATTATGGCGTGAATAGATCGTAGTTTTGATGCCGTGAGATTGGCCAGAATTGCATCTAACGCCACTTTTTCAGTACAATACGTCGGAGTTTAACTCAAGAGCAGAATTATAGACGCCATTTCAGTCGTTGCCGATCAGGTGTCGACAGTAATATCATTTTATATTACTGTGGCTAAAATAAGTCACGCAATTGTGAACAGAGATATTGGCGGAATACATTGGTACGTGGTTGGTGCGTAAACTGCTATTTACTTATACAATATTGATGTAAACATAGAGCCTCGCTTAAGCACGTGCGCGACGGCGACAGCCCAACTCCGACCCAGTTTCAACCGTACGAAGGTTGTTGAACGGGAAATTGTCAGTTAAAGTCGGTATAACTGAGCGCCATATTGCGAGCATCTCGGCTGAAATATCGGGAGGAACTGACATGAGCGCGAATGAAGCTCAAAACGTCGCTGCTATTCAGCGCGGCTATGAAGCCTTCGCAAAAGGCGATATCGAGACGCTGAAAACTCTTTTTTCGCCCAACGCGAACTGGAATCAGGCTCCGAAGCCGGTGTTTTGCGGGGAAACTATCGAGGCGTTCAGGCCATTTTGGAGTTCTTCGGTCAGCTCGCTCATGAGACAGAGGGCTCGTTGCGGGTCGAGGTCCTGGCAATGGCCGCATCCGGCGATCATGTGTTCGTTTTCGAACGGGTCATTGGCACGCGGAAAGGGAAGACGCTGGAGACCAAGGAGGCGCTGGTTTTCCAGCTGGACAATGGCGTTGTGACCGAAGTGACCGAACTTCAGTCTGACTATCCGGCGGTGGCCCAGTTCTGGTCGTAGACCGGCTTCTACAATTTAAAGTTTGGTGGCGCGCGACCTTCAATCCATCCGAAAGTCAGCGCGCCAACCAAGCGCCGCTCTCGCCTTCGCGGTCGTCACCTCGTCATTGAGGTCGGCGATGTTGAAGACGCCCCGCTCGCCATGATCGATCGCGAGCAGGGCGGCGTAGGCGGTAGCATCGACATGGACCGAGGGCGGGCTCGGGGGCGCGTCGGCTCCACTGCCTGGCCCATACAGCCGGCCATAGCGCAACACCACGCCGTCCATAGACGACGCGGCGAGGACCTGCCGCTCGAGGAACTCGACGCCCCGCACGCTCACCGCCCGATCGCCATCCGTGTTCAAATCCAACGGGTGGTCTTCGCCATAGGGCCGCACGCCCGGCGCGTAGGCCCAGGCGATGCTCTGCGCGATCAATCGCCGTGCGCCAGCCTTGCTCGCGGCTGCGACGAGGTTGCGAGTTCCTTCGTCGCGGATGCGCGCGTTGCGGGCGATGGCGCTGGATCGCTTTGCCGGATCGTGAACCGCAGCCAGATCCGTTAGCTGGTGAATGACGATCTCCGGCTTCGCCTCAAGGACCGCCGTCGACAACGCTTCGGCGTTGAACACGTCGACCACGACCGGGAGCACGCCGAGCTTCCGGAGAACTTCGCTCTTGTCCGGCGAAGGCGTCGCGCCCCAAACCGTGTGGCCTTGGGCCAGCAGAAGCGGCGTGAGCCGGCGGCCGATGACGCCCGCCGCGCCAGCTAGGAAAATTCGGCTCATGCAATTCTGTCTGCTTCGATCAGCGCGCCGGCCTCGCCCACCACCAGCGAGGCGCACGAGGCCTTTTGACGCGGATCTCCACCGGAGGATCGTCACTCACCTCGGGGGCGACGGATCCGCTACCGCGACGGGCGTCGGATTCGAGGTGATTTTCCAGTGCACTGTTTCGCTTACGATCCCCCTGGCCAGCTTGTCGTCCGACTTAAGCGGGAACTTCAGAACGGTCCATTCGCCGGTCCCGGAGATGCCCGCGAACTTTCCGGTCCCCGCCACCAACGTCTCGATCCCACCCTCGGCGGTCTTGCGTTCATACGTCGCCATTATCTTATCGCCGTCGTTGTCGGTGAAGGTGCAGGCGCCGTGCTCCTTGTGGGCCTTACCGGCGTCGTCGTAAATTCCCAGGCAACGCATCCCCATGTCGGTTGTGGCATCGCCCTGGACGTTTTGGTGGACGCCGCCGACCTCATAGGTTCCGAGCGTTCGATCCCCGACCTTCATGGTGTTTGAGGTTGTTACCAACCATGTATTCGTAAAGCTGTCGGTCCCCTCTTTTGGCGTCTCTCCCGCCAGGACCGTGATGGGCGCCAACGGCAGTATTGTCAGGGGGAGAATGAATTGTAGAGACATGGTTTCCTCCTTTGCGCAGCAAAGGCTTCGACCCCGACATACGTTTAGACACGTTTCCGCCGACGCGCTGTGATGCAGATCACACCCCGCGGCGAGACATGCCGCCGGCGCTGCCAGACCCATCCCCGCCGCTGCGTGGCCCTTGTAGCTTGCTGTCGCGCAGGACCGCGCCTCGACGTGCCGCTTGAGGACTCGACGCTCACGCTCACAGCGCGGTCACATCCGCATTTGAGTCGGGTAGATAATCTTCGCCCGGGCTTCGGCGCTATTGCGGCGCCAAAACTGCGGTTGGGAGGTCGCAAACGCCATCGCCGGTCCGCAGTGGCGGCCGAACGAGAATCGATCAGGCGCGCGGCCTCAGGCCCGCAGATATTTGTTGAGCCAATCGAGCGTCCTTTGCCACGCCTCTTTCGCCGCCGCCTCGTCGTAGCGGGGCGTCGTGTCGTTGTGGAAGCCGTGGTTGGCGCCCTTGTAGATGTGCCCCTCGTGGGTGACGCCGGCCCCGCTGAGCGCCGCGTCGAACGCCGGCCAGCCGCTGGTGATGCGCGTGTCGAGCTCAGCATATTGGGCGTTGATCGGCGCCTTGATTTTCGCTGCGTCGGCGGCGTTCGGCTGAAGACCGTAGAACGGAACCGCGGCGTCGAGGCCTGAGCCCATGCTCACCGCGAGCTTGTTGACGACGCCGCCGCCGAAACAGAACCCGATCGCGCCGAGCTTGCCAGTCGAGTCGGGCAGGGACTTGAGCCATTCAGCGGCGGCGGCGAAATCCGCCTGCATCTTGGCCGGGTCGACCTGTTTGAACGAAGCCGCGCCCTTTTCGTCGTCGCCCGGATAGCCGCCGACCGAAGTGAGGCCGTCGGGCGCGAAGGCGATGAAATTGGCGATCGCCAGGCGCCGCGCCACGTCTTCGATGTAGGGGTTGAGGCCGCGGTTCTCGTGCACGACGAGCACGACGGGCAGTTTCTCCGTGCCGGCAGGTCGGACAAGATAGCCTTTGATGCTGCCGTTTCCTTGCGGCGACGGCACTTCGACCCTCTTCGCCACGATGCGGCTGTCGTCTGGCGGCACCTGGATCGCCCAGGCGTAATTCGGCCTGAGCATTTCCAATAGAGCGCCTGCGCTGACTCCGCCAACGGCGAACTTTTGCGCTCCATCAAGGAAAGAGCGGCGGCTCATCCCGCCATGCACGTAAAGGTCGAAAAGGTTCAGAAGCTCCTGCGGGAAGTCTGATGCTCTTTTGCGTTCCATACGGAGCTCCTCGGATGATTTTCCCTGCGCACAGCGCGGGTCTTCACTACACCGGCAGGTCCTATGACGGGCTTCAACAAATCGCGAGCTGTTCGTCCTGCGCCGTTCCGGAGCGAACGCGCCCGCTGCGGTCGATGCGACGACCTGCAAGCGGGAGGTCAGCCCTCCATCTTGAGCACGACGCGGAAGCGGGCGTCGCCGCTCAGCATGCGGTCATAAGCTTCCTGCGCCTTTTCGAGCGGGTAGATCTCGTTCATCGAGGCGACGTTGTTGCGCTTGCTGAAGGCGAGCGTGTCCTCGGAATCGCGCGCCACGCCGGAATACCAGCCGCGCACGCCGGCGCTTTTCCCGATGAGGTCGAACGAATTCACCGTCAGCGGGCCAACGGCGCCGATCACCATCATGATTTCGTTCGCGCCCAGGCCCCCGGCGATCGCCTGCATCGCTTCGTTGTTGGTGACGGTGGCGAGGATCGCCCTCGCGCCGCCCATCGCCGTCAGCGCTTTCGCGGGATCTTGCGTCGCGCTGTCGATGTAGTCGCTCGCGCCAAGTTTTTTCGCCAGCTCCTCCTTGTCGCGGCCGCGGTTGACAGCGACGGTGCGGAAGCCTTGTCGCGCCGCGTACTGAATCCCGAGATGGCCGAGGCCGCCGACGCCATGGACGGCGACGATGTCGCCAGGGCCGGCGCCGGTGTGACGAAGGGCGTTGAAAGTGGTGACGCCGGCGCACATGAGCGGCGCGGATTCGATCGGATCGAGATCGTCCGGAAAACGGGCGACGGCGGAAGCGAGCGCGACCATGTGCGTCGCATAGCCGCCGTCGCGCGTGACGCCGGTCACGTCATGGATGTTTTCGCAGGCGAAGCCGGTATCGCGCCGGCAATGGCCGCAATAGCCGCACGAGCCGCCGAACCAGCCGACTCCCCACCCGCTCGCCGATTTTGAACCCCTTGACCCCCGGGCCGAGCGCATCGACCACGCCGACGACCTCGTGACCGGGAATGCGCGGATGTCGAACGAACGGGAACAGACGTTGCACCGTCACCGTATCGCTATGGCATACGCCGCAGGCCTGAACCCGAATGCGGATTTCTTCGGGGCCGGGGACAGGGATCTCCCGCTCCTCCGAGACAAGCGGTCCGCCAACCTTGTGAACCACCATCGCGCGCATTTTCGCCATTGCCGGATCCCCTTCGATCGAGACGAGCGAACCTAACCCGTATCCTCATGTTCGGGCCAAATCGCGACGATCTCTTTCGATGTTCTCTTCGTCTTGGACTAAGGAACGAAGGTGCTCTGACGCGGGCCGGTCAAATGGTACAGGTTCGCCTTGTCGTCCTGGATGATGCCGGCAAAGCCGGCCGTGGGCTCCAGGATCAGCTCCTTGGTGAGCGTTGCGGTGCGGAATTTCCAGCCCTGTGGCGGCTTGAGAAGATCGCCAAGCGAGTCGAGCTTGTCGATCGTCAGATCGGGCGTTTCCTTGTTCGTGTACGAAACCATCACCCAAGTCCGGCCCTTGGGGTCGTCGAGCAGATAGACCACCGATCCTTTCTTGAAGCCCATGACCGCGGTTCTCCCCGTCAACGTCGTGCGATAGGCTGGCGAGATCGGCTTCGGTGAGAGCGCTCCGCTGGGCGCGAGCGTGCTTCCCATCCATTGTGCGTTTAGGCCATCGAAACTCCTGACGGCGCCGATGCGGTCGGCGAGCCAGTCCGCCGTCCAGTAGTAGGGTGAACTGATCCGCGCCGAGAGCGCTTGGTATTGCTTGGCGATCCTTTTCGGGTCCAGTCTTTGGAGCAACGCCGCCGGCGCCGAGTTGTGCGAATTGTCGCCGCCATTGAGCCCGGTTGTATTGTAGGTGCTGACGTACAGCACTTTCTTGAGCGGATCCTTGGCGAAGAGCGCAATTTCCGCGTAGCGATAATCGCGCAAATTGTCGTATTTTCGATATTGTGCGCCAGCGCAATCGTCAGGCAGCGCGCTGAAATATTTGCACTCTTCCGCATAGGACGGCGAAACGCCTTGGGCCGTCAGCAACAACAGCCCTAACGCCGGAGCATACAATGCCCAAAAGCCGCGGCGGTTTCCGACCGTCGGCATCCCGTTCCTCCAATTCAGCCCGGCGCTCTTCCGTTCCGGGATGGTAGTTCTGAACGCGACGTCTCTGCAACTCGGCTTCTATAGCAGGCTTCGCGTCGCCCAGGGCCTCCGCCGCGCGGCGCGCGAGACAGCGGTGGTCATGATCGTCGAATATTCGCCGCTCATCTGATAGGCTAAAGTCTGCCCCCAACCTCGTGAGCAGGAGGTTGCGATGACGAGCTGCGCCCGAGTCCTCCTTGCCGTCGCTTTGACGCTCGCCGTGCAGGCGTGGTCACTCTCCGCCGGCGCGGCGGACAATTCCGCCGATTCGCAAGGCCCCGGCGTCGGCGCCCAATATGACGGCGCGCACCTCTACCTTGCGCCGCGGGACATGACGCCTTTTGTCAAGAGCTTCATTGCGACATTTGGCGGCCAAGCCGCCGCGCCGGCGACGACGACCGTGACGCCGACACCGAGCAGCGCGACTTTCGTGGCCCTCCGGACGCCCGTCGGCCCGGTTTCTGTGCTCGCCTTCACAACGCCGATTCCCTATCCATTCGGCTCGGAGCGCGTCGGTTATCTGGTGAAGGACCTCGACGCTGCGGTCGCGGCGGCTGTAGCCGCAGGGGCCGGGGTGCTAGTCGCTCCCTTCGGCGACCCGATCGGGCGCGACGCCATCGTTCGATGGCCCGGCGGCGCGACCATGCAGTTCTACTGGCACAACAGCCCGGTAACGGCGCCGCCGCTCGTGACCATCCCGGAACAGCGCGTCTACGTTTCTCGCGAGAGGGCGGACGCCTTCGTGACGAGCTTCGTCCGGTTCTCGAAGGGCGAAGTCCTCTCGGACGATGGCGAAGCGCCTGGCGTCGAGATCGGCCGGCCCGGCGAAACGTTCAGACGGGTGCGCCTCGCATCGGATTTCGGGAAGCTGACGGCGTTTGTGACGAACGGCCATCTCCCGTTTCCGTTCGGCCAGGAGACGTACGGCTACGAAGTCGATGATCTGGCGCAGACGTTGATGAAGGCGACCGCGGTGGGCGCGACAGTCCTGGTCGCGCCCTTCGAGTCGGAGGGCCGGGAAGCGGCGATGGTCCAGTTTCCGGGCGGTTACATTGCCGAAATCCATACGGTCTCGCCACCATAAATCGCAGCGCCGCGCGACTCGTTCTCAGCCTCCGACCAGCGCCTTCAGTCCTGCCTCGTAGGCGCCGTCGACAGTCTTCTTGGCCTCGGCGTCGGAGACTCCCTTAGCGTCGTATTTGCCGACCCATGTCACCGACGATCCCTTGGGATCTGGCGAGACGCTGATTGTCGAGCGGTAGTTGGCGACAGGCAGGGGGCCAGAAAGGATCACATAAGTGTAAGCGTGCTTGGCGGCGTCGAAGCTCTCGAGCCCCTCGAGGAGCGAGCCGCCGTTGCCCGCAATCGTTAGCGTGCGCTGCTTGCCGTCGGCGCTCAGCACGCACTTCGGAAACGCCGGATGCCAAGAGGAGATGCCGCAGAAATCGCCGACTTTTTTCCACAGGGCGTCGGGAGACATCGACGACGTCATGGTCACGCTGGAATCGAGCGCGAAAGCCACGCCCGTTGATATCAACAGTGTCGCGGCGGCAGCAGAAATCGTGGCGATGCGCATGGGTCGACCCCTCCCTTGAGTTCATTCCCCGCGATTGTGGCATCGCGGCGCGCGAACCATAGCGGGTTTTCGACAGTCGGCAAGACTGCCTGAGAGGCGGCGGCCATGATCCTCGAATATCCGCCGCGCGCCTGATAGCCTCAGTGCGCCAAACCGGCGTAGCGGGACCAAGCCGACCGACCGTGGTCCCGACGATCCGGTGATTTCCAAGGATGACTTAAGCCATGCGGCAGATCTGGATTCCGAAATCAGGGCCGCCCGAGGTCCTTATCGTCAAAGAGGCGCCTGATCCTCATCCGGCCACAGGCGAGTTGCGCATTCGGGTGGAGGCGAGCGGCGTCAATTTCGCCGACATTATGGGCCGCCTCGGACTTTACCCGGACCTTCCTCGGACGCCCGTTGTGCCGGGGTACGAAATCGCCGGACGCGTTGATGCAGCCGGCGCGGGAGTCGACGCCGGTTGGGTTGGACGCGACGTGTTCGCATCAACCCGTTTCGGCGGGTATGCCGACGTGGTCTGCGCGCCGCAGGCCCAAGTCTTCCCACGACCGTCGAACATGTCTGCTCAGGAGGGCGCGTCGATCCCGGTGAACTACGTGACAGCTTGGCAGCTGATTGTCGTGATGGGCGGATTGAAGGCGGGCGAGACAGTGCTCGTTCATTCCGCTGGCGGCGGCGTCGGCATTGCTGCGACCCAGATCGCCAAGCATATCGGAGCGAAAGTCATCGGCACGGCGTCCGCCGGCAAGCACGAGGAGCTGCGAGCGCTCGGCGTCGATCACCTGATCGACTATCGGACCGAGGACTTCGAGAAGCGAGCGCGTGAGATTACGGGCGGGCGAGGCGTCGAGCTCATCCTCGATGCGGTCGGCGGAGACTCGCTCAAGAAGGGCTATCGCCTCCTCGCGCCCACCGGCCGCCTCGGAATCTTCGGCGCCTCGTCGGCCGCCACCAGCAAGGCGCGAGGATACCTGGGCATGGCGTCGATGCTGGCGAACACGCCCTGGGTCCAGTTCAATCCGCTCTCGCTGATGAACGCCAACAAAGGGGTCTTTGGCGTCAATCTGCGTCACATGTGGGATGGGCTCGACCGCGTGCGGCCTTGGATGGATCAGCTGATCGGTTTGTGGGACATCGGCGCGATCAAGCCGAAGATCGCTCGGGTCTTCAGCTTTGAGGAAGCCCCAGCGGCTCATCATTTCATTCAGGACCGTAAGAACCTCGGCAAGGTGCTGCTTAAGCCTTAGGGTGTTCTGGCGCGCGCCAGCGGAGATCTCGGTCAGGAACTCGGTCGGCGCCGGCGCGCTTGAAGGTGTCATCACCTTCTCCCCATCGGTTGCCGGCGCCGCGTCTTGTGAAAGGACTCTGCGATATCCCGCATAGCCAAGGACGAAGAAGCCAACCAGCATGAGCACCCACGTCGAAGGCTCCGGGATGGCCGGAGGTTCGGAGCCAGCCGACATCATGTAGACGAAACTGCCGCCGCCCCCGCCTCCACCGCCCGCGAGGCCGATAACGCCCGCCAGGCCGCCGACGATCCCCAGTTCCGTTCCCGCCGTGAACTCCATCTTGCCGGTGATTTGCGCGCCAAATCCGCCCACCATGCCCGTGGTGGTTGCGCCGCCTTGCGCGCCGTCTGCGGTGATCATATAGAGGCCGGTTTTCAGGATCGTGTAAGGGAAGAAGATCCCGCCGCTGCTAAAAACCACGCCATTGATGTTTACGGTGCCATCGGTTGGATTGTTGGCGTCGGAATTGCCATTCACGCCGGCGCTCTCGGTCGGAGACGTGAACGACGGAGCGATATACGATCCGCCGCCTCCGCCGAGATAGTAGCTGCCGCCTCCGCCGCCCGAAAAGCCTCCGCCGCCTCCGCCGCCAAGGGAGCCGCCCCCTCCGCCTCCCCCAAAGCCGCCAGCCCCGCCGGAGCCGCCCGCGTTTCCGCCCGCAAAAGAAGAAGCGCTCGAACCTCCTGCTTGGCCCGAGTTAGCTCCCGCGCCGGAGCCGCCTCCTCCAAGCCAGCCGGCGCCGCCACCACCATTGTTGCCGAAGACGCCTGTTCCTCCGGCGCCCCCAGATCCGCTGACGCCTCCAGCGCCCGGGTTGGGCCCCTGGCCATTCTGTCCCGCCGTCGTCGACTGCCCGGGGCCACCGTTGGTCGTGTCCGCGCCGCCTCCGCCGCCGCCCGCCGCGATGAGAAGGGTGACGCTGGCGGACGCCGTAGAGGCCGACACGGAGGCCGCAGCCAGGGCCAAGCTGGCGCCCAGGACAGTTTTCGCGTTCATCGGCAGACCCCCTTCATGGATAGGTTTTTGTGGACGGGAATCGTCGCTCTCGGCCGCGATAGAGCAGGAATATATTGTTCCTCATGCGCATGGGATATATGCATAGTTTCCCAGCCGCGCGACAACATGACAACGGCGTCGCCCCTCACCTGATAGGCGAAGGTTGGCGCGGCCGCGAGATTGCGGGCAACCGTCTACTTATAATAACCGACGCCGCAGCCGAGCTCACTGTCGGCCCTGGCGATGAGGCTTACCTTCGCGACGGGCGTATCATCGGCGCCCGGCTCTGGCATCATATAGCTGACCTCGGTGATTTGACCTTCCGGCTTCTGCATCGCCGCGTAGACCTCCACGCCAAACGCCCTGCCCGTAGAGTTCTGAGCGGCGCGTACGTCTGTGCCAAGCGCCTGCCTGAGATTGGGATTGCCCATGGCGACGATCGTGCCGTCGCTCGCATTGACACAAAACACGTAGAGGTCTCGATCCCGGAACCCGCCCTCGCCTTTGTTGAACATGTCGAGCGCCCTGGTCTTATCCGCGTTCACAGCGGCGATCGCTTTCATCAGCATGGCCTTGGCTTCTTGGGCAGTGCCGCCGGACGGCTCTGCGAAGGCTGTCGGAGACAGCCCAAGGATTGCGACCGAGGCCGCAAGGTATATGAATTTGCGGATCGCGAATTTCCTGAGGTCACGCATTCGACAATGTGACGCCTTTCCGGCTCGGCGCATCGATGCGCTTACCCCTTCCTCAACTTTTCCGCCGCGCGCGGCGCGAAGTAGGTCAGCACCCCGTCCGCGCCGGCGCGCTTGAACGCGATGAGGCTTTCCATCATCGCCTTGTCGCCGTCGATCCAGCCGTTGTTCGCCGCCGCCATGATCATCGAATATTCGCCGCTCACCTGGTAGGCGAAGGTCGGCGCGCCGAATTCGTCCTTCACCCGACGAATGATGTCGAGATAGGGCATCCCGGGCTTCACCATCACCATGTCGGCGCCCTCGTCGAGGTCGAGCTCGACCTCGCGCAGCGCTTCGTCGCTATTCGCCGGGTCCATCTGATAGGTGCGCTTGTCGCCTATAAGCGCGCCGGCCGAGCCCAGCGCATCGCGGAACGGCCCGTAAAAGGCGGAGGCGTATTTGGCCGCATAAGCCATGATCTGCACGTCGAGAAAGCCCTCCCCATCGAGCGCCTCACGGATCGCCCTGACCCGCCCGTCCATCATGTCGGAGGGCGCGATGACATCGGCGCCGGCGCGCGCCTGGTTTAGCGCCTGGCGCGCAAGCGCCTCGACCGTCTCGTCGTTGAGGATGGTGAGCTCCCCGGAAGCGCTTTCGCGCACGAGCCCGTCGTGGCCGTGGCTGGTATAGGGGTCGAGCGCGACGTCGGTGACGAGGCCAAGCTGCGGAAATTCGCGCTTGATCGCGTGGCAGGCGCGGCAGACGAGGTTATCCGGGTTAAAGGCTTCGTCGCCACGCTCGTCCCTGAGCTCTGGCTCGGTATAAGGGAAGAATGCGATCGCCGGGATGTCAAGTTTGACCGCCCTCTCGGCCGCACGCACCGCCTCGTCCACGCTGAGCCGGTCGATTCCTGGCATCGCGGCGACCGGAACACGGCGCCTCTCGCCGTCGATTAGAAACAACGGCCAGATAAGGTCGCTCGCCGTCAGCACATGCTCCGCGACCAGCCGCCGAGTCCATTCCGCCTTGCGGTTGCGGCGCGGGCGGTGGGTGAGGTCGAGGCGATGGGACGCGGCGACGCGGGGCGGCTTGTTCATGGGCTCCTCGTTAGTCGCTTATACACCCGCAATGGCGCAGGCGCCGAGACGAGCTTGACCCTAAAAGTCTCCGTGCGAGCTGGCTCTGGCGAGCGCCTCCAGCTTGGTGAGAAAATTCGGAACCGCCTTCCGCGATTTTGACTACGGCTGCGGCCCCGACAGACGCAGCTGCTCGTGCTCGGCGCGAAAGACGTTGCTGTAGAGACCGTTGATCCACTGGCGTCCGCTCGCGGTCACATTGAGGTAGCGAATAGCCTCGGAAATGTAAGGAGACACCTTCCCCCAGTAGAATTGGGGATACTTATCGACCAGGTCAGCAGGCAATTCATAGCCGAGCTGTCCGTTCAAGCCGATCTCCTCGAATTCGTAGTAGAGCGCGTTGGCCTTCCTCAGATAGTGCGGATCGCCGAGCTGGCCGATCAGATCGGCGGCCCGGAGCAGCGCCGCATCTTCGTGGATCTGGTGGTCGTCGGGCGCGGTGGAGTAGGGGAAGCGCGTGTGCAGGATCGCGCCCGCGACCCGCGTGCCGTCGAGCTCGTCAATCGTCGACAGGCGGTCCAGCACGAACAGCCTTGACCGCTCGACGTGATAGGGCGCAAGCGCGGCGTCGGAGCATCCGCGCGGCAATTTGACCTTGTGGCCGGCCGTGTCGACGACGTAGCCGTCGGGCCCGTCACCTTTGAGAACGCCGCGCACGTAACCGATATCGTGGGTGAGGCAGGCGACGATGAAATGCGAGTAGTCATCCGGGGTCGAGTCGGTGAGTAGCGCTCGCCCCTTGAAGATGTCGTGGCCGGCCAGGGTGACGAGCATCGTATGCTCGACGTTGTGGTAGAGGGCGTCGCTGTTGCCGATGCATTCGAGCGCGAGCCGCGCCGCGAACGGGATAATCTCGGCCAGGCGCGCGTGCGAGACACCGAACCGGTCTTTCATGTCGTCAGCCAGAAACGCGCCAAGCGCATCCGCCGCCAGGCCGGGTAGGGTGATCATGGATTGCGCCGATGGTTGCTGCGGCCAGGGTACGCGATCCGGGTCGCCGATCGTATACGCGCGCGCTTCGGGTCGAGCATGCCCGGCAGCCCCTGCACTTTCCACAAGAGACATCCTCATTCATGCGCTCACTTCTCGTTAGAGCGCAAGGCCCGCCGGCTCGTGATTGACAGGTGGAGGGGCAGGAGGCGAGAGTCGCCCCGGGTAGGGCCGGGGGAATCGTCAACGCCTCCGTCCTCGCCTCAATAAGTCGTCGATCGAAGGAGCTGACGGTGAGGAAAACGGTTCGGGGTGTTCTGGCGACTCTGGCGGCGTCGGCGGCTTTGTCCGGCTGCATGGCCATGGGCGCGCAGGAGAAGGAAGGGCAGCTGGCGGCGGCGGGCTTCGTGCGGCAGCAGGCGGATACGCCCGAGAAGATGGCCAAGCTTCAGGCGCTACCGCAAAACATGATCGTCTTCTCGCAGCGGAAGAAGGGCGCCGTCTATATCTATGCGGACGCCGCGGGTTGCAATTGCGCTTTCATCGGCAACGCCGCCGCCTATCAGCAATATCAACAAATTCGCACAGCCAACAACATCGCGCAGATGCAAGAGACGACCGCGATGCTGAACCAGGAGGCCGCGATGGATTGGGGCGGCGTTTGGGGGCCTTACGCGCCCGGCTGGTATTGATCGGGGCTCCCGCCTTGAGGACCGGGCCGTCGCCATCGTCCCGTTCGCCGTAAGCCGTCCCGTCGCGTAGTCGTGCTCGGCGTCGCCGCGGAAGCTTGGTCCAACAACTGGGCGTGGGGTCTGCCGCTCATCCTCCTGACGGTGCTCGTTCACGCTTTCGGCCTAGTTCTGATCCGCGACCAGGTCTTGCTCGAGTTGCCGCTGATCTTGCACGCCCGGCGGTCCTCGGTCGTGCTCGCCGTCCTCATCGCCCTGACGGTGCTGTTGTTGACGCTCCTGCACGCCGCCGAGGCCGGCGCCTGGGCCGGGGCCTATGTCGTCCTCGGCGCGCGGCCGGATCTCGCGTCCGCCATGCTCTATTCGCTCAGTGCGATGACGAGCTACGGCCACGCCGACGTGTTCCTGGCGCAACACTGGCAATTGATGGGCGCCATCGAGGCGCTGAACGGCATGATGCTGTTCGGCCTGTCGACGGCGTTCCTGTTCGGGGTGCTTCGAGAACATTGGCCGACGAAAGCGCGGCGATAGGGAGCGAGGCAGGTCTCTCGAAGAAGGCTGCGGAGCCCCAAAGCAGGTGCGGGCGCGGTCGTTTCGTGGCGCGGGTCGTAAGCCATTGAAATCAGAGCAGCGGGCCGTGCTTTGTAGCCGCGGCCGAGCGCGACGGCGTCTACAAGTGGAGTTCGACCCGACTGCAGGCCGCCTTAAACCCCGAGCCCGTGGAACAGGATCACGCGGCAAGCGTCCCCAGCCTTCGCCGCCCGCGCTTGCGGCGGCCGGATAACGAGGCCGTCGGCGCGGGCCATCGTTTTCACCAGCGAGGAATCCTGCGCATTGGCCGGCGTGGCGATAAGAATTCCGTCGGCGTTCCGGCTCAGCGACGCGCGCATATAGTCCTGGCGCGCCCCGTTCGCGGGCAAGTCGACGGCGAGGCGGCCGGGCTGGCTGGGATCGGCGCCCGGCTCCGGCTCGCCGTGCAAGGCGCGCAGCAGCGGGCGGAGGAACAGGATCGAGCAGACCATCGACGAGGTCGGATTGCCGGGCAGGCCCAGGACGCGCATGGGCCCAAGCCGTCCGTGCATCAGCGGCTTGCCGGGACGCATGGCGATCCGCCAGAAGCCGAGTTCCATGCCCGATGAGACGAGCGCCTGTTGCACGAGGTCGTAATCGCCGACCGACGCGCCGCCGAGCGTCACCAGCACATCGGCTTTGGCGTCGCGCGCATGGGCAATGGCGGCCTTCGTTGCGTTCAGCTCGTCGACTGCGATGCCAAGGTCGATGGCGATGCCTCCGTAGGCATCGACGAGACCGGCGACGGCAAAATTGTTGGACGCGACGATCTGCGCAGGCCCCAGTTGGCCGCCGGGCGCGACCAGTTCATCCCCAGTCGCCAGAATGGCGACCCGGGCCCGGCGGCGGACCGTGAGCCCGGTGTGGTTCGCCGCCGCCGCCAGCGCGACGTCCCGGGGACCAAGTCGTCGGCCGGCCGGGATGAGGGTGTCGCCGGCGTGAAAGTCCATGCCGGCAGGCCGCAGATTGTCTCCTGCCGGCGCTGCGGCTGACAGACGGATTCGCTCGCCCTCGCGGCTCACGTCCTCCTGAATGACAATCGTGTCGGCGCCGTCGGGCATGGGCGCGCCCGTGAAGATGCGCACCGCCTCGCCGGGCCCGACCGCGCCCTCGAACGCGCGGCCCGCGGCGGACTCGCCGACCAATGTGAGGGTTGCGGGCGCCGAAGCCGCATCCGCCGAACGCAGCGCGTAGCCGTCCATGGCGGAGTTGGGAAACGGCGGTTGGGTGCGCAGTGCTTTCAGATCGCGAGCCAGCACCCGGCCGTAAGCCGATTCCAGGGCGACTTTTTCCTCCTCGAGCGGCGCCTCGGCGGAGGCGAGCACCCGGGCCAGCGCCTCCTCGACCGCGATCATTGGGGTCACCGGCGCTTTTCCTTCGGCTCTTTGGCGGCCCGCCATTCGCCCGACTTGCCGCCGCGCTTCTCGATGAGCCGCACAAACTCGATGCTCATGCCCCGGTCGATCGCTTTCGCCATGTCATAGATGGTGAGACAGGCGACGGAAACAGCGGTCATCGCCTCCATCTCGACGCCGGTCTGGCCGACGCATCGCGCCTCGGCGCGCACTGTGAGGCCAGGCAGCGGTTGGTCGGGCGCAATGTCGACCGAGACCTTCGTTAGGCCAACGGGATGACAGAGCGGAATGAGGTCGGAGGTCCTCTTGGCCGCCATAATGCCGGCGATCCGCGCCGCGCCGATGACGTCGCCCTTCCTGGCGTCGCCGGCAAGGATCGTCGCCAAGGTCGACGCAGCCATGCGCACCCGACCTGCTGCAATCGCAACCCGGTCGGTCGCCGCCTTGGCCGACACGTCGACCATCCGCGCCTCGCCGTTGGCGCCAATGTGGGTAAGCGAGTTCGAACTCGTCGGCGGATGAGACCATGGGTTGGGGTGCGCTTCCGCTCGAGCGTCCGCAAGAGCTTTGTTCATTGACCGCAGTCCGGCCGCCCCTTCAAGCAAAATCCGCCGCAGGCGGCAATGATCGAGGTCCGATTGTCCCGTCTGATCCTTCCGTGTAAGGACGCTCACGGGCGGCCGGCGCGCCCCTGAAGTTCCGATGTGGTGAATGGCGCGCGAGCCAAAAATTGCCTACGTGATGCTGCGCAATGCGCATTTCGGACCGCGGCTCGCTGCTTCGGTCGAGCTTTGCGTGCGCGATCTCGTCGTTCACAGTCGATATGCGCGCACCACGCTGGTCGTTTGCCCTCCGGTCGACCAACCATTCGAAGGCGTCGAGATCGCAACCATTCCTGACCCGGGGGTCAGCGGCAATGTCGGTAAAGCGTGGGGCGTCGCCCAGTTGCTTCGGCGCCGCGGCGTCAATCTCGCCATTGTCGAAAATCATCTGCCCGCCGCGGCGTTCATCGCGCTGACCTCGGGAGCGCGGGTGATTTTGCATACCCATGCGTATGTAAAAGCGCCGTCGAGCGCGTTTGACGGCGCGTTCCGGGGCCAGGAGATGCGCCAGCTTTCGGGCTTCGCTTTCGTCAGCGAATACGCTTTGAGCCGCTTTCGCGCTGATTTTCCTGGCGTGCGCGCCCATCAGTGCGCCGTGCCCAACGGGCTCGACATGCAAGCCTGGTCAGCGACAGGACCCAAGGACCGGTCGATCCTGTGCGTGGGCCGTGCTCTGAGGCATAAGGGCCACATCGAAGCCATGACGGCGATTACGCGCGTCTTGTCTTCGCGTCCCGAATGGAGCGCACGTTTCATGGTGTCCGACCCAGCCGCCGCCGACCGGGAGCCGGAGACCGTTCAGGCGTTGCGCGATGCGGCCGAAGGTTTCAACGGGCGGATCAGGGTCAACTCCAATGTTCCCTATGCCGAAGTCAAGGCGGCGTGGGAGCGCGCCGAAGTCGGAATGGTGCTGACGACCGGCCCCGAACCGTTCGGCCGAACGGCGCTGGAAGCGATGGCCAGCGGGGCGGCGCTGATCACCTCCGGGCGGGGCGGCTTGGCCGAGATCTGCGGCCCCTGCGCGGTGAGGGTCGAACCGAGCGACGCCGACGGCGTTGCGGCGGCGCTCGGCCAATTGCTGGATGCGCCCGAACGACGCGCGGAACTTGCGCGCGCCGGACGCGAGCGCGTCGAGGCTTTGTTCGATATCCGAGCCATCGCGCGGCAGATGGACGAATTCGTCGAGGCCTGCCTCGGAGAAGGGCGGGGACAAGCCCAACCGTCCGATCCGAGACGACAGGCCGCGCTCCCGCCGTAGCGCCTTTCATTCTCGAGTTTGCGCGGAAACCGCGCAACGCGTCTCCTCCCCCCTTGTGGGGGAGGATTTAAGGAGGGGGGTCGCATAGCGCTACGCCGCAAGGGAGCAGCGGCTCGGCAATCTCCTCGGTTCGCGTGGACGCCCACCCACCCGCCCCTACAAGGGGGGCGGGTGCGCCAATGCCGTTTAATCCTGCCAAATGCCGCCGCTCGAAAATGTCTTGCCTTTGTCCCGCGCAGGCGGAAAGGCTGCGGCCCCCATGACGTCGAGCCCCGCGATCTCGAGATTCGAAGTTTCCGCACGCGATCCGGCCCCGATCGGGCGCGGCGGCGCACGGTTCTGGCGCGTCAGCTTCGCACTGTTTCTCGGCAGCTTCGCCACCTTCGCGCTGCTCTATTGCGTCCAGCCGCTGATGCCGACCTTCACGCGCGCCTTTTCAATTTCCCCCGCCGCAGCGAGCCTATCGCTGTCTGCGGCGACGGGCGTACTGGCGGTCGCGATGATCTTCGCCGGAACGCTGTCGGACGTCTTGGGACGCAAGACGGTGATGACGGCCTCGCTGGCCGCCGCTGCCGCGGCGACGCTTGCCGCCTCCTTTTCGCCGAACTGGACGACGTTTGTCGCGCTTCGGGCTCTGACTGGCCTTGCGCTCTCCGGCGTGCCGGCCGTCGCTATGGCCTACCTGGTCGAGGAGATGGATCGTTCGGCGATTGGGCTGGCGATGGGCCTTTATATCGCGGGCAATACGCTGGGGGGCATGGGCGGACGCTTGGCGAGCGCGGCGCTCGCCGACGTCGGCGGATGGCGCGGCGCGATCGCGATCGTCGGCCTTGTTTCGCTCGGCTGTGCGGCCGCATTCGCCTTCGCGTTGCCGAGGGAGCAGCGGCTCCCGCCGAAGGCGAAGGCGACCGCGCTCTTGCCCACGATCGCCATGCATTTCCGCGATCCGGGCCTCAGGTATCTGTTCGCACTGGGCTTCCTGCTGATGGGCATTCTCGTCACCACTTACAATTACATCGGCTTTCGCCTCGAGGCGCCGCCTTTTTCGCTGAGCGCGGCGGCGATTGGCCTCGTCTATTGCATCTATCTCGTCGGCGCGATCGCTTCCGCCGTGATGGGCGAACTCGCTGGGCGCTATGGCCGGCGCCGCGTCATCGGCTTCGCCATCGCGTTCATGCCGATCGGCGTCCTCATGACCTTGCCGAGTAGCCTGTGGCTAACAATCGTCGGCGTCGGCGTCGTCACGATCGGGTTCTTCGGCGGCCATTCGATCGCTTCGAGCTGGGTCGGCCTGAGGGCCGGGACGGCGAGGGCGCAGGCCAGCGCGCTCTACCTGTTCTTCTACTACGCGGGCTCGAGCCTTGCGGGCTCGATCGGCGGCTGGGTGTTCACCCTCGGCGCGTGGCCTGGGGAAGCCGCGTTCATCGGCGCGATGTCCGCGCTAGCGCTATTCATCGCCTTGAAGCTCGCCCGCGTGCCCCCGCCGGCGCATCTTCGCGCTTCTTAAGCGGAGGCGGCTCGCCCGTGGAATGGCGCGACGAAGGGCTCATCATCGGGGTGCGCAGGCACGGTGAGGCTTCGACGATCATCGAAGCGCTGACTCGCGCCCATGGCCGCCATCTGGGCCTCGTGCGCGGCGGACGGTCGGCGCGGCTCCGCGCGACGCTCCAGCCCGGCAATACGATCGGCATCGTCTGGCGCGCCCGGCTCGATGAACATCTGGGCTCGTTCGCCATCGAGCCGCTTGCGCTGCGAGCGGGGAGATTGATGGGAAGCGCACTGGCGCTTGCCGGCATCAACTATCTCGCCGCGCTCGTGCGGGTGCTGCCCGAGCGCGATCCGCACGAGGCGGTCTACGAGGCGGCGAGCCTCATCGCCGAGGCCCTCGACGATAGCGCGCTTGCGCCGACGCTGATCGCCCGGTTCGAAGCGCAGATCCTGGCCGAGTGCGGGTTCCGCCTCGACCTCAGCCGCTGCGCCTCAACCGGCGCGACCGATCGGCTCGTTTACGTGTCGCCCAAGTCCGGGCGGGCGGTGAGCGCCGAGGCCGGGGCGCCGTGGCGCGATCGGCTGCTGCCGCTGCCCCCTTTCTTGCGCGAGGGCGCGCCGCTCGAAGCCCAGCCGAGCGCCAACGAGATCGCCGACGGGTTCCGGCTGACCGGCTTCTTTCTCGCCCGCGACCTGTTCGCGCTGCGCGGCGAGCCGCTGCCGAACTCGCGGGCGGCCTTTCTCAAGGCGGCGGCGCAGGGCGCGCGGTAGCGGGCGAAGCCCCGCGATCCCGGCCGCCGAGCCAAGCCAATCCAAGCCAATCCAAGCCAGACCAAATTAGACCAAGTAAAATAGCTTGGTTTTATTTGGTTTTATTCGTCCGAATCGGGACTTTTCAATGGGTTACAGCGAATCCAAATAAGAAATCACTTCCCCGTGTCACACTGTGCCTCGAATGCCACGGTCACACTCTCTACCTGTCTCTCCTCGCCGCGCCGCCGGACTAAGCGCGGGCTCAATCCAGCGAATGCTAAAGGTATAACATCGATTTTGGTTTAACGCAAGAAATTGCACACTTCTAATAGCTCGGCAGGCGCGGGGAGCGGCTAAGGGGTTTCACTCCGCTGGCGGGAAGGGTGCGTTGAACGGCATGAGCCCCCTCGTCGCATACTGACCGCTTGAAGGGGCTCAGAGGAGTCGGCGACGATCGCCTGACTGCCTCGTCAAGCGCCGAGCGTCGTCCGGCCTGCTCTCGCCCGGCGATACCCTGCAAAGCCGAGGCCCGCGAAGCCGAACAGCATCATCGCCCATGTTGAGGGCTCGGGCACCGATGTTGTCGCCGGCATGAAACGGTTGTTGACGATGTCGGAACCGGGCGCATTCGCGGTCACGCCCTCCGGCAGGTTGAACACGTCAATCCCGTGCGGGAGATCGAGGCTGTCGCCATAACCGGCGCTTGCGGATGCGGCTCCGGACGAGCCTGCAGAGACCTCAACGGAAAACAAGAAACTAACCGGCGTATCGAGTGGAACACCATCCGTATCTTGAGAAGTAACTTTGCCATCTGTGGCCGGGTTGGCGCATCCCTCACCGCCCAAGAAGGAGGAGTTGCACGACGTATCCGTGCCATTGTTAGTAGTATCGTGAAGATTTGCGACCGTAACCCCGTTGATCTGAACCAATACGCCGACGACTGCCCCCGCCTCCAAAGTCGAAGTGAGTGTCCCTGCGAACTCCAGATTGAGCGATACCGCAACGCCCCCCGGAAAACCGATCGGGTCCGAGGCATGGAAAATGACGGTGTCGGAATAGAGCCCGCTTGCCCCGGGTTCCGAGGCAAAACCGGAAAACGGATCGAACGTGGCGGCCACCGCGCTTGCCCCGGCATGGCCGATGCCAGCGCTGCCGGTCGCCGACGCGGTGCCGAACGTGTCCGAGCAGAAGACGTGAAACGAAATAGCTCCCCCAGACGACCCGCTACCGCCCAGGGGATCGCAACCCCCGATGGAGTTGCCGGAGTCCACGCCGGCGCTTGCTCTCTGCAAGGGCGTTGCCGAAGCAAACCCCGGCATCAAGGCTCCGGCTGTCACGAGTATCGCGGCTAACAGAAGCCGCCCCAACTTCCAGGCCGAAATGATGCCGTTCAGTGAATTCACGGCGTTTCCTCGTCTCGTGCGGCTTGCGATGGGGAGCGAAGCTGCGAGCCTCCCCTTGATCAACGCTAACGCCCGGGCTCGCGACCCGACCTGGGCGCCATTGCCGATGAAGAGATGTATTTAGGTTGTTATCGATCAAGGGGGCAATAGGTAGAATTACGTACTGTCACTCTATGCCGATCGGCTTTGACCCTAATGCTGGGGTGATCGGAGCGAAAGTCAGGCTTTCCCGTTCATTTCGTAAGAGGTGCGGAGAAACACGCTTTCCCGAGGCGCCACTTCGTCGGCATGCAGATCAATAGCCGACCACATCCGAGCACAGGATCGCCGCCAGTTTCCGAGTCTCGCTCATGGCGAACCTCCGTCGCAATGCAGCGTATCGCAAGAACCCCGCCAATTCCGCTCGGCTCGATGTGAAGAGATTCGAGGCGCCGAGGCGGCGGGCGGCGGTCATTGCTCGGGCACTCCGGCTTTGCGTAAGCCTTCGAGAATGGCCTGAACTGGGCCAGAAACGTCGGGTCGTCGCTCATCGCCGTCCAGTCGGCGCGGGCGCGGGAGATGGTGAAGGCCGGGTTGAGCGCGAGCCCGGCCTTGACGGCGGAATGCGCTTCGTCAAGTCGCCCGAGCTGCGCCAGGGCAGCGGCCAACAGGAAAAATGATGCGGAAAATTTCGGTTGACCTCGATCGCCCGTCGACACCAGGCGACCGCCTGATCCCAAAGGCCGAGAAGAGTTCTTCGCGAGGCCCGCGATGGTCATCCAGATGTAAGCCAACGTATCGCGCGGACTGAGGCGCAGGGCCTCAGCAACGTGCGCCTCCGTTTCTTCGGCGCTGACCGATAAAAATCTTACCGAGCCCTATAATGGAATGGGCTTGGGCGAGATTTCGATCCAGCGCCAAAGCATGTTCACACTCGGCGATGCCCTGTGTAGCGCGCTTGGTGCATATATCGACGTAACCTAACCACGCATGGCCGCGCGCTTGGTCCGGGGCCGACGACAAGGCCTTGGTCAATTTCGCTTCGGCCGCGGCGAAGGACGCCGCTGGCATCGGTCACAAAGAAAAGTGAGCCCGCGTACACATCGCCTCGCGCCGATCCAATCAGCGCGTCAACATTGTCGGGATCGGCGGCGAGCGCGCGATCGAAAAAGCTACGCGCTTGCGCGAGATTGTCAGGGGTCAGACCCTTATTGTGCCAAGCCAAGCCTTGAAAATAGAGGTCCATCGAGTCGGGATTCGGGGCCTGTTCCGCGCGTCGCGCCTCGGCGGCAGCGAGTTGGGCGTTGAGCGCGCCAGCCAGCCGCGCGACGATTTCGTCCTGCATGTCGAAGAGATCGGCCAGCGGCTTGTCAAACCGCTCGGCCCAGAGATGGTTGCCGGTCTCGGCGTCGATGAGCTGCACGTTGACGCGCATGCGGTTTCCGCCGCGCTGGACGCTGCCCTCGAGGACATAGCGGACGTTCAGTTCGCGGCCGATCTGCTTCAGATCGACGGGCTTGCCTTTATAGGTGAAGGCTGTGTTGCGCCCGATCACGAACGAGCGCGTCGAATGCGAGAAAGATCGGTCGTCAGGCTCTCCGTGACCCCGTCGACGAAATGCTCCTCCTCCGGACCGCCGCCGATATTGGCGAACGGCAAGACGACCATCGAGAGGTGCGGCGGGGCGGATTTTTCGGGCGCTGGGGCCGGCGCGGGCTTCGCGTGGGCGGGCGCGCCAATTTCAAGCGAATAGACCCGGATCGGTTCGACGATGTTCTTGAGTTCTACCAGGCCGAGATCGACAAACTCCGCGTCGATCCTGCCGCGCGTATGTTGGTAAGCGGCGCCGGAAACCATCACGCCGCCCGGCTCGCAAAGGGCCTCCAGCCGCGCCGCGATGTTCACCCCGTCGCCAAGAATGTCGTCGCCCTCGATCAGGACGTCGCCGAGATTGACGCCGATGCGATAGACGATGCGCTTCGGCTCCGGCATCCCGGCGTTTCGCTCGACCATCAGTTTCTGGATTGCTATGGCGCATTCGACCGCCGCGACGACGGAGGGAAACTCCAGCAGAAGCCCATCGCCGGTCGTCTTGACAATTCGGCCGCCAAAGCCCGCCACGAGCGGACGCGCCGCCTCGCGATGCGAGCGAACGCTAAGCGCCGTCCCCGCTTCGTCCTCACCCATCAGGCGCGAGTAGCCGACGACGTCGGCGGCGAGGATCGCGGCGAGGCGGCGCGCCGTGGTCATTGCTCAGGGACCCCGGCTCTGCGCATGCCTTCGAGAATGCGCTCGCGCTCGGCCAGATATGTCGGGTCATCGCTCACCGCCCTCCGGGCGGTGCGGGCATGGGAAACACTGTAGATCGGGTCGAGCGCGAGACCTGCCTTGACTGCGGAACCCGCCTCGTCCAGTCGGTCAAGCTGCGCGAGGGCGGCGGCTAAGTTAAAGTATGTTTGCGGAATATTTCGGTTGGCCTCGATCGCCCGCCGACACCACGAGACCGCTTGCTCCCAACTGCCGAGATGGAGCTTCGCCAGGCCCGCGATGGTCATCCAGGTGTAAGCCATCGTATCGCGTGGACTGAGGCGTAGGGCCTCAGCAACGTGCGCCTCTGTTTCTTCGGCGCGACCGACATAAATCTTACCAAATCCGATAAAGGCATGGGCGTCGGCGAGATTTCGATCCAGCGCCAACGCATGTTCACATTCGGCGATGCCCTCGGCAGCGCGCCTGGTGAATATCTCGACAAAACCCAAGTACACATGGCCGCGCGCATGGTCCGGGACCGACGACAGGGCTTTGGTTAGTTTCGCTTCGGCCGCCGCAACGGCCGCCTTGCGATCGGTCACAAAGAAATTTGCGGCCTCGATAATGTCCGCGCGCGCCGATTCAATGAGCGCGTCAACATTGTCGGGATCGGCGGCAAGCGCGCGGTCGAAAAAACTGCGCGCTTGCGCTACATTGTCGGGGGTGTAAGCCTTATTGAGCCAAGCCAAACCTTGAAAAAAAAGGTCAATCGAGTCGGGGTTCGGGGCCTGTTCCGCGCGCCGGGCCTCGGCAGCGGTGAGCTGCGCGTTCAGCGCGCCTGCCAGGCGCGCGACAATTTCGTCCTGCATGTCGAAGAGGTCGGCGAGCGGCTTGTCGAACCGCTCAGCCCAGAGATGAC
This sequence comes from uncultured Alphaproteobacteria bacterium, assembly GCA_963775405.1. Classification (GTDB taxonomy): domain Bacteria; phylum Pseudomonadota; class Alphaproteobacteria; order Rhizobiales; family Beijerinckiaceae; genus Roseiarcus. The sequence goes on from CAVZJI010000041.1 coordinate 28,152, forward strand.
TACCCGTTTCAGCGTCGATGAGCTGGACGTTGACGCGCATGCGAGCGCCGCCGCCCTGAACGCTGCCCTCAAGGACATAGCGAACGTTCAATTCACGCCCGATCGTCTTCACGTCCAACGGCTTGCCCTTGTAGGTGAACGCCGTATTGCGGGCGACGACGTAGGCGCCGCGAATGCGCGAAAGATCGGTCGTAAGGCTCTCGGTGACTCCGTCGACGAAATGCTCATGGGCCGGATCGCCGCCGATATTGGCGAACGGCAAGACGACCATCGAGAGGTGCGGCGGGGCAGATTTTTCGGGCGCCGGCCACGGCTTCGCCTGGGCAGGCTGGCCGACGTCGAGCGCATAGACCCGGATCGGCTCGGCGATGTTCTTGAGCTGGATCGGGCCGAGATCGCTGACCGCGAGATCGAGCCGTCCCTTCACCTGCCAATAGGCTTGTTCGGAGAGGCAGATAGCTCCCGGCTCGCAAACACCTTCCAGCCGCGCGGCGATATTCACCCCATCGCCCATGAGGTCGCCGTCGGCCTCCTCGACGACGTCGCCGAGGTGAATGCCGATGCGAAAGATGATGCGCTTTTCGAACGCGACGCCCGCGTTGCGCTCAATCATGGCGTGCTGCACTTCGAGTGCGCAGCGCACCGCGTCGACGACACTGCGGAACTCGATGACGCTGCCATCGCCGGTGCGCTTCACGATGCGGCCATGGTGCACGGCGATTGTGGGATCGATCAGATCGCTGCGCAGCGCCCGAAGTCGCGCCAGGGTGCGATCTTCGTCCACCCCAGCGAGCCTGGAATAGCCGACCACATCCGAGCACAGGATCGCCGCCAGTTTCCGGGTCTCGCTCATGGCGAACCTCCGTCGCTATGCAGCGTACCACAAGAACCCCGCCAATTCCGCTCGGGTCGATGTGAAAAGATTCAGAGGCGGAGGCGGGTCGCGGTTATTATTCCGGCAGCCCCGCCTTGCGCAGGCCGTCGAAGATGGGCTCTAGCTGGGCCAGATAGGTCGGGTCATCGCTCTGCGCCGTCCAGAAGGCGCGGGCGCGGGAGATTGCGAAGGCCGGGTTGAGAGTGAGGCCGGCCTGGATTGCGGACCGCGCCTCATCGAGTCGGCCAAGATTTGCGAGGGCGCCGCCCAACATGAAATGTGCAGGCGCAAAATTCCGGTTGGCTTCGATTGACCGTCGAGACCACGTGACCGCGTGCTCCCAACTGCCGAGCTGATTTTTGGCCTGGCCCACGTGAACCATCCAGGCGTAAGCATGCGTATCGCGCGGACTGAGGCGGAGGGCCTCGGCTATGTGAGCCTCTGTTTCTTCGGCGCGGCCGATGAAAATCTTACCTTGTCCGATAAAGGCATGGGCGCCGGCAAGATTTCGATCGAGCTCCAACGCATGCTCGCATTTGGCGACGCCCTGCGCCGCGCGGTTGGTCCACATTTCGGTCATTCCCAACAACATATGGCCGCGCGCATGGTCCGGGACCGACGACAGGGCCTTGGTCAGCTTTGCCTCGGCCGCCGCGAAGGCCACCTGGGGATCGGTCACTAACAAACTGGCGCCCATGATGAAGTCCGCGCCAGCCGATCTAACGAGCGCGTCGACATTGTCGGGATCGGCGGCAAGCGCGCGATCGAAAAATTTGCGCGCGCGCGCCAAAGTGTCAGGGGCCTGGCCCTTATTGTACCAAGCCAAACCTTGAAAATAGAGGTCCATCGAATCGGGGTTCGGCGCCTGTTCGGCGCGAAGCGCCTCGGCGGCAATAAGCTGAGCGTTCAACGCGCCTGCCAGGCGCGCAACGATTTCGTCCTGCATATCGAATAGGTCGGCGAGCGGCTTATCGAACCGCTCGGCCCAGAGATGGTTGCCGGTTTCGGCGTCGATGAGCTGGACGTTGACGCGCAGGCGGCTTCCGCCGCGCTGGACGCTGCCTTCGAGCAGATAGCGGACGTTTAGCTCGCGCCCGATCTGCTTCAGATCGACGTGCTTGCCTTTATAGGTGAAGGCTGTGTTGCGCCCGATCACGACGGCGTGCCGTATCCGTGATAGGTCGGTCGTGAGGCTCTCCGTCACGCCATCGACGAAATGCTCATGCTCAGGGTCGCCGCCGAGATTGGCGAACGGCAACACGACGAGCGACAGGCGTGGCGGACCGAATTTTTCGGGCGCCGGAACAGGCGCCGGCGCGGGCTCGCCGTTCGGCGCCCCGACGTCAAGCGCATAGACGCGCACGGACCGCGCGATATTCTTGAGGTCCTTGTCCCCGAGATCGACGAAGTGCGCGTCGATCTTGCCGCGCACGTGGTCGTAGGCTGTGCCCGAGATCATCACGCCGCCCGGCTCGCAAAGGCCCTCCAACCGCGCCGCGATGTTCACCCCGTCGCCAAGAATATCGTCGCCCTCGATCAGGACGTCGCCGAGATTGACGCCGATGCGATAGACGATGCGCTTCGGCTCCGGCATCCCGGCGTTGCGCTCGACCATGAGTTTCTGGATTGCAATGGCGCATTCGACCGCCGCGACGACGGAGGGAAACTCCAGCAGAAGCCCATCGCCGGTCGTCTTGACGATTCGGCCGCCAAATCCCGCCACGAGCGGACGCGCCGCCTCGCGATGCGCGCGAACGCTAAGCGCCGTCCCCGCCTCGTCCTCGCCCATGAGGCGCGAGTAGCCGACGACGTCGGCGGCGAGGATCGCGGCGAGGCGCCGCGCGGCGGTCATTGTTCGGGGACTCCAGCCTGGCGCATCCCTTCGAGAAGGGGCTCGAGGTTGGCCAGGTATGTCGGGTCGTCGCTCCTCGTGGCTACGTTGGCGCAAAAGCGGGAGACCGTGAAGCTCGGGTCGAGCGCGAGGCCCGCCTTGACTGCAGAACGCGCCTCGTCAAGCCGCCCAAGCTGCGCCAGGGCGGCGCCCAATACGAAGTGTGGGTGCGGAAAATTTCGATTGGCCTCGATCGACCGTCGAAACCAGGCGACCGCTTGCTCCCAATGGCGGAGCTGGGTCTTCGCTATGCCCGCGTAAGTCATCCAGCGGTAAGCCATGGTATCGCGTGGACTGAGCCGCAGGGCCTCGGCAACGTGCGCCTCTGTTTCTTCGGCGCGCCCGATGAAAATCTTGCCAAATCCGATAAAGGAATGGGCTTGGGCGAGATTTCGATCCAGCGCCAATGCGTGTTGACATTCGGCGATGCCCTGCGCGGCGCGCTTGGTCTGTATCTCGACATACGCCAACAACATATGGCCGCGTGCATGGTCCGGCACCGACGACACGGCCTTGGTCAACTTCGCTTCGGCCGCCGCAAAGAGCGCCGTCGGATCGGTCACAAAGGACAATGCGCTTTCGACCACGTCCGCGAGCGCCGATCCGACGAGCGCATCGATATTGCCGGGATCGGCGGCGAGCGCCCGATCGAAAAAGCCGCGCGCTTGCGCCACAATGCCGGAGCTCATGCCCTTATTGAGCCAAGCCAGACCTTGAAAATAGTGGTCCATCGAGTCCGGGTTGGGCGCCTGTTCCGCGTGCCGCGCCTCGGCCGCGACGAGTTGGGCATCCAGCGCGCCTGCCAGCCGCGCGACGATTTCGTCCTGCATGTCGAACAGATCGGCGAGCGGCTTGTCGAACCGCTCGGCCCACAGATGATTGCCGGTTTCGGCGTCGATGAGCTGCACATTGACGCGCATGCGGTTTCCGCCGCGCTGGACGCTGCCCTCAAGGACATAGCGGACATTCAGCTCGCGGCCGATCTGCTTCAGGTCGACCGCCTTGCCCTTGTAGGTGAACGCGGTATTGCGGCCGATGACGACGGCGCCTCGTATCCGCGAAAGGTCAGTCGTGAGGCTCTCCGGTGACCCCGTCGACGAAATGATCCTGCTCGGAGTCGCCGCCGATATTGGCGAAGGGCAGGACCACCATCGAGAGGCGCGGCGGGGCGGGCTTTTCCGGCGCCGAGGTCGGGGCGGGCTTCGCCGGGCCAGGCTGGCCGACGTCGAGCGCATAGACGCGGATCGGCTCAGCAATGTTCTTGAGCGTCGTCGCGCCGAGGTCGGTCACGGCTAGATCGAGCCGCCCCTTCACCTGCCGGTAGGCGTCCTCGGACAGACAGATCGCGCCCGGCGCGGCGAGCCCCTCCAACCGCGCGGCGATGTTCACCCCATCGCCCATCAGGTCGCCGTCGCTCTCCTCGGCGACATCCCCGAGGTGAACGCCGATGCGAAAGAGGATGCGACGATCCTCGGGCACGCCGGCGTTACGCTCGACCATGGCGTTCTGAACTTCGATGGCGCAGCGCACAGCGTCGACCACGCTGCGGAATTCGACAATCGAGCCATCGCCGGTGCGCTTGACCACGCGCCCGTTATGCACGGCGATGGTCGGATCGATCAGATCGCTGCGGAGCGCCCGCAGCCGCGCCAGAATGCGATCCTCGTTTGCGCCGGCAAGCCGGCTGTAGCCGACAACATCGGCGACCAGGATCGCAGCGATCTTCCGGGTCTCGCTCATCGCGCCTCCGTCGCTACGAAACCTAGCACAAAGACCTGCCCAAATCCGCTCGGGTCGATGTGAAACGATTGATAGGAGGGAAGGGAGCCGCCGCCGGCGATCACGCGGGTATCGGCCGCGAGGCGGAACAACGCGCGCTCTCGAGGGATTTACTTCGTTGGGGAGTTCGTCGCGGCTCGACGCCTGGCGCCCCGCAAACGGCGAGCGGAAAAGACAATGGCGGAGCAGCGCAGGATATGGCCGCTTTTGGTCTATGGGGGCCTAGCAGCGATTGCGGCTCTGCGCCGCGAAGCGGCCGAGCGAACACCCGAGGCTGGGAGCTATGGGACAGTCCGCAAGCCTCACCGGACAGTGCATCCGGCGCCCGATGAAAGAGGTGAAATTCGCGGCGAGTCCGCTCCAGCGACACCGGTCGACCCAGACAAGAGGCCGAAGGAGCAAGTCGAGAACGACCAGCCGATACCTGCGCAACTGCGCCGAGCAAGGGAGCAGGGGAGGGGACGCCATGCCGTCGCGCCGTGGGAAATTCCCTGGGCGGGTTGGAAGGATGTCCTCTGGCGCGTCTATGCGAGCGTGAATGACAATCGGTTGCTCGCTGTCGCCGGAGGGGTCGTCTTCTTTTCATTGCTGGCGATCTTTCCCGCCATCGCGGCGTTCGTCTCGCTCTACGGCTTGGTCGCCGACGCCTCGACGATCAACTCCCATCTTTCGTTGGCCGCAGGGGTTTTTCCTGCCGGCGCGGTCGACATCCTTCACGAACAGATCACGCGGCTGACGGCAAAAAGCGATGCGAAGCTCGGTCTCGGATTCATAACCGGACTCGCCATCGCGCTGTGGAGCGCCAACGCCGGCATGAAGGCGATCATCGATGCGCTCAACGTCGTCTATGACGAGAAGGAAAAGCGAAGCTTCGTGAAGCTGAACCTTCTGTCTCTTTTTTTTACCCTCATCGCGATCCTGTCCCTCATGATCGCGCTTGCCGCGGTGGTCATCGCCCCAATGGTCTTTTCCGCAGTCGGCCTGTCGTCTCTCTTAAGCCTCTCAATCGCGGTTCTGCGCTGGCCGCTTTTGCTGGTCCTCGCGGCGGTCGCCCTGGCCGCGATCTATCGTTACGGGCCGAGCCGCACCGAGGCGCGCTGGCAATGGCTCTCGGTCGGGAGCGCCGCCGCCGCCATCGGGTGGCTGATCACCTCGGTTCTCTTCTCCTGGTACATCGCCCATTTCGGCGCCTACAACGCGACTTACGGGTCGCTCGGGGCCGCCGTCGGCATGATGATGTGGATGTGGATCTCAGCCATCGTGATCCTGCTCGGCGGCGAGCTGAACGCCGAGATCGAGCATCAGACCGCGAAGGATTCGACGGTGGGCTCCGAAAAGCCGCTGGGCGCGCGGGGCGCGGTCATGGCCGACACCATCGGCGCGGCGCGGGGCTAGAGGCTCGGCGCCGAGGATGGATCTGACGCGTACGGCGAGGTCCCGTATGACGTGAAGCGCCGTGTCGTCATTGTCCTCGGTCGTGACTTTTTGGCGTTCCGTGCGTTCCCCCATAACTCAAACACGCGCCTCACGAATTTAGGAAATTAAATGGAAGCCCCGCCGCTTGAGCGAAAACTCGTCGCCATTCTCGCCGCCGATGTCGCAAGCTATAGCCGCTTGATGGAGATCGACGAGGAAGGAACCTTGGCCACTCTATCGGCTTTCCGCCTAGTCACCGATCGTCTTATCTCGCAGCACGAGGGAAGAATTTGCGGGACCGCGGGCGACAGCATTCTAGCCGCCTTCGGCAGCGCGTTGGCGGCCGTCCAGTGCGCGGTCGAAATCCAGAATGAACTGGCTCACGCGAACAACGAGCTCGAAAAAGACCGCCGAATGCAGTTTCGCATCGGCATCAATGTCGGCGACGTCATGCTGAAGGATGGGGATATCTTCGGCGACGGGGTGAATATTGCGGCGCGTTTAGAGGGGTTGGCGGATCCGGGCGGTATCTGCATTTCGCGCGGCATTCACGATCACGTCATGAAAAAATTGCCGTTTGAGTTCGAAGACCTCGGCGAGCAGACCGTCAAGAATATCGCGCAGCCGGTCCGCGTCTACCGGCTGCTCCTGGACGAGCGCGCGTCAGAGTTGCGATTGAGCCCAGCGGCGACCTCGTCGGCAGGCGTCGAGGCCGATATTCCGTCGCTTTCTGAGGGCGAGGCTATTGCCGCCGCTTCCGATCCGCAGGCGGTGGAAATTGAGTTTTGGGACTCGATCAAGAACAGCATTCTCGCCAGCGAATACGAAGCCTATCTCGAGCAATATCCCGAGGGCGGGTTCGTCGCGCTGGCGCGCGTTCGGCTCGAGGCGATCAAGCAGGACGCCGTCGCCATGCGGGATCCGCACGATAGGGAAATTGAATTGTCGTTTTGGGAGTCCGTCCGCGCGAGCGATAGCCTGGCGCTGATCCAGGCCTACCTCGAAAAATATCCGAACGGCGAGTTTAGCGCGCTTGCTCGGATTCGCGTGGATGAGCTGACGCAAGACGGTCACAGCGTGGCCGAAGGCGAGAGATAAGAACAGGGCGGGGCGCGCGGGCAGGCTGAGGTCAACCCGCCTTCCGAATCGGGGGAAGGTATCTGCCGAGCGTGGCCGGATCCTGGGCCTCTTTCGCCGGCAGGTACATGCGGTAGTTGATGCGGAAGAGACCGCGCGGCGGGCTCGGCAGCCAGTTGCTCTCGTGGCCGGCGGCGCGTCGTTCTGGATATAGACGTCGAGAGATCCGTCCGCGTTATAGGTCAGGCCCTTCGTCCGGTCGCCGATCGAGAACCTGTTGATCGGGTTCTTAACGAGCTGGAAGTCCGCCCCATACATCGTGAACGACCAGAAGCCATGCTCGAGATGCGGCGGAAGCGCTTCCTTGTCAAAATGGACCACGTATTTGTTGGCGCCGTCCAATAGCGTGGCGTCGCCGTCTTCGTAAGTGCTGAAGTACTCGGCCTCGTCACGGTCGTGAACGAACAGGCCTTCGAGGGCGCCGGCCGCGCGATCGAAATAGTCGAAGCCGTAAGTTCCGGGACGTAGGTTGTTCCAGCGTGTCGGATAGGGCGTGCCACGGAATTTGACCTTCCATTTCATGATCTGCGGCCCCATCGCCGCGGCGCGCGCGAGTCCCTTGCGGGCTGGTTCGTCGAGCTTGTCGACGTCCATGGGCCGACCGACGTCGATGCCGCCGCGGCTGAGCAAGATGGTCGCGGCCTCCTGGTCGGCTGGCGGCGGATTCTCGGCGAGCAGATCTGCGACCGTCTGGAAATAGGCGAGATCGCCCTGATAATCCGGACGCTTGGCGATGTCGGGGACTTTCACTTGGCCGATTTTGCTTGGATCGCCCCAGTTGCTGAGCGAGGTCGTCTTGAATTCGTCCTGCAGCGCGTTGACCTTTCTCAGATCGTCGCTGTCTTGCGGGGTGACGCCGATGCGAATGGCGAACATTACCATATTCGTCGCCACGCGGTGTTCGATGACGCCTTCAGGAAGCGTCCCTTTCCAGTTAGGCCCGACGAAGGCGTGATTGCCGCCTTTTCCGCCGGTCGCGCGCGTGCCGATGTAGAAGAGGTTGTTTGTGTACGCGTCCGCGACTTCGACCGACCAGTAGCGGTCGGGAATGTCGGGCGCGGTAAGGATGATCGGCTCGTCCTTAAGCTCAAGCAGCGCGCCGCTGTAAACCGTGTCGTTGTTGGGCGTGTAGGGCATGATGTCGTCGGCCGTCGCCAGCGTCTTCATATGGCCGATCTCATTGATCGGCGCGGCCGGGGCGAACTTCTTGGCTTTCTCCAGCGCGGCGGGGTTCAGTCGCACCTTTCGCTCGCGTTCGAGCATGGTGAGCGGAAGCGTGAAGACGTAGTTCTGGAGTCCGACCGAGTAATACCATTCCTCCTCGGACTTGGCGTCGGCCTGACGAATCTCCTCGGCTGAAGGCGACGCGGGCGGCTGAACCGGTTTGTTTTGGGCGTAGGCGGCTGGCGCGAAAACGACGATCGCGAGACCTGCGACGGTGAGGCGTTTGAACATCCTGAGGCCCTGTCCTCCCGACTTCTCGTTGGCTGGCGTTACGGCTCTGCAAGCCTCGTCGTCTTCACCGCAGCGATGCCCCACATAACCGCGGAAGCCAGCGATTGGATTGACCGTAGCCGAAGCCGGAGACCGTTAGAAGCGGCCGGAGCGCGATCTTATTTCCAAACCGCAGAGACCGCGCTCAGCGCGGTCGCGCGCGCCGCCGATCAAATCCCCGCGTACCATTCATAGCCGCGGTCCTCCCAGAAGCCGCCGCGGCCGCGCGAGATCTTGGCGAAATCGTTGATCGCCTCGATCCGCATGATGTATTTGGCCATCTTGTAGCCAAGCTGACGCTCGACCCTGAGCCTTAACGGCGCGCCGTGCTCGACTTTGAGGGGCGCGTAATTCATCTCGTAAGCCAGTATGGTCTGCGGATGAAACGCGTCGATGAGCCCGATCGTCTCGTAATAGCGGCCGGTGTTGTCGAGCGTTTCTTCGAGCGTGTCGGCGCAGAAGAGGGCGATGTAGCGCGCCTGCGGCTTGAGACCCGCCGCGGCTGAGCACCGACGACAATTGCGCGCCTTTCCACTGGCCGATGGCGCTCCAGCCCTCGACGCAATCGTGGCGGGTGATCTGCGAGCGCGAGGGCAGGGCGCGCAAGTCCGCGAGCGAGAGCTTCATCGGCCGCTCGACAAGGCCGCCGACTTCAAGTTTCCAGTCTTTAAATCCGCCGTCTCGCAGCGCGACATAGGCGGGATCCTCAGGATCGACCGAGCCGTTCGGCTTGAAATAGGACGAGATCGCGCCAGGCGGAAATTCCGGCGCCATCGCCGTTTCGGGCCCGAGCAGCGCGCGCTGAACGGCTTTGGTCAGCGCCTCGGCTTTCTCGAGAATGTTGAGCGCCGCGGGCGAGCCGGTGTCGAAGGTGCAGGCCGAGAGCGGCGCGGCCGCTGCGACGGCTCCGAGGCCAACGAGGAGCTTGCGGCGGCTGAGCCGCGTCCGCGGCGGACGGATCAGCAGCTCGCCGCTCATCGCTGAGCCTCCTTGATCCGATAGCGCCCGGTGATCATCGAGCGCATGTTGTTGATGCGGACCCGAGAGGACCACCATCACGAGATGCACGATCAGGAACAGAACGAGGTAGGCCGCGAGCAGGAAATGCACGGCCCGCGCCGCCTGGCGGCCATGGAACAAAGTGAGAAGCCAAGGGAAGGCCGCGTTGACCGCCGGCGACATGGTCAGTCCCGCCAGGATCAGGATCGGAAAGGCGATCACGACGCTTAGATACGCGAGCTTCTGCAGCACGTTGTAGTGCAGGGCCTCGTCGCCCGAGGGAAACCGGAGCCGTATGTGTTCGACGATCGCGTGCGGGATCGTTCTTAAGTCGGTGAGGCTCGGCCACAGTTCGCGAATGTGGCGGCTGAAGATGAGGTTGGCGAAATAGAGGAGCCCATTGAGCACCAGAATCCAGGCGAAGAAGAAATGCCAGCGCCGCCCCATCGCCAGATCCTGATAAGAGGGCAGCGTCGCCCAGGCGGGAAAGCCACGCTCTTCAAGTTCGCCGTCGTCCCCACGCGATGCGCCAAGCACGCCGGTCGTGTTGAAGGCATGTCCGAAGATCGTCGTTAGGCCCGCGGTCGCATTCCCATCATCGTCGTGGCGCGCCGAGAGAGAGAAGAAGGGACGGGTGAAATTGGTCGTCTGCCCCCAGGTCAGCAACGGGCTCGCGTTGAAGATCTGCATCCCGCTCATCAGCAGGACGACAAAGCAGATCGCATTGACCCAGTGGCAGACGCGCACCAGCGCGGAATGTCTGAACACGAGCCGGCCCTCCGGCGCGGCGCGCGCGGGCAGGGCGGAAGAAAGTGATGTCAATCCAGGTCTCCAATACGCGGGTTAAGGCCCCGATCCTCCATTACGTTCCCGCTTGGCCCGGCGTTTCGCGCCGCAATCGTGATTTTTGTTGGGCGCTTTTTTCCAAATCGGCCGTGAAACCTCGAGAGGGCCGCTCCGTAACACCCTCACGCCAATTGAAGGCGGACAAGACAACGATCGGTTGGAACGGTCAACGGAGACGAACATGAACGCCAAGCTTTTGTATTGCGCCGCGGCGCTCGCCGCCGGAATCGGCCTCGCCGCGCCCTCTTACACCCTGCCTGCGTTTGCCGAGATGACCAAGATGGTCGGCGGCGCGGCGATGTATCCCTCGAAGAATATCATCGAAAATGCGGTCAATTCGAAGGATCACACGACGCTCGTCGCCGCGGTCAAGGCGGCCGGCCTCGTCGATACGCTCGAAGGCGCCGGCCCGTTTACCGTCTTCGCGCCGACCAACGAGGCGTTCGCCAAGCTGCCGGCCGGCACGGTCGACACCCTATTGAAGCCCGAAAACAAACAAATGCTGACCACGGTCCTGACTTACCACGTCGTGCCGGGCCGTCTGACTGAGGCGGACATCGACGCCAAAATCAAGGAAGGCGGCGGCAAAGCGATGATGAAGACGGTGCAGGGCGAAGAGCTCACCTTTGCGCGCGGCGCCGGCCATCTTTGGGTCATCGACGCCAAGGGCGACAAGGCCGAGGTCACGATCCCGAACGTGATGCAGTCGAACGGGGTCATCCAGGTGATCAACAAAGTTCTGCTGCCTAGCTGAGCCCTCCTCCTACGGCTCATGGGGGTAGCAGCGGGGCGGGCGCCATTAGCGCCCGCCTTTTTCACATGACACAGGCGCGCCGGTTTGCGCCGGCGCCGCGGGCTATCTAGGATACCGGAATGACGATCCGGGGAGGGGCGCCAGGCGAGCGCGCGTCGGCTGGGGCCGGAGACGACCTGACAGACCTCTTGCGCCAGGTCGCCGCGCGCGACGCGGCGGCGTTTGCGGCGCTCTACAAGCAGACAAGCGCGAAACTCTATGGAGTTGTCGCCCGTATCTTGACCCGAGGCGACGTCGCGGCCGACGTGCTTCAGGAGGCCTATGTGCGGATCTGGGAAAAGGCCGGCGACTTCGATCCCGTTAAGGGCTCGCCGCTGGCCTGGATGGCGACCATCGCCCGCAATCGCGCGCTCGACGAGGTGCGGCGCGTGCGCCCGGTTTCGCTCGAGGATCAGCCGGAGGGCTTTGAACCCGCAGCGGAGGAAATCGACCCGCTCGCCGCGCGGGAACGGTCCGAAGGGCTTGCGGCGCTGGTCGACTGCCTCAAGGGGCTGGACGAGGAGAAACGCGCGGTCGTGTTGCTCGCCTATTACCGCGGTCTAAGCCGCGAGGCGCTCGCGAAGCGCTTCGGGCGTCCCGTGCCGACGATCAAGACCTGGCTCCATCGCAGTCTTGCGCAGCTCAGGGACTGCCTCGCGTCATGACGATCTCGCCCGATGACGATTTCGCTGCGGCCGAATATGCGCTCGGCACGCTCGACGCGAGCGAGCGGGCGACGCTGGCCGCGCGGCGGTTGCGCGAGCCCGAGCTCGACGAGGCGATACGCGCCTGGGAGGAGCGCCTGGCGCCGCTCGCCGAGGCGGCGCCGGAGATCGAGCCGCCCCGTGACCTTCTGCCCGCTATCGAGGCGCGCATTCGAGGCGCGTCGCCCGAAGCGCCGGGAAGCGCGACGGTTGTGGCGCTCGAGCGCAGCATCCGGCGCTGGCGCGCCATGGCGATCGCTGCTTCTGTTCTCGCCGGCGTGCTGGCGATCGGGTTCGTGGCGCGCGAGGCGACCAGGCAGTCAGCCCCACGCGAATATGTGGCGATCCTGCAGAAGGACGCGGCCTCGCCGGCCATCGAGGTGACGGTCAATCTCGACAAGCAGGAGCTCACGGTTCGCCCCGTCGCGGCGCAAGCCCCGCCGGGCAAAGTCGTACGAACTCTGGATCATTGACGCGAAACTCGGCGCGCCGCGCTCGCTCGGCGTGATCGGCGATACGCCGCGCGGCGCGAGCCTGTCCGCCTACGATCCTGCGGTCGTCGCAGGCGCGACCTACGCCGTGACGGTCGAGCCCCCAGGCGGATCGCCCACCGGGCAGCCGTCCGGGACGCCGGTCTTCGTCGGCAAGCTCATTCCGGTCACGCCTTAGGGTTCGGACGCAATCAGCCTCCAGCGGACGGTCCGGTCAGTCCCCCTTCTCGGAAATCGGCGTGCCGGGCGACGCGTCGACGCTCGCGACCCGATCGAGGTTTGCGATCAGGCGCTTGAGCAGGACGACGAGCAGCCCCACCTCCTCGTCCGTGAAGTCGCGCAGCGCCTCACGATTGCCCCGGAGCAGACAGCAATCGCGTCCGGCAGGCGCGCTTTTGCGACCTCCGTGAGAGTGATGCGGCTGCTGCGTCCGTCGGCCGGGTCAGGCGTGCGCTGAATTAGCCCGTCCCGCTCCATGCGGGCGAGCATCTGCGCCATCGGCGGCTGCTCGATCTTGGCGAAGCGGGCGAGATCACGTTGCGTGCTTGCCCGGCCATCCCGAAGCGCGACCAGCACTGGCAAATGGCCGACGCCGAAGCCGAGCGGCTTGAGCCGCGCTTCGCTGAGGCGGGCGAACCCGCGCGCCGCGAGACTGATCAGGTGCCCAGGCGTCGACAGCACATCCAGGTCCATCGCGGCCTCATCCTTGCGCCCAACGCCGTCATGATGCATACGTGCATATATAAACGGTGTTGGCCTCTAGCGCAACACCCGCACTAAGCAAGGAGAGGCCCGATGGACGATGACGTCAAAGTCCTCGAGCGTATCTACGATCGCTTCAACGCGCGCGACATAGACGGCGTGCTGACCGCGCTCACCGATGACGTCGTCTGGGCCAACGGTATGGATGGCGGCCACGTTCATGGCCGCGAGGCCGTGCGCGCATATTGGACGCGCCAGTGGAGCATGGTCAGTCCGCACGTCGAGCCTGTGGGCTTTCATCGAACCCAGGATGGCGCGATCATCGCGGAGGTCCGGCAGTCCGTCCGCGATCTCGAAGGCAAACCGCTTGAGGGGCAGACGCACGGACTTAAAGACAAGACGGTCGGACACGTTTTCCGTCTTCGCGAGGGCAAGGTGGCTTGCTTCGACATCCAGGACGCCGTCTAGGCCCAGACTTGTTTAGAGGCAGAGCGCTATTCGTTTCGCCATCCAAGCTTTCTCCATGGACATTGTCTTTAGTCCATGGCCGAAGTTGGCAAGCTCGACTTATAGAGGCGGGAATGGAAGTCGCGGGTCTCATCCTGCCGGTGTTCGCGGTGATCGTCACCGGCTGGGCCGCAGGGTTTCTAGGCTACGTATCGCGCGGCCTGTCAGACGGTTTGATTTATTTCGCCTACAACGTCGCGATGCCAGCGCTGCTGGTGGTCACGATTGCGCAAGAGCCCGCGCGCGCTCTGCTGGCGTGGCGATTCCTGGTCGCCTTCGGCGGAGGTTCGCTGGTTTGCTTTGCTCTGGTGTTCCTCGCAGCGCGCGTCCTGGGCGCCCGCGGCGTGGCCGGGCCATCGATGCAGGGCTGGGCCGCCTCGATGACGAACACCGGCTTCGTCGCGCTGCCGATCCTGCAGGCGACCTATGGACCGCGAGCAGTGCTGCCGGCGGCGATCGCAACGGTGTTTGTCGCGGTTGTGATGTTTCCTTGCGCAGTGGTTCTGCAGGAGCTTGATCCAAACAACGCGCGCGGTTCGCCTGTCGAGCCGGCCAAGCTGGCGCGGCGCGTCATTCTCAATCCCATGGTCCTTTCGACCCTGATCGGCGTCGCTTGGTCCGCGTTCGGCGCTCCGATGCCAGGGCCCGTCAGCGCCTATCTCCGCATTCTCGCCGATGCGCTGACGGCCTGCGCTCTCTTCGCGATAGGGCTCGGCCTGTCGATCGACGGGTTGGTGGCCAATTTCGGACGCTCGGCCTTGCTCACGATCGTCAAGCTCCTGATCATGCCGCTGATCGTCCTCGGTCTCTCCATCGAAGTTCAACTTGACCCGCTCTACACCGCCGCAGCGGTTATCTGCGGCGGGGTGCCGACGGCCAAGACGGTCTATATTCTCGCCGGCGAGTATCGCTGTGAGGAGTTGCTTGTCGCCGCGACTGTCTCAATGACCACGCTGTGCTCGATCGCGACGCTCATCGTCTGGATGTACGCTTTGGCGGAGTTCGCTCCCCTTGGCTTGGCCCACTAGCTTGCGAGCCGAATGTAGCAACTCGCTTTGCGCGTCCGGCCCGGGCTCGCTTTCCTTTGAAAAATTGTCCGCCAAGGATATGACGCATATGTTAGCGGCGAACTCCGATCCCCTTGCAACTCCCTAGGATTTCATCTAGCTTTGCCACCAACGGCTGCCTGTTCTGCGGGGATGAACTGTGAGGCCCGTCATAGTGTCCCAGGCTGGGGCTGGGATGATGCGAAAGCGTATTCCTGAGATCGACTTTTGGCGCGGTTGCGCGCTGATCGTCATCTTGGTCGATCACGTCCCCCAGAACGGCCTCGACCAATTGACTCCGAAGAACTTCGGCTTCTCCGACGCCGCGGAAGCTTTTGTTTTCCTCTCCGGTGTTTCTGTCAGTCTTGCCTATGCGCCAACGCTGCAGAAGGCCGGATTCGGGCGTCTCGTCGAACGATGCGCGACCCGCGCCGCTAAGCTCTACCTAGTTCAGATTGCGATTGTCGCGTGCAGCATCGCGATCCCGCTTGTCGCCGCCGCAGCCGTCGGCGATCAAGGCATGGCGCTGGGGCAGGGATTTTCCCAGTTTGTCAGCGCGCCCGTCTCATCGCTCGTCGGTGTCGCCGCGCTCACTTATCAACCCAACGGTTCCGACGTCCTGGCGCTTTACGTCGTTTTGATGCTTTGGGCGCCTGTTATTATTTTTCTGGCGTCACGCGGTCCTACTTTGGCGCTCCTTGCATCGATTACAATTTACGCCGCCGGGCGGGGCCGCATCGGCGGGAGCGGCGATGGCTGGTACTTCAATCCCTTCGCTTGGCAGCTTCTGTTTACCATTGGCATCATTTGCGCTTTGAGATGGCGTAACGGTCTGCCACGACCTCAGGGGCGCCTGGTCGTGCTTGCTGCGGCCATCATTGTTGGCGCCGCGCTCCTGTCGATAAGGGCGACGGGTCTGAGAGCAGCCGCCTTGGCCCACCTTGATCTCGAGAAACCCGACCTTGGCGTCATGCGACTCGCGCATTTCCTGGCTCTCGCCTACGTAATGTCAGCTGTTGCGATCGTCCAACCTTGGACGACCCACACGAGCCGGATCGTCGGCAGCCGCATCGGGCAATCCCTCCAGGGCATGGGCCGCAACAGCTTGCTGTTCTTCGCGCTCGGCTCGGTCGCGAGCGCTGGGGGGCGCTCGCTGATGACTGCAGCGTATTCCTTGGCGGCGCCCCACCTCTCCATTCACCTCATCGGATTGGCCTATACGTCAGCTACGGTCCTAGGAATGTTTGCGGTCGTCAAACGAATGGATCGAACGGCAAGGCCGGCCGGACTTTCAACTGAGAACCGCAACACCCTCGTGGTTCCGATGAACTCGCTCCGGTCAGAAGCGGACGAGAGCGCCGCGCGTCCCTAGGACGCAAGGCCTCCAACTCCCAGGCTATTGGTGCCGTTCGGCGTGGCGTCGCCGCGGCCGCGCCTTGGACGTGTGTCGGGGATCGGAGCAATGTGGCGCGCGCGCCGCATGAGGGGAAAGCAGCGATGACAGAGGACTTGAAGGGCTCGGAGCCGATGCTGCCGCGCGCGGAGAAGGACCTGACGACGAAGGTGGAGCACGACGCGTCGCACTGGGTGGGGCACGACGAAACCACCATTGTGAACCACGACCGCACCGAGCACGTAAAGGGCGATGAGACGATCACCATCGACAACAATCGCACCGAGACAGTGCACGGCAACGAGACAATCACCATCGACAAAAACCGCACGGAGACGGCGCACGCGAATGAGACGATCACCATCGACAAGAACCGTACAGAGACGGTCCACGCGAACGAGACGGTCACGATCGGCTTAAGTCGCGCCCACGCGGTGGGGCTGAACGATGAGCTAACGGTCGGCGCTGCGCGGACACAGACGGTGGGGGCAGGGGAGGCGATCACCGTCGGTGCAACGCGCACGATTTCGGTTGGCGCCTCGCAGTCGATCAGTGTGGGCGACGACCAGTCGATCGATGTTGGGAAGAACGAGACGACGTCGATCGGCGAGGATCGCTCGACCAACGTGGGGGCTAACGAGACGTTGGCGGCAGGCAAGAGGATCGTGATTTCGGCCGGCGATGAGATCGTGCTGAAGACCGGCTCGGCGACGATCACCATGCAAAAGAATGGTGACATCACGATCGAAGGCAACCAGATAACCATCAAGGCTTCGGGGGATGTCATCATTAAAGGACAAAAAATCCTTCAAAATTGAGTTCGGCTGCGGTCCCAAACTCTCTGAACATCACAGCGGGGCGACGGGCTGAAACGCCGTTGGTCCCGCCGGAAGAAACTTTTTTTGGAGGAGGCA
The DNA here is from genome assembly GCA_963775405.1 of uncultured Alphaproteobacteria bacterium. Lineage (GTDB taxonomy): Bacteria > Pseudomonadota > Alphaproteobacteria > Rhizobiales > Beijerinckiaceae > Roseiarcus. The sequence continues at coordinate 45,138 of CAVZJI010000041.1, forward strand.
ATTTACAGCCTTTTTAAATTGTAAAACTGTGCTAGCAATTAACCGGGCATGCGTGGGCAGAAGCCCCGCTTTAGCTCTGCCGAAGCCATTTTTAGGGAGGCGTTCTTATGACCACCACTTTTTCCAATTGGAATAATAACAACGGTGGGCTGTTTATTACCGCCCATGATTGGTCGCCGATTGGCGTTCCGGACTCAGGAAGTTCTGGCGCGGGCATCTTCGCGTCATTCAAAGCCTACACCGTAACAAGCAACCTGAATGAGACCCTTGACGGCCTTAACGTGGGGTCTCCGAACGCGCTCTTTAATCCCACGCTGGCGATTACCAGCGGCACTTTCTCGGTTGTTTCCACAGCCAATACATTTTCCAATGTGTATAATTTCGGGACAATTACTGTCGGGGCGGCGACGCTACAGCTCGGGGCGAGCGTGCCCGGCGACAGCACGGAGATCAACGGTCCGGGAACCGTCATTTTGGCCGGCACGGGAACCACCCCCGGCGCCATAGCCACCATGCAGATCAATGCGCCCTTCATGGGCCTGTATGGCGGCGCGCGAGTCAGTGTCGGCGCTAACGGACAGATTCTCGGCTCGACTACGAGCGCCGTTAACTTGCAGATCCACAACGCCACCATCCTTGGCGGCGGCTCTATCGGCAACGGCGCGGGCGCGCCTGCAGGCGATGGCCTGTCACTCACCGTCACCGCACTCGGCACTCTCGATGCGAACGGCGGCCACGCCATGGTGCTGGAGACCGGCGCCAACGCCATCAGCAACAGCGGCTTGATCGAGACGACAGGCGCCGGCGGCCTGACGATCGATAGTCAGATGTTTCAGAACGGCCGCCTAATCGCTGCGGGAACGGGCGCGCGTGACGATCAATGGGGTCTTAGTTGAGGGACTGGGAAACACCACGACGAGCAACGTCGGGACGATCGTGTTACACCGGGGACAATTGACTCAGGGCGGCCTCGTCGACATCGGTTCGGCCGCAGCACCGGGCGGGACGCTGACCACGACCGCGGGAGACACGCTCGGCCTCCTCGCGAGCTCGGCCGATAGCTTTGCCGGCGCGGACGTCGTGAGCGCGGATATCAATAATTACGGCACAATATCTGTAGCCAACGATTCGACACTGAATCTCAACGCGACCCTGCTCACTCCGAGCACGGGAAAGGTGACGCTGAACGGCTCGACTGGGCCGACAAAACTGGAGATCTACGGCAGCGGAGCCTCCATTGATGGCGGCAGCGTCGTTCTTTCCAACAGCGCGCAGAATTCGATCGTCAGCGACGGAGCCGGAACACAGCTCTCCAATCATAGCATCATTCGCGGCTCGGGGACCATCGGCGACGGATGGCTGCGCCTCTACAATTCGCCTACTGGCAGAATTAACGCGAACCAAGCCGTTGGCCTGACGATCGTCGCCGACGCCTCCGCCGTCACCGCCGGCTCCGAAAGCGCGAACTACAGCGCCGGCGTTATTGCGACGACCGGTGCGGGTGGACTGACGATCGACGGAACGTTCAATAACGCGGGCGTTCTGGAGGCGATAGGACTTGGCGCTCTCACCATCGACGGCGAGAATCTCGCCACCAACCCAGGCGTCGATAGCGGCGGTGGCATCGTCGAGGCGTTGGCAGGAGGGTCGATCGTTCTCGAGAACAATGCCGAGGTGATCCAACAGGGTTATATCTCGATTGCCGCTGGGGGCGCGATGAGGACAACCGGCGGCGACGAGGCCGACGTGGTGGAAGATAATCTCATAAGCAGCGGGAGATTCACCATCGCAGCCAATTCGACTGCCATCCTGGAAGGCAACTGGCAGAATTCGGGCGCGGTGACCCTCAACGGCTCTGCCGCCGGCGCCGCGCAGATTGAAATCGAGGCGGGCAAGAATTGGACGCTGTTGGACGGCGGCACGACCACCCTCAACGGCTTCAACGACGAAATCTTCAGCCAGGGAGCGGGAGCGTTACTAAGGAATCGCGGCAATACGATTCAAGGGGCGGGCACAATCGGCGACACGAATATGGCGATCGAAAACGATCCCGGCTCCATCATCGACGCGATGGTTGAGGGTCCCTCAGGTTCCTTTAATACGCTCACCCTCGATGCGACCGCTTTCAATACGTCGACGCAGACGACCTTCATCAACAACGCAGGTGTGCTGGAGGCGAGCGCGGGCGCAACGCTGGATATCGATAGCGCGATGTTTAATTCCCTGGACCTCATCGCCAATTCCGGCGGCGCCACACCCGGCGGCAAGATCGATGCGCAGGACGCCGTCTTCGGGCCCGGCCTCTCGATTATCAGAGGCAACGGATCGATCGAATTCGGCGCAGAGGCCGACAACGACGTGCGTTACGCCGGGGGTTCCGGCGGACAACTCATTCTCGACGATTCCGCACAGTTCTTCGGCAACATCTTCCAGCTCGCGGTTGGCGACTCGGTCGATCTGAGGGACTTCGCGTTCAACAGCGCCAACCCGTCGGCCATGAAGTTGGGCGGAGATTCCGGCTTCTCCAACCTCGACGGCGCCTTGCAGATCACGAACGGGACGTCATTGAGCTCGAACCTGTTTCTGGAGGGCGATTACCAGTCAGCCGCATGGGCGTTCAAGTCAGATGGCCACGGCGGCACGACGGTTACACTCGCGGCAAATCCCTGACCAGCCGACGGCGCTGATCCCGCGACCCTAAGTTCAAGGTCAGCGCCTGAGGTTTCGCCATCCAAGTGATTGATGGAAGTGGCGCGCCCGAAGAGATTCGAACTCCTGACCCCCAAATTCGTAGTCTCCTATTTTTGGCTTAAGCTGGCGAAAAGCCGCGAAAACCAGACCCTTGCCAAACCCCTGATTCCCCTAAATATTAGCCCAATGTTAGCCCAGTTTTAGCCGGGTTAACAAGGGAAAAATGTTAGCCCGCGTTAGCCCAAAGGCCGTTTCGCCATGAGAAAAACCCTCTCCGACGCCGGCGTCGCCGCCCTCAAACCGCGCGCCGCCCGCTACGCCCATCCCGACCCTGAGCTGGCCGGCCATTACGTGCGCGTGACGCCAAGCGGCGCGAAATCGTTCGTCGCCGTGACCCGCGATCCCGGCAGCGGCAGACAGGTGTGGGCGACAATCGGCCCCGTCGGCCTCATGGGCATCGAGGAAGCCCGGGAGAAGGCCCGCGAGGCCATCAAGCGCGTCCAGGCCGGCAAGCCGGCGTTCGAGACTCCGGTGAAGGCCGAGACCTTCGAGGACGTGGCCGAGGCGTGGCTCAAGCGCCACGTCGCCGCCAAAGGGCTGCGCTCGCGGGGCGAAATCACCCGCCTGCTCAAGAGCCACGTCTATCCCGAATGGGGGCCGTCGCCCTTTCTCGACATCCGGCGCAGCGACGTCGCCGCGCTGCTGGATGAGGTCGAGGACGATCATGGCGGCGCGGCAGGCCGACTATGTTCTCGCGATCGTGCGGGGGATCATGAACTGGCACGCGACCCGCGCCGACGACTACGCCGCCCCCATCGTCAAGGGGATGCGCCGCACCAACCCGAGAGAGCGCGCCCGCACCCGCAAACTCAGCGATGACGAGATTCGCGCGGTCTGGAAGGCGGCCGAGGGCGAGGGCGCGTTCGGAGCCTTCGTCCGCCTGCTTCTGTTGACCGCACAGCGGCGCGACAAGGTGGCGACGATGCGCTGGCAGGACATCGCGACCGACGGGACGTGGACAATTCCCGCCGAGGCGCGTGAGAAGGGCAACGCCGAAGAACTCAAGCTGCCGCAGGCGGCGATCGCGATCGTCCGCGCTCAGCCGCGCATCGGCGAGAACCCTTACGTCTTTCCCGCGGCCCGCGGGTCAACGGCAAGGAGCACGCGAGCATGTCCGGCTGGAGCAAGCGCAAGCGGGAGTTCGACGCGAAAGTCGCGGCCATTCTGCCCGACGTGCCGCAGTGGCAACTGCACGATCTGCGTCGGACCGCGCGGTCGCTAATGAGCCGGGCAGGGGTCGCCGAGCGAACACGCCGAGCGCGTGATGGGCCACGCGATCGCCGGCGTCGAGGGCGTCTACGACGTGCATGAATATCGCCACGAGAAGGCGGACGCGCTGGCGAAGCTGGCGGCGCTGATCGATGGTATCGTCGATCAGCGGCCGGCCGCAGTCGCGCCGCTGAGGCTGACGAGGCGCGAGATGACCAAGGGCTTGCCGGCGACCCTAGAAGACGCCGAAATGGCCGCCGTCGAAGACGAGGCGGTGGCTCGTGCGCGCAGTTACGTGCATAGGCTCAAGAGCGGGGAGATTTCCGCGCAGCCTCTGGAGCTGCGCGACAGCGAGGGCGCCGCCCCGTGGTCGTGGTTCGGCCGGGAGAACAGCCGGGCCTGGGTCAAGGCTCGGCTCAAGGCTCGGCTCAAGGCGAGCGCCGTGAACCCCCAACTTGCATCCTTTGTCTGCGGGCTCGCCCGCGACGGCCTTTCTGTCGCCGACGAAGCCCTCCGCGAAATCATCATCGAACACAAAGAGCGCGACGAGAAGCTGCTCACGTCGCTGCGCGCCTACGATATCGAGATCACGCAGGCGGGGCGCCGGCGGCAGGGCGGATGGGACACAACCGAGGTGGTCCTCCGCAATCTGGCCATTGCTCTGCGTCATCGGCGACGTCTGCCATGCGTTCGGCCTGCCTCCGACCCGTTCGCGGGCCTCGCTGCGCCACGGCCTGAGCGGCTGTTATATCGCGGCGCGCGCTCTCGAGGAGGAACGCGAAGCCATCACGGAGTCGGCCGTCGTGAAGACGTGGACGCGATACAGCTTCCTTCTCCCGCCGGACGCCGGCATTATGCAGCGGACTGACCGTTGCGCCGGGGGCGTGGCGACTTTTGCGTGATTTGTCGTCGTTTTCGCACGCTCGCGGACGCGCCGCTTCTTCTCCGGCGGGGGTGCTGGAGGGGGGAGGGGAAGGGGTTTTGCGGGTTGACGGGAAGGGTTCGGTTTCCGGGGCGTCGGGCCCCGGCGATCAGGTGACGAGACGAGGGATTCGCGCGAGGGCGAAGCGTAAGACTTCCTGCCCGAGGCACGAGGTCGGCAGATGCACGCGGATCATCGTCTTCATTTCGACGACGCGAGCGGCGATTTTGACGAGGCGCAGTCGCAGGGTGTCGAACTGGGCGACGCGCCACATCGATCGTTTCGGCATCGAGGCGCGCAGGCCCCACATCAGCCAGTAGGCGCCGGCGTGCAGGAACAGCCGAAGCTGATTGGCGGTGGCCTCCGTGCAGGAGGTGCGGTCCGCCGCCAGATGCGTCTTTAAGGACTTGATGTGGTTTTCGGCCTGACCGCGCCGGCAATAGACATCCTCGTAGAGCGCGCGAGGGTTGCGTTTGCTCAGATTGGTGACGACGAAACGAGTGTCGGGCCCTTCCGCGCCGACTTCGACGCGGGCGATGATCCGCTCGACGCGGCTCCAGCTTTGGGCGCCGTCGAGGAATTCCTTGAAGCGGCGGATCTTGCCATCTTTCGGCGCGGCCTCGAAGCGCGCCTTCGTGCCGGCCTCGAGGACTTCAACGCGCCGGCGCAACGTCGGGGTCGGCGCAACGCCCAGAATGTAATCGAGGCCGTTGGCCCGACACCAGTCGAGAACCTCCGGGCTGCAATAATGACTGTCGGCGCGCAGCAGGATTTCGGTGCGCGGCCAGTTGGCGCGGATCGCCCGCAACAGCCGGCGCAGAAAGGCTCTCGCCTCCTTGCCGCTCGGCCGCTTGGCGGGACGGAGCACGGCGGTGACGAAGCGGCCCGCGCCGTCGAACACCATGATCGGCTGAAATCCGTATTCGTCGTAATGGGCGTTGAACAGCCGCAGCTGCTGGCCGCCATGAACCGCATCGAACGTGTCGTCGATGTCGAGCGTGATCCGCTTGGGAACCTCGCGGAAGGACGCGCAATAGAGATCGACCATGGCGCGGCCCATGCGCAGCAGCGCGCGCACGTCGGGCAGGTTTTCCAGCCGCGAGATCGTCGACTGCGAGCACAGTTCGCGCTCGGACGGCGTCAGATCCATCGCAATCTTGAACGCCGGGTCGCCGCGAAGACGCGAGGCGTCGTTGCCGTCTTCGTAGCCGGCGGCGATCATCAGCAGCCGAAAACGAATGATGTCGGCCAGGCTGTGGGTGATCTGATCGGGCGCGCGAGGATCAATCATGCAGGCGGCGAGCCGATCGGCGACGCGAAGGCGCCGTTCGACCTCGCGCAACGCCAAAACGCCGCCATCCGACGACAGCAAGCCGCCATCGAACTTGACCACGACGACCTTGCCGCCCGCAGGTGACAGGCCAGGCAACGGCAGAATAGGATCGTTCATGGCGGGTGTGGCCTCGCTGAAATCGCGTGAATCGGCTTTGACAACCAAATTCTACACGAAATCAGCCATTTAAACCACACCCGCCAACCCGCCGTGCATAATGCGGGCTAGCTTCCTTCGGGCCGGCGAACGCCATCAAATCAATGCCTTGCTTCCTATTGTACGTTATACTCTTGGTGTCGAGCATAAGTATTACGACATTCCCCCCAAACTGGCATAACTGGTCTATCCGGTCTTTTCAACCGGAGCGTCCTTCAATGATCAAACTGGCCCGCTTCCGCGATCTCAAAGAGCGCGGCATCGTCGACAGTTGGGCCCAACTCGACAACCTCATCAAGAAATGCGGCTTCCCGCCCGGCCGGATGCTCTCGCCCAAGACGCGCGTTTGGGACGAGGAGAACGAGATCGAGCCGTGGTTCGCCGCCGCCCGACCGAAGGCCCGCCCCCGCGCGGCGCCGCGAAGGTCGCTAAGAGCGGCCCGCCTAAGGACCGCCAGCGCAAAACCGCCGGCGAAGCCGCCGCCACCTAACAAAAACGGCCGCCGAGTAAGGCCCTAAATCCCGAGCCGCGCCGGGTCCCATACGCGCGGCGACAAGCACCAGAAGCAGAGGAGCATAAACCATGAGCGATCATCGAAGCCTTATCGCACAGCAACACATTCCCGCCGATGACGGCTGGGACGACGCCGCCGGCGAAGCCAGCGAACGCACGATCCGAGGCCACCTTCTGAAGTTCGCCGACTGGCGATGGACACTCGATAAGGAAGCGACTCCGGTCGACAACGGAACCAGATTGATTGCGCTGGCGACCGCAGCGATGTGGGTTCGCTGGGAGGATGGCAAGCCGGTCGAGCACATCGTCCGCCGTCCTGGCGAGCGCCTGCCCGAGCGGGAGAAGCTCAGCCACACCAATGAGGACGAGTGGGAGACCGGCCCTGGCGGCGAGCCCAAAGACCCCTGGGCGAACACCCGACTCGTCTACCTCGTCGATCCCGACAGCGCCGAGGCCTACACCTTTTCGACCTCATCCTTGGGCGGACGCGACGCCGTCATCGAGCTCGGCGACCAGATCGCCCGCATGCGCGCCACGCACCCCGACGCCACGCCGATCGTCGAATTGCGCGCGGCGGAAATGCCTACCAGGTTCGGCCGCAAGTCCAAACCGGCGCTCAAGGTTGTCGGCTGGAAGAACGTCAACGCCAAACCCGCCGAAACCGCCAAGGCTTCGACAAACGCTAGCCGGTCGCGCGGATCAGGCCGATTATCACCTCCGGCCGTCAGGCGTTGGCTAGTCCTGAGCCGCGCCGTCCGCGCCGCCGCCGAAGTCTACGATGGGCCCGCCGATCCCGCCCACGTTATCGACTTCTAGATCGCAAGCGTGAGCGCGTCGGGTGCGACGGCGCGCTGCCGCGAGCGACCGAAGGAGGAGCAGCGACCACATGATGAGCGACGCTCTCGCCTGGGCGCTGGCCTACGCCGCCCACGGCCTCCTCCTCCTGCCAGTGAAGGCCGACAAGA
>CAVZJI010000042.1:0-55175 GCA_963775405.1 uncultured Alphaproteobacteria bacterium
GTTTGAAAGCTGGCTGGATTGCTGGATTTCCTGCGAACCATATTCCAGGCTGACTTGCGTTGCGCCTGAGGAATCGACGCCCAGATTGCTGGCCAAGACGAGGCCAAAGCTGTCGTCTGTCACGAGTTGATTGGCGTCGCTGTAGCCCAGGATATCGACTTCCTTGAAGTGCGATCCCGTCGCCAGCGCATGAAGCAGGACCGGCTGCAAACCGGGCTGCGACAAGGTGAGCTGCAAAGGATCGAAGGTGGCCTTGCCGGCGCCCCCGCCGCTCGACTGGCCAATGGTGACGCTGTTCTTCGCGCTGAAGGAGAACCCCTCAAGGGCGAACAACTGACCGCCGTTCACGGTGACCACCTCGCCATCGGCGAGCGTGAAACGAACATAATAATTGAGCGCAAGGCTCGATGACGAGACCGCCTGGCCTTGCGGGCTAGCCGGCGCGGCCGCCGGACTGGCCGCGGTTGATCCGTCGGTGCTGAATTCGGAAGTGTTGGTGAGCTGGTTCGAGGAGCCAGTTTTGGCGGCCGTTCCCATGAGATAGTCCCCAACCAATCACTCAAAGAAAACGAGCGCCATGTTGAAACTTGATGGCGCCCCCTTCAAACTCTATTGCCACAGGGCGACACTGCGAAGTTAAAAATGTAATCCGGGCCACTCATTTGGGCGGTCCCCGATCCGCTGCGTTGGCTTTACATCGAACCGGTCAGGCTGATTGGGTTTTGACGCTAAGGGCCGCCTAAGCGCGCAATCGCCGGAATTTTTTGGCTGGAAACGCGGTTTTTTCACTCGGTTGTCGAAACGCAGCGAGATTGATCGTCTTTGCATTGAGCGCGGCAATCAGCTTGCGCGTCTTCAAGGAGCTAAGCGATGCAGTACCTGTTGTTGATTCACTCCGACGAAAAGGCGATGCAGACGGCGCCGCCTGAGCAGAACGGGGCAGTCCTCGCGGCGTATGGCGCCTACATGAAGGCGATGGGCGACGCCGGGGTGAGCAAGGGCGGCCAGCGGTTGCACCCGACGTCGACCGCGACCACGGTCCGGGTCAAGGACGGCAAAACGCAGGTGCTCAACGGCCCTTATGCCGAGGTTAAGGAGCAGCTTGGCGGCTATTTCCTCATCGATGCGCCCAATTCCGACGCCGCGATCGCGTGGGCCGCGCGCTGCCCCGGCGCGCAGTACGGCGCGATCGAAGTGCGGCCGATCTGGGAGATGTAAGGCTCACGGGCGCAAGGCGGAGGCAGACGGCAACCGCCGGATCCGTACCCACGATGCGAATGGCCGGCGCAGGGCCGGCCATGACAAGTTGGAGCTGAGGCTTAGAGCCAACGCGATAAAGAGCCGCCGCAGTTTTTCCGCCTCGTTGGCCGAAACGTGGCCGCGTTGAGCGTCTGTGCTTTAAGCGCGGACAAGCTATGCTGCCTTCGAGGAGAAACCCATGCAATATCTATTGCTGCTTCACGTCGACGAAAAGGCTTTGCAAGCGGCGACGCCCGAGCAAACGACTGCGACGCTCGCGGCCTATGGCGCCTACGTGAAGGCGATGACCGAGGCGGGGGTGAACAAGGGCGGCCAGCGGTTGCGCCCGACCTCGACTGCGACCACGGTCCGGGTCAAGGACGGCAAAACCCAGGCGCTAAATGGCCCCTATGCAGAGATCAAAGAGCAACTGGGCGGCTATTTCCTCATCGATGCGCCCGATCTCGACGCGGCGATCTCGTGGGCGGCGCGATGCCCCGCCGCGCAGCACGGCGCGATCGAAGTCCGTCCGATTTGGCAGATGTAAGGGAGCCGCGGCGAGGCGGGACCGTGAAACCCGAGATCGAACGGCAAGCGGCGTTCTACCGCGGATACCTGATCGACGATCGCAGCCTGCGGCCGCTAACGGTGGCTTGGGCGGCAATTGTCGCTCTCTGGTTTGTCGTCTACCTGGCCGATTGCATCGGCGCGATGGCGAACGCCAACGGTTGAATGCCCGGCGCGAAGGTCCGATCTCGACGGCCAACCTACGAGGCTTGACCCGGAGACAGGCGCAGCCGAGTTTCAGGCGCGCCCAATCTCGCGCCGATTTTAAGAGCCGCCGCCGGGCCGCCAACAGGTCTATCGATTTGAGCGCATGCGACGACGCCGTTTGACCGCTCAGTACGGAGAATGTCAAGTGGTTGCTTGTACTTCTTGATGCTACACTTCGATATCTCAGTATAAGCAGCTGAAATGTCGGTAAACCGCCTGAGACCCAAGTGTTTCGCATCGTTCGCGGTGACAGAAAAAGACGCTTAAGTCGTTGAAATGACAGAGTCGAAGACAAAACCGCACACCTCGCACGGGCCTCCGCCCGACGCCTCGCCGATGGCGGTAAGCCGCGACACTGCGGCCCGAGCCGCCGCAGACCGAGTGGCCCGAGAAAGCTACGGCAAACTCGTGGCTTATCTCGCGGCGGCATCGCGCGATGTGCCCGGCGCCGAGGACGCCCTCGCGGACGCCTTCGCCTCCGCGCTTGCCGTATGGCCGAACCAGGGCGTGCCCCTGAACCCGGAGGGCTGGCTGGCGAAAGCGGCGCGGCGGCGCCTGATCGACACGGCGCGCAGGCGGCGCACCGCCGACCGGGCGTCGGACGCGCTCGAGCTGATCGACGCCGAATTGAAGGAGGCCGGCGATGCTGAGGCCGGCATCCCTGACCGGCGCCTCGCGCTCATGTTCGCTTGCGCTCACCCAGCCATCGAGGAGTCTATACGCGCGCCCTTGATGTTGCAGACGATCCTCGGCCTTGACGCGGCGGCGATCGCCTCCGCCTTTCTGGTTTCGCCCGCGACGATGGGCCAGCGCCTCTCGCGCGCCAAGGCAAAAATTCGCCTTGCCGGGGTTCCGTTCAAGATTCCGGACCGGGAGGATTTGCCCGAGCGGCTCGGCGTAGCGCTCGAGGCGATCTACGCCGCCTTTTCGCACGGCTGGGCGGAAGCGTTCTCCGACGATCCGCGTGGGCGCAACCTCGCCGAGGAGGCGATCTGGCTCGGCCGCGTCGTCGTATCCCTCATTCCGAACGAGCCCGAGGCGATGGGGCTCCTGGCGCTGATGCTCTACGCCCATTCGCGCCGCGAGGCGCGACGAGACGCCTCGCAGCGCTATGTTCCGCTGAGCGACCAGGCGGTCGAGCAGTGGGACCAGCTGGCAATCGGGGAGGCGGAGGGGCTGCTCAAGGCTGCCGGCGCCTTGGGCGCGCCGGGACGCTTCCAACTCGAAGCCGCGGTTCAATCGGTCCACGCCGCCCGCCGCCTGACCGGAACGACGGACTGGGAGGCGATCGCCGTTCTCTACGACGCGCTCTTGGCCCTGACCGCCTCTCCGGTGGTCGCGGTCAATCGCGCGGCGGCGGTCGCACGCGCGCGGGGGGCCGCAGCCGGATTGAAATTGCTGGACGAGGTGGGGGCGAAGGGCGGCCTCGCCGGATTCGAACCCTATTGGGTCGCGCGGGCCGATCTTTGCGCGAAACTGGGCGAGGTCGACGCAGCACGCAGCGCCTATGGCCTGGCGATTGGCCTGCAGACCGACCCAGCCGCGCGCGCCTTTCTTATCGAGCGACTGGCGGGGTTGGCCTGAGGGATCGCCCTGGCGCTTCACGCCGCAAGCCGCCAGAGACCGGGATAGGACTGAACGAAGCCGTTGGGCGCGATTTCCAAGAAACCCTGATAGGGAACCGTCGGCGCCTCGTACCAATAGGAGGCTTCGCTGCGCCGCTCGTACCTTTGCGGCAGTTCTGTCAGCGACGCGCTATCCAAATCGAACCACGCGACCGGAACCTCTGCCCTTTGACCGGACCTTAACGCGATACGCGAAAGTTGCAGCACGTTGGTCGCTGGCGTGAAGCCGTAGTCGAGGTCGACCAGATGCTCGAGGCCATTTATCCGAACGCCATTCAGGCGCCAGCCCGCATTCTCGCGTTGGATCTCGTGGTGGATCGTTCCGTCGCCGAGGAAGCCGCTTATAATTCCCCGTTTGGTCTCCCAACGGGCGTCGACCTCAACCTGATAGGCGACCGCCGCCGAGCCGGCCTCGTCGGCGAATGTCGCAGCGCCCTGAAGCAACCAGCCGCCATCGCTGGGCCGCAGCAACGCGGCGTCGCAGCCGGGTCGGTCGAGCCGTCTCCATGCGGCGAATTCGCTCATATTGAGCCCGCCCTCACCGGATAGGGCGCACCCTCGAAGCGCTCGGCGTGGTAGCCTTTCACGCCGACTTGTTTGGCAAGCGGACCCCGCATGTCGCCGGTGTCGCGCAGGCGTTCGACAATCGCCGCGAAGTCCCACTTCGGCCGCCACCCGAGATCCTGGCGCGCCAGCGCATTGTCGTAGACGCGGTCGATGCTCGGGAACATGCGCCAGCCGCGCCTCGCGTATTCCTCTTCCCATCCTGGCGCGCGCAGAGAGACGACCGCCGGCGCATCGACGCGCAGGCGCGCGCAATCTTCCGTCAGGAAGGGCGTGGTGGCGCTGACGATGTATTTGCCGAAGCCGATTGCGGGTGCCCGCTCGATCGCGAGCGAGATGCGCGTCGACCACGTCCTCGATCGCGACGCGGCGGAACAGATATTCATTCGCCTTCGCGTTGTCGTCGGCGTAGGCTTGGCGCGCCGCCGGATCGTCGTCCTCTTCGGGAAAGAAGCGCGAGGTCCTGAGCACGATCGACGCCAGGCCCTCATTGCGGTGGAACAATTGGCAGAGGTCCTCGGCCGCGGTTTTGGTCATGCCGTAAATGTTCTTCGGGACCGGCGCGACGCGCTCGTCGATCCAGGCGGCTGGGTGATCCGGTGGGGGTTTCAGCGCGTCGCCGAACGCGCTGGTCGTCGAGGTCATGACGAAGGCGCGGACGCGAGCGCGCGCCGCCTCCTCGAGCAGGATCAGCGTGCCGCGAATGTTGGTCTCGACAAAGGCGTCACGCGCATGCGTCGCGACATGGGGCTTGTGAAGCGTCGCGGCGTGCAGGACCGTGTCAACACCAGGCATGCTGCGCGCGACCAGGGCGCGGTCGGCGATCGACCCGACCTCGTCGGTGAACGGTCCGGGAATGAGGTCGAGGCCGACCGCCGCGCGGCCGTTCGCGCGCAAAGTGCGCATCAGCGCTTCGCCCAGATGCCCCGAACTGCCGGTGACGAGCACGGTCATGGTTGCGTTCACTCTGATCCGGATCCGGCGGGCCTTTTAAGACGCGGAGGTTGGCGCATCAAACGGGCGCTCGCGGCGCCGATTTAGGCTCGGGCCACCCCTTCGACCTGCGAAAGGGTCTCGCGGCGTTTATTTGAAACTCCAGATCGACGAATCAAGCAAACCGGCCTAAGGTATGCGCGTCAAATCGATTGACAGGGGATTCCAAGCATGGGCGCATCAGTTCCGATCGAACTCGCCGCAGAAATCGTGGCGGCGTTCGTATCGAATAACCCTTTGCCGAAGAGCGATCTGCCCGCTCTCATTCACGCGATGCACGCCGCGGTGGCGTCGCTCTCAACTGAGGCGAAAAGCGCGCCGGCTCCAGTCGAAGCGAAAGAGCCTGCAGTGCCGATCCGAAGGTCGATCACGCCGGATTTTTTGATCTGTCTTGAGGACGGCAAACGCTTCAAGTCCTTGCGACGCCACTTAGGGACGCTCGGCCTGACGCCACACCAGTACCGCGAGAAATGGAAACTGCCGTCTGACTATCCCATGGTCGCGCCCAATTACGCGGCGCAGCGCTCGGCGATGGCGAAAAAGATAGGACTCGGCCGGACGCGTTCCGCCGGGACATAGCCAGTCCGGCGACGCGCCTAGTCTATCTGTCGTCCAGTGTTGTCGTCGTTAGACCTGAGCGAAACCAATCGCCGGTGACGGTCCGACGTTCGGCAGCTAGCCGGGCCCTGTCGTAGGCGGAAGAGAAGTTTTGTGGCGGAACGGTCACGGCGAGATAGACGAGCGGCTCCTGTCCGCTGTTCGCTACGCCATGGATATCTTCCGCAGGCGTGCGAACAACGTCGCCCGCACGAAGAACTTCAGTTCGTTCATTTCCAAGCAACAGAACGCCCTCGCCGCGCTCGACGATCCAGATCTGCTCAGAGCGCGCATGGGCGTGGCGCTCGGAAACAGAGCCAGGCTCCATCGTCACCTGCGTGATTGTCGCCTGGCTCTCTGGCGAATTCTTAGGCCAAAGTAATTGCCGAGATTGAATGCCGGGCTTGATCAGCACATCGCAGTCAAGGACGCGCCATCTCTGTACGGCCATCGAAGCCTCCATACGCATTACACTGCACCATAGGCGCGTACGAGGAGTGGATGGAAGATCCGAGACGGGTCGAAGCCAGTCTTCGGCGGTCAAATGCATCCTTGCTTTTAGCGGCCCCCGACCGTCCGGCGTCGGACTGTGACGCGCATCACAGCGTGCGGACAAGGGCGAGATACCCTGCTAACCTTGGCCGTTGCGCTAACCAACCTATGGGCAACGCAGAGGCGCCTCGCGAGATGGGGAGGGTTAAATGCCTAAGCGCATCGTTCTCTTGCTGGACGGAACGTGGAACGACATCGACGTCGGGCCGTACGACACGAACATCGTACGAATGCGGGAATTGATCTCCTGCCATCTTGTGAAGATCTCCGGCCACGGCCGCGCGCGCCACGACGAGAGCAACAAGAAGGTTCACGGTTATAGCAAATCCGGCAAGGAGCATATCATCTACTATGAACGCGGCGTAGGAACTGGCGCCTTCGATCAATTCAAGGGCGGCGCGTTCGGCGAGGGACTGACGGCCAATATCCGGCACGCCTATAAGTTCCTTTCGTTCTGGTATGAGCCCGGCGACGAAATCTTTATCTATGGCTTTTCGCGCGGCGCCTACACCGCCCGATCACTGGTCGGATATCTTGGGGCGGCTGGTCTGTTGCGTCGGGATACTTGCAACGAGGAATTGGAGGCTCTGGCCTGGCGATATTATCGGACCCCGCCGAATGACCGGATGCCCGCCGACTGGCGCCGGCTCACGGACTACGTGCACGATCGCGATGAGGTCCGCGTTAAGCTGATCGGCGTTTTCGACACCGTTGGCGCGCTTGGCATCCCGTTCAGCAAGGCATGGCGGCTCAACCGCGATGAGAACGGATTCCACGATGTCCAACTCTCATCGATTACCGACGTGAACCTCCACGCCCTCGCAATTGACGAGCACCGTTGGCCGTTTGAAGCGGCGCTATGGAGAATGCCGCCGTTCAAGAAATATGACACGGCGGTGGAACAGGTCTGGTTCTCTGGCGCGCATGCAGACGTGGGCGGAGGCTACATCGTCGAAGAGAGCCGAGACGGCAAGGCGGCCTACGCGGACGACATCACGCTGGACTGGATGATTCGAAGAACGAAGCACTTCTATCCGGACTTCCCCTTCGATCTCGATCCTAATGCGGAAAAGATCGCCGAGAAGGAACGCGCCTCGCTCCACAACTCGAGACGCAATGTCTATCGCGTCTGGCCATTCGCCATTCGATCCATCTCGAATTGCAAGACTGGGGCGAAGTTTTGGAAACACCAGAAAGAAGTGTCACGCGACAGGCACGCCCGGCCGATTGGCGAAATGGTTCATATTTCCGCGCTCGAGCGCTTCCTCCCGGGCAAATCGACTGGTTCGGCGGAGGGAAAAGTACAAGGCGACGAATCTGGACAAGGTCATTGACGGGATCAGGCAAGCCTATGAGCCCACGCCGGGCGATCAAGACGCGCCAGCGGGCTCCGAGTCCGGCGCGAGCGGGTCAATCTTCGAGTTGCCGGTTGTCGACTGGAATGGGCAGACAATAACGAGCCGGTGCGGCCGCGCGGAATATCTTCGCGGACTTCTCGCCAGACGCGCTGAGCAGCCGGATTCCGGCCTCGGCTCCCTTTTCCGGGCGTTTGAAGCGAAGTGGCCCTCCGTCCGCCTTCGAGGCGGAGCGGAAAGCCTGAACCCCGTTCAGAGCTGCTCGAACCCAATCTTGCCGTTCGGCTCCTTCTTCCACACGTACCAGACGTAATCGACGGTCGTGCGGTCGCCCTTCTTGTCAAAGGCGATGTCGCCTATGACGGTGTGGAAGGGCATGCCCGAATGCATCACTTCCGCCACCTTCTTCGGATCGAGCGAGTTCGCTTTCTCCGCCGCCTGCTTGATGATCTGGACAGCGGCGTAGGAATAGAGGGTGTAGCCTTGCGGGTCGAACCCCTTGGCCTTGAACGAAGCGACGGCGTCTTTGGCGTTGGGGTTGTTGCGCGGCTCCGGGCCGAAGGTCATCAGCGTTCCCTCGACGCCGGGACCGCCGATCGCCGCGAACTCGCTGTCGGTGATGCCGTCGCCGGAGATCATGATGGTTTTCATGCCCTGGTCGCGCATCTGCCTTACGAGGAGGCCGCCTTCGATATGCAGGCCGCCCCACATCACATAGTCGGCGCGGGACTGCTTGATCTTGGAGACGATCGCCGAATAGTCCTTTTCCCCGGCGTTGACGCCCTGGTAGAGGATCTCCTTGACGCCAAACTTGTGCATGTTGCCGAGCGCCGCGTCGGCGAGGCCCTTGCCGTAGGTCGTCTTGTCGTGGATGACGGCGATCCTCTTGCCCTTGAGCTGATCGCGCGCGAATTCGGCCCAGACCATGCCCTGCTGGTCGTCGCGGCCGCAGGCGCGGAACGTGTTCCATAAGCCGCGGTCGGTGATCTTTGGATTGGTCGCCGCCGGGGTGATGACCAGGATGCCGTGCTCCGCATAGACGTTGGAAGCGGGAATCGTCACGCCGGAATTGAAGTGGCCGACCACGAACTTGACGCCGTCGCCGATAAACTTGTTGGCGACCGACACGCCCTGCTTCGGATCGGAAGCGTCGTCGCCGAGGTCGACGTCGATCTCCTGCCCCAGAATGCCTCCCGCCTTGTTGATGTCCGCGGCCGCCTGCCGGACGCCTTGGACCAGTTGCGCTCCGAAGGCCGCGCTGGGCCCGGTGATCGGCGCGCCGACGCCGATTTTGATCTCCGCCTGCGCTGCTCCGGCGAACCAAAGCGACAAAGCGACGGACATGGACTTCAGAACGGCGGCCCGCATGCAACCTCCCCACTAATTTGAGGTCGGCTTATAGCAGGTCGACTTCTAAACAATAACGAGCGGCTCAACCCATAAAGGCGCCACGGCGAGCCCGTTTCGCAGGACTGGGGCCGAATTGCCCTGAATGACATCGCGTCTCCCAGCGGAGATGGGCGAGCGCTCGGATCCGGCGACCGCGCGCTCGCCCATTCGCGTCGTCACATCTGCTCGAATCCGATCTTGCCGTCCGGCTCCTTCTTCCACACGTACCAGACGTAATCGACAGTCGTTCGATCGCCCTTCTTGTCGTAGGAAATGTCGCCGATGACGGTGTGGAACGGCATGCCGGAATGCATCGCCTCCGCCACCTTCTTCGGATCGAGCGAGTTCGCCTTCTCCGCCGCCTGCTTGATGATTATCTGGACGGCGGCGTAGGAGTAGAGCGTGTAGCCCTGGGGGTCGAACCCCTTGGCCTTGAACGAAGCGACCGCCTCTTGCGCGTTGGGGTTCTTGCGCGGCTCCGGGCCGAACGTCATCAGCGTTCCTTCCACACCGGGACCACCGATGGCCGCGAACTCGCTATCGGTAATACCGTCGCCGGAGATCATGACTGTTTGCATGCCTTGGTCGCGCATCTGACGCACGATGAGACCGCCTTCGGTGTGCAGGCCGCCCCACATCAGATAGTCGGCGTTCGCTTCCTTGATTTTGGAGACGATGGCCGAATAGTCCTTTTCCCCAGTGTTTACACCCTCGTAAAGCACTTCCTTGACGCCGAACTTGTGCATGTTGTCGAGCGCCGCATCGGCGAGGCCCTTGCCGTAGGTGGTCTTGTCGTGAATGACCGCGATCCTCTTGCCCTTGAGCTTGTCACGGGCGAGTTCGGCCCAGACCATGCCCTGCTGGTCGTCGCGGCCGCAGGTGCGGAACGCGTCCCACAGCTTGCGGTCAGTGACCTTCGGATTGGTGGCCGAGGGCGTGATGAACAGGATGCCGTTCTCCGCATAGACGTCGGACGCGGGAATCGTCACCCCGGAGTTGAAGTGGCCGACGACGAACTTGACCCCGTCGCCTACGAACTTGTTGGCGACCGACACGCCTTGCTTAGGGTCGGACACGTCGTCGCCCAGCTCGACTTCGATCTTTTGTCCGAGAATGCCGCCGGCCTTGTTGATGTCCTCGGCGGCCTGCTGAACGCCCTCGGTCAATTGGGCGCCAAAAGCCGCGTTGGCCCCGGTGATCGGTCCAGCGACGGCGAGCTTGATTTGCGCCTGCGCTGGTACGGAGAACCACAGCGACAACGCGATCGGAATGGACTTCAGAATGGCTGTTCGCATATTAACCTCTTATGCGAGTTTGACAGGTTAGCTTGCGGACACTAGCCAGTGCGACATAACTTGTAAAGACGCAAATGACGGTTACACCGCCCGACCTCCCCTCTCGCGCCGGCTCGCTGGACCTGATCGCTGACGATCTTGCGCTCAATTTTGCCAACACCGAATCGGGCCGCGGCTTTCCCTCGCATCAGAACCACTTTCGCGACGCCGGGAACGTCGTGGAGTGGCTTCGGCACGCGAAAGCATTGCCCCTCGAAGAGACCGACTGGCTGCGGAAGCGCGTGCCCGAGAATGCGGATCTCGCCGCGGATCTCCTTGTGGCGGCGACCGAGCTTCGCGAGGCGGTCCACGATATTGGCGCGGCGCTCGGACGTCGCGCTGAGCCGCCGGGACATGCACTCGCGAGCCTCTCCGCTCTTCACGCGCGATTTGTCGCTAAGGCCGAGCTCGCGCCCGGCGTTATGTCGTGCCGCTGGTCGTGGAGCGTGCGCTTGTCGCCGGTGGAGGCCGCGCTGGGTCCGATCGCGCTCGCCGCGGTCAGGCTCTTCACGGAAGGCGATTTTCACCGCATCAGAGAATGCGGCGGCCACGCCTGCGGCTGGCTGTTCTATGATCGCAGCAAGAACAACCGTCGGCGGTGGTGCGAAATGGAAGTCTGTGGCAACCGCGCCAAGCAGCGACGCCTCGCGGCGCGGAGGCGCGGGGCTTGAGTCGTCGCCTGGCCGTTCGCCTGATTGTTTTTGTGACCGCCGCTATGGTCGCCGGCTGTTCGCCGGTGTTGGAGACGGACCAGGCGCGGCTTTGCCGGATGGCGCTGCCGGCGCTCATGCCACAGGACGAACGGATCGCCATTCTGGCGCAAGCGCCTGACCCGGATGGGCGCGGGCTGAGTGTCGCCTTCAGCACTGAGACGCCCGGCGAGGAGCCTCGAACCCATCTCGCCGCCTGCCGCTTTCGCGATCCCGGACGGCCGCGCGAATCCCGCGATCTGACATCGTTGACGCTCGATGGTCAGCCCGTATCGGAATCGCGGCTCTTTCTTCTCATCCGCTATTGGCTGGCGACGCCGGAGGGCCGAGCCGCCGATCCCGCGCCCATCGGCGACTTGAGCGCCCTCCCCGTCGTGCCGCATCCGGTCGCCTATGGATTGCAAATGGCGCTGGACGGGCTGCCGCTCGCGTCGATCTACGCGCTGCTGGCGGCGGCCTATTCGCTGATCTACGCCCTGATCGGCCGAATCAATTTCGCCTTCGGCGAGATCGCGGCCGCCGGCGGCTATGCGGGCGCGATCGCGGCGCTCGCGATGGTGGGCTGGCCGCCCGCCCCTCTGCTGATCGCGGCCTTCGTGCTCGCGGCCGCGGTCGCCTCGGCCTGGGGATTCGCGTCGGCGCATGTTTTGTTCATTCCACTGCGCCAGGCGCGCGGTCAGCAGGTGCTGGTGGCGACCGTGGGCCTCGCGCTCTTCTTGCGCGAGCTGTTGCGTCTGGCCCAAGGCGACCGGTCGAGTTGGATGAGCCCGCAGCTCAACCAGCCGTTCGCGCTCGCGCGCTCAGGTGACTTTGTCGCCGTGGCCACGCCGATGGCGTTTGTGGTCAGCGCCATCACGCTCGCCGCGGGTCTCGGCCTTGTGGGCATCTTTCGCTACAGCCGCCTCGGGCGCGAATTGCGGGCCTATGCCGACGATCCGCTCGCCGCCGAGCT
Source organism: uncultured Alphaproteobacteria bacterium (assembly GCA_963775405.1). Lineage (GTDB taxonomy): Bacteria > Pseudomonadota > Alphaproteobacteria > Rhizobiales > Beijerinckiaceae > Roseiarcus. The sequence continues at coordinate 12,085 of CAVZJI010000042.1, forward strand.
GATGGGTATCAGTCCGGCCGCGGTTACCGCCCGCGCCTTTGCTCTCTCAGGAGCGTTGGCCGGCCTCGCCGGCGCCACCATGACAGCGGCCTTTGGCGCGGTCGGATACGGCCTATCGGCGACGCTCACCTTGAAGGCGCTCACGGCGGCGATCATCGGGGGCATCGGCTCGCTGCCCGGCGCTTTCCTTGGCGGGCTCATCGTCGGCGCCGCCGAGACCGGCTGGTCGGCTTTGTTCCCGATCGATTATCGCGATATGGCGGTTTATGCGCTGCTCACCCTCTTCATTGCGCTGCGCCCCTCGGGCCTGCTTGGCCAGCGCGAAGTCGGTCACACACAACCTATTCCCACGCCGGTCTTGACTTAGCGGTTGTGTCTCCCACATCCTGACCGCGCTGGCTGAGCCCGCGTGAGGAGGCTCCTATGTCCAATGCTTATGCCGCGACGCCGCCGAATGCGATGCGCGCCGACGCGCTCGCCAGCGTCCGCACGCGGCGCATCATGGCCGTCTGCATCGACATGTTTCTGGTCAGCCTGCTGGTGGCGGCGCTCTGGATCCTATCCATCTTTTTGACGTTCGGGCTCGCGCTGTTCTTCCTGCCGCCCCTCTATCCGTTCGCCGCCTTTTTCTACAATGGGCTCACCGTCTCGGGCGCCAGAATGGCGACGCCCGGCATGCGGGCGATGGATCTCGAAATGCGCATGCAGGACACTGGCGCGCGGGTCCCTTTCATCAATGCGGCGGTTCAGGCGGTGCTGTTTTACGTGAGCTGGTTCTTCCCGCCGATCTTGCTGGTGTCGCTGGTCGACGGGGAAAAGCGGTGCCTGCATGACATCATCGCCGGCGTCGTGATCGTCAGGAGGCTCTAAATGCGTCAGCTGGGGGCATTTCGCGAGGACAGCTGACCCGGCGACGAATCTTGGTGGAGAGTTGGAGACGGTGTGAGCAGGGAAGCGCGCGACGCCCCACAGTTTTACCTCACCGCTCCGTCGGCATGTCCCTACCTGCCCGGCCAGCAAGAGCGGAAAATATTCACGCATCTGGTCGGCAAACGGGCGGCCGGCCTCAACGACTTGCTCACCCAGACCGGATTCCGCCGCTCGCAGACGATCGCCTACCGGCCGGCGTGCGAGAGTTGCCGGGCCTGCGTGTCGGTTCGCGTGCTGGTCGATGATTTCCGCCCGTCCGTCAGTCAGCGCCGCACGACGCGGATGAACGCCGACCTTCTCGGCGCCTTTATCGCGCCAAAACCGACCAACGAGCACTACGTCCTCTTCCGCTCCTATCTCGACGCCCGGCATCCTCAGGGCGGCATGGCTGACATGTCGTCGCTCGATTTCGCCATGATGGTCGAGGACACCCATATCGACACCGTGCTGACCGAATATCGCTTGCGGAGCGGACCCGACGACCAGCAAAGCTCGGGCCCTCTGCTGGCGGTCTGCCTGACCGACCGCCTGGCCGACGGCCTGTCGCTGGTCTATTCCTTCTACGACCCCGACGTCCCACGCCGGTCGCTCGGGAGCTACGTCATTCTCGACCACATCGAGAAGGCGCGCCGACTCGGCCTGCCCCATGTCTATCTGGGCTATTGGGTCGAGGGGTCGAAAAAGATGGACTATAAGGCGGCCTACCTCCCCCAGGAGCGCCTCGGCCTGCACGGCTGGGCGCGGGTGGCGCGGTAGCAACGCCTCCGACCCGAAATTATGCGAAACTCCAGCGTTTAAGCCGTGTTGTTAGTTGACACCGGCTCGATGGCCGCCGATTTTATATTGTCGATTGATTTACGACTGAGCTCGGGGGGTTTTGTGACTACTAAACTGGCGAGAAAATTCTTATTGGTCAGCGTTTCGATTGCCGCGCTTGCTACGAGCGCGGCGGAAGCTGGCGCCATGGTCTTTAAGTTCACGGGCGCTGTTCAGACTTACGTCGTTCCCGAGGCGGGCGAGTACGAGATCATAGTCAAAGGCGCTCAGGGCGGATTGTCATCAGACGGCAATGCCGGAGGCATGGGCGCGATCGTCGGGGGAGATATCTTCCTTAGGCAGAACGAATTGCTCGAAATCTTTGTCGGAGGAGCGGGATATAGCTTTCCTGGCTATGCAGGCGGGGGCGGCGGCGGCACTTTCCTCGGTAAAGCCAACCGGGTCTTTTTCATTGCAGGCGGGGGCGGCGGCGGGGGCTACGGAGACAGGTCCATCGCTGACGGTCGCCCCGGCCGGTCTCAGAGGAGCGCCAGCGCAGGCAGGGGCGGCAACGGCGGATATGGCGGATCGGGCGGGTATGGCGGCGAGGGCGGCCAAGACCCGACTGGCTTCAATGGCGGCGGCGGCAGCGGCTTGAATAGCCCCGGAGGCGATGGGCTTTACGGCAAGAAAGGCCTTTCTGGTTACGGAGGTTATGCCTATTACGGTGGGCTTCCGGGCGGGGGTTTCGGGGGTGGCGGCGGCGCCGGATATAGCGGCGGCGGCGGGGGCGGCGGCTTCTCGGGCGGCGGCGGCGGGACCGGCGGCAATAAGGCAGGCGGTGGCGGGGGCGGCGGCGGCGGTTCCTTCATAATCGGCCGCGCCACCGATACATTCGGGTTCACTGGCGCCAATTCGGGAAATGGCTATGCGTCAATCATGATGGTTCCCGAGCCCTCAACCTGGGCGATGATCCTGGCCGGCTTCTCCGCCATGGGCGTGATGCTGGCCCGGCGCGCGCGAGCGGCGAAAGCCGCCTGACAATCGGCCTACGACACGATAGGCGTTAGGCGGCGCGTCGACGCCGCCTTTTTTCTGGCGCCTTCCCCGATGCAGAATCGACTTCACTTCGTCTCAGGCCTGCCACGCTCCGGCTCGACGCTGCTCGCCGCGCTTCTCAGACAAAATCCGCTGTTCTCCGCCGGCATGAGCAGCCCGGTCTACAACCTGTTTCGCGCCATGCTGTCCGAGACAAGCGCGCGCAATGAGGGAGCAGTGTTCATCGACGACGAAATCCGCAAACGGCTGCTCATGGGCTTGTTTGACGCCTATTATCACAACATGGCGCCCGAGACGGTCGCCTTTGACACCAACCGCGGCTGGACGACGAAGCTGCCCGCACTGGTCGAGCTTTTCCCGGACGCCAAAATGATTTGTTGCGTGCGCAATATCGCCTGGACGCTCGATAGCGTGGAGAGGCTCGTCCGGCGCAACGCTTTCGAGCTCTCGGGCATCTTCAGTTTCGATTCCGGCGGCACGGTCTACTCGCGGGTCGAGGGCCTCGCTTCCGCCGCCGGCATGATCGGCTTCGCGCTCAACGCCCTGCGCGAGGCGGTTTATGGCTCGCAGTCGGACCGTCTGCTGCTCGTTCGCTACGAGAGCCTGGTCGCCAATCCGCTCGGGACGCTCGCTGCGATTTACGCTTTTCTCGGCGAGCCGCTGCACCCGCACGATCCAGCGCATATCGAGCCCTGTTACGACATGATCGAATTCGATCAGAGGCTCGGAACGCCCGGCCTGCACGATGTCGGCCGCGCCGTTCACGCGCTCAAACGCCCCACAATCCTGCCGCCCGACCTCTTCGCTCGTTATGAGACGAACGGCTTTTGGGAAGATTTGAAACAGCTGCCGTCTACGGTGAAGCTGGTCTAGGATTTTTTTCGCCTCCTCGGCGCGACCCATCTTCAGAACCGGGCAATCGTCCGCCTGCAAAACGCGCGCCGGACTGCCCCGGCTATCGACTTGACGGATTGAGGGGTCAAGATGGGCGACAAGGCGGCCTATCCGCCGCAGAAGCGCCGGGGCCTACACGGCTGAGGTGCAGGTGGACAAGTAGAGGCGCCGCAAATCGCGCCTGACTTCAAGTCGGTTGAACTGGTCGCGGAAGGTTTTTCGCTCTGTCTTCAAATCGTGGGTCAGCGTTGTTGCTTCAGAACGTCGGTGTCGATAGAGGTGACACTCAAATTCACTCCGTCATTTGACGTCGAGTCCCGGTCCCCCAGGAGAAAAACAGTAATCCGAAGCTCGGACGCATTGCCAACTTTGTAGCTGAATTGTTTGAGGAAACTGTCGTCTGAGTTTTCTGGGAAATCGACGACCATGGTCTGATCGTTGACACTAAAAAGCAAATGGCCGTTCGCACCTGTCTCCGTCAAAACAAAACCTTGAAGGCTGAAGGGAATCTCCAAACCCGGATCGGCGCCCGACAGGGGGAGGGCAAACGAACATACGCGTGTGATGATCGGCGCAGTCCCCTGATCGACGCGGACGGCGAGACCGCTGGGATCGCTAAACGTGACTGTGAAGGCCTTGTTATCGTCACTAAGATTAATACTAATACCCGGTTCACTACTGAACGTCGGCTGACCAAACGTCGCGTCGGTTCCCATTTTCAGCCTCCCCAAAATGCGGCCTGATTTGCCTACATGAACCACGTTATTATCCTCGATCAGCACTGCCACTGCCATGTACAGAGACGAACTGGCTACGAGGAAAGGCTCGCCCGCATCGGCTTTGGCGGCTCACTACGGTAGTATTAGCTTGCTACGATAGTATTAGCTTGTGCAATCGGACGAAGCCTGTCTGGGTAAGGATAGCAGGCTCAACGTCAGCCTCCTTGCGACCTCGGTTTGCCGCTAAGTAAACATTGAAGCCGATATAGCTACATGACCGTCTTCCTGAACGGCAATAGGTAGTATTACCTACGTCGAGGCGATTTACAGGAAGCGACCCCTTGAGCTGTGAGGTTTATGGACGAAGGCGGCGAGCCTCTGTCCTTATGATCAACATCGGAGCTGCAATGCCGCCGCCGCTCCACGCGCTACAGCTCAGCGTCCGGCTGAGCGACGAAGATCAGAACAAGAAGAATTGACGCGAGGAAGCGGAATGCGGCTGGCTGACCGTCCCAGACCTGGGATTGCCACATCGCGAACCATTCGCCGCCAACAGTGAGAAAGCCGATGAACCAAACGACAAATGCGCAACCCGCCCCGGCGAAGACAAACCGCTTGGCTTGGTGAAAGTCCAGCGCGTTGCCGTTTCGGGCCCGAAAGAGCTCCACAGCGCCTAAAGCAAAAAGGGCTGCTGTGAGCCCTTCCCCCGTTACGATCAGCCAGAAGCCGATCCGCCATAACAGCGGGATGGATATGGCGTGGTCCGCCATTGCGCTGACCGGAACGATTGTGTCCATGCTGAAGACGTGCTGCACGAACAGCAAGTTTGTGCCGGGATCATGGATGTTTCCCGCGACGATGAAACCGCACAGAAGCGTGACGCCGCCGACCATTAAAATCTTGAGGCGCCTCTCCATCATCATTGGTCGCTTCCCTCCCGCAGCGGCGGTTTTCGGCTAGCTCAACACCGCCATCGAGCGCGGCTCGCCAGAACTGCTCACCTCGCTGAGGCTTCACGCTTCGTCGTCCGCGCCTGCAGGCCCGGCGGAGCATTGTATCGGCCGCAAATCACCGGCAAGCCGCTCGAGCGTCGCAGGACGTCGTTCCGTCGGGCGAAAGCGCGCTTTTAGGATCGTATCTCAGCATCCGCGCACGCGGGCTCAACTGGGAACCCCGGAAACAAAGGGACAAGGCAAAGCTTTATTGTATTCTTGGCCGAATCGTAAAGAACCATCACGTTCATGGTCATGTAGTAATTTGGCGCCGGTGATTGATTATACTGCGGCGTGAGTATCGCCGTGTTTGGACCAACGTTCAATTTCAGCGCCTCTTTCGAGCATTCCGGACGCCAATCTATCTTGCCTGCCGGGAGGGGCGATCCTCGTTTGGCGTCAGTCGGAATTGCCCATTGTATGTCCACAGCCTCGGTGTCGACGCAGAAGAATTGTATCTTGGTCCTGAAGTCGAGAATGGTGGCGGAGGGTCCCGGATCACAATGGGCGGAATAGAAATCTGAGTGATAACCGCCTAGGCATTTAGCCGCGTTCCAAAATATGGCTATGCCGGATTGAGCGACGTCGCCTCCTGACTGCGCGGACGAAGGCGAAGCTACGATCAGCGCGAAATACGTTGCGCCTACGGTGGCGAGGCATTGCCGCCAGGACAGCATGTTTCTTTTCCGCCTAGGCCGCTGATAGGGGCTTCAATCGGTAGTCATAGCAGCGGCCGGCTCAGCACTCGACAAAATTCACCGCGAGCCCGCCAAGCGATGTCTCCTTGTATTTCAACTGCATGTCGGCGCACGGGGGCGACGACGCCGTCCCAGCGAGACGCGGTGCGTCCCGTCGCCGTGCGGCGCCAGCGATGCGGCGGCGATCGCGTTGACCGCGCCGAAGGCGTTCCACGGGTGCGCGCCTTCCTTGTCATTGTAACTCGGTCACTCGAATTCCCGACAATTTCTTGCCAGAAACGCGCGGCGGCATCATGATGGGAGGGCTTCGGGGCTGGCGAACGACCGGGCTCGGATTGAAGGAGAAAATCTCTGACGTCTACCCCGATTTGGCCGGGATGAGGCGCTTCATCAGCAGCGGAGCCGCGCAGGATCTGGCGAGCGCCAGCAACGCCAACCGACCAGAAAGGGCAACGAAAATATTTTCGCCGAAAATCGCCCGTAACCCATTGAAAAGGCTCAATTCGGACGAGAGAATCCAAGGAAATCCAAGCTTTTCCAACCCCCTGATTTGACCCCTTTCGCCGCCGGGCAGGGGCTCGCCAAGACATTCCAAATCCTCTGCGGCTCCCCGTCAGCACTCCACAAAGTTCACCGCAAGGCCGCCTAGCACGTCTCCTTGTATTTCGACTGCATGTCGGCGCCGGTCTGGCGCATGGTGGCGACGACGCTGTCGAGCGAGACGCGGTGCGTCCCGTCGCCGTGCAGCGCCAGCGACGCCGCGGCGATCGCCTTGACCGCGCCGAAGGCGTTGCGCTCGATGCATGGGATCTGCACGAGCCCGCCGATCGGATCGCAGGTCATGCCGAGGTGATGCTCCATCGCGATCTCGGCGGCGTTTTCGATCTGCTCGTTTGCGCCCCCGAGCGCAGCGCACAAGCCCGCCGCCGCCATCGACGAAGCGACCCCGACCTCACCCTGGCAACCGACCTCGGCGCCGGAAATCGACGCATTCATTTTGAACAGGGCGCCAATCGCGGTCGCAGTCATGAGGAAATCCGCCATGCCCGCCTGGTTCGCGCCTTCGCAATGGTCGCGGTAGTAGCGCAGCACGGCCGGAATGACGCCCGCCGCGCCATTGGTCGGCGCGGTCACGACCCGTCCGCCGGCCGCGTTCTCCTCGTTGACCGCCATCGCGTAGACGCTGACGAAATCCATGATCTCGTGCGCCGGGTGAAAATTGCGATGCGCGGCTTCTGTCAGACGGTCGTGGATCGCCTTGGCGCGACGCATGACCTTAAGCCCGCCCGGCAGCGGGCCGGATTGCGCGAGACCGCGGTCGACAGAAGCGAACATCACGTCGAGGATCCGCTCGGCATGGGCTTGCGCCTCGCCTTCAGACCGCAGCGCCGCCTCGTTGGCCCACATAAGTTCGGCGATCGAAAGCCTGGCTCTCTCGCCCGCGCGCCAGCAGTTCGGCCCCTGAACGAAAAGGATAGGGAAGCTGCGGTTTGCCCGCCGACGCGTCTTCGCCGGCGCCGTCCCGGATGATGAACCCGCCGCCGACCGAGAGCCAGGTCTCATCGGCAAGCGCCCTTCCCTCCCCGTCGCGCGCAATGAAGCGCATGGTGTTGGGATGGCGCGGCGCAGGCGTCACGGTGTCGAACACGAGGGCGCGCTCGGCGTCGAAGGGAATTGCGCGCCGCCGGACGAGGTTGAGCGTTTTCATCTCGCGCACCCGCGCGACGAGCGCTTCGGCGGCGTCGAGATCGACAGCCTCCGGCGTCTCGCCGCTAAGGCCAAGGATCACCGCCTTATCGGTGGCGTGGCCGCGCCCGGTGAACGCGAGCGAGCCCATGAGCCTGACCTCGATCGACGCGACCCGGTCGATCGCGCCCGTCTCGGCCAGGCCGTTGGCGAATGCGGCGGCGGCTTTCATCGGCCCGACCGTATGCGACGACGACGGACCAATGCCGACCTTGAACAGTTCGAAAACGCTGATCATCGCTTCACCTCGGGCGGCCGCCAGCTTCCGGGCAGTCCGCTAAGGATACTAACTCAATTTCATGCAACCACCCCTGCGACGTCTGTCTCGATCAATAGGCCGGGTTGGGCGCATCCGCTCGCCGGCTACACCCTCTGCCTGGACGCTATCCTCGCCGGTAGCGCCTATGGCGCGGCGGAGGCTCTTGGGCTAGCTTGGAACCCGGCTGAGCCGACTTGGAAATAACTTCCGAAGCGCCCAGCGCTCTCTGTTCGAATCGCAAGGGTTCGCCATGAAACGCATTCTTCTCTGCGCGTTGACCGCCGTCGCGTTTTCCGTCTCGTCCTTTGCCCTGACCGCCGCCATGGCGGCCAGCGATCAGTCGCCTGAAGCCGCTCACAAGGAGCGCACGCAGCATTGGGCCGCCGACCACGAGGCGATGATGGACGCCAGGCTCGGCGGGATGAAAGCCGCCCTCAAACTGACGCCCGATCAAAACCCGCTTTGGGAAGCCTTCGAGAACGCAGTGCGCGGCGCGGGCAAGGCGCGCATGGACGACATGCGCCAAATGATGGAGAACCGCGAGCGCATGTCCCCCAGCGAGCGTATGGAGGCCATGTCCCGCCATATGGCTCAACGCGCCGACGAACTTAAGACGATCGCCGAAGCGGCCAAACCGTTCTACGGCGGCCTCGACGAGACGCAGAAGCACAGGTTCGAATTGCTTGGCCGCGACATGATGAGGGCGGCGAGTGGGCCAATGTGGGAGGAGTTGGGAGGGGATGCCGGGGGCACCTGGGTGCCAGGACATTGGATGGAATAGCCGCGAGCCGTCAGTTTCGGGGACAGGGGAGTTCCGCGGCTGCGCGGATAGCTTCGATCGGCTCAGGGAGTGACGCAGGCGACGTCTTCAGCGGGCGGTCCGATTGAGGTCGTGGCGCATCCGCGGCGCTGACACGCGTCCACTGCGCCGGACGATGCGTATGCGGGTCGTCGGCTAGGGATACTGATACGGCTAGGCTAATCCGACCGCGTGCCAACTCGATCCGAGGTTGGGGCTGACAGCGCCGCCGCCGGTGAGGTGGGTCCCGGTCATGTCCCAGATCGAGGTTTGGCCGTTCGCGTTCTGAAAAAGGATGTCAGAACCGCCATCGGTGCCGATGGCGTGCCAACTCGGTCCGGGATTGGGGCTGACCGATCCGCCGCCGACCAAGGTGTTCCCGTCCATCTCCCAGATCGAGACTTGGCCGCTGCTCTTGTTTTGGAAAACGATGTCGGAATGGCGGTCGTCGTTGAAATCGCCGGTGCCGATCGCTTTCCAATTAGGCCCAGGATTGGGGCTGACGGGCCCGCCGCCGACGAGTGTGTTCCCGCTCATTTCCCAGATCGAGACTTGGCCTGTGCTCGCGTTTTGAAACAGGATGTCGGAATGGCCGTCGTCATTGAAATCGCCGGTTCCGATCGCTTTCCAGGCTGGCCCGGGATTGTGGCTGACAGGCCCCCCGCCGACGATTGTGTTCCCGCTCATTTCCCAGATCGAGACTTGGCCGGTGCTCGCGTTTTGAAAGAGAATGTCGGAATGGCCGTCGTCATCGAAATCGCCGGTGCCGATCGCTTTCCAGCTCGGCCCGGGATTGGGGTCACGGGGCCGCCGCCGATCAAGGCGTCGCCGTTCATTTCCCAGATCGAACCTGACCGTTGGCGTTCTGCAACAGGATATCCGAGGTATCGCCAGTGAAGAACGCGCCTACGCCCTTCTCGGCCCAGCCTGCGCCGGGGTTCGGGCCGAGCAGGTCCGCGGCCGAGAGCGTCGAGCCGTTCACATGCCACAGCGCCAACTGCCCCCCGGCGTTCTGCAACATAATATTCAAGTCAGGACTAGGAACAGCTGGATCGGTAGGAGGGACGCTGACAACGCTGACTGACACATGGCTGGTCGCGGGCGCGGACGTATTGACGCCATCGTTGACGGACCAGGTGATCGTGCGGCTTGAAGCCGTGGCGTGGGGGGAGGCGTAGGCGACGGAGTCGAGTTCTTTCTGATAGGCCGCCAGGCTGGCTGCGCCCGATAGCGTCAGCACTCCCGTGGCGCCGTTGTAGGCGCTGGTGATGCCGGTCTGCGATGAGCCGACGCTCAGCGCATCGCCCGCGAGGAAGCCGGCGCTAATGCTCACCGTGGCTGCGGAGAGGCTGACCGCCGCCGCATCGGTAACGGACAGAGCGGCGTCGAGCGTAACGGGCGCGGCTCCGGTGACATAGCTGACAGTGGCGCCGGCGCTCAGCACGGGGGGAAGGCGGCTGACCGACACATTGCTGGTCGCCAAAGCGGACGTGTTGACGCCATCGTTGACGGACCAGGTGATCGTGCGGCTTGAAGCCGTGGCGTGCGGGGAGGCGTAGGCGATGGAGTCGAGTTCTTTCTGATAGGCCGCCAGGCTGGCTGCGCCGGATAGCGTCAACACGCCGGTGGTGGCGTTGTAGGCGCTGGTGATGCCGGTCTGCGGCGACCCGACGCTCAGCGCATCGCCCGCAAGGAAGCCGGCGCTGATGCTCACCGTGGCCGCAGTCAGGTTGACCGCCGCCGCATCGCTAACGGACAGCCCGGCGTCGAGCGCGACGGGCGTCGCTCCGGCGACGTAGCCGACGCTGGCGCCGGCGGTCAGGACGGGGGGAAGGCGGCTGACCGCACATGGCTGGTCGCCGCGAGCGGACGTATTGACGCCATCGTTGACGGACCAGGTGATCGTGCGGCTTGAAGCCGTGGCGTGGGGGGAGGCGTAGGCGACGGAGTCGAGTTCTTTCTGATAGGCCGCCAGGCTGGCTGCGCCCGATAGCGTCAGCACTCCCGTGGCGGCGTTGTAGGCGCTGGTGATGCCAGTCTGCGGTGAGCCGACGCTCAGCGCATCGCCCTGAACGAAGCCAGCGCTGATGCTGACCGTGGCCGCGGTCAGGTTGGCCGCCGCCGCATCGCTGACCGACAGACCCGCGTCGAGCGCGACGGGGGTCGCTCCGGCGACGTAGCCGACGTTGGCGCCGGCGGTCAGCACAGGGACGACCGTGCTGACCGACACGTTGCTGGTCGCCGGAGCGGAGGTATTGACGCCATCGTTGATGGACCAGGTGATCGTGCGGCTTGAAGCCGTGGCGTGGGGGGAGGCGTAGGCGACGGAGTCGAGTTCTGTCTGATAGGCCGCCAGGCTGGCTGTGCCCGATAGCGTCAGCACTCCCGTGGCGGCGTTGTAGGCGCTGGTGATGCCAGTCTGCGGTGAGCCGACGCTCAGCGCGTCACCCGCGAGGAAGCCGGCGCTGATGGTGACCGTGGCCGCAGACAGGTTGACCGCGGCCGCATCGCTAACGGACAGACCGGGGTCGAGCGCACGGGCGTCGCTCCGGCGACGTAGCTTACGCTGGCGCCGGCGCTCAGCACGGGCCCCGTTGCGATCGCAGTCAGATCAGATGGAGCCAAGCCGGCTCTCGAGGCCGCCGCTACACCGGTCAGCTCGTGCGTTCCGGCCGCTGTTCCGTCTGTCGTCCACAATCCAGACTTACCGCCTGAATCGACGCCGCTGAACAACACCTCGCCATTGTAAGCTCGTGAGGTCAGACGGGTCTAATCCTGACCCTTCGTCTGCGCTCCGGCGATGGCGGTCAACTCGTGCGTTCCGGCCGACTGTTCCGTCTGTCGCCCATAGTCCGGTTGGCCGCTCGAGTCTGACGCCACACGAACAACACATGGCCGTTGAGGACTGTGAGATCGGACGGGTATAACCCTATTCCGGTCGTCGACGCTCCAGCGATGCCGGTCAGCTCGTGCGTCCCGGCAACCGTGCCGTCCGTCTCCCACAACCCAAGTTGGCCGCCAGAGTCGAGGCCGTTGAACAACACCTGGCCATTGAAGACTGTGAGGTAGGACGGGTCCAATCCCTGTCCCGCCGTCGGCGCTCCGACGATGCCGGTCAATTCAAGCGTGCCAGACGCGGTTCCGTTCGACTCCCATAACCCAGTTTGGCCGTGCGCGTCCTTGCCACTGAACAGTAGTTCACCGTTGTAAACCGTGAGATCGCCTGGGACAATCCGGGCGATCCTGGGATTGCCTGCCGTTGCCGCCCCGACGATGCCATCCAGCTCGTGTGTGCCGGAGGCGGTTCCATCCGTCTCCCACAATCCGACCGCGCCGCTCGCGTCGTTGCCCGCGAAGAACACGTAGATCATTGTAGACCGTAAAGCCGGACGGGCATAATCCGGTCCAAATATCCGCCCCGGCGATGCCGGTCAGTTCGTGCGTCCCAGCGGCCGTGCCGGTGGTTACCCAGAGCCCGACATCGCCCGCTGAGTCATAGCCGGTGAACAGCACTTGACCGCTGTAAACCGTGAGATCGCCGGGGTACAATCCGGGTGCGGTCGTAGCCGCACGAGCGATGCCGGTCAGTTCGTGCGTCCCAGCCGCTGTTCCGTCCGTCTCCCACAACCCGCTCAGGCCGCCTTTGTCGACGCCATTGAACAGGACCTCATTGGCATTAAGAGGCGTCAGATTGACGGGATACAGCCCGGTCGGGAACGCCGCCGCGATGCCGGTAAGCTCGAATGTTCCTGTGGTCGTGCCATCCGTCTCCCACAATCCAGTCTGGCCGCTGGAATCAACTCCCTGGAAAAGAACGACGTTCGGCAACATTTGGTATTCCACGCCGAGTGAAACGATCCTATGTTGCTTAGTACCGCAATATTCCCTTGTTGTTAAAATGGAGGCGACAGTTTTACTACTGTGTCGCCGTCAGTTGCTTTTATAAACGTGGGGTGTTTTAACCTGTATCAAATCACACCAACGGCCGATGCTTTATATCATAGCAGCAGGCAAATTAGTAACCCATGATAATTCTAATTCGTAAGGATTGGTCTTCGGAAAGATTTATGATATAATGATCGAACCAAGTTGATTAAAGTCGAGTTGACTGCGTGTTGTTGTCTTCCAGGACGCGCCGCCTACTGGTCCGCAATTGCCGCTTAACGTCGATCGGCGAGATTCGATCGCTGGCGACAAGCGCCCGCCGATGGGTCGATTTTGATCTCTGGCTATGGCTTGTCGGAATGACCGCTAATTGCGAGTCGCCGCCGCGAATCGGCTCGGACGGCCCCGTTCTTGCTCAGGTCAAGGGCGGCCGCCTCTTCCTTGAGCCACGCGCGGAAGGCCTGCACATTGGCGGACTCTCGGCGCGTCTTCGCGCAAACGAAACAATAACAGCGGCCCGACGACAAGGTCAGGTCGAAAGGCGCGACCAGACGCCCCGTGCGCAGATCGTCGTAGGCGAGCGTGTCGTGAGCGAGCAGCACGCCGGCGCCTTCGACCGTCGCGTCGAGCGCGTGATCCGCGCTGTTGAATCGAAGGCCGCGACTGACGTCAGCGTCCCTCACGCCGGCCGCGGAAAACCAATCGGCCCAGTTCGGCATCATGGCGCGGCTGGAGAAGCTGTCGTCATGGATCAGCGGCACGCCCCTGAGCGTCTCCGGCGACGTGAAGGGCCCGTATTTTTCGACGAAGGCCGGACTGCAGACCGGTATGAGGGACTGATCGAGCAGCTTTTCGACCTCGAGGCCCTCATCGTGCGCCGCATCGACCGGAAGGTTGCGGATCGCGGCGTCGACGCCGTCGGTGGTGAAATTGGCGTTGTTCATCGACGAGGAAACGCGCACGTCGATTTCGGGATAGGCGATCGAAAAGCGATAGAGCCGCGGCGCCAGCCACTTCGACGTGAAGCCGGGCGGCGTGCTGATCACGAGCACACGCGTGTCGCCCAACGTATTGAGGTTCGCCAACGCGTCCCGAATATGCAGGAACCCCACCTGCAAACCGGGATGAAGCGCCTTGCCCGCCGCGGTCAGCGCGATCGACCGCACGCCGCGGTCGAAGAGTTTGAGGCCCAGGTGGACTTCCAGTCCGCGAATTTGGTGGCTTAGGGCGCCGGGTGTGACGTTCAACTCCAGCGCAGCCTTGGTCAGGCTGAGATGTCGGGCGGCGGCCTCGAAAGCACGAAGCGCGTTCAGCGGAGGAGGGGCGGTATGCACGAGATTTTCTCATCCATAGGCTGAGACAATATCCTTTGTCATATACGTAGTTACCTGCGAAATTGTTGCCAGTGTTACCGTGGCGAATGAGGATATCTCATATCCGACCATGGTCAAGAACGAGGGTGTTATGATGTCCTGCATGACCCACAGCTTCGGCCTGCCCGGCGATCGCGCGGCGCCGGTCGCAAATGGTATCGGCGTAAAGCTGGCGAGGCTCGTTCGCCATCTGAGCGACGTTCCCGGCGCGCAGCGACAAAGGCAAGTCGACCGGGAAATTGCCCGGCTCTTGACGCGCTCCGGCGGCCGCCTCACGGACAGCATGGAGCGCGAAATGATGGAGAAGGCGCTGTCGTCCGATTGGAGCCCGTCGCAGTAGCGGCTTCGTCGAGCGCCACAGCAGCCCCTCATTGCGGATCAGCCATATGACGCTTGCGGGCACGCCTCTCTTGGCGCAAGCGCCGCGCGTACGCGCGAGCGAAAGCGGCTTCAACCCAGGTCCCGCGCAGCTCCTCGCGTGGCGGGTCAAAGGGGACGCAGACATACAGTTGGGTCTTCGTCCGGTCCGCTCCAGCGACGCCGAAGCCTTGCAGAACTATGTCAGGGGGCTTTCTCCACAGTCGCGTTATAATCGGTTCCTCGGCGCCGCAAGCGAACTCCCCCCGTCGGAACTGGCGCGTGCTTTGGCCGCCAATGGTCGTGACACGCTGACCCTGCTGGTGATTTCAAAGGCAGCGGCTCGCGAAATCGTCATCGGCGAGGCCCGGGTGGCGCTTTCCTGCGCGGAACTCGCGGGCGAATTCGGCATGTCGATTGCGGATGACTGGCGCCATCTTGGCGCCGGCTCGGCCGTGCTGCATGAAATCGAACGCAAAGCGGCGGCCGACGGCATCGAATTCCTCATCGGCGATACGTTGCGGACCAACGACGCGATGATTGGATTGGCGCTCGGCCGTGGCTTCCGCCTTGAGGCGGGGCTCGAACCGCGCCTCGTGCGAATTCGGAAGCGACTGGACGACTCAGCCCCGGACCTGCCGTGCCGGAAGTGGAGCGAAATCGGATGAAAAGCACGCGCCACCCGATCACCCTATCGAATGTGCGAAGTAGGCCGGGGTATCTCCCCCTTGCGGCGCGCCAGCTGGTCTACAAACTTGAGGGCCTGCGAGGCGCAACGCTCCGACGACACGCGGCATGGATGCGGACCTGAACTCGAACGAGGACTATCGCGCACGAGTCTGCCAAGCCAAGCACACCTCGTCGTCCCGAAGGCTTTCGCGGCTCGTCTTTCTAGCCTCACGCTCAATTACCCTCGATAATTCTTCAAGGTCTCGCCCATCCCAACACGTCGGCAGTGACCTTAGTTAATCGAAGGGCCAGTGCAAATGACAACAAAATCGGTACAATTACGAGTTTACCATATCTGATTTCTATTTCCGGCCAAGCGACAGCGCGAGACAATACCGTTGATGGAGTGCTTGTGGTCTCTTGAACGCGAGATAATTTCTGCAATGAGGCTAACATCACCAAACTCGCTCAGATTCGGATCGTCGTGAGCGGCGGCCTGAGGGCTAAACGGCTTTAAGTGTGAATCTAAAAATCCACCTAAACCTTCGAGGGGGTGATGAAGATCAAATATCATTGCCTGAAAGGCATCAGACCAAGCGTGTTCTGAGAGCTCGTTTTGGATTTCAACGACCTTCTTCTTAAGCTCTTCCTGCATGAAAGGCAGGTTCAAAAAACTTAAAATCTCCCGGCTAATCTGACAAAAGAACGGCGGCTGGAATCCCTCAGAGCAGAAAGAGTCCAACTCTTCTGCAACGTACGCCTTCAGGTCTGTTGCGGTAGAAGGAATAACTAACGCGCCGAGATCAGAATAGAGCTGCTCTCTATCCCGGGCGGCGTCACCGAACGCAAGAAATACACCTAAAGCCCCTATCAAGAGATAGGGGTAGTCTATCATTTTAACCGTTCGTTGCGTGATAGAATCGAACCAGAAATAGACGAAATGGAACAGCGCCAGCAAAAATAAGAACAATAAAACGGTTGCTATCAAAGATGACCAAGACAGCAAGAGCGCCGCTGTCAGCATAACAAAGCATATAACGCTCGCGACGCCTGCGAAAATTGCTGCACGTCGTCTACGACGAGTGATTTCCTCGTCGCGAGTTAGCGTTATGGTGTCTTCTTTGGTCAAGGGTACCGCCTCGCCAAGTGTTGTTTCGGTCGTCGCTGGTCATTTCACACGTGTTATCTGTTATTGTACACTTTACCCCGTGCCGTAGCCCTCGCCTCTCTGTCTTGCGATACTCCATCATAACTATTTGATATTACTGGCGACTCCGGCAGGGCTCGAACCTGCGACCTGCCGCTTAGAAGGCGGCTGCTCTATCCAGCTGAGCTACGGAGCCGAACGCAATCAAGCCGCGACCGGGCCTCATGCAACGCTTCAATGTGACCAGGGAACGATGCGATTCGGCGCGAAATTGTCGGAATAGGACAGGATCTTGCGCGCCTCCGGCTTCGGCTCCTCCACCCGATAGGCGACGCCGTTGCGCTCGGCGTAAGCGATCGCCTCTTCCTTGGTGTCGAAGCGCAGCTTCACTTGCGAGCGCATGTCGGCCGAGCTCGTCCAGCCCATCAAGGGCTCGATCTGGCGCGGCTTTTCGGGCTCGTATTCGAGCAGCCAATCGCCCTTCGATTGCACCGACTGCATGGCGCTTCGGCTGGGCTGGTAAATGCGAGCGGTCATGACGGCCCTAGTCTTTTCCCTAATCGCGGTGGTCGGGGCAGCAGGAGGCGAAATCTAACCCCGCTAACCCACGGAAGTCATTGAATCTAGTCCTCGATCACCTCTTGCGTGGCCTAGAATCGTGGCCTAGAGGTGGCCTAGAGATCAACGGTTCAACGGCTCCCGAGGAGGGGATACAGCATGGCAACCAGAGCACGCAAGTCTGCGTCTTACCTTCATTGGCATGGGCAGAGTTGGCGCGTGCAATTGGCAGTCCCTGCTCGTCTGAGAGGAGCTATAGGCTGCGCCGTCCTCTACCATCCACTTCACACGGACTCGCTGGCCATTGCCGAGCGGACCAAGCACAGGGCTATAGCTGCCCTCAAGGACCGGCTGGTGGCGGCTGAGGGGGAGCTAGAGCGGCAGCGCTGGGGGTGACCCACTTGTTGCTTGAAGGGCTGGACTGGAGGCAATCCTTCAAGGACGAGGCACAGCGTGCGAGCGACGATGATGGGAGGGCGCTACGTCTCAACCGCCCTGGCGGCTCGATGGGAGGAGGTGGCCAAGGCCAAGGCGAGGAGAAGGCCAACATGCTGGCGTCCATGGCACGGGCAGAGCAACCGCTTATAGGCCCCCTCGCTGACCAGTGGCTCGCTGAGAAGCCTCTCAAGGGCAAGCAGCGGTTGGACTACAGGCGCGCTGTCTCGAAGCTGGAGACGTGGATGGCTGACAAGGCCCTGCCCCCTACCCTCCAAGCCATCACGAAGCAGATGGCCGCGAGCTACAGGGATGAGGCTTTCGTGAGGGCAGGGGTCCATGGCCGGTCAGCCAATAAGGACCTGTCGGCATTGTCGGGGCTCTGGAAGCACGCTGAGAGGAAGGACATGATCATCGGCAATCCTTGGCGTGGCCAGTTCCTCCCCCAATCGACCGCCTCATCCAGCCATAAGCGTCCCTTATCCAGTGATGAGGTCAAGCGATTGCTAGCACGCTCTGGATAGAGCCCAAGACGCCCATGCAGGGGCTCCTGCGGGACACTGTGGCTGTGCTGGCGTGCAGCGGCTTACGGGTGGAGGAGTGGGCAACGATGAAGGTGGGTGACCTCAGGGACCTCGACGGCCCCCTGCCCTACGTGGCGCTCCGTGGGTCAAAGACAGCCTCAGCGCGCAGAGACGTACCCATCCACCCCGCCATGCTCTCTATCATCCACCGCAGGGTGGCCGCAGCTGGACCTGAAGGGTACCTCGTGGGGGAACTGAACACGCCACCTGAGGGCTCCGCGTGGGGCCGTGGGCAGCCCATCACGAAGGAGTTCGGGCGGCTCAGGAAGCGCCTAGGGATTGACGAGAGGGAGCCTGGAGCGCGCCAAGCCAATGTTGACCTTCACAGCCTGAGGAGGTTCGCCATAGCCTAGCATGAGGGACGCCCTGAACGCTGGGGCCACTGGCTACAGCATGAGGACCGTGGCTCAGGTAGTCGGACATGACGTGGGCGACCTGGGGCTGTCCATGACCTCGATGTACGCGGGACAGGAGCCACTGGAGGCCAAGGCGAAGGCGATAGGGGCGGTCAAGCTGCCTAGCCACTAGTTTCTCCCTGCCATCAGTCGTCGAAGCACGTCGTCGTGGTTCTCTTTCAGGGTTTCCACAATGTCCCATGAAGTCTGTGTAGGATCGAACGGATGGAAGCGATAATACTTTCGCAGATCACAGGCTAGCATCCACGCTATGTAACCCACCTTACCGCACTGCTCTTTAAACACTGCGGGAATGGTATCGGGGTCCACCTCCAACCAGAATTTTATCGCGCTATGGGCGAGCGTCTGTTCGTTGGGCAGAGCCTCGGTGGAGCTTTGGTTCCGTATTTTGGGTTTATTTCAGGCCTAACGCCTAGCATGTCCCATGCTCTGATCGAGGGCTACCGATCTGGAAGTTTCGTTCCGTTCGCCCCACTAGTCGTAAAAGTCTGGTCCTTTTTCCTGGCGTTCATTTTCTCGGGCATTTGTTTCTTTATGTCCCGCTGGCAGATAGCGAAACTCCAAAATTGATTTATCCGGCCTGATCCTTCTGACCGTGACCCCGCGCAATCTGCCCGTGCCCACCATGGGGCGGCTTCTTCATCACCACATACCCCGCCTTATCCAGGTTTCTGACCAGCCGCTGCGCCACGATGTCAGCGTTCAGTTTGTCTGAGTTGTGCTTGCTCAGCGCTCCATGCCTCAGCGCGAACGAGAGTGAGTTGGCGAGATCGTCAGGGCGGCGAGGGTGAGTTTCTGCTCGGTTTGGTCATGAGCGGAGGATAGCTCAAGGGTGAGAACGAAACAAGAACCAAGCCGAGATGCCGCTGCCCCATCGGAAAGACTGTGGAAAGTTGAGCAGCCAATAATAGGTAATTGCTGGCCCGGTCAGACTCATTCAGTCTACGATGTTAACTGAGAGGCGGCCACAAATTGGTAGACACCGTTGAGCGCAGGTCGAAGCTGGTAACACTAGTTTATCAGGTGCTTGGGACGTTTGACCTGCCACCAGTCGAGGCCTCAGAAGGAGAAGTGCTAGCCGCCCTGGCGAACGCATTCCACCGCAAGGCACTGGTCGCTGCGGAGGCGGAACTAGACACGCCGCGACGCAAACCCGCGTTGCCAGTGTACGCCAGCATGTTTTCGCGAGCCGCCAGTAGAGTTCCCTGACACTCCCTTAGCGCCCCACTGGCGTCCTGCGCCACGGCGTTCCATATTTTTTTTTTTTTTATGGTGGACCACAGGAACCCCACCAGCACCAACCTTGTTGTACCTTCGCTCCGGCTGGGCGATTCCTGGCTAGGGCCCGGGGCGCGGCAGGGGTAGCCAAACTCCCTCCCGGCCACCTGCTGCGCCCCTGAGGCCGTCTTAAGGTGACCTAACGCGGGCTTGAGCGGTTCCAAGCAGCTTTCATTCTGCGCTTGGGAGTGGTTTAGGGGGCTGAGGAGGCTGAGCAATCGCGACGTATGCAACGCCTCCCAACGCCGCCATCGCCTTATCACGCAATTCAGCCGCGTCGAGGCTGGCATCCTCCCGCGCAACCCGGACGATGAACCTTGCGACCGCTTGACGTTTTGCTTCGTCTCTCTCGATGCCAAGGATCTCTGTTGTGGCCTCTAAGGCTTTGCTCATTGCTGAAAGGGCTTGAGGCCCGAAAACAACTCCCTTTTCCACGTAGCGCCTGATCGGCATCTCAGTTGCTCCCGTTATGCTTCCTCCTAAGCACATGGCGGAAAATCGGCGCAGCGCACGCGCGCGTCAAGACCCTTCGACCGAGAATATTTTGGACTACGCATGTGTGAGGTTTTGATCGACGCCGCGCGCCTCGTTCCCACTCCGGGGTGGTCGGAAGGAGCCCCTCGGTGGCCGCTCTTTGGCAGCCTTTGCCCTGTCGTAGCCCCTTAGACGCGCTTCATAGATCACCGTTAGGATTTCGGGGCTTCTGACTTCGAGTAACGCACGCGGCTTGCCCTGCCGGAAGAGTTGCGCGCCGTGCGCCTCCTGAAAACGGATTGCCGTCTCGTCGCCTTGATCGTTCGAGGAGACACCCAGCCTCGCCACCCTGCTCTTAACCTCGCCACCCGGGCGACCGAACCGTGCGGCGCCAGCCCTCTCCACGTCGGTACGTTTGCGCTAGGGGTGGGAACCTGCCTGTGTAGAGGCGGCTGTTGCATGCGGGGGACCTGACGATGATTTCGAGACGAAACCTTCTCATAGGCCTGATGGGACTGATCCTAACCACGGGGAGTGTGCAAGGCGAGACCACCGCCCTGGAGATGGTATCTGCGTGTCGCGGAGTTGCGAGTGCGCCTATCCAAGGCAATCAAGTCTGGTTCGCGCGAGACTACCCTTCGGGGCTTTGCTGGGGCGCTTTCGCTACCATCCAAGACCTCTCTACCGTACAGTTGACTGACGGCACCGCTATGCTGGGCTCGTGCCCGCCAGTTCCGTCAAACCGGGTCGAGCTAATAAAAGTCTTTCTCAAATACGCCGACGATCACCCTGAGAAGCTCCATAATTCCTTTGCCGCTGTCTTCCTGGAGGCGCTTTTCCAAGCCTATCCGTGCAGCAAGTCGTAGCCGCAACAGGCGGATCTGGGGGACCCGGCTGAAAAATTGCAACGCGGTGAGACAGGTTTGACGTGCGACCGTTCGCCCATCCCCCCGCCTGGGGGTGGCTCGCCGAGTGTGAGCAAGGCCAGCTAGGATCTCCCGCAACGCATGCTACACGCCAAGCTGGGCCCCCTCAGGGCAGCCTAGCCACCAGCGGTGCCAGGTGTAGCGCGAGCGGGGCGCAGGGGATGACAGCGCACATCTACGCCACTAGGACCGAGGAGTGAGCAGCCGAACACACTCGGCAGCAACCGTGAGCAGCACCGCGAGACCTGTCGTGAGAGCCGCCCACTGATTGAGGCTAGCGGACTGCCGAAGGGCCTCGTTGAACGGGTCTGTCGGTAGCGTTCCTCCAATCGCTGCTCCAGGTGCAAGCGGGGTCGGTACGGAGGCGGACAAGAACCACAACACTGCCGCACACAAACCCACAAGCGCCGACACCACTCTCAGCGGGGCTTCGAGACGTCCGAGGTGATGTGGCATGGCAAGTGCGACCCTAGGGCCATATACAACTTGACTGCAACTCGCCCATATTGTATCAATTGCTTGAGGAAATGATACAGCAAGCGGGTGATTGTCCATTCGGTCAAAGCGATAGCCTATCTTCGTACGTCCTCAGCAGCCAACGTGGGCGAGGACAAGGACAGCGCCAAGAGGCAGCGCGAGGCCATCACACAGCTACGCCAAGACTGCGGGCTGCGTAGTCGTCGAGGAGTTCTATGACGCTGCGGTGAGCGGTGCTGACGCAGTGGACACACGCCCTGGCTTTGCGGACATGCTCAAGCGCATCGCTGGCAATGGGGTGAGGACGATCATCGTCGAGACCGCCAACAGGTTCGCTCGTGACCTCATCGTTCAGGAGACAGGATGGCGTTACCTCCAAGGGTTGGGGATCACGCTCATAGCTGCGGACAGCCCTGACAGCTTCCTCGACAGCACGCCCACCGCTGTCCTCATCAGGCAAGTCCTCGGGGCAGTCGCCAGTTCGAGAAGGCCGCTCTGGTGGCCAAGCTCAGGGCAGCGAGGGAACGCAAGGCCAAGCTCACAGGGCAGAAGGTGGGAGGCAGGAAGTCAGTTCAGGAGGCCAGCCCTGAGACTGTGGCATTGGCGAGGAAGCTCGCGAGGTATCCTGTGAACCACCGGAAGCGCAGCCTAAGAGACATTGCGGGGGAGCTTGAGGCCGTTGGGCATGTGACCTCGAAGGGGACGCGCTACACCGCTATGGCTGTGTCGAGGATGCTCGCATAGCTCACGAGGATGGTGGCCGGACAGACCTTGTCCACAGGCCAACCCTTTGACGGGACTAACCTACCTATCCACCTCCGGACCGTCCGCTACTCATTAGATGCCCGAGTTTGAGGTGTGTTATCTTGGGTTGGTCACCTAAGAGGGAGAACACCTATGGAACTACGTATTGGCACCTTCAAAATCGAGATCAAGCTTGGACTCTTGGACCTCCAGGCAGGCACTTGGGACATCTACTGGAACCACCGCGACAAGGACTTTGTCATCTGTAGGGGGCGATGAGACTGTGTGGTCCTACTGGAGGTAGTCCCCAACCTATCCACGCCCCTCAGGGTGACTTAAGGATGCTCGCTGAGTGGGGTCTAGGGTTCTAGGCTACCAGGGTGGCTCTCAGGGCATCTTAGGTGTCCCTGAGGCATCCTGAGTCACCTGTAAGCCCTGCGGGCGTGGGGATCCATTAGAGCCTAGGGGGAACCGAGGACGGGGTGATGATGACGACGATGTACACGGAATACGTAATCCGAACGCAAGCTACGCAGTTGATCGGACTGGTCTAGTCAGCGAGTCAGATCGATTACGACAGGCTCTTGGCTCCAACCAGCCGGCCATTAGTGCCCACCCTCGGAGCAACCAGCGAAGCGGGCTGCTATTGGACAGGTACTGGAGGTCACGCGGTGAGCGTGATGACGTCAAGACGCATGCGGAAAAGCTGGCGAAGCCGAAAGGAACTGAGACCGTCTCCGGCGGGTCGCTCTGCTCGTCGCGAGCGACATCGAGCAGGAAACCAGACCACGCCGAGGACCCTCGGGTCGATTAGCCTTCGTCAGGAATACCCCCTGCTCGGCCCAGCGTAGATCGCGGTCATTTCGTCTAGGAAACTCACAGCCCAGTGCAGCGTCGATTAGGACGCGCAATAGGAACCACCAACGAAGTGACCAGCCTAAATCGCCCCATGCTTCACTGCTCGGTGGGCACTGTGTTGGTGATTTCTGTACTGTTTGGTATCTAAATTCATTGAGCCTGTCTCATAACCCGTGTGGCGGGGGTTTCAGCCCGACCACCCAACCAAAACCTCAGCCGACTCGCCGGGGAGACCATACGGATCCATCGAGGAGGGTGGATGGAGATGGTCGCTTCAAAGCACCTTCGCCTCCACTGATCCTCCAGCGTTCAATCCGCCTGACCTGAGAGCGTCAGTCAAGCTGAACCTCCCACCATCACCCCCCCGAAATCCACCCCCGTAGCGTCACCTGAGTGCAGGTAATTCTTCTGCATGGACGTGACACAAGCCCAAGGGACGAGCAGAGAATCCTCCTCGACAGGGTGGATTGTGTGCTTCTCTCTCACCCACCTTCTGATGTCTAATAGGTGTCCCTTCCAAGCCACTGACATCACTAGCCGTTTTTGGCTCAACTCCGTGCCCGTACGGAATCGTCATCAGCACGCTCACTGCTTAGGGAAACCCAAACCAACTGAGCGATCCCTTAAAGGAAACCAGAATGACGCCTTCGCCTCCACTGATCCTCCAGCGTTCAATCCGCCTGACCAAGAGCGTCAGTGAAGCTGAACACGACCATCATCCCCCTCGAAGGGTCACCCAAACTCGCCTGCCCGATCTCGATCTCGCTGACCCCTTCCTTCCCTACCCTAACCCCTAAAGGAGCCATCCCCGGAGACGCCCGGTTTCCTTGGGTTTTTTAGCTTAACTCCGGATTTGACCCCTATGAAAACGGAGTTGGACGCCTACTCCCTACTAAAATGGAGAAACCAAGTGCCCAGAAACAGCCGCCAGTGAGCTTCCCTGTGGCTCCTCTGAGTCCTTAAGGGTCCCGCGAAGGTTGGTGACCGCATCCGCATCTGGCTCGACCATTCCGCGCTGGGTTCGGGTGAGCGTTATCTCATCGTCAGCGAGATCGGACGTGCTCAAGTCCACCTTTACTCCGCAGCGTTGATGACCTCCGTCATCGTCAGCAGGCAGGACTTTGAGAAGTACGCAGCGCCCTACGCCAGCGACCCTCGACCGTCCTAGCCGTCCTCGAACGCAACCTCGCGTCCTACGCGCGGGCTCACCTCGACCACGACAAGCCGTCTGCAAGCGTCCTTGAGGCGCTGGCCATCGAAGCGACCGTTGAGAGCACCCGTCCAGCAATGAAGGAAGCAGCGTGACCATGCGCCCAAGAGGACGACACCCACAACCGAAGACGTCACAGCCGTAAGGCTCCCTGGCTACGACCGCCACATCCGCCCAGACTGGAGCAACCCCGGCGAACACGTCATCAACTTTCAACGAGAGATCGAAGACGCAGAGAGTCGCCCTGAACTGACCACACATAGTGAAAAGGCCTTCCTTCGAGCCATCAAGAGCAACGCCGTCAGGGGCAACAACGAAGTCTGGCTGGCTCCCATGGCGCAGCGAAGACTGACCTCGATATGTCGACGCTTTACCGATGCGGGCCATCTAGCTGGGTGGAGGCGGATGCTGGCTGAACGTGAAGCTGAGAGGGCTCTAGCCACCGACGCCGCGTAGCCTCGCGAGCAAGCCTAACGCCCTCGGCCACCACCAAACCCACCACAATCAACCTCGACGCGTTCACGAGGAAACTTGAACGCAACATCACATCTTCAAGGACCCACCACCGTGGCCGCTATCCAATTCGGCGAAGGCCGACAAATTATCTCCGACGACGGACAAGCTCTCAATCGGGCAATCACCGCCGACAACGTCACCTCGAACGAATCAAGCGTCCGCGTCAACGAGTTCGCAGGGGCATCACGAGGATGACTGTAGGCCCGAACGGAAACGCTGAGCCTGTGTTTTCCTCCCGTAGCGCCTCGATCAACATGAGTGAGGTGAACTCAGGAGCCGAGGGCCTCTTAGGCACTGCGACGCGCTTCGGTTCACCAGTCGCCCCACACGACATTCGTGGAAGCGACCTAATTCGTGTCCCAGGGATGGGTGAGGTGACGGTTGAGGTTGCCCAGCGCATCGGCCTTCTCAGCAGCAACCCCGAGAGCGGTCGGCCCACCAACGCCACCACTCAGGCAATCTCGGAGGCCACTGGAGAGGCTGCGGCAGCACGCGCTGAGGCAGCGGCTCAAGCTGAGGCAGCGGCAGCAGCCGAACTCTCCAGCCTGAACACTCACCCCGTCCCCGAGATCGAGACTGCCCACCAGACCTTTGTGAGTTAGGTGAGTGAGTCCGACAAGATCGGGCTGCTGGTTGAGTTGGGCCAGGGCTCCGTACGCCCACAACTGCTCCATCGCATAAGTGAACAGATGGGCATGACCCCCGAGGCTGCTCAGGAGGCCTTCCAAGCCGTTGAGCTTGGCACACGAGCCCAGCTAACCGCGCTCGCCAACGCAAGAGGCGTGAACGTGGACGAGTTCGCCGTGTGGGCTCGCCAGCCCATCCGCAGCGATAGGGCGCTCCAGGCCCAGCAGCGCCACGTCCTGTCGAGAGACTTGGTGGGTGGGTGGTCGGACCTGCTCAACGAGTTCAAGGCCACACGCTGATGGCAACGGAGCGCAACGAGACGGCCTACAGCCGTTCAAGCGTGGCGCGGTGACAACCCCTGGGGCTCACGCCTCGGGGAGGTCATTCCCGCAGACCGCATCAACCCCTCACCCGCCTACGCGAAGGCGCGGGCTGACGCGCGGGAGCATGCTGAGGCGCGAGCGACCGCACTGGAGCAGCAGCGTCTCCAAGACATTGCGGACGACCTCGCTGACTGATAAGGGCTGGCTTGATCAAGCTCCCATCAGGCTCCACGTTCTCCATGTCCATTCTCTCCACCGACAGGAAGGTTGCAGATGTCTATGGGAACCGTGAGTGGGAGGCTGCCAAGCCAAGGTCACGACTGTTCAATTGGGGCCGCTCGATCCGCGCCGGTCGTTGACTGGTCCGTGCTGGGATTTGAAGGCCGGTGGAGGGATAGGGTTGCTATATGGCTGCGGTCGAGAGGCTCCAGTATGAAGCGCATCCTCGCCACCGTAACCCTGCTCTCCGAGATGACAGGTTTCGCTGACCTCGACGCGTGGCTGACACGCCCCCGTCCCGCGCCACAGCGCCTCCTATCGCCGAGACGCGAGCCACAGGGAGCGCGCCTTTGTGCGAGTCGCGAACAAGCGGCGGAAGCTCCGAAAAGCGATGGCCGCTATGAGGCTTCGACAGTGCCGGCAATCCCCGACGCGCAGATGGCAGCGTGAGGGACGTGCTGAGGCTTGACCCAGTCATCCTAAGCTGCTGACCCGAGCGCCACCCCCCATAGATTGGTTTCCCTCTATTTCCGCAGGGAATTGATCTATGGGTTTTTGGCCTAGCAGATGGCCTAGATCGTGGCCTAGAGCGGGGTCTCAAACGGTCAGTTTTATCAATTATTTCATATATTTCGAACCTGCGACCTGAAGTACCCAAAACTTCCGCGCTACCAGGCTGCGCTATACCCCGATTTTCGTCCGCGTGGCTAACAGAGGCGCGCGCCGCGGGCAAGGGCGACCGCGTGTTTACACGACCACGCCTCCACCAGCCGCTCCCCGGTCGTCACCTGCCCGCGCGATCGCAAATGGCGCCGCAAGGTCTTGGAATTGCTTAAAACCGGCTCCGAAATGGCCGCCGCGCCGGGAAGCTCCGTCAGGCTCACTTCTCCGGCGTCACCACGCGGATCGAGAGCTCGCGCAATTGCTTGGAGGTCGCCGGCGACGGCGCGCCCATGAGCAGGTCCTCGGCGCGCTGATTCATCGGAAAGAGCGCCACCTCGCGCAGGTTCTGCTCGCCCGCCAACAACATCACGATGCGGTCCACGCCCGCCGCCATCCCTCCATGCGGCGGGGCGCCATATTGGAACGCCCGGTACATGCCGCCGAACCGCTCGACCACCGTCTCCTCGCCATAGCCCGCGATCTCGAAGGCTTTCAGCATCGCCTCGGGACGATGATTGCGGATTCCGCCCGAGGCGAGTTCGTAGCCGTTGCAGGCGACATCGTACTGGAACGCTTTGATCGCGAGCGGGTCCACGCTGACAAGCGCTTCGAGCCCGCCCTGCGGCATCGAGAAGGGGTTGTGCGAGAACTCGACCTTCTTTTCCTCTTCATCCCATTCGTACATGGGGAAATCGACAATCCACGCGAATTCAAACCGCTCCTCATCGACGAGCTTGAGCTCCTGCCCGACCTTCGTGCGCGCGAGCCCCGCGAACCTGGCGAATTTGTCCGGATCGCCGGCAACGAAGAACGCCGCGTCGCCCGCCTTGAGGCCAAGCGCGAGGCGGATCGCCTCGACGCGCTCAGGGCCAATGTTGTTGGCGAGCGGCCCCCGGCCACCCACACCGCTTGCATTCGGGTCGGACCGCACGGGCCGTTTCGTCGCGGGCGCGGTCGAAGAAAAGAATGTATCCAAGCCCCGGCTGGCCCTCGCCCTGAGCCCATGCGTTCATCCGATCGGCGAAGGTCCGCTGGCCTCCGCCGGGCGCGGGAAGCGCCCAGACCTGGTTTTTCTCGATCTCGAGCAAGCGGGCGAACACCTTGAAACCCGAACCGCGGAAATGCTCGGAGACGTTCTGCATGACGAGCGGATTGCGGAGGTCAGGCTTGTCGGATCCGTATTTGCGCATCGATTCCGAGTAGGGAATGCGCGGCCAGGGCGAAGGCGTGACGGGCTTGCCGCGGGCGAACTCGTCGAACACGCCCCGGATGACCGGCTCCATGGCGTCGAAAACGTCCAGCTGCTCGACGAAGCTCATCTCGATGTCGAGCTGGTAGAACTCGCCAGGCAGGCGGTCGGCGCGCGGGTCCTCGTCACGAAAGCAAGGCGCAATCTGGAAATAGCGGTCGAAGCCCGCCATCATCAGGAGCTGCTTATACTGTTGCGGCGCCTGGGGCAGCGCGTAGAACTTGCCGGGGTGCAGACGCGAAGGCACGAGGAAGTCGCGCGCGCCTTCCGGGCTCGAGGCCGTGAGGATCGGCGTCTGGAACTCGAAGAACCCCTGCCCTTTCATTCGTCGGCGAAGCGAATCAATGACTTGACCGCGCAGCATGATGTTCTGGTGAAGTTTCTCCCGCCTCAGATCGAGGAACCGGTACCGGAGCCGGGTATCCTCCGGATAGGGCTGATCGCCGAACACCGGCAGCGGCAGATCGCCGGCAGGCCCCAGCACCTCGATCTCGCCTATGTAAACCTCGATCAGCCCAGTCGGCATTTCGGGGTTTTCCGTGCCGGGGGGCCGCTTGCGCACCTTCCCGTCGATGCGGATGACGAATTCCGAGCGCAGCTTCTCTGCTTCGCGGAAGGCAGACGAATCCGGATCGACCACGCATTGGGTCAGGCCGTAATGGTCACGCAGATCGATGAATAGCAAGCCGCCGTGGTCGCGGATGCGGTGGCACCAGCCGGACAACCGGACGTCGGCGCCGTCCTTGGCGAGGGTCAGGGCGCCGCAAGTATGGGTACGGTAGCGATGCATGATTATTGGGTCTTTTTTCGCGTCGGGCGACGTTGCGCCGCTGCCTAACCGAAAACGGACAGAGGGGAAAGCGCGAAGTCGGCGAGCAGCGCGGCGGCCCGGATCGAGCAAGCTGTGGCGCGATTGAATAAGGAGTTTTCCCCGCCGGTTATCAGGGCGCAAACGGCGCGACCTCTTTCGAGCCATGGCGCTATGGATCGCCCGTTACAAAGGTGGCGGACCTTATTAGCATTAATTTTTCGTAATAACGCACGGATCCTTCCAAATTTGCTTGACGGGCTATGAAATAAACAACTACAAAAAGCTCCTGTTGACTGGGAGACTTAGAATTGTATAAGAAGTTGCATAAGCTCTGCGTCGGCCTCGGCGCGGGCGCAATGGCCCTCGGGCTTTCGGCCGTTGGCGCCAGCGCCAATCAGATTCAGGTCGACTGGTATTCCGCCAGTCCGACTTTTGGCGATTTCAACCTGCCCCCGTGCGGAACGTACGATTGCGGGCAGGTTTATGGCAACTTGAACCCCGAAGTCGGGCCCACCCTCGTGGGCAACCGACCCGTCGTATCCACGAATAACCCCGCCGCTCTCGTCGAGGGCCCGGGCAATCAGCTCAATTGGTGGACTCCCTCCTCCGGAATTACGTTCGAGGGGCAAACCCTTGCACAGCTTCCGATCAATCAGGCCATGTTCGTGCCTGAGGGCACGGGCTCTGGGGACGGGAGCTTATTTCAGACCGCGATCTTTTCCGCCACTCTCCATGTGGGTGCGCTTGGTGGCTCGATCACCTTCGGCGGCGACGACGACATGTTCCTGGCGCTCAACGGAAACGTGGTCGACGAGGTCGGCGGAGTCCACCCGGTGGGGGCGCCCACGACGTTTAATGTCGGGGCCGGCACCTACGTAATGGACGTCTTCTACGCGGATCGTCACGTCACGGACGCCTTTGCAAACCTCCAGTTGTCCGGCGACATCACGACGAGCGTTCCCGAGCCGTCGACCTGGGCGATGATGCTGGTTGGCTTCGCCGGCCTCGGTTACGCTTCGTTAAACCGAGGCCGAAAGAACCGAACTCGCGCCCGCAATCGCGTAGAGCCAGGACGACCCTCGAACTTTCAAGGGCCGCCGTCGCGCGGCCCTTTTTATTTGCCGCATAAGGAAAGGCGCGCGTCGGTCCAAGCGCCCGCCCTCGTCTGAAGGGCCGCCCGACATCCCATTTACTGCTCGCCTCATGCCAAGTAGGCTCGGCACAGCGTCTTCGCTGCGCTTCCGCCTAAACGAGGATAGCTTTATGACTGCTTCGTCCGCTGTCGCCGCGTCGCCCGAGCTCTTCAGACGCGCGGACGACAACGGCGTCGTCACTGTGACCTTGAGCACACCCCATAACCTGAACGCGTTGAGCCTCGCGATGATCGAGGCCCTCATCGGGGAGCTCGACGTCGTTGCCAGCGACGACGGCGCGCGTGTCCTGGTGCTGGCTGGCGAGGGATCGGCGCTCAGCGCCGGCCACGACCTCAGAGAAATGCAGGCGCACCGGAACGACTGCGACAGAGGCCGCAGCTACTACGTCGAGCTGTTCGCGCGCTGCGCGACCCTCATGCAAGCCATCGTTAGACTGCCGAAGCCGGTCATTGCGGCGGTCGAGGGCGTTGCGACCGCGGCGGGCTGCCAGCTGGTCGCGGCCTGCGATCTCGCGATCGCGGGCGAGCGCGCTCGCTTCGGCTTGTCGGGGGTCAATTTTGGCCTGTTTTGCTCAACTCCGCTGGTCGCGGTTGGCCGTGCGATACCCCGCAAGCGAGCGATGGAGATGGCGATGACGGGGCGGCTTTATAGCGCTGCGGAAGCCGAGCGCTTCGGTCTCGTGAACCGCGTCGTTGCCGAGGGCCGCGCGCTTGACGAGGCCCAGGCGCTGGCCAAAACGATCGCGCGGCAATCCGCCCCGACTTTGGCGATCGGCAAGCGCGCCTTCTACGCCCAGATTGAGCGGCCCCTCGACGAGGCCTACGCGCTGGCCTCTGTGGCGATGATCGACAATCTCGCCGAAGGCAACTCGGTCGAGGGCATTGGCGCGTTTCTCGAGAAGCGGCGCCCCGTCTGGGGGAGAGACGCCGGCGATTGACGGCGGCGGAGGCGAGCGCAGCCGCGGTTCGTGGCGGAGTAAATCCAAGCCACACCAAGCAAATCCAAGCAAAATAGCGTGGATTTGCTTGGTTTTATTCGTCCGAATCGGAACTTTTCAATGGGTTACGGCGAAACCAAATAACAAAATTCTGCGCCCACTCAGGCTCTCTGGATAGCACCCAAAATGCGCTCCGTCTCCATTTCCAAATCCGTTTTGTACGCCAGGTCGAAACGAGCCGGCTATCGCGAATAGAAAACTTATGCCATAGACTTCGCCTTTTCCAAAGGAAATCCGCTCAAGCGTCGTCGAAGCTGAGCGCAATCGTCCGCGCGGTCTCGATTTCCAAAAAAAGTCGGCCAGTTGGCGGCCGTCACACGTTGTGGTTCGACTTCTCCGCGTTCGCCACCGCCGGCAAGCGAGGCGTAGGGGAAGGGCTCAACAGCCGCCCCTCGCCCGCTTGACATAGACGGATTCGTCATGTGAAATACGGCTATGCGCGTTCGGGTTTCTTTTCCGAGGCTCCGCCCCGGCACGTTGTTCGGCCCTAAGAACTTCGCGGCCGGGCGCCGGCCGCGGCCCGACAAACCGGCGCCTGCCGATTTCGTCGACCGCATTTTTCGCGACTTCCAGCGGCTGGACTCAACGCAAAGGGCGCGGCTTCTCTCACGCATTGAGCGGCGCTGACGGTTGTACCCGGCCGTGTCATCTAGCGAACGCTGCCCGCCGCCAGGTCACCGCTGTTTTCCGACGATCTTGCCACCCGCCGCGGGCGCGTCCGACTTACCGGGTCGACATCAGGCATCTTGCTTGGCACGGCGCCACGATTTACAGTTGCCCAAACGTCACAAGGAGGGACAGAATTAAGTTGCACTGATTCCAAAGGAATGAGTCGGAATATGAAAAAAACCGGATTAGACGGCCGCCATCGTGACCAGGATGGCGAGATTCAGCAAAAGCGCAGCGACACGCTCAACAAAAATCTATCGAAACCCATTCCTCAATTTTCTCCGGACACGACGCTCGGCGAAATGAGAAAGAAGACGGGTAAAATCAGCGAAACCGCTGTGAGACGAGCCGCAGCTAAACTAACGAAAAAGTAGGGCCCGGTGCGCGCCCTCAAGCCTCGCGTGCGTGAGAGCGCCATCACCAGTCCTGGTCGGCCTGGTGATGCGACGCTAGCGGTCAACTTTGCCTCGACCCGCGCTACGGTCGCGACTACTCCAGAGTTCGCGCCGGCGGAGTGAGAGAGCCTTGGTTCAGTTCTCGAAACGCTCCTCGAGTTTGAGGGGCGGTTGCCGCAGAGTGGCCTCGAAACTCTCGGGTGCCGTCGACGCCGTGCAAAAAAAAGCCCTGCGCAGGGAGGGCCGGCGCAGGGCAGCAGCGCGCTGGGGCTGGGGGGCAAGAATAAGCGCGCTGAACACCACAAACACGGCCGGCGCGGAATTGTTCCCTTCAGACGTCAAGTTGACTTCGTTAACCGGGACTCACGGGCGAAGCCAATCAGCAAACTCACGAGGCTACAGACGGGCCCAACCTGATCGAAATGTGGCCGACGCCATTGGTGGGTGCGTCGGTCGGGAAACAACCGTTCACAATCGACGTCCCCTTGACGCCCACCTTCGACTCTTCCGACAGGGGCTTTGGTCACACCTCAAGTACCGGGGATCAGCACGACGCTTTCCCTCGGCCCAAACCAGCTGATCGACCAGTATCCTCGCGCGACGGCTAGCCCTTCCCGCGCCGCATAAAGGAGGCCCGAAAGCCGCCCTCATTAGTAAAGGCCCTAAGCCTTTAGCTCGGCCTCAACGGCGGCCGGGGTCGCGGGAGTCCGAACGGCCGCGTCGCTCGGTCGAGAAGGCCGCGGTGGCAGCAAGTCGTGAACTGGCGCGCGCGGAAAAAGCCGCGCGAAGGGGAGCGCGCGCTTACCGACCCGGAGCGCGAAAAAAGGCCTTCTTCACCGTTGCGTCATCCAATTCTTCCGGGACCATCAGGACAATCGTCCTGCTCGCCATCGCCCCACTTTCGTTGCCCGCGAGCGAAAACGCCGCCGCGCTCGCATTGTTAGGGAGGTCAGCGATGAGGAAACAGTCCACTTCCCCGAATGCGAAATACATCAATTCCAACTTGCCGCCGAGCTCCTCAAGATGCTTCCTGGCGGCGGCTCGGCGGCCAACACCCCCTTCCCTGGCGAGGCCACCGGCTCCTTCTGAACTGTAGCGCGCTTCGAACAAATATTTCGGCATGGCGTCCTCCCGACCGTCGCCCGCGCGCACCTTGGGCTCGGTGCGAGACGCGAGCTTAAGGAGGCCACGGGCGGCGGCGCGTCCAACCGCTAGCAACAAATATTTCTAAATGTCTGTGATCCAGCTCACAGCCTATGAGCAATTTAAGAGGCCGTTTTTTGATGCGCGCCTTTGCTCCTCTCGTCGCCGTTGCAATGCCAATTCGGCAATGGCCCGGGGCGCCGTCACCCAGTTAGGCACAAGGCCGACTTCATGTTCAGAGCCGCATATCAGAGCCGCCACCGCAAAGCTTAAGCGGACATCGGTTTGGATCGGGGTCGGAGCGCAGAAAAGGCCCGCGGAGGGAGGGCTCGACCGCGGGGCGCCACGCGCTCTTGGGCTGGGGGGCTTGACGTAGAGCACGCCAAAATCGAACGCGGCCAGCCCCGCATTGTTTCCCCGCCGCGGCTCCAGGCCCGCGCGGCGCCGACGCAGGCTCCGCGCGGGCCGTCCATGAAACGGCCAGACTTCACTGTTAGCTGCCAAACCAGCTAGGCTTTGGTCGATCTTCCCCGCGCGATCCGACGACAAGAATGAAACAAGCCCGTCTGACCCACGCCCTGTTGGGGACGCTGGCGCTGTACGCGATCAGCGGCGGCGCCGCGGCGCATGCCGATACGCCAATCCCCGTCACTCCTGACAATTTCGTCCGCGCCGAGTCGGATCTCTATTTCAGCGGCGTGGTCAAGGACGGGGGCTTTGGCAAATTCATGCATCGCCGCGAGCCGACGCCGATCGCCAAGCAAACCGTCATCCGGATGAACCGCGACACGCTCTATTCGGCGGCGGTGTTCGATCTCGACGCGGGTCCGGTGACCATATCCTTGCCTGACGCGGGCAAGCGTTTCCTGTCAATGCAGGTCATCGATGAAGATGAATATTCCCCGGAGGTGGTCTACGGCGCCGTTGCTCGGACGCTCACCAGGGAACAAATCGGCACGCGCTACGTCATCGTCGCGGTACGCATCCTCGTCGATCCCAGCGATCCGAAGGACGTCGAGGCGGTCCACGCGCTGCAGGACGCGATCAAGATCGGCCAGCCCGGCGGCCCCGGGACCTTCAGGATCCCCAATTGGGATGCATCGAGCCAGGTTAAAGTGCGGGACGGCTTGCTGAGCCTCGCGGCGACCGTTCCCGACACCAAAGGCATGTTTGGCCCAAAGGACAAAGTCGATCCCGTTCGGCATCTGATCGGAGCGGCGGCCGCATGGGGCGGCAATCCTGAAGAAGACGCCCTTTATCTGAACGTCACCCCCGCCCACAACGACGGCAAGACGATCTACAGGCTCAACGTCAAGGACGTGCCGGTCGACGGCTTCTGGTCGATCAGCGTCTACGATGACAAGGGCTATTTCGTCGCCAATCCGCAGAACGCCTATTCGCTCAACAACCTCATTGCCAAGCCGGGCGACGACGGGTCGTTCGCCATCCAGTTCGGCGGCTGCGACGGCGCGATCCTCAATTGCCTTCCCGTTCCCTCGGCTTGGAACTATTTGGTGCGCCTCTATCGGCCCAAGCCGGAGATCTTGACCGGCGCGTGGACATTTCCCGAGCCGCAGGCCGCGCGATAGTTCGGCAACCTGGCTGGGGCGATCGGAGAGTCGTTAGCGCTTCCGCAAGGCGCAGGACCCAAGTTGAATTGACTTTTGCGCAATTTGATCTATGGCCAGATGCGCCGAGGGCAAAAGAAGGCTCCGGCGCGGCGCGAGGCTTGCGCGTCGGGACCAGCGAACGCATTGACGCGGTCCACCGAGGCCCCCATATCCCAACCAGCGGATGCGAGGCATTCGCGCAAGCGAGAACAAATGAAATTTAGCGAACTCGGCCTGAGCGAGAAAGTGCTCAAAGCCGTTGAAGCGTCGGGCTACGACACGCCGACGCCGATCCAAGAACAAGCCATTCCCTACGCTTTGCAAGGCCGCGACGTCCTGGGCATCGCTCAGACGGGCACCGGCAAGACGGCCGCCTTCACCCTGCCGATGCTGTCCCTGCTGGAGCGCGGGCGCGCTCGCGCCCGCATGCCGCGCACCCTCATTCTGGAGCCGACGCGCGAGCTCGCCGCCCAGGTCGAAGAGGCGTTCGGCAAGTACGGCGTCAACCACAGGCTGAACCTTGCGCTCCTGATCGGCGGCGTCTCGTTCGGCGATCAGGAGACCAAGATCGCGCGCGGCGCCGACGTCGTCATCGCCACTCCCGGCCGCCTGCTCGATTTCACCGAGCGCGGCGGCTTGCTTCTGAACGCGATCGAGATCCTGGTCATCGACGAAGCCGATCGCATGCTCGACATGGGCTTCATCCCGGACATCGAGCGCATCTGCAAGCTGGTCCCGTTCACGCGCCAGACTTTGTTCTTCTCGGCGACCATGCCGCCGGAAATCACCCGCCTCGCCGACGCCTTCCTTCACAATCCGGTGCGCGTCGAGGTCTCCAAGGCCGCCACCACCGCCGAGAACATCACCCAGACGCTGGTGCCGTCCGGCGGAACGCCGGAAGAGAAGCGCTCGACCTTGCGGCGCATCATCCGCGGCGCCGAGAATTTCAAGAACGCACTCATCTTCTGCAATCGCAAACGCGACGTGCAGGTGGTCTACCGTTCGCTGCAGAAGCACGGCTTTTCGGTGCTCGCGCTGCATGGCGATCTCGACCAGCGCATGCGGACGGCGGCGCTCGACGCGTTCCGCGCTGGCGAGGTCCAGCTCCTTGTCTGCTCCGACGTCGCCGCCCGCGGCCTCGACATTCCAGACGTCAGTCATGTCATCAACTATGACGCGCCCCATCATTCCGAGGATTACGTCCACCGCATCGGCCGCACCGGCCGCGCCGGCAAGTCCGGCCAGGCGCTGACCATCGTCTCGCGCATCGACCAGAAGGCGGTGGCCGAGATCGAAAAGCTCATCGCGCGCAAGATCGACTGGCAGGACGGCGCTCAACTGCCCCCCGACGAGGAAGCCGAGGCGCCCAGTCGCGAGCGGACCCGCGGCCGTGGCGGCGCCCATCGCCGACCCGAGCGCCCGGCGGTTGAAGCCCGCGAGCGCAGCCCCGACCGGCACGCTGAACATCGACCCAATTCGCGCCGACACCGGGCTGCACGCCCTCCGGAGGAGCGGCCTACCGCGGAGCAAGAACGGGCCTTAATACCCCCTGCAGCCGTCGACTTCGCCGACGCCCCCCAGCCCCCTGACCGCTCGCCGCGCCACCACAGGGCCCGCGCTTCGGCCAACCGTGAGGCTCCTCGCGCTCCCCGCTTCGGAGACCGGCCACCGCGCGAGGACCGTCCGCGCCGCGATGCGCCTCAGCCGCGCCGGGACTACGACGCGCCGGTCGTCGGGCTTGGCGACCATGTGCCCGATTTCCTCCTCCGCCCGGTGAAGGCGCGGGCCCGGGCGACGCCCGAGCCGATCAAAGCGGAAGAGTGAAGAGGTTCGCGCCGGGTCCGGCTTCGCGGTCGGCTTAACGCGCCGGATCCAAACGAGAACCGGTAATGGCCCGGATTGGTCTCTACCCGAGTCTGATTATCGTAGTCTTCGGCGTTGTGGTCCCCTTTTTCATTTTCAAGTTGGGCCGCTCGATCGGGTTCATGCCCCTTCTCGCCCTGGCCGTTTTGGTTGGTCTTGGCTACGGCGGGGTGAAAGTGGAATACCCTTGGTCGGAAGGGTCGCTCGGCAACGCCATGTTTATGACCGCGAGCGTTCTCGCATGGGTCGCCTATGTCGCGCTGAGCTATAGCGCAGCAAGCATAGTCAGCACAGCAGCGTCGTCGCTTCGCCGAGACTAGCCCGAGCCGCCGCCGCACTGAAGTTTGCTGGCGCAAGATGGCAAACGAGCTTATGGTCCTGTCTGCCTGAGTGCTCGCGAGAAGCACCTGAGGGGGGATGATCGATGCGCAACATACTTGCAGCCATGTTGCTAGGCTTTGCCTGTCTGATCGCCGCATCCGCATTTGCAGACGAGGCCAAGCCGGTGGTCGAGTTTTTCGCCACCGGCGGCACCATTGCCATGAAAATCGACCCGATCAAGCACGCGCCCGTTCCCGCCATCTCTGGCGAGGATCTGCTTGCTACCGTGCCGGAGGTCAACAAGTACGCCAGGGTCGAGGTAAACAACCTTTCGAACATCCCCTCCGACTACATGGACCCGCCGCGCTGGATCGCTTTAACCCGTGCCGTCGAAGCAGCGCTCGCCCGCCCCGAAGTGGCTGGAGTTATCATTTCGCATGGTACTGACACGCTAGAGGAGACCGCGTGGTGGCTCGACCTGACTGTCGATTCCCCCAAGCCGATTGTGCTCGTCGGCGCTCAGCGCATCGCCTCCGAGCCGGACTTCGACGGACCGCGCAACCTGCTCAATGCGGTGCGAATCGCCGTGGATCAGGCCTCGACCGGCATGGGCGCGATGCTGGTCATGAACAACCAGATCAACGCGGCGCGGGATGTGACCAAGACCCACACTTCCAGCGTCGAAACCTTCAAGTCGGGCGATTACGGCTTTCTCGGCGAGGTGGACTTCGATCGGGTCGTCTTCGACCGCGCGCCGCGACGGCGACAGCACGTGCCGATCAAAGTCGACACGATGCCGGCCGTTGAGATCGTGGCAATGTATGGCGGGGCGGATGGCTCCCTCGTGCAGGCTGCCGTCGACCATGGTGCGAAGGGCCTCGTCATCGAGGCGCTCGGCCTGGGCAACGTGAACCAGCCGATGTTCGCGGCCGTCAAGGAGGCGATCGGCAAGGGAATCCCAGTCGTCATCACTTCGCGCGTGCCCAATGGACGCGTGCTTCCCAACTATGGGTTTGACGGCGGCGGCAAGACGCTGGTGGACGCCGGGGCCGTCATGGGCGACGACCTGCCGCCACAGAAGGCTCGCATTTTGCTGATGCTGCTGCTCCAGAACGGCGCGGAGGGGCAGAAAGACCTACAGGCGGCCTTTAGCCGCTGACGCCGAATTCAGCCTCGAGGCGGGCTTATTCAGGCCGGCGCGTGAAGCGCCTCGGGGCTCGCAGGCGTGATCGCGACGCTTTCGCCGCAGCCGCAGGCCGAGGTCTCGTTGGGATTGGAGAAGGCGAAGGCGGCCGACAGCTGATCGACCTTGAAATCCATCTGCGAGCCGAGCAGGAACAGCACTGCCTTCGGATCGATCAAGAGCTTTACCCCCTTGTCCTCCACCACTTCGTCCAGGGGTGAGGCCGTCTCGGCCAGCTCCATCGTGTAGGACATGCCGGCGCAGCCGCCGTTTTTGATCCCGACCCGCAGCCCTGCAACGGGTTTGCCTGCCGCTTCGGTCAGCTCGCGCACCCGCGCCGCCGCCGCATCGGTCAAAGTCATTACCTGTCGGCGTAACAATCGGGACGCCATTTCAAGTCTCCGTCCGCCGGGTTCGAGGCCCGCCCGGTCCGCAATATCAATATATAGCATCAGGCAGGCCAGTTTGACAGGGCGACTCGGATTTAGCGCGACGCGTGCAAAATCCAAAACGCGAGCAAGCCGACCACGCCGGCGAGGACGAGAATCGAGCGGGGTCCGACGACGAAATAGACGTAACCGCTTCGGTTGGCGGCCATCAGGAGCCCGAGCGCCATGAGGATGCAGCCGATGGCGATTAAGACGACGTTCATTGATTCGCCCTGGACGAGGCGCAATCACAGCGCGATCCCGGGCGTAAGGCAAGCGCCAGACGCGGCCGCGCCAGCGACCCTGTGGCCGAATCGGGTGACGCCTCGTCGTCGAGCGCAGTGGTTGCCGTAGCTGAGGCCAAAACACTACCGTCTCACTTTAATTTTATTCTCTAACGAATTGACATGATTGCAGTTATTTCATAATTTTATAGGTTGCCGGCGAGTAGGTCGCGGAATTTAAAATGGACGAGTTTTGGCGCCTAAAGCATTGAAAAGCCTCGCTCGCGGACAGGTTCGCTCGGTGTCTCAGGCCTCGACCCATCGGGTCACACGCGACAGGCGTTTGCGGCGCCCGCGGTTCGTGCTAGGCGAAGCCTATGGCCTCAGAGCGCCCCGTCAAAAGCACGAAACCCCTTCTCACCATGCATGACTGGGAGGCCAAGCATTACGTGCTCGCAACGGTGATCATCCTCGTCGTCATGGGGCTGTTCGCCTATAGCTGGTCCTGAAGCGCGTCATCAAGACATCACGCCGGCCCGCCGCTCGGTCACGCCTCGGCCCCCGAAAGGCGTCAGCGGAGAGGCAAAGGCCGGCGCTAGAGCTTGGCCCGTCCTTGTGGCAAAGCCTCGGCGCTCAATTGAACTGGATTCCCTTTTGGCCCCGCTCGAAAGCCAAGCCGACCTCCTCCGCCGCATCGCCGAGGCGCTTGAGCGCCACGCGCCCCCTGCCCCGGCGAAGCCCGATTTCGACGCAGCCGAGGCCTTCATCTGGCGCGCGGACCGCGGGGCGCTGGCGCCGGTCGCGCGCGTCAACCGGGTCGACCTTTCGCTCCTGCGCGGGATCGATCGGGTGCGCGACCTTCTGGTCGAGAACACCCGGCGCTTCGCCCATGGCCTGCCCGCCAACAATGCGCTCCTGTGGGGCGCGCGCGGCATGGGCAAGTCGTCGCTGGTCAAGGCGGCGCACGCCGCCATCAACCGCGAGAAGGACGTCGCCGGGCGCCTCAAGCTGGTCGAAATCCATCGCGAGGACATCGAGGGCCTGCCGGCGCTGATGGGCGTCATGCGCGACGCGCCCTATCGCTTCATCGTCTTTTGCGACGATCTCTCGTTCGACGCCGGCGACACGTCCTACAAGTCGCTGAAAGCAGCGCTCGAGGGCGGCATTGAAGGCCGTCCGGCGAACGTGCTCTTCTATGCGACCTCGAACCGCCGTCACCTCATGCCGCGCGATATGATGGACAACGAGCGCTCGACCGCCATCAATCCGGGCGAAGCGGTCGAGGAGAAAGTGTCGCTGTCCGATCGGTTCGGCCTGTGGCTCGGCTTCCATCATTGCAGCCAGGACGATTACCTGGCTATGGTCCATGGCTACGCCAAGCACTTCCGCCTCGACCCGCCGGCCGACCGGTTCGAAGCCGAGGCGCTCGAATGGGCGACGACGCGCGGCGCGCGATCGGGCCGCACGGCGTGGCAATTCATTCAGGATCTCGCTGGCCGGCTCGGCAAGCCGCTCGAGGCGGCGGGGTGAGCAGACCGGCCTTAAGCGCCAGGCCGAGGCCTCACTTGTTTTCGGGGGAGATATTCGATTAGGAGAAGAGCTATGCGAGACGCCTTGTTCCCTGACTCCGCGGCTCTGGTTTCGATCTGCCAGAGGCATCGCATTCGGCGGCTTTCGGTGTTCGGCTCAACGCTGAGGGGGACGACGCGGCCCGACAGCGATCTCGACCTGCTCGTTGAATTCGAGCCCCACGCCAAGCCCGGCCTGATTGGCATGGCGAGGATTGAGATAGAGCTGTCATCTCTTCTAGACGGGCGAAAGGTGGACTTGCGCACCGCGGAGGACCTCAGCCGTCACTTCCGCGATGAGGTCGTGCGGACAGCCGCAATGCAATATGCGGCGTGACGACGCAATTCGCATTCGCCACATGATCGAAGCCGCCGAAGCGTGCGAGCGCTTCGTATCGGGGCGCAGCCGGGCAGACCTTGAAACCGATGTGATGCTCCGTTTCGCGATAGTTCGCGCTGCCGAAGTCTTTGGGGAAGCGGCCTCAAAAGTGAGTCCTGAGACGCGCAAGTCCGCGCCCTCCATTCCTTGGCGGGAGATTGTCGCGATGCGGAACCGACTGATCCACGCCGACTTCGACGTCGATCACGAGGTCCTGTGGAAGGCGGCCACTGAAGAAATTCCGACACTGTTGACCGCATTACGCGCGATTTTGTCAAGCGGGTGACCCCGTCGAACGCCGCCCTCTACCCGGCGATCACCGCCGTCCCCGCGGCGGTTCGCCAAAGGCCCCGCGAAGTCAAAGGCGGCGGGCCTTTCTTTGGACCCGCCGCCCTCATAGGCCGCTCGAAGGGATCAAGTCTGCTCGGGGGATTCCTCGGAGGTCGGCCTCATGGAGGTCCGGTGGAGGGCCGGACCTCGCCACTCTTGCCGTGCTCTAGAGACCGGCCAGATAGCTCGTCGGATCGACGGGCGTCGATCCCTTGCGCAATTCGAAGTGGAGCTGCGGCGAATTGACGTTGCCCGTATCGCCGGACTTGGCGATCACCTGCCCGCGCTTAACCGTTTCGCCCCGCTTCACATCCAGTTCGCCGTTGTTGCCATAGGCTGTGACGAAGCCGTTCGGATGCTTGATGAGCACGAGGTTGCCGTAACCTTTAAGTCCGTCGCCCGAGTAGACGACCGTGCCGCTCTCCGCCGCGCGAACCGACGTTCCGGCCGGGACAGAGATGTTGATGCCGTCGTTGCCGCCGGCCTTGAACCCCTGAATGATGCGGCCGCGCGCCGGCCAGCGGAATTCCGGCTCGGTTCCGGCGGCGTCGGCCTGCGCGCCGGTCAGCGGAGTCTTTGATTGCGACGCCCCCGATTCGAGGTTGCCGGTCGGCGTCTTGTCGACCGCCGGCTTTTTGGCTTCCGACGACTTGGATGGTTCGGCCTCAGCGACCGCAGCGCCTTTTGCCTCTTTAGCGTCTTTGGATGCAGACTTTTCCGCTTCCTTGGCGGCCTTGTCGGCTTTGGCGGCCTTCTCCTTGTCCTTCGCCTTTTTGGCGGACTTGGACAGATCAGCGTCGGCGACGTCCTTGTCTCGCTTTTTCCCCGACTTCTCGCTTTCGGCGCCAGCGACGGCGTGGCCGTCGGCATGATAGACGGGCACGACAAGGCGCGTCCCGCTCTTCACCTCAGAGGCGCTGGAGAGCCCGTTGGCGGAGAGAAGCGCCGCGGCCGGCACGCCGTAGCGGCCTGAAATCGTGTCCAGGGTCTCGCCATTGGCGACGACAATCGGCGAGCCGCCTGCTGCAGTCCAACCCGCGGCCGATCCACCCACCGCCTGCGGCTTCGATAGCGAAGCAGTGCGCGTCCCGGACGCTGCGGGCGCGCCTTGCGCGAGCGGCGACGTCGTCACTCCGGGTGTCGGCGCGGCGTGGGTCGCGTTGTTCGTGAACGGATTGTAGAAGGGATTGTCGCTTTGAGAAAAGCGGGCAACGTCGGATGAACATCCAGACAGAAAAAGAAGGCCCAGCCCGGCCAGCGTAAGACGCGGAAACGCGCGTCCTTTTGTTCCCGCAACGCAATCACTCATCGGCTTCCACCCACGCCCACGCGACTACATACAAATGCAGTTTGCGCCGACCGAGTTAAGGGAAGGTTTAAGATGAATTGCCGGTTGACAATTATGTCGAAATCCGCGCGTCAGATGCGGCTGACCGAGTTCTCGTCTATTGACCGGCCCATGGACCGAGACGGACTCAATTCATCGCCAAAGATGGGGAAACATAGGAAGGAAAGGCATTCTTGGCGTTTCTTGACGGCCTTCGCGATCTTGATAATGTAGCGTCCCTCCGAGCATCTCCGA
Organism: uncultured Alphaproteobacteria bacterium; assembly: GCA_963775405.1. Taxonomy (GTDB): domain Bacteria; phylum Pseudomonadota; class Alphaproteobacteria; order Rhizobiales; family Beijerinckiaceae; genus Roseiarcus. Next base: position 54,582 of record CAVZJI010000042.1, read on the forward strand.
TGCGTCAGGGTCGCCCGGACGGCGGCCCCGTTCTTTAAGCGCCAACATATATACAGAATACATATGTTTTATAATACTGCTCCGCGCAATCCCGCTGAAGTCGGCGCGCCGTTTTTTTGAGCGCGGAACTAAACGGGGTCGCAAGTCTCTGAAAACATTAGAGCGCGCCGGTAAAAAGGAACTAAGCCTCTAAAGCGCCCGCGCCAACCCATGCTCGAGCGGCCTCATCGCGCGCGCGGGACCCATGTCCTCGGCGTCGACGGCGCCGGCCACAGTGGCGCCTAGCCTGACGATACGCTGTTCGCCTCGGTCCGGGCCGGCGACGACCGCGACCAGAATCCCGCCCGGCGAATCAGGCGACGAAACACCTCGCCGGGCGGCTCGATGACGGCGTGAACGAGGACCCGATCGAAGCGCTCCCCCTTGAGGTGATGCTCGAACCCGTCGGCCCAATCCACCGTAACATTGGCGAGTTCGAACGCCTTGATCCTTGCCGACGCTTCCACGGCCAACGTCTGGAACCGCTCGAGCGACAGGATCGTGTTCGAGAGCTGAGCCAGCAGCGCGGCGCAATAGCCTGTTCCGGTTCCTATT
>CAVZJI010000043.1:0-46459 GCA_963775405.1 uncultured Alphaproteobacteria bacterium
TGACGGTGTCCTCGATCTTGACCTGCACGCCGGGCGTGCCGGTGAATACGGCGGCGACGTCGAAGGGCTGCGACAGGAATCGTTCGATCTTTCGCGCCCGCGCGACGATCTGCTTATCCTCTTCCGACAGTTCATCCATGCCGAGGATCGCGATGATGTCCTGCAGCGCCTTATAGCGCTGCAGGACCTGCTGCACCTGGCGGGCGACATTGTAGTGCTCCTCGCCGACAATCGCGGCGGTCAGCATGCGCGAAGTCGAGTTCGAGCGGATCGACCGCCGGATAAATGCCTTTTTCCGAGATCGCACGGGAGAGCACGGTCGTCGCGTCGAGGTGGGCGAATGAGGTCGCCGGCGCCGGGTCGGTCAGGTCGTCGGCGGGAACATAGATCGCCTGCACCGAGGTGATCGAGCCTTTTGTCGTGCTGGTGATGCGCTCCTGCAAGGCCCCCATGTCGGTGGCGAGCGTCGGCTGGTAGCCGACCGCGGAAGGAATGCGGCCGAGCAGCGCCGAGACCTCCGAACCGGCCTGGGTGAAGCGGAAGATGTTGTCGATGAACAAGAGCACGTCCTGGCCCTGGTCGCGGAAATGTTCGGCGACGGTGACCCCAGCCAGCCCGACGCGCATGCGTGCCCCGGGCGGCTCGTTCATCTGGCCAAACACCAGCGCGCATTTCGACTTCACGTTCGAATCGCGATCATGCGGATCGGCGTTGACTTTCGACTCGATGAATTCGTGATAGAGGTCGTTGCCTTCGCGGGTGCGCTCGCCGACGCCGGCGAATACGGAATTCCCGCCGTGGGTCTTGGCGACGTTGTTGATCAATTCCTGGATGAGCACCGTCTTGCCCACGCCAGCGCCGCCGAACAGGCCGATCTTGCCGCCCTTGGCGTAAGGCGCGAGCAGGTCGACGACCTTGATGCCAGTGATGAGAATCTGGGCTTCCGTCGATTGCTCGACATAGGTTGGGGTCGGCTGATGGATCGCGCGGCGAGCCTCCATGTTTATCGGCCCGGCTTCATCGACGGGTTCACCGACCACGTTCATGATGCGCCCGAGCGTGCCCTCGCCAACCGGGACCGAGATCGGCTCGCCGGTGTCGGTGACCTCCTGGCCGCGCACGAGGCCCTCAGAAATGTCCATGGCGATGCAGCGCACCGTGTTCTCGCCGAGCTGCTGGGCGACTTCGAGCACCAGGCGATTGCCGTTGTTCATCGTCTCGAGCGCGTTGAGAATGGGGGGCAGGTAGCTGTCGAACTTCACGTCGACGACGGCGCCGATCACTTGGGTGATGCGGCCGGTGGCATTCGCGCTATTCGCCATTGGTGTTCGTCCTCGTATTCTTCGATCTCTTGCGCCAGCGGAAGGCGCGAGGTCCGGTCAGAGCGCCTCAGCGCCCGAAATGATCTCGATCAATTCCTTGGTGATCATCGCTTGACGGGTACGGTTGTAGCGCAGCGTGTATTTCTTCACCATGTCGCCGGCGTTACGCGTCGCGTTGTCCATCGCGCTCATCTGCGCGCCGAAGAACGAAGCCGCGTTTTCAAGCAGCCCGCGGTAGATGCGCACAGCGACCGCGCGCGGTAGCAATTGGGCCAGAATTTCGCCCTCGTCCGGCTCGTAATCGTAAACCGGCGCGGTTTCATCCTTCGCGCCAAGCTCGGGCGGAATAAGCTGCTGGGCGGTGGGAATCTGCGCGATCACCGACTTGAAGCGCGAGTAGAACAGGGTGCAGACGTCGAACTCGCCCTTGTCGAACAGCGCGACCACCTTTTCGGCGATCGGCTTCGCGGTCTCGTAGGTGATCGTACGCACCGCGCGCAGATCGATCAGCTCCAGGATCTGCCTCTCATGCGTGCGGCGAAGCTGATCATAGCCTTTCTTGCCGACGCAAAGAATCTTGACCGTCTTGCCTTGCCCCGCGAGCGAATTGGCCCTCTCGCGGGCGAGGCGCACAATGGCGGTGTTGAAGGCGCCGCACAGCCCGCGCTCGCCGGTGCATACGAGCAGCAGGTGGGTCTGGTCCGAGCCGCTGCCGGCGAGCAGCCGCGGACCCTGGCCGTCGGTCGCCGCGCCCGCCAGATTCGTCAGCACCGCTTCGACCTGCTCGGCATAGGGGCGCGCCGATTCGACCGCGGCCTGCGCGCGGCGCAGCTTGGAAACCGCGACCATCTGCATCGCCTTGGTGATCTTCTGCGTCGACTTGACCGAGGCGATCCGGTTCCTGAGCTCCTTTAGCGACGGCATCGCTCAGCGCCTCCGCGCGCGCTTCAAGATCGGCGAACGATTGGGCAGAGATCGGCCCATACTACGCAAAGGTCCCAGAATAGGCTTCGACCGCCGTCTTCAGCTTGGCTTCGACGTCATTGGAAAGATCGGTCGAAGAGCGGATCGAGTCCAGAATGTCGGGGTTTTTCGCGCGCAGAAAACTGAGAAGCCCGTCTTCAAAAGGCCGAACCTTGTCGAGCGGCAATTTATCGAGATAGCCGTTGACGCCGGCATAGATGACGCAGACCTGCTCTTCCATCTTGAGCGGCGAGAACTGCGGTTGCTTGAGAAGTTCGGTCAAACGCGCACCGCGATTGAGCAGGCGCTGGGTGACCGCGTCGAGATCGGAGCCGAACTGGGCGAACGCCGCCATTTCGCGATATTGCGCGAGTTCGCCTTTGATCCTGCCGGCGACCTTCTTGGTCGCCTTGGTCTGCGCCGCAGAACCGACGCGCGAAACCGAAAGGCCGACGTTCACCGCAGGCCGGACGCCCTGGTAGAACAGGTCCGTCTCGAGAAAGATCTGCCCATCGGTGATCGAAATCACGTTGGTCGGGATATAGGCCGAGACGTCGTTGGCCTGCGTCTCGATGATCGGAAGCGCGGTAAGCGAGCCCGACCCGTTGTCCTTATTGAACTTGGCGGCCCGCTCGAGCAGGCGTGAGTGGAGATAGAACACGTCGCCGGGATAGGCCTCGCGCCCAGGCGGGCGTCGAAGCAGCAGCGACATCTGGCGATAGGCCACGGCTTGCTTCGAGAGGTCATCGTAAACGATGACCGCGTGCATGCCATTGTCACGGAAGAACTCGCCCATCGCGCAACCGGAAAACGGCGCGAGGAATTGCATCGGGGCCGGGTCCGAGGCGGTGGCGGCGACGATAATCGTGTATTCGAGCGCGCCGTGCTCCTCCAGGACCTTGGCGAACTGAGCGACTGTCGAACGCTTCTGCCCGATTGCGACATAGACGCAATAGAGCTTCCTGTTTTCGTCGTCGCTCTGGTTCAGAGACTTCTGATTGAGGATGGTGTCGAGGGCGATGGCGGTCTTGCCGGTCTGGCGGTCGCCGATGATGAGTTCGCGTTGCCCGCGGCCGATCGGGATCATGGAGTCGATCGCCTTCAGGCCCGTCGCCATCGGCTCGCTCACCGACTTGCGGGGAATGATGCCGGGCGCCTTGATGTCGACGCGGGTGCGTTTTGCAGCGTTGATCGGGCCCTTGCCGTCGATCGGGTTGCCGAGCGGGTCGACGACCCGGCCGAGCAGCTCCTTGCCGATCGGCACGTCGACGATCGCGCCGGTGCGCTTGACCGTCTGGCCTTCCTTGATCTCCCGGTCGGCGCCAAAAATGACGATGCCGACGTTGTCGCTCTCGAGATTGAGCGCCATGCCCCGCGTCCCGTTCTCGAATTCGACCATTTCGCCGGCCTCGACCTTATCGAGACCGTAGGCGCGCGCGATGCCATCGCCGACGCTGAGCACCTGTCCGACCTCGGTCACATGCGCTTCGGCGCCGAAGTTGGCGATCTGGGTCTTGAGGATTGAGGAAATTTCTGCGGCGCGGATATCCATCAGCCGACCTCTTTCATGGCAAGGCGAATTGCGTTGAGCTTGGTTTTCAGCGAGCCGTCGACCATGCGCGAGCCGAGTTTGACGATCAAGCCGCCGATGATCGAGGGATCAACCTTCATGTCGAGGTTGATTTCGCGGCCGCCGGAAGCGGCGCGCAGCGAATCTTTGAGCGAGGCGACGTTGGCGTCGGTCAAGGGGGTGGCGCTGGTGACCTCCGCCCGCGTCACGCCTCGAGACGCCTCGTACAGCTTGCGGTAATCCGCGATCATTTCACGGATGTAGAACAGGCGGCGCTTCGTCGCCACGAGCCGGATGAAGTTCGCGGCGACGCCGCCGATTCCGGCCTGCGCGAGGATGGCGTCCAACGCCTTGAGCTGGTCGGCGGCCGAAAATATCGGACTGCGCACCAGCCTTTCAAGGTCAGGACTTTCGGTGATGAGGGCGTCGAATCTCGCCAACGCCTCCGCGACCGCCTCGCCCTCGCGTTGGTCCTGGGCGAGCGAAAATAGGGCGGACGCGTAACGCCCGGCTACGCCGGAAACAATCGTGTCTTCCTCTGCCACGCCCGCCACCTTAAGAAGACCCTTGAGCTCAGCCCCGCCGCCGGCCCGGAAGGCTGCGCGAACCCTCGGAAATTCTTGACGATTCCGTGCTCAAAACTGAGCGCGCGGCCGAGCCCGCCCGAAAGGCGGGGTTGCCTAACATAGGCGTTTTGCAGGCGCAACACCACCGCGAGCGCGCGTCATGACGCGCCGTCGCCCACAATCTTCCTTCAGGCTTGAATCCCGTTCCCTTCCTGGGCGGGCCCTGCTATCCCGCGCCCCATGACCGTCCACTCGATTGAGAACATCCGCAATTTCGCGATCATCGCCCATATCGACCACGGCAAGTCCACGCTCGCCGACCGGCTCATCCAGCAGACCGGCACGATGGCGGAGCGCGACATGGTCGAACAGGTGCTCGATTCCATGGATATCGAGCGCGAGCGCGGCATCACCATCAAGGCGCAAACCGTGCGGCTCGAATACCGGGCTGAGGACGGCAAAGCCCTATATCCTCAACCTCATGGACACGCCCGGCCATGTCGATTTCGCTTACGAAGTGTCGCGGTCGCTCGCGGCTTGCGAGGGCTCGCTTTTGGTGGTCGACGCGAGCCAGGGGGTCGAGGCGCAAACGCTGGCGAATGTCTACCACGCCCTCGACGCGGGGCATGAGATCGTCCCCGTACTCAACAAGATCGATCTGCCCGCCGCCGAGCCCGAGCGGATCAAGGAGCAGATCGAGGACGTGATCGGCCTCGACGCCTCGGACGCCGTGCCGATCTCTGCCAAGACGGGTCTCAATATCGACCTCGTGCTCGAAGCGATCGTCAAGCGCCTGCCCCCGCCCAAGGGCGACGAGACGGCTCCCCTGAAGGCCCTCCTGGTCGATTCCTGGTACGACGCTTATCTCGGCGTCGTCGTCCTGGTCCGCGTCATAGACGGGTCCCTCAGGAAGGGGGCGCGCATCCGCATGATGGGCGCGGACGCCGTCATACGAGATCGATCGCATCGGGGTCTTCCGGCCGAAAATGATCGAGGCCGCCGAGCTCGGCCCCGGCGAGATCGGCTACATCACCGCCCAGATCAAGCAGGTCGCGGACACGCGCGTCGGCGACACGATCACCGACGAGCGGCGTCCCACGCGTGAGGCCCTGCCGGGATTCAAGCCGGCGCAGCCGGTCGTGTTCTGCGGGCTCTTTCCGACCGACGCGGCCGACTTCGAGGCTTTGCGCGCGGCGATGGGAAGGCTCAGGCTCAATGACGCGAGCTTCTCCTATGAGATGGAGACGTCGGCGGCGCTTGGCTTCGGCTTTCGTTGCGGCTTTCTCGGCCTCCTGCATCTCGAGATCATTCAGGAGAGGCTCGAGCGCGAGTTCAACCTCGATCTCATCGCCACCGCGCCGTCGGTCATCTACAAGATCGCGCTGACCGACAAGTCGGAGATCGAGCTGCACAATCCGGCCGACATGCCGGACGTGGTCAAGATCGCCGAGATCAGGGAGCCGTGGATCAAGGCGACGATCCTCACCCCGGACGACTACCTCGGCGCGATCCTCAAACTCTGCCAGGATCGGCGCGGCGTTCAGGTCGACCTCAACTACGTGGGAAAACGGGCGATGGTGGTCTACGAGCTGCCGCTCAACGAGGTCGTGTTCGACTTCTATGATCGCCTCAAGTCGATCTCCAAGGGCTACGCATCGTTCGACTATCAGATCACCGACTATCGCGTGGGCGACCTGGTCAAGATGTCGATCCTGGTCAACGCCGAACCGGTCGATGCGCTGTCGATGCTCGTCCACCGCGATCGGGCCGACGCGCGCGGCCGAGCGATGGTCGAGAAGCTCAAGGACCTCATCCCGCCGCACATGTTCCAGATCCCGGTCCAGGCGGCGATCGGCGGCAAGATCATCGCCCGCGAGACGATCCGGGCTTTGCGCAAGGACGTCACCGCCAAGTGCTACGGCGGCGACGCCACCCGCAAGCGCAAGCTGCTCGAGAAGCAGAAGGCCGGCAAGAAGAAGATGCGCCAGTTCGGCAAGGTCGACATCCCGCAGGAAGCCTTCATCGCGGCGCTGAAGATGGATTCGTGAGCGCTGAGCGTCATGCGAACTTCGCCTCGAGGCGCTTAGCACTCTGGCGCCGTGGCGCTGAAGATCGGGAGGAGCGTCATGATCGATTGCAGGATTTTGTCGGCGCTGGCCGGCGTCGCGTTGATGGGGTCGACTGCGACCGGGCAGACATTGCCGACGCATCGCTTACCGGCGGCGCTGGCGGTCGAGGCGGCGAGCGAGACGGTCGCGGCCTGCGCGAAGCAGGGCTATCACGAGACGGCGCAGGTGGTGGACGCCGACGGCGTGGTCATCGCCACCATTCGCGGCGACGGCGCTGGCGCCTTCACGCTCGATAGCGCTTTCTACAAGGCCTATACCGCCGCTTCGTTCAAGAACGACACGCTTGCGCTTGCCGAACGCGCCAAGGGCGAAGATTCGATCGCGCCCCTTTCCAGGCTGCCGCATGTGATGTTTTTCGGCGGAGGGGTGCCAATCAAGCTGGGCGACGAGACGATCGGAGCAATTGGCGGCTCCGGCGCTCCCGGCAGCAAGAACTGGACGACGCCTGCGTCCGCGCCGGGCTCGACAAGATCAAGGACCGGCTGCAGTAGACCGCGGCGACGGGAGCAAGGTCCACCACATCCATGCAGGCTTTCGCCGACGTCCAGGCGCTCGTTTTCGATGTCTTTGGCACTGTCGTCGACTGGCGCAGCGGAGTGGCGCGGGAATCGGCGGCTTTCCTCGCTCGTTATGCGCCGGGCGCGGATCCCGCCGCCTTCGCCGACGCCTGGCGGCGCCGCTACTCGCCGGCGATGGAGGAGGTGCGCTCCGGGCGTCGTCCGTTCGTGCGTCTGGATGTTCTGCATCGGGAAAACCTCGAAGCGGCGCTGCCGGAATTTGAGATCGATCCAGCCTCGGTTCCGCCTTCCGAACTGGATGCGCTGAACCTCGCTTGGCGCCGGCTTGACCCGTGGCCGGATTCGGTTCCGGGCCTCACGCGGCTCAAGCGCGGGTTCATCATCGCTCCCCTCTCCAACGGCAATATCCGGCTGATGCTCGATCTGGCGAAGCGCGCCGGCCTGCCGTGGGACGCCATTCTGGGCGCTGAAGTCGCGCAGGCTTACAAGCCGGTGCCGGAGGCCTATCTGCGCACCGCCGAGACCCTGATGCTTGAGCCCGAGCAAGTCTGTCTCGTCGCCGCACACAATAGCGATCTGGCGGCGGCGCGCCGCTGCGGACTGCGGACGGCCTTCATCCCTCGGCCAATGGAGCACGGACCGGATCAGACCAGCGACGCTTGGACCTGAAGAGGAGTGGGACGCAGTCGCGAGCGGTATAGAAGATCTGGCAGGTCAACTCGGCCTCTGATCATTGCGGCCCGGAGTCGCCCGAGGAGCGGGAGCGTTCAGCGTGAGGCTGGCCAGGTGCTTTTTCCGCAGCCAAAATCGTCCTTTCACGAGCGATTCCGTAAACCTCTTCAAAATGAGGATTTTAGCGCGCCGCTCGAATGCGCGGGCGTGGGAAACTCCTCGCAGCGGCCGCGCGCCTCGGCGGCGTAGGCGTGAGCAAAGCGGAGGAAAGGCGTGATCCCAGCGTCCGCGCCGGCCGTCGGATTGGACCGATAGCGCCCGCTGGCCGCTTCGGACGAAACGCGCCGACGCCATAGAAACAAGAACGGAGCGCAAATATGGGAAGGAAGATCGCGGTTCTCGGCACAGGGGCGAACGGCGCCTCCATAGGCGCGGATATGACGCGCGCCGGCCTCGACGTCACATTCATCGATCAATGGCCCGCGCATGTTGAGGCGATGCGGAAAGACGGCATTCGTATCGAGATGCCGGACGAAACGACTTGTAACGCCCGTTCGCGCTTTTCATCTCTGCGACGTGGCGACGTTTCGCGAGCCCTTCGATGTCGTCCTCATCGTGGTCAAGGCCTATGACACACGATGGGCCTGCGAACTCATCAAGCCTTTGGTGAAACCGGATGGCCTCGTCGTCGGCGTGCAAAACGGCATGACGATGGACGACGTCGCCTCGATCATCGGACCCGAGCGCACGCTGGGCGCCGTGATCGAGGTGACCTCGAACATGTTCGTGCCGGGCGTCGTCGTGCGGCAGACTCCGTCGACCGGTTCGTGGTTCGCGATAGGCGGTTTCGACGGCTCGACACGCGGGCGCGAGAACGAAGTGGCGGAGTGCCTTGGTCATGCGGGGACGGTGGAGGTCACGGACGATATTCGCTCCTCAAAATGGATGAAACTGGTCGTGAACGCCGCAGAATTTCTGCCGACAGCAATTCTGGGACTTCCGATGGCCGACGCCGTGGCGGTCCCCGGAATACGCGAGGTCATGTCTGCGTCGGGCGCCGAGGCCGTACGCACCGCTCTCGCTTTAGGGCATCAGCTCGTTCCGATATTCGGCAAGGCTCGCGTCGAAGTGAACGACCCGGAGGCCTACGCGAAGTCACTCATGGACGAGGTGCTGTCGCATTGGACCCTCCCGGACACGCGAGTGGCGGTGTTGCAGGACTGGATGAAAGGCCGTCGCGGAGAGGTTGACGACATCAACGGTCTCGTGGCGCGCGAGCAACTGCCGACTCGGGGGCCGCGCGCCCATCAACGAGAAACTGGTTGAAATCGCCATGAAGATCGAAAGCGGAGCGCTAAAAGCCGATCCTTCGAACGCCGATCTTTTGCGCTCGCTGCTTCATGCCTCTGGGGCTGCGTCCAAACCATAATCACAAGGATCGCCGGAATAGGTTCGGTTGCGAACCGCCGGATTGACCACAAGGGAGGAAACACAATGGATCGTCTTCACGGCAAGGTCGTGATCGTCACCGGCGGCGCTCAGGGTCTCGGCGAGGGGATCGCTCGGCGACTGGCTGAGGAAGGCGCCTCGGTCGTGATTGCGGACATCAACGGCGCCAAAGCGCAATCCGTAGCGGACAGCTTGATCGGTGATGACAAGCCGGCAATTGCCGTGACTCTCGATGTCGCCGAACGGAAGCAAATGCGAGATGCGGTTCAGAGAACCGTCGAGCGTTTCGGCCGACTGGACGTCATGTTCAACAACGCCGGTTTCAACAAGCCGCTTCCCTTCATGGACGTCGACGAAGACAACTTCAACGGCATCATGCGCGTCAACGCCTTCGGCGTGCTCGTCGGCACACAGGAAGCGGCCCGCCAAATGATGGCCCAGGGAAGCGGCGGCAAGATCATCAACACCGCCTCGATCGCGGGACGACAGGGCTATGCGGAATTCGCTCCCTATTGCGCGAGCAAGGCGTCCGTTATCTCGCTGACCCAGGCCGCCGCGCGCGAGTTCGGCAAGCATAAGATAACAGTCAACGCGTTCGCGCCCGGGGTGGTGGTGACGCCGCTCTGGGACGGCCTCGAGCAGGACATGATCGACAAGGGCGTCATCAAGCGGAAAGGCGAGTTCATCGAGAGCTTCTCGGCGAGCATCCTGCTCGGCTTTCCGTCGAAGCCAGCGGATCTGGCGGGTATCGCGGCTTTCCTGGCCTCTTCCGACTCCGACTACATAACCGGGCAAGTGATCATGTCGGATGGAGGTATGGTCTTGGTCTAATCCAGCCGCCTCGCGGTTGGGCGGGACGCCGGACCTCCAGGGCCGCCGCTGCGCGATAAATATATATTGCATGTTATATTGTCACTGCATGCAACTCGGAAATGGCGCCGCAACCCGCTGGAATCGCTCAAAACGGACTCGGAAATGTCGCCCGCCCCAGCGCTTGTCTGAAAGCGCTCTAACCTGCGACCAGCTCGTTCAGCGCCACCCGGTAGCTCGCCTCGGTCTTGGCGGTGATTTCGTCCAAGGTCACGCCGGGCGCGAGTTCGATGAGCGCCATGCCCCTGAGCCCATGCTTGTCGATCGTGAACACGCCAAGATCGGTGATGACGAGATCGACGACCTTCGCCCCGGTCAGCGGGAGGGTGCAATGATGCAGGAGCTTCGGCCCGTCCTTGGCTGAGTGCTCCATCACCACGACGATGCGTTTGACCCCGGCGACGAGGTCCATCGCGCCGCCCATGCCCTTCACCATCTTGCCCGGAATCATCCAGTTGGCGAGATCGCCATTCTCGGCGACCTGCATGGCGCCAAGGATGGCGAGGTCGATGTGGCCTCCGCGGATCATGGCGAACGAATCGGCGCTGGAGAAGAAGCTGGTCGTCGGCAATTGCGTGACGGTCTGCTTGCCGGCGTTGATGAGGTCCGGGTCCTCCTCGCCCTCGAACGGGAACGGCCCCATCCCCAGCATGCCGTTCTCGCTCTGCAACTGCACGCTCATTCCCTGAGGGATGTAGTTCGAGACAAGCGTCGGAATGCCGATGCCGAGATTGACGTAGAAGCCGTCCTTGAGCTCCTTGGCGGCGCGCGCCGCCATTTGGTCGCGGGTCCAAGCCATTGGATTCGCCTCCGAAGAATTCAGGCCGCGTCGCGCTTGCGCGTCGTTCGCTGCTCGATGCGCTTTAGCTCATTCGGCACGTGAACGATCCGTTGAACGTAGACGCCGGGAGTGACGATGTGGTCGCCATCGATCTCGCCAGGCTCAACCAGATGCTCGACTTGGGCGATCGTCAGACGCCCTGCCGTCGCCATATTCGGATTGAAGTTTCGCGCGGTCTTCCGGTAGACGAGATTGCCTTCCGTGTCGCCCTTCCAGGCATGAACCAAGGAAATGTCGGCGACGAGGCCAGTCTCCATGACATAGGCCTCGTTATTGAACTCGCGGACTTCCTTGCCCTCCGCGATTATCGTGCCAACACCCGTGCGGGTAAAAAAGGCGGGGATTCCCGCTCCCCCGGCGCGGATGCGCTCGGCAAGCGTTCCCTGCGGGTTGAATTCGAGTTCGAGTTCGCCCGCGAGATACATGCGCGCAAAGATCTTGTTCTCGCCGACATAGCTCGAAATCATCTTCTTGATCTGACCGGTTTCAAGCAGAATACCGAGGCCGATCCCGTCGACGCCGGCGTTGTTGGAAACGAAGGTCAGATTCTTCGCGCCCGATTTGCGCACCGCGTCGATCAGCGTCTCGGGAACCCCGCAAACGCCAAATCCGCCCGCCATCAAGGTCATGCCATCCTTGATCTGGTCCGGCGAGCGCCTCGTCCGCGTTGGCGTAGACTTTTCTCATGGGGTCGAAGAGTTCCTGTTGAAGGGGCCGCGCTCCGTAGCCGCTCTCGCGCGCGCCCCGCAAGACGCCAGCCGCCGTGACGAACGCCTGCAAGCAGGGCGCCCTAGCCCCTGCTGGACGATCCGGCCCGCCTTATTGAATTTTCTCGTCGGGGTACACGCCCCACAATTTCTCCTGCTCAATATATCCCTTGAACCCGTCTCCATCGACCAGGCACCAGGCGCCGTCGCAATTGCGGATGTTGACGATTACCCCCGACTGAAGCGTGGCGGCCAAATCCGCCGATGCGGACGCGCGGGCGTAGACCTTCGAGTTCTCGCCCTTTTTATTGGGCGTGACCAACGCCGTTCGCCGCCCGGAAAGCAGCGAATGAAGCACCCAGCCCTCGACGCCTTCCGAATCGCGGACCTTGCGCCAGATTTCAAACTCGGCGGTGATCTCCACCGGAAGCCCGGCCCGCTCGTAGACCCATTTTGTCGCGTGGTCCTTTGATGGGCCCTCCCGCAGGTTGACTCGGTCGGTCTTCAAACTGGCGAAGCGCGGCAGCGGCAGTTTGGTGACCGGCCCGACGGGATCGGCGACCGCCGCGCGGGGCGCCAGGATCAACGCGCAGGCCAGCGCGAGCACGTCGCGCCGGTCGACTGCGAAGCGCATTGATTGGCCGCCTTGTCTCGTTTCATGCCGACGTCCTCGACAGCGATCCGGCCATTCTTGTCTTTGCCCGCTCTTCTGCTAAGGAGGCCAACCCGGCGGATTGGAATTCCTGGGTGCGCCGGCCTATCCATTTGCGTCGTCTGTCGTTAACGCGGCGTGAACTCTGTAAAGGCGCGGAACGAGATGATTGCACTAACAGGGGCGGCGAGCGCCGCGCGAGCGATAAGAGCGGCGCTCATGACCAAGAAAAAGCCCCTTGTTGTGGTCACGCGGCGACTGCCCGAACTCGTCGAGACCCGCATGCGCGAGCTGTTCGACGCCCGCCTCAACCTCGAAGATAAGCCGATGTCCCAGGCCGATATCGTAGAGGCGATGCGGGAGGCCGACGTTCTGGTGCCGACCATCACCGACCAGATCAACGCCGCCATGATCGCCCAGGCCGGCGAACAGATGAGGCTGATCGCCAATTTCGGCAACGGGGTCGATCATATCGACGTCACCAGCGCGCTCCGCCGCAGCATTACCGTCACCAACACGCCAGGCGTCCTGACCGAGGACACCGCGGATATGACGATGGCGCTGATCCTGTCGACGGCGCGGCGGCTGGTTGAGGGTTCGCACGTCATTCCCGAAGGGCGATGGACCGGCTGGTCGCCAACCTGGATGCTTGGGCGCCGCATAACCGGCAAGCGTCTCGGCATCGTCGGCATGGGACGTATAGGCCAGGCGCTGGCGCGTCGCGCGCGCGCCTTCGGCATGTCGATCCACTACCACAATCGCCGTCGAGTGGCGGCGCAGATCGAGGAATCGCTCGAGGCGACCTACTGGGATTCGCTCGACCAGATGCTGGCGCGAATGGATTTCGTCTCGATCAATTGTCCCCATACCCCTGGCACTTTCCACCTTCTGTCGGCCCGCCGGCTGAAGCATCTTCATCCCGACGCCATTCTCATCAATACCGCGCGCGGCGAGGTCGTCGACGAGAATGCGTTGATCCGGATGCTCGAAGCGGGCGAACTCGCCAACGCCGGGCTCGACGTGTTCGAGCACGCCCCCGCCGTCAACGAGAAGCTGATCGCGCTTGCGAAAATGGGCAAGGTGACGCTCCTGCCGCACACCGGCTCGGCGACGCACGAGGGCCGCGCCGACATGGGCGAGAAGGTCATCATCAACATCCGGACCTTCGTCGACGGCCATCGCCCGCCCGACCGCGTGCTGCCGAGCATGCTTTAGCGCAGAGGCGTCCTGCTCATTTCTGGCGCATCGTCGGTGAGCCCTGTGTGCAAAATTTGGCGGCGGCCACCTCAGGCTGCCGGCCTACGCGTTGTGACTGCGTTCGAGCGCCGGCCGCCGACCGGAACAGCAGTATTGAGCGGGGCGACGGGCGCCTTAGTCGGAGAAACCGCCATCCGTCGGCGCTTTCTGAGATCGCTACTTCTTCACCAGCGGGCAAGTGGATTGCGACAGCGGCTGGAAGGCTTCCTCGGCCGGGATGGTCGCGACGAGCTTGTAGTCGTCCCAAGGCTCCTTGGATTCGGATGGCTTCTTCACCTCGAAGAGATACATGTCATGCACCATGCGGCCATCCTCGCGAATGCGCCCGTCATGGGCGAAGAAGTCGTTGATCGGCGTCGCCTTCATCATCTTCATGACAGCGCTCGCTTCGACTGTTTCGGCGGCCTTGACCGCTTCGAGATAGTGGAGGGTCGAGGAATAGACGCCGGCCTGAATCATGTTGGGCATCTTCTTCATCTTGTCGAAGTAGCGGCGTGAGAATGCGCGCGTCTCGTCGTTCATGTCCCAATAAAACGCTTCGGTCAGAAGCAGGCCCTGAGCGGCCTCAAGCCCCATGGAATTCACGTCTGTAATGTAGACCAACAGCGCCACGAGCTTCTGGTCTGACTTTCCCACCCCAAACTCGGCCGCCTGCTTGATCGTGTTGATGGTGTCTGCGCCGGAATTCGCGAGCCCGATGACCTTCGCCTGCGAGGCCTGCGCCTGTAAGAGGAAAGAAGAAAAGTCGGGCGTGTTGAGGGGCGCCCGCACCGATCCCACCACCTTGCCGCCATTCTTGGCGACGAAGGCCGATGTGATCGTCTCGAGGTCCTTTCCGAAGACATTATCCGCAGTAACAAAAAACCAGCTCTCGTAGCCCGCCTTCACCGTCGCTTCACCGGTGCCCCTGGCCAGCGCGTAATTGTCATAGGTGTAGTGAACCGTATAGGGGCCACAGTCCTCATTGGTCAGGCGCCGCGCAGCAGGTCCGTTCAGGATGAGGATTTTGCTGCGCTGCTTCGCGATTTCGTTGACGGCGAGCGCAGGCCCCGACGCGGCGACATCGAGGATCGTTTCGACGCCCTGGTCGTCGAACCATTGCCGGGCCAGCGAGCCGGCAAGATCAGCCTTGTTCTGATGGTCGGCGAAGACGACTTCTATCGGGCGCCCCAGCACTTTGCCGCCGAAGTCGTCGACCGCCATGCGCGCGGCCGTGACGCTTCCCTGACCGCCAATGTCGGCGTAGGGCCCCGACATGTCGAGCAGGAGGCCGAGCTTCAACGGCGCCTGCGCCGAGGCGGGCGGCGAGAACGACGCCAAGAGAGCTGCGACTACGAAAGGGATCACTCTCATCAGGCGCCCCATGAGGAAGGGAGGGTGGGTTTTCGGCGGCGATCGGCAGTCATTGTTCGGGGACTCCGGCCTTGCGCAGGCCCTCGAAAATGCGCTCAAGCTGGGCTAGACAGGTGGGGTCGTCGGTCCTCGCCGTCCGGGAGGCGCGGACGCGAGAGATGGCGAAGGTCGGATTGAGCGCGAGGCCGGCTTTGACTGCGGCCTGCGCCTCTTCGAGTCGATCAAGTTGAGCAAGCGCGGCGGCCAAATGAAAAACTGACAGTGGATAATTTCGGTTGGCCTCGACCGACCGTCGAAGCCACGCGACCGCCTGCTCGTAACTGCCGAGGTGGAGCTTCGCCACACCCGCCACATTCAGCCAGAGGTAAGCCAGCGTATCGCGCGGGCTGAGGCGCAGCGCCTCGGCGACGTGAGCCTCGGTTTCTTCGGCGCGACCGATAAAAGTCTTGCCAAGTCCGATAAGGTTATGGGCGTGGACGAGATTTCGATCCAGCGCCAAAGCATGCTCACATTTGGCTATGCCCTCTGTCTGACGCTTGGTGCAAATCTCGACAAGTCCCAAGTACATATGGGCGCGCGGATGGTCCGGAACCGACGCCAGGACCTTGGTCAGTTTCGACTCCGCCTTGGCGAGGGCCGCCGTGGGATTGGTCACAATGAGATCTGTGCCTTCGACCACGTCCGTGCGCGCCGATTCGATGAGCGCGTCGACATTTCCGGAATCGGCAATGAGCGCGCGGTCGAAAAAACTACGCGCTCGCGCGACATTGTCAGGGATCTGACCCTTGTTGATCCAAGCCAGACCCTGAAAATAGAGGTCCATCGAGTCGGGGCTCGGCGCCTGTTCGGCGCGTCGAGCCTCGGCGGCGGCGAGCTGGGCGTTCAGCGCATTCGCAAGACGCGCGACGATTTCGTCCTGCATGTCGAAGAGATCGGCGAGGGGCTTATCGAACCGCTCGGCCCAGAGATGATTGCCCGTTTCGGCGTCGATCAGCTGGACATTGACGCGCATGCGGTTTCCGCCGCGCTGAACGCTGCCCTCGAGCACGTAGCGGACGTTCAATTCGCGCCCAATCGTCTTCACGTCGAGCGGCTTTCCTTTGTAAAAGAACGCCGTGTTGCGGGCGATCACCACGGCGCCTCGTAGCCGTGAGAGGTCGGTCGTCAGGCTCTCCGTGACGCCATCGACGAAGTGTTCATGGCTTGGGTCGCCGCCAAGATTGGCGAAGGGCAAGACGACAATCGAGAGGCGCGGCGGCCCCTGTGTATTCGGCTCGAAGGCGGACGGCGCGGGCGCGGCGCTTTCCGAGCCAGTCTTGACGGCGTAGACCCGCACGGGCCGCGCGATATTCTTGAGGTCTTTGTCGCCGAGATCGACGAATTGATGCGGCAACTTATCGCGCACCTGTTCATAGGCCGCGCTTGAGACGCAGATGCCGTTCGGCTCGGCTAGCCCTTCCAACCGCGCCGCGATATTCACGCCGTCGCCCATCAGATCGCCGTCCGCCTCCTCGACGACGTCGCCCAGATGAATGCCGACCCGAAATTCGATGCGTTTCTCGGGAGCAACCCCGGCGTTGCGCTCGACCATCGCGCTCTGGACCTCGATCGCACATCGCACGGCGTCGACGACGCTGCGAAATTCGATCAGGCTTCCGTCCCCGGTCCGCTTGACGATGCGCCCGTGGTGCACCGAGACAACTGGATCGACGAGGTCGCTCCGAAGCGCCCTGAGACGCGCCAGCGTGCGATCCTCGTCTGCGCCCGCGAGCCGGCTATAACCGACTACGTCGGAGGCTAAAATCGCGGCTAGTTTTCGGGTTCCCGCCACTGTGCCCTCAAGCTCCCGCAGGATAGCATAGAAACCAGTCAGGTCGCCCGGGATTTGACGTGGCGGTCGCGCGCGGCCATCCACTTAAAAGGCCGAACGACAGCCACCCTATGCTGAGAAAACCAATTCCCTCGGCAGCGATGCCCCGGCCGATCGGCTCGGCCGGCGGGACTCGGAGACCCATGCAATTTTTAATGCAATTTCTTTGCTTACCAGAAACTCCGTGCTATCTTGTCTAGATTGTCGGAAATTGCCGCCCGTCCCGCGACGGGCGGCGGCAAGGCGGAAAATGAAGGCAAACCACTAGTATATTACGTCCGATAAACTCCTTCACACAACCCAAGACGCGTGTTGAGGCCTGGGAGAAAATTTCTTATTTGGATTCGCCGTAACCCATTGAAAAGCCCAGATTCGGACGAATAAAACCAAATAGATCCAAGCAAAATAGCTTGGATCTATTTGGTGCGGCTTGGTCTGGCTTGGATTTATTTGGCTAAAATTCGCCTCCAGGTTGTATCACGCCTACCCCCGGCCGTCGAACGTCGTTGACGCCTCACCCCGCAGCAAAACTACGGGGCGCGGGGCTGATCACTTTGGCGCCGTCATCCGCGATCTCCATCACCGCCAGGCCACGCTCGTTGGATCCGTCGGCGCGGAAGCGGAACACCCCGTCAGCGCCGTTGAAGCCGGATATGTTTGTCAGCGCCGCCTGGTTGTAGGGGTCAGGCCCTCCGCCGTGGGCGAGCGCCGCGGCCAGCGTCACCGCGTCATAGGCGAGCGTCGCGAGGCGCGCGGGATCGCTGTTGAATTTGGCCTTGTAGCGCTGCGCGAAGGCCTCGAAGCCCGCATTGTCGGGGGCGGAGAACCAGGCGCCCTGCATCAGCGGCAATTTGAGCACCCGTGCGTCGTTCCAGACGCCGGTGCCCAAAAACTTGGTCTTGAAGCCGGCCGACCCGAGGGCCGCCGCGACCGCAGGCATGGCGTCGGCCTGCTCGGGAATGAACAAGGCGTCAATCTGACCTTGGACCGCCGCCACCTGCCCGGCGGCGGTGGCGATCTGCCCGGTTGAGTAGCGGGCGGTCACCACCACTTGCGCATTGACGTTTCCCGCCATCTCCTGGAACCGCTGGGCTGCGACATTGCCGTAGTCGTTCTGAGGGGCCAGGATTCCGAACGACTTCTTGCCGGTCGAGACCGCGTATTGAAGGATCCGGTCGACGTAACTCTGGATGAGGAAGGACAAGAGATAGACGCCTGGGGCCGCGACGGTGACGTCGGTCGAGAACGCGATCATCGGCCGCCCCGCCGACTTTACCGCCGCCGCTGTCGACCGCACGTCGTTGGCGAATACGGGTCCGAGAATGAGCTGCGCCCCGGCGCCCAGCTCCGATTGAGCCGCTTGAGCGCCGGCGTCCGGGCTCGAATGGTCGTCTTCAACCATCAGCGTGATGTACGAAGACCCGGAATCGTCGATCGCCAGTTGCGCCGCATTGCGCATCGACACGCCGATTGCGCTTGCGCCGCCGTTTTGAGTGAGCGGCAGGATCATGCCGACCCGAACCGGACCGGTTCCTAGCTTCTCGCCGACCAGCGGCCCACCTGTGGGGGGAGTGGCTGGCCCGGGGCCGCCGCCGACGTCGGTGGGCATCTCGAGGCCGGGCGAATTGCAGCCCGCAAGCGTCAAGATGAGCGAGCCGCCAAGCACGGCGCGCCTTGTCACGCCTCGACTTGCTGCCGGCTGCTCAGCGGCAATCCTCATACCCACCTCTCGTCTGGGTCGCGCCGGCGCCGGAAAGCGCATTGCGCCCATGATCGCTTATCGGCGCGCGACAGAGGCGATTGGCCGCCTGTCGGCGGAAATTGTGGCATTTTCACCTGCGCTTGGCTATGCGTCGATCATTGAGCCAGCCAGACGATCGGCGGATTAAAGCGCAATGACCGCGGCAAAAGCTCCCCAGTCGAATGGCGTCCGGGCGGATCGCTCGAGTCGAACCTTTCACATTGGCGACGCGATTCTGCCTGGGGCGACGCTAGATCCCGGTCTTTACCTCGTGTCGACGCCGATCGGCAACCTCGCCGACGTGACGCTGCGGGCTTTGGCGATTCTGGCTGGCGCGGATGCGATCCTGGCCGAGGACACCCGGGTTTCGCGCGCGCTGCTCGCACGCTACGGCATTGAGAGGCCGCTCTCGCCCTATCACGAGCACAACGCCGCCGAAGCACGCCCCCGCGCGCTGAAGCGCATCGCGGAAGGGCAGACGCTGGCGCTTATCTCCGACGCGGGGACGCCGCTCATTTCGGATCCCGGTTATAAACTGGTCGCAGAGGCGATCGAGCTTGGCTTCGCTGTTGTCGCCGCGCCGGGCCCGTCCGCGGCGCTCGCCGCCCTTTGCGTCGCCGGTCTGCCGACTGACCGGTTCTATTTCGAGGGATTCCTGCCGCCCCGGCAATCGGCGCGACGGGAGCGCCTCAATGCGCTCGCCGCTGTGCCGGGCACCCTCATTTTCTACGAGGCCGCGGGCGACTCGCCGAGACGCTCGCCGACCTTGCGCTCGAGCTTGGGCCTCGGCCCGCGGCGGTGGCGCGCGAACTGACGAAGCTGCATGAGGAAGTGACGCGCGGCGCGCTGGACGAGCTCGCCACCGAATATGCCGCGGGCGGAGCGCCCAGGGGCGAGATCGTCATCGTCGTCGGCGCGGCGGAGGAGCGCGCGGTGATTTCCGAGGCCGCGCTAGACCAGGAAATCGCCGAGCAGCTCACGAGCCTATCGGTCAAGGACGCCTCCGCGGCGATCGCCGCCAAACACGGGCTGCCGAGGAGGCAGGTTTACGCACGCGCGCTGGCGATTGCCGGCGCCCAGCGATGAGAAGCCGGGCCGACCAGCGTAGCGAGCGCCGGCGCAACGCGCATCTTTATGGCCTCAAGGCCGAATCCATTGCGGCGCTGCTTCTGCGCCTCAAAGGTTACACTATTCTCGCGCGTCGGTTTGTCGTCTCCGGCGGCGAAATCGACCTCATCGCGCGGCGTGGCGGGTCGATCGCCTTTGTCGAGGTCAAGGCGCGGGCCGATCTCGAAGTCGCGGCGATTGCGATCAGTGCGACCAAACGGCGGCGAATCGGCCGCGCGGCGCGCGTATGGCTCACGCGAAACCCATGGGCGGCAGGCCTAACCTGGCGGGGGGACGCCGTCTTCGTCGCGCGGGGGCGGCTTCCCCGTCACGAGGCGGACGCGTATAGGCTTGAGATCGACTGATTCCTGAAATCCGCTTCTCGCTCTCGACCGGACGCCTATGCCCCTGACCGTCGCCGCGCAGATGGACCCGATCGAGCGCATCCGTATCGCGGGAGACTCGACTTTCGCACTTCTTCTCGAGGCCCAGGCGCGCGGCCACCGCATCCTGCACTACACGCCTGATCGGCTGAGACTCAACGGCAGGCGCGTCGAGGCGATGGCCGAGCCGCTCACGATCAAGGACGTAGCGGGCGAGCACGCGCGCCTCGGCGAGGCGCAGCTTGTCGACCTCTCGACCGTCGACGTGGTCTTGTTGCGTCAGGATCCGCCGTTCGACCTCGCCTATATCGCGACGACGCATTTTCTCGAGCGCATCCACCCGCAAACGTTGGTCGTCAACGATCCGCGTGGCGTTCGCGATTCGCCCGAAAAGTTGTTTGTAATGGATTTCCCCGAGCTTATGCCGCCGACCCTGATCGCGCGCGACAAGGCGGCGATTGAGGCCTTCCGGGTGGAACATGGCGAAGTGGTGATGAAGCCGCTGTACGGTTTCGGCGGCGCGTCGGTGTTCAAGGTCGCCCTTCAGGACCCGAATTTCGGCTCGCTGTTCGACCTGTTCGCGACGACCTTTCGCGAGCCGTGGGTGATCCAGAAGTTCCTGCCGGCGGTCGCGCAGGGCGACAAGCGGATCATTCTCGTGGACGGCGAGGCGAGAGGCGCGGTCAATCGCGTGCCCACAGGCGATGACATCCGCTCGAACATGGTGCGCGGCGGGGCGGCGAGAGAGACCGAGCTGACCGAGAAAGAGCGGCGGATCTGCTCGACCATTGGGCCCGAACTCAGGCGACGGGGCCTTCTGTTCGTCGGCATCGATGTCATCGACGGCTATCTGACGGAGATCAACGTCACCTCGCCGACCGGCATTCGCGCCATCAAGAGGATCGGCGGCCCTGATCTCGCCGTGGCGATTTGGGACGTAATCGAGGCCAAGGTCGACAAAGCCTAACAATTCTGTCGAAACCCGGCTGGCCTTGCGATTGCCAGACCGAGGGAGGATATACCTCCGATGTCAGACGCCCAAGTTCCTGCGGTCGAGCGCCGCGCTTCCGCCGCGCCGCTGCTAAAGGGTGTCGAGCGAGCCAAGCTGCTCGACCAGTTCGCTTCCCTCCATAGCCAGCAGTCGAGCGACCCGGCGGCGTTCCGGCGCGCCGCCGTCGAGACGTTGCGGGCCGCGCTGGACGCCGGGCGGGGTGAGGCCCGCCGCGCTCTGGAAGCAGGGGGGACCGGCCGGGCATGCGCGGAGAAGCTTAGCAGCGAGACCGACGAATTGCTGCGTGTTGGATTGGACATGTCCGCGCGCTGGCTTGCCCCCGCTCAATCAGGCGGGACGCTGCCGACGATAGTCGCGGTCGGGGGCTACGGGCGCGGCATGCTCGCCCCCTATTCGGACGTCGATGTCCTGTTCCTCATGCCCGACAAGTCGCCTCCCGGCATGGAGAAGGTTGTCGAGGCGCTGCTCTATGTGCTCTGGGACCTGAAGCTCAAGGTCGGCCACGCGACGCGAACAATCGACGAGTGCCTGAAACAGGCGCGCGCCGACATGACGATCCGCACCACGTTGGTCGAGGCGCGTTTCATCACCGGCGACAAGGCGCTGTTCGAAACGCTGAGGGCCCGGTTCGACAAGGAGATCGTCGCCAACACAGCGCCCGAGTTCGTCGCCGCCAAGCTCGCCGAACGCGAAACCCGGGTGAGGAAAGCAGGCGCGTCGCGTTATCTCGTGGAGCCCAACGTGAAGGAAGGCAAAGGCGGCCTTCGCGACCTCAACACACTGTTCTGGATCTCCAAATACGTTTACCGCGTTCACAACCCTCATGAGTTGATCGACGCCGGACTGTTCTCTCCGCGCGAGTTCGCGCTCTTTCGTCGATGCGAGGAGTTCCTTTGGAGCGTGCGCTGCCGGCTGCACTTTCTCGCCGGCCGCGCGGAGGAGCGGCTGAGCTTCGACGTTCAGCGCCCAATCGCTCGTCAGCTCGGCTACTCGACCCGCGCAGGACTGATCGACGTCGAGCGGTTCATGAAGCACTACTTTCTCATCGCCAAGGACGTCGGCGATCTTACCGCGATCGTATGCGCAGCGCTCGAAGACCGACACGCCAAGCGGACGCCGGCGTTCGGTCGACTCGTCGGGCGCCTCCGGCGCCGAACCCGCGCGATCGCGGACGCCAAGGATTTCAAGGTCGACAAGGATCGCGTCAACGTCATTCGCGACGACGCGTTCGAACGCGATCCGGTCAATCTCATCCGGCTGTTTTGGATTGCCGACCGATCGAACCTCCCGATCCATCCGGATGCGACCCGGTTGGTGACGCAGTCCTTGAAGCGCATCGACACCCGCTTACGCGAGGACAAGGAAGCCAACCGCTTGTTTCTCGAGGTCCTCACGTCCCGCAACGCGCCGGAAATCGCGCTTAGGCGGATGAACGAAGCGGGCGTGCTTGGGCGGTTCATACCCGATTTCGGCCGGGTTGTCGGCATGATGCAATTCTCGATGTACCACCATTATACGGTCGATGAGCATCTCATCCGAGCTGTCGGCGAACTGAGTGCGGTCGAAGCGGGGCGACTTGGCGAGGAGCTACCGCTCGCCACCAAAATCATGCCTCAGATTGCACATCGCACGGAGCTTTATCTCGCGACGTTTCTGCACGACATCGCCAAAGGTCGGGGGAGTGATCACTCGCGCGCTGGCTCGGAGGTGGCGCGGGCGCTAGGCCCGCGCCTTGGACTCACCCCGCCCAATACCGAACGCGTGGCGTGGTTGGTCGAGCAGCATCTGGTCATGTCCAACATGGCGCAGGGCCGCGACCTGTTCGACCCGAAAACCGCCGAGGCGCTGTCAGCGCTTGTCCAGACGCAAGAGCGCCTCAAGATGCTGTTGACGCTCACCGTCGCGGACATTCGCGCGGTCGGACCGGGCGTGTGGAATGGTTGGAAGGGCCAACTCCTGCGCACACTCTACTGGGAAACCGAGGTCGTCTTAGGCGGCGGCCATTCAGTGATCGACCGCAAGGCGCGCGTCGACGCGGTTCAGGAGGCGGTACTCAAGTTACTCCCCGGCTGGTCCGATCCCGAGTTTGACGCGTACGCCCTGCGGCACTACCCAGCCTATTGGCTGAAGGTGGAGCCAGCCCGGCAGGCGGCCCACGCCAAATTGCTCCACGCAATGGCGGTAGAGGGCCGTTCGCTCGCGACGGAGGTGACGACCGACGCCTTTCATGGGGTGACTGCGGTCACTGTGGTCGCGCCCGACCACCCACGGCTCCTGACTGGCATCGCCGGCGCCTGCGCCGCCGCGGGCGGCAACATTGTCGACGCCCAGATTTTCACTACGACCGACGGCCTGGCGCTCGACACCATTTTCGTTTCGCGCGCTTTCGAGCGCGACGAGGACGAGTTGCGGCGGAGCCAGCGCATCGCCTCCAACATCGAGAAGACCTTGCGCGGCGAGGTCCGGCTGGCGGAAATGA
This sequence comes from uncultured Alphaproteobacteria bacterium, assembly GCA_963775405.1. Lineage (GTDB taxonomy): Bacteria > Pseudomonadota > Alphaproteobacteria > Rhizobiales > Beijerinckiaceae > Roseiarcus. The sequence goes on from CAVZJI010000043.1 coordinate 23,462, forward strand.
CGCCGTCGAAACAGACACGCGACGATCGGCACGACGCATTCGCGGTCGAGCCGGAAGTGACGGTCGACAACAATCTCTCCCGTCGTTACACGGTGGTCGAGGTTTCCGGTCTCGACCGGCCCGGCCTGCTGCGCGATCTGACCGCCTCGCTGTCGAGCCTTAATCTCAACATCGGCTCGGCCCATATTGTCACCTTCGGCGAGAAGGCGGTGGACTCGTTCTACATTACCGACCTGACCGGGCAGAAAATCAATGCGCCGGCGCGACAGGCGGCGATCAAACGGCGGCTGCTGGCGGACTTCGCCAAGGACTGACGGGCGTCTACAGCGAAGGGTTTACAACTCCTCGGGCGCTTGATTTTTGGTCTGTCAGCCCTGATATCCGTCGCAAATTCAAAATGGGGCTCATAAAACGATGAGTAATAACAACGCCGAATGGGGCGCGGATACGCCCGCGCAGGCCGGGCCTGGTCCGGCCGAAGTCGCTGAGACCGAGTCCAGCGAACCGAACGGTTTCGCGGTGGTCGAGGCGCTGAACGCCGAAAACACCCAATTGAAGGACCGCGTGCTGCGCACTCTGGCGGAGATGGAGAATCTGCGCCGGCGCACGGAACGCGAGGTGTCCGACGCCAAGACCTATGCGGTGACGGGCTTTGCGCGCGACATGCTGACCGTAGTGGACAACCTTTCGCGCGCGCTTGAGCATTTGCCGGCGGAAGCGCGCGCGAGCGCCGATCCTTCCATCCGCTCCTTGATCGAGGGGGTCGAACTGACCGCGCGCGACCTCGAGGCGGCGCTCGGCCGCCATGGGGTGAAGAAGCTCGACCCCAAAGGCCAGAGATTCGACCCCAACTTTCACCAGGCGATTTTCGAGGCGCCCGACGACACGGTTCCCTCGGGCACGGTCTCCCAAGTGGTCCAGAGCGGCTGGACGATCGGCGATCGGGTGCTGCGGCCGGCGATGGTCGGCGTCTCCAAGGGCGGGCCGAGAGCCGCGCCGAGGCAGGAGCCCGCGTCCAGCGGCGAATAAAGCTTAGCGCGGCGCCCTGGTCACCCGGCGGAGCGTCAGATTGATCCTGCCGCCCTGAGGCAGGAGGGTCGATGAGCCGGCGATGATGCGATCGACGCCGTGGAATGCGAGACGGCCCTCGCCGGCAAGCGACATCGCGTCGCCCGAGGCCAGGCGGAACGTGCGGGTCGGCGCATTGCGTTGAAGCCCGCCAACCCGGAACAGCGCCGTATCGCCGAGCGATAACGACACGACCGGGGCGGTCAGTTCCTCTTCGTCGCGGTCTTGGTGCAGGCCCATCCGCGCCGCAGGGTTGTAGACATTGATGAGGCAGGCCTCTGGCGGTGGCGCGTCAGGGGCGATCGCCGCAAAGGCGGCAAGGAGCGTTGACGGCATGGCCGGCCACGGGCGCCCGGTCTCCGGATGCGTCGGCTGATAGCGATAGCCGGTTTCATCCGAGACCCAGCCGAGGGGTCCGCAATTGCTCATTTTGACCGAAAATGACTTACCGGTGCGCGGCATGCGCGGGCGAAATGGGGGCGCAAGCTTAAGGATCGCCACCACTTCGTCCCGCAGCGCTGCTTGTGCGGCGCGGTCGAGAAACCCGGGGAAATAATCAACCCCGGGCGCGATCGAGACGGCGGCGAGCGACACGGTGGGATGACCAAGAGGGAGCCGAACTCGGTTATACCAGGAGCGACCCATCGTGCGACGCTTTTATCCCGGTTGGCTCTCCCCCGGCAGGACCTTTTCGCCCGCTATGAGCGCGACCCCTTTTGACAGGATCTCGACCCACGAAGGTCGTTTGAGCTTCGGGGCTCGAGGCTTGACGGGCTTTTGCCGAGATCAAGCCTTCCGGCGGCGGCGCAGGCCGGCGAGCCCGAGGGCGGCGAAGCCGCCGCCATCATCGCCCAGGTGGAGGGCTCGGGGACCGTGGGCGCTCCTGCTCCCGCAATCTCGGTAATGTCGACCTCGCCATTCCCGACACGGAAATCGCCAACCAGAACCGGATTCGTCCCGCCATCGAACGAGCCGCCACCGCCGCCGCCGGCGCCATTGAATCCGTAGTCGATTGGTAGGGCTCCCTGGCCGCCGCCCCCGCCGCTGTAGCCGCCCCCCGCCGCCGCCGCCAAAGTACTTCTGAGTTCTCCGATAAAAGACATCGCTGCCGCCGCCGCCGCCAAATCCCCCGTCGCCTCCTCCTGTGCTCACCCCGCCATTGAGCCCCAAAAGACCTCCTCGACCGCCTGCGTTAGGGCCGTTTCCATAGTAGCCGGGCCCGGCAAAACCGCCGCCGCCGCCACTGCCGCCTCCGCCGCTGCTGCCGCCCTTGCCTTTCTCAATGAGCGAGCCTTGTCCGTCACCCCCGTCCTTGGCGGTCTGGCCGCCGTACCCCGCCATATCGCTGTCGGTTTTTGGGGCGCTGCCGCCACCGCCGCCGGCGATCACCAAGGGTTTGCTGTACGGGCCGATGACAAAGCTGCCGCCACCACCTCCACTGGCGCCGTAGGTTGCGGTTTTCCCTTCGCCGCCAACGGCGATCTGCAATACCTGTCCGGCTTCCAGGGAAAAATCGCCATTGATCTTGGCTCCCTTTCCTGGCTCCAAACCTCCGCCGGCCGCGCCGTAGGCAAGAATCTCGTACGTGCCGGTGGCCGGCACCCGAAAGTCGACGGGGTCGCCAATGGCGAGAAAGGTTGTCGCCGAGGCGATCGGGGCTGCGGCCATAAGCGCCAGCAGTGAGGCGCTCATCAGCAGAAGCCGCTTCATGTTCCCCCCCAATTGAATTGAACCCTGGCGTCCCAGCAAGGACGCTCAAGCCGATTAGCTGGAGGTATCTACCGCAACGGTCCTGTCCGTCCTAGGCCGGACGAAAATTAAATTAAAGTCAGGTGAGATGAGCTGGCGAACAGTCCCGGGCGCATCGCCAGACAAACGAGTTTTCCAAGCTTCCCTGCCCGTCGGCCCAGGCGTATAGGGGCCGCAGATTATCACCCCACCCCAACCCCGCGCAATTGAAGGGTCAACCGAGGCGAAGATGGCCGGCCATAGTCAGTTCAAGAATATCATGCACAAGAAGGGCAAGCAGGACGCGATCCGCTCCAAGCTCTTCTCCAAGCTGGCGCGCGAAATCACAGTCGCCGCGAAGCTTGGCTTGCCCGATCCGGCGATGAATGCGCGGCTGCGCGCCGCGGTGCTCGCGGCCAGAGCCGAGAATATGCCCAAGGACAATATCGATCGCGCGATCAAGAAGGCGTCCTCAGCGGACACCGAGAACTACGACGAGGTGCGCTACGAGGGGTATGCGCCGGGCGGCGTGGCGGTGATCGTCGAGGCGTTGACCGACAACCGCAACCGAACCGCGGGCGAAGTGCGCTCCTATTTCACCAAGGCGGGCGGCGCGCTGGCCGAAACGGGCGCGGTCTCATTCATGTTCGATCGCGTGGGGCTCATCGTCTTCGACCGCAAGGTCGCCGATGACGACGCGATGCTCGAGGCGGCGATCGAGGCCGGCGCGGACGATGTCGTCTCGGGCCCGGAGGAGCACGAGGTCGTGACTTCGGTCGCGGCGCTGCTCGACTCCCAGAAGGCCTTAGAGGCGAAGTTCGGCGAGCCGCTCAAGGCCTCGATTGTCTGGCGGCCGCAGAACACCATCGCCGTCGATGACGAAGCGGGCGAGAAGATCCTGCGCCTCATCGGCGCGCTCGAAGATAACGACGACGTCCAGACCGTCACCGCCAATTTCGAGGTCTCCGAGGCGCTATTGGAGAAAATGGAGGGTTAGCGCCGCCCGTCGAGCGGCGCTCCCCGATCGCGCGCGTCAGACCCCGCAGCGGCGGCCCCAGGGGCCCCACCAGCAGTGATAGACCGGAGCAAAGCCATATCGCGGGCCCCAGCCGCCTCCGTAGCGATGCCAGCCGCCGCGCCATCCCCATCCGCGATGCCATCCGCCGTGCCATCCGCCGTGCCATCCGCGATGCCACCCGCCGTGCCACCAGACGGACTCAACGTTTGCACTGACGACCGGCTGTTCGAGCGAGGGGGACGAGAGGGTAAAGGCGGGTGCGGGCGCGCTTGAGGCGGCGAGCATCGTCGCGCCGGCGATGGCGGCGATCGCGCCGCGGGACAGAGTGCGCAAGTCCATGCTTTCCTCCAGGTTTGCAAGTCACCGCCAGATTATGGTCTTGACGTCTGAATTTGACGTGAATGCATCGTGGTCAATTGGTGAAACGCATAAGCTCGACTAGGGTTCCCTGACCCTTGGTTCATCGAGACTCTTCAAGGGGAATTGGCCATGGCGTCGCCTTCCGGACTTCGCTTCGACATCGAGGACGCGCCGAGCGAGGCCGACCTCGAGGTGCTGCCGAACGGGCTGGAAGCGTTCAACGAAAGCCGGTGGCCGGGCCATCAGCAATGGCGTCCGCTCGCCGTGTTCGCCCGCGATCGTGGGAGCATCGCGGCGGGGCTCGCGGGCGAAACCTACTCGGGCTGGCTCTTCACCCGCTATCTGTGGGTCAGCGACGCGCTACGGGAGAAGGGGATCGGGCGGGAACTGATGGCCGGCGCCGAGGCCCGGGCGCTCGCGCGCGGCTGCCACTCGGCCTGGGTCGACACGTTCAGCTTCCAAGCCCCGGGCTTCTACCGCAAGCTCGGCTATCAGGTCTTTGGCGAGCTGGACTACCCGCCCGGGCACAAGCGCATCTTCCTGCAGAAGCGGCTGGGCGGGGTCTCCAGCGCGGGCGGCTGACGGCCGATGCGCCACCGCTTTTGGGTATGGGACGAGGTGCGCGGATCTGTCCGCGACTAAACAATTTCAGTCGCTTGAGTGTATTTTTCTGTCCGCGCGCCGCGTACCATGTCGAAGCGGCCGCCCCTTCACGGCCTATCGCGTTTGTAGGCGTCGGTGATCGGCTCGAGCGGCGGCTCCACAAGCGTGATCTGGCCGTCCGGCGAGAGATCGAAGCTCGCGACGTTGACGGTCTGCCCGATCTGATCGAGGACGACGTCCTTGGCGGAGAGAGTCGTGACCTGCGGGTTGAGCCCGGTGATCTCGACCCGCACCGGGATCGACCGCACGCCCTTGGCGAGCTCCCGGTCGGAATAGAGGTTGACCCCGACGTCATAATGGCCCGGCGCGATGCACCGGATCGTCGCCGTTTCCTTGTTCGACTCCGACTGAGCCATCGAGCCATCGGCGAGCGTGATCTGCGATGTCGAATAGCCCAGGCTGTCGCGATCGAGCGACGCGCACCCGACCTCGCGCGAGCCGTAAAAGATTGGCTTCTTCTCCGGTCCGACGATCCAAAGATCGACGTCGGAATCGAGCTCAACCTTCCAGTCGGCGGTGATCAGAAACTCCGCCTTCGGCTTGACGCCGTCCACTCTGGCCTTGGTCGGCGCCACTGCGACGATGACGACGGAAAGAATACAGAGGAGAAGATCGGCAAGGCCAATCCAAATGGGCGATTGGTCTCTCGTCATTTATCGACCTCTATTCGGCGGGAACGCCGGGGTTGCCGGCGGGAGCAGGCGGTTTTGCATCGACTCAACGGCTTCGGACGCCGTGGCCCCGAAGCCGGAGAAGGCGATTTCCACGGTATTCGCCGTGGACCATCAGCCGTTTTTGACGCACATGATCTTGATGAACTCGCCTTCCGCGAGGTTGCGGAATGGCGCGCTTTTGGCGAGGTCCTGCTGCGCCTCGACGCCACACCAGAGTTCGTTCGACACCGAGCCGATAATGGCCACGTCTCGCGAATACCCGGGCATTGGCGAGCAATCTTGCGGCGCCATTCCCACTACGCAAATCATGGCGACGATGTTGAAACTCATGGGTTATGCTCCTGTTGGGGATCTGTCCGCCGCCAAGCTCGGCGAGGCGCCGTCATTCCGCCCGCTTGTCTCGCCGCGCCGTGACCCCCATCAGCCCGCCGAGCATGTCCAACGCCACGCGCAGGCGATCGGAGACCACCGCGTCGGCGCGCCAGGGGGTGGCGAGTTCGGGGACAAAGCCGCGGCAATCGCGCACGCCCGCCCCTTCGATGACGATCCGGGTCACGATCGGCCACGCATGCGGGCCGACCCGGTCCTCGGCTTCCCTCAGCCGGTCGCGGGCCTGAAGGGCGACATCGGCCTGCGGCAGGCCGTGGCGCGGTCCGAAGCCGGTCGAGCCGAGCCGGTCGGGCGCGACCGCCCGCAACTGATCGAGCCGGGCGCGATGATGGGTGCGGCGCAGCGATTCGCCGACCAGCCAACGGATGTCGTTGAGCTTCGGGTCAGTCGGCGCCAGCAGCCGGTTCGCGCGCATGGTGTCGAACGGGTCGAGCATCCGGCGCGTCCGGCTGGCGTCGAGGGTCGGCGTCTGCCCCGCGTCCTTGGCGCGGGCGAGGCGCTCGGGGGTCGCGTCGAGCCGCCCCTGGACAGCGTCAAGCAGCTCCTGTGGCGATTTGCGGGTGCGCTTGGCCGGCTTTCGGGCGGCGCTCATTTGAGCAACTCCGCCAATTCCGCGTCCAGCTCGGACAGTTCCGCCCCAAGTTCCGCCAGCTTCGCCAGTTCCGCCGAGTTGGCCGACTGCGCCCGGTCCCCCATCTCCGCCAGCTCCACGCACAAAGCCGCCGGCGAGGTGCAATAGGACTGCTCAAGGATGGGAGCTACGAATTTCGGCAAGCCGCGAGCGCTGACCCGGACGCTCGCCGGGTGATGCCGCTGAGCGCGCTGCAAGTCCTTGAGATGACGGGCGGAGGAGCGCACAGCTTCTGCTCGCTCGGTGTCGACTTTTGGTGGACGGCGGCGGCGAGAGGTAATCATGGTGCTTGCCCCTTCTGTTTTGCTGTGTTATGTTCCCTCTTTGTTCAGTATCGTGCAAAACAGAATGGTGTGTCAAGATTCTGTTTTTTTGAATTGCGGTTTTTCCGGAAATGAGGTTAATACCGTGAGTTGGCAGGTGTTCGATGGCCCGGACGCGCCAGAGCGTCCCACGCCTTTCGCTTGGAGAAGGCAAGTTGCAGGAGCTTCCGCTTTGACCGTTGAATGGATCCGCGCCGGGCTCAAAAGAACCGGCAAAACCCGAAGCGGCCTCGCCAAGGCGCTCGGCCGCTCGCCCTCCGCCGTCACCGACCTTCTCAATGGGCACCGCCGCCTGCGCGCCGACGAGATTGCGACCGTTTCCGATTATCTCGGCATCGAGCCGCCCCGCCTCATCGGCGGCGGACCGCCGCGGCCCCCCAGCGCGCCGCTGATCGGCTATGTCGGCGCGGGCGCGGTCGCGCATTTCTACGCCGATGGCCAGGGGCCATTTGACGACGTCGACGCGCCTCTCGAACTCGAAGCCGATGACGGTCGCGGTGCAGATCCGCGGCCATTCGCTTGGCGTATTGTTCGACAACTGGCTCGTCTTCTACGACGACATCCACAATCCGCCGGATGACAGTCTCGTCGGCCGGATGTGCGTCTGCGGCCTCAGCGACGGGCGGGTCCTGATCAAGTCCCTGAAACGCAGCCCGCACACCGGCTTGTGGAATCTTCTGTCCAACACCGAGCCGCCGATCTACGACGCCGGCCTCGATTGGGCCGCGCCGGTGCGCGAAATGCGCCCGAGGTAGAGTTCCGCATGGGCGCTGGCCTACCCGCGCCGCCCTCGGCGCTCGAGATCGCGCGCGCGCTCATCCGCTTTCCCTCGGTGACGCCAACCGACGGCGGCGCGCTGCCCTACTTGCGCGATCTGCTGACTGAGGGCGGTTTCGTCGCCGAACTGGTGACGTTCGAGGCGCCGGGAACGCCTGCCGTTCTCAATCTTTACGCGCGCTTCGGCACGGCCAAGCCCAATCTCGCCTTCGCCGGCCACACCGACGTCGTGCCGCCGGGCGATAAAGCGCTCTGGCGCTTCGACCCGTTCGCGGGCGAGATCGCCGATGGTCACCTCTGGGGCCGTGGCGCCTGCGACATGAAGGGCGGCGTCGCCGCCGCTGCGGCGGCCGCCATGCGCTTCATCGCCAAGGGCGTGTTCGCAGGCTCAATCAGCTTCCTCATCACTGGCGACGAAGAAGGACCGGCGGTCAACGGCACGGTCAAGCTCATCGACTGGGCGCTCGCCAAGGGGGAAACGTTCGACCATTGCATCCTGGGCGAATCGACCTCAGTCGAAGCGGTCGGCGACACCATGAAGCACGGCCGGCGCGGCTCGCTCAACGGACGGATAACAATCCGCGGCCGCCAGGGCCACGCCGCCTATCCGCAGATCGCCGACAATCCGATTCCTGCGCTCGCGCCTGTGCTGACGGCGCTTCTCTCGCCGCCGCTCGACAAAGGGAACGCCGATTTCGAGCCCACCAACCTCGAAGTGGTCTCGGTCGACGTCGGCAATCCAGCGTTCAACGTCATTCCGGGCGAGGTGCGCCTCAAGTTCAACATCCGCTTCAACGATCTGTGGACGCCCGATTCTCTCGCCGCCGAAATCAAGCGCCGGGTGGCGTCGGCGGACGTTGGCGGGCGTGCGACGCTAACCTTCGAGCCGACCAACGCGGTTGCGTTCTTAACCAAGCCGGGGCCGTTCACCGATCTCGTCGCCGAAGCGGTTACGGACGTGACCGGGCGGAAGCCTTCGCTTTCAACTGGCGGGGGGACTTCGGACGCGCGCTTCATCAAGAACGCCTGTCCGGTGGTCGAGCTTGGCCTGGTCAACGCCACCATCCATGGCGTCGACGAGCGGGTCGCGCTCGACGATCTCGAAGCGCTGTCGCGCATCTATGAGCGCGCGCTGGAGCGCTATTTCGCTCAAGTCTCGGGGTAGTCGACGCGGACCAGATAAAGGCCGTGCGGCGGAGCCACCGGGCCGCAGCGGCTGCGATCGGCGGCCTCGAACGCCGCCTCGAAGGCGTCGGCGCTCCAGCGGCCGGCGCCAACCTCGACCAGCGTGCCGACCATCGAGCGCACCTGCCGATGCAGGAATGAGCGCGCGCTCGCCTCAAACAGAACCTCGTCGCCCTCCCGCCTGACATCGAGCTGGTCGAGCGTGCGAATCGGCGAATTCGCCTGGCATTGCGAATCGCGAAAGGTGGAGAAATCGTGCCGGCCGATGAGCGCGCGCGCCGCGGCGTGCATCGCCTCGGCGTCGAGGCGCGGCTTAACCCGCCAGGCTGAGCCGCGCTCGAAGGTGAGGGGCGCGCGGCGATTGACGACGCGATAGTGATAGTGGCGAGCGCTCGCGCTGTGACGCGCGTCGAAATGGGCGTCCACGCGCTCGGCGCCGACAATCGCAACCGGATGGGGATGAAGGAGCGCATTGAGCCCCTCGCTAAGCCGAAACGGAGCCCAGTCGCGCTCCAGGTCGACATGGGCCACCTGGCCCTGCGCATGCACTCCAGCGTCCGTGCGCCCCGCGCCATGGGCGGTCGCGCGCTCAGCCGTCATCGCGAACAGAGCGCCCTCTAAAGCTTCCTGAACCGAGAGGCCGTTCTCCTGCCGCTGCCAGCCGACAAACGGCGCGCCGTCATATTCAAGGATGAGCTTAAAGCGCGGCATGCGCCTGGGCTGGCTCGCGACGCGGAACAGCAGCGATCGCTTCGTCAAGAACCTCGTAGACGCGGGGGTCGCTGCAGCGGGCGACGTTGAAGCGCAGGAAGCCGCACGCTTCATCGGAGGCGCTGAAGGCTGGGCCCGGCGCGAACATCACCTTCCTGGTCAGCGCGTAGCGGGCGACGTCCGCGGCGCTGACGCCTTCGGGCAGGCGAGCCCATAGATAAATGCCGGCGCGCGGTTCGATCCAGGGGACGAGACCGTGGCGGCGAAGGTTCTGCAACGTCCGTCCCATGGAGTCGGCAAGCTTCCGCCGCAAGCCATCGAGATGGCGCCGATATCCGCTTTCCGTCAGCACTCGATGCAGAATGTGCGCTCCCGTCGCGCTGTTGCCCATGGTCGTCGCGAGCTTGAGGTCGACAAGCTGCCCGATCCAGTCCTCGCGCGCGGCGATATAGCCGCAGCGCATCGCGGCGCCGACAGCCTTGGTGGCGCTGCCGACCTGCACGACCCGGCGCAGGCCATCGAGCGCGGCGAGCCGCGTCGAAGGCTCAGCCTCGAAATCTGCGAACGTGTCGTCCTCGAGGATCAGCACGTCATGCTCCTCAGCCAGTCTCAGCACCCGATGGACGGTCGCCGCCGAGGGTGTGACCCCGGTTGGGTTCTGCAACCCTCCGCCGGTGAGATAGAGACGCGGGCGATGCTCGGCGAACACGCGCTCAAGCTCGGCGACGTCGGGGCCGTCCGGGGTCATCGGGACCGTGACACTCTGCGCGCGATTGGCGCGCAGGAGCGAATGGAAATTGAAATAGCAGGGATCGTCGATGACCACCGTGTCATTCGGACTGATGAGAAAGCGGCAGACGAGATCGAGCGCCTGCGAGCAGGAATCCGTCACGACAATCTGGTCGAAATCGGCCAGCACGGCGCGCTCGGCGAGGCGCACGGAGAACAGGCGCCGCAACGGCGCATAGCCGAGCGGTTCGTCATACTGGCGCCGGCGCTGAGGATCCTCGCGCGCGGCAAGGCGCAATGCCCGCTGGACGCCAAGATCGAGCACCCAGGAATTGGGTAGCCAACCTGCGCCTGGACAGAGGAAATCGGGCGAGCCGACCATAGCGTGCCGATTGATCCACGACGGGTCGATCGCGGGCTCAGGCGGCGGATCTGCGTTCGTCAGAGCGAGTGGGCGGGCGGCGCTCGCGACGAAAAATCCCGAGCCGCGCCGGGCGACGACTGCGCCCTCAGCCGCGAGCCGGTCGTAAGCCTCTACGACCGTCGATTTCGAGACTTCGAGCTTGACCGCTAGCTCACGCACCGAGGGGAGCCGGGCGCCCCGGGCGAGGGCGCGGCTCGCTATGCGGCCGCGGATGAACGCCGCAGTCGTCTCGACGCGAGAGGCAGGCCGATCGTCCATACAGGCTCCATTGCAAACTGTACAGCCAGTGGATTGGTACAGTTTGGCGAGACTGTACTGAGCTGTCTCTGGCGCCGCAAGCCCTGGCGTCCGATCTTAGCCGGGAGAAAGGACGTGAAGCCATGATTCCCGAAAACCGCATATGGCGAACAATTGGCCTTGGAGCGAGACGAGCGGCGTCTTGGCCGTTCCGCGTCGCGACCGCGCGCGCGACGCTGCGGGCGCTGGCAAATATGGATCGCCGCGAGCTGGCCGATATCGGCCTCAACCTGAGCGACGTGCGCGACGCCTCGGCATTGCCGCTTGATCGGGATCCGACCGAACTCCTGGCGGAGCGAGCGCGCGACCGACGGCGTGACGCCGGCGCGGCTAAGGCTTCCCGAGGCGACGACGGCCGACGCCCTGTCCCGCAAGCCAGGACGGCGGGACCCCGCTCGACTGCATTGCGCGAGACGACCGCCGCTTGAACGGCGCGCCCGGCGTTCCTACCGGAAACGGAGGTTCTCGCGTGAGAGCTGGCTGATCCTGGCGCAACCCATGAGCCGCAAGTCGCGCTCGATCTCGGTGCGCAGGAAGCGAAGCGCCCGCTCCACGGCCGTCTCGCCGCCCGCGGCAAGGGGAAAGAGATAGTAGCGCCCGATTCCGACGGCCTTCGCGCCGACCGACAGCGCCTTCAGCACATGCGATCCGCGCTGGACGCCCCCGTCCATCAGCACATCGATCCGGTCGCCCGCAGCGTCGACGATTTCCGCCAGCTGGTCGAATGACGCCCGCGACCCATCAAGCTGCCGCCCGCCATGATTCGACACAACGACACCCGTGCAGCCGATTTCGGCCGCACGGATCGCATCGCCAGGCGACATCAGGCCCTTCAAACAGAATTGACCGTTCCAGTCCCGGACCATGCCAGCCACGTCGTCCCAGTTCATGGTCGGGTCGAGCATCTCGGTGAAATAGCGGCTGATCGACAAGGCGTCCCCGCTCATGTCGACATGCTGCTCGAGCTGCGGCAGCCGGAAACGTTCGTGAGTTAGATAGCTGAGACCCCAGGCCGGCTTGATCGCGAACCGGGCCATTCCGCCAAGTGTCAGGCGAAAGGGAATCGAAAAACCGGTCCGGAGATCGCGCTCCCTGTTGCCCCCGGTAATGCTGTCGACGGTCAGCATCATGACCTGGACGCCAGCCTCCTTCGCCCGCTGCATCATGGCGCGGTTGAGTCCCCGATCCTTGTGGAAATAGAACTGGTAGATCTGCGGCGTGTCGTACGCCTTCCGCAGTTCCTCGAGGCTGACCGTGCCGAGAGACGAGACGCCGAACATGGTTCCGAGCTTCGCAGCAGCGGCCGCGACGGCGCGCTCTCCCTGATGATGGAACAGACGCTGCAAGGCCGTAGGCGAGCAATAAAACGGCACGGCGAGCTTCTGGCCCATGACGGTGACGCTGAGGTCGACCGCATCGACGCCGCGCAGGACGCGGGGCACGAGGTCGCAGCTTTCGAAACTCGCCGTATTGCGGCGGTAAGTTGACTCGTCCTCCGCCGCCCCATCGATATAGTCGAAGATCGGGCCCGGCAACCGCGCCTTTGCGAGGCGCCGAAAATCCTGGAAATTGTAGCAATTGCTGAGACGCATGCGTCCCAGTCTACGCTAGAACAGGCTGAGCTGCGCGGCGGCCTCGCTCGCCTTCACAGTCGGCTTGCGGAACAAGTCAGTGCGCAGCGCCCGCGACGTCTCGCGGTAGCCGAGGCGGCGCGCGGCCATCTCGAACCTGCGTCCGATCATCCAGGCATAAGGCCCCGAGCCCGCCATGCGCCGGCCCCACTTGGCCTCATAGTCCTTGCCCTCGCGCATCGACTGCATGAGCGACACCGCGCGCTTGAGCCGATCGGGATAGTGGACTTGCAGCCATTCGCGGAACATGTCGCGCAGTTCGTTCGGCAGCCGCAGCACCACATAGCTGCCCTCGCGCGCTCCGGCCGAATAGGCGCGGGTCAGGATCGTCTCCAATTCCTCGTCGTTGATCGCCGGAATGACCGGCGCGGCCATCACGCCAGCGGGCACGCCGGCGTCGTTGAGCGCCTCGATCGCCTCGAGGCGCTTCTGCGGTGTCGGCGCGCGCGGCTCCATCTGGCGGGCGAGCCCGCGGTCGAGCGTCGTCACCGAGACGAAGACCTTGACCAGATTGTCGCGCGCCATCGGCGCCAGGAGGTCGAGGTCGCGGAGAATGAGGTTCGATTTGGTCACGATGGTGAGCGGGTGGCGGGCTTGAGCGAGCCTCTCGATCAGCGACCGGGTGATGCGATATTGCCGCTCGATCGGCTGATAGGGGTCGGTGTTGGCGCCGAAGGCGATGGGCGCGGGCTTGTACTTGGGCGAGGCGAGCTCGCGCTCCAGAAGCTCGGCGGCGCGCTCCTTGGCGAACAGCTTGGTTTCGAAGTCGAGCCCGGGGGAAAGTCCCATATAGGCGTGGGACGGTCGCGCATAGCAGTAGAAGCAGCCATGCTCGCAGCCGCGATAGGGATTGATCGACCGGTCGAAGCCAATGTCAGGCGATTCGTTGCGGGTGATGATGGCCTTGGGCTTTTCCCACGTGACCTCGGTCGCCAGCGGTTCGGGCGCTTCGTCGTGCGTCCAGCCGTCGTCGAAATCTTCCCGCTTCTGAAGCTCGAAGCGGCCTGTGGCGTTGGTCGCGGCGCCGCGACCGCGCCTGAGATCGGCGGGCAGGATGCGTTCGGCGATCGCCTCGGGGCGATGACGCGGGTCCGGGGTCGCGGTGCGGATCAGGGTCTGGTTCATGCTCATGTTCCGTAACGTAAGAGTTGGAACAAATCATGAACAAGAGATAGTCTCGCGTCGACGCCGCGTCAAGCCTGACGCCATTTGCGGGGAGAGCGCGCCGACATGCCCCTTACGCGAAGCGACGATCCAACAAAGCGAGAGCGATTGTCGTCGCACTCGATAACCCGTCCTCAGACGGGCGTTCTTCCGAACGTCCTTTGGAGCGCGGCGACGCGGTCAGCGACCGCGTCTACAGGTCTCGCCCGGAATAAGCGGACGAGGGTCCTCGCCGCTCAATTCGAGAACGTGTCGCAGCTGTTGATGTCGCCGCTCTTCAAGCCGGCGGTCAGCCATTTCTGCCGCTGCGCCGAGGAGCCGTGGGTGAAGCTGTCCGGCACGGCGTAGCCGCGCGCCGAGGTCTGCAGCCGGTCGTCCCCGATCGCCTGCGCCGTCGCCAGCGCCCGTTCGACGTCGCCCGGTTCGAGGATCTTCCATTTGGCGTCGGCATGGTTGGCCCACACGCCCGCCAGGCAGTCGGCCTGCAACTCGACCCTGACGGACAGCGCGTTGGCCTGGGTCTGGCTGACCCGCTGCTTCATGTTGTCGACCTTGTCGAGAATGCCGAGTTCGTCCTGCACGTGATGGCCGATCTCGTGCGCCACCACATAGGAATAGGCGAATTCGCCGCCGCCGCCCAACTTGGTCTTCATGTCGCGAAAGAAGGAGGTGTCGAGGTACACCTTCTTGTCGATTGGACAGTAGAACGGCCCCATCGCCGATTGCGCGCCTCCGCATCCCGACCGCGTCGCGCCATCATAGATCACGAGCGGCGCCGGCTGGTATTTGACGTGCGCCTGCGCCGGCAGCACTTCCGCCCAAACTCCTTCTGTCCCGCCTACGACCTTGGAGAGAAAACCGACCATTGGATCGTTGGGGTCGGGCGGCTTGCTTGGTTGCGGCGGCGCGCTCTGTTTCCCGACGCCGATCATTTCGGCCCCGCCCATCAGGATCTGGGGCGAAATGCCGGTGAAATAACTGATGGCGAAAATGACGACGATGACGCCGATGCCCAATCCGCCGGCGCCGACCGCCCCGCTGCGTTGTCCGCGCCGATCCTCGATATTCGAGGACTCGGGCATGTTTTCATATTCCATGACCAACTCCGAGCGGGACGCCGGTTAACGCATTTTAACCATCCTAGCAGACCTGGCGCGGGGAAAGTAGCGTCCGAGTTTTCAGCCGCGGCTTTGCGCTGGGCCGCTTGAGCCCGCGATCTCCTTGCCGTTTCGCGACGCCCGATAGCGGACGAAGCCGAGGCCGGCGAAGCCGATGACCAGCATCGCCCAGGTCGACGGCTCTGGGACAGGCGCCGTCGCGGGGAACGCGAGGTGCTCCATGGCGAAAGGCGTTACCAGGCCGACGGTGAAGGACATGTTTACGTCTTGCAGTAGCGAAGACACCTCTTGCGGAGTGAACGGGCTCGCGCCGCCGCCAAGCAGCGGATTGGCCTCGGACAAGACGTCGCGCACCGGCATGCCGTCGAGTTCCGCGATCTCCGGGCCGAAGCCGAGTTCGGGGTCGCCGACCAGCGATTCAAGGTTCTGCAACACGAGGTCGCCAAACGCGACGCCAGGCGCATGCGCCAGCAGATTATCATCGGAGAAGATGACGTTGAGCGCGGCCGTGACCACCTCGCCTCCGAGGGCGCCGGAAGAGGTGTCGACAGGATCGAGCAGATCGGCGACGAGCGGACCGGGCGTGCCGCTCGCCGGCAAGTAGGTGATTATGGGGTCGGGGCCGTCGAAGATCATGGAGAATCCGGCCGCGCCGGGAATGCCCACCTCCAGCAAGCCAGATGGCGCGAAGACCGAGTCGAATTCGTTTTCCAGTAGGAAGGAGATATTGCCCGGAGCCGGGTCGTCGCCCCAAACGCTCTGCGACCCTGTGACGAACTTGCCGGGGATGAATGTCGTCGCATGAGCCGGAAACGGGGCCAACGCCAGTGCGGCCAGAGCCGCCAAAGTCCTGACAACGCGCATAATCTTTCCTCCTCCTCAGCAATCGAGAGCGGAAGTGGCGGGCAACCGAGCTTACGCTCCCGTTTTTATTTAACCAATCTATCGGACAGGGCGTTGACGGAATAGCGCCTCTCCACCCCGCGCGCCGCAAAGCCTTTGTTTAGGCCTTTGCCAGATAGTGTCTGGACTTTGTTTCCTGGACAAGGCCGCTCCCCATGCCGCCGACTTATTCCCTCGTCGTGCCGATCTTCAACGAAGAGGCCGTCATCCCGATCCTGCTGAAGCGCCTCGACGCCCTGCTCGGGGCGCTCGACGCGCCGGCCGAAGTGATTGTCGTCGACGACGGTTCTAAAGATACGAGCGCGATCGTGATCGAGGCCAAGGCGCGCGCCGACAAGCGCTACCGACTGATCATGCTGTCGCGCAATTTCGGCCACCAGATCGCAATCACCGTCGGGCTCGACCACGCTACAGGCCGCGCGGTCATTGTGATGGACGCCGATCTGCAGGACCCGCCAGAAGTCGTGCTAGCGATGGTCGCCAAATGGAAGGAAGGCTACGACGTCGTGTCGGCCGAGCGCGCCTCGCGTCAAGGCGAAAGCCGGTTCAAGCGCGCGACGGCGGATCTCTTCTACCAACTCATGGGGCGGCTCGGCGACGTCTCGCCGCCGCGCAACGCCGGCGATTTCCGCCTGGTCGATCGACGGGCGCTCGATTGCTTTCTCGCCATGCCCGAGCGTGACCGGTTCGTGCGCGGCATGTTCGCCTGGATCGGGTTCCGCCAGGGAAGCGTGACCTTCGATCGCCCGCCGCGCGCCGCGGGGAAAAGCAAATATTCGCTGCGCAAGATGGTCGCGCTGGCGGCGAACGGAATCATCTCGTTCTCCGACGCCCCGCTTCGCCTCGCGCTGTGGATGGGCGCCGCTGTGTCCGCGCTCGCGTTCGTCTACGGATTGAGCGTGATCGCGCGGTCGGCCCTCAGTGACCCGAGCCTCGAGCGCGGCTGGAGCTCGACGATCGTGATCATCGCCGCGCTCGGCGGGGCCAACATGCTGATGACCGGCGTCATCGGGCTCTATGTCGGGCGCATTTATGCAGAGGCGAAGCGCCGGCCGCTCTATATCGTTGACCGCGCCGTTGGCTTTGAGGACGCGCCCGTGGCCGCTCGACGCCCGGCGGCGACCCTGAACTAGAGCGCGCGGCGCGGCGATTCGACCGGACTCGCCGAGGACTTGGGTCGGCTGGACAAAGGGGCGCGGGCGCGAGCGGCCCATTGATGCGAGACCGCATTGCCACCGCGCGCGTTTTGCGCTTTACCCTCGGTAGGCGCCCCGGTCGGGCCGGTAGCTCAATGGTTAGAGCCGGCCGCTCATAACGGTCTGGTTGCAGGTTCGAGTCCTGCCCGGCCCACCAGCCAAACATTTGATATTACATGGTTTTCCGTCTCCACGAATAGCGCCGACATATCCGGGACTTGCGGGCCGAAAATGCAAAAGGCGCCTATCAGAGACTTGAAATAGGGGCTTCCGGCGTCAATTTACACGCCCGGTCTCTGGGCGTCGATAACTTTTTCCGCCAGCCAATTCAGCAGCTTCCGCAGAGACCGGTTCGAACTTCGCCGGAGACCGGTTCGAAGTCTCGAACGGTTTTGGCGAGCTCCGCAAAAACAGGATCGAATGTTGTCATACTCGAAGATTCCGAACAGACAACCAGAGACCGGTTCGAAGTTCGAAGTCCTACCTCCCCCACCAGCCAGTCCCCAGTTTCGGCGCACTTTGTGTCGTCTGCTGAAAGCCCCGAAATATCCGAGGGTTGTCAGAGGAGATGTTGCCTCGGCGTGGTCTCTCGCGGTCTTTTTCGTCTCCACCGCCTCATTGCGCCTCGGTGTCTCTGGGCGGCGGATTTATTTTCGTGGAGGTCGAAAGGCCGAGATGGCAGAGACCGGTTTGCACTGGCGGAGACGGTTTCGGTCTGTGCATGACGCGTCTTTACGGGCGGGCGGCCTTGCGGGAGCCCTTTCAAACACGGTCCTGTCGATCAGGGCTGGATGCTCGCCGGGATAGCTCGTTTGCCCATGGTTGATCTCACCGAGATACGTCCGGTTCTTGAGGAGATAGGCGAGCGGCCCTTTGGTGAACGCGATCCCGCCGATCGTCCTGCCGGAGGACAACGTGCGGGTCCGGGTGACGACCCCGCGCCCGCGCAGCTCGCGCATGACGGCGATCATCGAGCCGAGGGCGCAATAAAGCTCGAAGATCAGTCGGACGATCGGCGCTTCCGCCTCGTCGATCATCAACTTGCGATCGACGACCTTGTAACCGAGCGGCACGACGCCGCCGACCCAGAGGCCCTTCTTCTTCGAGGCGGCGATCTTGTCGCGGATGCGCTCGCCGGTGACCTCACGTTCGAACTGCGCGAAGGAGAGCAGCATATTGAGGGTCAGCCGCCCCATACTGGTCGTGGTGTTGAAGGACTGGGTGATCGAGATGAAGGAGACGCCGTGGGCGTCGAACAGCTCGACCAATTTGGCGAAGTCGGCGAGCGAACGGGTGAGACGGTCGACCTTGTAGACGACGATGACGTCGATCCGGCGCTGCCGGACGGCCTCAAGAAGAGCTTGCAAGGCAGGACGGTCGAACTCGCCCCCGAGAAGCCTCCGTCGTCGTACTCGCCGTGGGCGAGCACCCAGCCCTCATGAGCCTGGCTGCGAACGTAAGCCACACAGGCCTCGTGCTGGGCGTCGAGGGAATTGAAGTCCTGCTCGAGGCCGTGGTCGGTCGAGACGCGCGTATAGACCGCGCATCGCCTGGAGGACGGCGCGGCGGCCGAGCGTGCGCCCGGTCGTCGCCTCACGGGACGACCCTTCTGTCTTTGTCGACGCCCGACATCCCCGCCTTTTCAGTGGACGCGATCGTCGCGGTCGCGCGTGCCATCGCCTTGGATCCGGTGAGGCCGAAGAACCTCGGCCCGTTCCAGTGGCCGCCAGTGATCGCCCGCGCGACCCTGGAGAGGCTGCGGTAGGTCTTGCCGTCCCAGGCGAAGCCTTCCTCCAGCGCCATGACGCGATGGAGACGCCCATCCCATTCGCGAACTAGGATGGAGCCGGGTTTGATCCGCCGCTGAGGCGATGGGCCCTCGACACCTCCTTGGCCACCTGAGGCCCGGCTCCGAGCGCCGAAGCCGTCGAGCGTCCGGCGGACGGCGTCGGCGAGATCCCCGAATGCATCCGCCTGCAGGCGATAGGCGAGAATGCGGGCCAGAAGAGGCTTCGGCAGATGGACAGGAACAGACCCGCCAAAGACGTTCCGCCACTGCAGGCGAAGGCCCGCCGGATCGAGCGCGTCGAGACTGGCGACGGCCTCTCTGAGCGCGGATTCCTCAACCGGTCGCAGCGCCGGCAGGGATGGACCCTCGCCCACGCCATGTGATCGCCACCGCGCCATCACGCTGCTCGCGCTGCCCTGGTCGAGCCCGCGCGCCGCGGCGCCGCCGCAGATGCGGGTCGGACAGGCGAGGCAGATGGATCCGATGCGCCATCATCCAGTGCGGCGGGAGACTCGGTTACTGGAGGATGTCCATCTAAAGCCGCCTCGCCTTCTTGAACCGCACGTACAGTCCCGAGCAGAGCAGCGCGATGACACCGAGGACGATGAAATAGCCATAATCCGTCTTCAGCTCGGGCATGTTGGCGAAATTCATGCCGTAGATGCCGGCGATCGCCGTCGGCACCGCAAGGATCGCCGCCCAAGCGGCGAGTTGGCGCGTGATGACCCCTTGCCGCTGCTGCTCAAGCAGATTGGCCGCCTCGAACACCGAGGTGAGAATTTCGCGCAAGCCCCCAACCCGCGTCTCGACGCGTCGGACGTGATCGAGCACGTCCTGAAAATAGGGCCGCACCTCCCGGTCGAGCGCCGGAAGCGGGACATGCGTCAGCTTGTTGCATACCTCGTGCATCGGCCCCAACACGCGCTGGAAGCGGATCAGCTCGCGACGCAGAGTGAATAGCCGGCCGATTTCCTCCTTTCGAGAAAGGCGTCGAGCGTGCGCTGCTCGGTCTCAAGCACCTCTTCCTCGATCGCCTCGACGATCGGCAGGTAGCCGTCGACAATGAAGTCGAGAATAGCGTGAAGCACGTAGTCGACGCCGTGCTGGAGCAGCCCGGGAGAGGATTTTAACTGCTGACGGAGCCCGGAATGCGCGCGCTCCGATCCGTGGCGAACGCTGGAGCGAAAGCGCGCTGACGATCCGCCCGGTGACATCATCCTGCACGGCGAAAATGTCGGTCAAGTCCCGATCGAACCGCTCCGCCCAAAGATGGCCGTCATCGGCTGCGTCGATGAGTTGAGCCGTGATCCGCACGCGCTTGTCGACTTTGCGAACGCTGCCCTCGAGTACATAGCGGACACCGAGAGTCTTGCCGATCTCCTTCTTCGCCTTCGATCAGCACGTCCCCGAGATGGACGCCGACGCGATAGACGATGCGCTTGCTCTCAGGCGTTTCGGCGTTTCGCTCGGCCATCAGTCTCTGGATCGCAGCCGCGCATTCAACTGCGTCGACCACGGACGGAAACTCCAGCAGCAGCCCGTCGCCCATCGTCTTGACGATACGCCCGCCCCTGTCCGACACGAACGGTCGCGCCGCGTCCCGATGCTCCCAAATGACCCTCGCTGTTCCGGCCTCATCCTCGCCCATTAGCCGGGAATAGCCGACGACGTCGACGGCCATGATCGCGGCGAGCTTGCGTGTTTCGGCCATTCGGTTCCCCAAGCCGCCTTAGCACAATAATAAGCGGAGCGTACGGAGGCCCCGATCGATTGGAACCACCCACAATCCGGTCGGGAATGGCTGCCATTTGCGCAATTGAGACGTCGAGGGGTGATGTCGCGAATCGACGTGAAGCGGTCACTGCGAGCGCGAAAAGGACGTACGCACCCGATGCTTTAGGCCAGCCATCTTTTCGCCGCGATGTATCCACATTTATGTCGAATTGATTGCGGTTGTAACAACTATAGAATGCACTCCGACGCGACCGAATCCTCCCACAGGGGGCGCGCCTGCGCCCCGCGCGGCTATCTCCCCGCGCGGGGCTTTTTGCGAACTCCTCAGACCCCCGTCAAACCCGTGGAAGTCTAACTGCGGGTAGTCATCGGCGCTCGGAATAGCGACGACGGATTGGAAGCGCAGGGAGACGCCAGAAACCGCGGGCCAATACACTCTTCGGACGACGCTGTTTGACATCTCATTTTGATGAAAGAATCCGGAACGAAGGGGTGCCCAGAATGTGGCTGGGGCCTGCTTTAGCTATATCCCCTTCTGCCCCCGCGGGGGGATATTGCTATCGTAGGAGTGAGCCGCATTGTGGGCACCCTCTTCGCGATGGTTTTTGCGATTGGACTGATCGATATACTTAAAGCTATAGTGAGAGGTCGGCCACAACGTGCTCCAGTGCGGCGACGGCGAGGAGGGCAGTTCCTCGGTTGCATTTTTCGCCGAGCCGGAGGGCTCGGCCTGGATGGATGAGGTTACGATAGTCGTTACAAAGACGTCCGGCCGAAACAGTCTTCTCCTTACTGATTGAAAGCTCCCTTGCGACGTCGAGGAATTGTGAAAGGGACCATCTTTCTCGGTCATCCGACGGCTTATCTCTCAAAACTTCTTTTTTGAGCCCGCTTGTGATCGCCGCACGAATGTCGGTTTCCATTGGCGGCGGCACGTTGACCCGCCAGAGCAAAAGCGCCTCGATTGCTGCCCGTGCGAGAACGGTCGCTGCCTTCCATTCTGCATGGGCTACTGCCCTATTAATCCCGACCATATCTTGCTAAATACTGTATCGAAGATCGGCATCTGTTACGAATATTAATTCAATTATATGAGTTGGTGGAAATTCATCGGGACATTGCGAAAGAACTCGGTACAGTGTCGTTGCTACGTCTACGTTCTTTATCGTTGGGATAGGAAAGCTTGTTCCTCTACCAATTCTAAATTTTCCTTGTTCTTCGATAATTGCAATCGCAAGCACCATGTCGGCGTATTGATCCGTGGGAACATTGATAAGTTGAGACGGGATTTCTCGAATGAGATTTACGATCCCTTGCAAGCCGTCGAGTTGACCCGAGTGTATCAGTCCTTCGCCGGGTATGCTCTTCGTGACACGCGCGAAGAATTTTTCGGTGACAAGAACGACTTGGCTGGGCATTACTTCAGGCATAATCGTGGTCTGCTTGAGTTGTAGCTGGACGCGGGTCGCTAAGTCCCAAGCCCCCGCGTTGCTTCCGCGCCAACTCCTCCCATGTCCAAATTCGACGACCGGCCGCTCTGCGCAAAACCGGTCATTCGGGATGGCATCTCGAACGGACTTGTCGACACACTGGACAGCGCCGGCCGACTCGTACCTTAGCCCGTGGCTTGAAGGGGAGCGGCGGGCGTCTGCGGCCCTGCGTCGGGCTTCGGCGTGACTTTCGGCGCCGGAGCTGTATCCGGTCGCACATTCGGCGCGGACTTAGCTGCGATCCGATCGAGGGCCCAGTAAGCGATCAGCTTCACGCGATCGTTCACGAGGAACCACACCAGGGCGTAGCCCCAGACGAACAACGCCCAGCCCCAGCCTAGCGGCGTCATGAACAGCCCGTAGACCGCGATCAGGGTCGCCAATGTCTGTGTGCCGAGCACCGCGAGCAATAAGATCCGAGCGGGGCGTATGGACCAGAAAGGACCGCGCGTGCGCGTCAGGAAAATCGTCAGATGACCGGCCACCGACAGCTTGAGATACATCAGCGTTTGGATATGGGCGCGGTCGAGATGGAAGACGCGCTCGCCGAGATAGAAAAGGCCGAATGCGGAGATGACGCCGACAATGCCGAGAACTGTCGATATGCCCAGGACCGTACGCATATCCCACGCTTCGGGCTTGTTCCGGTAGATGACATTGTCATAGGCGATCGACAGGATGGCGCCGTCGTTGAGCAGCGCCAACATGACGATCATGATTGCGGTCAGGGGATAGAATTTGAAGACGACGATCGCCAGCGTCATGAACAGAAGAACGCGCAGCGTCTCGGCGATACGATAGATGGCGTAACTGTTCATCCGCTGAAAGATGCGGCGGCTTTCCTTGATCGCTTCGATGATCACCGAGAGGCCCGGCGTCAGCAGCACGATGGAAGCCGCAGCCCGCGCAGCGTCGGTGGCACCAGAGACGGCGATCCCGCAGTCGGCCTTCTTCAACGCGGGAGCGTCATTGACGCCGTCGCCTGTCATGCCGAC
>CAVZJI010000044.1:0-8601 GCA_963775405.1 uncultured Alphaproteobacteria bacterium
CGCTCTATGACGAACGGGGAATGATCGGCGGGCGACGCAGAGCCTGACCGTCAGGCCGCGCTGACGATCCGAGCGCGCAGATCGGCGTTTAGCTTGTCGTTCCCGTGCAAGCAGGCTCCATGTCGCCAAGTGGAACCCTGTGGATGCCCGCTTGCGCCGGAATGACAAGAGGGGCGATACCGCACATCCTCAGGCGGGGATATCGAAGACGCGTTCGGGCCCATTGCTTACTGCGGATCAGCGGCGTGGCAGCCGCGGACATTGTCGCCCTCCGCCGCGACAACCAGCGGTGCAAGCGCATGGACCAGCCGGCGCGATCGCGTCGCGCATCTGCTAGGGCCTTGAGCGCGGTCGGCCTCAGGCCGCTCGCGGAACTTTGCGCCGTTGATAGCATAAGAAGCCGAGGCCTCCGAAGCCCGCAAGCAACATCTCCCAGGTTGACAACTCTGGTACAATCGGGATCGACAAGGTTGCGACGACGCCCGCATGGTCCGCCGGCCAGAGGCCGCTTGGCGTCCGATCGGCATCGGTGTTCCCAATGAGGTCGCCGGCGTCGGCTCCCACTCCCCCATTTGACAAAAACAAGTCGATCCTCGTGTCGAGCAACGATACTGGGTTCTCAAGGTCCTGGTCCTGACAGCAGGTGAAACCTGGATCATTCCCGTGAACAGCGACCCAGTCGTCGGTGAAACCCGCGTCGAGCGCCGCTTGATAGGTCGTGAATGTCGGATCGGAGGGGTCGTCGGCGTTGGCGTTGAAATCGCCGGCTATGACGACGGGAAGCGAACTCCCGGCGACGCGTGCAAGCAATTCCTGCATTTGCGCCAACTGAGCGGGTTGCGACGTCTCGAGATGCGTCGTTACAAAGCGAAACGTCGAGCCGCCGAGAGAGACGTCCATCGAAACGGATCCGCGATTGTCTTCGACCGTGACCCCAACCGGGGTTGAGATCCCCGGATTGTCAGAGTAGGTCGCTGTATGGACATCGGAGATGGCTCCCGCCTCACTTGCCCGCACGAGGACGGCATCTCCCCGCTCGATCCGCACGTTAAAGCCGAGCGTGCTCGGCGCCTGGGCGTCGAGTTCGGGCAGCGTCGCAGCGACGACATAGTGACTGCCCAGCGCGGTAAGATCGTTTGTCAGGAGCTGCAGGTAATTGAACTGCACTGTACTTGCCGGTCCGGGGCCCAAGGGGCCCGTGAGCAGACTAGCGACCTCTTGCAAACTCACGATGTCTGGGCTTTCGCGCACAATTTCCTGCGCTAGCGCCTCGGCTCTCTCCGCCGGTTCGGTAGCGAGAATATTGTTGTAGGTCGTCGAAACAGCCTCGACGAATTCGGTGGGCGTCGCAGCTGCGAATATCTCATCGAAATTCGTTCCTTGATAGACGTTCTGAGTCATGATGCGGACCGTCGCATCATTCGCAGTTGCGGAAGCGATGCCTGACAGCACCGCAACGGACGCGCCGATGAAGATTGGCCCGAATTTGTTGACAGGAACAAATCTAGCCGCGAAAGAATTCGGCATGGTGATGAGCTCCGGCAAATCTGAAAGTTGCTTTAAATAATCAAATCTTTGAACCTGTGCATCCAGCTTTCACAGTGTTAAGTAAGAACTCCTTTTCCAGCCAATTGCAAGACCCCTCTGCTCAGGTCAGCGCTGCGTCGGAGAGGGGATGCGAACACCAAAGTCGTCATCCCTCTGCAATCTCGGTCCCACAAGGGAAAGACGATAGGCAAGGTGATCCGTGAAGTCCGCGCATCGTTGCAAAAAGCGCCGTAGCTACTTCGCCTTGAGCGCCTCGACGCCTGGCAGCGCCTTGCCTTCCATCCATTCCAGGAACGCGCCGCCCGCTGTCGACACGTAAGTAAAGTCGTCTGCGACCTTGGCCTCGTTGAGCGCGGCGACGGTGTCGCCGCCGCCGGCCACCGAGGTCAGCTTGCCCTCTTTGGTGAGGCGCGCCGCGGTCTTCGCGATCGCCATCGTCGCCTTGTCGAAGGGCGGCGTTTCGAACGCGCCGAACGGGCCGTTCCACACAAGCGTCTTGATCTCGCTTAAGGTCTTCTCAACCGCGGCGATCGACTTCGGGCCGATGTCGAGGATCATCGCGTCCTCTGGAACATGATCGACGTCGACGACATGCGCTGGCGCGTGCGCCTTGAATTCCTTGGCGACGTTTGCGTCGACCGGCAGCAGAATTCGACATTTCGCCTTCTCAGCCGCTGCGACGATCGAGCGCGCGGTGTCGGCGAGATCCTTCTCGCACAGCGACTTTCCGATCCCCTTGCCCTCAGCGAACAGGAAGGTGTTGGCCATGCCGCCGCCGATGATGAGGACGTCGACTTTGTTCACGAGGTTGCCGAGCAGTTCCAGCTTGGTCGACACTTTGGCGCCGCCGACGATCGCGGCGACCGGGCGCTTCGGATTGCCGAGCGCGGCCTCCAACGCCTCGAGCTCCTTCTGCATCGCCCGTCCCGCATGCGCGGGCATTTTATGGGCGAGCCCCTCCGTCGTCGCGTGGGCGCGGTGGGCCGCGGAAAAGGCGTCGTTGACATAGACGTCGCCGAGCTTGGCGAGCTCGTCGACATAGGCCGGGTCGTTCTTCTCTTCGCCCTTATGAAAGCGGGTGTTCTCCAAAAGAAGCACGTCGCCGTTTTTCATTTTGGCGATCGCGTCATCGGCCGTCTTGCCGATGCAATCGCCTGCAAAGGCGACTGACCGCTTGATGATCTCGGCGACCGCGGCGGCGACGGGTTTTAGCGAATTGGCCTCATCCGGCCCGCCCTTCGGCCGGCCGAAATGCGCGAGCAGAATGACCTTGCCGCCCTTGTCGGCGATTTCCGTTATCGTCGGGCCGACGCGCTCGATGCGTGTCGCATCGGTCACCCGGCCGTTCTCGGTCGGAACGTTGAGGTCGACGCGCAACAAGACGCGCTTGCCGGCAACATCGGCGTCATCGAGGGTGCGGAACGGTTTTGTCATGGGGGCCTCACAAGCGTCCGGTGGCGGCGAAACGTTCCGGTTCCGTCCGTTCTGTCATGCCCGCGTGAAGCGGGCATCCCGTCCAGCCGCGCCCGGTCGAGCGGGGGCTTTCGCGGCACGACTTATTGTCAACGCCGCGCAATTCGGCATTTCCGCTACGAAACTTGAGTGCAGAATCGGTCAATCCGCGTACGAGCTTCG
Source organism: uncultured Alphaproteobacteria bacterium (assembly GCA_963775405.1). Taxonomy (GTDB): domain Bacteria; phylum Pseudomonadota; class Alphaproteobacteria; order Rhizobiales; family Beijerinckiaceae; genus Roseiarcus. The sequence continues at coordinate 3,184 of CAVZJI010000044.1, forward strand.
ATGAACTCGACGCTCAGGCGCCGGTAGTCCGCGTAAGCGTCGTGATCCATTGGCATGGACGGAGTACGGAAGTCGTCGAATGGCATAAAGAACTTCACCATGGAGCAATCCTCGGTGACTAAATCATGCAACAGGAAGAAGTCGACGTATCCTTGAAAGCTCTCGAACAAAACAAAGAAGTCTCGATACGTCGACAGCGTCTCACGCAGCGGATTGCTTTGGTCCAAGTAGTGTCGCCGAATACACTGAAGTAGTCGTCGCAAATCGATCAGACACTTTTGAGTTGAAACCACGAGCGCCATTAATAGTTTGCTTTCCGTCAATTTGATTTCCTGGAAAAACCATCATGCCGCCCATAGTGTAGCGAATTCGGCTGAAGGCTTCGTCGTGTTCCGCTGGGATCAGCGCTGCGATGTGCCTAAAGCGCCTCCACTTTGTGAAGGTAGGGAATGACTGTGTCGGCTGCAGCGAAGAAGAACTCGCCGAGGTCGGAGTGGTGATAGAGGTACGCGCGACGCCACGCATCACTTAGGCAAAAGGGCCGACCGTTCGGCAGTGGTTTGCTCCAGAGAAGCTTGTGGTACTGCCTAAGGGTCCGACTGTGCGTGTCAGGGTCCCTGCCTGACGCGTCAGTCCTGAAGTCAAATGACGTGTCGATCCACATTGGTTCGCAAGTCCACAACATCTTTTCGGCAAGATGCACCTAGTGAACCGGGAGCGCCAGCAAGGCGATGACTTAGATCAGCTTCGCCATCGCGACGGCCGTGTCAGCCATGCGGTTGGAGAAGCCCCATTCGTTGTCGTACCAGGAGAGCACACGGACGAAATTGCCGTCGATGACCTTGGTCTGATCGAGATGGAAGATCGAGGAGCGATCGTCGTGATTGAAATCGCTCGAGACGTTGGGCTCATCTGTGTAACCCAGGATGCCCTTGAGCGGACCGTTCCCGTCCGCTGTCGTCTTGATCGCGTTGTTGATCTCGTCCGGGCTGGTTTTGCGCTTGGCGACAAACTTGAGGTCGACGACCGAAACATTCGGCGTCGGCACGCGGATCGCGGAACCGTCGAGCTTGCCCTTGAGCTCGGGCAGCACGAGGCCGACTGCCTTCGCCGCCCCGGTCGTGGTCGGAATCATCGACAACGCCGCGCCGCGGGCGCGGTAGAGATCCTTGTGCAGCGTGTCGAGCGTCGGCTGATCGCCGGTGTAGGAATGGATGGTGGTCATGAATCCGTGCTCGATGCCGATGGCGTCGTTGAGCACCTTGGCGACCGGCGCCAGGCAATTGGTCGTGCATGACGCGTTAGAGACGACGAGATGCTCCTTGGTCAGCTTGTCGTCATTGACGCCATAGACGACCGTCAGATCCGCGCCTTCCGCCGGCGCCGAGATGAGGACGCGCTTCGCGCCCGCCTTGAGATGGGCCGCCGCCTTCTCCCTCGCGGTGAAGATGCCTGTGCATTCGAGCGCGACGTCGACGCCAAGCGCCTTGTGCGGCAGCTCGGCCGGATCCTTGATCGCGGTCACCTTTATCTTGTGGCCGCCGACGACCATGGTATCGCCCTCGACCTTGACCTCATGGGGAAAGCGGCCGTGGACGCTGTCGTAGCGCAAGAGATGCGCGTTGGTCTCCACCGGACCCAGATCGTTGATGGCGACGACCTGAATGTCCTTGCGGCCTGATTCCAGAATTCCGCGCAGCACCAGCCGCCCAATGCGGCCGAAGCCGTTGATCGCTACCTTGGCAACCATCGTCTCTTCTCCTGCGGCGCCTGCGACATGGCCGCCGACGCCTCGCAATTCAATGGGCTGAAGCTGCGCTTATTGTCCGATCCCCGGCCCGAAGTCTACAGGCTCGTGGGAAAATGCGACATATCATCTGATTTGCCGCAAAAACGCGCACGATCGCTCACGCCAGACCGCAACGCCGCCGCAAGCTTACGCCGTTCCCCAAACCTGGACCATTCGCGGGAAAGCGGCGAGCGTCGAGGGATCGTCGGCAAACGCGTTTAATCTCGAAACGAGCGCGTCGATCTCATCCTCTTTCGCGAGGCCGTATTTGAGAAGCGACCCGCCAATCAGTTGCATGGTCACCGCAGCCATATGCTTGTGCGGTCCCGAAGCGTAAAACGGCTGGAAGACCCTCCATTGCGCGCCGTGCACGCCGGCCGCCAGCGCGAGACCCGGCAATCGGCGGCCAAGATTAGCGTCGGCGCCGCCGCGGCGCACCGCTTCGGTGTAGAGCGCCTGGTATCGATCCTGCGCGGGTTCAGGCGGGTGGCAGAACGAGCCGGACATATCGATATCTTCAATCGCGATCCTGCCGCCCGGCGCGAGAAGCCGCGCAAGGCGCGCTAAGACGCGATCAGGCTCGCTCACATGCGACAAGAGATAGCGCGCGTGGATGAAGGAAAATGGGCCGCCGTCGAAACTTGTCGTGTCAGCGGTCACAAACTCAACGTTGTCCACCCTTGCCTCTTTGGCGTCCGCGTGCGCGAACTCGAGCACATGGGGATCAAAGTCGATGCCCGTAACGTGTCCGGTCGGTCCAACAATGCGGGCCATGTCGCGCGCGACATGGCCGCCCCCGCATCCGGCGTCCAGACAATGATCGCCGCTCTTCAGCCCCGCGCTGTCGAGAAGCTCGAGCGTCGAGGCGCGCATGGCGTCCGACAGCAGGTCGAGCCGTTGTTTGCCCTCTCTCCCGCCCGCGATCGCGTAAGCCCCGACGATCGTTTGACCGCGCGTTGACATCTCTGCAACCTCATGGGCAGGCGCAAAAAGCGCCTGCCCGTTCGATCGAATAGGGGACTTTCAGGCCCGAAGTTTGCTCAAGGCCGCCTCGACCACCGCCTCGGGCGTGATGCCGAAATGCTGGTAGACGGCTTTATAAGGTCCGCTTTCGCCGAAGCTCTTCATGCCGATAAAGGGCCCATCGCCAATGATCGCGTCCCAGCCGAACCGCACCGCCGCTTCGACGCCGACCTTCACCTTGGCGGAGCCGATGACCGACCGGCGATAGTCCTCCGGTTGTTCGAAAAACGCCGGGAAGCAGGGCATCGATACGACCCGGGCGGCCACTCCCTTCTGCTTCAATTGCGCCTGCGCGGCGACGGCGAGCGACACTTCGGAGCCGGAGGCGAAAATCGACACTTGGGCCTCGCCTGAAGCCGGAGAAATCTCGTAGCCGCCGCGCGCGCACAAATTTTCCGTCACATGCGTGGTTCGCAACGCCGGCAGCCCCTGCCGCGTCAGCGCGAGGATCGAAGGCGAATGCTCACGCTCGAGCGCCGCCTGCCAGCATTCGACGGTTTCGACGCTGTCGGCCGGGCGCCACATATAGAAATTTGGCATCGCGCGCATCGCCGCCAGATGCTCGACCGGCTGATGGGTTGGGCCATCCTCGCCGAGACCGATGAAATCGTGGGTGAAAACATTCACGACCCTGATCCCCATCAGAGCCGAGAGCCGCAGCGACGGGCGGCAATAGTCGGTGAAGCAGAAGAATGACGCCCCCGAGGGGATGAAGCCGCCATGGACGGCGATGCCGTTGCACGCGGCAATCATCCCGTGCTCGCGAATGCCCCAGTGGATGTAGCGGCCGGAGAAGTCGTCGGGCGCGATTTCCTTCTCGGGCGAGAACTTCGTGTTGTTCGACGGGGTCAAATCGGCCGAGCCAGTGACGAGTTCCGGCACGGCGGCCCCGATCACATCCAGCGCCGCCTGGCCAGCCTTGCGGGTGGCGATCTCGGGCTTTTCATTGGCAAGCTTCTGCTTGTAGGCGTCGATCACCTTGTCAAGGTCTGGCGGCAGGTCGCCGCGCAGCCGCCGCTCGAATTCGGCGCGCTCCTTCGGGTCGAGCGCTTCGAGCGCGCCGTTCCACGCGTCGCGTTGGGCCGTGCAGCGCGTTCCCGCCTTGCGCCATACGCCGAGAATGTCGTCGGGGATGACGAATGGCTCGTAGGCCCAGTTCAGGTTCTTGCGCGCGCCGGCGACCTCGGACGCTCCCTGCGCGTCACTGTGCGCTTTCTGGGTTCCCGCATGGGTTGGCAGGCCAAAGCCGATCGTCGTCTTGCAGGCGATCATGGTCGGCTTGTCGGAATTCTGCGCCGCGTGGATGGCGTCGAGGATCGCCTTGGGATCGTGCCCGTCAATGTGGGTTGAATTCCAGCCCGCCGCTTGGAAGCGGGCGACCTGGTCGATGTTGTCGGAGAGGAGCGGGATCTGCCCGTCGATCGAGATCCCGTTGTTGTCCCAGAAGACAATCAGCTTGTTGAGCTTGAGATGGCCGGCGATGCCGATCGCTTCATGGCTGACGCCCTCCATCAAGTCGCCGTCTGAAGCGATGACATAAGTGTGGTGATCGACGACGCCTGGGAAGCGCGCGGCCAGCATGCGCTCCGCGATCGCCATGCCGACCGAGGTCGAAATTCCCTGCCCCAGCGGGCCGGTCGTCGTCTCGACGCCGGGAGCGCACCAATATTCGGGGTGCCCTGGCGTCCTCGAGCCGACCTGGCGGAACTGCTTGATGTCGTCGATGCCCAGTCCTTTGGCGCCGCCGACGCCGGTCAGATAGAGCAAGCTGTACAGGAGCATGCAGCCGTGGCCGCCCGAGAGGACGAACCTGTCGCGATCGGGCCAATGGGGATCGGACGCGTCGAATTTGAGCACGTCGCGCCAGAGAACCGTGGCGATGTCAGCGCACCCCATAGGCAGGCCGGGATGGCCGCTCTTGGCCTTCTCGACCGCATCGAGGGCGAGAAACCGGATCGCATTGGCCATCGCGTCGTGAGATACGCTCGTCGCAGCAGGGGACAGGGTCGTTGTCGCCATCTAGAGTCTCCTCAAGAAATGGGGCGCCGGCAATTCGGAGTTCCGAGCTCGGGCAGTGATTTGACCCCGGGCGGAACGGGCGCGTCAATTAGGGGCGCTCGCAGGAACCTGTCAATTGCGCTCAAGCCCGCGTTGACGTTCCGTTCAAGCATCGCGTAAACAACGCGTCACAATGGACGGAATCAACACCTCCATGGATTCGCTTGAGATTTCACTCAAACAACTCGCTTCCGCGGTCGATGCGCTCGAGTGGGCGACCGATCTGCGCATGCGCCACGACGAAGCGCGCGCAACCACGCAAGAGGAATTCGCGCTGATGCAAGACGACCGTTCGCGGCTCGCGGTCGAACTCGACGCCGCCGTTGACCGTTCCCGCGCGCTCGAATCCGCCAACACCGAAGCAGCCAAGCGGCTCGCCCATGCCGCGCTGGCGATCGAACGCGTTCTCGGCCGTTTGACGCCGGACGCGGACCCTTAAGGCCAGTCCGCCATGGATAAGGCGCGCGCCATGTCACAGGTCTCGGTCACCATCGACGGGCGCAAATATCGCCTCGCTTGCAACGAGGGGGAAGAAGCGCGGCTTGAAT
>CAVZJI010000045.1:0-100824 GCA_963775405.1 uncultured Alphaproteobacteria bacterium
GACGCTGTGCGCAGGCGTGAGCCCGAGCGCGGCGATCATGCCGGCGACGATCGAAGGCGGCGGCGAGGTCTGCCCGCAGCCGATCGGCAGCGCAATGTCGCGCCCAGAAATATCAGCGAATCGCGGCGGCATGAAAAGGGCGCGCGGCGCGCGCTCAAGCGCCCGCAGGAGGGTGATGTCGTTAATGCCCCGCGCCCGCATGGCGAGCGTGAACTGGGCGCGTTCTTCTGATTCGGCTACCGTCATGACGGGTCCTTATCCCGCCGATGTCGTTAGGTTTGCGTCAACGCTTCGCAAAGGCCTCCTCAAACCGCAGACGCAAATCATGGTCGGTGAGATCGAGCCTCAGCGGTGTGATCGAAATTTTTTTGGCGGTCAGCGCCGCGAGGTCCGTCCCCTCCGCCTGCTCGTAGGGCCCCCGCTGGAACATCAACCAGAAATACGGAAAGCCGCGGCCGTCGCGCCGCTCCTCGACCCGCATCAATTCGGCGTTGCGTCGGCCCTGGCGGGTCAGTTCGATTCCCGCCACCTCGGACGCGGCGCAGGCGGGGAAATTGACATTGACGAGGCCGCCCGGAGCGATGCCGGCAGCAAGAATTGTGCGGATGACCGGCGCCGCATGTGTTTCGGCCGCTTCCCATTCGATCTTCGGCTGACCGACCGCGCCGCCGTAGGCCTGCGACAGGGCGATCGAGGGAACGCCGAGTAGCGCCCCCTCCATGGCGCCAGCGATGGTGCCCGAATAGGTGACGTCTTCAGCGACGTTCTGTCCGCGATTGACGCCGGAAAGAACGAGATCGGGCGGCCGATCGGCAAGATCTTCCTGACCCCCATGATGACGCAGTCCGTCGGCGTGCCTTTCAAAGCGAAGTGGCGGGGGCCAATTTCTCGCAAGCGAAGCGGGTCGCTAAGCGAGAGCGAATGGGCCACGCCCGACTGGTCGTTTTCGGGCGCGACCACCGTCACGTCGTCGGACAGCTCGCCCGCGATCAACTCGAGGAGCTTGAGCCCCGCCGCGTGGATGCCGTCGTCATTGGTGAGCAGGATTCGCATGGCCCGAGTTTTCGCACGACCCGTGCGTCGAGGCGAGCGCGTTCTGCCTGAAAAACGATTCTCGTGACGCTTGGACGCGCGGGGCGCACGGCGTTCGACAGGCCGCGTCGCTACTGCGGCAGCGGCCCGAGCTCTGGCCATCCGTCAGCGCTCCAGATGATGGGCGAAAACTGAAGCTTGGACGCGCCGGCGCCGTCGCCGTCGTAATAATGATAGGCCAGCCTATCGCCCATGGAGGTTTTGACTGCCTCCTGCCCGCCCGGGCCGATAAAGCGGCCGGTAGTCTCCACCACCAGGGAGCCCCCGCCCTCCAGCATGGCTTTGCCGTCCTTGTCTCGGTATGGACCCTCGATCCGGTCGGCGCGGCCGACGCGGATGTTGTAGGTCGAGGCGACGCCTTTGCAGCACTGGTCGAAACTGACGAAGAGGTAAAATTTCGCGTCGTGCTCGAGAATCGAGGCGGCTTCGATCGCGCCTCCCTGGCGACTGGCGAGCGCAATGCGGGGCGTATCCGCCCGGATGAGCTTGCCCGTTTTCGGGTTGAGCTCCCTGAGCTTGATCCCGGACCAGAAGGAGCCGAAGGCGAGGTACGCGCGTCCGTCCGACGCATCGACGCGGAACGGGTCAATGGCGTTGAAATCGTCGCTATCCTTCGACATCAGGACGAGGCCCTGATCCTGCCAGCCTTCGCCGGGCTTGAGCGGATTGAAGGCCGTATCGGTCATGAGGCCGATGGCGCTCGTGTTGCTCCCGAAGCTGGACAGGCCGTAGTAGAGGAAGACCGTCTTTCCGCGTCGGCTAATCGAGGGCGCCCAGACGTTGAGCGGCTGGAAACCGAGCGTCGCTCGAGCCCAGGCCGGCGGCCCTTGGCCGATCAGGCCAGCGTCGGTCCATCTGACCCCGTCCGGAGAGGTCTTCGCGCGGATAGCGCCATGCGTGGGCCCCTGCTGTCCCGTGCCAAGGCCGACGAATTGGCCGTCAATCTCGAAGATGGACGGATCGTGGATCCGCACATCGCCCGTCATTTGAGGTTGCGGCTCGGCCGCGCTGAGGGGCGCGACAAGGAGAAGCGCGAGCGCCAGCCCGAGCGTCCGGCCCGTTCTTTCTCGCCAAACTGTGCGCAAGGTGGTTTCTCCTCGATTCCCGCGAACGCAGGTGAACGGCTTTCAACCCGAGGGACTGTGGCGCTAAAGTCCGCAAGCGCCGTCCGACATTGCACCCTGGCGACAGAATATCGTCAACAATGCAACGGAGGTCGTCGCGGGACATGAATGCTCACGACATCGCCAGAGAAGTGCTCGCGGTCCTTGGGACCGGCCGCCAGCTCTCTCCTTTCTCCAAAGTCTATCCCGATTTTGGACTGAAGGAGGCCTACCGCGTCACGGCGGCTGTTCGCATGCAAAGGGAAGCGCGCGGTGAACGTCCGATCGGCCGCAAGATCGGGTTCACCAACCGGATCATCTGGGCGGAATATGGCGTCTATGCGCCGATCTGGGGTAACGTCTACGACCGCACCGTGCGCGACCTCACTAGCGAGCCGCTAGAGGTTTCCCTGCTCGGCCTGGCCGAACCCCGCATCGAGCCAGAGATCGTGTTTGGCCTTGCGGTCCCGCCGGCGCCCGGGATGGACGAACAGGCGCTCATCCATTGCATCGAGTGGATCGCCCACGGCTTTGAGATCGTGCAGTCGATCTTCCCCGACTGGTCGTTCCAGGCGCCAGACACCGTCGCCGCCTACGGCTTGCATGGGCGGCTCTTCGTCGGACCGCGCCATTCGGCAACATCGCGGCGCGATGAATGGGCGCGCGAACTCTCGCGCTTCGAAATCGACCTTTTCCGTAACGGAGCCCATGTAGATCACGGGACAGCCGCCAACGTCCTCGACGGACCTCTGTTTGCGTTGCGCCATCTCGCCGAGACGCTGGCGCAAGATGGGCTCAGTCCGGCGCTCGCCGCAGGCGAAATCGTGACGACCGGAACGCTTACGCGGGCCTTTCCCGTCGCCCCAGGCGAGGAGTGGGCGACGCAACTCATGGGAATTCCGCTTGAGGGCGCTCGGATCCGATTTATCTGACCAGGTTCTCGACTGGCGCCATCGCCGAAGCTCCCAACCGATCACATGCGATTCAATATGATTTCAATTTGATTCCGGCCCTCTAAGGGGGCCTTGACCAGCCTATTCCGAATATCGGGGTCTACAAAAATGGACCTTGACTTGTAGCACGGCCTCCCCGCAATCTTAGGTTGCAGGGTGATTCTCGCGTCAGATATGACGGCCGACGATCACGAGGCGGCGGAGGCTAAGGCTTTGGATATTCTCGCTGTTTACGGCGCCAGCTGCGCTTTTACGACGATTGCATTCCTCGCTTTCTGCTGGAGGGCGGTCGAGGCGCCTTACAATGATTGAGGTTCCAAGTGAATTCCTCAACGCTTTGTTCGCGCTGCTCCTAGTGTTCGCGAGCGTTAACCGGTCGAGACAACGGTCTGCCAGCGAAGGGGCGTTCGGACCCTAATCCAAGAAACTCCATCGCCGACGTTTGGTCCGCGGCGGGCCCCCTGTACGGCCGCAACGCGCTTCGAGGCGGCCATTGAAGCCTCCGGAACCTGACGCTGTCCCATCGCCAGGGTCGCTTTCGGCGCTTCTCATCGCCGCGGACCCCTTCCAAAGCGGGAACTCTTTCCTTTTGGCGACGTTGACCCCTGAGGCTTGGCCACAGAGGAGGTCAACAATGCGAAACACCATAACCAGGGCGACGATAGCGGGCCTGACCGCATTGTCCCTTATGGGATCTCTTATCGCCACGACTGAACCGGCTGCGGCCGCCGGCGCCTTGCATGGAGGCGGCGGCTTCCATGGCGGCGGTTTCCATGGCGGCGGTTTCCACGGCGGCGGCTTCCACGGCGGTGGATGGCACGGAGGCGGGTGGCACGGAGGCGGCTGGCATGGCGGAGGCTGGGCGGGTCCGGCTGTCGTTGGCGGTTTGGCGGCCGGCGCGTTGTTGGCCGCGCCGTACGCCTACGGCGGATATGGCGGTTACGGCGGGTGCACAGTCCTACGCGCCTATTTATGACGCCTACGGCAATTATCTCGGCCAGCAGCTGGTGAACGGCTGCTAGCGAGCAGCCTCGATCCGCGTGAGCCCGCCCATATAGGGCCGCAAGACGTCCGGGACGGCGACTGAGCCGTCCGGCTGCTGGTAGGTTTCGAGGACCGCGATCAGCGCGCGGCCAACCGCCACCCCCGAACCATTGAGGGTGTGCACGAAGCGGGTCGACTTGGCGTCCGCCCCTTTCGTGCGGGCGTTCATGCGTCGGGCCTGAAAGTCGCCGCAGATCGAGCAGGACGAGATCTCGCGAAACCGCCCCTGCCCCGGCAGCCAGACCTCGATGTCATAGGTCTTCTGGGCGGCGAAGCCCATGTCGCCGGCGCAGAGCGCAACGGTGCGGAAGTGCAGGCCGAGGCGCTTGAGCACTTCCTCGGCGCAGGCGGTCATGCGCTCGTGCTCGTCGCGCGACTGCTCGGGCGTCGTGATCGAGACCAGCTCGACCTTCTTGAATTGGTGCTGGCGGATCATGCCGCGCGTGTCGTTGCCCGCGGCGCCCGCCTCCGCCCGAAAGGACAAAGTTCCGGCGGTGAAGCGCAGCGGCAGGGCTTTTTTCGTCGACGATGCTCTCGCGCACGAGATTGGTCAGCGGAACTTCGGCGGTGGGGATAAGCCAGTGACCGGCTGCTGATCTCTTTGATTGCCGATTATCAGCTCGACTTGCCTCAGTCGCGGCATTTGAGCTCGTTCAGTAGTCGCGGTCCAGCGTAGCACGGTCGATCTCTTGCAATCCTGGACGAGCTGCGCGATCGCGAGATTCGCCGGTCTGCACGGTCGCCAGAACTGATCGTCCTCGAACTTCGGCAATTGCGCGGTGCCGAACATCGCCGCGTCGCGCACCAATACCGGCGGAGCAATCTCCGTATAGCCATGCTCGGTCGTGTGCAGGTCGAGCATGAATTGCTCGAGCGCGCGTTCGAGCCGCGCCAGCGCCCCCTTCAGCACGACGAAGCGCGCGCCCGACAGTTTCGCCGCGGCGTCGAAATCCATGAGGCCCAGCGCCTCGCCGATCTCGAAATGCTCGCGCGGCTTGTTATGCCGTTCGAGCGCCGGCTGCGCGCCCCAGCGGCGAAGCTCGACATTGTCGTTCTCGTCCTTGCCGTCCGGCGTATCGTCGAGCGGCAGGTTAGGGATCGCCGCCAGCTCCACATCGAGCGCCGCTCCGGCCTCCCGCTCGGCCGCCTCCAGTTCCGGCATCGTCGCCTTGAGCCCGCGACCTCGGCGCGATAGTCGTCGGCGGCGACCGTATCCTTGCGCGCCATCGCCACGCCGATCTGCTTCGAAACCGCGTTGCGCCGCTCCTGCGCGCTCTGGAGCGCCAAGATCGCCGCCCGGCGCTTTTCATCGAGCGCGACCAGCGATTCCGCGCGCGGGACTGAGCCCGCGGCGCCGCAGGCCCTCGTCAAAAGCTTCAGGGTTCTCGCGGATCGCTCGGATATCATGCATGATCTAGCCTCAACAAAGGGCAATCGCCACAGCGCCCAGTCGCCGAAGACCTTGGAGAAGAAGACTTGGAGAGCCGCCAGCCATTACCAGATCGCCGATGGCAAGCTCAACCCGCTAACCCCAACGGCGAGCTCATCGAATTGGCCCGGGAGTCTGAGGTCCCCGGAATTTCGAAGATTTTTCCAGGCCCTTCGGCCCGCCGGACCGTGCTTTCGCGGGTCGCGGTCCTCATCCTGGGACCGACTGACTCTCTCTCATCCAACGCTCGGCTCGACTTCGACGCCCCGCCGGTTGCGCGTCTCGGTGAAGCGGCCGGCCTTTGATTTAATGTTGACACAATTGCGATAAGATTACTTTAGTGCCTGCGGCGCCGCGCGCTAGTTAGCCGAAGGCGCTGAATTAGACTAACTTGCGCGGCAAGGATTTCTGTCGAAACGGAAGAGGGCCCGCTTTTCACCATCTCCTTGGCGCTTTTTAAGTTAAAGCCTTTACTCCCCGCTTACGAATTGTTGATAGTGCATGAACGAGAGGCGCCTGGCGCCCATAAGAGCCCATAACACTGGTGGCTGTACTATGAATAAGATTCTCGTAGGGGTTGTATCCGAGACCGATTTTGATCGGGCGCAGGGATGCATGTCTGAGTTATTGGACTACAGCGACTATGACGACTGGCTCGATAGCCGCTATGGGCGTTTCATGGGCCTTTCGATCAGCGGCGTCGATGCAAGTCTGGAGACGGTCGCTCTCGACGATTTCCTGGACTGGTGCGGCGCGCGCAGAATGCGTCCAACCGAGGCCGCGCTTGACGTCTACGCCTCGAACTCCACGTGCGCTTCCGCCGCGAACCCCTCTCGGCGGCCGGGTGATGGAGTGGCTCGGCGGTCGACCGAGGAGCCAGTGGCAAAAGGCCGGAAGAAGCCGATTAACGACCAAGACGATTAGATCGCTCGCGCGGCGCCCGCCGGAACGCCGTTTTACGGACGTACTGAAGAAAGGCTAGTGCAATATTCTGGACATTACAATTACGGGTCTATGTCTTAATCTTAATCTTAATCACAATTCCGCGGCGCGCGATTAATTTTCTACCCTGACGGGTATAGCAATTCGATACGATCTGTGGTGGTCTTACCGTTAACAACCAGTTAATGCGGTACGAGCAACTCAGATGGACGTTCAGCAAGGGTCGCGGTTTGCCGACCGCGTCATGCAACTCCTCGAAAGGGTCGAATACCGCCGCGCGGACTTACCCGCCGACAAAGCCGCGATTTACCGCCTGCGTCACGATGCTTACATGCGGGCAGGCACGGTCGAGCCTCGTCCCTCGGGCCTATTCCACGATCCGCTCGACGAGAGCGCGAACGTCTGGATCATCGGAATTTACATCGACGGCGACCTCGCGAGCTCGATACGCCTGCACGTTTCGGCAAGTCCAAGCGCGTTGCTGCCCGCGATGGGCGCCTTCAGCGACATCGTCGAACCGCATTTGCGGGCCGGACGGGTAATCGTTGATTCTACGCGGCACGTTACTAAGACCGAGTATGCCCTTGGTTCTCCAATCATGCCGTACCTAACGGTTCGAGCAACGGCTCTTGCACAGGACTTCTTCGACGCCGACTATAGCGTAGTCGCCTGCCTCGTCGAGCACCAAGCCTTCTTTCGTCGAATGTTCGGCTGCGTTCCCTGGTCGCAACCTCGCAAGTACCCCAATTTCAACAGGCCGATGGCGTTTCTCGGTTATGATTGCCGGGAGCGCAGAGCGGCGACTTACGCCCGCTATCCCTTTTCTCGCTCCACCGAAAACGAGCGGACGCGCCTCTTCTGGCGATCGTCCACGGGCGCTGAAAACGTCGCGCGTGCGATCAGCGGCGAGGCGGAGGAGCAGTCAGCGGGGCTTAGGTAAGGCGGCTTCCGAGACCGCGTGATCAAACTGGGCAAGGGCTCGCGGGCGAATGTGGGCATGCGCGCTCCTTCCGCCAGAACTCCGGAAGGAGGGCCGCGGGGTTGAGCAAAAATCGACGGTCTACGCTTGCGACAGTCGAGCCTCAACAACCAAGCGCATTAACTGAGCATCTCTCGGATGCCTGAGGGCGCTTCCCTTGAATTCATCGATTTGTACCACTCCACGGGTACGCGGCGTTTCCTAAGCCAGATTCCAGGTCAGAGATTTCTTTAGCGAACGGGCTACCGTAAGACACAGTACCGGTTGTTAAGATGTATGTGGTGAGCTCTCTTTTGAGATCCATCCCCCGATCCGCGCCGGAATGATTAGACGCTTGCCCGCCCCACGCTCGGACGCCCTTCCGTCCGACGTGCGTCGCGGACTAATTAAGTCGGTGTTCGCCGACTTCAGATCAATGGTCTACGGCGGCGTCATAACCAGCCTGACCGGGGTGCTTATTACCTTCCTCACCAGGAATTGGGCCTCAGCTGTCGCAACCGTGGCGATTGTGGGAGTCACCGCCGCCCGACTGAAATTGACAAGGGAATACCATTCGCGCCTGCAAAGAGACGAACCTCTGGATGTCGGCACGTTGGAGCGCACCTACCTTCTGGGAACTTGCGCGTTTCTTCTCTCGATAGGGTTTCTAACTTTCGCTGCCATAAACGCTACGAACGACCCCTTCATTCTAGTCGCAGCTTGTTCTACGGCGATCATCCACGCGTTAAGCATCGCCGTCCGAAATTTTGCCGTACAATACGGGGTTCGGCTGCAAATCGCCGTGGTCGCAATTCCCCTTGCGGCGGCGTTCATTGTCAAGGGCGGGCTTTTCCCGCTCAATGTTGTGATGCTCGTGCTGCCGCTTTGCATGTTTATACATGGCTCCGCCGCGCGGTTGCGTGAAATATTGCTCAGCCAAATCGCTTTCCGCACCGAGTCGGAGCCAATCGCCAACCAATTCGACTTCGCAATCAACAACATGTCGCACGGCATGTGCATGGTCTCAGCGGAGAAGCGCATTCTCGTCTCCAACGCCAAGTTCTCGCAGTTTCTCGCGCTGGAGCTGCGCCGCCGATCACCAATGTCCGGCTCCAAGCGATGGCGCGCCTTGCGAAGCGACGCGCTGCCATGCCGCAGGAGGCGATCGACGGACTTCTCAGGGCCTTCGATGCAGCGTCAGCCGCCGGATGCTCGCGGTCGCTGGAGTTCGAAACCGCAAACCAGTCGTTCTACGAGGTTACCATCACTCCAAATTCCAGAGGCGGATGGGTCGTGGTCGTTCAGGACGTGACGGCAAAAAGAAACGCTGACCGCGCAATCGATCGCATGGCTCATTTCGATTCAGTTACAAACCTCCGTAATCGACGATCGTTCGAGTTGGCTCTAGCCGAAGCTCTCTCCTCCACTCAATCGAAGCGGCGCCGGAATCTGACGTGATGTTTCTGGACCTCGACGACTTCAAGCAAGTCAACGACAGTCTCGGCCACCGCACCGGCGACAAGCTTCTGGTCGAGATCGCGGCCCGTCTCAGCGCCATCATCGGTCCGCGCGACCTGGTGGCGCGCTGGGGCGGCGACGAATTTGTCATCCTTCACCATCATACGCCCGGCCAATTGGAGACCCACGCGGTCGCCAAGCGAATCATCGACGAGATCAACCGCGCCGTGGTCATCGACGGGAGCGAGGTGATCGTCGGCGCAAGCATCGGCAGCGCCTCGGCGCCGCGAGACGGGACCAGCCCCGACGCCCTGCTCTCCAAGGCGGATATCGCGCTATACGCGGCGAAGGCGGACGGGCGCCGGGTATGGAGGGCGTTCGAGCAGGAGATGGACGCCAAGATCCAAATTCGCAGGCTGATCGAGCTTGAACTGCGCGCGGCGGTCGCATCCGATGGGATCGAGGTCTACTTCCAGCCGATCGTCTGCGTCGCGACCAGAAGGATCGTCGGCTTCGAGGCCCTCGCGCGCTGGAACAGCGCGCTGCTCGGCCCCGTGTCGCCGGCCGAATTCATCCCGATCGTCGAGGATATCGGGCTCATGGAGGAGATGGGGGCGGCCGTGCTGAGGCGGGCCTGCAAGGCCTGCGCGGGGTGGCCGGATGAGGTCAGCGTATCGGTGAACCTGTCGTCGACGCAGTTCCGCAGCGGCAATCTCGAAAAGACCATTCTTGGGGCTTTGGCGATCGCAAATCTCGCGCCTGAGCGGCTGGATCTGGAAATCACCGAATCGACGCTGCTCGAGGACCGGGGCGACACGCGCCGCACGCTCGATTCCCTGCGCGCCCAGGGTTTACGCATTTCGCTCGACGATTTCGGCACCGGATATTCGAGCCTGAGCTATCTCCTCAGCTTCCCGCTCGACCGCATCAAGATCGACCGCTCTTTCACCATGGGGCTTGGCATTCAGGAGCGCGCTTCGGTGCTGGTGGAAGGGGTCTCCGCCATGAGCGGCAGGCTCGGCATGAGCGTCTTGATCGAGGGCGTGGAGACGGCGAAGCAACTCAGGATGGTCGAGGCGCTGGGCACCATCGCCGAGGCGCAAGGCTATCTGTTCAGCCGCCCTGTGCCGGAAAAGGAGGTGGGCGGACTTCTCCAGCGCGACTTCCGCGTTCAGGCGGCTTGAGTTGCAGGCGCTGAACCGCAGTCCATTTGGCCAGATCGGAGGGGTGTTCGGTTCTGGTCGCGATCGCGTCTTTTCAATGGGTTGAGCGTCTTTTTCTGTCACGCGAGACGATTTCGACAGACGCAATAAAACATTTCTACGCTGTTATATCGATCGACGCCGTCTCGCCGCCGGTATAAGAGACGGTCGCAATCGCACCCCAAGCCCCGTGGACGCCGAGCGGTTCGAATCTCGCAGATCGACGCAGAGCGGACATTGCCCGACGGCGTCGTCGGGTGGAAGCCAGCAAAACGGGATGCGAACCTAAGGGCGAAAACGAGCGAGAAGTCCGGCCAGTTCAGCTTGGCGGCGGGTGTTCGTTTTGGCAAAGACTGCTTTCAATTGGCTGCGGGCAGTCTCTCGGCTTACCCCCAGCGAAGACGCCGCCGCGTCGATCCCTACGCCCGAAGCGAGTTTCGCGGCCAGTTTCGCCTCTGCGACCGTCAGGCCGAACGCAGCGGAAAATTGCGTTGCTTCTGGTCGCAGCGGCGACCTCAGGTCGGTCAACAGAAGGATCACGCGACCGGAGCTGAACAAATCGCTGCCGAACGCCGTGACGGGCATCGCCTCAACCAGAAGCCAAGGCGCTTCATCCCGATCGACGACGATTGGCGCATAAGACTGAGCGCCGCCCGGCGCCGCGTGCAAAGCAAACGAAACCAGCTGCTGCAGTCGGCGATTGCTGGCGGGATCGTGGGCCGCCGGACGGCCCCGGACAAGGTTGAAGTCGTCACCCAGTAGATCTTGCGCAGGTGCGTTCATTTGCCTTGCGCGGCCCGTTGCGTCGATGACGATGGCGGCGGCGTTCACTCGCTCCAGCGCCGAGAGTTTCGATGTGAGGTCGAACGCGGCAAACTTTTTGGCCAGACTGACGATTTTGCCGAGGTAGGGTCCGACCCTGGCAAGGCGTCTCGCGTCTTCGGGCGTGAACGGGTCGCCTCCGCGGAAGACCGGCAAGCACCAATTGCGGCCTTCGACCGAGAAAAAGGACCCCGCCATCCACTCGCGCTTCTCCGGTCGCGCTGTTTCCGGATAGAAAGGAATTGTGCGGCGCTCGTCCTCGGTCGAGAGATCGTGCTCCAGGACGGACGCCCAACCCGCTCTTTGGTAAGAATTGCATTTTTCAAGGTACGGTCCGACGTGCGGGTCGGGAGCATGGGCCCAGTTGCGCGTCAAGCGATCGGCAAACGCTACATGTCCCTCGGACATCGGCGCGGGCGCGGGCGAGTTTTCGCGGTCGTGCTCGAAGAACATGCAACTCGCCGCGCCTAACAATTCGCCCAGCAATTGCAGAGCTGAAGACCACCGTGTCGGAGCGAGGATTGCATCATGGCAAGCCTCGAGAGCGCGCTCGGTTTTTTCCGTGAGAGGCATAGCGGCTGCTCCACGCAGGAGCGAAGCTAGCACTTCAGCCGGTGGGGAGATAGGACCAAGGATCCGATTTCACCCGTTCGGGTGATGCGCGCATCCGGCGAGAATGACAGCTTCGGCATGGATCCTATCGATCTCAAGGAGCTAAAAAATGCGCGCGTCCACCAAGATACTTACTGCATTAACACTGACACT
The DNA here is from genome assembly GCA_963775405.1 of uncultured Alphaproteobacteria bacterium. Classification (GTDB taxonomy): domain Bacteria; phylum Pseudomonadota; class Alphaproteobacteria; order Rhizobiales; family Beijerinckiaceae; genus Roseiarcus. The sequence continues at coordinate 11,769 of CAVZJI010000045.1, forward strand.
CTTTGCTTGCCCTGCTTTTGCCGACACAGCGCCAAGCATGGACGGCATGCCGCGATTGGCGATTGGCGGCTATGACACCGTTGCTTATTTTACAGTCGGAAAGGCAGTTCCCGGTAGTCTTGACTATCAGACTGTTTGGCATGACGCGCGCTGGCAATTCGCCAACAAACAGGATCTCGATCTCTTCCTCGCGAATCCAGAAAAATATGCGGCTCAATACGACGGTCATTGCGCCATGGGCGTCTCGTGGGAGAACGGCCACAAGGATACAGTCGATCCTGAGGCTTTCACTATCGTCAACGGCAAACTGTACGTGAATCACACAAAATATTGGACCAACGAGTGGCGCAAGAATGAAGCTGAAAATATCAGCCGCGCCGACAAAAATTGGGCGACGGTGAAGGACGCTCCGGAGCCAACAAAATAAATAGTAAAAAGGCGCGGAAAGGCGCCTTTTCGCCGCGGGGAACAAACGTCGGCTTGGGGCGGCAAGCCAATCGGAGGCAAAAACTTGGACGTCTGAATCGGCGTGGGTGGAGGCTTCTCCGGCGCGACTTCCGCGTCCAGGCGGCCTAAGTCGCAGGGCGCTGAACCATGGCCGCGATCGCGGCTTTTCAATGGGTTGAGTTGTATTTTTCTGTCACTCGATTCGATTTTGACCAAAGCAATAAAACACCATGGATGTATTATACGGTGAGACCATGTCGCCGCGAGAATGGAGGCGACCCCGAGCGCCGGTCCGCGCCAAGCGATTGAAGGTCGCGAGTTCGCGTTGACCGCTTGTCCCCGGTTCCTCGACACGCAATAAGCCGCATGACGGCCCGGCATTTCTGTCGGAGGTCAGCTAACCAGATTTGCGGATTTACGGTGACACTTTCGGATTTACGGGGATTTACTATTACGGTTTATTTACGTTGATTTACGATGACACTTTACTCATTCCCCGTTGAGGCCAAGGGCCCGCTCCCGGCTCTGTTCGGGACGGAGTTGCCCCTCCTAACCGCCCTTCAGCGCCTCGACCAGCGCCTGCGCCTCGGCCGAATCCCATTTGGCGCCGCCCTCGACGGCGGCGACTTCACAGCCGTCCTTATCGATGACAAGGGTCACCGGCAGCCCGAGCGCCCTGCCCGCCTTGCGCATCGTCTCAAAGGCTTCGCCGGTCGGGTCGGCGTAACGGACCAACGTTTTCGCGCCGACGCTGTCCAAAAAGGCGGCGCGCTTCTCGAACCGCGCGGTGTCGACATTCACCGCCACCACTTCAAACCCGGGCCCTCCCTTGGCGGCCTGCAGCTTATCGAGCGTCGGCATCTCCATGCGGCACGGCGCGCACCAGGTGGCCCAGAGGTTGAGCAGGATCGGACGGCCCTTGAAATCCGCAACCGTCACCTTAGCCCCGCCGTCACGCTCGAAGGCGAATTGCTCGGCCCGGCGGGGCTCGCTCAACACCTGAAGCGCCGCGAGCTCGCCCTTGGCCAAGGGCGCGAGCCTCGCCGCCAGCTTCGCCGAGTCGGCAGGACAATCGCTCGCGGCCTTGCCGGCCGGCGCAACCGTCCCGTATAGGACGACGCCGGCCGCAACCGCCACGAGCGCGCCAAGAACGGGCAAAAGAACATTTCGCCGGCGCGGCGGCGGGCTATCGATATTCGTCATGTCCAATCATCCGAGACGACGCGCATGAGCAACACGATGTGGGGCGGCCGGTTCACCGGGCGCCCGGCCGAGGCGATGGAGGAGATCAACGCCTCGATCGACTTCGACCGAAAGCTCGCCGCCCAGGACATCGCCGGCTCCGGGGCCCATCTCGCCATGCTCGCGCGCCAGGGCATCGTCGAAGTCGCTGACGCCCAGGCCATCGCAAACGGTCTCGCCCAAGTCAAAGGCGAAATCGAGGCAGGCACGTTTGCGTTCTCGCGCGCGCTCGAAGACATCCATATGAATGTCGAGGGCCGCCTCGCCGAGATCGTCGGCCCGGCCGCAGGGCGGCTGCATACCGCGCGCTCGCGCAACGACCAGGTCGCGGTCGATTTCCGCCTCTGGGTGCGCGACGCGATCGACGCGGTCCTGCTCCAGATCAATCAATTGCAACGGGCGCTCGCCGCGCGCGCGCTGGACAGCGCGGCAATTGTCATGCCGGGCTTCACCCATCTGCAATCGGCGCAGCCGGTCACCTTCGGCCATCATCTCATGGCCTATGTCGAGATGCTGGGACGCGACGCGGGGCGCTTCAAGGACGCGCGCAAGCGCCTCAACGAATGTCCGCTCGGCGCGGCCGCGCTCGCCGGCACCTCGTTTCCGATCGACCGCGACATGACCGCCAAGGCGCTGGGCTTCGACCGTCCGACCGCCAATTCGCTCGACAGCGTCGCCGACCGCGACTTCGCACTCGAAGCGCTCGCGGCCGCCGCGATCACCGCGACGCATCTCTCCCGCTTCGCCGAGGAGATCGTGCTGTGGACGACGCCGCAATTCGGCTTCGTGAAGCTTTCCGACGCCTTCTCGACCGGCTCGTCGATCATGCCGCAGAAGCGCAATCCCGACGCCGCCGAACTCGTGCGCGGCAAGACGGGCCGCGTCGTCGGCGCGCTGATCGGCCTGCTTACGGTGATGAAGGGCCTGCCGCTCGCCTATTCCAAGGACATGCAGGAGGACAAGGAGGGCGTGTTCGATGCGTTCCGCACGCTCGCGCTCTGCCTCGCCGCGATGACCGGAATGGTCGGCGATTTGACGCCCGAGCCGAAGCGCATGAAGGCGGCGGCGGGCTCAGGCTATGCGACCGCCACTGACCTGGCCGATTGGCTCGTGCGCGCGTTGAAGATGCCGTTCCGAGAGGCCCACCACATCACCGGCCGCATCGTCGCGCTCGCCGCCAAGCGGGGCGTAGCGCTGGAGAAGCTCACGCTAAACGAGATGCAGAGCGTGGAGCCGCGCATCACCGCGGAAGCCTTCGGGGTGCTCGGCGTCGAACGCTCGGTCAAGAGCCGGACCTCCTATGGCGGAACCGCGCCCGCCAACGTGCGCCGCCAGGCGAAGGCATGGCTGAAGCGGCTCGGAACGGGGTGAGGGCGTGCCGCGAGCCGCTCCGCAGCCGAGCGCCTTGCCTGGGCGTCCAGCTTAGCTCGGCTTCACGCGGGCCACGTCATCTTGCAGCCGCTCTCTTCGAGCGTCCCGGCGACCTCGGCGCCGTCGACGACGCCAGTCACCTTGAAGAGGTCGTCCGGTGCGTCGCCGCTGGGTTGGGCGTTGCCCACATAGAGGGTGGGGATGAGCTGGTTTTGCCCAGCGCGATAGAAGGGCGCCTTCGGCATCAGGCCGATTTCCGGCGGCAGCTCGAAGCCCTGCAACGCCTTGGCCATCGCCACCGCATCGAGGGACTTGGCCTTGGCTGCCGCGAGCGCGCACGTCCAGACCGAAACGAATCCGAACCAGGTCCGCGCGGTAGGGACGCGACCGGTGCGCTTCTTGACCAAGTCGACGAACTCGGCGACGTGCGGCACGCCGGGCTGCTTCCAATACCATTCCATCACCCAGGCGCCGATGCGCGCTTCCGGCGGCAGGCCCTCGAGCGGCTCCAACTCCTGCTGGGCGCCGGCAAGATGAACCTTCCTGTCCAGCCCGAATTGCACGGCCTGCTTCAACCCGTTCACCATGTCGTCGCCGCCCAACAAGAAGATGATGACGTCGGGGCTCGCCGCTTGCGCACTGATGAGGTAGGCCGAAAAATCGACCGTGCCGAGCGGCGTCAAAGCGCCGCCGATACGGGAGCCTCCTAGCTTCGCGGAGGCCCTGACCATGGCCGCCTCCAGAGTGTGGCCAAATGCGTAGTCCAATGTGATGTAATAGAACTTCTTGCCGTATTCCTTGATCAAGGCGCTCGTGACCGCCTCGGCTTCCATCTGCGTCGTGTTGCAGACGCGGAAAACATTCCAGTGACAGCTCTCTCCGGTGACCGCGTCAGTATGGCCGCCGGGAACGACATGCAGGATTCTCTTTTCATTCGAGACCTGCGCCATGGCGAGAGAGAGCGCCGAGTTTGTGTTGCCAAGCAGGAAATCGACCTTGTCGCCATCGATCAGCTTGCGGGCCTTCAGCACCGCCGTGCCCGCGTCGCCGCTGGTGGAATCCTCCACCACCAAATCGACGTTGCGTCCAAGGATGCCTCCTTTCGCGTTGATCTGTTCAAGGGCGAGCTGACAGCCAATCAGTTCGTTCTTGCCTAGCCCTCCAAGGGGACCAGTCAGCGGATTGTCGAGGCCAATCTTTACGACGTCGGCTGCGCGTGCGCGCAGGACGAACGGACTCGCGACCTGCGAGACGCCGACTGCGAGTCCCGCCCTGAGAAACGTGCGACGGCGGATGCCGACCGCCGATCTGCTGATCGACATAAACTCCTCCCGCGAAAATCTAAACGACCGAGCAGCTCTAATCCGGCTGCTTCTCGTTGGTTTGGGTCGTTGATCTTCAATCGATCATATCCGAATCACGCCGGACGATCGAGGGTTTTGTGTCCTTGGCGCGGAGCGCTCGGTCGAGAGCTGCTCGGAACGGGGCAAACGTATTCGTCTGATCGATTCCGGGGGCAGCGCACAGGTCACCGAAGGAACGCCAATGGGAGCGCGACCTTCGCCAGCGCGTCCTTGCATCGCTTGCTGACCTCCCCCAGTCGCGGCTCTGTACCGGCGCGAGAGTCGTTTCCCTCCTCGAATCGAGCATTTTCAGCGGCTTTGGGAGAGATCGAGAGCAACGTCGACGATCATGTCCCCCTGGCCGCCGACCATTTGCCGGCGCGCCAGTTCCGCAAGGATGGAACGGACGTCAACCTTGAAGCGAGCGGCCGCGATTTCGGCTGACCGCAGGAAGGAAGGATGCACGCCAGCACAACCGACCGACAGAGTCCGACGATCGACGCGAGCCGGGTGATTCAGGAGCGGCCGTACAAGTTCTTCGGCTGCATTCATAAGAGCGTCGAGGTCGCAACCGTGCTTGAGCTCCATTCTGTCGGCGACCGCGACGAAAACCTCGATCGGCGTGCTTCCGGCGCCTGCCCCTGTTCCAGCAAGCCAGGCCCCTACCCGGCTGACGCCCAGTTGGACGGCGGCAAGCGAGATTGCTACGCCAAGCGACAGATTATTGTGAGCATGAATGCCGACCTCAGTTTCCGGGCGCAGCGCGCGCCGGACAATGGCGACGCGCTCGGCCGCGGCCGTGACCGTCAACGCCCCCGCGCTATCGGCGATGGTCACGCATTGCGCGCCGTAAGTCTCGATGAGCCTGGCCTGCTCCGCCAGGCCTGCGGGCGTGTTCAGGTGGGCCATCGTCAGGCAGCCGGCGACATCCAAACCGAGGTTTCGCGCAGCGCCGATATACTGGGCAGCCAAGTTGGCCTCATTGCAGTGGGTGGCGATTCGTACGGAGTGAACGCCCGCCGCCGCCGCCTCCTCAAGGTCGTCAATTGTGCCGATCCCGGGTATCAGGAGCGTCCCGAGCCGAGCGGTCTCTATTGCCGCGGCCGCCGCCTCAATCAAAAGGCGATCGGCATGGCGACCGAAGCCATATGTGAGTGAGGAACCGGACAGACCGTCGGCAGGGGCGACTTCAATTGCGGCGACGCCGGCCCTGTCCAACGCTCGCGCTATCCGGCCCACCTCCTCGAGCGAATAACCGCCGCGTACGGTGTGCATGCCGTCGGATAGGGTCAAGTCTTGGATATGGAGCAATTCCATCATCCTTGCCTCGGCAGATCAAACTCGACGAGCGTTCCCCAAGCGCGAGACTTTCCCCAACCGCGAGCGCCGCCGAAGTCATGATGTCGAGATTGCCGGCGTATTTCGGGAGATAGTGCCCTTCGCCCTCGATCTCGAGAAAGACTGTCGCCTTCTGGCCGCTGAGCGGCTCTGACGACCACGGCAGCATCAGTTCCGAGACGGGCTGGAACTGTACGGCTTGCTTCAAGCGATAGCCAGGGACGTATTTCTGCACCTGCGCCACCTGGTTGGTGACCAAGTCGCGGATCTCCTCCACATCCTCGCTCAGCGCCAAGCATGTGACCGTCACCCGCATCATCGGCTGTGGTCGCGCAGGGTTGAGGACAATGATCGCCTTTGCTCGATCCGCGCCGCCGATAATTTCGAGCGCACGCGCCGTCGTGTGAATGAACTCATCGATGTTGGCGCGCGTGCCCGGCCCCGCCAATTCCGACGCGATGGAGGCGACCATCTCTGCATAGGCCACGGGCGCCACCTGGCTGATAGCAGCAACAATCGGTATCGCGGCCTGGCCGCCGCAGGTCACCATGTTGACGTTGGCGGCTGTGCAATGTTCACCAATATTGACGGCAGGCACCACATAAGGCCCGAGCGCCGCCGGTGTGAGGTCGACAGTCCGCTTGCCTTCAGCCGCCAGAACCGGCGCATGCGTTGCATGCGCAGAGGCCGACGTTGCATCGAACACAATGTCAACGTCCGCGTAGACGGGGTGCCGGCGCAGCTGATCGAAGCCACCGTGGGCCGTCAAGATCCCGAGGCCCAAAGCAGTTGCAAGGCCTTCGCTCGCCGGATTGAACCCAACCAGGAGGCCGATTTCGACATTTTGACCGCGCCGCAATAACTTGATTGTCAGGTCGGTTCCGATATTACCGGACCCCAAAACCGCGCAAATGGTTTTCTCATAATCGTTCCCCTCAACAGCAATTCAAAAACCGCCTTCCCAAATCGCGGGTAAGCGCCGATCTATTTTTTTGGAAAACGACCTGTTCTCTAAGAGTACATAGTGACTTGGTGTAAAATGCACCTACCTTCCGGCTCGCCGCTCGAATGCGAACGATCGGGTTGATCAATTGGCGTGAATAACCCCGCGCACAGAAAACACTGTCTGTCTGTGACCTGCGTCACAGCATCTGGATCGCTCCGCTTGCGGTCGCGAAGACGGCCCGCTTCGACGCAATCGCGATCAAACTCTGAACCTGTGCGGCGGCGCCGCAACGTTCACTGGAAAAACGCGAACGGGACGGCGACCCTCGCCAGCGCGTCCTTGCATCGCTTGCTGACCTCGCCGAGCCGGGGCTTGATGCAATCCAAAGCCTCTGAGGTGCGCTGAACGCCGCCGCACAATGTCTTCAGATCTACCTCGCATTCCTTGGCGAGGTCGGCAACTCGCGACAATCGGCTCGCGCAAGACCCGGAAAGGTGATCCATGTGCGTCTCGAAGCAGGCCCGGAGCGGCTTAACCTGCGGCTGCACGTGTCCGCAGGACGCTTTGATGGCAGACACGCATGCATGCGCTCCGAGTAGCGCCGACGCTTCGGTCGAGAAGGACGCTCCGAACAAGGCGAGCGTCGCGCAGAAGACGACCGGATTGAACCGTCTCATCTCGTCGCCTCGCCCCGCGGGTTCCTACACCAAGCAAATTCAACCAACTCGTGCTCGCGCCGTATGGAAAGGCTCGATATTAAAACGATACGGGGTGAAGCGCCAAGTCGAGCAAAAGCTTCTGGAGTTCGACGATTTCAGTGCGCACGCCGCCGCGAGTTTTCCACCACTGATCGGGGTCAAAACCTGAATGGCGGGCTGCTCGCATCCTGACGTCGGCCGGATGACCTTTCATCGCCCGGTCGAGTACACGCTGCATTCGTTGGGAGTGATCCTTGGCAGCCACCACCACCATCGATCGGACATGCTGATCGTCGCTCCATTGCGGGAGCATCTGACCTTCATCTCCGGTTCCGTTGACTTTGGAGATGTGCACGACATCCGTTACGCCGAGCGTCGTCAGTTCGCGAACCTGCCGTGCCCCTGCATCCTCGTAGGGAACCCCTCGGCGGATGAACTCGTCGTGTTCTCGGTTCGGAGGCTCATCAAAAACCGCGACTCGCTTCGAGACGCCGCTTTGCACGAGATCCGCCGCTTCGAGCGCCCCGGCGGCGCCGGAATCAAGCGTCAGGACGATGATGTCGGCCGGGGTGACCGGTTCGCTCTTGACGACGAGAGCCCAGCCCGCGGCTCGCAAAGCGGACTCCCGAAGGGGACGAATGGCGACGGTCGCAATTGCCGCCAACGCGAGCGCCGCCAAGATCGTGGCCGGCCACGACCACCCGAACGTCCCTCTCGGCTTCATGAGTTAGGCCGCGCAATCCCGGCACAGGCCAACCAGTTCCACCATCTGCCGATGAGGGGCAAAGCCGGCGCGGGCGGCTGCCTCCAGAAGCAGACGATCGAGCTTGACGTCCTCGATCTCGTCGCTCCGGCCGCATTTCTCGCACAAAAGCAGCGCGCCATGATGGGCGTGACCCACGTGCTCGCAGGGCGCATAGGCGTTGCGGCTCTCGATCTTGTAGACGAAACCGTGCTCGAGAAAAAAGTCGAGCGTGCGATAGACGGTCGGCGGCGCGATCGGTTTCCCCTCGCGCCGCGACAGCTGGTCGATGATCGCATAGGCGCCGAGCGGGCTTAAACTTTCGGCCAGGATCGTCAGAACTTGCCGGCGCAGCGGGGTCAGATGCAGGCCCTGCCGCGCGCAGGCGTTCTCCACCTGCCCCTGCCAGGAGGCGGTTGTCGGCTCAGGTTCCGGGGCCAGATTTCTCTTTGGCGCTGTCTTCTTCCTCATCGCGGCTTCCATCATATCACGGACAACGCATCGATATGATATAAGGTTGCACTTCGAGCTTGCCTGCCGATAGGATATAATATAACATAACGGGACGCGTCGCGCTCAACCCGGCGCTTCAATCGGACACAGAGGCCTGTTGTCCATGATCAACAAGCTCCATCTCATCGCAGCGATCGTGATCTGCGGCTTAAGCGCGTCCGCTTTCGCCAATCCGGTGAAAGTCGTTGCTGCGGAAAATTTCTACGGCGACATGGCGAGCCAGATCGCCGGCGCGAATGTCGCGGTGACCAGCATTCTCTCGAACCCGGACGACGACCCGCACCTCTTCGAGGCGAGTCCGGAAACGGCGAAGGCATTGAGCGACGCCAAGGTCGTCATCGTCAACGGCGTCGATTACGACCCGTGGGTGGAAAAGCTCCTCAGCGCCCACAAGGCGCCCGGCCGCAAAGAAATCGTGGTCGGGGCGCTAGTCGGCCGCAGGGCCGGCGACAATCCGCATTTGTGGTACGATCCGACATACATGAAAGCCGCCGCGAAGGCCCTCGTTGCCGATCTCGTCGCCGTCGACCCGGAGCACCAGGCGGACTACGAGCAGGGCGAGGCCAAGTTCCTCGCGTCCCTCAAGCCCCTCGACGACAAGATCGTCACCATGCACAAGTCCTACGCCGGCCAGCCGGTCACCGCTTCGGAGCCGGTGTTCGGCTATCAGGCGAAGCTCATCGGTCTGAACGTGCGTAACGAGAAATACGCGCTCGCGATCATGAACAACTCCGAGCCGACGCCCTCCGAGGTGGCGGCGTTCGAGAACGACCTCAAAGGCAAAAAAGTGAAGGCGATGCTCTACAACGCCCAGGCGAGCGAGCCCGCGGTCGGCAAGCTGGTGCAGATGGCCAAGGACAACGGCGTCCCGGTCGTCGGCGTCTCGGAGACTGAGCCGCCGAACTCGACCTATCAGGATTGGATGATGGGGCAGCTCAACGCGCTCGACAAGGCGCTCGCCGGCGGGGCGAGTTGAGCGCGCTCAGCTTCGACAATGTGACGATCAGGCTCGGCGGCCGCGACATCCTCTCGGCCGCCAGCTTCGTGATTGAAGAGGGTGAATTCGTCGGCATGCTCGGCGCGAACGGCGCCGGCAAGACGACGCTGATGCGCGCCGCGCTCGGCCTCGTTCCCGCAGCTTCTGGCGGGGTCGCGGTGCTCGGGCGGCCGGCGACGCGAGGCAATTCTCAGATCGGCTACATGCCGCAAAACCGCGGCGCCATCGCGGGCCTAAGACTCACGGGCTGGGACGTCGTCGCCTCGGCGGCGATCGGCGCCCGATTCGGCTTCGTTACCCTCGACAAGGCGACGCGGCGCGAGATCGACTGGGCGCTCGAGGAAGTGGGCGCACGCGAACTTGCGCGCCGCTCGATCGGCGAATTGTCGGGCGGCGAGCGCCAACTCGTTCTGTTGAGCCAGGCTCTGATCGGCAAGCCGCGCCTCATCATGATGGACGAGCCGCTCATCTCGTTAGACCCCGCGCATCAGAAGAGCGTGGTCGACATCGCCCGCCGCATTTGCGAGCGCCTGAAAGTCGCGATCCTGTTTAGCGCCCACGAACTCAACCCGCTGGTCAATGCGATCGACCGCGTCCTCTATCTCGGCGGCGGCGAAGCCGTGATCGGGGCGGTCGGGGAGGTCGTCACCGGACCGGTGCTGTCGCGTCTCTATGGCGCTGAGATCGAAGTCGTGCGCGTCGAGGAATCGCTATTACGTCATGGCGGGTGACGTCGACGTCGAGCGCGACGCGCATCGCCACGATGACCACGCCCACAGCCATGCTTGACTATGATTTCATGCGCACCGCCTTCGTCGCCTCAGGGCTGGCGGCGGTGCTGGCCGGCACAGTCGGGTTCTTCCTTGTGCTGCGTGGGCAGACCTTCGCCGGCCACGCGCTGTCGCATGTCGGCTTTACCGGCGCGACGGGCGCCATCCTGTTCGGCCTCTCGCCGCTCGCGGGCCTCGTCGGCTTCACCTTTGTCGCTGGGATCGGCATGGGACTGTTCGGCGAGAAGCTCGCGACGCGCGACGTGGCGGTCGGCATGATGCTGTCGCTCGCGCTCGGCTTAGGGCTGTTGTTCCTGCATTTCTACACGGCGGCCGCGACGCAGGCCGCGGCGCTCTTGTTCGGAAATGTGCTCGGCGTCGACTCGTCCGCGCTTCTGACGTTGGGCGTGCTGGCCTTGGCGAGCTTGGTCGCGCTCGCGGTGATCATCCGGCCGCTCATCTTCGCCTCGCTCGAGAGCGAACTTGCCGAGGCGCGCGGCGTGCCTGTCCGGCTCGTCTCGGTGGCGTTTCTGGCTATCGTTGCGGTTGCGGTCGCGGAATGCGCGCAGATCGTTGGCGTGCTTCTGGTGTTCACGCTGATGGTCGGCCCTGCCGCGGCGGCGCAAAATTTCTCGCGGAGACTGATAGGCGGGGTGTTGCTGGCGGCGGGTCTTGCGCTCGCAGAGGCGTGGGGCGGCTTGACGCTGGCTTTCTACACCGACTGGCCCACTTCGTTCTGGATCACGGCGCTTTCCGGTCTGGTCTACCTCGCGAGCCTCGCTGCCCGTTTTCAGGCCCGGTGAAGCGCGCGACACTGCAAGCCGAGGCGGAGGGCGGCCTTTCGCCGGCCTTTCCGCCTTCCATCATCGAGTTGGCTTCGGGGAATTAAACGGGAAATCGAACGCGTCCCAGCCGAATTCGATCCGCGAGGCGTTCGGGGATGGCGCCGCCTCACTGCCGGTCTTTTCGTCGAGGTTGTCGACTTTCCCACGCCCCCCGACCCCGGCGACCGAGGCCTCGTCGACGTGGGGATGGACGACGACAACCCTCCGCTTTCGAACATTCGCCATGACATACTCCAGTGTTTGACTAAGTGTTTGTGTTTAGCTCGTGCGCACCCTTTGCGCTGTGATCCACATCACACGTCGAGCCCGCAGGTCTTTTGCGACCTGCGCTTCGGCGGCTGGTCCATGAGCGCGAGCGCCTGAGCCTCGCCCGTCGCAGCGCCCCCAAATGCGGTTATGCGACTGCCGCCATTACGAAAAACATTATGACCCGCAACGTTCTGTATGTTCAATGGTGATTTTTTCACTTTATCTTCATTTCCGTTATTGTGGTGAACAGTCGTTTAATGCGAACTCAGTCGTCAGCAAGCACCCGGTTAGAGATGATCGACATTGCCATTTGGGTCATCGTCATTTTACTGGGCGCCGTCGTGTATATCGTCTGGCGTGGACTTCAGATCATGCGCGCTCAACACCAGAGCACCATGGCCGGACTGTCGAGTCTCGGCGACACCCACAAACTCGGTTACGAGGCGCTGACTATGACGATGCAGCGCCTTGAGCAGCGAGTTCGGCAGTTAGAGGAGCGGCGCTGACAGCGCTATGAGCGCGAGCGCCGCCTAGCGCCGGCGGCCATCGCCGAAAGCACTGTCCGGAGCTCGCCCTCCCTAGGGCGCAGGGCAAAGGTCGGCGTCCGTCAGATCGGCGTCGGCCGGATAGAGCGCCATCAGCTTCAGCATCACGCCATTGGTCCAGCCAAAGCCGTCCTGGGTTGGATACTCGCCGCCCCCGCCCGCCTGGTTCGTTGCGATCACGTCGTATTTTTCCACGAGTTTGCCGGTTAAGCGATAGACCCGCGAGACGTTGACCATCCAGCGGCAGGCGATCGTCTCGGCGAGCCGGCTTTGCCCATAGCTCGTTAGCCCGGCGACCGCGATCCACTGCAATGGCGCCCATCCGTTCGGCCAATCCCACTGCTGTCCGGTGTCGAGCGTCGTCGCGACGATCCCGCCTGGCTGCAACAATTCGGCCTCGATGGCCTTCGCCACCGACGCCGCCTGCGCGTCGCTCGCGACGCGGGTGAACAGCGGATAGAGGGTTGCGGCGGTGACATGGTCGATTGGCTGCTTCTTCGTCCAGCGATAGTCGAGATAGGCGCCGCGGGATGGATCCCAGAGATAGCGATCAATCGCCGCCCGACGCGCGGCCGCGCGCTTGGCGAAATCCTCGGCGAAATCGGTATCGCCATCCCGTTCGCAGCCGGCCCGGATCGCATTCTCAAGCCCGAACATGAGCGCGTTGAGGTCTACGGGGATGATTTCGGTCGTATCGATCGAGGCCATCGTTCGCGCATCGGCGAACCATCGCGAGCTGAAATCCCAGCCGCTCTCGGCGCCGGCGCGAATGTCGCGGAACATTTCCTGAGCCGGTCGCGACGTCGCCGCCGCCAGCATAACGTCCTCACGATAAGGACTCATCGCGCGGCGCGTCGCTGTCGTCCCAATAGCGATTGAGGATCGACCCGTCGTCGAGCGCGACCGCGTGGCGATGCGCGCCGCCCGGCTTGAGATCACTCGCGCCTTCCATCCAGAATGCGTATTCGGTCTTAAGTTCTGGCAAATAGCGGGCGAAGGCCGCTCCCGGATCCCACGGCGACAGGAGCCCGATCATTTCAAAAAAGAACGGTGGGTGCGAACGGCTGAGGTAGTAGGAGCGCGTTCCGTTCGGCGCATGGCCATAGGTGTCAATGAGATCGGCGAAGTTCGTCGCCATGTCCTGAAGGAGCTCCCGCCGGCCGCTCTCAGCGAGCCCAAGCATGACGAAATACGAGTCCCAGTAATAGAGCTCGCGGAATTGGCCGCCCGGCACGACGTAAGGCCGCGGCAGCGGCAACAGGGAGGAATATGGCGCCACAATCGGCTCGTCGCGGGTCAACAACGTCCAGAGCGCGTCGATGTGCCGGCGGATGGGGATATGTTCCGACGCCGCCTGCGGCGTAGCGGCTTCAGCCGGCAACTCGAAATGGGTGACGACGAAGCGCTTCAGCGCCTCGAGCGAATTCGGCTTCTGGGCATGATAGAGCGCCAGAATCTCGGCCGGCGGGGATTTCGCCGTCGCGTCGGCGAACTCCTTGCTATCGGGAAAGATCCGCTCGAGCTCGACGTCCGCGTAGAGATCGCCGAACAAAACTTGCGGCGGCTCCGGCCGCTCGAATGCAAGCGCCGGTTGGATGAGCAAAAGAAGCGGCGCGAGCGCCAAGCCGATGGCAAAGATATGTCGCACTCCAGGCGCGAGGTATCGACCGCTCGGACGCATACCGGAGGCAGTCGCCTATGCCGTCGGCGGTTCGGTCGCGCCGGGCCCGAGCGAGCGCTGCATCATGATCGAGTCCGTCCAGCGGCCGAATTTGTAGCCGACCGCGGGCAGGTAGCCGACCTGGCGGAAGCCGAACCCTTCGTGCAGCTTGATGGAAGCGACGTTGGCGCCGTCGATGTAGCCGATCATCTGGCGAAAGCCCGCCGCAGCGGAGGCGTCGATCAACGCGGACATGAGCTGGCGCCCAATTCCTGCGTGCAGCCGGTCGCTGCGCACGTAAATCGAGTGCTTGACTGTGTAACGATACGCAGGCCGTTTGCGGAACGGCACCGCGTAGGCGTAGCCGACTACCGTTCCCGCCGCCTCCGCAACCAGATGCGGCATCCTGCGATTGTTCATCGATCGGCGCCGGCGCTTCAGGTCGTCAGCGTCCGGGGTTTCAAACTCGCCATCCACCCCCGGATCCACTCCACGCCGGATGTGGTGCAGGTAGATGGCGAGCATCGCCGGCACATCGCCGTCGCGCGAGTTGCGCACCGCAATCCGAGGAAGGTCGGTCCGTTCGTCTGCTTCGCTCGAGCCGGCGTTGTTCGTCGTGTCCATGGGACGCCCTTTACGCCAAATCCCCTCCGCGTGGTACTCCCCGTCGCTCCCCCTCGCCCGACCGGCTTGGGTCGCGCATCGCGTCCTTCCGGAGCCGAGAATGGCGGAGATCGCGCGCGCGACGAGGGGCGTCGCCGCGGCCTGAGCGACGATGACCACGGCGATCCCGCCGATCACCCCGACCAGCCGATCGATCGCAGGCAGGATGTCCGGTGAAGGCGCGAGCCCCTGCACCATCGACATGATGACCGCGACCGCCGCCTGATGCCCGGTGTAGGAAGCCTCGCCATCGCGCTCCTTGACGTGGCAACAGACATAGAGGCCGCCGAAAAGCAGCGCGATCCAGACGGCGAAGGCGTCGCCTACGAAGGCATGCAGAGGAGCCCGTACGCGCCGCCCAGCACGCAACCGGCGACGCGGTTGACGGCTACCCAGGCGGGTTCGCGCCGCATCGCAAGCAGGATCACGAAAGCCGTGATGGGCGTCTGCCCCAATCCCGGAAGGTCGAGCGCCTCCCATATCAACGGAATGCAAGCGACGGCAAGCCCGCCCCTGGGACGGCAATGGCGAGCAGGTCCCCGTCGACCGGATCGGCGAAGATGCCGGGCTTGGCGCCGAGGAGCGCGGGTCCGGCGGGCGGCGCCGCTACTCCGCCACCACGTAAGTATAGAACCGGATCCCGCCGCCTGCGTCGACCTCGCGATAAAGTCCCTGAACCTCAGCTTCGAAGCCCGGAAACACGTTGGCGCTCTTTTCGAACATCCTGAGATATTCGATCATCGGCCGCGCCCGCTCGGTCAACCTCTCGCCCGGAACGATCGTCGCGATGCCGGGTGGATAGACAACCCAGAGGGTCGTTGCGACGCGGCCATCGAGTTCGGCGAGCGGCAGATAGTCGACGTTGTTGCGCACCAGTTGGCGCGCGGCTTCGTGCGGCGTCATGGCCGTCTCCGGCAAATGTTTGGCGGAAAATTGCGCCCGCTGCAATTGGCTCACGCCGGACTCGCGGAAGAAGGTGTGCATTTCCCCGCACAGGTCCTTGAGTCGCTTGCCCCGATACCGCGCCGGCCGCTTGCCGACGAATTCAGGCATGGCGTCCTCGAGCGGGACGTTTTCGTCGTGCAGCCGCTTGAAGGCGACCAGCGACGAGACCAACGTGCCCGCCTTGCTCGAACTCGACGCCTGGCGTCAACAGGAAGAGCAGCGAGTTGAGATCGTTCTTCTCCGCCACGACCCGGTTCTCGCGCAGATATTGTGCGACCACCGGAGCCGGCACGCCGTGCGCTTCGTAGGCGCCGGTCAAGCGATCGAAGCCCGGAGTGAGCAGGGTGAGCTTGGCCGGATCGGTAATGGCGAAACCCGGTTCGAGCGACCCAAAGCCGTGCCAGGGCTCGCCCGGCGCCAAAGCCCAATAGCGCGGATCGCGAGCAAGCAGGTCTGTCGACACGTTCTCCCAAGGAACGTCGTGGGTCGCGCCCTCGAGCGCGGCGTCCCGGATCGAGACGCGCTGCGGCACGAACGGATCGAAGAACCAGCGCCGCGTCGGGTCGCGCTCCTTCTCCTCGAATTCGCGCCGGACGGCGCGCAATTTCTTGCGCAATTCGATGCCTAACCGGATTGTGTCGTCCCACAAGACTTCCCCCGATCGGCCCTTCATCATCTGCGCGCCAACGTCGAGCGAAGCGAACAGCGGATAGAACGGCGAGGTCGAGGCGAACTGCATGAAGCCTTCGTTGAAGCGGCGATGCTCCACCCGCCGGCGCTGGCCTTTGATGTGGCGGTCGCGCACATGAATCTGGGACGCTTGCGAGAAGCTCGCGAGCTGCTTGTGAGCCGATTGGGTTGCGACGATGCCAGGCGAGGTTTCGCTTAAGTCTCGCAAGCCCATGGCGAACCGTCGCTCGTAGAGCGGATGGAACTTCATGAAGCCCGCCCAAGCCTCGTCGAACACGACATAGTCGCAAAGGCGCCCGATGCGCCCGACGATGCGTTCGGCGTCGTAAATCGTTCCGTCATAAGTGCATTGTTCGATCACCGCGGCGCGAAAGGGACGCTCGCGTTTCCACGCCTCTCTGTCGGTCACCAGGGGGTTGTCGCGAATGCGCTCGCGTATCGCCGTCTCGTCCAGATTTTCGGGGCGAATGGGGCCGATGAGTCCGTAGGCGTTGCGGTCGGTCGACAGATAAATCGGAATGCCGCCGCCCATCAACAGCGCGCCCTGGTGCGCCGCCTTATGGTTGTTGCGGTCGAACAGCACCAGATCGCCCTCGGCGATGAGGTTGGTCAGCACGATCTTGTTGGACGACGACGTGCCGTTGAGCACGAAATAGGTCTTCTCGGCTCCGAAGATCGCCGCCGCCTCTTTCTGCGCCTGAAGCGCCGGGCCTTCGTGGGTCAGGAGGTCGCCGAGTTCGAGGATCGAATTATCGAGGTCGTCGCGAAAGACGGCTTCGCCCAGATGCTCGACAAAAATGCGTCCTATCGGACTGCGGCTGTAGAAGACGCCGCCGTTATGGCCCGGGCAGGTCCACAACTGGTTGCCCTCCTCCTGGTAGTCGACGAGAGCGCCGAAGAACGGCGTCTTTAGCGTATCGGCGTATTGCTTGAGACGTGAGACCAGGTTGCGCGCGATGAATTCGGGTGTCTCCTCGGCCAGGAATACATAGCCGTCGATGAAGTCGAGCACTTCGACGGGAATGTCCTCGAAGCGCTTGCGCCTGACCAGGACGACGATCGGCATGTCGAGGCCGCGCTTGCGCATGAGATTAATGAGCGACGCCGCCTTGCCCTCTATTCCCTTCTTGCCCCAGTCGACGACCATGCAGCCGATCGCCGCATCGGTCTGCACCGCGATCTCCGCGTCTTCCACGCGGCGCGCCTTGATGACCTGGAATCCCATCCGCTCGATGGCGGCAATGATCTGGTTGACCCTGAGGCCTTCGAGGTCGTCGGCGTCAAACATCGGCGCCGAGAACAGAAAGGTCAGGCGTTGGGAAAAGTTCATCGATGGTCCAGGCGGCTCGGTCGGGGCTGACGTCCCGTGGGCCGCAGCTTAAGACAGCATAGTCGGGACAGAATCAAGTCAGCCCAGCGAGGCCGATGCGGGGCGCGCTGCCGCGGCCGACCGGCGCAGGCGTCGCTCTTCATTCAGCCGTCACCGCGTTCAACTCATCGTGCGCCCAGCGCGATCGTGGCTGATCGCCAAAGTTGTCGGCTCGCTGGCCGTCGGCCGCTCCAATGTGCTAGACGTTCCGGCATTCGTCGCGCGGGCGGAAGCGGCGGACCGGCGCTTGGGGACAAAGCGCCAGTCATGCTGATGAGCCGAGCCGATAACGATCGCGCTCGGCTCGTCTCCTGCGCGCTGGCGCAACTGCACGAAGCCTGGCGCCGGCAAGGCCCGCGGGTTCGGCGACGAGCCGACAATCGCCAAGGCGGCGGAGTGACGCATTGGATTCGGTGATCCTGACTCTGAACGCGGGTTCGTCGTCGCTCAAATTCGCAGCCTTTCGCCTGGCCAACGGAGGCGAGCCGAATCTGCTGGCCTCCGGGCAAATCGAGGGCATCGGCGCAGCGGCGAAAGGCGCGGTGAAGACAGCCTCTGGCGAGACGGCCGAGCTCAGCTTCGAGCGGTCGCTCACCCGCGTCGATCATGCCGCGGCGATGGTCGCCATTCTCGGCTGGCTTAAGAAAGCGGGCTACGATTCTTCGGTCGCAGCGGTTGGCCATCGCATCGTGCACGGAGGGCCGGATTACGCCGAGCCGGTCCTGATCGACGACGCGACGTTGGCGAACTTACGGGCGCTCATTCCGCTCGCGCCGCTCCACCAGCCGCATAATGTCGCCGGCGTCGACGCGGCGATGAAGGCGTTTCCCTCGACGCCGCAGGTCGCCTGTTTCGACACCGCTTTTCATCGCAGCCATCCCTTCATCGCCGACACATACGCTCTGCCGCGCTCCTATTACGACGAGGGGGTGCGCCGGTACGGCTTTCACGGCCTGTCTTACGAGTTCATCACCCGCAAGCTGCGCACGATAGCGCCGCAGATCGCGCGAGAGGACGTGATTATCGCCCATCTCGGCAATGGCGCCTCGATGTGCGCGGTCCATGACGGCCGCGCCGTCGCCACGACTATGGGATTCACCGCGCTCGACGGCCTATCGATGGGCACCCGCTGCGGGCAGCTCGATCCGGGCGTGGTGCTCTATCTCATGACCGAAAAGAAGATGACCGCGGACGCGATATCCGACCTCCTATGGAAGAACTCAGGGCTCAAGGGTATGTCGGGACTATCGCAGGACATGCGCGAACTCGAGATCTCCGACAGCCCGGCGGCGCGCGACGCCATTGCTTATTTCGTCGCCCGCATCCGGCGCGAACTCGCTGGCCTTTCTGCGACCGTGAATGGCGCCGACGCCATCATCTTCACAGCTGGAATCGGCGAACACTCATGGAAGGTGCGCAAAGCGGCGCTCAAGAACATGGAATGGATGGGAATCCATCTCGACACGCAAGCGAACCGCGCCAATGCGCAGATTATCAGCGCCAAGGATTCCCCGACGACCGTCTTCGTGATCCCGACCAACGAGGAACTCATGATCGCCGAACACACGGTGAAGACAGCGGACGTCGGCAAATAGCGGCGTCTGTGAGAGCGGGCGCGGCCTTACCGCCCGCCCTCCTCGAACCCTAACGCTGCGCGCGCCGCTCGCCACCGCGCCTGCAGCGCGGCAACGTCCGCATCGTCCAGCGGCGCCCTGCGCTCGAACACGACCGCGCTCACCCCGTTCTCCAAATGGAACACCTCGCCGCTGCGCCAGAACTTGGCGCCGATCCCCTGCCCTGTCAGCATCTCGCGTGATGGAACGATGACTGTCTGCTGATAATCGGGATCAAGGTGAGTCTGGACCGGATCGCCGACAATGATGATGGCGCAATCCTTCAGGCCCGCTCCCGGCGGCCCGTCGACCGTGTCGACATCGGGCATCGCGGCGCCGAGCCTGGGGCCCGCTCAGCCTCCGCTCCGGGCGAAGCTGCCACAATTCGCCGATGAGCTGGCCGCTGAACGTATAGCTCGAGCCGAGCCCACAGACCTTGGCGTCGGGCCGCGCGCGCTCATCCACCCAATCTTTGAGGCGCCTCAATTCGTCGACGTCGGCGCGCGGCGCCCGTGGCAATCCGGCGATTGGCGCGAGGCCGAGCGTATTGAGCGCCGCCGCTAGCGGCGAGAGCGTGACCGCGCCGAGCGCAGTCACGCCGAGAAGCGCGGCGCGCGGCGCGCGGGCAAACAGAAGCATCAGCGAAGCCGCGATGGGTACGACAATCGCCGGCGCGATCAGATCGAGATGATGAATGTAGGGCGTTTGGATGCGCAGGAAGAGCGCGCCCCCGACCGCGGAGGCGCCAAGGGTCAGACGCACGAGGCGCTTGTCGCGAGAGCACGCCCAAAGGAACGCCGCACCGGCCAGCGCGGCGAGCGCAGAGATGAGTCCGACCAAATCGCCAAGCTGACGCACGAACACGTCCGGAGGTTTGCGATAGCCGGCGTAAGTTTCGGCGTAGTCATGCGCGCTGAGGTTCGGCGCCCAATCGACCAGCACCGGGCTCATGAGCGCGAGCAACGTCAGGGCGCCGAGCGCCGCCGCAACGATCGCGTCGCGCCAGCGAAAGCGGGCGCCTTGGCGAAACGCGATCGAAGCGACCTCGAGCGCCAGCACGACGACGATTCCCACAGCGGCGAACGCATACCAGCGCCGGAAGGCGAACATCGCGTACAGGGTCAGCGCCAGCGCGATGGCGACGCGGCGGATCATCGACTCAACGCGCGCGTCGTGGCGTTGTCGCAACGCGAGCAGTCGGGCGAGACGCTCGGCCAACCTGAGCGCGCAGACCACCAGAAAGAGACCGCCGACATCGGGCATGCCGCGCGCGGCGACCGCGAACGCCGCCGGGAAGGCGACGAACACTGCGGCGACGCCGAGGGCGAGAACGATCGCCGGGCTGAGCGTCGCGCGCGAACCCCGCACGGCGCGCGCAATCGCGCGCCAGCACCGCGAGCGCCAGGGCCGCGGGCGCGGCATAGAGGGCGAGCAGCGCGAAGGTATAGATTGCGCGCGATGTCGGCTCGGTCAGCGCCAGCAGGAGGCCCGGGGCAAATGCCGGCGCCCAGGAATAGTCTTGCGTGATGGACTGGACGCCAGCAGCCAGCAGCAACGGCCAGTTTCCCGTGCCTGCCAGCCGCGCGACCATCATCGCGATGCCGCGATAGGTCATGAAATCGGCGATCATCAGATCGCGCGAGGCGAGCACGAGATAGGTTGCATAGGCGGAGAGCAGCCCAAGCGTGACGGCGAACAGCGCCGCCAGCGGCCACGATACGCTGGGGCGCTTCCGCTCCGTGTGGACGAGCCACACGGCGAGCCCAACGCCGAACGCAGCGGAGGCGAAACTCGCGAGCCTTAGCCAGGCGTCTGAATCGACAAAGGCGCAGAGGACGAGAAGTCCAACCCCCATTGCGACGGCCCTTGTGAACTTGGGTAGCGCCGCATCATTCAGCGTGAAGCCCAACGCAAGAGCCGCTAGACCGGAGACGCTGGCAAAGCCTATCGGGATGATCGCCGGCGCGCCTGGCGCAAGGCGACGGAAGAGAAAAGCGACCGACGCGGTCAGCGCCAGGCCCGCGAACGCCGCGAAACTTCGTTTGGCGGACCGAGGCGGCAAGGAAAGGGAACGCGGGACGACGACGGTCACGCGCGATATTCTAACCGGCCACGGTTAAAAATTTTCCCGCTCGCCCGGAACTCGCACCGGTCTCAGCTGCGGCGGCCGAAGGTGCGCCCCAGCCTTCGGGCTCACCGCCCTAGCTTCTATCGCCCCGCAAGCCGGTCGGCGAACAGCGCGACTGTCTTTGCGTAAATCTCCGCGGAGTTCCATTGCAGGATGGCGGCGAAGTTCGGCTCGCCTTCGTTCCAGCCCGCGCCGGCTTGCCAGCCATGGCCCTTGAGGAAAGCGGCGGTTGAGGCGAGCGCATCGGCGGAATTGTGAATGAGGTCCGGGAGTCCCAGAACCGTCCGGCGTGGTCGCGAACATGAGATAGGCCGACGGCATGAGCTGCGTCTGGCCGACCTCGCCCGCCCAGGCCCCGCGCAGCGCGTGCGGTTGCGTGACAATGCCCCGGTCAACGAGGGCGATCGCATCGATAAGCTCGGCGCGGAAGCGTTCCGAGCGCCGGCAATCGTAGGCGAGCGTCGCGAGGGCGCTGTAGGTTGGGTAGGAGCCGATGTCGCCGCCGAAGCCTGTCTCCTGGCCCCAGATCGCCACCAGTACAGGTCCCGGCACGCCGAAGCGCTGCTCGATCTGGGCCAGCGGCCCGGCGTATCTTTTGAGTTCCGCCTTGCCGCGCGCGACCATTCCCGGCGTGACGTGAGCTGCAGCGAAGCCGGCGAAATTGTGCCCGAACATGGCGGCGCCGCCGTCGTGCCGCTTGACCGTCGGATCATAAGCAACTCCGTCGAGCGCTGCGTCCACAGCCCTGCGCGACAGGCCGTTCATCACCGCGACTTCCTTGAACGAGGCGAGCCAGGCGCCAAAGCCTTCGCCGCCCCTGCCGCAATCCTGAGCGCGAACGGGCGCCGCCGCCAAGACGGCCGCTGCGACGAAAACCAAAGTTCTCAATTCTCTTCCCAAGTCACCCATGCCCCATCGCGGAAGCGCGCGATGCGAATCGCGCCTCTCACATTCCGGGAATATGCATGATTTCGGTGACTTCCACCCAGGCGCCAGGGATCTGGAGATGTGGATGATCCTTGCCAAACAGCTTTGTCGCGGCTTCCGCCGTGTCAGCCTGCACGATCGAATAGCCGCCGATCCCGTTCTTGGTGTCGGAAACGCCTTTGGCGTCGACTTGCTTGGTCTTGCCCAGGGGCGCCCCGCCGTCGACCAGAGACGCCTTATGGTCGCCCATCCATTTCATCCACCCCTCCATGCCCTTCTTCTGCTGCTCAGGCGTGGACTCCTTCATCATCCTCTCAAAGTCGGCCGCATTGGCCATGTACAGGACCATGAACTTTTTCATTGGCTAAAATCCTCCCTGTCGCGAAAAAGATGGCGTAAAAAACATTTGAGACGCGGCGCCTTTTACGCGCTTTGCTGCGGCCCGACAATGACGCCAAGCGCGATCTCACGCGGCACCGCGATCAAGCCGCCGGCGGCTCCGGCCACGGCCTCGCCTCGAACGCCCGAATGGCCTCGAAGGCGCGAGCCATCGCCAGCACGCCGAGGTCGTCAAATCGACGGCCGATGATCTGCAGGCCGATCGGCAAGCCCCTCGGCGTCATAGCCGCAATTGACCGACGCCGCCGGCTGCTCGGACATATTGAAGGCGACGGTGAAACCGACTTGCGGAAACGGTTTGAGCGGGTCGCGGCTCGGCGACGGCCATTCGGCGGGAAAAGCGGTCATCGGCGCCGTCGGCGACAGCACATAATCGAATGGCGCAGTCGCCGCGACAGCCGCTTTTCGCATCTCCGGTATCTGGTCGAAGCCGCGAAACACCTCAACGCCAGAAAACCCGGCCGCGGACTCCGCCCACTCGCGGATGAACGGAAGCACAAGAGCGCGCCGCTCAGCCGGCAGGGCGCCGATGTCGCTGAGCGCGCGAGCGCGCCAGAACCTGTCGACCCCGTCAAGCATCCCCTGGGTAAGAAACGGCTTGAGCGGCTCGACGCGTGCGCCCGCGGCCTCGAAGTCGCGGGCGGCGCGCTCGACGGCGGCTTTGACTTCAGGCGTCGGCGCAACGCCGCAGCCTGCTTCCAGCAGAAGGCCAAGCTTAAGCCCGTTGAGCGACGCCGGTTCGACGATCCAGTCTAGCTTCTCGTATTTGAGGCTCGCATAGTCGCGGACATCCGGCAGGGACAGGGTCGCCATCATCAACGCGGCGTCGTCGACGTCACGCGTCATCGGGCCGGCCACACGGCCGGTGTAGGGCGGATCAATCGGGATTCGGCCGCCGCTCGGCTTGAGGCCGAAAACGCCGCACCAGCCCGCCGGCAAACGCACCGAGCCGCCTATGTCGGTGCCAAGGTGCAGCGGGCCGTAGAGCGCCGCCGCCGCCGCGCCCGCCCCCGCCGACGAGCCGCCCGGATTGCGATCGAGTTTCCACGGATTGCGCGCCAGCGGGTGGAAGCTCGACAGGCCCGACGACAGCATGCCGTAATCGGGCATCGTCGTCTTGGTGAACATGATCGCGCCAGCCTCCCGCAGGCGCTGGGCCGGCGGCGCGTCGGCCTTCTGCGGCGTCACGTCTTCCGCCGCGGTCCCGACCGGCTTCGGGTCGCCGCGGGTTGCGATATTGTCCTTGATCGTCACGGGCACGCCGTCGAGCGGACCGATCGGCTCGCGCCTCGCCCAGCGCGCTTCGGACGCGCGCGCCTCGCTCAACGCGCGCTCAGGAGCGTAAAGAAAGGTCGCATGAATGTGAGGTTCGTAAGCTTCGACGCGCTCGATCACCGAAGCCATCGCCTCGACCGGCGATAATTCGCGCGCTCGATAGAGGCGCAGCATCTCCAGCGCCGACATGCTGTACGGCTGCGTGCTCACCGCTTTGGCAGTTCTCGCGTGCTGGGTCATTGCCACGCCATCGCCGAGAGATCGTTGACGAAGATCGGCGCGTTCTTCCACAAACCCTTGAGCTTTGCGTCGGCGACGGTCACGTTCGGTAACTGGAACAGGAACGCGTTGACGCTGTCCTCGGCGAGCTTCTTCTGCGCTTCTCCCAGCGCCGCCTTGTAGGCGTCGAGGTTCGGCGCGGACGTCACCTTGGCGTAGATCGCCTGGAACGCGGGACTGTCATATTGGAAGTAGTAGTTCGGGTTGGCGTAGATGCCGATGTCGAGCGGCTCGACATGGCTGATGATCGTCAGGTCATAGTTCTTGTCCTTGTAGACGCCGCTCAGCCATTGCGCCCATTCGACGTTCTGAATCTTGGCGTTGATCCCGACGTCGGCGAGCTGAGCGGCGATGATCTCGCCGCCCTGGCGCGCGTAGGGAGGCGGCGGCAGGATGAGGCTGAGCTCGAGCGGCGTCGTGACGCCCGCTTCCTTCAACAGCGCCTTCGCCTTTTCGGGATCGTGCGGATACATGCCCGTCAGGTCGACATAGCCGGGATCGTTGGGCGTCATATGGCTGCCGATTGGCGCTCCGAGCCCGTTCATCGCGCCATCGATGATCGCCTTGCGGTCGATCGCATAGGCGATCGCCTGGCGGACTCGCACGTCGTCGAGCGGCTTCTTCTTGTTGTTGATGCCGAGGATGGTCTTGCCCTCGGTGCCGCCGACCAGCACCTGAAACCGGGGATCGCTCTTGAACTGGCCGAGCGCCTGCACGTTGGCGAAGCGCGGGAATGCGTCGACGTCGCCCGCCAGCATCGCCGCGACCGCGGCGGAAGGATCGGAGATGAAGCGGAAGGTCGCGTGAGCGAGTGGAATCTTCGCCGCATCGCGATAGCCGTCCCACTTGTCGAGCGTGATCGACGAGCCCTTCTCCCACGATGAGAGCTTGTAAGGTCCGGTGCCGATCGGATTGGTCGCCGCGGCCGTCGCGCTCTTCTCGTCGAGGATCACCGCGGTGTCCATACCCAGATGGTAAAGCGCCTCGAAGCTAGGCTGCTTGAACTTGAGCACGACTGTCATCGGATCCGGCGCTTCGATCAATTCGATCGATTCAAAGAAGGCCTTATCCTTGTTGGTCGACTCCTTCGCAGCGTAGCGCTCGAACGAGAACTTGACGTCCCTCGACGAGAAGGGCTCGTCGTCCTGAAACTTGATGTTCGGCTTGAGCGTGAAGGTCAGGGTCTTGAGATCGGGCGAAAAGTCCCATTTCTCGGCCAGGAGCGGCGTCACCGAGAAGTCCTCGTTGATCTTCGTCAGGCCTTCGAAGATGTTGTAATGCGTGACCTCGCCGATCGCCGCCGCCGGCGCGGCAGTCGGGTCGAGCCCTGGGGGCTCGAGCACCATGCCGATCGTCACGCTGTCCTTGGCCAGAGCAACGCTCACCAATGCGATAAAGGCAAGGCCGAGCGTGAGGATAAGTCGGTAGGCGCGGCGCATCGAACGCTCCGAGGCTGGTGAGAAGCCTGAGCATAGCACCGCAGCACGCGAGAGCGTCAAGCGCGCGTCCCTCCTCTCTGGTCAGGGAGAAGCGACCTAAACGCAACCTTTAGAAAAGCCTGGGGAGCTCAATTCGCGCTCGGCCCACCGGCGGGACGGGCCCGGCGCTCGGCCATGAAACGATCGAACTCCTCGCGGTCCTTGGCGCGGCGGATCGCGTCCGAATATTCGGCAAATTCCCGCTGCGCTTCGTCGAGCTTGCGGCGCTCTTCGTCGAGCCGAGCCAGTTCCGCGGTCCGCCACTCGTTGAAAGCAGCGTTGCCGGTCGAAGCGCCGTAGTAACCGCGCGCGCGGTTCACAGCGCCACACCCCCACGAAGAAGAATTGCTCGACATCATGGTGCGTGCATCCTGCCATTTGTTAGTCGCCAGCGTCTGCAGGTCCGGCCCGCCATATCGGCGCTGCCAAAACTTGTAGCCGAGGATCGCGAGACCGATCGGCCAAAAAACGATGAAGCCGAGAACCATCGCGATGATTTCGAACGCCGACCAGCGCGAGCCGCCGCTGCGCCAATTGGCGCCCGCCCACTCGCGCGCGCCAAACTCTCGCGCGCCATACGAACCACCCATGGCGCCATCTGCAGTGCCCATCCCGAGCCTCCATGTCTTCTCGCGAGCGCCGCTCCAAGCGAGCGGTCGCTGGCGCGGTTATGAGATTGGGGGCAGCCAAGCGGCGTGCAAGGGTTTTCGGATGTAATAAATCATTACATTAATGTCAGGGACACTGACCTAATCAAGAGGGAAGTGGCACGCGACTTTCCCGTTTCCACCTTCCTTCGCTTCAAGGCTTGGCGCCTCCTCGCGGCAACGTGGACGTGCGAACGCGCAGCGCGCGGCATATGGGCAGCCCTCGGGCGCTTCGGCGCCGCCGTTCGCTGGCGCGAGCGGCGCCCGCATCGGCTGGTCGAGACGCGGCGTGGCGTCGACCAGTTCTCGCGTATAGGGGTGCGCCGGATTCGCGAACAAGGCGGCGGTTTCGCCGATCTCGACAATGCGCCCGCGATACATGACCGCGGTCGTCTCACAAATATGCGCGACGACGGCGAGATCATGGCTGATCAAGAGAAAGGTCACGCCCGCCTCGCGCTCGAGATCGCTCATGAGGTTCAGCGTCTGCGCCTGCACCGAGACGTCGAGCGCCGACACCGGCTCGTCCGCGACGACGAGCCTCGGCCGAGTGATGAGCGCGCGGGCGATGGCGACGCGCTGCCGCTGGCCGCCGGAAAACTCATGGGGATGCTTCGAGGCGTCGGAGGCCTTGAGGCCAACGGCCTCGAGCGAGGCCTGAATGCGAGCCCGGCGCTCGGCGCCCGTCGCTCCGCCGAGCGCAGCCAGCGGCTCGGCCACGATTTTCTCGATGCGCTGGCGCGGATCGAGCGAACCATAGGGGTCCTGGAAGATCATCTGCATGTGCGCGCGAGTTGCGCGCAATTCGCGTCGCGGCAGATCGAACAGCGAGCGCCCCAGAAGGCGCACCGTTCCCGAGTCCGGCCTGTCGAGCGCGAGAGCAATGCGCGCAAGCGTCGACTTGCCGGAGCCAGATTCGCCAACAATGCCGAACGAGCGCCCTTGCTGCATCGAGAAGCTGATTCCGGCGAGCGCCGGGCGCGCATTCTTGCGCGCAAACGGACCAACGCCTGGCGCGCGATAGGTTTTGACGAGCGCCGAGACTTCAAGCAACGGCGCTTCGCTCATGGCGCGCGCCCCACTTCGTGGGCGCGATGACAGCGGGAGATGTGGCCAGCGCCGAACATGACCTCCGGCGGCGCTACGTCACGGCAGATCTCGATGGTGAGCGCGCATCTGTCCGCGAAAGGGCAGCCGACCGGATGTTCGTGCGCAACCCGCGGGCCGCCAGGGATTGTTTTCAACCGAGCGCCGCGCGGCGCGCCTGGCCGCGGGCGGGCTTCGAGCAACGCCAGCGTGTAGGGGTTTCTGGGCTCGCGCAACACCGCCTCGACCGGGCCGCTTTCCATGATCATGCCGGCGTACATGACGATGATGCGGTCGCAGCGCCCGGCGATCACCGCAAGATCATGGCTCACCAGCAGGATCGCCATCTTCGATTCCAAGCGCAGTCCGTCGATGAGGTCGAGAATGCGCGCCTGCACGGTGACGTCGAGCGCCGTGGTCGGCTCGTCGGCGATGACGAGGCGTGGCGAACAGCCGATCGCCATGGCGATCATCGCCCGCTGCCGTTCACCGCCGGACAGTGCGAACGGATAGGATCGCGCCGCGCGTTCCGGCTCGGCTAGCCGCACATGATCGAGCAACTGGACTGCGCGCGCCTGCGCCTCGCGCTTGCTTAAAGCCCGATGCAGCATCAGCGGTTCGGCGACTTGCGCGCCAACCTGGCGCAGCGGATTGAGAGCCGTCATGGGCTCTTGGAAGATCATGGCGATGCGATCGCCGCGCAACTGAAGCATCGCGTCTTCGTCGAGGCCGACCAGCTCCCGCTCCTCGAAGCGAATGGAACCCGAGACACGCGCGCCCTCCGGCGTCAGGCCCATCAGCGCGAGCGCCGTCATCGTCTTGCCGGAGCCGGACTCGCCGACCACCCCGAGACTCTCGCCCTCAGCAACAAAGAACGACGTCCGGTCGATGACGCGCTGCAATCCCCGCCGCGTCGCCACGTCGACCGCGAGCTCGGAGACCTCGAGCAGCACGTTAGTTCCGCGCCTTCAGTTTCGGATCGAGCGCGTCGCGCAACCCGTCGCCGAGCAGATTGAGGCCCAAAACGCTGAGCGCGATCGCAATTCCCGGATAGAGCGCGAGCCGCGGGGCGTTGTAGAGAACGTTCTGGGCGTCCGCGAGCATCTTGCCCCACGAGGTCTCCGGCGGCTGCGCGCCGAGGCCGAGGTAGGATAGGGCCGCTTCGGCCAGAATAGCGATGGCGAATTGAATCGTCGCCTGCACGATCAGCGCAGGGGCAATATTGGGCAGCACGTGATCGATCGCGATGGCGATCGGGCCCCTGCCCGCGGCGCGGGCGGCAAGGGCGTATTCCCGGGAGAGAACGCCGTTGGCGGTGGCGCGCGTGAGCTTCGCTATGATCGGCACGTTGTAGATTCCAATGGCGATGATCGCGTTGACGACGCCTGGGCCGAAAGTCGAGGTCAGCATGATCGCCAGGAGGAGCGCCGGAAACGCAAAGACGAAGTCGCTGAGTTTCATAAGCCCGTCCTCGACCAGGCCCTTCGAAAACGCCGCGACGAGGCCGATAACGATTCCGAATACGAGACCGATACCGACCGCAATCACCCCGACCAGGATCGAGACGCGAGAGCCGGCGAGAATCTGCGAAGCGACGTCGCGCCCGAGATTGTCGGTCCCGAACCAGTAAGTCGCGGAAGGGCGCGCAAGCTTATGGGGAATATCGATCGCCGTCGGCGGATAGGGCGTCCAGATAAGCGACAAGACGGAGGCGGCGATCAGCGTTGCGACGAGCGCGGCGCCAAGCCATAGGCTCAGCCCGCCGCGCGGGCGAAACCGGGCGGACAAGGTCACGCGGCGGGCGCCCTGAGCCTCGGATCGATCGCGGCGCAGGCGAGGTCGACGAAGAAGTTCAGGCCGATCACGATCAAAGCCAAGAGCATCACCCCGTTCTCGACCACCAATGTGTCACGGTTGGAGATCGACTGCAGCATCAGGCGGCCGAGACCCGGCAGGACGAACACGTTCTCGACCACGATCGCGCCCGCGATCAGGTTGGCGAACTGCAGCCCCATGATGGTGAGGATCGGCGTCAGCGCGTTCGGCAAGGCGTGGCGCCAGAGCGCGGCGCGGCGCGAAACGCCCTTGGCGCGCGCGGTGCGCATGAAGTCCTCGTTCAAGGCCTCGATGACCGCTGATCTTGTCACACGTGTGATGATCGCCGCCTGTGCGACGCCAAGCGAGATCGCGGGAAGGATCAGCGCGCCAAACGCTCGCGCGGGCTGCCCCCAACCCGGAAACCCGCCCGCTGGGACGAGTCTCAACGTCACGGCGAAAACCAGAACGAGCAGGATCGCAAGCCAGAAGTTCGGCACGGCTATGCCGACCTGACTGAACCCCATAACCATCGCATCGCCCGCGCGTCCGCGCCGATCCGCGGCGTAGACGCCTGCCGCAAGCCCGATGATTGCGGCGAGCGCCATCGCCATCAGCGCCAGCGGTGCGCTGACCGCGAGGCTCGAAGCAATCAGCGGGCCGATCGGCGAGCCATAGGCGTAGGAGAGGCCGAGATCGCCTTGCAGGGCGCCGCCGATCCAGCGGGCGTAGCGGATGGGCGCCGGCAGATCGAGACCGAGTTTGTGGGAGAGCGCCGCGACCGCCTCGGGTGTCGCCGTCGGCCCCAGCATGGTCTGGGCGGCGTCGCCCGGCAGGATCTGCATAACCGCGAACACGACCAGCGACGCGATGAGGAGCGTCGCTATGAACAGGACGATCCGTTGTCCGACGTACAGCAGCATCGCGTTCAGGCTAGCGAGCGCCCGCGATAGCCCGTCGAAAGACGGGCGACTTTCAACGCCCTAATGCCGGGCGCGCCTCTCATGAGGTTTTCCCGGCCAACTGCGCAGCAAGACGCAGAGAGATCTCCTGCGACAGCGAGCGCGCCAAGCAAATCTCCGCGTCGCGCGCGGCGCGCAGATCGTTATAGCGCTGCTGCGAGCGGTCGTAAGCCGCGGCCGCTGTTGCGGTTCCTGTGAGAACTTGCGCCCCGCCGTCGATCTTGTTCAGCGTAAAACGAGCGTCACCGGTCACGGTCGCCGAAGTCGCGACGTTGGTGAGCGAGCTGACCGTCGGCGTGGTGGCGGCAATCGAAACGGTCACCGTCAGGCGATATTTTGGCGTTGGCGTTTGACCGGTGCCGTTGAGGTCGGTGATCAGATTGTCGGCCAGATAATGGCCGATGCGGTCCTTGATCGGCGCGACCTCGATTGCGCGCAGATCCTCCACCAGTCCCGGATGCGCGGCCTCGCTGTAGAGGGGCTGGAAGCAGCCGGCGAGCGCGCCCGCAAGCGCAAGCGCCGCAAGGACGGGGAGACTTCTAGACCACGACATTGACGATCCTGTGCGGCACGACGATCACCCGGCGGCGAGGCTTATTATCCATCGCCCGCTTAACCGCGTCGAGGGCGAGCGCCTCGCGCTCGACCCGCTCCTTATCAGCCTCGCGCTCGATCGTAAGCTCGCCTCGCTTCTTGCCATTGACTTGCACGACATAGGTGACATCGGCGGAAGCGATGAGGCTGCGGTCGGCGACCGGCCACGGGCTTTGCGCCACGAAGGTCTTGTGGCCAAGAACTTCCCAGCATTCTTCCGCGAGATGGGGCATCATCGGCGCGAAGCAATGGACGAGAATGTCGCCGGCCTCGGCGAAAGCGGCGCGCAGATCGTCAGCGACCGGCGCCTTGTCTATCGCGCCGACCGCCGCGCCGAGCTCGTTGGCCAGCTCGTAGATCGTCGCGATGCACACATTGAACCGCAGGCGGTCGATCTCGTCCTCGATTTTGGCCAGCGCCGTATGGGCGATCCGGCGAATGCGCTGCGCCTCATCGCCATATTTGGCCGGCGCGGGCGGCCGCTCCGGCCCGACGATGCGTTCGATCTCGCAGGTCAAGCGCCACAGGCGTTGCGTCTGCTTGAACGCGCCCTGAACGCCAGCCTCGGTCCAGATGACGTCGCGCTCAGGCGGCGAATCCGAGAGCATGAACCATCGCGCCGTGTCGGCGCCGTAGGTCGAGATGATCTCGTCCGGATCGATGGTGTTGCGCCTGGACTTCGACATTTTCTCAGTTGCGCCGATCTCGACCGGTTCGTCGCCAGCAAGGAGAAAGGCGCGGCGGCTATTCCCGTCCGCTTCGACCCGCACTTCGGACGGCGCGAGCCATTGCCCGTCCCCGCCACGATAAGTCTCGTGCACCACCATACCCTGGGTGAAAAGGCCGGCGAAGGGCTCGTCGAGCCCGAGATAGCCGCACTTGCGCATCGCGCGCGTGAAGAAGCGCGAATAAAGCAGATGCAAAATCGCGTGCTCGATGCCGCCGATATACTGGTCGACCGCCAGCCAATGATTGGCCATCGCCGGATTGTCCGGGGCCGACGCGTTGTGGGGATCAGTGAAGCGCACGAAATACCACGACGAATCGACGAACGTGTCCATCGTGTCGGTCTCGCGCGTCGCCGGCCCATCGCATTGCGGACAGGCGACATGCTTCCATGTCGGGTGACGGTCGAGCGGATTGCCGGGCAGATCGAAGCTCACGTCTCCCGGCAGCTTGACTGGCAAGTCCTTGGCCGGGACCGGCACGATTCCGCATTTCTCGCAATGGATGATCGGGATCGGACAGCCCCAATAGCGCTGGCGCGAAATGCCCCAATCCCTGAGCTTGTAGTTGATCTGCCGCTTGGCCTGCGGCTCGCCTCGAAGCGTGATCTGCTCGAGCCGATGCGAAACCTCCTCTTTGGCCTCATCGACCGTCATGCCATCGAGGAAGCGCGAATTGATCATCACCCCATTGCCGTCATAGGCGACGCTGTCGATGACGAAGTTCGCAGGATCGAGCTCAGGCGGGCAGACCACAGGAGTCACGCCCAGGCCATAGGCGCGGACAAAATCGAGATCGCGCTGATCGTGGGCGGGGCAGCCGAAGATCGCCCCCGTGCCGTAGTCCATCAGAACGAAATTGGCGACATAGACCGGCAGGCGCCACTCGGGATCGAACGGGTGCAGGACTTTCAGGCCGGTGTCATAGCCCCGCTTCTCCGCAGTCTCGATGGCGGCGACGGACGTGCCGAGCTTGCGGGTCTCCTCAATGAACGCATGCAGGGCCGGGTCATGGCTAGCAGCCGCCGCGGCGAGGGGATGGTCAGGCGCGATCGCCATGAATTTCGCGCCGAACAGAGTGTCCGGGCGGGTCGTATAAATGTCGAGTTCGCGCAGCCCGGCTTCGCCCTTGAGCGCCCCGAGCGTCGCCGGATCGACAACGAACCGGATTGAAAGACCCTCCGAGCGCCCGATCCAGTTCTTCTGCATGAGGCGCACTTTTTCCGGCCAGCGCTCGAGATGATCGAGGCTCGCCAGCAGGTCGTCCGAATAGTCGGTGATCTTGAGGAACCATTGCGTGAGCTCGCGCTGCTCGACCGGGGCTCCGGAGCGCCAGCCGCGCCCGTCGATCACCTGCTCGTTGGCGAGCACCGTCTGATCGACCGGGTCCCAATTGACCTTCGATTTCTTGCGCGCCACCAGGCCAGCAGCGAGGAAATCGAGAAACAGCTTCTGCTGGTGCTTGTAATAGCTTGGATCGCAGGTCGCGATCTCGCGCGACCAGTCGAGCGACAGCCCCATCGACTGCAATTGCGCCCGCATGGCGGCGATGTTGGCATAGGTCCATTCCGCAGGACTGGTGTTGTTCTGCATGGCGGCGTTCTCCGCCGGCAGTCCAAACGCGTCCCAGCCCATCGGGTGGAGGACATTGAAACCGCGCGCCCGGCGATAGCGCGCCACCACATCGCCCATGGCGTAGTTGCGCACATGGCCCATGTGGATACGCCCCGACGGATAGGGGAACATCTCGAGCACATAGTATTTCGGGCGCGGATCGTCGTTTTCGGTTTTGAAGATTTGCGCATCCACCCAGGCCTTGCGCCATTTGGCCTCGGATTCGCGCACGTTGTATCGTTCGGGCCGCATTACGGGGGCGTACTCTAGGAAAGCATTATTTAGTGCGTGCGGCGCACAAATCACGATTTCAAGGGAGGGTCAAATGATGTGGGCGCTTCCGGTGATGGCCGGTTTTGCGCCGGCGAAGGCCACTTCCATACATACGTCCCAGGCTCGGATATTCGATAGTTCACCGACATTTTCTTGCGCTGAGCAGAAATTAAGACTATGATCTCGGGGATGTCGAACTTGATCGCCGTGGGCCGTCCAACTGCGCCGATGGGCAGGGCGGGAGGGAAAATCTTATTTGGATTCGCTGTAAGCCATTGAAAAGTCCCGATTCGGACGAATAAAACCAAATAAAACCAAGCTATTTTACTTGGATTTGCTTGGCCTGGTTTGGTTTTGCTTGGTTTAAGTTGGAGTAAATTCGCGCTTTGGTTGTATTCCGGCTTGCCGAGGGATCGCCGCTGTCCGCGCGACTATTCCTGAAGCAGGAGCCGGCGCGCCTCATCGTAAAGAGCCCGATCGCCGGCGGCGATGATTCGGCCCCCGCCCGCGGCGTTGCCGCCATCCCAGGTCGTCACCACGCCACCCGCCCCCTCGATGATCGGCGTAAGCGCAACGACGTCGTGGGGTTTGAGGTTGGTCTCGATCACCAGGTCGACGAAGCCAGCCGCCAGCGCGCAATAGGCGTAGCAGTCGCCCCCGTAACGGATGAGCCGCGCCTCCTTTTCGACCCGCGTATAGGCCGCCCGGTCGGAATCGTCGCAAATCAGCAGCGGGCTTGTTGTCATCAGCGTCGCCTCCGCAAGGGAGGCGCACGAGCGGGTGTGCAGGCTCCGGGTCGCCCATTCCGTTGGCGGCGCGTCGCCGTGCGAGGGGGCGAGGGTGCGCGAGTTCGCGCGTTTGCTGTCGCCATAGAACCGCTCGCGGGTGAACGGCTGGGCCATCATGCCATAGACCGGCTGGCCGCGATGCATGAGCCCGATCAGGGTGCCCCAGGTCGGCAGGCCGGAAACGAAGCTCTTGGTCCCGTCGATCGGATCGAGGACCCAGACATATTCCGCCTCGGGGCGATCCGCCCCATATTCCTCGCCGATCACCCCATGGGCGGGAAACGTCTGCCCGATCAGCCGCCGCATGGCCGCTTCCGCCCCCCGGTCGGCCTCGGTGACCGGATCGAACACGCCGCCCAGCGACTTGTCCTCGGCGCGAATCGCACTGCGAAAAAACGGGAAAATCACCTCGCCCGACACCTGCGCAAGTCGCTCAACGAAGGCTTCAAAGTCGACAGCGGTCATCCAAAGGCCTCACAAACGCGTGAAAAGTCATGCCTCCCGTGCATATCTGCTATCTGGGTTCGTGATAGGCCGGTCCCTACAAATCTCAGCTATATCGGTTTATGCGGTTGATATCGTGACGTTACTTGTATTTATCTCGCCATGGTCAGGCCTTGACCGGAATGCCACAGTGCCTCGAATTCAGTGAGCGAGTGCCCATTGGACGAAGAAAAGACTTGCAACGGGACCGTCGAGCACCGATATTGTTGCGGTGCGGCATGATCTGCCGCATATGCCCTCCTTGGGCGTTTCCTCCCTAAACTCAAGGCCGCCATGGCGACATGGCGGCCTCCTTTTTTCGCAAGTTCCGCGCTTTTGGAATTTGTGCACCGCACCCGGGTCGCGTTGCGGTGCGGTATCGACCGACGGTTTTCCGGCGCAGCCTCCAGGGCCCCGCGCCTCATTCTGCCGCCAGGCGGCCCGCTTCCGGATCGCCCCCCAGTTCCAGCGCCAGCGCCTTCGCCGCGGCGAAGAGATCTTCCCTGAGCGCAGGCCACCGCTCGGTGCGGACAATCTTGCGCTCATCAAGGTAGAGGGCCCGGGCGATCTCGATTTGAACCGCATGGGCGCCGTCCGCCGGCGCGCCGAAATGCTCGGTGATAAATCCGCCCGCGAACGGCTTGTTGCGGCGGACGCGATAACCCGAGCGCTTGAGGCTCGATTCCAGAATGTCAACGACGGCAGGCGCCGCGCTTGCCCCATATCGGTCACCAAGAACGATATCGAGCCCGCTGACGTCGGCGGCGTTCGAGGGCATCGAGTGGCAGTCGAGCAGCACTGCGATCCCGAACCATCCGCGGGCGCGCTCGATCAGGGCCTTCAATTGCGCATGATAGGGCCGGTACAGCGTCTCGATCCGGCGGAGACCATCAGCGACCGGAATCGGCTTCCTGTAGATCGGCTGGGCGTCGCCAACCACTCTGGGAATCGTGCCGAGCCCTACCGCGACCCTTAGCGAACGGGTATTCGCGAATTCGGGCAGGCGGCCCTCGAAAATCTGCGGGTCCAGTTCATAGGGCTCTCGATTCACGTCGAGATAGGCGCGTGGGAAC
Source organism: uncultured Alphaproteobacteria bacterium (assembly GCA_963775405.1). Classification (GTDB taxonomy): domain Bacteria; phylum Pseudomonadota; class Alphaproteobacteria; order Rhizobiales; family Beijerinckiaceae; genus Roseiarcus. The sequence continues at coordinate 47,301 of CAVZJI010000045.1, forward strand.
AACGCACGCAGGAGCGGCGCGCCAAGAGCGACGCAGGGCAGGAACAGCTCGTCGACGAAGGCGTCTTCCGAGCGGCGCAGGGTCAGCGGGTCCAGGCGGGAGGCGGCGAGAAAGCGCCGCGGATAGGTCGATCCGGAATGGGGGGAGCTGAAAACGAGAGGAGAAGCCAACCGCGCGGGCTCGATCGTCTCGAACGCACGATCGAACTCCTGGACTGCCGTCCCCTCGACCTGTTCCATTAACCCTCCGACCAGCGCTTGCTCCGAACGCGCCGTTCGGCTTTATCATAGCGCCTAACCGCCGCTCGACGCGAGCTTTGCCGGCGGCTTCAATAAATTTTTACTTGGGCGCCGCAAAGCTGCGGGGCTTGCCAGGGGAGAGTGATGCAGACGCCAGTCGAGATTTCCGCCAGGATCTTACTTGCGGAGGACGATAACGACATGCGCCGCTTCCTCGTCAAGGCGCTGCAGAACGCAGGCTACGACGTAACGTCTTTCGACAACGGGTTGTCCGCGTACAATCGGTTGCGGGAGGAACCGTTCGAGCTCCTGCTGACGGATATCGTCATGCCGGAGATGGACGGCATCGAGCTTGCTCGGCGCGCCACCGAGCTCGACCCGGAAATCAAGGTCATGTTCATCACCGGTTTCGCCGCAGTGGCCCTCAACCCCGACAACGCGGCGCCCAAAGACGCACGCATACTCTCCAAGCCCTTTCATCTCCGAGACCTGGTCAACGAGGTCGAGCGACTGCTCAAGGCGGCTTGAAGGAAGGCAGCTTTCGTTTTCCTTCGGCGAAATGAGCGATTTCAATATTTTAGCGCCCCCGCACAAGGATTTCGGGACGGCCCAGAGAATTTGGGATGGCCCCAGCAGCTCCGGCGATTCCGTCGAAATCGCCGAGGCCCCAAAAGTTGCCGGTTAGGTGCGCTTGCTTCAATACCGATACGGCACGCGAACTGAGCAAGAGCCGTAGTTCGGGAAGCAGTAGAACGGATAGGCGGCGATGGAACCGAGATCGGCGACGCCTTCGGCCACTCCGGTCGCGGCAGTCGCGACAGGATTGTCGCTATAGTAGCGATGCCCGTTTCGATATGCGTAATGGTGGTGGGCATAGTGGCGGACAGCGGGTTGCTCAGCAACTCTCGTCCCGCCAGGTCCGGACTGAGCCCAGCCTGGGGTCGGCGCCGGCTCACTGAGCGAAGGCGTGGCCGCGCTTGAGGCGGGCGCGGGGGCCGGGGCAGACGTCTGTACGGTTGGCGTCGGCGCAGGCTCAGTGGACGAATCAGCGCGCGCGGCCGAAAGAGTGGACAACGAAACAAGAGCCGCGACGCCGAACGCGATGGCCGAGGTTCGAGGAATGCTATGGGTCACAACGACCTCCTTCGTCTGATCTTTAGGTGCGGGGACGGTTAGGGTCTCCCTTCCTGCTATGGAAACGCAGGAGCTGGCGCAGTGTTCCCCACCCGAAGCGGAGCAAAACGCCAAGCTTTGCGCGACGCGGTCGACCTGAAATGGCCTCGGCGAAACGAAATCGGGCGGCCCGAAGGCCGCCCGAAGCCGAAGCTGAGGCGAGCACTTGTGCTAGTGGAAGTGCCCGCCCCCGCCGAAGTGGCCACCGCCAAACCCGCCGAAGTGGCCGCCGCCGAAGCCGCCCATGTGCCCGCCGCCGGCGAAACCTCCCCCGCCGAAGCCACCTACGTGGCCGCCGCCAAAGCCGCCCATGTGGCCAAAGTTTCCGCTGGCGAAATGAGCCCCGCCGCCGTGGAAGCCGAAGCCATGGTGGAAATGGTCCCGTCCGATGAAGACCGGACCCCCAAAGCCAAAGCCGTAACCGTAATCCGGATAGGAGTATCCATAGCTATAGTCGTCGCAGGAGCCGTAGTAGGATCCGTAGGAGTAGTCGCCGCAGTATGGATAGCCAGCGGCGGCGGCGCCGATCACTCCGGCCGCAGCAGCCGCCCCTGGATTGTAGCCGTAGTAGGCGTACCGGTGTCCGTTTCGCCAAACATAGTGGTGATGACCCACGTGACTACGCGCGACGTACCCGTGAACGCCATGCGCGACCCGCGGATGGGCGGCGCGGTGGTAACGGTGAGTAACCGTCGCAGCGTGCCGGTAAGGGTGAGTGACCGTCGCCGCATTTCCTGCGGAAAACGGTGACGATAACGCTAAAACGGCCGCGCCGAGCGCGATGGCTGAAGTCCGAAGAGCACCAAGGGTCATGACGACCCCCTTTCATGCTGTGCGACGCACCCGCGCCGCGGAAACGCCCCTTTATGATCGAGATAGATCGCCGTTGCTGACGCACAAGGTCCGAAGCGATCACAATGTCGCGCGTCCTGAGACGGGCGGTTGTTAACCGCGAAAATAGCGGAGAGGTCGCTTAAACTAAAGTTTAGGACAGCAAGGCTTTCTGCTCCAATACTCAACGCGCGCGCTCTCTTCGAACTCAGCCAGGTTTCGACTGTTTTCGGAGAACTCTGACGAGCCCGCGTCGGCGCGGATGCGCCTTGAAGAACCAATTCATAGAGGCGGCGGGCCAATTTCCCCGCCGCCGATTTGGCCGCCAAAACAAGCGCTCATGGAGCCCTTGACGGCGAAACGGTTGGTCCCTATTTGACCGCCGTTAGCACTCAATCAAAGTGAGTGCTAACGTACGGTCCGCGCGCCCCTAAGCGGGCGATTTCGAAAGAGGAAACATTCATGAAATTCCGTCCCCTGCATGACCGCGTTGTCGTCCGTCGCATCGAAGGCGAGGAAAAGACGAAAGGCGGCATCATTATTCCGGACACCGCCAAGGAGAAGCCGCAAGAGGGCGAAGTGATCGCCGTTGGCCCCGGCGCCCGCGACGAAAGCGGCAAGCTCGTTCCCCTCGACCTCAAGGCCGGCGACCGGATCCTGTTCGGCAAATGGAGCGGCACTGAGGTCAAGATCGACGGCGAGGAGCTCCTGATCATGAAGGAGTCCGACGTCATGGGCGTGGTCGAAGGCGCGCCTCCGCCAAGAAGAAAGCCGCCTGAAATCAACAACATCTGCACGAATTCTTAAGGACTGACATCCATGGCTGCCAAGGACGTACGTTTCTCTTCCGACGCGCGCGACAAGATGCTGCGCGGCGTCGACATTCTCGCCAACGCCGTCAAGGTGACGCTAGGCCCCAAGGGCCGCAACGTCATTCTCGACAAGTCGTTCGGCGCGCCTCGCATCACCAAGGACGGCGTGACCGTCGCTAAGGAGATCGAGCTCGACGACAAGTTCGAGAACATGGGCGCGCAGATGGTGCGCGAGGTCGCCTCAAAGACCAATGACACCGCCGGCGACGGCACGACCACCGCCACGGTTCTCGCCCAGGCGATCGTGCGCGAAGGCGCCAAGCTCGTCGCCGCCGGAATGAACCCCATGGATCTTAAGCGCGGCGTCGATCTCGCGGTCGCCGAGGCGGTCAAGGACATCGCCAAGCGTTCGAAGAAGATCAAGGAATCGGCGGAAGTCGCCCAGGTCGGCTCGATCGCCGCCAACGGCGACAAGTCAATCGGCAAGATGATCGCCGACGCGATGCAGAAGGTCGGCAACGAGGGCGTCATCACGGTGGAGGAGGCCAAGAGCCTCGAGACCGAGCTCGACGTGGTCGAGGGCATGCAGTTCGACCGCGGCTATCTCTCGCCCTATTTCATCACCAACGCAGAGAAGATGCTGGCTGAGCTCGAGGATCCCTACATCCTCATCCACGAGAAGAAGCTCTCCTCGCTGCAGCCGATGCTGCCGGTGCTCGAGGCGGTCGTGCAGACGGGCAAGCCGCTCGTCATCATCGCCGAGGACATCGAGGGCGAGGCGCTGGCGACGCTGGTGGTCAACAAGCTGCGCGGCGGCTTGAAGGTCGCGGCGGTCAAGGCGCCAGGCTTCGGCGATCGCCGCAAGGCGATGCTCGAGGACATCGCGATCCTCACCGGCGGCACGATGATCGCCGAGGATCTCGGCATCAAGCTCGAGAACGTCACGGTGCAGATGCTGGGCAAGGCCAAGCGTGTCCGCATCGAGAAGGAGAACACCACGATCATCAACGGCGCCGGCAAGAAGTCCGACATCGAGGGCCGGATCTCGCAGATCAAGGCGCAGATCGAGGAGACCACCTCCGACTACGACAAGGAGAAGCTGCAGGAGCGTCTGGCGAAGCTCGCCGGCGGTGTTGCTGTGATCCGCGTCGGCGGCGCGACCGAGATCGAGGTCAAGGAGAAGAAGGACCGCGTCGACGACGCCCTCAACGCCACCCGCGCGGCGGTTGAAGAGGGCATCGTCGCGGGCGGCGGCGTGGCGCTGTTGCGCGCCAAGGGCGCGGTCTCCAAGCTCAGAAGCGAGAACGCCGATGAGCAGGCCGGCATCAGCATCGTCTTGAAGGCTCTCGAATCGCCGATCCGTCAAATCGCCGAGAATTCGGGCGCCGAGGGCTCGATCGTGGTCGGCAAGGTCAGCGAGCATAAGTCGCAGAACTGGGGCTTCAACGCTCAGACCGAAGAGTATGTCGACATGATCGAGGCCGGCATCGTCGATCCGGCCAAGGTCGTGCGCACAGCGCTGCAGGATGCCGCCTCCGTCGCCGGCCTCCTCATCACCACCGAGGCGATGGTCGCTGAAGTGCCGAAGGACAAGCCCGCGATGCCGATGGGCGGCGGAGGCGGCGGCGGCATGGGCGGCATGGACTTCTAAGTCTCGCGCCCACCCGACGCTGGAAACAGAAAGGGCGGCCTAATGGCCGCCCTTTTTGTTTGGGCCTGGCGTCTTCATGTCCGCTAAACCGGCGTGGAAGGCGCCGCAATTGTGCCCTCGATCGTCATTCCCCGAGGTCGGCAAAGGTAGGCCAGTGCAACATGAGGGTGGGTCCCGAAACCATCGGCCCAGGCGATTAGCCGCTAGGTCGATTTTCAACACGCGGCGTCGCTCACGAGGCGCCCCTGATCTAAACGGATACATCCCCTCCAGGTCGCGGCGTCGCCGATTGCTTAGGGCTAGCGAATCGGGCGCAAAGCAGTAAGGTGCGTCGCGCGCCGCACAGCTTGGGGCAAACTCGCGCTGGACCGCGGGCTTTCGATCGGAACCTAATCGGGGAGACTCTCATGGGCATTGTTACGCGTCGTAGCCTTATTCTGTCGGGCGCCGGTCTGGCGACCGCGGCGTTCGTGGCCCCGGCCGAAGCCGCCACCGGCTCTGTCTCTTTGCACATCGCCAGCGCCGGTTTCATCTTCGGCGTGACCGGCGGCAGCGGCACCCTAACCTTCCGGGGACATCAATATCCGCTGAGAGTCGGCGGCATCAGCGCGGGTGCTCTGATCGGCGCCTCGGCGACGGATCTGGTTGGCACCGCGTCGAACCTTCATGCTCCAGGCGACATCGCGGGCATCTACTCGGCCGTCGGCGCCGGCATGTCCGTGGCGGGCGGCAGAAGCGCCACGCAGCTTTCCAACGCCAACGGCGTGGTGTTGCGCCTTCGCGGGCGCCAGGTCGGCTTCAGCTTCTCGATCGACCTCAGCGGGATGAGCATCTCGCTCGGCTAAGCCCGAGCGTTCTCGACTCGAGATGGACCTGCGTCGCCGCGAATTCGCGGCGCTCATGCTCGGCGGGGCGGCTGCGCTCAGCCTCGCCGGGCGGGCGGACGCGGAAAGCGATCCCCTGCCCTCGTGGAACGCCGGGCCGGCGAAGGACGCGATCTTCAAATTCGTCCACGCGACGACCGACGCCGCAAGCCCCGATTTCGTGCCGCTCGCGGAGCGTATCGCGACCTTCGACCAGGACGGCACGCTATGGGTCGAGCATCCGATCTATACGCAGCTTGTTTATTGCTTCGATCGCGTGCCGGCGCTGGTGAAGGCGAAGCCGGAGCTGGCCAAGGTCGAGCCGTTCCGCACCGTGCTGACCGGAGATCGCGAGGCGATCGCCAAGCTGAGCCTCGATTGAATCATTAAGATCGCCGCCGCGACTCTGACCGGGATGGATGTCGATACGTTCCGCGACGATGTCGCCAAATGGATCGCCGAGGCGCGCGATCCACGCTGGAAGCGGCCTTACACCGATCTCGCCTATGCGCCGCAGATCGAGCTTCTCAAATACCTCCGTAGCGTCGGCTTCCGCACGTACATCGTCACCGGCGGCGGACAGGGTTTCGTTCGCGTTTTTTCGGAGCGGGTTTATGGCATTCCGCCAGAGCAGGTGGTCGGCACTGCGGGTGCGCTTAGCTTTCAATATGGCGCCAAAGGCCCGGTCCTCATCAAGGAGCCGAAGCTTCTGCTCAACGACGACAACGCCGGCAAGCCCGAGGGCATTAATCTCGTGATTGGCCGCCGACCTTACTTCGCCTTTGGCAATTCGACTGGCGACCGACAGATGCTCGAATACACGAAGGCCGGCGGCGGCGTACGGCTCGCGATGCTCGTGCTGCACGATGACGGCGCGCGCGAATATTCCTACGGGCCCGCGCAGGGCCTGCCCGACACCAAAGTCGGCCGGTTTACCCCGGAGCTTTACGACGAGGCGACCAAGGACGGTTGGATCGTCGTCAGCATGAAAAACGACTGGAAGCGCATTTTCGCTTTCGAGTAGCTCTCAGCGGTCCGAGGATCGTCGATTTTCCTCCGCGGCAGGCCAGCAAAAAATTCATGAGGACAGCCTGCTCTCCTGCAAGGCGCCTGTGGGCGCCATTCGTCAATTCTCGGGAAACCGCGGCTTCCCTCTAACTGAACCGCGGCGGCGTCCACGATCACCTGGACTTCCCTGCCTCCCGGCGATTCAGGAGCGCTCACAATCTAACATGATTATTATGTTACACAACCGCGCCGAACACGGCAGGGCTAACGTGGATTTTAGCGGCGCGGAACTAAACCGGGTGATAACCCACTGAAACTATTGGGGAGCGCCGGTAAAAAGGGAACTAGAGCCAGTCCGCCGCCAAACCAGGAGGCTTCACCAGCGGATCAGCGCCGCGCCCCAGGTGAAGCCGCCGCCCATCGCTTCGATCATCACCAGATCGCCGGGCTTGATCCGCCCGTCCTTGACGGCGACGTCGATCGCGAGCGGGATCGAGGCGGCGGACGTGTTGCCGTGCTGGTCGACCGTGACGATCACCTTGTGGCGCGCAATGCCCAGCTTGTCCGAGGACGCGTCGATGATGCGGCGGTTTGCCTGGTGCGGCACGAACCAGTCGATCTCGTCCGCGGTGACGCCGGCGTCGGCAAAGCATCCCAGGATCACGTCGGTCACCATGCCGACCGCGTGGCGGAACACCTCCTTGCCTTGCATGCGCAAATGGCCGACCGTCCCGGTGGTCGACGGTCCGCCGTCGACGTAGAGCTTTTCGCGATGCCGGCCGTCCGCGCGCAGCCGCGAGGCGATCACCCCGGGCGAGCCGAGCCGGCCGTCGCTGTCGCGCGCCTCGAGCACGATCGCCCCCGCCCCGTCGCCGAACAGGACGCAGGTCGTGCGGTCGCTCCAATCCAGGAGGCGCGAAAAAGTCTCCGCGCCAATGACCAGCGCGCGCTTGTGCGAGCCGGAACGCAGGAACTTCTCCGCCGTCACGACCGCGTACACGAAGCCGGTGCAGACCGCCTGCAGGTCGAAAGCGGCGCCCTCGACGATGCCAAGTTCGGCCTGAACCTGAGTGGCGACGGCGGGAAACGTGTAATCGGGGGTCGATGTGGCGACGATGACGAGATCGATGTCGACGGCCTTAAGCCCGCTGCTGCGCAACGCCGCCTGAGCCGCCTCGGTCGCGAGCGACGACGTCGTCTCGCCGGGGCCTGCCAAATAGCGTTGGCGGATGCCAGTGCGCTGCACGATCCATTCGTCCGATGTATCGAGTCTCGTCGCCAGCTCGGCGTTCGAAACGGCGCGCGCGGGCAGCGCTGAGCCGGCGCCGCCTACGCAGGCGCGAATCGTGGCGGGCGGCGCCGCGCGGGACGATTCCGGTTGGAGGCGGCTTGACCGACGGACGCTCGGTGGAGGGGATGCAAGGTTCATAAATCAGCGTTTTTCTGTGATCAGGACTGAATGGCGCGTGAACGCGCCGGCATGGGTCGGAAGCCGTTGGCGTGGGCGATCATTTCCCGAATCTTGCCGAGCAATTCCTGACGCACCATGTCGTAGGCCAATTCCACAGCTCCGGCGTAGCTCTCAACGTCAGCGCCGCCATGAGCCTTGATGACGACGCCGTCAAGCCCCAAAAAGACGCCGCCGCTGGCGCGCGGGTTCATCTTGGCGCGCAGCGCCGCCATCGCGTTGCGCGCGAACAGGAAGCCGATGCGTGACATGAGATCGTGGCTCATGGCGTCGCGCATGTATTGGCCGAGCTGCCTCGCGGTGCCCTCGGCCGTCTTGAGCGCGATATTCCCGGTGAAGCCTTCGGTGACGAAAACGTCGACGGCGCCTTTGCCCAGATCGTCGCCTTCGACGAAGCCATGATAGCGCATGTGCGGCAGGTTGGCCTCGCGCAGGACGCGCCCCGCCGCCTTCACCTCTTCCACGCCCTTGATCTCTTCGGTCCCGACATTGAGAAGACCGACAGTGGGCGAGTCGATGTGGAACACGATTCGCGCCATCGCTGCACCCATCACAGCCAGGTCGACCAGATGCTGCGCGTCGCCGCCGATGGTCGCGCCGACGTCGAGGACGATCGATTCGCCGCGCAGCGTCGGCCACATCGCCGCAATCGCGGGCCGCTCGATCGGCGTCATCGTATGCAGACAGAACTTCGCCATCGCCATCAAGGCGCCGGTGTTGCCGGCGGAGACCGCACAGTCGGCCGCGCCCGATTTCACGGCTTCGATCGCCTGCCACATCGACGACACGCGCCGCCCGGTGCGCAGCGCCTGGCTCGGCTTCTCGCTCATCTTGACCGCGACGTTGGTATGAAAAACGTGCGACTTGGCGGCCAGCGTGGGATGACGCGCCAGGATTGGCCCGATCGCCTGTTGGTCGCCATAGAGGAGAAACTTAATGTCGGGACGGCGTTCAAGCGCGACCGCTGCGGCGGCCAGGACAATCGTTGGCCCGTGATCGCCCCCCATCGCGTCCAGCGCTATGCGAATGTCGCCCGCCATTCCTTGTCCGACCGCCCGCGGCGCGTTGCCCGGGGACGCGGCGCGGCGCGACAATAGCGGCTCCGCGGCGCAAGGCAACGCAAGAAACTATTTGCTGGTTGCAACCAACATTGACTGGGCGGAGCAGGATGCTGCGCGATCAGCGGAATGTTCGCGACGCATATCGGCTTTGACTGCAGCGAAAGCCGTCGCAGCCAAAACTTGTCAATGCGCGCCGCCCCAGAAAGGAGCGGCGCGTTCGCCTATCCGAAGCATCCTTTGGCGAAAGACTGGCGATTTGCCGCAGGGGTACGGGACCTCCGCGATTCGCTGGAATCGCCGTCTTGCGGCCGAGCTTCGCCCGCCAATCGGCGAAGCTCGCCGGCCCCCGTCGTTCGCCCCAGCTATTCCTGCGCTATTGCGAGAGCAACCTTCTGGGAAATGTACCCAAGCACCGCGCCGATGATCAGAGAGATCACCCCAACGATGAACGGGTTTTCAAGCGAGGCCGAGGTGATCGCGCCGAGCTTGTTGCCCGTCAACGCGAGACCGGCGACAGCCGCGTAACCGAGTACGCCTGCCGGAATGTCGCTCAGCGCCGGCGCCTTGGCGGCGTACACGAGAATGAAAACCGTGATCAGGACACATATCCCGGCCCAGAGTGGCACGCCGAGCGCGCCGCCAAGAGGGACCTGAGTGACCAGCAGCAGCGCGATCAAGGCCATGATGGCGCCGAATATATTGTTCGTGAGCGCCTTGGTGAGCCCCGCCTCCTTGCCGCCGCAGTGATAGAATGTCGCCCAGGCGATGAAGGCAACCCAGATTTGAATGCCCATGCCGATCGGCGACAACAGGACATATGTCGCGATGCCTCCGAGCACGCCGATGCTGACCGCCAATGCAGTAATGAGATCCATAGGTTCCCTCCCTCGTCGCCGCGCGCTCACCCATTTTTGTGAGTTGCGCAACCCAGTTACGGAGCTAGTGAGTCGCCCCGTCTGGCTACGACGTTAACCTGTGGCTAACTTTCATGCAATGCCGTGAGCCTGCCATCCACTGGTAACATTCTTGCCCTAATTGGAACCCGGTTTGTCCCGCTGGGCCAGCGCCGAAAACGGCGAATCGATGGACTCGGAATTCGTGCGCTCCTCGTCCAAGACTGCGCCGGGCTTGCGCGGGTAAGGATCGAGGCCGAGGGCGAAGAACTCGGCGGCGAGAACGCCGAGATCGATTTTTCCGTCTATGACGGGATCGGGCTCGTCTTCGTCGGCGAGTGAAAACGTCTGTGTTTCCTGCGCCGAGGACTTGGGATCGGCCGCTATCCGGGGCGCGAACCGGACGTCCACATCCTCGTCGACGGTCGCGGGAAACGGCTCGAGCGAAACGATGCAGATTTGAGTGAACTCGCCATGGACAGCGCCGGTGACGCGCGCCCCGCCCCGGCCCCAAGGCTCGAGGCGCAGCGTCGCCGTCAAGGCGGCGATGTCCGGGAGCCGATAGAACGACGCGAGCACTTCCCTCTCCGCCGGAGTGGCTTCAACCGTGACGACTTGCCCTTCGCGAGGAAGACGGTCGAGCCGCACGAGGCGAGAGAACAGCCTCTCTTCAGTCATGAGGAACTCCGGCGGCGATCGAGCCAAGCGGGAAACGAAAGCGGCCAGCCGTGAAAGCCTCAATCGGGATTGCCATCAAGGCGGCGTCAAGGGAAGCAATGTAGCGGGCTAGCGCTTCCGCTTGCGGCCCGGCCTCAGGGCCTGCGGCGCCATAAACGTTCCGGGCAAGCGCCGCGGCGAGGTCGGCGGGCGAGGAATCGTCGAGCGCAGTGGCGTAAGCAGCGTTGCGGCCATAGAAGGCGCTTCCCATCGTCTTCAGGCGCTTCGCCACGCCAATATCCGACAACCCCATCTCGCGCAGCGTGTCGTCGAAATGGGCGAAGAGGCTGTCCACCAAGTCCTGGGCGATATCGTCTGCGACGCCGCCGAGCGCCGCCAATCGATGCAGGACCAGACCGGCGTGCAGCGTTAGAAGCTCGAATCGACCGTCGATCCGGTCGGGCGCGCCCAGCGCCTCGTAGAGCGCCGGGCGGCGCGCCGCGGCCACGATCTCGCCCCGAATCTGCTCGATGAGTGCTTTGCTGGCGCGCCGCGCGCGCCATTGGGCGAAGATCATTAAAAATGCCCCGCGCGCTGCGGCTCGCGCCTTGCTCTGGTCAGGGTTCATGAGTTAGGGCATCGGCGCCCGGTCTGGCAAGGCGAAGAACGGATCAAACGAGAGACGGAATGCAAATGGGGCCGAAGGTCCATCGTCGGGCAACGTTGGGATTGGCCCTCTGCGCGGCGCTCACGGTTAGCGGCTGCCTTGGCTACGAGGGCGACTTCGACCGCGGCTATCAGGTCGACGAGGACTCTCTGTCGCAACTCAAAGTTGGCGCGACGACCAAGCCCGAGGCGCTCGCGTTGCTTGGCACGCCCTCGACCACCTCGACGGTCGGCGGGGACGCCTGGTACTATATCGGCCAGAAGATGCAGCACACACTGTCATTCCTGCCGGTCAAGATGACCGATCAGCATGTCCTTGCGGTCTACTTCGACAAGAGCGGCAAGGTCGATCGCATAGCCAATTACGGCATAAAGGACGGCAAGGTGTTCGACTTCGTGAGCCGCACGACGCCGACCGGCGGCTCGGAGCCCGACTTCCTCAAGAACATCATGGGCGGCCTGTTCAAGTTTACCTAAGGCCGGCGGCGGCTGAAATCAGCCGCGGCTTCCCTTTGCCGAAAGACCCAAGAAACGCCGGTCCAAGTCCCCCCTCCAAGTGAAGCTATTATTTAGTCCACTGGCAAATAACGCCGTTGTTGCCGCCCCCGCCTTGCGGGTTGAAATTACAGGCCCATGGAGAGGCGGGGGTCGCGCCCGGGTAGGCGACGGCAAAGCTGGCGGCCGGCGGCTTAAACCCTGGACACAGTGAATTCACCGGAACGTCGCAGGGCTTGTTGCACTCTGTGGGACCGGGACCTGAATACAGGGAATGATAGCCGTAATAATCCGGCAGGGCGCTGCAAAGCGGGACACCGCTTTCAGTGGATATCCCGGAGGCCTGACCTACGGAAGGCGTGATCGGGACGTTTGTGCCTCCCGGCGCGAAAACGATTCGGTAAAGCGGCGCGTCCCCCCCGTAGACCTGAGGATCGTTGGGCCATGTGTACGCCTTACGCATGACCGCGTGCACAGTATCGTCGCCTATACACTGGCTGCTGTTGCTGCTGACGTCGGTGCATTGAGCGTAGGGAGGCTGCCAGGCGTTGCTCCCAAGATAGCCATTCTGAAAGGTGCAGACACTTGGGTCACAGCTCGTGTTTTTGATGAAGCCACGGCCGCTGCACACGGGCTTCCCGTTTCCGTTGTCCCAACACGCAATCCCATAATTGACCCCATTGTAATGGCAGTCTGCGTCGGTTTTGCACGTCTTGCCGTATACGCCCGAGTCCGCCGGAAGGTATAGGCAGAAGGCCTTGTGCAGGAAGCACCTCGAATCGGCGCCCGTATCGCTGCAGTCGGAAGCCGGGGTTGTCGGAAATTCATATCGCCCGCAATTCGAGAAACAGCCGACCGTGCCGTCCCCAATGGGGTCCTGCGGCACTCCATGAGAGTCCGAGATAACAAAAGCATACAACGCTTGACCCGGAGGTGTGGGAGGCGTCGTCACGCCGGTGAGGTCGGAGCGTTTGAGTTGGAACCCCCCACTGCACTGACCCAACCCGTCGCCGGCCGTTCGCAGGTCGGCTCCGTGCACCGTGAGGGGGTAATTCTGGGCCAACCATTGCGGGTCCTGCGAGTTTATCGGGTCCGCAGGCGAGCCTCCGACCGGCTGAATGTCCAAGTTCAGGTTCACCCCGTTCACCGCACTGATATCCGGGTGATCCAAATAGTACGTTTGCGCTCCACTCGTCGTCGCCTGATAGAAAGTCCACTCAGCCAGCGTCGCGCCCGCCGGCGGCCCGAGCAGCGCCGCGCTGCAATCGTAGATGCCAGAGCAGCCGCCGCTCTCACACTGGGCGAGCCCATTGGTCACATCATAGCGGCAACCTGTGCGCACCCAGAAATTCGGACCCGTGGAACCTTTTGGAGAGGTGTCCTCCCACTCCTTCGGGACGTCGATGGTCAGGACGTTCGAATTTGCGGGCGCGCCGGACGGGACCGGAAAGGGCTCCATCACCCAGGTCTTCTCACGCGGAAAAACCGGCGTCGGCGGCGAACCAACAACGTGGGCGGCATTCGCCGTGCCCAACACCCTTTCTTTGGAGCAATTCACCAATTGCACCACTTTGTGCAAGAGAGGCGTGGGAGCGGGAAGGTTGTCCAAGCAGGACACTGCCGCATCGCTGCGAGTGGCGCCAAATAGCAAAAACATGAAGCCGATCGCAAAAGACAATCGCGAAACAATCAGCAGCTTGTCGACTCGGCGCTCGGAAGTGCGAATTCGCTGTCGGGTGCAGGACAAAGCCATTTCGCTCCCTCGCTGAGTTGGCCCGAAGATCAAGGCCTTAAATTTCGCTGGTTCGACGCCGCCAGACGTCGCGCGCTCTGGTATCTCGGGCGAACGACACGCACTAAAACTGATTGGCGCATCGACCACTAGGCAATCTCTGGCATGCCCGTCCGCACTCGAATACAATCGCCTGGCGTTTCTAACAGTCAAGCGCGAGGGTCAGGACCCAGAAAAACTTTTGCTCGGTTTATGCCGCCTGATCCATTGAAAAGTCTAGATTCGGACGAGGAAATCCAAGATAATCCAACCCTCATAAACAGGGCTCTTCGCCGCAAAACAGCGACGGCCTAGAACATGCAAACAGACCCAATCTGTGGTTTCGCGCCGACCCGTCTCGTCGGCAGGCGGTGGTCTTGCGTGCAATGGGCTCTAACTTGCGCGCCTCACTTCGCCAGGATCGCCAGCAGAAGCAGCGCGACAATGTTGGTGATCTTGATCGCCGGGTTCACAGCCGGGCCGGCGGTGTCCTTGTAAGGGTCGCCGACCGTGTCGCCGGTGACGGCGGCTTTGTGCGCCTCCGAGCCCTTGACCCATTTGACGCCGTCTTTGTCGACGAACCCGTCCTCGAAGCTCTTCTTGGCGTTGTCCCACGCGCCGCCGCCCGAGGTCATCGAAATCGCGACGAAGAGACCGTTGACGATCACGCCGAGAAGCGACGCGCCGAGCGCGGCGAAAGCCGACGCCTTCGAGCCAGAGATCCACAATGTGCCGAAATAGACGACGAACGGGGCCAGCACCGGGAGCAGCGAGGGAACAATCATCTCTCGGATCGCGGAGCGCGTCAGCAGATCGACAGCGCGTCCGTAGTCTGGCCGCTGCGTGCCGTTCATGATGCCCGGCATTTCCTTGAACTGACGGCGCACTTCGAGCACCACCGATCCGGCCGCACGGCCGACCGCAGTCATTGCGATGCCGGCGAACAGATATGGGATCATGCCCCCGAAGATGAGGCCCGCGACGACATAAGGGTTCGAGAGGTTGAAGTCGACGACGCCAACGTCCTTGAAGTAGGGCGCCCCAGTCTCCGTAAAGTGCCGGATGTCGTTGGTGTAGGCCGCGAACAGCACCAGCGCGCCGAGCCCCGCGGAGCCGATCGCGTAACCCTTGGTGATCGCCTTGGTGGTGTTGCCGACCGCGTCGAGCGCGTCGGTCGACTGCCGCACTTCCTTGGGCAACCCAGCCATTTCGGCGATGCCGCCCGCGTTGTCGGTGACCGGACCGAAGGCGTCGAGCGCGACGATCATGCCCGCGAGGCCCAGCATGGTCGTGACGGCGATTGCGGTGCCGAAGAGGCCAGCCAATTGATAGGTGGAGACGATGCCAGCGACGATGACCAGCGCCGGAAGCGCCGTCGATTCGAGCGAGACCGCGAGGCCCTGAATCACGTTCGTGCCGTGGCCCGTGACCGAGGCTTGCGCGATCGACACGACCGGGCGTTTGCCGGTCCCGGTGTAATATTCGGTGATGACGACGATAAGACCGGTGACCGCAAGCCCGACTAGCCCGCAAACAAAAAGGCTCGAGCCGAAGACCTGCTTGCCCGCCACCGTTCCGACCTCGCCCCAGCCGACCACATAGCTCGTCGCAAGGGCGAGGCCGAGGATCGACAGAACGCCCGTGACGATGAGACCCTTGTAGAGCGCGCCCATGATGGAATTGTTGGCGCCAAGCTTGACGAAGAAGGCGCCAATGATCGAGGTCACGATGCAGGCGGCGCAGATTGCAAGCGGATACATCATCGCCGGAAGCAGCGCCGGTGTGTTCTCGAAGAAGATCGAGGCGAGCACCATCGTCGCCACGACCGTCACGGCATAGGTCTCGAACAGGTCGGCAGCCATGCCGGCGCAATCGCCCACGTTGTCGCCGACGTTGTCGGCAATGGTCGCCGGATTGCGGGGATCGTCCTCTGGAATGCCGGCCTCGACCTTTCCGACCAGATCCGCGCCGACGTCCGCGCCTTTGGTGAAGATGCCGCCCCCAAGCCGGGCGAAGATCGAGATCAGCGAGGCGCCGAAGCCGAGCGCGACCAGCGCATCAATCGTCACGCGATCCGAGGGTGCATAGCCGAGAGGGCCGGTGAGAATGCCGAAATAGCCAGCGACGCCGAGAAGCGCGAGGCCGGCGACAAGAAGACCCGTCACTGCGCCTGAGCGGAAGGCGATGTCGAGACCGCCGGCGAGCGATTTCGTCGCCGCCTGCGCGGTGCGCACGTTGGCGCGCACCGAGACATTCATGCCGATGAATCCGGCCGCGCCGGACAGGATGGCGCCGAGCGCGAAGCCTATCGCCACCGTCCACGAAAGCAGA
Organism: uncultured Alphaproteobacteria bacterium; assembly: GCA_963775405.1. Classification (GTDB taxonomy): domain Bacteria; phylum Pseudomonadota; class Alphaproteobacteria; order Rhizobiales; family Beijerinckiaceae; genus Roseiarcus. The sequence continues at coordinate 63,220 of CAVZJI010000045.1, forward strand.
AGCCCGAGAGCAATGAACACGACAATGCCGACGCCGGCGATGGTGGTGTACTGGCGCCGCAGATAGGCTTGCGCCCCTTCCGCCACCGCGCCGGAAATTTCCTGCATGCGCGCTGAGCCGGCGTCCGCGGCCATCAGGCTATTAATCGTGTAGACGCCGTAGACGACGGAAAGCAGTCCACAGACGATAATCAAGCCCAAAAGCATGCGCGAAAGCCCCGTTTCAGGGCCGCGGGCGGCTCTCCCGCGGCTCGTTGGTGGCGCCTCTTGCCAGAAACTGCGCTGCGCCGCAACGGCGCGGGCGTTTTCAATCGATTTTAAGGCAAATGCGGCGCTTGTGCCGGGTCGACAGAGCCAACCAGCCCACCAACTCCGGGGGATTTGCCCGCTCAACTCTTCCCGTCAGGCGTCCAGTTCCGGTCGCCGATCCTCAGTGACTGGACCTTCAGTTCGCCCTTGGCCTCAAACAGGTCGTCACGCAGGGTGACCCGGCCGTCCTGCTGGCCAACTCCGAGCAGGACATAAGCGGCTGACAGCATGCGAGCCGCGGAGCCCGTGTACCACGACCAACCCCCTCGTCCGCCGTGGCCCCAACCATCGTAGATATCCGCCGGCTGCTGAGTGGGGATAAGCCCGTAGACTGCCAGAGTTTCCGGGTCGGTCTTCTTCAGCGGCGAGATTTTTTCGTAAATCTCGAAAGCACGCCTGCCGAGACTGGCAGCCAGTTCCCGGTCGCCCTTGGCTCGCGCGGACGCGGCGAGGCGCATGAACCCATCGACAATCCAGGTCGCGCCATGGCTGTACTGGCCGCCGTTCTCGCGCACTCCGGGCGGATAGTCAGCGATCCGTCCCGGATAGGGCTGCGAATGTTCGTAGAATGGCGATTCAAGCAGCAGCACGCGGTTCGCGCGCTCAATCCCCTTCAGCCCACCCTCGATCGCAGCCAGCGCGCGCTCGTCGTCGCAGGCGCCGGAATAGGCGGCCCAACCGTTGGCCATGGCGTTGCGCTCACCGATCTCTTGGCCGTCGTCAGCGAAGTCGAGCGCATAATGGTCGCCCATCCAGCCGGCTTCCAGCGCCTTCCGCTGGCCGACGAATTCCTGCTCGCATCGGACGGCGAAAGCTTCGTCGCCCCTGATCCGCGCCAGGTCGACGAAGCCGTCGAGCACGTTCGCGAGGAAAAAGCCCATCCAGACGCTGGTTCCGATTTCGCGCCGGCCAAGCGCGTCGATGCCGTCGTTCCAGTCGCCGGCGCGCAGCAACGGCAGGCCATTCGCGCCCATGTGCTCGAGCGTGAAAGTGATGGCCAGGCGCGCATGCTCATACACGGTCGCGCTCTCGCGAGAGACGCGCGGGATCACGATCCAGGTGTCTTCGTGCGCCGGCACGGCGTCGCCCTCGAGGAAGGGCGTCACCTCATCGAGCACGGTTCGATCGCCGCTTTCGCGCACATAGCGGGCCAGAACGTACGGCAGCCAAAGATGCGGGTCGCTCGCCTTGGTCCGCTGTCCGAGACCCGTGCCCCCGCCCGGCGCGCGATGCCACCACTTGAGCACATCGCCTTCACGGAACTGCTGAGTCGCATGCAACGCGATCTGCGCCCGGGTGAGGCGTGGTTCGAGTAGAGTCAGGGGCAGCACGTCCTGGAGCTGATCGCGATAACCGGTCGCCCCGCCAAGCTGGTTGGGGCCGACACGGCCGAGCAAACGCGAAGCGTAGAGCTGATAGGGCAGCCAGGTGTTGACCAGCCGGTCGAAGTCCGGGCGGTTGGTGCGGACTTCGACCTTGCCCAGCCGCTCGGCCCAGGAGGCGCGTGTCGCCGCGAGTTCGTCTGCGGCGCTCGCGACGCCGATCCGCGCCGCGGCGGCAAGCGCTTCCTCCCGGCTCGGCGCTTGCCCGAAGACGATCGCGATCTTTGTCTCAGCCCCAGGCGCCAGCACGATCTCGCTGCAGAAGGCGGCCACGCGCCGTCCGTCGTCGCGCGCGGCGCGGTCGCTGGCGCCAGTCTCGACCATCGTGGGGGTGAGGATGTTGCGTCCAGGCCCGCCGAAGAATCGCGCGCGGACGGTCTCGGTCGTGGGCCCCTCGAGGCTCGTCGCGGCGAAGGCGAAACCACGCACGAAATCGTTTTGCGGGTTGTTGAACAGAAGCGTCGATCCAACAGTCTCGTCGAGAATCTTGTCGATGCTCGCGTTGGGGCTGTCCTCGAGCGCAAGATCGAAGAATGGCGCGACGCGCAGGCGCTTTGGGTTCGTTCCGCGATTGCGCAAGGTCAAAATTCGCATGTCGCCAGGATAGTTTGGCGGCACGAACACGACGTATTCGGTCTCCAGATCGCCGCGCGTCGTTGTGAACGTGGCGACGCCAGGTTCATAGACGGCGTCGTAAGTCGCTTCTTCGCGCTGAAATGGCGCGAAACTCGGCGCGCCGGTTTCGCGGTTGTCGAGGTCGCGGAGATAAATGATCTGCCCCGGCTGCACGCTGGTCACACTGTCAAAGCGAAAGGCGGAGAGCCCGTTCTGACGGGCGTTGCCAAAGGCGGAGAAAATCTCGCCGTCGTTGGAGACCATCGTCGCCATGCCGACTTCGTTCGCCATCACATGCGCCCACGGTCGCGGCGTGCGATGGGTAAGGCTCAGCGCCTTGCCGTCCGGCGAGAAGCTGAAAGGCCAGCGCGAGTGTAGCGCGTGCGAAGGTTCGACGGCGCGCGTTTCGTAGAGGCGCCTCTGCAGATCTGGCTCGGGCAGAGGCGCGAGGCCGAGGCGCCTTGCGATCAATTCGCCCGCCCACACTGCATTGTCGGAGCGGCCGACGATGAATTCCGCCTCGGCCGTCGCGCCCGGCGCAATGGCCGCCTCAAGCGTGAAACTGGCCGCCGGATCGAAGGGCCAGACCTTGCCCTCGTCATCGAGCTTGCGCCAGCGCCAGCGCTCGCAACCGGTTGGCTTCATCAGCGATCCTTCGCCGATGAACCGGATGCGCGAATCCTCGTAGCCGACGAGCTCCGCGCCCGCGCCCGGCTTGACGGCGAAGATCGAGGTTTCGCCGCGATCCGCTCGCGCCGAACGCAAGAGCCGGTTCCGCGCGAAGATGGCGTTGAGGGGACGCACGAACACTGTCTCGACGTGCATACCGGCGAAATCGAGATCTTTCGCGTAAGCGCCGGTCTCGTGGCCGGCGATCTCGCAGAAACTCGTGAGGCGCAGCCGCCGTGGCTGGCTCGATTTGTTTTCGAGTCGAATGCGCCAGCTCAGGATCGCGCCCTCGGGATCGGGCGCGATCTCCATGCGCGCCTCGATCCCATTAAGCGCATGGACGATCGCCAGACGATTGAAGCCAGTTTCCTCGATGCGATAGTCGCCTGCGCGCCGGGCCGGTTCAAAGCCGATCGACCAGGGCGCCTCGCCCTCCTCGCTCACATAGAAAAAATGGCCCCGCGCCTGCAGCGGATCGAGCGGCCGGCGAAAAAGATCGATTGCGAAGCCGCCGCGCTCCGCACCCATAACGAAAGCCGCGCCTCGCCCGTCGCGCAGAATCTCGAGGCCCACAGCGCCGTTGTTAAAGGCGTAGCGCTCCGGTCGCCCCGCAAGTTCGAGCGGAGCGCCGTCGAGCCACGGCCCGGGAGGGCCAATCTTAGCCCGCGCTTTGACAAACGCTGCGACAGAGGCCGCGGCGATCGCAACTCCTGACGCGGCATACGCGAAGCCAAGCGTCTTGACCGCGTCGGGCATGGGAGCGCCGCCGCGCGCCAGCGTCTCCGCGCCTGTCCAAGCCTTGTCCCACTCCGGCCCGCGCGGGATGTAGAATGGAATAAGCAGCGGCGCCCAGGTGCCGAAGCGGCGGATGCCATCCGGAATGGCGCGCGTGCGGCCATGATGTCCGACGAACCGCGCCGCCGCTTCATCAGCCCGGTCGCCGCCAAGAAAGGACAGGTTAACGAGGGTCGCGACTCTCAGCCCCATATGGTCGAACCAGATGAGGATTCGGAGCCAGTCATAAGCGAGAAGGCCAGTAAACATGGCGAGGCTGAACTGCCGGAAGTCGGCAGGACTTTGAGTCGCATTCGCGCCGATGGCGACGCCGGTGCGGATCGCGCCATCCTGATTGTACCAGGTCGGGTCCGGCGACTGGCGCAGGAACGAGTTGATGACCGGCGCCATCCACAAGCCCCAGCGCAACACGCGCACCCCCTGCTCCACCAGGCCTTCGACGCCTGCAGGGCTGAGAAGCGTCTTGATCGGACGCAGGCTTCTCTTCAGCGCCGCATCGAGCAGAACGTAGTTGATCGAAAACAGTGGCGCGGCGAGCGACCAGTTGATCACGCCCGCCACCAACTCGGTCCAGAACAGCCTGACGCCGCCTGCGACCTCGCCGAGGTTGATCGAGCCGTATTTGTTGAAGATCGGATAGGTGGTGAAGTCGCCAAGCTTGCGGCCGTCGAGCCGGTAATTGACGTCGGCATAGGCCCAGAACTTGTCGATCACGACATGCAGTTGGGGCGTGTCGAAATACCAGCCAAGCGCCCCGGCGACCAGGCCGCCCAGCAGAACGCCCAAAGCGTAAAGGCGCCAGCTCGGGAGTTTCTTTCGCTCGCCGCGGACCACGCTTCCTGCGTCGAAGGCGAAATCGACGCCGCCGTAACAAAGCGCGCCCATTGCCGCCATGATGAGAAAGCGCGCGCCGCCGTCGTAAGCCGCGAGATTGGCGCGGTAGGCGAGCGCGAGGCCGAGACCGATGACAAGCCCGCGCACGGGCCCTCGCGGATCACGATAGGCGCGCTTAAGCCGGCCGAAGAACGGCGGCGCGCCGTCGGCGCTGCCGACGATCGTCTGGCCGAGCGGAAATAGGAGAGCGCCAAGAAGCGGGCCGATGAGCAAAGCGGCGCCGTCGAGAAACGCCGGAACACCGGGAGCGCTCAGGATCAGGGCGGCAATAAGAATAAGGCCCATGAACAAAGCGCCGTAAATCGCGCCCTTGATGAAGCCAGTCCGCCAATGTTCCCAGACCACCTCGAAGCGCGGCGGCCGGCCGGCGAGCCAATCAAGGGCAACGCCGGTCAGGAGGTAGACGATCGCCCACAGGCCCGCCTGGGCCAACGCTCCACACAACGCGGAGAAGATAATCGCCAGAAACGGCTGAACCACCCACTGCGCCGCGTTGGCGAACAGAGGAGTCGCGGCGGCGACGGCGCCGCTCAGCCCGAAGAGCGCATGCGTGGGCGCCGACCGTGGCAGTCGGTTGAGGCTGACCAGACTGATCAGAATCAGGATCGCCTCGCCAATGAACCACAGAATCAACGCGCGTCCGATCGCGACTTGGGCGACGAACGGCAGGTTTGCGTGCGCGGTCACGGCGGCGCCGAGTTCGGCCATGTGCCAGTCGGCGCCGATTGAGAGCATGAGGTCGAACAGGAATGGGACTGCGATCAGGCTCAGCGCCTCGATCAGCCGCAGGCCGCGAAAGCCGCCGACGAGCGCCAGGATAGAACCGCCAACGTAGATGATGATCGCGATCGCAGCCCCGGGCGGATCGAAGCGAAAGACGTCCGCCCAGGGTCCGGGCAATTGCCAGAACCCGAGCGAGTCATTGCGATCAAAGGCGAAGATCGCGAACGCCGCGGCGTCAATCGCGATCAGCGCCGGAGAATATGGGCGCTCGGCGCGCGCCCAACGCAAAAGCGCCAGTCCGCCGGCGCCGGCGAGCGCCGCGATGACCGGTTGTCGCAACGCGACCGCCGCATAGAACGCAAGCGCGAGCAGCGCTAAGCCGCCGAGCCACGCCGGCATGGCGGGCTGCCGCATAAAAGGGCGTGCGTAAGGAGCCGACATCTCCATGCTTTCGCGTTCCCCTGACCGCCCCGCAGCTTCCTCGCGGATTGCTGAATGAGTTCGCAAGCTCACGTACCCAGCTTGCCGGCCGGCCCATAGCGGCCCAATATGGCGTCTATGGGCTTCGGAGTGGTTACAATTCGGCCACAGTGTTGCCCGCGGAGCCGGCGAGGAGACTTATGATCGAGCAACGACGGGTCGCGTTCGCCCTTGTGGCCGCTCTTCTCGGCTCAGTCGCACAGGCGGCGGAGCTCCCCTCGCAGCGCCACGCAGACAAGCCGGCCCAAGCGGAAGCGGCCAAGAAGTGCAATGTCGCGGGCTCCGCTGGCGTCCAGGCGGCTAATGGCGTCTGTGTGAGGTTCAGTGGGTATGTTTCGTCCAAGTTCGGCGGCGGGCAGCTGAAGTAGCGCCATCGCCCCAGCCTTGCCGGTGAAAGCGGCTTAGGACTAAACGGGGCCATGAAAAAATCGCCGCCCGCCTTCACCCATTTGGGACAACCATCGCGCATTCCGGATGAGCCCGACGCCAAGACGCTCGACCGGGCGCCGAATCCGCAGGCCGATACGGATTATATCGCCCGTTTTACCGCGCCGGAATTCACCTCGATGTGCCCGGTGACCGGGCAGCCCGACTTCGCCCATCTGGTCATCGACTATGCGCCGGACCGATGGCTCGTCGAATCGAAATCGCTGAAACTTTACCTCCAAAGTTTCCGCAACCACGGCGCCTTTCATGAGGACTGCACGGTGCGCATCGGCAGGGACCTTGTGGGCTTGCTCGAGCCTCGTTGGTTCAGAATCGGCGGCTACTGGTTCCCGCGCGGCGGCATGCCGATCGATGTGTTCTGGCAGAGCGGCAAGCTGCCGAAAGGGGTGTGGCTTCCGGATCAGGGCGTCCCTCCATATCGCGGCCGCGGCTGACTCAGGATCTTGCCAAGAGGAATAAGGCGATTTGCAGCGCGTTCATTTGGCTTCAGGACGCAAAGCTCGTCCATCCGAATGGAGGCTGCAGATGAACCGTCGTTTTCTTCTTGCCTCGATCGCGACGTTGTCCGCCGGTCAGGCCTTCGCCCAGAAGATGTCTCCCACAGCCGCCGCTCCGAGCGCCATGACGGATGCTCAGCAAAAGCACATGATGGACACAGCGGTCCAAGGTCACCCATCCAATGCTCAAGCAGTTTGTGGACTTCGAGATCGCCGAGCAGGAAACGGTCGCCGGCATATTGAAGGCGATTCAGACAAACGCTGCGCCTTCGGGTTCGACTCCGTCAGCCATCGATGCGGATCTCATGCAAAATCTCGACGACACGGGCAAGGCGTCGGTGGAGAAATTCCGCGCCTTGCGCGCCGGGCCCGAGTTCGATCGCGACTACATTCGTTACGAAATCGAGGGACACCGGAAGCTCCTGGACATTCAGGAAGTCTATCTTAAGTCGCCCGATAACCTCGATCAGACCAATGTCGCGAAACTCGCGCGCGGCATGATTAAGGAACACCTCGCCCTCCTCGCCGATATAGACAAGGCGGCGTAAGCTCGAGCGGCGCGATTTGTCTACACGGCCCTGCCGCCGGAGATACATTGGTCACGCGACCGTCATGTGACAAGCTCCGGTCAGGCGCCGTCGGCTGGGCGCTTGGCGAGACGGTCGAAATCCTGCAATTCGGCGATAAGCGCCTCGAAGTCCTTCAAAGGCACCATGTTGGGGCCGTCGGACGGCGCGTGGTCGGGGTCCTGATGGGTCTCGATGAAGACGCCAGCGACGCCGACCGCCACCGCGGCCCGCGCCAGCACCCTGACGAACGCGCGCTCTCCGCCCGACGAGGTCCCCTGCCCACCCGGCTGCTGCACCGAATGGGTGGCGTCGAAGATGACCGGCGCCCCGGTCTCGCGCTTGAGGATCGGCAGCGCGCGCATGTCGGAGACGAGCGTGTTGTAGCCAAAGCTTGCGCCCCGCTCCGTCACCAGGATGTCGACCAAGCCGGCCGCGTCGAGCTTGGCGACGACGTTCTTCATGTCCCAGGGCGCGAGAAACTGCCCCTTCTTGACGTTGACCGGCCGCCTTGTTTCCGCCGCCGCGACCAGCAGATCGGTCTGGCGACACAGGAAGGCGGGGATCTGGAGCGCGTCAACCGCTTGCGCAACCAGCCCGCATTGGCTGCGCTCGTGTACGTCGGTGATGACCGGAAGGCCAAAAGTCTCGCGGATCTCCGCGAAGATCGGCAGCGCCGCCTTCAGGCCGACACCACGCTTCGCAGACCCCGAGGTCCGGTTCGCCTTGTCGAAAGAGGACTTGAACACGAGGCCAATCGCGCGGCGCGCCGCAATTTCCTTAAGCGCCGCGGCCATTTCAAGGGCGTGGCCGCGGCTTTCGATTTGGCATGGGCCCGCGATGAGCGCGAACGGAAGCGAGGGGCCGAACCGGGCAGCCAGCGGCCCCCGGCCGACCTGAACGATAGCGTTGTTGCGCAACGAAATCTCTCGCTCTTATGGAGCTCTTTGCGACTGCGCCCCAAGCTCTTGACGTCATGGCCGAGCTTGTCCCGGCCATCCACGCCTTTGCGGCGCCGTTTGCTTCACGTACCGTCGCCCAGATGCGCGGCGGCTGGGTCTATATCATGACGAACCGTCCCAGCGGTACGCTTTACACCGGCCTCACTGCCGACGCGGCGAGACCTCTATCTCGACCTGAACAACTGACGTGGCCCCGTTCCCGCGGATGGCCGGGACAAGCCCGGCCATGACGTCTCAAAGCCAGAGGAGCAGGGGCGAGAGAGCGTTGGGGCCGCACCCGTCAGCCCTCCCCCTCCACCGTCTCGCTCGCCGCAAAATCGATCTCGACCCGCGCCCCGCTCGGGTCGAAGAAAAACAATTGCCACAGCCCGCCCGCATGGCCGGGCTGCGGCAGCCGCCTCAAGTCATATTTGACCTCGCGCTCCTTGAGCTTGGCGACGTAGGCCGACGGGTCGGTTCCGAAAAAGGCGATATGGTCGAGCACCCCGCCGCCGCCCGGAATCGACGGTCTTTGCACGACATGCAGCACTGCCTTGCCGTCATTGTAGAGCCAGGCGCCGGGGAAGGAGAACGCCGGGCGCGGCCCGGAGGTGAAGCCGAGGATGTCGTTATAGAATGCGACCGTTTTTTCGGCGTTCGTCGTGAGGATGGTGAAATGATCCATCCGAGCGATCGGCATCAGGCTCTCCTCCCTTGCGCACCCAAACCCGCGAGCGGCTCTCCCGCCTACGGGCGACAGGGCAGACTCCTCGCCTCGCTTAGCCCCTGTCAAGTCGATAGGCGCGGTGACCGGAAGTTGACATGCCCCGCGCCCCCAGCGCACGCTTCGCTTATGAACGACCCCACGAATAAGGGCGCCGACAGCGAACTCGGCATCCTCGCGCGCCGCAGGATCGAAGCGGCGATCATCGCGCCGATCTATGACGAAATGCGCCAGGCGATCGGGGAAGGGAAGGCGCGCGACATCCTGCGCCGCGCCATTCGCCGTGCGGCGATCGACGCCGGCGCCGAAATGGCCGAGCGCGCAGAGGGCGGGGCCGATCTCGAAAGCTTCAAGGCGATCCTCCCTCTGTGGACGAAGGACGACGCGTTGACAATCGAGGTCATCGACGATGCGCCGGGAAAGCTCGACTTCAACGTCAAGCGTTGCCGCTACGCGGAGACCTATCGCGCCATGGGACTCGGCGAGATCGGCGCCATCCTATCCTGCAACCGTGACGGTGCGTTCTGCGAGGGCTACGATCCGCGCATTAAGCTGACGCGGACCCAGACGATCATGGGCGGCGCGAGCCATTGCGACTTCCGCTATCGCTCGAGTCCGCAGACGTAAACTGAGGGGCGGTCTCTTAGACGCATCGATGGAACAGCGCTTCACATTCAATCAGGTGGCGGACTTGTACAGGGCCGCGCGCCCCGACTACCCCGAGGCGCTTATCAAGGATGTTGTCGCATACGCGGACCTGAAGCCAAACGATAAGATTCTTGAAGTTGGCTGCGGCGCCGGTCACGCAACAAAGAGTTTCGCCAAGCGAGGCTACCCCATAGTCGCGATCGACCCTGGACCGGAAATGCTCCGCGCCGCACGCGAAAGCTTGGCAGGCTTCGCCAATGTTGAGTTTTTGGAGGCCACGTTCGAGGCATGGCCTGCGAAACAAGGAGAGTTTCGGCTGATTATAGCGGCGCAGTCGTGGCACTGGGCGCGGCCCGAGGTGCGGTTTGTGAAAGCGGCGGAGGCGCTTTCGCCTAAGGGTTCACTCGCGGTGTTCGGGCACGTTCCAGTGGGACTCCCTAGCCCGTTGCTCGCTCGATTTAAGGACAATCTACCTGCGTCACACCGGTAAGTGGGAGCCCCCGCCGGAGGCTTGGTACCTACCCGATGGCCCATTCAGAGCGGGGTTTGATGAGTCAGGGCTGTTCGAGCCCGTCGTGCACAGATGCTATCTTTGGAAATGGGAGCAGACGACATCGACCTACACGGATTTCCTGCGCACGAAATCGGATCACCTGATGCTCGAATCCGCGAAGCGTGAAGAGATGCTGAATGAAATTGCTAAGGCAATTGACGATCACGGCGGAAGGCTCACGGTCAATTATGAAACGCATCTCTACATGGCCCGCCGTTTAAATCGGGATTGAAATCTTTTCCGCATGGAACCTCCCGTTCGGGCGCCGACGGTCCACTTTGGTCGTATTCAGCTCGTTGAATATGCGAATGGAGCGGGCGCCGGCGCGCCACCGTGACAAAGATCGGAGTGAAGCAATGCAGCTCAGGCTGGCTTTAATCGCATTCCTCCCGGCCCTCGCCGCGGCCTCGCCCGCGCCGGCGCTCGAGCGCTTGATCGACGTCAGCAACGACCGCTGGGTCGAAATCAGCGGCGAAGGCAGCGTCAGCGCCGCGCCCGACTTCGCTCAGCTCACGCTAGGCGTGACCAGTACGGGAAAAAACGCTGGCGAGGCGATGGCGGCCAACGCTAGAGCCGCCAACGCGCTTGTTTCGCTCATCAAGGCGGAGGGCGTCGCTCCAGCCGACATCCAGACATCTGAACTGTCGATTTCGCCGGTGTTCTCGCAGCCCTCGCCCGGCCAAACGACCGCGCCGACGATTACCGGCTATAACGTGAGCAACAACGTGGCGGTGATTGTTCGCGACCTTCCCCGCCTCGGCGCGCTGCTCGACAAAGCCGCAAGCGGCGGCGCCAACTCAATTTACGGCATCGGCTTCGGCCACAACAATCCGAGCGCACTGCTCGACAAGGCGCGCCCCCTGGCAGTCGCCGACGCTAGGCGGAAGGCTGAGATTTACGCCACCGCCGGAGGGGCCAGGATCGGCCGGCTCATGGTGCTCACGGAAGAGGGTGGCCGCCAAGCGCCCGTCGCCTTTTCCCGCGCATACGCGTCTAGCCCGGCGCCGCCGCCCCCGATCGAGGCGGGCGAGGACAAATTGACCGTGACCGTCACCGCGCGGTTTGAGCTGACTGAGTGAGGGCTGGGGTCGGCATGCCGGCCGAAAGCGACCGGTGAGGCTCTGCCTCTTGCGCCTGTCCTGGTGCGCGGCTACACGGAGCCCCGCCTTGCATAGCCTCGAAACTCGATAAGCGCGAGGCCGAGAGGGTTCGATCGCCAGCCGACACCAAGGTCGCTTACAGGCCCGCCGAGCCGCTTTGGCGCGCAAAAACAGCATTTTAGCGTTCTCGAGCAAGACGGACGGCGCTGGATGCGCCCATCTACGGTCGGATGAAGTCAAGCTGATCTTCGGCTAATATTTCAAAGCGCTCTCGGGGTTCTCTATGCGGTTGCTGCGCTCAATCTGGACAGCAACGTGTTTGACGCTGGCTTGCGGAGCGCCTGCTTCCGCGCAGACCCCTTATGTATTGCCCAGCGCGGGCAGAGCGGCCATGCTGATCGCCTCAGCCGACAACCCGCAGAAACCGGTCGTGAGTTTGGGCGTCGACGGTGTGGTCCTTGATTCCGCCGGTTCCCGGCCAGCCGTTGACGGTTGCGGTGAAGGCTGAGGCCGATATCCGCCACCTCAAGATGCACGCCACGATGACGTTGAGAAAGAACATCGATCCGACGCTGCAGGCGACGCACACGATCGACCTCAAATTCTCCTTCGCCGAGGGCGCACCGATCACCGGCTTCAAGGACGTCGGCCTGCCGCAGATGCGCAAGGAGGATTTCGACCGCCGCTGAAGCCCTGACCAGCGTGAAGGTCAAGATCAGCGACACCTATTTCCTTATCGCCCTGGCCAAGGGCGAATTCGATCACCGCCCGCAACCTCGACCTGATGCAGACGCGTTCCTGGTTCGACTTTCCGCTGCTCCTTAACGACGATCGCATCGCCAAGGTCGTGCTCCAGAAGTCGCCCGAGGGCCAGGCGATGCTGGAAAAGGCGTTCGAGGCGTGGAACGGAGATGCCGCTTCGCCACCAACTTCCGCCTCGACACCAACTCCGGCCTCGATTGCGACAGCCGTTCCAATGGAGCTTGCGGGAGAATTTGTTGTGCCTGTGCTGATAAACGGTGCAATAACATTGAAGTTTACTGTCGATAGTGGGGCGTCCGATGTCAGCATTCCGCGACGTCGTCTTAACGCTTATTCGCGCCGGCACAATTAGTGTCGGCGACTTTTCAGGAAGGCGGACATACGTTCTGGCCGACGGGAGAAAGGTTCCGTCTCAGACTTTCCGATCAGGACGTTGAAAGTCGGAGATCGCGTTTTGGAGAATGTTACGGCAGTATTGCCCCGGTCGCTGGCAGCTTGCTCCTTGGCCAAAGTTTCCTCAGCCGTTTCAAGTCATGGTCTATCGACAATAAGCGACGGGCCTTGGTCTTGGATTGATCAGACGGGCTAAATCCGTCTATTTAAGAAGATCGCGCCCGACTAGATTGTCGGCTTTGGTCAACCCGCGGACATTTCCGCAGCGAATATCTGCACCGCGTAAGCCGTTGATGTCGTTGGTCGTGATTTGCTATGAGTTTATGCACGCGCCTGCGTCGTCTCTACTCGTGTCCGGTCAATTCCAACGCTGCATCGAAGGATGGGGCGATCCGCCAAACGCTCTCGGCATCGCACTCGGCTCGCTTTTGAGGGCCAGATTGAGAGTGTCGATGACCTTCGCAACCGCGCGCGTCAATTTTCCCCTTGGCTTCCCCGCCTTGCTTTATTTGCTCGGCGCCGAAGTCCCTTCTCTCCGCTTCGCTGATGAGGGCGCAAATCGTGCCCGCGCAGCCTCCGCATTTCGCCGCACAGCCCAGCGACGCATAGACGTCGCAGACCCGCCTGGGGCCATCCAGCGTCGCTATGGACGCCCGAATATCGACGTCAGTCAATACGTTACAAGAACAAACGATCATCCATGACTCCCGGGCGATGGGGCCCGCATAGAGGATTTCTATACAACCCAAACTTGAACAAGAGTTTGAGGTACAAAGTTCCGGCGGGTACTTCGTCGAGCAGGACCCGCCGCGTCAATGGGGGCGGGCGAAGTTTAGAATGAATCTAAGGAATCGCTGGCCACGCTCAGCTTCGACTTCGCTTCAATCGCCGAAGACGCTGCAGCTACCGGCCCGGCCGCTGTTTGCGCGTCCGGCGGCCGCCACCGCGGCCAGCATAGGAGCCGCAGCCGAGCGGCGCCGATCGAAGCGGGCGAGGATGAGCTGACCGTGACCGTCACCGCGCGGTTTGAGCTGACCCATTGAGCGGCTGCTCAAGCGAGGCGAAATTGGCGGCACAGGGGTCATTTCGATCCACCCGCGATGGGGCGGTTCCCACTGTTTCGTCGCTGGTGCTCGAAGGGGGCGTCTTTCGACGCCCCGTGGCTCCCCGCGATAGAGTTGTCCAAATCCGTTCTGGCCTAGGCTTGACCCGGTTCGGACGGCATCGTTGGAATCGGAGGCGAACAGAAATCCAAACAATTTCTTTTCAAAATTCCGAACTCATGCTATATGTGGTCTTACTCGTCGGATCTGACCGCGGCTCGCGCGCCGCCCGCCGGGGAGAAGAGAAATGAGCACGGCGGCTTGAAACGTTTCGGGGCGGGCCTCAGAGGGAAGAGATTTTTTTTACTCCAAAGGGGCGTAACCCATTGAAAAGGCTGATTCCCGAAAAATAAACGCTAGTAAACGCCAGCACTTTTACTAGCGTTTACTAGCGTTTATTGGCGTTTATTGACGTTGGCTTGGGCGGATTTGGCCGGCGTGTGGATCGCCCAAATCCTTGTCAATTCGTCCGGGCGCCAGCGCCTGGACCTGCGTTCAATCGCCTTCCAGTTCTCCGATGTGCTTCTGTGCATAGAGTTGGACGCCGAGCTGTTCGACCAAAGTGAGCTGGGCCTCGAGGAAGTCGATGTGGTCCTCCTCGTCGGAGGTCAGCTTTTCAAACAGGATCCTTGTCACCCGGTCGTTGACCTGCTCGCAGTAGCGAGCAGCCTCCAAGTAAAGCTCACGCGCGTGCATCTCCGCCGCGAGATCGCATTCCAGGATTTCCTTGACGTTCTGCCCGATCCTGAGCTGGTCGAGCGACTGCATGTTGGGCAGGCCATCGAGGAACAGAATGCGCGCGACCAGCTGGTCGGCGTGCTGCATCTCTTCGATCAATTCTTTGCGCCAAGTCTTGGCGAAGTCCTTGTAGCCCCAGTTATCCAAAATGCGATAGTGCAGCCAGTATTGGTTGACTGCCGTCAGTTCGTGCTTCAGCGCCCGGTTGAGATAGTCGATAACCTGTACGTCACCCCGCATTGTTTCGCTCCACACCTTCCTACAAGCGCCGGAACTCTACTTTGAATCGCGGCGCGCCGCTTGTCCCTCGCCCCGGCCCGGGGGATGGTTGTGCAGCTCCCTGCGAAAGACCGGTAGCATAGTGGTCGCCGCCCGACGAGAGACCCCGCGCGATGGTCACCCCTTTGCAGGCTGACTCGTCCTCAACTAGCCTAAAGGTCATGACGAGCCTTCCGCAGATGCAGCCTCCCGCGGACGCCGACCAGCGTCGCGCAGCCGAACCCATCATCGTCTACGCGCTCGACCGGCTGCCCGCCTACGACGCGGCTTTCTACGACAACGCACGAGCGGGCATGACGAAGATTGGCGAAACGATCGTGCCGCCACGCGAGGGACGCGCGTTCGACGTTCCCGCCGGACATGTCTTTCGAATCGTCAGCATCGAGGGTCCGCAAGTCGGCGACCTCAACTTGTGGAACCCTGCCAATCTTGCCGAGCGCTTCTTCAGCGGCAAGACGCGGGCGCTCAATGCGACGCATGTCACGACCGGCGCCCAGCTCTGGAGCGCCCTGCCCTATTTGCGACCGATGGCGACCATCACTTACGACACGCTCGGGTGGTACGGCTTCGACGTCGACGGCGCCGGCGTGCACGACGTCATCGGCACGCGCTGTGACCCGTACACCAACCAACTCCTGACCGGCGCCAACTATCACCATTGCTGCCATTCGAACCTCACTCGGGCGCTGGCGGAGAGGATGAAACTTTCGCCCAGCCAAGCGGGGGCGCATGTCCATGACGTGCTCAACGTCTTCATGTGCACCGGCTTTGAGCGCGGCTCCCACCGCTACTTCATGAAGGCGAGCCCGGTGCGTCCCGGAGATTTCATCGAGTTCTTCGCCGAGATCGATCTCATCGCCGCGCTGTCGGCCTGCCCGGGCGGCGATTGCGGGTCAGGCCACTCGAGCGACGCGGCGCGCTGCTATCCGCTCAAGGTCGAGATCTTCCGGCCGCGCAATGAGGCGCTGCACGGCTGGCAACCGCCCGAGGTCAGCGCCTATTCCGGCGCCTGAACGCGCGGCGCCGCCTATCCGTAGCGCAGCCGTGATCGCTCCCGCGCCTTGCGGGCCTCGGTTTCCCGATCGCGCGGCGGGGCAGCGCTGTGCAGGGAGAAGATGAGCTGCCGCGCCGCTTCCGTCACCTCGTCGATCGCGCGCTCGAACGCCTCTGCGTTAGCCTGCGAGGGCTTGCTGAAGCCGCTCACCTTGCGTACGAACTGAAGCGCGGACGCTCGGATTTCCGTTTCGCTGGCGGGCGGCTCGAAATTGAACAGGGGACGGATGTTGCGGCACATGGGAGCCTCCTTCGCGGGTAGCATAATGCGATTTGGTCGAACCGCCATTGTCGTCGTGAGTTCCGGTCCAGCCCGGGGGCTGCCATCCTGACCTATCGGGCGATTCAGGCAGGATGGGTCGTCGTGTCCGACGACCGCAGTGATCAGGGTCTCTGTCCTCCATGCTGAGGCCTTATCCAAGCAACATCTTCACATCTGTAGCTAAGATTTTCGTTGTATGCAGGGTGCAAACAACGATAGAGGTCGGATAAACTACGGCAATGGGCAAGAGCGAGATGGGATCTCCAGCACCAGCGCAATTACTGGACTCGGGGCTGTGCGGGCTTTCGTTGGTGGCGGGATATTACCGCATCGCCGGCGATAGCGCGCAGTTGCGGCATCAACTTGCCCTGACCGGCCGCAGGGCGCTGGCTGAGGATATTGTTCGCGGCGCGAATATTCTTCAGTTGAAATCGCGCATCCTTCGCGGGGTGACCGCCCGGCGTCTGAGCGCCATTCCCTATCCGGCGATCTTGGGCCTGAAGGAAGGTGGCTTCGCGGTCCTCGGCTCGAGCTCGACCAAGGGCATGGCTAGGGTAATCGATCCGATCGGCCGGACAGCGCAAGAACTGTCGATGGAAGACATCGCGGCGCTGTCCTCAGGTGAATTGGTACTGATCACGCGACGGCTTGGCGGGGCTGGCGTCGACCCTACAACATTTGGGTTCCGTTGGTTCTGGCCCTCGATTCTCCGCTACCGGCGCCCGCTCACCCATGTGCTGGTCGCGTCGCTGTTTGTACAATTGTTCGCGCTGGCGACCCCGATCTTTTTCCAGCTCGTCGTCGACAAAGTACTGGTGCACAAGGGACTTTCGACGCTTGTCGTGCTGGTCGTCGGCATGGTTACGCTAGGCTTGTTCGAGACCATCCTACAGTTCTTGCGCACCTATACGCTGAGCCACACCACCAACCGGATGGACGTGGAGCTGGGCCGGCGTCTGTTCCATCATCTCTTCCGCCTACCGCTCTCCTATTTCGAGACCCGCCCGGCGGGGCAGACGGTGGCTCGCATGCGCGAGCTCGAGACGATCCGCAGCTTTCTGACCGGACAGGGCCTGACCTCACTGCTCGATCTTGTCTTCACGCTAATCTTCTTCGTCGTGATGTTCATCTATTCGGCGAAGCTCACTTTGGTCGTCCTTATTTCGATTCCGGTCTATGTCGTGATCGCCACCCTGATACGGCCGGTGCTGCGCGAACAAATCAACGAGAAGTTCAACCGCGGCGCCCGGTCGCAACAGTTCCTGGTCGAATCGATTGTCGGCGCGCAGACCTTAAAGGCGGCGAGCGTCGAGCCGATGATGCAGTCGCAGTGGGAGGAACGTCTGGCGGCTTATGTGCGCACCTCCTTCAACGCCGGGGTATCGGGAACACTCGGGCAGAACCTCATCCAATATGTGAGCAAAGTCACGACCGCGCTGATCCTGTTTATCGGCGCACAATCGGTGATCGAAGGGACGATGACGGTCGGCGAACTCATCGCGTTCAACATGATCGCGAGCCAGGTGGTGCAACCGATCCTGCGGTTGTCGCAATTGTGGCAGGATTTTCAGCAGGTGCAGGTGTCCGTGGCGCGTCTGGGCGACATCCTCAACGCCCCGCCGGAGCCAGTGCCCCAGAACCTCCTGACCTTGCCGCCGCCGCGCGGCGCTATCGAGTTTCGTAACGTGACAATGCGCTACCGGCCTGATGCGGCGGACGCGCTTCGCAACGTTTCGCTTTCGATCGAGCCGGGGGAGGTGATTGGCGTCGTCGGTCCGTCGGGGTCGGGCAAATCCACCCTCACCAAGCTGGTCCAGCGCCTCTATAGTCCGCAGTCCGGCCAGGTGATGATCGACGGCGTCGACGCCGCCCAGCTCGATCCCGGTTGGCTGCGCCGGCAGATCGGGGTCGTGCTGCAAGAGAACCTTCTTTTCAACCGCACCATCCACGAGAATATCGCGCTCGGCGATCCCGCCATGCCACGCGTGATGGTGATGCACGCGGCCCGACTGGCGGGCGCGGACGAATTCATCGCCCAATTGCCGCAAGGCTACGACACGATGATCGAGGAACGCGGCGCCAATCTCTCGGGCGGCCAGCGTCAGCGCATCGCTATCGCCCGGGCCTTGGTGACCAATCCACGGGTTTTGATTCTCGACGAAGCGACCTCGGCGCTCGACTACGAGAGCGAAAGGATCATCCAGGACAACATGCGCTCGATCGTGCGTGGGCGCACAGTGATTATCATCGCTCATCGCCTAGCGGCGGTTCGCCCCTGCACGCGGATCGTGGGCATGCTAAGGGGTGAGATAGTCGAGGTCGGCGGACACGAAGAGCTGTTGGCGCGCAGGGACGGGCTCTACGCCCGCCTCTGGGCGCTGCAATCCGACCAAGCGAGGGCGCCGGCATGAACGAACGCCCTGCCCCGCCTGAGGCGCCCTCTCCCCAGCCTCAGCCTTCGCGGCGGGCTCCGGTCGTGGTCACGGGGCGCGATCGCGAATTCCTGCCGGCCGCGCTGGAAATCCTGGAAACTCCGCCCCCTCCACTGCCGATCGCGCTGATGGCGACGATTAGCGCCTGCGCGCTGGCGGCGCTGATCTGGTCATACTTCGGCCAGCTGGATGTTCATGCGTCCGCGCCGGGCAAGATCGAGACAGCTGGCTACGCCAAAGTGATCGAACCGCTTGATCCCGGCAAGATCGCTGCGATCCACGTCGAGAGGGGCCAAACCGTCAAGGCGGGAGACCTGCTCTTGGAGCTGGATCCCGCGGAAGCCAACGCGGACTCGCTCAGCGCCCAGGACGCGCTTAACGCGAGTGTGGCCGAGATTGCGCGGCGCCGGTTTGCGATCGACGCCGTGCGAAGTGCTGGGGCTGCGGCCCTTATCGCGTCCGACAGGCTCGACTCCCGCAGCAAGGACGATACGCTGGCAGCCGACTCTGGCTCGGTCGAGAATCTGGCCGGCCAAGCCGAATTGAAGGTCGCCTGGGACGAGACTCTGCCCGAACCGTTCCGTCTGCGCGAAGAGGCCGTGCTGCGAGCAGATCTCGCTCAGCTCTCCGACGCGCTCAAGGCGCTCGACCGGCAGATGGCGGAAAAGCTGGCGACACAAAAGCGCCTCGACATGAGCATCGCCTTTCAAAACACGCTGATGGTCACCTTGAACCAGCGCGTCTCGACCAGACAACAGGCGATCGACCTCAATGTCGGCACCAAGATCGATCTTTATAACGCCAAGGAAGAGCTGGAAAAGTCTCAGTCGGCGCTCGCCTCCGACCAGGGCCAATTGATCGAAACCGACGCCGCGCTTAGGGCAGTGCACAGCGAAAAAGCCAAGACCATCTCCCAGTTCATCGCCGACAATGAGAACAAGCTCGCCGACGCGGCGCGCAAGCGGGATGAAGCACGTCAGGCGCTCGCCAAGGCGGACGCGCGCCTCGCTCGCACCCGGCTTTATGCGCCCACGGACGGCGTCGTCCAGCAGATGGCCGTCACTACGGTCGGCCAGGTAGTCACCACCGGCCAGCAACTCGCCGTCCTGACGCCGATCGGCGGCAAGCTCCAAGTCGAAGCGCTGGTCGCCAATCTTGATATCGGCTTCGTCAAGCTCGGCGAAGAAGCGGTGATTAAGGTCGACGCCTTCCCGTTCACTCGCTTCGGCGCGCTGCACGGCAAAGTCGTCAGCATCGCCTCCGCCGCCATCGCCGAGCAGGACGCCAAACGCGCCCTTGCTAACGCAACGGCGACAGCCAACACGGCGCCCGAGGCGCCCAGCGCCCCCGGTCAACCCGAGAGCTTCGTTTTTCCAGTTACAGTGTCGCTCGACGAATCCGCGATGAAAATCGACAACGCGACCATCCCGTTGACCCCCGGCATGACCGCCACAGTCGAAATCCGCACCGACTCCCGCCGCGTCATCGACTATTTGCTCTCGCCGCTCGCGAAAATCGGATCCGAAGCGTTGAGGGAGAGGTAGAGGGCGATTCGCCGCAGAGAGTTCGATGAAAGCGATAGAAACTATCGCGTCAATGACCATCATTTGACTGGCCCATGTGATGCAGAACCGCTTGGCGCGCATATTCCACTGCTTCGAACATCTCGCCTCAACACGCCGGTCAATGACTGCGATACACACCGGAAGCGTGCTTTCACGGGCCTTGTTAAGGACGCCGATATGAGCTATGGGTGCCGGATCGAGTTTCGGCCGGACGACTTGGCCTCGCCGCGCGCTACGCGTCGGACTGACGACCTTCTTCCAATCTCGATTACTTTGAGCCGGCCGCGTGATGACGCGGCCTACGTAAACACGTACTGAAAGAAGTGTCTCATGACGCAAGGAACCGTAAAGTGGTTCAACAGCCAAAAAGGCTTTGGCTTTATCCAGCCCGATGACGGCAGCAAGGATGTTTTCGTCCACATCAGCGCCGTCGAGCGGGCCGGGATGTACAGCCTCAACGAGGGACAGAAGGTCTCTTATGACGTTGTCGCCGATCGGAAGACCGGCAAATCCTCGGCGGATAATCTGAAGGCCGCCTGACTGGCCGCGCCGGTAGCCCTGGTGACGACGGATGGCGCTGGCAGGGCCTATTTAGTTCCCAACCCCGCGTGCGGTTCGCTGTACGCGGGGTTTTTGGGTTTTATCTCGCGACCGGCGGACAGTTCAGGAAACGAACCGTCACGAGCCGACCGGGCGAGGAAGGGCATGAAAGTGCGAGACGCCGCGCTTCGCATGGGCGCCCGCAGTATATCTACCCACGGAGAGAGGCGACCAGTCATGACTCGCCCTAAATTCGCGATCGGACAAACGGTTGACTTCGCCCGGAGGCTCCAATCGATGTCGAGACCCACGGGCCCCTACGAGGTGATGAGCGTGTTGCCGACGGACGAAGCCGACTCCCCGACCTATCGAGTCAAGAGCGAGGCCGAGCCTTTCGCGCGCGCCGCGAGAGAAACCGATCTCGTCGCGATCGGTTTGGCGCCAAGCCAACAAGCGGCACCGGCGCTGTGGGCCGATCCCGTGTCCGGACGACGGTCGACGCGGCCGGCGCGATCGCGGTAAGGGCGGCGAGGAATTTCACTCCATCCTGCTGAAACGACCGAATGAAGCTCCAGACCTCGATCGACCTGACGCGTCGAAGAATGCCCGAGCCTCGCGAAACGACAACAGCCGCCGTGTTTCCTCGTCCCATAGCGTGAGACGGACGCAAACGAAGCTTTGCCACAGCGTGAGTCGGCCGACCTCGCGGAGCTCAGGATATTTCCGCAAAATCTCTGGAAGCCGGTAAAAGGGAACCCCGCTCGACAGGTGATGCACGTGGTGCACGCCGATATTGGCGCTGAACCATCGCAACGGCAGCGGCAGGTCGTAATGCGAGCTGCCGTGCAGCGCAGCCTCAGGTTGGCTCCAGTCCGTCGCCCCATCCCAGGTCGTCGCCTCGAATTGATGCTGCACGTAGAACAGCCACACGCCCATCGTCGCGGCCAGCACGACGATCGGCACATGGACGATGACGAACGTAGTGAAGCCGACGCATAGGATCAGAAGACCGGCCGCAAACGCGATCCCGGCGTTGGTGGTCATCGTGCTGACCCACGGCATGGCGCCTTTGCGCATGAAGCCGAGCGGCAGCCGGCTCTCGATCAGGAACGTATAGGCGGGCCCGAGCCCGAACATCACCAGCGGATGGCGGTAAAGCCGATAGCAGAGCCGGCCGCGCCAATCGCGGGCGAAATATTCCCGCACAGTCAACGTCTTGATGTCACCGATACCGCGCCGGTCGAGATTGCCCGATGATGCGTGATGGATCGCGTGGGAGCGCCGCCAAAGATCGTAGGGCGTGACCGTCAAGACGCCAAGCGCGCGGCCAACCCAATCGTTGGCGTGCTTGTTCGGAAAGAACGATCCGTGGCCGCAATCGTGCTGGATCAGAAACAGGCGAATGAGCAGCCCGGCCGCGAGCGGCGCGAGCGCGAAAGAGAGCCAGAAAAGACCGTGGCTCGAGGCGAGCAGCATTGCAGTCCAGACCGCGACAAAGGGCGGAAAAGTGACGACAAGCTCGAAGATTCCGCGCGCGGCGCTGGGTTGGCGGTAGGCCACGAGCGCCTTCGCCCAGTCGCGCGCCGACCTTACCGCGCTTCTCGTTTCCGTCACTGACATCCTCACCTCCGCCCGATATGCGCTTTGTAGGAAAGCGTCGTCGAGCGGGTGGTCGACTGCGCCGAAGGATGGATCAATCGATCCTGCGGCGACTCGTTTGAAGGGCCGAGTGCCGGTCTCGACCGTCCTTGCCGAGGCGTGGGAACGAATCCGAGCACGACATCATAGACTCGGGCCTATGAAAAAGCGATGACAATTCGCGCCTCCGGCTCGCGAAATTACTAAACGGGAGCGGCGTCCGGCGGGCTTCTGCGCCGCCGAAACGAGTCCGGCGCTGGGCCTGGGCGGCCAAGCAAATCCAAGCAAAACCAAGCCCCACCAAGTAAAACCAAGCAAAATAGCTTGGTTTTATTTGGTTTTATTCGTCCGAATCGGAACTTTTCAATGGGTTATAACGAATCCAAATAAAAATAATCTGGCGCTGTCTCGGGGTCTGTGCGAAACGTCTCAAGCCCTTCCCACCTGCCTCTTCTCCCTCACGGCGACCGGCGCACGCGGTTCGATCCTGGGAGTGAATAGATATATAGCACAGTGTTCCGTTTTTGGAAACCCTTTCGCGACTTTTTTTCCCCACCCTTGCGCCGCCAAGCACCGAGCCGTCGACGGCGCAGCCGGGCCTGCCCTCGACAAGGTTTGTGGACGTCGACGGCTCCGCCGGCCGCCGCGCGGAGCGGCGGGCGCGGCCTAGTTCGATGATCAAGGACTTAGCGTTCTGGCCATCCGGAAGCCGAGGGTGTCGAACCTAACATGGAGGTTGCGCTTGTCTCCGATGGCGGCGCGAACGATCGAAGTATCGTTGCGCCAGGAACCGCCCCGGACGACCCGGTAGTCCGGATCGCCTTGAACCCATCCCGACCCGCCCTTGGGGGCGCCGTCATGATTGTCATGCCAAGTATCCTCGACCCACTCCCAGACGTTGCCTTGCATATCGTAAAGCCCGAACACGTTCGGCTTGAACGAGCCGACGGGTGCGGTTTGTCGAAGATCCCACCGGCTTCCACAGCCGTCGCAGTTCGCTTCGCCCTCGCCGGGACTGTCGCCCCAAGGGTGGCGAGTGACCGAGCCGGCGCGCAGGGCGTACTCCCATTCCGCCTTGGTCAGAAGCCGGTAGGGCTTGCCCGTGACCTGCGAGAGCCAGGCGGCGTATTGCTTTGGCGTCATTCCAACTGACGTTGATGATGGGCATTTGTCGTCGTCCCCAACCGTCCCGGACTCGCGGGCACGCGCCTGCCGCGGCGCAGGCATCCCATTCGTCGAATGTCGCCTCCAACTTTGAAACAGCAATCGGACCCGGGATCGTCACCTCATGCCGCGGGCGTTCGTTGGCTCTCGCGGCGGCGTCCTCCTTGGACGAGCCCATGTTGAACCGCCCGGCCGGGATCACGATCATCGTCGGGCAGCCGCTGCATTCCCTGCTCCGTCGTCTCTTGTGGTCATCGACCCAACTCCAAGGACGGATGGCGCAACGCGCCGCAAACTGCTGATCCATCGCGGCTTACCAGCCGAGACGGACGCGCAGCAAAATCAGTGGTCCATGGGGTTCGGCCGGTCGCCTCCCCGATCCGCGCTTGCCCCCGGGGTTAGCTACAGTTTATCCGCCCTGCTCAAGGCCGCCAACATGAGCCGCCAAAGCCATCAGGAGAAGACCCATGCCTTTCGTTCGCATCGATCTCCGGAAGGGAAAGAGCGACACCTATCGCCAGGAACTCGGCCGCGTCGTCTATGAAGCGATGCTTCGCGTCGGCGTGCCGAAGGACGACCGCTTCCAGGTGATCGCTGAACACGATTCCGCGAACTTCGTCTTCGATCCGAATTACCTAGGCATCCGCCGCAGCGAGGACCTGGTGATCATCCAGATCACCTGGAACGAGGGGCGCACGCTCGAGCAGAAGAAGGCGCTCTACAAAGCGATCGCCGATGGGCTCGCCGGCAAGCTGAGCCTCCGCAGGGAGGACGTCTTCATCAACCTCGTCGAGGTCAAGAAGGAGAACTGGTCGTTCGGCAATGGCCTCGCGCAATACGCAACCTGACGCGCATCCTCTGCCTGCGGGACAGTCTTTAACAGTCTACGCAGTGCGCTGAACTACTCGCAAATGCGATAACTCCCGCTCAAGCCATGCTGTTCGATGTCGATGTGCATGTTGGTGGCGTGAAAGCTGTCTGAGCCCGGACCCAGGACGGTGGTGAACCAGCCGCAAGCCGCTGTCCGCACGGCGCGGAAGTAGGAGGTTTCGTCCGCGCCTGTCTGCCGCTCGACCAGGACCCGCCGCTTGTCCGCAAGCGCGATTGCGACGAAATCGACCGCCAGCCCATGGCCATGGGCGCTGATCTTGGCGCTGGCGATCCGGTCCTGCGTCCGGCACGTGTAGCCGGGGCCGGTTTCTATTGCGGCGACCTTGGCGTGCAGCATCGCTTGGCCAAGCGGCGCGACGATCAGGCGGACATAGTCGGCAAGCGCCGTCGCGAATTCGCAAGCGACAAGCGGGCGATCCGGCAGGCTCACGACGTCGCCCTCCACAATGATCGATGACAGCCGGACCGGCGCGTCAATCCCGCAGCCTTCGCCCGACGTCGGCGGCGCTGGCTCGGACTCCGCGCTCGCGCCGCTTGCGATCAATCTCGCGAGGCATGCCGAAGGCTGGCCTTCGTTCGGGGCCTCGGACTGAGGCTTTCAGTGGCGCCTCCGCAGGCGCCAAAAACTCCGGGGGCCTGGGCGGCGGCAGGGGAGGCTCGTTCGCCTTCGCGATAGCAGCTGCGACGCAGCAGGCCAGCGCAAGCGCGGCCAGCATCGTTGTCGCGCGGCGCGTCTTTGGGATTGAACGCGCCGTCATCGAAACTCCGCACAACCATTGGACAGTGGGCAACGCCCTCACGCCTGAACAATCAGCGCCAGATAGACCGCGAACACCACGACGTGGACGGCGCCCTGGATCACGTTGGTTCGGCCGCTGCCGAAGGTCACGACGCACAGGAACAAAGTGAGCGCCAGCATGACCAAATCCGTGTGCTCCACGCCGAGCACGATGTCATGCCCGGTCAAGCGGCTGACCAAGATGATTGACGGCACCGTCAGCCCTATGGTGGCGAGCACCGAGCCCAGGAAGATGTTGACCGATCGCTGTAGATGGTTGGCGAGGGCCGCACGGACGGCGCTGATCGCCTCGGGGGTTGCGACCAATACTGCAATGATTAGGCCGCCGAACGCCGCCGGGGCCCGCAACGTCTCGATCAGGTAATCGACCGGATGCGCGAATTGCTCGGCGAGAAAGACTACCGGCAAGAGATAGGCGACCAGTAAGACCGCATGTGTCGGCGCAGGGCGCGGGCGCGAGAGCGGCTTAGCCCGGCGCGCCGCGACGACGGAGCTTGCGCCTTCCTCGTGCTCGTTGGCGAGGCTGAAGAAGCCGCGATGCCGGCCGGTCTGCATTGCCAGAAACGTGGCGTAGAGGCCGAACTCCAATCAGCGCGAGAAGCATCTCCTGGGGGTGGGACAGGGTCGGACCTGGCGTGGTCTGAGTGAAATCCGGCAGAATCAGCGTCAGCACGACCAGGGTAACGATTACGGCAAGATACGCGTTGGCGCCCTGAAGATTATATTGCTGTTCGCGATGGCGCCAACCACCGAGGAGCAACGACAGGCCGACCATGCCGTTCAGAATGATCATCACCACGGCGAACAAAGTGTCGCGCGCCAGGCTCGGATTATTCGCGCCATGCAACATGACGGCGGCGATGCTCGCGACCTCGATGAAGGTGACGGACAGAGTCAGGAGCAAGGTCCCGTAGGGTTCGCCAAGGCGCGCGGCCAAATGTTCCGCATGGCGCACGACCGCAAGCGCCGAGCCGAGAATCGCCGCGAACAGCCATAGGAAGATCATCCCCAGCCAGGCCGGATGGCCAAGGTCGCGCAATAGCGAATCCCCGAAGAGCAGAAAGGCGAGCGCGGTCATCCAGCTGAAACCGAGCAACCATTCCTGACGCACGACCGACGCAAGCGGCATTGTTATCCAACGTTTCCTGTGCAGACGAAGCATCCACCCGTCTTTGAATCCCTCCTGAGGGCTTCTCAATCACCCCGGCTTACCCGTGATGGAGGCCTTAGTCGTCGCCATCCACGCGATTTTACGGCTCCCTGCAAGTCGGCCCATCCAAAGGACGACGTTTCCGAGCCTTCTCGGGACATAGGTCCCGCCGCCGCCAGCATGCAAGATCCGGTGATGCTTTTCGGCCCGATCCACTGCGTGTGCGCCTGCGAGCCGAGGCGTCAGCCGATCGCCTGGCGCGTTGGCCCCGACCGCGCCAATTCAATCCGCGACTGAGGGAAGATAGCAATTACTTCTCTTTAAGGGAAATATTTGTCGATTTTTCTGATTCTGGGCTTTCCAGATGATACGGCGCCGCTGCTTGCGTTCCTCGCCGCCTCACCAACCTACAGAGCCTCCGTCCGGTTGGCGACGAGCGCGAGTCAGTCCGCCGAACCGCGGCGCAGCTTCCCGATCCAAAGTTAAGTTCGAAGGGCGCGCCCACGCTTAACCAGGAAACCGATCACAAAGATCACTGCTGCTTTCAACGTCGCCACAAGGCGACCCGAGAACAACTTCTTCGGCTGTCCGCACCATAGGCACGATACGCTGGCTACGGTTGTCGGTTTGCCACATGCCGAGCAAACATTCACGTGCCGCATGGAAGTTTTACTTTCCTGGAGAGAGTCGCAGGTTCAACGCGGCATCGGCAAAAATGTTGCCATGAGAGGCGACCGAACGCTCAGTTCGTGTCGTGACGGGCTTGAACCATTTCGAGCCGCCGAAACCGGCGCCCGTCGCCCCGATTGTCCCGCAGCCGTCCACGCCCGAGCCGATCGCTCCCGATGATCCTCGGTTTCAAGGTTCCGCGTCCGGCGTTCGCGTCTTCGTCCGACGCGAACCCGTCCGGCTCCCCGCCGTCGATCGTATATTGTTGATTTCGCCCAGACAGACGCTCGTTCCCAATTTCCCGCCGTCGCTGCTCTATGCAAAAGTCGCCGTCCAACTCTCTGATCCGTGCTGCCGTGGCGAACCGGCGCCGGCCCCGCGGACGCGACCTGCGATTTTTTTGGTCGCGTCGCCTGTCGGATATCGGGAAGGTTCGAATTACCTCTTGTCTCTATCGCGTCGTCAGATAACACTGGAGTCGGCTCTTTTGTCGTCCGTATGATTCTTCATTGCCAAAAAGTCGCGCGGCTGGGCGAAGGATTCTGGGAATGCGTCGCTTGACAGCCGGCCTCCTCGCGCTCGCCGGTCTAACGGGGACGGCCTTCGCCGCAGATCTCTCGGGCCCCAACCCTACCACGACCAAAGCCCCGATCCCTGCCTCGACGATCAACTGGTCGGGCTTTTACGTGGGCGTGAACGCAGGCGGCGGCTGGTATGGGGGGAATGGTTTTGTCGGCGGCGGCAACGTCGGATCTCTTGTGCCGGCGACCAACATCATCAACGTACCCTCGACCGCAAGTCAGACCGCCGCGGCGTTTACGGCGGGCGGCCTTGCCGGATACAATCTTCAGTTCGGGAGTTTCGTTCTCGGAGCGGAGACGGACTTCAATGATTTCGATTCAAGGTCTGATCGCTCCGGCAGCACAAGCATTCGATGTTGCGAGACCTTCTTGGTAGAACCAACAGCGCCGGTTGCTGTTACTTCTGCGATAAGCGGAACCGGGGGCAATCTTCCCGTCCGGACGTTTGTCCCGCCGGGCATCCATCTTCCTCCGGGCATCCACCCTCTGGTGGTCGTGCCGATCTATGCGACAGAGACG
This sequence comes from uncultured Alphaproteobacteria bacterium, assembly GCA_963775405.1. GTDB lineage: Bacteria > Pseudomonadota > Alphaproteobacteria > Rhizobiales > Beijerinckiaceae > Roseiarcus. Next base: position 91,100 of record CAVZJI010000045.1, read on the forward strand.
CTGACCCACGCCAGCAAGAGCCAACTCGATTGGTTCGGCACGGCGCGGGTGCGGTTCGGTTATGTTCCGACCCCGCGCCTGCTGGTCTACGGAACCGGCGGTTTGGCCTATGGCGAAGTTCAAGGAAACCTCGCGTGGAGCAATGTGTTCTCGAGCCTTGTCACCTCGCGATACTGGCAAGGCAGCGCTTCGGACCTTAGAGTGGGCTGGACGCTTGGGGCCGGCGCCGAATATGCGTTGACGTCCTCGGTCTCGATACGCGCCGAATATCTGTACCTCGACCTGGGCAAGAGCAGCGTCACGGCAAACTACACCGGCCTTTTCCCGCAGACCGCGCCATGGACGCAAATCTATTACACATCGAGCCACGACAACAAATTCAACATTGCCCGAGCGGCCGTCGCCTACAAGTTCTAATCAAACCGCCAGGTCCGGATTCGAATACGCGGCTGGTCTCCACCTCTACGTATTCCGCCCGGCTCGACGGCTTCGGGATTGGCAACTTATCCTTCCGCATTCCTTCGAGATGAAACTCAATTGCTTCGCGGCTTTCGGCCTTCGTCTATTCCTCGGCTGCCGGTGTCCGCGATGATCTTCAGTTTCAAAGTTCCGTGCCGGACGCGGGGTTTTTCGCTGGCGGATCTCGTTTCGCGACGCGAGGCTATTTTTTGAAGGGACCACAGCCGCGTCAGCCGGACCCGCTGTCCTATGCACTTGAACCCGATCGCCGACTGCGCCACACTCTCTAGTGCGCTGGCCTCGTCTCCATTGAACTGGAGGACGCGAATGCGGATCCCGATCATTCTGGCTTTTGTGGCGCTCGCGCTCTCCGGCTGCAACGCCAATCAGTCGGTCAATCCCTCGTCGCAGCCGGCCTCCCAGGTCTTCGCCGGCCATTACGAGGACTACAATCCTTACGATCCCATCAGCTACGCACAGAACAACACCGGGCGCGGCGGCGGCCGCTGAGAGGCGGTCGCGCGACTGCCGGATGAGGCCGCCCGTAAACGGACGGCCTTGTTCGGGTTTGCGGCCGCGGTCAACCGGTCGCGAGGGCCTTGCGGCGTCTGCTATAGGCGGCGAGGCCAAGGCCCGCGAAGCCGAGGCCCATCATCGCCCAGGTTGACGGCTCGGGAACACCGCCGGAAACGATAGGACCGCCGGGAACGATAGGAACCTCGCCCGTCAGCGAGACGCCGTCGAGGAGCGCGACAGGAGGAACGCTCGTCGGGCCTCCTAACGAGAGGAACACGAGCATTTCCGAGGCGGACGTCGCCGTGAAGTTCATGGATCCCGTCAGCCAGCCGGTGAAGCCCTGCGACAGGACACTTTCCGTCGTGGTGTCGTGGGTCTCGGCGCCCAGCGAGACTTCCATCTCGTTGGTTGTGGCGCCGAACCAGCAGCCGGTGCAGCCGAATGAGGAGCCGTTGACGAAATCATACTGGGTGGCCGCCCAGTCGAAGGTGAGGTGGTAGGTTTCGCCCACCGTTAGGCCCGAGATCATTTGGCTCATGGTCTGCCGGGCGCCGGGAGTTGGATCTCCGTCGAAGGCGACGAAGTTGCCTCCATCGGGATCGGGAATGTGCGGCGTCGCCGCGCTCGGCCAGAGACCAAACTGAGCCGTGTCATGGCGGGTCGCGACACCGGTCGGCGAAGCAAATAGGACGTTATTCGAATCTTGGTTGGACGACGTGGTCCAGCCCGTCACGTTTCCTTCGTTGTCGCTCAGGAAGAAATTGGGGCTCGAGCTTCCGGACACCTGTTCGAAACTGCCATTGGTGACAAACTCCGCCGCGAGGGCCGGCGCGGCCCCGGCCCCGATAAAGGCGGCGAGCGCCGCAGCGGACACCACGTTTCGAAGGTTTTGCATCGGCAATTCCCCCTGAGATTAACAACAATTAAACTACCATTTCGTAGCTGTAATCCGCTGTCTATAGGTAGTTCTACCTATATCGGCTCGCCGAAAGTTGGCGACGCCAGGCCGGCGGCGGCGACCGATCCACCATCGTCGCGTCGCCAATCCACTGGGGCCCGCCGCGCAGAAATACCGGTTTCTTCAGTGCTTCCAGGCTCCCGCCCGCGCCTTAGCCGCGATGGGGTCGGGTCGGTCCGTTTGGGTTTTCTTGGAACTCCCCCATTTCGCCGTGGAAACCCCTTTTTATGAGGGTCGGAATTCCTTGGATTTCCTTGGATTCTCTCGTCCGAATCGTGACTTATCAATGGGTTGCGCGGGATTTTCCGCGAAAAATTTTTCGTGAGCCTTTTCTTGGCGCGAGAAGCGGGAACGAGCTCCTGCGGTCGAGGCCATTCGGAAGGGCTAAGATTGCTCATGGGGCAATCTTACTTTAATTTCTGATTGTCAGCAAGCAATTGTCGTCCGGCCCTGCCGAGCGCGTCCTGAGCACTTGAACCCGATCGCCGACTGCGCCACACTCTCTCGTGCGCGGGCCTCGTCTCCATTGAACTGGAGGACGCGAATGCGGATTCCGATCCTTCTGGCTTTTGTGGCGCTCGTGCTCGCCGGCTGCAACGCCAATCAGCCGATCAATCCCTCCGGACATGCGAACCTCTGCGCGAACGATCCCGGCTGCAATCCCTACAATCCCTCCAGCTACGCGCAGAACAACGTCGGGATCGGCGGCGGTGGCGGCAAATAGGCGACGCTCAAGCCACTCGCATCGCTCCGCCAACACCCTCGCGATGGGGTCCGGTGGATGCGTTTGGGTTTTCTTGAGGCCCCGCCATTTGGCTGCGAAAACCGCTGTTTATGAGGGTTGGAATTCCTTGTAATTCCCTGGATTCTCTCGTCAGAATCGAGTGATGTCAATGGGTTGCGGGGGATTTTCCGCAGAGAGTTTTTCATGGCCCCTTTTGGCGCCAGAAGCCGGATCGCGCCCCTGCAGTCGAGGCCATTCGGAAGGGCGGGATTGTCCATGGAGCAAGTTTATTCAGTTTCGGATTGTCAGCAATCAATTGTCGTGCGACCCGTCGAGCGCGCCAAGTCGCCCTCGGACTAGGGAGGGAAACGTCCCGATACTCGGCGCCGCGCCGTTAAGCGTTTATCATGGGCGCCAGTCGCCTTGGCGCCGGGCCCCTGCCCGCTGACAATCGCCTTCGACGAACCCAGGGGGCGGTAAGAACAAGATGAAGCTTCTGATCACAGGCGCGACCGGAAAGGTGGGATCGAACCTGATCCGGCGGCTGAGCTCGTCGCCTCGGCCCGATCTGGTGATCCGCGCCCTCTGCCATAATCGCGCGCTCCCGGCGGCGCCGGGGCTCGAAATGGTGAAAGGCACGATTTCCGACCGCGACAGCGTCGAGCGGGCAATGGAGGGCGTCAGCCATGTCGTGCATCTCGCGACCTGCAAGGAGATCCCCGAACTCGTCATCGACGTGACGGTCAAGGGCCTGTTCTGGCTGACCGAGGCGTTCCGCGCGAGTCCGACGGCGAAGCAGTTCATCCTGATCGGCGGCGACGCCAGCGTCGGCCATTTCTTCTACGACCATGGGGGCCCGGTGACGGAGGCGACGCCGCACAGGGCCTATCCGGGCTGCTATGCGCTGTCGAAAGTGCTGGAGGAGACGCTGCTTCAGCAGACGCATATCCAGTACGGGCTCAATGTCTCATGCCTGCGCGCGCCCTGGATCATGGAGAAGGACGACTTTCGCTATTCGCTTTCATTCGGCGATGACGTATTCGGCGGCCCGGACTGGAAGACGCTCGTGCGCCCCGAGGTCGCCGAGCGCTGCCGCAAAGAGGGGACCATTCCCGTGCTTCGCGACGCGCACGGGCGCCCGCTCAAGCGCAACTTCGTCCATGTCGACGACCTCGTCGACGCGATCCTCGCCGCGCTCGACAATCCGGCGACGCGGGGCAAGCTTTACAACATCGCAATGGACGAGCCCGTCGACTATGCCGCCGTCGCCGCCCATCTCAAGGCGACGCAGGGCCTGGGATCGATCGACATCCCGAGCGCCTATCATTCCAATTGGCTGGACAATACGCGCGCCAAGCTCGACCTCAACTGGCGCCCGCGCTACCGTCTGGCCTCGCTCATCGACGCCGCCTGGGCCTACCAGCGCGCCCCCGACGATCCCCGCAAGGTTTGGTATCCGGGCTGAGGCGGCGGAATAAACGTCAATAAACGCCAGTAAGCGCTAATAAACGCTAGTAAAAATGCTAGCGTTTACTAGCGTTTATTTTTTGGAATCGGGACTTATCAATGGGTTACGGCCGTTTGGAGTAAAAAATTTCCTGACCCTTGGAACCGATATTCACATCACCAGAGCGATATATTTTTCCTTGCTCCCGCAGCATCCGCACGCGATCCGTTTCTGGTCGGCGACAAGAAGCACTATAAGACAGATTTCGGTTTGATGGAAGAAATTGTTTGTATTTTTTATATTCCCGCAGCGCTTCAGGCGAATTCGACGAATCGGACGCCCAGGCCGCATGGAAGTTTTCTTTGAAGTGTTCTCGTCTCGACAGCATGGCGAACGCGATGGGGAAAACGTGACCGAGGCTCAGTTTGCGCAATGGCGACGCTTGGACCCTTGCGGGCCGCCAAAGCCGCCAGTGGCGACGGCGCCAGCAGGGGCCGCCGATCGGCTGGCCAATCGCCTGCGGGAACCTCACGGGAACCTGATGGCCGAGCTCTCCTCCGCGTCGACCACGCGCTCGTGCGGCGGCCGGTCTCCCCTCCGTTGGAAAGCGGCCATGCGGTTTCCCGTCATTCTCGCGGTCGCGGCGTTCGCGCTTGCCGGCTGCAACGCCAATCAGGCGGTCAATCCCTCGTCGCAGCCGCCCTCCCAGGTCTTCGCCGGCCATTACGAGGACTACTAATCCTTACAATCCCATCAGCTACGCGCAGAACAACACCGGACGCGGCGGCGGCCGCTAAGCGCGGGTCGCGAAGGCCGACGGCGCCGTCGTCATTGAACTGGAGGTCACGCGAAATGCGGATCCCGATCGTTCTCATTCTTGTGGCGCTCGCGCTCGCCGGCTGCAACGCCAATCAGGCGATCAATCCCTCCGGACAGGCGAACCTCTGCGCGAACGATCCCACCTGCAATCCCTACAATCCCTCGAGCTACGCCCAGAACAACGTCGGCATCGGCCGCTAAGAGCCGGTAGCGCGACAAAGGCCGCCGGCTTAGTGCGCCACGGGGCGGCGCTGCTGACACTCCAGAAGACGTTCTTCCGCGTCCCTCCCCGGTCGCTGCTCCGCCCCAACTGGCAGACGACGTTTCCGACCTTTCTCAGGACATGGGTCCGCCGTCACCCGCGTGCAAATTCCGCTGAACGCTCTTCCGCGTGAGGCACCGCGAATTCGTCTGCGAGCGGAGCCTCAGCGAAAGGTAAGACAAGGCGCACTCGTCCGAACGATGCCTATATATTCCTCCCTCAATGACGTTGAGACAATTAATGAAACACATCGCCAATGGAAAGTCTGCGCCTGCTCTACATCTCCGGATCTGACTAGGGGTGCATTGACCTTACCTGAGGCAACTGAATTTTCGTTTTTTTGTACTTGACATGTAGGTAAAGATGTGCTAGGATTTCACGTTTCGTGAGGTGATGATTGTCTGTGTGGGTCTCCGTGAAGTATTAATATTGGAGGAAAGACATGAAGATAGATTTAATTTCAGAAGAGCCTCTGACCGAGGAAGACTTAGAGCTATTTTGGCCTCGCTCTCATAAACTTACCCGCCGTAGGGCAATCTCTGGCTTAGTATGTGTGGGTGGCCTGCCGTTGATTGGCGGCTTGACCTTCGGCCCCGCCAATGCACAAGGGTGGGCAGCGCTTGCGGATATTTTTTCGCGTCGTTTAGCGTGGAAGCTCTTGTCAAATTATCCGAGGAAGCTCGCGCATGGTGCGAATTGTATAATCAAGGGAACGAAGCACAATGGCAGCGCTAAATTCCCAATTAAAAAATGATGAGGATGTACTTGAGGACGAAGTTGGCGTTACTTTTTCAATTCCTCCCGCTAAGAAGCAAAAATACATCGTAACCGCCAAACCTGATTCGGAAGGGGTGAAAATCATTTCTTGTAGAGACAGACGATGACCGGAGGTCAGGCATAATTCGAGTAACACCTGTTTAGTTAAAGTATTCTTAGTCTCTGCAGATTGAGGCGACAAGTTTGCATGTTGGTGGACAATCTGGACAACGGATTCGGGTAGCGATGTCAGGGATGCAGTCGGATATGGCATCGAACTCCGCCGTGTCTTTCTCCGAATTTTCTCCTAGGGTAACGTGGTGCGGCCCAACGGCCAAAGCAATGCATTTGGCCTTTTTACTTGTTATCAGGGGCCGGCAGCAATGTTTAATTCCTCCTTCTGAAAGGCAGTTTGTTACTGCATCTCCGGCGGCGTCTTCTGTTGTCTGGCCGTGACCGATTGCGACGATTCCCGTTGCACTGCAACGCGCGATGGCAACCTCGCCTGCAAATACATGACATGGAACTAGAGATAGTGCGAGGAAACACAAAACCGCGCTAGATAGACGCATGTCACGTGCCTTCAGTGGGTCAGCGGCCGAGGGCGATGGTATGCCTGGCTCGTTACTCAAATTTATCACCGCGGTCGCTGTTGGCTTAGCGTGGAGGGACGATCGTGTCATGTCCACGCGGTTTCATCGAGGGCCCCCAATGCCTCTCACATAAGTAAGACGCTGTTCAAGCGGCTTGCTCTCCAATCTCTACCTACTCCGCCCGGAAACCAATCCTTAGGGGCCATTCGGTTCGTCCTGGCCGGGCTTGACCCGGCCATCCACGCGGCTCGCGGCTCCCCCATTCAATCATTGATTCAGCGTCTCATACAAATCCAGCCATCCCGGATTCGCTTCAAGGATCAAGTCTCGCCTTCCATGCGCGAGGCCAATGCTTGATGTTCGATTCGCGCTGGATCGCATCGGCGATTCGCTCGTGAAATTCCATGTAGACGAGTCGCTTCAAGCCGTAGCGCTTGGTAAAGCCGGGTACTAGGCCTTCGCGATGTTCATAGGCGCGGCGTGCGATGTCGGAGGTGACGCCGGTGTAGAGAACGCCGTTCGGGCGGTTGGTCATGATGTAGACCCAGCCGCCGGACATTCGCGCGTCATCGCGTGGATGGCCGGGTCAAGCCCGGCCATGACGATCGCCGAGCCGCGCGACAACGCTTAACTCAACTGCACCCCGTCGTGCCGCCGCAGGTGTCGCACTTCAGGCACGTGCCGTTGCGGACCATGGTGAAATTGCCGCATTCGGGGCAGGATTCGCCGACGTAGCCTTTCATCCGCGCTTCGGCGCGCTTCTCGGCGACGGTTTCGACCTGGGGCGCGAGGCTCGAGCCGACGCCGGCGCGGTGCGCTCGGCGAGCTCGCCTTTGAGCGCGGTCGCGCCCTGGACGAAGCCGCCATGCGCGCCTGAGCCGCCGACGTGAACGGACGACTCCCCTGCCCCGATCGGCACCAGCATCAGCTTGTCGGCCTTCGAGCGCACGAGGCCCCGCGAGACGACGGAGGCGGCGGCGGGCGAAGCGCTGGCGCCTTCGCCGAAGCCCGGCGCCTTGTCCTGATCGACGCCGCCGCCGAGCACCGTATTGCCGATCTCGTCGGGCGAGATATGGGCGAGGTCGTTGCGGCCGAGATAGGAGATGGCGAGCTCGCGGAACACGTAGTCGAGGATCGAGGTCGCGTTCTTGATCGCGTCATTGCCCTGCACGAAGCCCGAGGGCTCGAAGCGGGTGAAGGTGAAGGCCTCGACATATTCCTCGAGCGGCACGCCATATTGCAGGCCAAGCGAGATGGCGATGGCGAAATTGTTCATCAGGCTGCGGAAGGAGGCGCCCTCCTTGTGCATGTCGATGAAGATTTCGCCTAAGCGCCCGTCCTCATATTCGCCGGTGTGCAGATAGACCTTGTGCCCGCCGACGACCGCCTTCTGGATGTAGCTCTTGCGGCGGTTGGGCAGCCGCTCGCGCTCGCGCAGGCGCTCGACCCGCTCGACCACGCGCTCGACGATCCGCTCGGCGACCGCGGCGGCGCGCTGCGGCGCGTTGAGCGCAAGCAGCGTCTCGACCGCGTCGTCCTCCTCGTCGTCGCTCTCGATCAGTTGCGAGTTGAGCGGCTGCGACAGTTTCGAGCCGTCGCGATAGAGCGCGTTGGCCTTGAGGCCAAGGCGCCAGGAGAGCATGTAGGCGTCCTTGCAATCCTCGACCGTCGCGTCGTTCGGCATGTTGATGGTCTTCGAGATCGCGCCGGTGATGAACGGCTGCGCCGCCGCCATCATGCGGATGTGGCTCTCGACCGAGAGATAGCGCTTGCCAATGCGCCCGCAGGGGTTGGCGCAGTCGAACACCGAGAGATGCTCGGGCTTGAGATAGGGCGCGCCTTCGAGCGTCATCGCGCCGCAGGCGTAAGCGTTGGCGGCCTCGATCTCGGCCTTGGAGAAGCCGAGCGCGGTCAGAAGATCGAAGCCCGGCGCGTCATAGCGCTCGGGCGTGATCTTGAGCGCCTGGCTCGAGAGCGTCTCGACGCCGAGCGTCCATTTGTTGAGGACGAAGCGGATGTCGAAAGCGGCGCCAAGCGCGGCCTCGACCTTGTCGATCGCCTCTTGCGGCAGACCCTTGGCCTTGAGCGCCGCATGATTGACGCCCGGCGAATGGGCGAGCGTCGCCCGGCCGACCGCATAGGCGATGATGTCGGCGATCTGCTTCTCGTCATAGCCGAGCGCGCGCAAGGCTTCGGGCACGGCGCGGTTGATGATCTTGAAATAGCCCCCGCCGGCGAGCTTCTTGAATTTGACCAGCGCGAAGTCAGGCTCGATGCCGGTCGTGTCGCAATCCATGACGAGGCCGATCGTGCCGGTCGGCGCGATGACCGAGACCTGCGCGTTGCGATAGCCATGCGCCTCGCCGAGCGTCAGCGCGTCGGTCCAGGCGGCGCGCGCGGCTTGGCTGAGCTCCGCCCAGTCCGGCCCGGCATTGGCGAGCTCGTTATGGTCGAGCGGCGTCGGCGCGACGGACAGCGTCTCGTAGCCCGCCGCCTCGCCCTCGGCGGCGCGCTTGTGATTGCGGATCACGCGCAGCATCGCTTGCGCGTTCGCCCTGTGGCCGGGGAAGGCGCCGCTCTTGGCGGCGATCTCCGCCGAGGTCGCATAGGCGCGGCCGGTGAGGATCGCGGAGAGCGCGCCGCAGATCGCCCGGCCGTGGTCGCTGTCATAAGGAATGCCCGACGACATCGAGAGGCCGCCGATATTGGCGTAGCCGAGGCCAAGCGTGCGGAAATCATAGGAGAGGCGCGCGATCTCCTTCGAGGGGAATTGCGCCATCGCGACCGAGATTTCGAGCGTCAGCGTCCACAGGCGAATCGCGTGCTCGTAGCCTTTGACGTCGAACGCCTTGGTCGCGGTATCGCGGAACTGCAACAGGTTGAGGGAGGCCAGATTGCAGGCCGTGTCGTCGAGGAACATGTATTCGGAGCACGGATTCGACGCGCGGATCGGGCCCGACTCCGGGCAGGTGTGCCAGTCGTTGATGGTGGTGTGATATTGCAGGCCCGGATCGGCCGAGGCCCAGGCGGCGTAGCCGATCTTCTCCCAGAGGTCGCGCGCCTTCAGGGTCTTCGCAACCTTGCCGTCGAGGCGGCGGGTCAGATTCCAATCGCCGTCGTTCTCGACCGCCTGCAGGAAGGAATCGGGCAGCCGCACGGAATTGTTCGAGTTCTGGCCGGAGACGGTGAGA
>CAVZJI010000046.1:0-126734 GCA_963775405.1 uncultured Alphaproteobacteria bacterium
CGCTTGCGAATTCCGCGCGCTCCGCTGGCTAGGCCGTCCGCTAGGCGTCCCCGAAGCGAATTGCGACCACGCTTGGCTGCGGAATGTCAGCCGCTTCGGGCGATTCAAGAGAAAAGAGGTCTTGAACAAACCAGGGACGCATCACGCGTCCGTGATCACGCTTGGAGTCCGTGCGTCTAAAGGCTGTGTTATGTTCGGGAAGGATGTCGTTTGTCCGTTCGATGACAGGAATGCGCCATGAACGAGCAAAGCCGCGAGGCGACCGAAGTCGGCAGCGAGCGGACTTCGGCGCGCAACGCCGATCCGGCGCCCGCCCCACAGAAACCTCCTGAGCGCTGGGACGATCCCACCAGAGAAGCAGACGGCCACCGGGCGACGAAACATGTTGCTTGGCGCAGCTGGGCCTTCTGATCCTGGCCGGCGCCCTTTGGTTCGGCATTCCGTGGGTCCAGACGACCCTCAACACGGTTTCGACGGATGACGCATACGTCAACGGTCACGTCACGTTCGTAGCGGCCCGCGTCAAAGGCCAGGTCGCGCGGGTCCTCGTCGACGACAACTACCGGGTGCGCAAGGGAGACCTTCTGGTCCAACTGGACAAGGAGCCCTTTCAGATCGCAGTCGCGGTCAAAAAGGCGGCTGTCGATACCGCAACGGCGGACCTACAAGTGGCCAAGTCCAAAGTGCGCGGCCTTGAAGCGGAGGCCATGAGCCGGCGCCGGGCACTGGAGCACGCGATGGAGGACGTCGACAACCAGGTCGCCGTGCTGCGCGCCAAGGTTGCCGGTCGTCGATAAGAGCCAAGCCCAGCTCGCGCTCGCTCAGGTTGACTTCGATCGGGCCGCCAAGTTGGTGGTGACCAACGACACCCCAAGGTCGGAGTACGACCGGCGGCAGGCGATCTTGCTGTCGGCGCGCGCGGACGTCGTCGCGGCGCTGTGCCGATATCCGTCAAATCCGCGCCTCTTTGGGATTGCCGCAGGAAACCGACGACACAGATCTCGGCCAGGTTCCGCCTGATATCAATCAAACCTTTTCTTCCGTGCTCCAGGCGCAGGCCGCGCTGATTCAGAGTGCGGCTCAACTGGGCGTCGTCCATTCGTTCGACGAGGGGCCCAGTCACATGGTCGAGGCGTTCGAAAAGGAAGGCGACGTCAACACGACCTTCGCTCGCCTGGCCGCCGACGCTCCGGATATCAAGCAGGCCGAGGCCAAGCTCGAGGTCGCCAAGCGCGATCTCGACCAGGCTCGAACTCGATCTTCGCTACTGCGACGTCATCGCGGAGATCGATGGAGTTGTCACGCGCCGAAACGTCAATCGGGGAGACAATGTGCAGGTTGGCCAGGCTCTCATGGCGATCGGTTCGCTCGATGAAATCTGGGTTGACGCCAATTTCAAGGAGACGCAGCTGGGCGACCTGCGGATCGGCCAGCCAGTCGATCTCTATGTCGACATGTATGGCGGCCGCCAAGTGTTCAAGGGGCGCGTTTCCGGCTTCACCATGGGGACAGGATCGACATTGGCGCTGCTGCCGGCGCAGAACGCCACGGGCAATTTCATCAAAGTCGTGCAGCGACTGCCGGTTCGGATCGACCTTACGGATTACGATCCAGACAAGAGCCCGCTGTTTATCGGCACGTCGGTTACTCCTTACGTCTACTTTAGCAGGCCGGTGACCGGACCCGACGCCGGCAAGTTTTTGCAGACATCCGCGCCTCAATCGCAGACCGGGGGTTCGAGCAGACCCGCCGGACGCCAACAAGTGACAGCCGCGGCGCTTCGCCGGCTAGACCCCAGGTTGCGCGGAACCCATGGCTCGTCGCCGCTATAGTCGTAGTGCCGGCGTTCATGGAGGTGCTCGACACCACCATCGCACTGGTGGCGTTCCGCTATATCGCGGGAGGCCTGTCGGCCGCCTCCGATGACGCCGAGTGGGTCATCACGGTACCTCGCGGCCAACGCCTTCATCCTACCGATTACCGGCTGGTTGAGCGCGCATCTGGGTCGCCGCAACTACTTCCTGGCGTCGATTGCAATATTCACTTTCAGTTCTTTGCTGTCCGGACTGGCCGGCAGTTTGGGTCAGCTCATTTTCTTCCGCGTCATCCAGGGTCTCGCGGGCGGTGGTCTGCAACCCGGCAGTCAGGGTGTGTTGCTGGACGCCTTCCCGCGGGAAAGGCAAGGCGTAGCGATGACGCTGTTTGGGCTTGCGGTGCTAATCGCGCCGGTGGTCGGTCCGACCTTGGGCGGTTGGATAACAGACACTTACAATTGGCGCTGGGTTTTTTTGATCAATGTGCCCGTCGGTCTCTTGGCGTTCGGCGGATGCTACGCCCTGCTTCGTGATCCGGATTATCTGGTCGCCCAGCGCGCGGAGCTGAAGAAGCAGCCGTTCCATTTTGACTCGATCGGTTTGTCGCTGCTGGCGATCGTCATGGTCTCGTGGGAAGTGATGCTCAGCAAGGGCCAGGAATGGGACTGGCTGAATGATCCATTCTGGCGCGTCCAGACCCTGACCATTTTCTTTGGGGCGGGTTTGGTTGCCCTGATCTTCTGGGAGTTGGCGTCACCCCAACCCCGTGGTCAATTTCCGCGTGTTGGGTGAACGCAACCTCGCCGCCTGCTGCCTCATGACATTCTGCGCTTATATCGCGCTCTATGCCTCAACGAAGTCGATGCTTGGTCTGCTTCAGTCCCTGTTCGGTTATGACGCGCTGAGCACTGGATTGGTGATGTCGCCTGCAGGAATCGCTGCAGTTCTGGCAATGCCGATCGTGGGCTTCCTGCTCGGCCGAAAGGCGGACGCCCGATGGCTGATCGCCGCAGGGCTGTTGCTCATGGCCGCCGGGAACTACTGGATGTCCCAGCTCAACCTCGACATCAGCCCGGGCCAAGCTGTCTGGCCCCGGGTGGTCGTGGTCGCGGGACTCGCGGTATTTTTCGCTCCAGCGAATGTCGCCGCGTACCTCTATACGCCGCTTGCATTGCGCGGTGCGGCCATTGGCTTGGCGAGTCTCCTTCGCAACGAGGGCGGCAGCGTCGGGGTGTCGTTGTCCCAGACCTTCCAAGAGCGGCGTGACCAGTTTCACGTCCTTCGGCTTGGGGAGTATCTTGATCCCTTCAACCCAGCTGCCGGCAGCTTTCTCGCCAGGGCTCACGACTTCTTCGTTCAACAAACCGGGGATCCAGCCGCCTCGCAACAACTCGCTGTGCAGCAACTCGAAAACCTGCGTCAGCAGCAGGCGTCTTCGCTGGCCTATTTCGACACCTTTTGGATGATGGCCGCGTTGACCTTTGCCGTCGCGTTCGCAGTCTTGTTTATGAAACGCTCTGTGGCTGAGAAAGCCAGTCATGCCGCTTCAGAATGATTGATTGCGCCGCCTGCGCGATAAGGCGACAGCCCGATCATGGCGGGATGGCTTCGTCGCGCTTGGGGATCGAATAGGTCCCGGTCGCGTGGGCGACCATCTCGCTCTCGCCCTCGGAATAGAGCGCCACTTCGCCGACCGCGAGCCTTTTGCCGAGCTTGATCAGCCTCGCCTTGCCGATGAGATCGACGGGCCCGGGTTTACGGAGGAAATTGATCGAAGCGCTGGTCGTGACAGCATGCACAACGGGGCCGATCTCGCCCACGATCGCCACAAACAGGGCGACGTCGCAAACTGCGAACATCGCGGGCCCGGAAATCGTGCCGCCCGGGCGCAAGCGTCTGGGGTGATGGATAAGGCGCACCGTCGCGCACATGGGCGCGATGTCTTCAAGAAGAAGATCGCCGTCTTTCCAGAACTCCGGAAAGATCTCGACGAGATAGGCGCGCAATTCATCGATCGTGAACGGGCGCGGCTTGGTGTGGTCTGTCATCGACGGATCCTGAGGTGGTAACGAACCAGGGTGAAAGCTCCTGGCGCTTCGCCAGGAATGCATGCGCCACTCTTCGTGACCCTGCTTCGGGCCAAAGGTCGCCCGCCGCTCTTCGCCGCAGGGTCAAAACGTCTGCAGCTCTTTTCGGCACGCCTCGCTGAAATCTCGCAGCGGATCGACATGTCTGTCGATCCAATTCGTTCGCATCTCATGCAGCGTCATGTTCGGCGCCAGATAGGTGTCGACGATGATGCGAACCACAGTGTCGGCGGCCTCCACGACTTCCGGCGAGGACAAAAGGCGTATCCGGTTGGTCAGAGCATAAATTCCGATGAGGCCGGTTATGTCGTCCCGGCTGGTTTGCAGAGCATCGGAATATAATTTCGCCGCCTCGTCCAGAAACCTGCCGAACAACGCAGCTCGAGCGTCCCTCTCCGCTGCTCTGCGCTGCGCCCGGGTTTGCGCCTGTTGGGTCACCCATGAGGTTGCGAACGATGCGAGGCCGCCGATGGCTGTTCCTGTCAGCGCGGCAAAGGCCGATATGTAGGCCGTGTTCATCGAACTCGCCCGATTTCCAGCATCAGGGCATTGGCTTCGGTGCGGATGGCGCCAGCGCAACCGCGGCTTCGGAGGTCAACATCAGGAACGTCATCGTCTCCTGAAGGTAGAGGCGCACCGCACTGTCCGTGTGGCTCAAATAGCCAATCGAGACATCCTGCCCGATGTGCAGGTCGAAATCGCCACCACGTTTGGTGAGCACGAAGGCGCCGTCAATGGCCGGGGCCCAGATGATCTCGTCTTTGACGAGCTTTTTCACGTGGTCCAGCACCGGGTAGCCGTTGTCGACCGTCTCCGAAAGCGCCGTGTAAGCGTCAGCCCCAAGCACAACCGAATACGGCCCATTGACGCCGACGAGGCGAAGTTGACTCAACGCTTGGGCGATCGCATCCGGATACTGACGTACGTCAACTGGCAAGGTCATGATCGGATTGCTGGTCGCCTGCCGGATGCCGTCGATGGCCGCCGCGGAATAGCCTTCGAAGATAGCGCGATCCTCGGTGTAAGCGATTGTCTGCGCGGCGGCCTTCGCCGGCTGCCAGTCAGAATCGTTCGAGCCGCGCTCGACGTCGTCGATCTGCTCTCGATCAAGCTCGAACGGAACCCTGAGTTCGACCAGAGGCTTGACCTCGCGCTGCCGCGCGAGAATCCCCTCGCCCTGCGCGGCGATGAGCTTGAGGTGGCCGGTTCCAATCGCGGAAAGACCGGGGCCGCCTGGCCCCTCGACGTCGACCACGCGTCGTCCGGCAAGGTAGCGTTTGAGGGTGCGCCTCGTCTCCTCTTCGATCTGGGCCCAGGCCGCGTCCGATATCGGAGCCAGCTCGCGGTGAAGATTATTCATGGGCCTTTTTCTCCTTTAAGGGAGCCGATTCCAAGCGAACCATCCGGCCCCGCGGCCTGTGACGGCGCGGCCGTTGATTGCACAGCAGGCGTCGCGTCCGTAGAGGCGTCCTCGCCGAGCGCGTCCAGGAACGTCGCCGATGGCGCGAAAAACAGGGTCCCGGTCATCGCGCGGCTGAAGTCGAGTATCCTGTCATAGTTGCCGGGCGGCTTTCCTATGAACATGTTCTCGATCATCTGCTCGGTCACCCGCGGCGTGCGGCAATAGCCGATGAAATAGGTCCCGTATTCGGCGTCCCCAACTTTGCCGAAGGGCATGTTGTCGCGGACGATCTGCAATTCTTGCCCGTTCTCGGAGATCACCGTCAGCGCGTTATGCGCGAATGTCGGCTTGACCGAGTTGTCGAGTTCGACGTCCGAGAGCTTCATGCGGCCAATGATGCGCTCCTGCGTCTCGGTCGGCAGCGCGTTCCATCCGGCTAGATCATGGAGATATTTCTGCGTGATCACATAGCTGCCGCCGGCAAATGCGAAATCCTCCGCGCCGATGAGGGCGGCGTCGATCACCGCTTGTCCGCGCGGGTTCTCGGTGCCGTCGACGAAGCCGAGAAGGTCGCGGTCATCGAAGTAGCGAAAACCGTGCACCTCATCGACTGCGGTGACTGCGCCCCCAAGCTTGGCCATGATCTGCGCCGCCATCTCGAAGCAGAGGTCCATTCGCTTGGCGCGGATGTGGAACAAGAGGTCGCCGGGCGTTGCGATTGCGTGGCGCGCTCCCGCCCGGAACTCGCGGAACGGATGGAGTTCAGCCGGACGAGGGTCTCCGAACAGTCGGTCCCAGGCGTCGGAGCCGATCCCCATCACGCAGGAAAGCCCGGCTTGGAGATCGCGAAATTCGACGGCGCGAACGAGGCCGGCAAAATCTGCGCAGAACGACCGCACGGTAACGCCGTTGTCCTCGCCAGGATTGATTGTCACGACCAGGAAGATCGCGGCGCGTGTCAGCGGCGCCGATACCGGTTGTGCAACCGCCACGGCGTCTTTCTCTGAAGTCGGGTCGCCCATGAGATCTCTCGCGCGCGTTTTCATGTCCGTACGGCGGCGGCGGATCAAGGGTAATCTTTCCACGATATTTGGCCGACTTTTTTCGGCCGCGTCGCCACGCTTTGTGGAGCGGGATTTCACGACCGCGGGAAAGCGCGTAGGCTCGCCGCCCAATGTTTCCCCCCGACCTCATCGCTCGCGCCGCCGAGCTTGTCGCCCGTTACAAAGCGACCGGGCTCATGGCCGCGACCGCAGAATCGTGTACGGGCGGGCTCATTGCGGGCCTGTTGACGGAGATTCCCGGCTCTTCGGACATGCTCGAGCGCGGCTTCGTCGTCTACTCCAACGCGGCCAAGCAGGAGCTGCTCGGCGTTGCGGCCGACACGCTGGCGAGCCGCGGCGCAGTGAGCGCGGAGACGGCGGTCGCGATGGCGGAGGGCGCCCTTCGCGCTTCACGCGCCGAGGTCGCGGTCAGCGTCACTGGAATCGCCGGGCCGGACGGCGGGACGGCGGAAAAGCCGGTAGGCCTCGTGCATTTCGCCTGCGCCCGCCGCGGGAGGCCGACAATGCTTCGCGAGGAGCGCTTCGGCGACATCGGACGAGGAGCCGTGCGGCTCGCTTCTGTAGAGATCGGGCTCGAACTGCTGGAGGCGGTCCTAGGGCATTAATCCAAGTTCACCTCGTCCAATGGAACGGCCGCGCTTCCAAGTTGTTCACTAAGCGCTGGGCCGACGATTTTGGAGATGAGACCGATGAACGCTATGGCCAGGACCCTGTGTGTCCTCCTCCTTGGCTCTGGATTCGCCGGAACGGCGCTCGCCGCGATGGATTCGGCCCAGACCACTCAGGACTCGCAATCCGCTGGGCATATGAGCCAAAAGCTGCACGATGACCTGACCAAGGCTGGGTTCACCGACATCACCATCATGCCCCAATCCTTGCTGGTCCGCGCAAAGGATACGCAAGGCAATCCCGTGATGATGGTCATCAATCCGGATTCTTTTACGGAAGTGACTGAACACACGGAGACAACGAAGCCTAAGGAGGCGCCCCTCGCAGGCGCAATCAAGGGCGAGGCGAACAGCCCAATTCCGGCGCCGGCTACGAAGCAGTAAAGGCGTGCCCTGCCGAGCTCGTGAATTAAGACATGCGACCGTAAATTGCGTCGGCGCGCTGTTCAAAAGCGCCGGCGAATTTGCGGAATGCGGCGTCGAACATCGACCCCATCAGGACGCCGAGGGTTCGACTTTTGAATTCGTAGTCGATGAAGAAATGGACGCGCGAGCCCTCCCATTCAGCCTCATCCTTGAAGGTCCAAATGTTTTCCAGCCGGCTGAACGGCCCATCGATGTAGTGGACGACCACCTTGAGGTTCGGCTTGTCGAGCGCGACCCGGCTCGTAAAGGTCTCGCGAATGAGCTTGTAGCCAACCGTCATGTCGGCGACGAGCGTCTCGCGGCCGTCCCCTTCGGGCTTTCGACTGCGCACCCTTAGCGCCTTGCACAGGGGAACGAATTCCGGATAGCACTCGACGTCGGCGACGAGATCGAACATTTGAACGGCGTTGTGGCGAACGCGGCGCTCGTCGCGGAACAAGGGCAAGGGTTCGCGGACCTCCGGCGCTCCGCTTTGGGCCGGTCCTCAGGGCTTCGGCGCCGGCGCGGAAGGAGTGGCCGGCGCGGGCGCTGAAGGCGCGCCTAACCGGTTTTCCATCTGCTTGAGCTGATCGAGGACATTGCCCGGTGAAATCGGAGTGGGCGCCGTCTGCCCCGCCGGGGCCGGGCCCCTCTCCAGGATGGAGTGTGGCGCACGACTCCAACTCGACAAAATCGACATCAGAAGAGCGGTGGCGAAGAACAAGGCGCCGAGGACGGCCGTCGCCCGCGAGAGCGCGTTCGCCTGGCCCCGGCCGGTCATGAAGCTGCCGGTTCCCCCGCCCGCCCCAAGCGCGCCCCCCTCGGAGCGCTGCAAGAGGACAACCACGATCAGCGCGACGACGATCAGGATGTGGATGACGATGAGAACGGATTGCATGAAGGTCTCGAACGGATTGAACGCCGGGCCCGGGGGCTGGCGTCCTCGAAAGATGGCGCGCTCCTAACATGGCGCAAGGGGGGCGTCCATCCGAACGGAGCGCCCGCTGTCAGTGATAATGCGCGGCGATGGCCAGAAATTCCGTCGCTTTCAGGCTCGCGCCCCCGACCAGCGCGCCGTCGACATTGTCGAGGGTCAAAAGCCCGCGACAATTGGTCGGGTTAACCGACCCGCCATAGAGGACGCGAATTTTTGCGCACGGTGGCCCATACATGTCAGCGAGCATCGCCCGAATTCCGTTGTGCACAGCTGCGACGTCCTTGGGCATGGGCGTAACGCCGGTGCCGATCGCCCATCTCGGTTCGTAGGCGACCACGACGGTCTCGCTGGTCGCCCCCGGAGGCAGCGACCCTCGCAATTGCCGAATGACCACGGCGGCCTGCTGGCCAGCGTCGCGCTCTGCTTTGGTCTCACCGACGCAGACGATTGGGGTCAGACCGGCCTTGAGCCCCGCTTCGGCCTTGGCGCGGACAAGCTCGTCGGTTTCGTGGTGATAGGTCCGACGCTCGGAATGCCCCACAATGACATAGCTCGCGCCCGCGTCTTTGAGCATTGCGGCGGAAATGTCGCCGGTGAAAGCGCCGCTTATCTCGGTAAAGCAATCCTGTGCGCCGAGGCTGAGTTCCCCGCCCTTAATCCTCCAGGCAGCTTGCGCGAGCAGCGTCGCCGGCGGGCAAACGAGGAGTTCGGCATGGCCAGATTCGCCCGCATCCACCGCCCGCCGCATGGCGTCAATCTCGGCCAAAGACCCGGCGAGGCCGTTCATTTT
This sequence comes from uncultured Alphaproteobacteria bacterium, assembly GCA_963775405.1. GTDB lineage: Bacteria > Pseudomonadota > Alphaproteobacteria > Rhizobiales > Beijerinckiaceae > Roseiarcus. The sequence goes on from CAVZJI010000046.1 coordinate 9,168, forward strand.
CCAGTTGCCGGCGACCAACGGCCGCACGCCAGGGGTCATTCAGGCCTCTTCGCATCGTAGTCGGCTCGGTTGTTATCATCGCCCTTCCGTCTATGCAAAGCAGGCAAGCGCCGCTAGATAGGGCGTTTTCGCGGGCGCGAGATCGAAAGGCGGATACGGCGACATGCTCGAATCGATACGCAATGCGTCTCAGGGGGTCGTCGGCAAGGCGGTCATGACCATCGTCATGGGGCTGATTATCGTCAGCTTCGTCATCTGGGGCGTGGGCGACATGCTGCGCGGCTTCAGCCCGTCCACGGTCGCGTCGGTTGGAGGGGCAAAAATCTCGGCTCAGGACTATCGCGTCGCTTACGATCGAGCGATCCAGCAATATCAGCGCCGGTTCAGGCGTCCGTTCACCAATGAGGAGGCGCGCCAAGTCGGCCTCGATCGCAGTGTCCTGCAGCAGCTGGTGAACGAAGCGGCGGTCGACGAGGAGGCGCGCAAGCTCGGTCTTGGCATTTCCGACGAGGCTCTGCGCGAGGTCATCACCTCGAATCCGAGCTTCCATGACAAGTCCGGCGCCTTCGATCCGGCTCTCCTCGCAAATGCGCTCCGCGACATGGATATGAACGAGCGCGGCTTTGTCTCGGAGTTGCGCCAGCAGGTGTTGAGGCAGTTCATCGTCGGCGCGCTGGCGACCGGGGTCACAGCGCCCAAGGCCGAGGTGACGGCGGAAGCCGATTATCAGGGCCAGACACGGTCGGCGGACTATTTTCTCCTTCCTGCTTCGGCGGCGGGCGACCTTCCGGCGGCCTCCGAGGACGCCCTCAAAACCTTCTACAATGATCGCAAGTCGAGCTACCGCGCGCCCGAGTACCGGGGCATGACCATTCTGGCTCTCGAGCCGGACACGATCGCCAATGCGGCCGAAGTAACCGACGCCGACGCCGAGGCCGCCTATCAGAAGATTGCCGGAAAGGACCCTCAGTTCGGCGCCCCCGAGAAGCGCGACCTGCAGCAAATCCTGTTTCCCAATGAGGCCGACGCCGCCGTGGCCGAGGCCAAGCTCAAGGCCGGGGCGAGCTTCGACGATCTTGTCAAGGATCGAGGCCTCAAGGCGGAGGACACCGACATCGGCGAGACGACCAAGGACGCCATGCTCGACCAGGCCGAGGCCAACGCTGTCTTTGCCCTGCCGCAAGCGGGCGTCAGCGGCGTCCTGAAGAGCCAGTTTGGTCCGGTAATCGTTCGCGTCAAGGGCATAACGCGGTCCACGGTCAAGCCCTACGCGGAGGTCGCAGACGCAGTGAAGAAACAAGTCTCTGCTTCGCGCGCCGGCGACAAGATCCAGGCTCTGCACGACAAGATCGAAGACGCGCGCGTGTCTGGAAAATCGCTTGCCGACGCAGGCAAGGCGGTCGGCCTGAGCGCCGAAACCATCACCGCGGTCGACGCCGCGGGCAACGACCCGAAGCGTACGCCGGTCAACCTGCCGGACAAGCCTGAACTGTTGCGCGCCGCATTCGCTTCCGATGTCGGGCTCGACGAGGCGGCGCTCAACACGAAGGACGGCGGCTTCATCTGGTTTGAGGTCGCCAAGATCGATCCATCCCACGACCTCGCGTTCGAGGAAGCAAAGCCCGAAGTCGAGAAGCAATGGCGGGCCGAAGAGGTCGACAAGGCCTTGGCGGGCAAGTCGGAGGACCTCGTCAAGCAGATCAGCGCCGGGGGAAACATTGCGGACGCGGCGAATGGCGTAGGCGTCGAGGTGAAGACGGCGACGGATGTCCATCGAGCCGAGCAGGGGAGCCTGCCGGAATTGGTGGTGGCCGCCCTGTTCCGCCAGCCTGCCGACGGCGCGGGCTCCGCAGCGACGCCCGACGGGCGGGTGGTTTTCAAGATCACCGCCGACCGGACGCCGGCGGTCGACTTTGCCGATGCCCGCGTCAAGGCGATGGCCTCCGAGCTCGAGACCGCAACCCGCAATAGCCTGCTCGATCAGTATGTCGCCGCGTTGCGCCGTACGCTCGGCGTCGCCGTCCATCAGGACGTTCTTCAATCCGCCGAGGGCAGCTGATAAGTCGATGACCACCCTGCCCGACTACGAAGCGTTCGCCCGGGCCTATGTCGCCGGCGAAGCCGAGGTCGCGGTCACGACGCTGGTCGCCGATCTCGAGACGCCCGTGTCGGCCTATCTCAAGCTCGCGCGCGGTCGTACGGGAAATATGTTCCTGCTCGAATCGGTTGAGGGCGGCGCGCAACGGGGCCGCTATTCGATGATCGGCCTCGATCCCGACCTCATCTTCCGCTCGAGCGGCGATCATGCTGAGATCAATCGCCGGGCGCTCACCAATCCGGACGCTTTCGTCCCCTGCCCCGGCGATCCGCTCAACGCGCTGCGAGCGCTGCTTGCCGAATTGCGCATCGAGATGCCGCCTGGCCTGCCGCCGATGTCAGCGGGAATATTCGGCTATCTCGGCTACGACATGGTGCGGCGCATGGAGCGCCTCGCGCCGGCCAAGCCCGATCCGATCGGCGTGCCCGAAGCGCTTCTGATCCGCCCGACCGTCATGGTGGTGTTTGACGGCGCGCGCGACGAGATGTCGGTTGTCACGCCAGTTCGCCCGGCGACCGGGGTGTCGGCACGCGCCGCTTACGAGGGCGCGATGGCCCGGCTCGACGCGGTGGTCGACGCGCTCGAATTGCCGCTCGATCACATCGCGGCCATGGCCGTCGATCCGCTCGTCCAGGCGGGCGAGGCCCGGTCGAACACGACCGAGGCCGAATATATGGCGATGGTTGCCCGGGCGAAGGACTATATCGCCGCCGGAGACGCGTTTCAGATCGTGCTGTCCCAGCGATTCACGAGCCGCTTCGACCTGCCAGCGTTCGCGCTCTATCGGGCGCTGAGGCGGGTCAATCCGTCCCCCTATCTCTGCTTCCTCGACTTCGGCGGGTTTCAGATCGTCTGCTCCAGTCCCGAAATCCTGGTGCGTGTGCGCAACGGCGAGGTCGTCATCCGCCCGATCGCCGGCACGCGCCCACGGGGAAAAGGCCCGACCGAGGACGAAGCGCTCGCGGCCGAGCTGTTGGCGGATCCGAAGGAGCGCGCCGAACATCTCATGCTGCTCGACCTTGGCCGCAACGATGTCGGCCGCGTCGCCAAGATCGGCACGGTCAAAGTGACCGACAGTTTCTTCATCGAACGCTACAGCCACGTGATGCATATCGTCTCCAACGTCGAGGGGAACTTGCGCGACGGCGTCGATGCGGTCGCCGCGCTCGCCGCGGGCTTTCCGGCCGGTACGGTCTCCGGCGCGCCGAAAGTGCGGGCGATGCAGATCATCGACGAACTGGAGAAGGACAAGCGCGGCATCTACGCCGGCTGCATCGGCTATTTCGGCGCAGGCGGCGAAATGGACACCTGCATCGTGCTCCGCGCCTCGGTGGTCAAGGACGGGCTGATGCACGTCCAGGCCGGCGCCGGCATCGTCTACGATTCCTCGCCCACCGCGGAGCAGAAGGAATGCGCCGACAAGGCGCGCGCTCTGTTCCGCGCTGCGGAAGAAGCGGTCCGGTTCGCGGTTCGAGGCAAGCGCGGGCAGTAGGGGCCTGCCCATTTGGCTTAATTCACTTGCCGCGTCTTGCCTTCCCAATAGGGCTTGCGCAATTCGCGCTTGAGAACTTTGCCGGCGCCGGAAAGCGGCAGCATCTCGTCCTGGATTCTTACGCCGCGGGGGCATTTGTAGCCGGCGAGGCGCGCTTTGCAGAATTCGATAATGTCACCTTCGGTCACCGCGGCGCTGGGCTTGCGCATGACGATCGCCTGCACGGCCTCGCCCCATTTCTCGTCGGGAACGCCGATCACCGCGCATTGCGCAACCGCCGGGTGCTGGGCCACGCAATTCTCCACTTCGTGCCGAATAGACGTTCTCGCCGCCGGTCACGATCATGTCCTTCATGCGATCGACGATATAGACGTAGGCGTCCTCATCCATGTAGCCCGCGTCTCCGGTGTGCATCCAGCCGTCGACGATCGCTATTTTGGTTTCCTCCGGGCGCTCCCAATAGCCCATCATGACGTTGTCTCCGCGCACCACGATTTCGCCGACCTCGCGCGGCGGAACAGGCTTGCCGTGCGGATCGGCGATGCGCACCTCGACCATCGGAAAAGCCCGACCGGCCGAGCGATGCCGGCCCTTGGCCCGCGACTCGCCGAGATGGTCCTTCCAATCGAGTACGGTAGCGCCTGGAGAGAGTTCCGTCATGCCATAGCCCTGCACGAACTCGACATTGGGGAGCGCCTTCATCGCGCGGTCTAGCACGGCCTCGTTCATTGGCGAGGCGCCATAGGTCACGAGGACCAGCGAGCTCAGATCGAATTTATCGAAGCCCGGCTGATCGACGAACATTTGGACCATTGTCGGCACCAGCAGCGTCCTGCTCACGCGGAACCTTTCGATCGCCCGAGCGAGTCCGTCGGGCGTGAACATCCGGATAATCGCGTGCGTAGCGCCCACCAAGAGCGTCGAATGGGTTGCCGCGAGATCGGCGAGGTGGAACATTGGCGCTACATGGAGATAGCGGTGGGTTGGGCCCTTGTCGAAATATTGACCGCTAAGGAAGAGGTTGTTGCGCGCGCTGGCCAGCAGATTGCGGTGGCTCAGCATCACGCCCTTTGAGCGTCCAGTCGTGCCGCCGGTGTAAAAAATGCCGGCAAGTTCGGTCTCGGCGGCCTCGACGTCGAGGGTTGGCGCGGCGTCGGCGACGAGCGTCTCATAATCGAGCGCGCCTTCAGGGCGCGCGTCCGGCGCGTCATCGGCGTAGACCAGCGTGAAGCTGCCAAGCGCCTTGGCGATCCCTACCCCCATTTTCCCGAAGACGGCGTCCACGAACAGGAGCTTCGGTCGACAGTCGGTCAGGCAGTCCTGGTTCTCGTGCGCGGTCCAGCGAATGTTGAGGGGCACGACGACCGCGCCCGCCCAGGCGATCGCGAGGTAGAGTTCGAGGTAGCGATCCTGGTTGAGCATGAGGATCGCGACGCGATCGCCACGGCCAGCGCCCAACTCCCGCAAAGCGCCCGCGAGCCGAGCCACCCGCTCGGCCACCTCAGCCCAAGTGCGCCGACGATCCTCGAATAGCGTGGCGACGCCGTTGCGATTGAACAAAACTGCGCGATGCAGACCGAAGGTCGTGCTCATAGCGCTCCTCCCGCGCGCATGTATCGGCGCCGAGCGATCGTCATGTCTCAGGCGAGGCCCCGACGCCTTTTTGGTCGAGAGTACACAATCCGACCGGCGCCGCAAGGAAGGCGATGGGGCGGCGGCAACCGCCGGACACGGGCTGAACGATGTCCGTCGCCCACCAGAAGCAGCTGCCGCTGAATTGACGTTCCGAGCCTAGTTCCATACGTCTTCGCCAACGCCGCTGACCCGAGCGGGGGCGAATGAGGAACCTGGGAGGACGACGTGTGTCAGATTTGTGAGGTCGCCGGGGCGGAACTCGGCCCAGGCGTCCCAGCCCGATTCGCCGCAACATCCGCGACCGAGCCAGACTTGCGGCGGGCCGTCGCCGTCAACCTTGAAGCCGTGCATGGCTCGGCGGCGGCCGCCATGCCCCAGGGCGTCGGCGTTCAGGGTCGCCGTACGCTGATCAAGGGCGGGACAATCTTGTCGATGGATGAACGCGTCGGCAATCACGCCGTCGGCGACGTGCTGCTCGAGGGATCGAAAATCGCGGAGGTCGCCGCCAGGATCGACGCGCCCGACGCCGCCGTCATCGACGCGTCCGGCCATATCGTCATGCCGGGCTTCATCGATGCGCATAGCCATCAGTTCGAGACTGCGCTGCGCAGCTTTCTCGCCGACGGCATTCTCATTAACGACGGGCGCCCCGAAAGCGCGCATAATTATTATGAATCCGTCCTGCAGAAGCTGTCGATGGGCTATCGGCCGCAGGACGTCTACATCAACGAGCTTTTCGCTGGCATCGCGCAGATCGACGCCGGCGTGACCACCGTCATGGACATCAGCCAGATCCATCATTCGCCCGAACATTCCGACGCCGCGATCGAGGGGCTCCGCGCAGCCGGGCGGCGCGCGGTGTTCGGCTATTTCGAGGGCTGGGGCGAGAAGGCGAAATACCCCGGCGACGCCAAGCGCATCCGCGAGCAGCACTTTGCTTCGTCCGATCAGTTGCTCACCATGTTCATGGGCGGCGAGATCTACCTGCCGGGCTACGAGGAGGCGTGGAAAGTCGGCCGCGAGCTGGGCTTGCCGATCGCACTCCATGTCGTCGCCACGTTCGGAATGCTGCCGACCTTCGACGAACTCGCGAAAGCCGGGAAATTCGGACCCGATTGTTTCTTCATCCATATGACGGGCATGAGCGAGATCGGCTGGAAAGCGGCCGCCGACGCCGGCGCGCATGTCACGCTCGCCGTGCCGATCGAAATGCACATGCGCCATGGGACGCCGCCCATCCAGAAGGCGCTCGACCTCGGTATGAGCCTATCGCTGTCGACCGATGTCGAATGCACGATGACCGCCGACATGTTCACTCAAATGCGTGGCGTGCTCACTCTGCAGCGCATGTTCGCCAACGAGCTCGCATTGCAGGGCAAGGAATTCCCGAAGCTCATGTCAGTCTGGGACGCGCTCGACCTCGCGACGATGGGTGGAGCAAAGGGTCTCAAGATCGAGGCCAAGGCCGGCTCACTGACCCCAGGCAAAGAGGCCGACATCATCCTCCTCGACGCAACGGCGCTCAACGTCACGCCGCTCAACCATGCTCCAGGCGCAGTCGTTACGCTGATGGAGCGCTCGAACGTGTCGACCGTGCTGTGCGCCGGACAGATCAAGAAATGGCGCGGCGCGCTCGTCGGCTACGACATTCCAAAGCTGCGAGCCGAATTGACCGCCAGCCGCGACTACGTTTTCGCAGCGGCGGGCATCGAGCGCGACCTCTTTCGGGCCTGAGGGTTCGAGAAGAGCGGCAGCCGTCCTCGCGAATGTCTGTTAGACTGGGGCCGCTCGCAGCGAGGCGACCGCACGACAATGACGTTCCCCCGATTGTCGAGGCCATTCCGGCACATTCTCTGGGCGACCGCGCTCGCAGCGGCGTTGGGCGCAGCCTACTCTGAGATGCATGTCTTGCAGAGGGGCGGGCGCGCGCTCGCCGTCTATGGCTTCGCGCGCGGCGCGCTGACCGGTGCGGTCATCGCTGGCGTTCTGACATCCTTCGACGCTTTCGTTCTGAGGGGCCCGCTCGGAGCGCCGCTTCGCCGCGCGCCGTTTTCCGCGCATGTAGCCATCAGGACCGGCATCTATCTCATTGTCATCCTCCTCGCTCTCAAGCTCGGAGAGTGGATGTTCCCGTCGCCTGGAGAAAGAGGGATTGAGAGTGTAGACGTCATGTTCTCGCTCGCGGCGGCGTTCGTGTTCGCCTTCATCCAGGACGTGAACAGCCTGCTCGGCCAGAACGTGCTCATCAACTTCATCACCGGCCGCTATTACGCGCCCCGCATGGAATCGCGGGTGTTCCTGTTCATAGACATGGAGGGCTCAACAGGATTGGCCGAGCGGCTCGGCCCACTCGCCTTTCATCGCCTGCTCAATCGTTTCGTCCTCGATCTCACCCAGCCGATCGTTGCGGCGCGCGGCGAAATCCACCGTTATGTCGGCGACGAGCTGATCGCGACTTGGAAGCTCGAGGTGGGGACCACTGACGGGCGGTGCGTCACGGCCTGTTTCGCCGCCATCGACCAGCTGGCTAGACACGCGCCCGATTATCGCCGTGAATTCGGCGTCGCCGTCGCTGTGAGAGCCGGGCTCCATTGCGGTCCGGTAGTGACTGGCGAGATGGGCTCGGAGAGGAAGGAGATCGTGTTTCTCGGCGACACGGTCAACACCACGGCGCGCATCCAGGAGCTTTGCCGTGAGACCGGCGATCGTGTGCTCGCCTCGGCCGACCTGATCGATCGCCTCGAACTGCCGCCAGGGGTCGCCAAACGCTCGCTTGGCGACCTTAGGCTCCGCGGCAAGGGCGCCGATCTCGCGCTTTATGCGCTGACGAAGACGCCGCCACGCGCTTCCCGCTCCCGCGCCCGAGGTCAGGAGGTCGTGCGGGAGGAAACACCGGCCGCGCTGTCGTGACCCGGCTTCTCAAAGGATTCGGCGACCAGAAATGACGGCTTTGCGACAGAGATTTGTCGCAAGGATCACTCAGCGCTATAGGTTGGGGACGAGAGTGAGTAAGCATGCCTTCGCGGAATACGCTGATTTGGGTCGGAGCGGCCGCTTTGGCGGTGTTGGCCGCCGGCGCGGGCGCGGTAGTTTGGACGGATCCGGGACTTCTTTGGCGGAATGCCGCTGGGACCCCGGTTGTGGCGAGCGCACCCGCCGAACCTAAGCCCCAGACTGCTCCGTCGATCACCAAGGCCCCGCCCCCAGCGGCAAGCTCTCCGGCGCCTGCGGACAAAAACCCCACCCAGGCCGCGGCGACGCCCCTCGAGCCGGCCTTCGATGTGGTGAACGTCGATCCTTCGGGCGAGGCGGTCATCGCGGGCCGGGCCACCCCAAACGCGAAGGTCGAGCTGCGCGACGCCGGCAAGACGGTCGCCGAGGCGACCGCGGACGCCGCAGGCCAGTTCGTCATCATGCCGCCGGCCCTCGCGCCCGGCGATCACAGCCTCTCGTTGGCCGCGGGCGACAGCAAGGGGGAGTCGGAGACGTCCAAAACGGTCGCCGTCTCGGTTCCCGCGCCGCAAGCCAAAGTGGCCGCGGCGACCTCCGCGCCAACAAGCGTCACGCCCGCGCCGCCTGCGCAGGCGATGCGGACCGTGGCGACACCGCAGCCGATCCCCGGCTCCCGCGTCGCCATCCAATCGATCGAAGCCGACGCCGTCGGCGGGCTTTTCGCCAAAGGCTTGGCGGAGCCGAATACAGCCATCCGCCTCTATCTCAACGACGCAGACATCGCCGACGCCAAGACGCAAGCGGACGGCCGATGGTCGTTAACGATTAAAGGCGGCATGACGCCCGGCGGCTACCTCATGCGCGCCGATGAGGTCAGCCCGGGCGGCTCGACCGTGATTGTGAGCATCAATACGCCATTCGACTATCCGGCCGCGCCGGCGTCTGCTTCACCCCCTGCCGCCTGCGCCAGCCACGGCCCCGGCGAGCGCCGAGCAATCGTCCACGCCTTCGAGCTCGCCGGCCGATCCGGTAATCGAATCAGTCCAAACGAAACTTGTCGCCACGGGTCACACGTTGTGGGAGCTCAGCCGCAACTACTACGGCGACCCGACGCGCTACCCGGTGATCTACAAGGCGAACAAGTGGGAAATCCACAATCCCAACCTCATCTATCCCGGCGAGGTGTTCGTCGTACCGAAGTCGGACGCGAAACCGTAACCGGCGCGATGCCCCCCGATCCTCCCGACGACACGCTCCCCGAGCTTCGGCATAGGACATTCGATGACGCGCTCGGCCGTCGGATCGTCGACACGCACATCTGGGCGGTGCGCAAGGGATTGCGCGGCGCGGACGCCTACCACCTGTTTGACGGCTATTGCCAACGCCTGGTGATCGACGGAACGCCGCTGTTGCGGGCGCACGCCGCGATGGAGACGCTGCATCCGCAATGGAATGGCTATGGCTACACTTGGCGCCGCGATCTCAACGCCATTGCGCCAGAGAATTACCCCCACGGCGACGAAAATGAGCAGATCTTTGTCTCGAGCCCCTTTTACGCCCTCATGCAGCGCGCGCTCGCCGGCGAGGACACCCCAGCGATGCGCCGGCGCATCGAAGCGGGTCCGCAGGAGCGTGACTTTCCGATCCTGGAGGAGCTCTACGCGCGGGGCGCCACAGACTATTTCACGCAACTCTTCGTTTACGGCGAGATGGGCGACCGCTCGCAGGGATCAGGCATCGCCTATTCGTTCGCGACGGATCGCAAGGGCGGATTCAGCGATGACGATACGACGCTCGTGCAGGCGACGCTGCCCGCGCTGTCGCTGGCGATGAAGGCGCACGCCGGCCATGTCATCGCCTCGGGGTTGCTGGGCGCCTATCTCGGAGAGGACGCCGGACGGCGCGTCCACGCGGGCTCGGTCATGCGCGGTTCGGTCGACAATCTGCGCGCAGTGCTCTGGTATGCCGACGTTCGCGGCTTTACGCCGCTGAGCGACTCGGCTCCGGGTCCCGTGGTCGTCGAACTCCTCAACGACGTGTTCGAGATCCTGACCGCTTCGCTCCGCGAACGCGGCGGCCAGGTGCTCAAGTTCATCGGCGACGCCATGCTCGCCACATTCCCGTTCGAAGACGCCGATCGCGCTGAGACTTGCCGCCGCGCGCTCGACGCCGCGGTCGAGGCGATGGGCAACATCGAGGCGCTGAGGTGCGCACGCGTAGCTTCAGGCGCCCCAGTCGCCCCGGTCGATCTCGCGCTCCATCTTGGCAACGTGCTGTACGGCAACGTCGGCGCGATCGATCGGCTGGATTTCACGGTCATTGGCCCGGCGATCAACGAGGTGGCGCGCATTGAGGCGCTTTGCGGGCCGCTGGGCCGCGCGGTGCTGGTTTCCGCCGAGTTCGTCGCCGGAATGACGGGCGCCGACAGCCGGCTCAAGTCGCTTGGCCGCCACGCTTTGCGCGGCGTCAAGGACCCGAAGGAGATCTTCGCGCTGGATTTGGCTGCGACGCCCGCTTAAGGCGGGCGGTTTCGAGGAGAGCTAACCTGCGGCGCTCATGCCTCGGGAATTCCGGCGCGGCGCATATCGACAATGATCCTGGCCCGCTGCTCAAGATAGACGGGATTGTCACTCGACACGGCCGATTGAAAATTGGCGATGGTGAACCCGGGATCGAGAGCCAGCCCCGCGGCTAGCTCGGACCGCGCTTCGTCCATTCTGCCCGCATTGATCAAGACCGTCGCGTGAATAAAATGACATAGGGCAAAATTTCGATTGGCCTCGATGGATCGACGAAACCACGACGCCGCCTCTTCATTGCGGCCGAGAAGACACGCCGCGAAGCCGGCCGTCAGGAGCCAAATATAGGTCCACGGGTCGCGAGGGCTGAGACGGAGCGCTTCCAGGACGTGCGCCTCGGTCTCTTCAGCCCGGCCGATGAACAGCTTGTTCTGCCCGATCAGCGCGTGAGCTCCGGCCATATTCCGATCCAAGGCCAACGCCCGCTCGTATTCGGCGATGCCCTGTGCGGCGCGGTTGGTAAAGCCGAGGACCATTCCCAAGGACAGGTGCGCGAGGGCATGATCGGGAGCCAGCGACAGAGCCTTGGTCGCCGCGGCTTCCGCGGCGGCGAACCGAGCGGCTTTATCGCCCGTGGAGAGGCTGATCGCGAGATTGGCCTCAACTTGCGCGATGCCCGCCAGCGCGTCGACATTCACGGGATCGAGAGCCAAGGCGCGTTCGAAAAAGGCGTGGGCGTTGGTCATAGTTTCAAAGGTGACTCCTTTGTTGACCCAAGCCTCGCCCTGAAAATAGAGATCGAGGGAGTCGGGCGTAGGAGCACGCTCCGCGCGTCGCGCCTCGGCCGCGATCAATTGTGCGTTCAGCGTGTTGGCGATGCGCGCCACGATCTCGTCCTGCATCTCGAAGAGATCAGTCACCGGCCTTTCGAACCGCTCAGCCCAAAGATGGCTTCCGCTCTGCGCGTCAATGAGCTGCGCGTTTATGCGCATCCGATTGCCGCTCCGTTGCGCGCTTCCCTCAAGCGCATAGCGCACGTTGACCTCGCGCCCGATTTGCGCGACGTCGAGCGCCTTGCCTCGATAAGTGAACGCAGTGTTCCGCGCGATGACGAATGAACCGCGGATTCGCGACAGATCGGTGGTCAGGCTCTCCGTCACCCCATCGACGAAATAGTCCTGCTCCGAGTCACCGCCGATATTGGCGAACGGAAGCACAATGATGGACAGGCGAGGCGAGCCAACTTCGGAGGACGCCGGAGTCCAGTGCGCGCCGAGGCGGTCCGGAGTCGACCCGAGCGGCATAGACACGCACCGGCCGCGCGATGTTCTTGAGCGCCTTTTCTCCCAGATCGATGAATTCCGCTTCGATCCGCCCGCGCACATGTTCATGCGCTGCGCCCGAAATGGACACCCCGCCGGGTTCGGCCGTGCTTTCCAGCCGTGAGGCAATGTTGACGCCATCGCCGAGGATATCCTCCCCTTCGACCAAAACATCGCCGAGATGGACGCCGATCCGGTAGAGGACGCGCTTGGCCTCGAGAGCGCCTTCGTTGCTGGCCGCCATTTGCCTTTGCATCGCCAAGGCGCATTCGACCGCTGCGACGACGGACGGGAATTCGACGAACATCCCGTCGCCCATGGTCTTGAACAGCCGCCCGCCATGCGCGGCGATAATCGGCTGAGCGGCCTCGCGCCGCTCACGCACGAGACTTGCCGTGCCGGCCTCGTCCTCGCCCATCATGCGCGAATAGCCGACGACATCGGCGGCGAGGATCGCGGCAAGTTTGCGGGAGGCTGTCATCTCTCAACGTTGACCCTGCGATGGTCCCGCTTCCTTATCACCGCCACTGGTCGAAAATCGTGTCATCACCTTATCGGTGGCGCGTATTGTAGGCCGCCCTTGTTCCACAGCGCGTTCAAGCCGCGCGCGATCTTGATCGGCGAGCCCATGCCCACGTTGCGCTCGAAGATCTCCCCATAATTGCCGACCGCCTTGATGATGCGGTAGGCCCAATCATTGGGGAGGCCCAAGCCCTCGCCGAAACTGCCCTCGACGCCGAGCAGGCGACGAATCGCCGGATTGTCGGATTTGAGCTTCTCGTCGACGTTGGCTTGCGTGACGCCCAGCTCCTCGGCGGTGATCAGCGCGTAGTGGGTCCATTGCACGATCTGGAACCACTGGATGTCGTCCTTGCGGACTGATGGGCCGAGCGGCTCCTTGGAAATGATTTCCGGCAGCACGATATGGTCGTCCGGATTGGACATCTTGAGCCGCTCGGAATAGAGGCCCGAGGCGTCGGTGGTATAGGCGTCGCAGCGGCCGCTGTCGTAAGCCTTGGTCGCTTCGTCGTCGGTCGCGAACACGACCGCTTCCAACTTCATTTTGTTGGCGCGGAAATAGTCTGCGAGATTGAGCTCGGTCGTCGTCCCCTGCTGGACGCAGACCGATGCGCCGTCTAGCTTGAGCGCCGAATCGACGCCGAGCTTCTTGCGCACCATGAACCCCTGCCCGTCGTAGAAGTTGATCCCGGTGAAGAACATGCCGCCGGTCTGGCGCGACAGCGTCCAGGTGGTGTTGCGGATCAGTACGTCGATCTCGCCTGAGGCCAGGATTGTCGGCCGATCCTTGGCGTTGATCGGGAGGTACTTGACCTTGTTCGGATCGTTGAAGATCGCAGCCGCAATCGCCTTGCACTCGTCAACGTCGAGCCCCTTGTACATCCCCTGATCGTCCGGCAGGCCGAAACCAGCGAGTCCTGGATTGGCGCCGCAGATCAATTGGCCCCGAGCCTTGACCTGGTCGAGCGTGCCCGCGTCGGCCGAAAAAGCAGCGGCAACGCTAAACGCCGCTCCGGAAAGCCAAGCAATGTGCGACCGCATGACAACCTCCTTATCGACGCCCAATGACCCAGCGCCCGCTCGGCCTATGGCCAGAGGCCGTATAGTCGGGATAGCGGAAGGCGGAAGTCAATCGGCTGCCACGGCCGCCGAAGCATGCTAGGCAACGGTCAAACAACGCATGTTGGAGCCCGCATTACGCCAATGGCCAAGCTTACCGACGAAACGCGCGCCAGTTTGAGGCGCCGCTCGCGCCTCGCGCATCTCGGCCGCGACCGCGAGCAATCCCAAGGCTTTATCAACCTGCCGCCGTTTCGCGGATCGACCGTGCTCTATCCCGACGTCGCGACTCTCAAGGCCCGCGCCCAGCGCTATACCTATGGCACGCACGGCACACCGACGACCGACGCGCTCTCCTCGGCCTGGACGGACCTCACGGGCGGCGCCGGGACCGTGCTCGTGCCGTCGGGGTTGGCGGCGGTCGTCGTATCCCTGATGACGGCTGTCAGCGCGGGCGATCATCTTCTCATCACCGACTCGGCCTATAGCCCTACACGCTCGTTCGCCAACAGGACCCTGAAACGGATGGGAGTCGAGACCACCTATTATGACCCCGCCATTGGCGCTGGGATCGAGGCCTTGATGCGGCCGAACACCAAGGCGGTGCTCACAGAGTTGCCGGGCTCCGAGACGCTCGAAATCCAGGATGTGCCTGCGATCGCCACGGTCGCGCACGCCCATGGCGCCTGCGTCATTATGGACAACACTTGGGCGACGCCGCTGTTCTTTTCCCCCACGAGCACGGCGTCGATATGGCGGTCGATGCAGGCACCAAGTACCTGTCCGGCCATTCGGACCTGCTGCTCGGCTTGGTCTCGGCCAATGGCCAATGGTTCGAGCGACTCTCCCGATGCGTCGACCTGATGGCTATTCCGCCCAGCGGGGAAGACGTGTTCCTCGCGTTGCGCGGCCTGCGCACTATGGACTTGAGGCTGCGCGAGGCGGAGCGTCAGGGCTTGGCCTTGGCGACGTGGCTCGCGGAGAGGCCCGAGGTGCTGCGCGTCGTCCACCCCGCCCTGCCCGATCATCCAGGCCACGGGCTTTGGAAGCGTGACTATTCCGGCTCGTCGGGCCTCTTTTCGGTCGTGCTGAAGCCGGCGTCGGAGGCAGCGGTCGCGGCTTTCCTCGATTCGCTGGAGCTTTTCGGCCTCGGCTATTCTTGGGGCGGCTATGCGAGCCTCGCCATTCCCTTCGACTGCACGACCTACCGCACCGCGACGCGCTTTGCGCCTGGCGGCCCAACGGTGCGCTTCAACGTCGGCCTCGAGGATATCGAGGACCTGCAAGGCGGACCTCGATCGGGGCTTTGAGCGCCTGCGGGCGACGGCCTGATTCGAGAGCGACCGCAGGGCGCTTGTGGTAGTCTCTGTCAAGCCGGAGGGCTTGAATGAGCGAGGTCCGGAAGCTGGCGGCGATCCTCGCCGCCGATGTGGTCGGCTATTCGCGCCTCATGGGCGAGGACGAGGCTGGCACAGCAAAGCTGGTGCGCGAGCGTCGCGAGGCGGCAACGCCGATCGTGCGGGGCTTCGGCGGACGTCTCGTCAAGACGACCGGCGACGGCGTGCTGCTGGAGTTTCCGTCCGTAGTGGCGGCGGTCGAATGCGCGATCGCAATCCAGGCCATGATGGCTGAGCGCAACGTCGAGCTCCCCGAGACGAAGCGCATCCTCTATCGGGTCGGCGTCAATCTCGGCGATGTTCTGACTGATGGCGAGGACATCCTCGGCGACGGCGTCAACGTTGCGGCGCGGCTCGAGGGGATCGCAGAGCCAGGCGGAATTTGCCTCTCCGAAGACGCGTGGCGGCAGGTGCGCGACAAGGTGAAGGCAGCGTTTGCCGATCTCGGCGAGAAGGCGCTCAAAAACATCGCGCGGCCTCTCAGGGTCTATGCGCTGACATCGGGCTCCTCGACGCCCGCAGTCCCCACGGCCGCGGAAGAGTCGCCCGGCCGCGGCTCTCGCTCATCGTCCTGCCGTTCGCCAATATCGGCGGCGATCCGGAGCAGGACTATTTCGTCGATGGCGTCACCGAGAGCCTGACCACTGACCTCTCGCGCATCTCGGGCGCGTTCGTCATCGGCCGCTCGACCGCTTTCACTTACAAGGGCAAGGCGGTCGATTTGAAACAGATCGGGCGCGACCTCAACGTCCGTTACGCGCTCGAAGGCAGCATGCAGAGAGGCGCAGACCGTCTTCGAGTCAACGTGCAGTTGATCGAGGTCGAGACGGGCGCGCATCTGTGGGCCGAGCGCTTCGACAAGCCGATTGCCGATCTCTTTGAAATGCAGGACGAGATCGTGTCGAGGCTCGCCAATCGGCTGGGGAGGGAACTGATGTCCGCTGAGGCAAGGCGGGCCGAGCGATCCGCCCATCCCGATTCAATGGATCACTATTTCCTCGGGCTCTCCTTCGCAAACAAGGGAATTACTGCCGAAATCTCTGGTAAAGCACGTTCCTACTACGACCGGGCAATCGACCTCGACGGAAACAACGTCGATGCGCTGGTCGGTCGCGCAAATCTCGACCTGGTCTTTGCCGCCAACTATTTGTCCGACGACCACGCCGAGTGGCGCCGCTCCGCCGGAGCCGATTTGGGTAAAGCCCTCATATTGAGTCCAGACAATGCCAAAGCCCATTGCGGATTGGGGGTCCTGCGCATGTATGGCAATCGCGCCATCCAAGCCATCGCAGCGTGCGAGCGCGCCTTGTCGATCGACCACAATCTCGCCGCGGCCCACGGATGGATCGGTCTGGCGAAGTTCTTTGCGGGCCGCAACGAAGAGACCGAAGCGCATATTCGCGAAGCGCTGCGCATTAGTCCGCAGGATCGTCTCGCATCAAGCTGGATGAACCACGTCGGCGCCGCCAAACTGGGCGCCGGCCGCGATGAGGAAGCAGCCGAGTGGCTCACGCGGTCGGTCGAGCTGGGGCCCAACTGGCCGGTGCCCCAATTTTGGCTCGCTGCCGCCCTCGCCCGTCTCGGGCGTCTTGAAGAAGCGCGAGAAGCCGCGCGGGCAGGACTGGAACTTAACCCCGCTTTCACGATCGCGCGGCTCCGATCCTCGGCGTTCAGCGATCATCCGTTCTATCTCGCCGGCCGCGAGCGCGTATATGAAGGCATGCGCCTGGCGGGCGTGCCGGAGGGGTGAGCGGCGTCTGTCCTTTCAATCGCTCAGTACGTCCCCAACCGGCTCCCAATTTGCACCGTTGAATGTCGCGAGCTGCAACTGGCGGATCGGGCTGTAGTTCGTCGGCGAGGTATTGACCGTGATGCCCGGGTAGAGCAACGGCGGGTGGAACTCCTTGAGATTGGTCGCCTGCCGCATGATGTTCTCGCGCGATAGGTCGTTCCCGCATTGCTTCAGCACCTGCACGATTACCGCTGCGTAGCCAAAGCCCGCCGCCGCGAGAGCGTCGACGAACTCCGTCGCCGACATGTATTTGTCGGTGAAAGCCTTCCACGCCATCATGTCCGGAGTGTCCTTCCATCGCGGGTCGGTCACGTCGATGGCGGCGGACGCGGTGATCAGCCCTTTCGACTTGTCGAGGCCGGCGGGCTTGAGGACGGCCGCGACGGAGGCCGAGACGTAGCTGAGATAGCGGGTCGCCGACCAATCGAGGTCGGACGATTTGCGGATCGCCTGGGCGGCGAATTTCGGCGTCGCGGCGATTAGGAACACGTCGGCGCCTGAGCCCTGAAGTGTGACTACCTGCGAATCGACCGTCGGCTCTGACGTCTCGTAGGAGCCTTCCTTGACGATCATGTTCGCCCGCGCAGGGCCCAATATGTCGCGAAGCCCATTGAGGTAGCCCTTGCCGAAGTCATCGTTTTGATAAAGGACGGCGATCTTTGCGTCCGGCTTGGTCGAGAGAATGTGCCTAGCGTAGATGCGCGCTTCCGTCACGTAGCTCGGGATCCCGGGAATCGTCCAGGGAAAGTGCGTAGGGTCGGCAAACATCGGCGCGCCGCTCTGGACGAAGAGCTGCGGCACCTTGTTGTCATTGCAATATTGCCGGATGGCGGCGTTTGGCGCCGTGCCGAGGGTATTGGCCAGAAAGGCGACATGCTCCTGCTCGACGAGGCGCCGCACCTGCTCGACCGTATTCGGCGGGCTATAGGCGTCGTCGAGGCTGATGAAGTTGATCTTACGCGCGTTGATCCCGCCCTGATCGTTGATCATCTTGAAATAAGCGGCTTCGGTCCGGCCGATTACGCCATAGGCCGACGCCGGCCCGCTATAGGGTATTGTCTGGCCAATCTTGATTTCCGTGTCGGTGACGCCGGGCGCGTTCTCGGCGCGGGCGGCCTGGGAGCCTCTGGCGGCATATGCGGCGGCGGCCGCAGCCGATAGCAACAGGACACGACGCGTAATCATGCTGTTCCTCCCGATAAGTTTGTTGTTGGCTGTGCTTTGCTGCTCTAACGCCAACTCCACATAAAGTTTACAGTGTCTCCTATGCACATTTTTCCGAGCTGCGCTGTGACGACGGTCACACGTCGCGCACCCCAATAGCGGCGCAAAACCGGAGCCCACAATGAACCAGGATTGCGCCTGTCTCTGTGGCGCTTCGCGCTTCACTGTCGCCGGGACGCCGATCGGTCGTTTTTTCTGCCATCGTACGATCTGCCAGACGGCGTATCGGAAGCCTTTCGCGGACGTCGCGTATTTCTGGGGCGGCTCGGTCACCTTGGCGGGCAATCAGCCGGTTGAGTTCCATCGCCATCGCGCGCCGCCCGCAATGAGGCGGGGGAGATGCGTCAAATGCAGCAATCCCGTGGTCAGTTGGCTGGGCCGCGCGCCGGGATTGACGCTTGCCTTCGTCCCCTCGCAGAATTTCCCGCGACCCGCCGAACTGCCGCCGCCTGACCGTCACATCTTCTACGACCGATGCGTCGCCGATGTCGCCGACTCGATTCCGAAGCTTAACGGCTATTGGGCGAGCCAGGCCCATGTCACCCGGTCGATCGTGGCCGGCTTGTTTGGACGAAAACGCGCCGGCTGAGCGGACGCGAGAAACTTTGAAACAATGCGCAACTTTCTCATCGACACCGACACCGCCTCCGACGACGCGGTCGCGATCATCATGGCGCTCGCCGAGCCGAGCGTGAGGGTCCTCGGCCTGACGACGGTGGCCGGCAACGTCGGCCTCGAACAGGCGACTCGAAACGCGCTGCTGACCGCCGAGATCTGCAATTCCGACGTCCCCGTCTTCGCCGGGGCGGACAAGCCGCTCAATCGGGCGCATGACCACGCGCACTGGTTCCACGGCAAAGACGGCCTCGGGGATCGCGGCTTTCCAACGCCAAAGCGCAAACAAGAGCGCGAGCACGCGGTCGACGCCATTCTGCGCCTCGCGTGGGAAGAGCCTGGCCTCACTCTGGTGACGCTCGGACCGCTCACCAACGTCGCGCTGGCGCTTAAGCGCGAGCCTGAGCTCGCCGAGCGGATCGGCCGCTGCGTGGTGATGGGCGGGGCGCCGTGCTGCGAGGGCAACGTGACGCCGGCGGCGGAATACAACATCTGGGTCGATCCGGAGGCGGCGCGCGCCGTCTTCCGCTCGAAGCTCAATATCGAAATGGTCGGCTGGCACGTCTCGCGCGGCGCTTCCGTTCTACGCGACGACGAAATCGCAGCGATCGAAGCGCTCGGCACGGCGAAGGCGAAATTCGCCATCGAGTTGAACATCACCGCCCGCGAGGCCTATCGCGTCCAGACCGGCGAGATCGGCCTATCGCTCGCCGATCCGACCGCCATGGCGGTGGCGCTCGACCGCTCGATCGGCCTCTCATGGTCTCGCCATCGCGTTGCGATCGAGATCGGGAGCAGACTCACCCGCGGCATGACGGTCGTGGATCGCCTGAATGTGCACCACGACGACAACAACGCCCATGTCTGGCGCGAGGCGGCCGGCGAGCACGAGGGCGCCGATGTGCTCTGGACCCTCGACTCGCCCCGGTTCAAGGCTATGCTGAGGGCTGCGCTGGCGGCTTAAAGCAAGGCGAGGAATCCCAAATGGAGGCCGGCTGCAATCTCCTTGGGCAGGAAACCTCGCCCTACCTTCTGCAGCACGCCGGGAACCCGGTGCATTGGCGTGCCTGGAGCGCCGGCGCGCTGGCCGAGGCCAAGCGGCGCGACTGCCCGATCCTGCTCTCGATCGGCTACGCCGCCTGCCATTGGTGCCATGTGATGGCGCACGAGTCATTCGAGGACCCGGAAACGGCGCGCCTCATGAACGAGCTGTTCGTCAACATCAAAGTCGACCGCGAAGAGCGCCCCGACATCGACCACATCTATATGACCGCGCTGCATGCGCTCGGCCAGCAGGGCGGCTGGCCGCTCACCATGTTCCTGTCGCCCGACGGCAAGCCGATGATCGGCGGGACCTACTGGCCGCCCGAGCCGCGTTACGGGCGGCCCTCGTTCCGGCAGGTCCTCCACTCCGTCGATTCCGCGTGGCGCACGCAGCGCGATCAGATGGAGAACCGCGGCCTGACCCTCGCCGACCATTTGGCGAAACTCTCGGACTTAAGCGCCGGTCCGGGCGTCACGCCCGCTGACCTCACCCGCGTCGGCGATGCGCTGAAGAGCGCTGTCGATCCCGTCCATGGGGGCTTGAGCGGCGCGCCGAAATTCCCCAATGCGCCGATCTTCCGCTTCTTCTGGAACGAGATGTTCCGCCGCGGCGATCCGTCCTTCGGCGAGGCGCTGCGCGCCATGCTGGAGGCCATGAACGCCGGCGGGATCTACGATCATCTGGGCGGCGGTTACGCGCGCTATTCGACCGACGACCAATGGCTCGTGCCACACTTCGAGAAGATGCTCTACGACAATGCGCAGATCCTCGAATTGCTGGCGCTTGTTCATTCCCTCTGGCCCGATCCGACCTTCGCCGAACGGGCGCGCGAGACGGTCGGATGGCTGATGCGCGAGATGCGCGTCGGCGACGCGTTCGCCGCCTCCCTCGACGCCGATCAGGACGGCGAGGAAGGCCTGTTCTACGTCTGGGACGAAGAGGAGGTTGACGCGGCGTTGGGCGAGGCGGCAAGGCCGTTCAAGGCCGCTTACGACGTAACGCGTGGCGGCAATTGGGAAGACCGCACGGTGTTGCGCCGCATCACTCCGCGCGGATCGCCTGAAGCGGAGGCCGAGCTTGCGAAGTCTCGCGCGAAACTCTGTGTGCTGCGAGAGGCGCGTGCGAAGCCTGGCCGCGACGACAAGGTGCTGGCCGATTGGAACGGCCTGACCATCGCCGCGCTAGCTCGCGCCGGCGCTGTGTTCGGCGAGCCAGCATGGCTCGAGACGGCGCGCGCTGGCTTCGATTTTGTCATGACGAAGCTGCGCGGCCCCGACGGGCGGCTCTTGCATGCCTGGCGCGAGGGACATCCCGGCGCCCGCGCTCTCCTCGACGATTATGCCTCGATGGCTCGCGCCGCGCTTGGCTTGTTCGAGGCGAGCGGCGAGTCCGCCGACCTCGAAGCCGCGCGCCAGCTGGCGAGCAAAGCCATTGACCTGTTCGGCGACGGCGCGGGCGGGTTCTATCTCACGGCCAGCGACGCTGCCGACGTGCCCGGCGCGCGTCCGCGTCAGACGCATGACGGGGCGACGCCATCGGGCGTCGGGCTGCTCGCTGAAGTCTTCGTCCGGCTCTGGCATCTGACCGACGAAGCGCGCTGGGTCGAGGCGGCCGAAGGCCTCATCCGCGCCGTCTCCGGCGCGCCCGAAGGGCTTGGCGGCAGCCCGCTCACGCTGATGAGCGCTGACATGCTGGGGCGCGGCGGCTCGGTCGTCGTCGACGGGCCGCTCGACGATCCGGGTAGCCAAGCGCTCGCGTTCGCCGCGCTCCGCGCGCCCGATCCGTCGTTGACCGTGCTGCGCCTCGACCGGCGGCTATGGCCGGAAGGAGCTCCGCGCGTCGATCTGCCGCGCGCCGACGAGCCGATCGCAATGCTGTGCCAAGGGCAGACCTGCTCTCTCCCGGTCACGACGCCTGAGGCGCTCATCGGCCTGATGTCAGCGCGCCGCGAGGGCGCGCCAAGCTGAACCTCCGCGTGAACCACAAGGACGCTCGTGTCGCCTGAAGACTTCCGCCGCTATGGTCATGAGCTCATCGACTGGCTCGCCGACTATCACGAGGGCCTGGCCGACCGGCCGGTGATGGCCAAAACGCGGCCGGGCGAGATCCGCGACGCCCTGCCCTCCGCGCCGCCAAACGACCCGGAAGATTTCGGCGTATTGATCGAGGATCTGAACCGCATCGTCGTGCCTGGCCTGTCGCTTTGGCAGCATCCACGCTTCTTCGGCTACTTTCCGGCCAACGCGCTGCCTGCGGGCATGCTGGCGGATATGGTGAGCACCGGGCTCGGCGTGATCGGGCTCTCGTGGCAGTCGAGCCCGGCGGTGACGGAGATCGAGGAAGTCGTCACCGACTGGCTGCGGCAGATGCTGGGACTCTCGCCCGCCTTCAGCGGCGTGATCCAGGACACGGCCTCCACGAGCACGCTTGTCGCGCTCATTTGCGCCC
This sequence comes from uncultured Alphaproteobacteria bacterium, assembly GCA_963775405.1. GTDB lineage: Bacteria > Pseudomonadota > Alphaproteobacteria > Rhizobiales > Beijerinckiaceae > Roseiarcus. The sequence goes on from CAVZJI010000046.1 coordinate 31,285, forward strand.
GCGAACGGGCGACGAATTATGCGCTCGCGCGCGGCGGCCTGCAGGGGAAGCGCGCAAGCCTCGCGTCTACGTGTCGGCGCATGCGCATAGCTCGGTCGACAAGGGCGCGCTTCTCGCCGGCTTCGGCCGCGACAATCTGCGGCTCGTTCCGTTCGATGCCCAATATGCCATGCGCGCCGACGCGCTCGCCGAAATGGTCGCCGAGGATCTCAAGAACGGCGATCTGCCTTGCGCGATCGTCGCGACCGTCGGCACGACGGCGACGACGGCGATCGATCCGATCGCGGCAATCGCCGAGATCGCGCGGCGCCACGGAATCTGGCTGCATGTCGACGCTGCGATGGCGGGCAGCGCGATGATCCTGCCCGAGTGCCGCTGGATGTGGGAGGGCGTCGAGGGCGCCGACTCGCTCGTCATCAACGCGCACAAATGGCTCGGCGCGCCGTTCGACTGCTCGGTCTACTATGTGCGCGATCCCGAGCATCTGATGCGAGTGATGTCGACCAATCCGAGCTTTTTGCAGTCGTCGGTCGACGGCGAGGTGAAGAACCTGCGCGATTGGGGCATCCCGCTCGGGCGCCGCTTCCGCGCGCTGAAACTCTGGTTCATTATCCGCGAACAAGGGGTCAGCGGATTGCAGCAGCGCTTGCGGCGCGACATGGCCAATGCGCAATGGCTGGCGAAGGAGGTCGGCGCGACGCCCCGCTGGCGAGTGGTCGCTCCGGTCAACTTGCAGACCGTGTGTGTGCGCCACGAGCCGCCAGGTTTCGAAGGCGACGCGCTCGACGCCCACACCACCGCCTGGGTCGAGGCGGTCAATCGCTCAGGCGCGGCGTATCTGACGCCGGCCGTTCTCGACGGGCGCTGGATGGCGCGCGTGTCGATCGGCGCGCTGGCGACCGAAACAGCGGACGTCGCCGCGGTCTGGGCGGCGATGCGGGACGCGGCGGAGGGATCCGCGTCAGCGCTTTAGGCTGGCCACGACCATCAGACGGCTAAGTCGTTAGTATAAAGTCACGGGTCAGTTTCCACGACTTCGCGGGCAGTAATGTTTTTCGAGGAAACGTGCGATGAGGCGTCGCCTCAATTCTACGGCTGGGGACGCGACGGCGACAGGGCTCCGCGAAGACGAAGGCGCCTTCGTCGCGGAGAAATCGGCGTCGAACTGCGCGCTGCACCCCGGTTCGAGCCTAGATTAAAGGCGATGCGAAATGACGAACGAACGCGTCTCGGCGCCTTGCCGCTGCGGTAAAGTCGAGCTTCAGATCGTCGGCGCTCCAATCTTGCGTGGCATTTGCTATTGCGCGAGTTGCCAAGAGGCAGGTCGCCAGTATCGAGCGGCGCCTGGCGCCGAGTTTGGCTTGGCCGAGGATGGCGGCACGGACTACGTCCTCTATCGCAAGGATCGAATCCGTTGCAGCCAGGGCGGGGACCTTCTTGAGCAGCGACGACTGAAACCGGATTCCCCGACGAGGCGAATGTACGCGCGATGCTGCAAAACGGCGATGTTCGTTGACTTCACGAAGGGCCACTGGCTCACGGTCTATCGTGGCCGCCTTCCCAACAATATCCCGCCTGCAACCATACGGGTGATGACGGCCGAACGACCCGAGGGCGTGATTTTGCCTGACGATATGCCCAACTATCCCGGCCGCTCCGGAAAATTCATGGTGCAGTTACTTCGTGCGTGGATCGCTATGGGGTTTAGACGACCGGCCGTCGAAGGCGTACTCTGAGGGCTAACCTTGCCGAACCGGCAACAGAGGAAGCGCATGGAGCCGAGGCTCAAATTCTACGGCTGGGGGCGTGAGGGCCAGGGTCTCGACGAGGCCGAACGCGCGCTGCGTGTCTCGCTTCGTCGCCGAGAAGCTCGGCGCCGAGCCGCGCGCTTTCGGCCCGCCGCCGCAAGCCTCCGACATCGCGCTCAGCGCGCCACGAATCACGCCTCCTGCCTCGCTCGCCAGCGTTCTGACGCAGGAGCCGCTACGAGCGGCTCCTCCATACCTACGGCAAGTCGTACCCCGAGACCGTGCGCGCCTTCGCGCGTGATTTCGCCAACGCACCCGATTTCGTCGCGCTGCCCGAGACCGAAGCCGACATTGCGGCCGTGTTCGACTGGGCGAGCGGCGCACGAGTCGCGGTCATTCCGTTCGGCGCCGGCTCATCGGTGGTGGGCGGCGTCGAGCCGGTCGTCGGCGACGGATATGCGGGCGCGGTCAGCCTCGACATGCGGCGCTTGAACCGCGTGCTCGAAGTCGACGTAACCAGCCGCGCCGCGCGCATTCAGGCCGGCATCCTTGGGCCTGCGATCGAAGCGGCGCTGAAGCCGCACGGCTTCGCCTTGCGCCATTATCCGCAGAGCTTCGAGTTCTCGACGCTCGGCGGTTGGATCGCCACTCGCTCGGGCGGCCACTTCGCCACCCTTTACACGCATATCGATGATTTCGTCGAAAGCCTGCGCACGGTGACGCCCGCTGGAATCATGGAGTCGCGCCGCCTGCCGGGCTCGGGCGCGGGCCCGAGCCCCGACCGCATGATGATCGGATCGGAAGGATCGCTGGGCGTCATCACCGAGGCGTGGATGCGGCTGCAAGGGCGGCCGCGCCTCCGCGCCGACGCGGTGTTCGGCTTCCCCGATTTCTTCGCCGCCGCGCGGGCCGTGCGCGCCGTCTCGCAGGCCGGGCTCTATCCGTCGAACCTGCGGGTCATCGACAATCACGAAGCAGGCGCCTATGGCGTCAACGCCTATGAGGAGAGCCTGCTCGTGCTCGCCTTCGAATCCGCCGACCATGCCGTGGACGCCTGGATGGCGCGCGCGATCGAGCTCATGGCTGACCATGGCGGGCGCCGTCATACGGACGAGGCGGCAGGCTTGCGCTGGCGCACCGCATTCATCCGCATGCCCTATGCGCGCGAGCTGACCGTGCCGATGGGCGTCATCAACGACACGTTCGAGACCGCCATCACCTGGGACCGGTTCGAGTCGTTCCATGAGGCCGTGCGCAAGGCGACGGAAGAGGCGCTGGCTGAGGCGACCGGCCAGAAGGGAACCGTCTCGACGCGCTTCACCCATGTCTATCCGGACGGGCCGGCGGTCTATTACACCTTCAACGTGCGCGGCGATCCCGGCCGGCTCATCGAGCAATGGCGTTTGATCAAGACCCGCGCCTCCGACGCGCTGATCGCCGCCGGCGGCACCATCACCCATCATCACGCGGTCGGCCGCGACCATATGCCATGGTACCGCGCCCAGCGCCCCGACCTGTTCGGCAAAGCGTTCGAGGCGGCGAAGCGCGCCCTCGATCCGGCAGGCATCATGAACCCGGGCGTGCTGGTCCCGTGAGCCAGCGCACGGCGGCAATGCGCGCAAATAGCAGCCGTAACCCGACGAAGTGGTAAGAGACTGACTCGCCTCCAAGCGTGTATGAGAACGCGCCCAGGAATTCCGCGTCCGCTGCATCGACAGTTCACAACGGAAGCGGCACATTCGTTCCCAAAAAAGGAGTAGAGTGCGGCTGGGAGGACCCGGGGCGCCAGGATGGAGAGAAGGCTTGCCGCGATCTTGGCTGCCGATGTGGTTGGCTATAGCCGCCTCATGGGCGAGGACGAGGTCGGCGCCCTGGCAAGGTTACAAGCTTGTCGTCGAGAGCTGATCGATCCAGCGATAGCGGAGTTCCGTGGTCGCATCGTCAAGCTCATGGGCGATGGCGCGCTGATCGAATTCGCAAGTGTCGTGGACGCCGTCCAGTGCGCCGCCGCGATCCAGCGGCGAATGGCTGGCCACGATCAAGGCGCCCCTGAAGCACAGCGAATTCGGTTTCGCCTTGGCGTAAATCTCGGCGACGTCATCGTTGATGGAAACGATATCTACGGAGACGGGGTCAACGTCGCCGCGCGTCGCTTTTTCTTGGCCGCGCCTCTGAGTTCCGGCCGTCATGGCCGGGCTTGTCCCGGCCATCCACGCCGCACCGCCCAAAGACCGGTCCAGCATGTCCGCGCGGCTGGCAAAGGCTTACTGGGACAAAAGCTTTTGAAAGGGAAACGACAATGAGGATGATTGCTTCTTGCGCCTCCGCGCTGGCCCTGATGGCGTTTGCCGCGCCGGCCACGGCGGACACCGTGCCCTTCATTGACATAACGCCGGGAGCGACGACGTTCACGGCGCCGGAGACCGGCGTCTATGAGATCCTCGCCTTCGGCGCCCAGGGCGGCGCCGGCAGTTTCGGCAGCGTCGGAGGCCTCGGGGCGGAAGTCGGCGGCGACTTCGCCCTGACGGCGGGCGAAATCCTGTCGGTCGTGGTCGGCGGCATGGGGGGCGCCGCTACCGGCGCCAACGCCGGCGGCGGCGGCGGCACGTTTGTGCTGACCTCGACTGGGACGGCGACGCTCATCGCCGGCGGTGGTGGTGGGGGCGGCCTCACATCTGCCGGTGGACCCGGATTGATTTCCGGCAATGGCGGAAATGCCCTGCCCGGCAACAGTGGAGGCGTCGATGGAAGCGGCGGCGGCGGCGGCCCCGCCGGCGGCGGGGGCGGCCTGAACAGCGCGGGCGGCGGCGACTTCGGCTCCGGGGGCGCGGCCGCGGGGGGACCTGGCGGCCTTGCTGGGGGCGGAAGCGGCGGGGGCGGCGTGGGCGGCGGCGGGGGCGGCGGCGGCGGCTTCAGCGGGGGCGGCGGCGGCGGCGGGTTCAGCGGCGGCGGAGGTGGCCAGGGCGGCGGCGCAGGCGGCGGCGGCGGCTCCCTGAATGACGCCTTCGCCAACATAGTCGCTAACAGCGGCGTGCGGAGCGGCGACGGCGAACTGGATATCGACCTGGTCCCGCCCGCCGTGCCGGAGCCTTCGACCTGGGCGATGCTGCTCCTCGGCTTCGCCGGCCTCGGCGCCCTGGCCTATCGGCGCAACCGAGCGGCCGACCGGTCAGCGAAAGCGTAGCGTTTTAATACCGTTCGACTGGTTTGCTGCGGTGAGTTCTGAAGACTAGCTGCTGTCGCTTTTGGGCCGCGCCTCTGATTCGGGCGGTCATGGCCGGGCCTGTCCCGGCCATCCACGCCGTACCGCCCAAAGGACCGGCCCATTTTGTCAGGGCCGCTGGCCAAGGTTTACTGAGACAGGCTTTTCGTTCCTTGCCAGTGGCTTATAGCGTTTCGCTGCGCCGAAACGCGTGGATGGCCAGGACGAGCCCGGCCATGCGCGACCTCAAAGCCGGGGGGACCGTCCGCCAAACGCGCTCACATCGCAACCTGCCCGACCCCACGGGCCCCGGCTCTAACGCTTTTGTCCGCCAAGCCATTGGAACCGCGCGATCTTCCGCTACGCCTCGGCGGTTGCGGCAAACAAAAGCTTGGCTAAACCCGGAAATCCTCCGTATACTTTCGGCTGATCGAAACCTTCGTCTCCGCCAAAAGCGTGGGGCGCGACAGGAGAAGACGATCAGGCAAAAAAGCGGGGCGCAGACAGCAATCTAGAGACGGGAGTTCGGGCTGAGAAATTTTTTACTCCAAACGGCCGTAACCCATTGAAAAAGCTCATTTCGAAAAAATAAACGCTAGTAAACGCTAGCTATTTTACTAGCGTTTACTAACGTTTACTAACGTTTATTGGCGTTTATTGACGTTTATTCCGCGCGCCGCCGCGCGCAACGAAGAGCCGCGCGCTAGCCTTTGGGGAAGTCGAGCCCCATCGCCCGGTAGCGCTCGGGGTCGTCGAGCCACTTCTCGCGCACCTTCACGTGCAGGAAGAGATGCACGGGCGCGCCGTGGGCTTCACTGATGTCCTTGCGGGCGGCCGTGCCGATCGCCTTGATGGTGCGCCCGCCCTCGCCAAGCACGATCTTGCGGTGGCTCTCGCGGGTGACGAAGATCGTCTGCTCGATGCGGGCCGAGCCGTTCGGCTGGTCCTTCCACTCATCGGTCTCGACCGTCGCCTGGTAGGGCAATTCGTCGTGCAGCCGCTCGATCAGCTTCTCGCGGGTGATCTCGGCGGCGAGCGAACGGATCGGCGCTTCCGCGATCTGGTCCTCCGGATAGAGCCAGGGGCCAGCCGGGATGAGCCCGGCGAGCCGCTCGAGCAGCCGCTCGAGCCCATCGCCGGTCGTGGCGCTGATCATGAAGGTCTCTTCGAAGGCGAGCGCGGCGTTGAGCCTGGCCGTAAGGTCGAGCAGCTTCGGCCGCTCGACGAGGTCGATCTTGTTGAGCACGGCGAGCCTTGGCTTGCCGGTCTCGCCGAGCGCGGTCAGGATCGCTTGGGTGTCCTCGGTCAGGCTCGCCTCCCCTGCCTCCTTGCGGGCGTCGATGAGCAGCATGAGCGCGTCGGCGTCGGCCGCGGCGCCCCAGGCTGAGGCGACCATCGCCCGGTCGAGGCGGCGCTTGGGCGCGAACAAGCCGGGCGTGTCGACGAAAACGAGCTGCGCCTCACCCTTGGTGAGAACGCCGCGCACGGTCGAGCGGGTGGTCTGCGCCTTGCGCGTGACGATCGACACCTTCTCGCCGACCAGCGCGTTGATAAGCGTCGACTTGCCGGAATTGGGCGCGCCGATGATGGCGACGAAGCCGCATCGGGTCTCGCTCATGTCGCGCCCCAGCGGTCAAGAAAGGCCTGCGCCGCGGCCTGTTCCGCGGCCCGCTTCGAGCTCGCGGCGCCGACTTCCGGCTCGAAGCCGTCGAGGGTGACCCGCATGATGAAATGGGGGGCGTGGGCCGGGCCGCTTCGCTCGACCTCCTCGTAACGCGGCGGGGCCAGCGCGCGCGACTGGGCCCATTCCTGCACCGCGGTCTTGGCGTCGCGGGCGGGCTCTTCGTCGGCGGTGATGCGGTCGCCCCAGCCGCTGAGGATGAGCGCCTCGGCCGCCTCAAAGCCGCCGTCGACGAACACCGCCCCGATCAGGGATTCACAGACATCGGCCAGGATCGCCTGCTTTTTGCGGCCGCCTCCCCGCGCCTCGCCCAAGCCCAGCGCGACATGCGGGCCCACGTCCCACTGGGCGGCGATCTCGGCGCAGGTTTCGCGCCGCACGAGCTTGGCGAACCGCATCGACAGTTCGCCCTCGCTCGCCTTCGGAAAGGCTTGGTAGAGGCGGCCCGCGATCACGACGCCGAGCACCCGGTCGCCCAGGAATTCGAGCCGCTGATAAGACCCAGCCCTGCCCTGCCCGCCTGAATTTTGCGCCGAAAGGTGCGTGAGCGCGAGCACAGCCAAGCCCGGAATCGCGAAAGCGGTAACCGAGCCGGGACTCCAACGCGGACAATTCGGCGCGCGGCTGCTTGTTCATTGTCCAACCGATCGAGGAGCTGGTCCCCGGCGCCCCTGACAGGCAGGAAAAGGGAAAGACGGTCCCCGCGAGCATTCGGCCTTCGGGTCGCCCGCGGGAGCCCGTTTGCCGGCGTCTAACGCACGCGCTGGAAGATGCGGTCCCAGCGCACGGTCCATGGCCAACGCCACACCTCCCACGCCGGCGTCCCCTCGTCGATCGAGAAAAAGATCACTTCGGCCCTGCCGACCAGGTTCTCGAACGGCACGTAGCCGACTCCGCCCTGATCCCCGGAAAGCCTCGAATCGCTCGAATTGTCCCGATTGTCGCCCATCATGAAATAGTGGCCAGGCGGCACTTCATAGACTTTCGTGTTGTCGAAGGTGCCGTCGTCGCCGTCGATCTGGATGATCCGGTGCTGAACCCCGCCCGGAAGCGTCTCCAGATATTGCGGCGCTTCCTCAGGCTTGTTGAAGTGATTGACGGTCTGAAAAGGCGCGATCGGCTCGCGCGGCACCATCGTGCCGTTGATGATGAGCCGCCCGTGGGTGACCTGGATCTTGTCCCCGGGCAGGCCGATCAGCCGCTTGATGTAGTCAGTCTGGCCATCGCTCGGCAGCTTGAACACGATGATGTCGCCGCGCTTGGGATCGGAGGCGAAGAGGCGGCCGGGCATCGCCTGAGGGTCAAGGTCGAGAAAGCTCGGCAGCGAGAAATGCGAATAGCCATAGGCGTATTTCGAGACGAACAGGTAGTCGCCAACCAGCAGCGTCGGCACCAGCGAACCCGAGGGAATATTGAACGGCTGGAACAAGACCGTGCGCACCACGAGCGCGATCAACAGCGCCTCGATGATGACCTTGACGGTTTCCCACCAGCCCTCCTCCTTCTTGACGGTTGGGACGGCGGCGGCGGCGGATTTCACGGTCGGTTCGATCATTCGGGTCAATACGCCCTTCCTAGAGCATTCATTCGGGCCCGGCCTCCTATACAAGGGCGGTCAGCTTGCGCCAAGCGGTGGCTGGTGAGCTGTAAACTTGGCGCAAGAAAGGCCAAGGCTTTACTTCACGGTACGAGAATTAGGGAGCCAGTCGTTTCGCGCTTCTCGAGCGCCATGTGGGCCTGCGGCGCTTCCGCCAAAGGCCAGCGCTGGCCGATCCGGATCTTGACGTCGCCGCTCGCCACCACGCGGAACAGATCGCGCGCCATTTTCTCCGCCAGAGCGCGATCCGCCATGAAGGTGGTCAATGTCGGCCGGGTCGCGAATAGCGAGCCTTTCTGCGCCAAGAGGCTGATGTTGAACGCTTCAATAGCTCCGGAGGCGGAGCCGAAGCTGGCGAACACGCCGAACGGCCTCAGGCAATCGAGCGACGCCAGGGAAGGTTGCTTTGCCGACCCCGTCATAGACCACGTGGCACTTCGCGCCCTTGGTGATCTCGCTGACCCGCTTGGCGAAATCCTCGTCACGATAGAGGATTGTGTGCTTTGCGCCGGACTTTTTGGCGAGCGCCGCCTTTTCCGCCGTGCCGACGCAGCCGATCACGGTTGCACCGAGCGCCTTTCCCCATTGGCATAAAATAAGCCCGACGCCGCCCGCGGCCGCATGGACCAGGATCATGTCGCCCTCTTTGACGCGATAGGTCTGGCGCACCAGATATTGCGCCGTGAGCCCCTTGAGCATCATCGCCGCCGCAGTGTCATACGAAATCGCGCGCGGCAGCTTGAACAGGAACCGGGCTTCGATATTGCGCTCCTGCGCATAGGCGCCTGGGGAGCCGGCGTAGGCGACGCGGTCGCCGGGCTTCAGTCCCTCAATCGACGGACCGACCTCGACCACTTCGCCTGCGCCCTCTGACCCGGGCGTGAACGGCGTCTTCGCTGGGGGATAGAAGCCCGTGCGGTGATAGATGTCGATGAAGTTGATGCCGATGGCATGCTGGCGCAGCCGAACCTCGCCCTTGCCCGGCGACGGCAGTTCGACCGCCTCAAGGCGCATGACTTCCGGACCGCCGGGTTGATCTATGCGAATGGCGTGCATCGTTTCCTCTTAATTCCTTGCTGTCATCTGATACGCCGGCGTCAGGCTTGCCAGCGCGAACGGCCGACCTTATAGCATCGCGCCGATCCGACAGTACCGGATTCCTCTACGAGCCCGCGCCCATCGTCTAGCGGTCCAGGACGTCGCCCTTTCACGGCGAAAACACGGGTTCGATTCCCGTTGGGCGCGCCACAATACGGTCGTTTTACGCCCGCCTTGCTTTCTGTCGGGCGAAGACTTCGTGGCCTTCACGATCGAGGATTCGCACTCCAATCGTCTGCGGCGGCCACTTTATGTTCGCGGCGGCAATGATGGCTGCGGGCGCGTCCGCCACTTGGATCTGTTTCTCGGTCAAATTCGTTGGACCCCGGTCGACCGACCCGCAAACAAATTGGATTCGGAAGGTCCGCGGCTGTTCCGAGACCGTCCGCGATGGCTCGTCGACCAGACTAAGCTCCGGCGACGGGTGCGACGCGGGATCGAGGTCAACGCGCACAGACGTCCGGCGGGCGACGACCAGGGCGACGCGTCTCCAGTCTTCCGCCGTCTGAACGCGATCGGCCGCGCTTTCCCGACGCCGCGCTTCAGCATAGGCCTCATCGCCAAATTCGCCCATGAGCGCGCACGCTGCCGAGCGTATTCGCTCGATCTTTTCCAGTTGCCAAAGCAACCACGCAAGCATATCCGCCCTCTTCGTCTCGAAGCTGGAGCGTGGCCCGGGATGTGTGTCCTAGCGACCGCGCGTCGCTTACCCAACGGTTTGGGCGATATTCGGCCAATCGCGTTGAGATAAAATTAACGGCGGCAATAACGAAGGTCTCTCTGACGCAGAGACGAGAGAGCGTCGGCGCATTCATTGGCTGCTTCGCATCTAAAAACTCCCGACGCGGCCTCCAAACCATTGGCGCGGCAACCACGCTCCGATAATCTCTGCGGAAGTAGCGGGGGCCTCGGGAATGATCGCGACTTTAGCCAATCTCTTCAACGACAATCAGGAGACCATCCAAGGCAAGGTCATCGCGGTCTATATCCTCTTGTTCGTTGTCAACGCCACCGCTTGGCTGTGGGCGCTTGCCGCGTTCCACAACTACCCGCTTCTGCTTGGCACGGCCGCGCTCGCCTATAGTTTTGGCCTGCGGCACGCCTTCGACGCCGATCACATTGCGGCGATCGACAACGTGACCCGCAAATTGATGCAGGAAGGCCGTCGGCCGGTAGGGGTCGGCCTGTTTTTCTCGCTCGGCCACTCGACGATCGTCGTCGCGCTGACGGTCGCGATCGCGGTCGCGACAACAACGTTGCAGGGTCGTTTCGACGCGTTCAAGAGCTTCGGCGCGGTCGCGGGCACGCTGGTGTCGGCCCTGTTCCTGTTCGCCATCGCGATCGCCAACATCATCGTCCTCGTTGCGGTGTGGCGGACGTTCCAAACCGTCAAGAGCGGCGGCCGGTTCGTCGAAGACGACATCAACCTCATGCTCGCCAATCGCGGCCTGCTTGGGCGCCTGTTCCGCCGCTTCTTTCGCCTGATCGAGCGCAGCTGGCAGATGTATCCCCTCGGCGTCCTGTTCGGCCTCGGCTTCGATACGGCGACGGAGGTCGGCCTGCTCGGCGTCTCGGCCAGTCAAGCGTCGCAGGGGCTTTCGATCTGGTCGATCCTGGTCTTTCCCGCGCTGTTCACTGCCGGCATGACCCTGCTCGACACGACCGACAGCATCCTCATGCTCGGCGCCTATGGCTGGGCCTTCATCAAGCCGATCCGCAAGCTCTATTACAATCTCACCATTACCGCCGTGTCGGTCATCGTCGCGGTGATCGTCGGCGGCCTCGAGACGCTCAACCTGATCGGGGATCGCTTGGGCCTCACCGACGGGGGCGGGTTCTGGGGCGCGGTCGGTTCGCTCAGCGACAATTTCGGCATGCTCGGCTACGTGATCGTCGGCGTGTTCGTCGCGGCCTGGGCGATCTCCTATGTCGTCTACCGGGTTAACGGCTACGACGAGATCGAGGTCTCGGCGGGCTAGTCGCTCGGTCGGCGGCGCTCCGCTAGCGGGCTGGCCGCGTCAGATCGTCCGCCATCGCGGCCTCACCCGCGGCGGAACATAAGCGTCAGTAAACGCCAATAAACGCTAGTAAACGCTAGTAAAAATGCTAGCGTTTACTAGCGTTTATTTTTTCGAATCGTGACTTTTCAATGGGTTACGGCCGTTTGGAGTAAAATTTTTCCTGGCCGCCTCCCGGTCCATCCCTGCATCTGTCGCGGGTGTATCACTATCCTCTTTCGTCATTAACCTTTGTCCAGCCGCCTGATCCGGCGATGACATGTTATAGCACGGATCTGGTTTTCAGCAAAGAAAATGTCGATCCTAGGCTCATCAGAAATTTCGATGCCGCGGCAGCGCCCTACAACCCCTCACTGCCCCCGACCGCAGACTGGCGAGAAGCGTCACAGGCGCGCTCGCCCATAGCAGCCATCGCCGCGGGCTTCGCCCGGCGCTGCGTGCTGGCAGACGCTTTTGACCTCGGCTAGAAAGCCCTCGAACAGCAAACGCGGCCAGAGGAAACGCGGATGGGCATCCTGTTCGAAGACGACTTTCTCGACGGCTTTGGGACCTGGCCGCTCGCCTACATTCCCTATGGCGGTCCTGACTTTGGCGAGCTCACGGCTGTCGCCGCGAAAGTTGGGAACGGCGATGCGGACGCCTTCACCAACGCCTGGATCGAGGCGGGCGACCGCGCCGTCGCCGCGGCGGAAGCGGCGATAAAGGGCGGACACAAGCAAAGCGCCCGGGAACTCTATCTGAGAGCCAGCGCCTTCTATGCGACCTCCTATCATCCGATCTATGGCGCGCCGGTCGATCCGCGACTGCTGGCGGCTTTCGACAAGCAGACGCGGGCGCTCGACGCGAGCCTTGCGCTGAACGATCCGCCAATCCGGCAGCAAACCATCCCTTTCGAGGACGCAGCGATGCCGGCTTATTTTATCCCGGCGACGGGATTTGCCGGGACGAAGCGGCCGACGATCATCTTTACCAACGGCTATGACGCAACCGTCACCGACGTGCTCTTCGCCTCGGCGGTCGCGGCGAGCCGGCGCGGCTATCACAGCCTTCTCTTCGATGGGCCCGGTCAGGGCGCGATGCTCTACCGAATGAACGTTCCTCTGCGACCCGACTGGGAGACAGTGATCCATGCGGTGGTCGATTTCGCGCTGACCCTGCCGGAGGTCCATCCCGAGAAGATGGCCATCAGCGGCTGGAGCCTCGGCGGCTACCTCGCGCCGCGAGCGGCCTCCGGAGAGCCCCGCCTCGCCGCCTGTATCGCCGATCCCGGACAATGGGCGCTTGCCAATTCCTTCCGCGCCCTGGCGAGCGCCATTGGAGTTCCTCCTCAAGCGGTCGCCAACCTCGACGCGCTCGACGATAAAATCTTGCAGAAAGTGCAGGCCGTCATCGATGCGAATCGCGATCTGCGCTGGAAGATCGTTCAGCGCGGCTATTGGGTGAACGGCAAGACGGGATTGCGCGACTATCTCGCGGACCTCCAACGCTACTCGATGCAAGGGCGAGCGGAAGCCATTCGCTGTCCGACGCTGCTGACCGCCGCGGAGAATGACCCGCTCGCCAATGGCGCACAGACGCTGTTCGATGCGCTGAGATGCGAGAAGAGGCTTGTCAGGTTTACAGCCGCCGAAGGCGCGGGCGACCATTGCGAGATGACGAACCGCTCGGCCGTCAATCGCGTCGCGCTCGACTGGCTCGACGAGGTTCTCTCCTAGAGCGAGATGCGTTCGGACGGAATCGTCATCGCGAGGAGCGAAGCGACGCGGCGATCCAGGGGCCGTCGAGCGCCCGACGTTCCCCTGGATTGCTTCGCTTCGCTCGCAATGACGAGCTTGGTTCGACCCAATCGCATCTCGCTCTAGCAAGGTCGAGCGGCCGGACGCGTCTTTTCGCGGCAGCCCCCGCGACTACGCCGCCATTCGAGACTATCACCGCGGCGCTCGGCCCCTCGCGCCCCTCACTCCGCTTCCCGCAGATTGGCGAGAAGCGTGTCGCGCAGATCAAGCTCGCGCTCGATGCGCCGGCGGGCTTCATCCTTAAGCTCGCCGGAGCGATAAAGCGTGTTGACGAGGTCCCGCTCCGCCTCGATCAGCGCCAGTTCGAGGTCATCGCTAAGCTCGGCGAGTTTTCGGTGATGGCCCTCGCCATCCTCGCGATACTCGACGTCGATGAGCCGGTTGCGCTGATGAGCGCGGATCGGTCCGACGACAGGCTCGGGAAGCTTGCGGCTCTCCGCGACCGCCTCGAGCCGTTCGATCGCGGCCTCGATCGCGCGCCTGCGAACCTTGAACTCTTCCTCCCGCTCAGCCTGGCGCTCGCGATGTCCTGCGTTGGCGAGACCAAGCGCGCGGGTTACCGCTGGAAGCGTCAAGCCCTCGCCGACCAGAGTGACGAAAATGACGCAGAAGGTCAGAATCAGGATCAGATCGCGATCTGGAAACGGGCTCCCGTCGGCGACGGTGAAGGGGATCGCGAGCGCGGCCGCGAGCGAAACGATGCCGCGGATGCCGGTAAACGCCAGCAGGAACGGGTGCTGCCACGGCGGGTAAGGGTCGCGGCGTCGGATCGCAGGAAAGAGCCAGCGCGGCAGGTAAGTCGCCGGATACATCCAGATGAAGCGAGCCAGGATGACGACCACGCAGACGACAAGGGCGGCCATGGACAGTTCGGCGAGCGAGTAATGACGAAGGCTGGGAACAAGCGTGCGGGCCTGCAGACCGGTGATGAGGAACACCATGCCCTCGATCAGATAGGTCAGGAAGTCCCAGAACACGGCGCCTGGAAGACGGGTCGCCGCCGGAATCAACCGCAAGCCGTTCCAACTGACATAGAGCCCTGCCGCCAATGTGGCGAGGACGCCCGAACCGCCAAGTTGCTCCGGCGGCCAATAGGCCATGAATGGCGTCAGGATCGAGAGCATGATCTCGATGCCGGGATCACGGACCCAACGGCGCAGGCGAAGCCAGAGCCAGCCGACGCCAATTCCCCAGATGACCTCCCCTGCAACGATCGCCACAAAGCTGCCGGCGGCCGTGGCGAACGAGAACGATCCCGCGCTCACCGCCATGACCGCGAAGCGATAAAGGACCAGCGCCGTCGCGTCGTTCGCCAGCCCTTCGCCCTCGAGAACGACGAGGAGGCGCCTTGGAAGCTGCATTCGTCGGGCGATCGCCAGCGGCGCGACGGAGTCGGGAGGCGAAATGATGGCGCCCAGGACGAAGCCGGCCGCCCAGGGAAAGCCCAACAGGAAATGGGTCGCCGTGGCAACCGCGACGGTGGTGAACACGACACAGCCGATCGCCAAGAGCGCGATCGGGCGCAGGTTGAAGCGGAACTCCTTCCAGCTCATCTTCACCGCGTCCCAATAGATGATCGGCGGCAGCACGAGCAGCAAGACAAGGTCGGGAGCGAGTTGCAGGCTCGGCAGCCCGGGTATCAGGGCGAGCCCGACGCCGGTGATCACAAGGAGAATGGCTGGCGGGATCTGGAGTCGCTTGGCGATCAGCGCGACCACGGAAATGACGGCCAAAAGCAGGATCAGAATCTGAAACGTTTCGGTCATCGTCGCATAGGCTCCGGCTGCGCCACGTTCCTCATCGGGAACGGCGTTCATCGATGCAAGTGTTAATCGGCACAGGGCGACGCCGCCAAGCGCGGGTGATATCCCGGCATACATGCCGCCGGACTTGAAAAAGAGCTCCCAACGCGCAACGCTTGAGCGCGCCAATTCAGATATTCGGCGGAAGTAGTCGAGACGTATGGCCGATTCTGTCCACCCAGCTCAGCTGCCTCGCTACCAGGAGACGTTTCCCGCGCTGACGGCGCAGGAAATCGACCGCCTGCGCCGCTATGGGTCGCGGCGCAAATATTCGGATGGCGAAAAGCTGTTCGAGGCCGGAAAGGTCAGCCCCGGCATGTTCGTCGTGCTCAAGGGCCTCGTGGCGCTCACTCAGCGCGACGGCCTCGGCCATGTGACGCCGATCGCCGAACAGGGCGAGGGTCAGTTCCTGGCGGACGTGGGCCAGCTTTCCACCCGCGCGGCGCTGGTCGACGGCGCGGCGGAGGGCGACGTCGAGACCTTGTTGATTCCCACGGACGGCTTGCGGGCGCTCCTGGTCGCTGAAGCCGAGCTCGGCGAACGCATCATGCGGGCGCTCATCCTGCGGCGGGTGGCCCTGCTTCAGGGCGGCGCTGCAGGGGCAGTGCTGATCGGCGCGGCGGGCGCAGCGGACGTGATCCGGCTACAGGGCTTTCTCACGAGGAACAGCTATCCGCACCATCTGCTCGATCCGGCCCACGACCCCGAGGCCAAAGAGGTGATCGGCCGATATGCAGATGTCGCCGGCGGATTGCCTCTCGTGGTCTGTCCGGACGGGACGGTGCTCGGCAATCCGTCGGAGGGGGCCCTGTCACGTCAAATCGGCTTGACGGCCGCGTCGCGATTGGACTTCGTCTACGACGTCGCGGTAGTCGGCGCCGGCCCCGCGGGGCTCTCCACTGCAGTCTACGCCTGCTCCGAGGGCCTGTCGGTCGCGGTTCTCGACGCCCGCGCTCCCGGCGGCCAGGCCGGCGCCAGCGCCCGGATCGAAAACTACTTTGGCTTTCCGACAGGGATAAGCGGCCAGGCGCTTACCGCCCGCGCCTTCAATCAGGCGCAGAAATTCGGCGCCGATGTCATGATCCCGGTCGGCGTCAAGACGCTCGACTGCGCGCGCGCCAACGGTGCCTTCGTCCTTGAGACGGAGGGCGGCGATCGCATTCAGGCGCGGACCATCGTGGTCGCCAGCGGCGCGCGCTATCGCCATCCGACGATCGCCGATATCACCCGATTTGAGGGTCGCGGAATTTGGTACTGGGCCTCGCAGATCGAGGCGCGCCTGTGCGCCGGCGAAGAGGTCGCTCTGGTCGGCGGCGGCAATTCGGCCGGTCAAGGCGCGGTGTTTCTCTCCGGCCACGCGTCCAAGGTTCGCATGATGGTCAGAGGGCCGGGCCTCGCCGAAAGCATGTCGCGCTACCTGATCGATCGCATCGGCGCCACCCCGAACATTGAACTCATGACTGAGACTGAGATCGTCGCCCTGAACGGCCAGGCCGGCGGCAACCTCGAGCAGGTGCGGTGGCGCGACCATCGCGCTGGCCGGGAGACCGAGGCGCCGATCCGTAACGTCTTCCTATTCGTCGGCGCGGATCCGGCCACCGAATGGCTGCAAGGGTGCGTAGCGTTGGACAAGGCGGGCTTCGTGATAACCGGCGTTGGAACGGCCAACGGCGCCCCTGCCCCCTCGCCGCTGGAATCGTCTGTGCCTGGCGTCTTCGCGGTCGGCGACGTGCGGTCGGGATCAGTCAAGCGGGTCGGCGGGGCGATCGGCGAGGGCGCACAGGTGGTGGCCGCGATCCATAATTTCCTCGGACATTCTCACGCTCCCCATCTCTAGCCCCTCAGGCGATCCCAATGACGAAGACCTGCGCGCATCTGAATACCATTCGCGACGTGACGCCGAGCGCGCTCGGCTGCGAGGAATGTCTCAAGACCGGCGACGCCTGGGTGCATTTGCGGATCTGCCGCGCCTGCGGCCACGTGGGGTGTTGCGACAATTCCCCGAATAAGCACGCGACCAAGCATTTTCACGCCACGCACCATCCGATCATCGAAGGTTATGATCCGCCTGAGGGCTGGGGATGGTGTTTCGTCGACGAAGTGATGCTCGATCTCTCCGACCGCAAGACGCCGCACAACGGTCCGATCCCGCGTTACTATTAGGCGCAGAGGCGCAAGCCTCGAGCAGCGGCGTCAAGCCCGTGAGCGCGGTCCAGTCCGGACCATAGACCGCCTCCGCCACGACCGCCGTGCGTCGCGCTCAGGCGCAACAAGATAGCGGATCGTGGCCGGCGCTTTCAGGAACTGGCTCGCCTGCTGCTCCATCATCTCGTCGGCCACGGTGACGCGCGCCTGACGGTATCTGAGTTCGAGCACGGAATGGCTGAGGTAGGTCTCTATCATTTTGCCCTCCTCATCGGGGTCCTCGAAGATATGCCAGGCGTAGGCGCCGTCCCGCCTCCGCTCGAAGCTGATATCCTGCATCACGGCGAGGAAGGCGGAGCTGTCCTTGGGGTCGATCCGATATTCTGCGATCGCGAGGATTGGGCCCCGATCGTCAGCCACCCGATTGAGGAAACACGGGGCGCGCCAGCGCATCGCTGGAGTCAGATCCTGCGCTTCGCTGGGTTGCAGCTTCCATGGCCAGGTGAGCGCCATGCCGACCAGCGTCCCCGCACCGGCCGCCCAGAGGGCGAAGGGCACGCTCTTGGCTGTCGCGACTTCCCCCCACACGGCGCTGCCGAGCGTCAGCGCGCCGAAGTAGACGGTGAGGAAGATCGCCAGACCCCGACCGCGCACCCATTGCGGCAAAGCGACCTGCGCCGAGACAAAAAAGGTCGTCAGTGCGACGATCGACGCGGCGCCGGAGATGAAGCTGGCGATGAGCGCCAGTATGGGCCCATGCGCTGCGGCGAGGAGAAACAGCGAGACGACGGTTCCGATCGCGCCAAGCGCCGCCTGTCCGTTCGCGCCCAGCCGCGTCTTCAGCCAGCTGAGCGCGAAGGTGGCGACGATCGAGCCGAGGCCGACGGCGGCCATCAGCTCGCCATAGACCTCGGCGCCGTCGCCTGTCTGGGTGCGCGCCACCAGCGGCAGCAAGGCGAGGTAGGCGCTGGCGAAGGGAAAGAAGGCGACTGCGCGGATCAGCGTCGCGTCCATTTCCCGGCTGTATCGAACGTAGCGCAGCCCGGCCGTCATTGCGCTGATCAGGCGTTCGGCCGGCAGAGTCTCCGTTGGCCTGCGCGGCGCCCGCCACCAGATCAACGCCACAAGCAACGCCAGATTGCCGACGCAGCAGCACCAGAATGGAACGGCAATGCTGAAACTTGCGATCGCGTATCCGGCGATCGCCGGGCCGATCGCGCGCGCGACATTGTAGCTCGCGGTGTCAATCGCGATCGCGCTATCGAGTTCGATTCTTCGCACGAGGATCGTGTTTATGAGGAGCCATGCCGGCGCCGCGAGCGCGCCGCACATGCCCATCAAGAACGACGTCGCAAGGAGCGAGAGCGGGCTTGCGAGCCCCGCCGAAACCACCGCCGCAAAGCCGATCGAAATCGCCGCGACGGCCGCTTCAGCGACGATCAGAAGCCGGCGCGGGTCCACAACGTCGGTCAGCGCGCCTGCCGGCAAGGTCAAAAGAAAGAACGGCAGGGTGGTGGCGACCTGAACAGCGGAGACCAGCCTCGGGCTCGGATTGAGGCTGGTCATCATCCAGGCCGAACCCGTGTCGAACATCGCCAGTCCGACGCTCGACAGCGAGGTCGCGACGAGGATGACCATGAAAGCGGGATTGTTGAGCAAGCCCGAGGGCAGCTCAGAGTTCGATGACGTCTTGGGCTCGACGTTCAGTTCGGTGGTCAAGTCATCCATCCGACATCCGGACGCGCTCCGGCATCTGGGATTTGCGTGCCCCCATTGGGCGGCTTTGGCAAGCGCAACCGCATAGGCGCCTGGCGTCTACAGGCGCTCCCTGAGGAACGCGCCAGCGTGCGCAAGCGCGCGCCGGCCAGGCTCGAGCCGCGCATTCCAGAGTGGCCATGCATGGATCATGTGCGGCCAGACTTCGAGGGTCACGGAGACGTCGGCTTCGCCAGCCGCAGCGGCGAAGCGGACAGCGTCGTCGAGCAAGGTCTCTGCCGAGCCGATTTGGATGAGAGTCGGCGGCAGTCCCTTGAGATCCGCGTAGAGAGGCGAGAGCCGCGGGTCCTTGCGGTCCATCCCCGCCGGTACATAGGCGTCGGCCAGCCCCTCCAGATATCCTTTCTGAATGAGCGGATCGACGGCGCTCTTGCTCACGAGCGTCGCGCCAGACATGGTCAGATCGACCCACGGCGACAGGAGCCAGAGACATCCGGGCAGATCCTCGCCCGCGCGCTTGAGTTCCCCGACTAAAGCGAGCGTCAAATTCGCGCCCGCGCTGTCGCCGCCGACCGCGATATGTTTGGCGGCGTAGCCATCGCTACGCAGGCGCCGCCAGACCGTCAGCGCGTCGTCGCGCGCGGCCGGAAAAGGATGCTCGGGCGCCAGGCGATAGGCGGGAGCCACGGTGCGGAGGCCCCCTGCCCGTCCGGCCTCGGTCACCAGTCGGCGGTGGCTGACAATCGAGCCTGAGCAATAGCCCCCGCCATGAAAGTAGATCAGCACGCGGGAGGCGTCGGCGCCCGGAACAATCGCCCATTCGCCCTTGAGGCCGTCGAGGTCGACCGCCTCAAGTTTGACATCGTCCGCGATCGGCCAGGCCGCGCCGACCTCCTCGATCCGGCGTCGCCGCTCCTCCCAGCCCACTGGCCGCGGCTTGGCGCTCAAGAGAGCGCGAACGGCTTCGATTTCGCTTTCGGCCATAGCTGCCCCCTGTTTACCTCACCCATTCTATGCCTGCGGCAGCTTCGATTGCGGCAGAAACAACTCTGCGATGATAGCGGAAAAGCCAGGGGTGCGGATCGCGTCCTCGGACGAGGAGCCCGAGGGAGGAGCTGATCGAGGCAACAACGCCCTCCCCTTCGAGGACTCCAGCCAGCGCCCTCAACGAATGGCGACCTTCAACGTATAAGTCGCATTTCCGCGCGTAGGTCCGACCACAATAAGATACGCGCCTGTCGCGGGCAGAATCCCGCTCCAGGCTTTTGCGTCCTCTCCCTCCGCCGCGCCCGGCAACGCTTTGGCCCCCACAATCTCCACGCCATAATCACGATGTTCCGGTTGCACGCCCGGTGGATAGATCTGGAATACGGCATTGTCCTCGGCTGCAACGATGCTGACGCTCAGTCGCTGTCCGCCGCGGGCCCCGATTGAGTAGAGCGATCTTTCGCCGCGGATGACAGCACCGCTGATGTCTTTGCTTGACGCACCCGGATCGAAGCGGATGACCTCGACCGGAACTTTGTCTGCGCCTGCCTCCTCGGCTTCGCCCCGGACGACGATCCCGGACGCCGCCATGACCAAGAAGGTCAAAACGGCCCACGAAAACCACGCGGCGCGCCATCCGATGTTCCGTCGTGACCCGGGCCGTCGAACCCGAGGATCCCCAGCCCGGCCCCTCATGCGATAGAGCGCCATTCAGATCATCAAGCCTTCTTTTTCGCTGCGTCGAGCGCGCCCCAGGTCTGCGGTCCCACGATCCCATCGTCCGCGAGACCATTCTCGGATTGGAAGCGAGTTACGGCCACCTCTGTCCCTGGGCCGAAATCGCCATCGATGGCGACCGCGAAGTTCAAGTCGCGCAACATGTTCTGCAATTGCACCACTGCGTCGCCCTGAGACCCGCGAGCGAGAACCGGCCTCGACTGTCCGGGAGCCACGCCCGCTGCAGCCGCTGCTGCGCCGGCCGGAGTCGCGGCGGCCGGCGTCGCGCCAGCCGGAGCTGCACCAGCTGCGCCGGCCGGCGCGGCGCCGGAAAGCGCAACCGCTTGAAGCCTCGCGACCGCCGCCTTGGCCTTTTGCGTGAAGGCGATCCGATCAGGGAGCCCGTTTGGGGGCTGCCGTTCACCTTTCGGGTCACTGGCTCGAACATCGTCGCGGTCGCAGTCGGCGTTGATATTATGGCGCTTCCAATACTCGCAGGCGATCTTGAGCGAAAGCGCCGGTTGGGCGGCGAGCGTCGGATTGTTCACCAGGTCAACCCCAAGCGCCTTGCCGTAGTCGGCGTAGTTGGCGCGTCCCGTCAGCTGCAATAAGCCTCGTCCTTTGTATCTCGGGCCGTCTCCCTTTTGGGTGTTGCCCAGGTCCTTTCGCCCTTCATATTCCTTCCCGCTCGCGAACTCCTCCGTCGTGCGGTAACCCGCCAACTCCTCGCAGGTTTGCCCCAGAAAGTGCGCGATCCTGAGCCGGCTTGTGATGTCGTAGCTTTCCAGCGTCGCGGCCAACACTGCTCCGACTTCCGCAATGATTTTCGCCTGGCTGGCCGCTTGCGCGCCGCTGAAGGTTGGCGCGACCTCTCGCATCGTCTGAGCATCGATCGGGACCATATCCAATTCCTCCCTTCGACAATCTACCTGTCCGTCGCCGCGAGCACGCGCTGCAAAGGACGCGCAAACTCCCTACAGCGCCTGGCGACCTCGACAAACCCGAACTTCTCGGTTGAACCAGTAACGTTCTTCACAAACGGCAGGTTTTCGCGCTGTGATGCCGCTCACACATTCGTCCCCCTGAGACCGGAGGTTGGCTTGAGACAGAAATCATCGTCTTGCCGCTTCCCGAAACGAGAACCAGACTATTCGCGCACCCGCGGCGCCCCTGCTCAGCGCAACTCGCAGCGCAGATCGTGCCGCTGGGCCAGGATCGGCAGGAGCGACCGAAACATGAGATTGGCGACCCGTTCGTTGCCCGCTTCGGTAAAGTGGACGATGTCGAGATAGAGGTCGTCGTCCCATATGCCGTCGACGCCGGCCGCCATGTCGATCAGCGGCGCGTCCTCATCGCGGGCGATGAGCTTGACCAAGCGATTGTGGGCGGCGTTGGCGGCGATGATGTCGTCGATCGGCTTGAACACCGCGCCATAGAAGTCCTTGACCTCGCGTGGACTGAATTCATTGACCGACATGGTTGAATCGGCGAGCGCGATGTCTACGCCATTGTCGCGAGCAAGCGCGATCAGCTTCCGATACTCGTCGGCGTAACGGCTTTGCATCAGCTCAGCGTCGGACATCGGCGCGAGCGCGACCGGCCGCGCTCGAGCCGAATTCCGATCGCGCCAATCATGCGCCGCCCGCTCGATCGTCAGCACGGCGCGGCCGATGAGCGCCGAGGCCCGGGGCCTGACGCCTGGCTCGTTAGGCTCCGGGACGCGCCGGAGGCCGAACGCCAAAAATCCGTTCATTCCGTGCGTGCTGAGGATCAAATCAGGCTTGAGCGGCAGGATATCGCGGCGCATGCGCTCGAGATTGTTCTCGAGCGTATAGGCCTCGGTTCCGGCGTTGATGACCTCGATTTTGCGGCCGCATGAGGCGTGCTGGTCGAACAGGTCCTGCAGCAGCTCCGGCCAAGGCTTTTCGCCATCGCGCAGCGTCGGCCCGAAGGTCTGCGACTCGCCAAGCGCGACAATGCGAAAGGCGTCGCCCTTGTCGCGGGGTAAGTCGGGTCCGCGAAAGCCAAGATTGTTGATCCGGATCGTGGTGTCGAACATGCGCCCCGAGCTGCCAGGAACCTGGACGAAGGGCAGCTTCTTTTGCGGGTCCGGCGCGTCGATCGCCGCCCTTATCCCGTCGTCCCGGATCCATTCGTTGAGATAATAGAACCACCAGGTTGCGAAGGCGGTCGGATTGGCGTGCGCGGCGCGATAGGAATAGGTCGGCGCGGCGGTGGTCGCGACCAAGCGGCAATCCGGTCGAGGATGCGGTAGAGAGCATCGACGAAAGGCAGCGCAATTGTGAACAGAAGGAGGGCCCGCGCCGCCACCGCCGCCACGCCCGTTGCATGGGGACGCGGCGTTTCGGCAAGCGCAAGGACGAGAGTGGCCGTCGCGATGAGCAGCGGATAGAACGCATAGGGCTTGTCGGCCATGAAGGCGTTGCGTGCGAGCACGCCTGCGCCAAGCGCGGCAACGCCAAGCGCGATAGCGAGCAGCAAGCGCAAGCGGCGAGGTTCTCGTTGAGGCGTGACGACCTTCGCCCCGGCTACCCGTCCCGAGGCGCTATAATAGGGCCGGGCCGCAAGGATCGGCCGCTCGAATCCGGCAAAGAAGAGCGTCGACAGCGCGAGGATCGCGAGCACGTAGACTCGCGAGTTGCAAGAACGAGCGGCGCCGCGGCGACCATCGGCTTCAGCGCCATGATGACGATAAGGTGGAAGAGATAAACCGAGTAGGAGATACGACCGAGATAGAAGCTTGCGCCTCTCACGAAGCGGTTGCGGAACAGGTCCTCGGACAGCCAGACGGCGCAGACCGCGATCATGCCGAACGCCGACGAGACGTAAGGAAACGCCCGCTGGGCCAACGGGTCGCCGCTTACGGCCAGGATCGCGACGCCGAGCTCGGTCGGGATCGAGATCGCGAGCAGCGCGAGGAACGCGCTGAGGCGCCATCGGCCTGAGCTTGCGTCCAGGCAGATCGGCGAACGCCGCTCGAGCGCGAGATAAAGCAAAAAGCCCCAGACGATGGAGTCGATGCGAAATAGCGTGACCCGCCGGACGTTCAAGTCCCAGTCGTGGGCGAGATCGAGAACCGCAGCGCCGCGACGACGAGAATGACCAGGATCGCAAAAGCCAGCTCGAAGCGCCTGTCGCCCCTCCCGAGCAGCCGCGCTACCAGAAACAGGGCCGGAGCAAACAGCACATAGAACCATTCCTCGACCGCCAAGCTCCAGGCGACGGGATAGAAATCGACGTGGTTGGCGGAGGAAAAAAGGTTCTCGACATAGAAGAGATAGCGCACAAAATCGGCGGTCATCAGGTTGCCAGTCAGGACAGCGATGACAACGAGCGCGACAACATAAGGCGGGATCGTGCGCATCCAGCGCCGGACCAGAAACACGCCAAGATTGCGCCACGGCTTGCCCACCACCCAATCGACGATCTGAGGGGCGAGCACAAAGCCGCTGAGCACGAAAAAGACCTCGACGGCGGCGATCGCGAACGCTTCCGCGAACGGCTGAAATGGCGCGTTGGCGGTCAGATAGTGAGGGATCGCGACCGCGAACGCCGCCGCTCCACGCAGGAAATCGAGCGAGGCGCTGCGCTTCATTTCGGCGCGGTATAGACGAACAGGGCGTTGACGGTTTGACCGGCGAGCGCGAACAGAACGACGAACACCGCAAGACAGATGAGCGCCGCGGTCGCCCAGGGGCCTTTGAGGAATTGGCGGCCAAATTCAAGCATTTCCGATCGAATCTCCCAGGGAAACCCGCGATCGCGTGTTGGGCCGGGGTCATTGAGCCTCGCACTTGAGCCGCCTATCGCATCCGGGCCGTCATGTCATCCGTGGCGACCGACGCGAGGCGGAAAACTCGATGGGGAGAGTTGCTTGGAGGAACATTTCTGTCGCCCATCGATTTTCATATGAGCGCTCGACCGGGCGTCAAGCGAGCAGTCTCCGTACCCAGCACGTGCGGAGCGGCGTTGAATGCTCGAGTTACCTAACGTCGGCGCTTGACGCCATGCTTCTGGAAAAGGAGGGCGAAGATGCTTCGGACGCTTGTGTACGCAACCTTGTTTTCAGTACAGCGCTGATCGGGTCCAGCGCCTACAGCGCGGACAACCCCGCTGTTCCGAAGGACCAGCCGCCCCAAGCCCAGGCGCCATTGGGGGTCAGCTTCGTCACGGGGCAGGAAAAGCGCAGTGGCGCGCGCCGAAACTTGTGGGAGTCAGCGTTTTACGGACCGGATGACAAGCAGATCGGAAAGATCGATGACTTGTTGATGGACCGTAACGGCGCGGCCCAAACCGTTGTCATCGGGGCCGGCGGATTCCTGGGATTCGGAAAAAAGGATATCGCCGCGCCGTTCTCGACGATGCGATGGCGCGCGGAAGCCCGCAAGTTTCCGGCGACCGATCAGCAGCCGGCCAACCCCGCTGCTCCAAACGGGCAACCGCCGGCTACGAAGGAAACAGACCCGGCGGCCACCGAAGCGAGCCAAGAGTATCCCGACAAGGCGATTCTCAACGTAACCTTGGCAGAGTTAAAGGCAGCGCCTGAGTTCAAATATGCGGTAAGCCCGCTTGCCAAGTCCGACACTCGACCCGCAGGCGCGAGGACCAAATGAAAAAGACCACCCCGTAATCCAGCTTCGCGGTGAGGTGTCGATAAATACTCGACGCTCCGGTCAGCTTATCGCTGCAGCCGCGGCGTCGAGGCCCGGGTCGACGGATGGGCCAATGTGGATCCGAAAGTCGAGCGGAAACTGGGGCGGCTTACTGCCCGGGCGAAGCAGCGCCGGCTAGCGAGCCGAAGCGGCTTAAGGAAGGTCTTGACGATGTCTCTGACCGGAGTCGACGGCGGCTTGGCGCGCGCGCCGTACAGTATCGCGGCTGCCTGCCGGTCATCCTCGCTCGCCGAGGCGAAATCGCGCTGGTAGAGGTCGCGAATCCAAACCTCCTTCGGATCCGGCGCCGCATCTTTGGCGAACTCGAGCCACATCAGCCCACGCGCGCGCTGATGCGGCACACCGTCGCCCATGAATAGCATATGGCCCAGCAGAGCCTGAGAGGGGGCATGGCCCTTTTGGGCCGCCACCGCAAGCCAACGAACGGCGGCGACGTTGTCCTTTGCGACGCCCCCGGCTCCGACCATGTACATATGAGCGAGATTGTATTGCGCGTTCGGGTCGCCGAAGATCGTCGCCGCATATTGGAACAACTCGTGCGCACGCTCGGGGTCTGGCCGCACCTCGCTGTTGGCTATGCCATTCAGGCAATAGACGCCGACAGCCACGAACGCGTTGGAAATCGCGCTGAGGTTTCGCTTGTCGGGCTGGTCCTCGTCGTAGTCTTCGACCAGTTGGTTGAAGTAATGGTACGCCTTCACGTCATCGCGCTGCACGCCTTGACCATCGGCATACATCTCGCCGAGTTTCCAGCGCGCGAGATCTTGCCCGCCGTCGGCGGCATAGGTAAGAGCGCGGACCGACGCATCGGCGTCGCCTGCCTTCAAATCGTCGATCCCGGCGAGCAGCGCCTGCTTAGGGTCGGTGAAATTCTTGGGAATCTTCTCCGCGGGATTGGACGTGGACCCATCGAAGCCAAAGGCGGGGGTCAATCCCAGCGTCGTCAATCCGATAATTGCGAAAGCGAAACGGCGGCGAAACAACGCCCTGTCGACCGCTACCTGCGCATACGCAACCGCCCGCATATCGATCCCGACTCGCCATCCCGCCACGCCGCAGTCCCTTAAGGCGCTCGCGACAAGGACGATTTTCGTCTTCAAGTGATTTCAAAGTGCTGCCCGTTTATGGCGCAATCGCGGCGCCTTCCGGCCGGAATCTCGACTCGCGAGAGTTGCATCGGAGCTGTTGCGCAAAAGCAACATTTTCCGCTGTCTGAGGCGGCTTCAGACCCGTTCCAAACGCTCCCGAGCGCCGGTAAGCTTAACAAGTCGCGCCTGAAACGTTTCGAGCCGGTCCTGATGTTCCGCGATAATGTCCTCGGGCGCGCGGGCGACAAAGTCGTCGTTGCCCAGTTTGGCCACGGCCTTGGCGATTTCAAGCTTCTCCTTCGCGATCTCCCTGTCGAGACGCGCCTTCTCCGCCCCAAGATCGACGACCCCAGCGAGCGGCAGCGCGACCGTTTCCCCGCGCACAACCAGGAGCAGCGCCCCCGGCGGCGGCGCCTCGGCCGTTTCAATCGAGCCGACGCGGGCAAGACGCCCGACGCTGTCGCTCCAGGCGCGCGCGCTCCTGGCGGTTCGCTCGCTCGGAGCGACAAGGATGAGCGGCGTCTGGGTCGACGGCGCGACGCCCATTTCCGACCTCACCGACCGCACCTCGGCGATCAGATCGACCACCCAGCCGATCTCGGCTTCGACCGCCTCGTCGACTTCGAAGCCTTGGGCAGGCCATGGCCCGAGGGCCAAAGGACCGACGCGCTTCGGACCGGACTCTCCGGTGATCGCCCACAGCTCCTCGGTGAGGAATGGCATGAAGGGGTGCAGGATCGCGCAGATCATGTCGAGCACGTGGGCGATCGTCGCCTGTGCCTCGGCCTTGGCAGCGGGGTCGGCGGCGGACCCCTGCAGCACCGGCTTGGCGAGTTCGAGATGCCAGTCGCAAAAGACGCTCCAGACGAAGCGATAGGCCGCGTTGGCGGCGTCGTTGAAGCGATAGGCTTGGATCGCCCCCGCCGTCTCCGCCGCCGCGGAGGCGGCCTCGCCTAGGATCCAGCGGTTGAGCGGTTCGCGCGCAGCCGGTGCGTCGAAGCCCTCGACGCGGACACAGCCGTTCATCTCGGCGAAGCGCGCGGCGTTCCAAAGCTTGGTCGCGAAATTCCGGTAGCCTTCGATCCGGGCCTCGCTGAGCTTGACGTCCCTTCCCTGCGCCGCCATCGCCGCAAGCGTGAAGCGCAGCGCATCGGCGCCGAACCGGTTGATGAGGTCGAGCGGGTCGATGACGTTGCCCTTCGACTTCGACATCTTCGCACCCTTCTCGTCGCGCACGAGGGCGTGGATGTATACGTCGTGGAACGGGACCTCCTCCATGAAATGGAGGCCCATCATCATCATCCGCGCGACCCAGAAGAAGATGATGTCGAAGCCGGTGACGAGCGTGTCGGTCGGATAGAAACGCTTGAGCTCGGACGTCTCCTCCGGCCAGCCCAGCGTCGAGAATGGCCACAGCGCGGACGAGAACCAGGTGTCGAGCACGTCCTCGTCGCGGTTGAACATTTCGGCCAGTCGGGCGGGATCGCCCGCAAGCGCTTGAGCCTCAGGCTCGGTCAAAGCGCCACGTTCAACGCCGTCGGCGAGCCCGGCGGCGTACGCTGCGTCTTCTGTCTCCTCGACGAAGACCGCGCCCCAAGGGGCATACCAGGCCGGGATCTGATGCCCCCACCAGAGCTGGCGGGAAACGCACCACGGCTGGATATTCTCGAGCCAGTCGAAATAGGTCTTCTCCCAGTTTTTCGGCACGAACTGGGTCTTGCCCTCGCGGACTGCTTCCATCGCGGGCGCGGCGAGGGTCTTTGCGTCGACATACCACTGGTCCGTAAGCCAGGGCTCGATAACCACGTTCGACCGGTCGCCGTGCGGCACAGCGTGCGCGTGCGGTTCGATCTTGGCGAGAAGACCGGCGAGCGCCATCATCTCCACGATCCGGCTTCGCGCGAGGAAGCGGTCCTGACCGTCGACGGCGGCGATCAGCCGGGCGTGATCGTTGTCGCTTTCCAGACCCTCGAAGAAGTCGGCATTGCCCTTGAGCGTCACTTGCCCCCGCGCATCGAGGACATTGATCGCTCGCGCGCCTTCGGCCTCGTGCCGCTTGCCGACTTCGAAATCGTTGAAGTCGTGCGCGGGCGTGATCTTGACCGCGCCGGCGCCTTTTTCCGGATCGGAATATTCGTCCGCGACAATTGCGATCAGGCGTCCGACCAGCGGCAGTCGAACATGCTTGCCTATCAGATGCTGATAGCGCGGGTCGTCCGGATGCACGGCGACCGCGGTGTCGCCGAGCATCGTCTCCGGTCGCGTGGTCGCGACGGTCAGACGTTCGCCGGTCTCCTCACCCTCCGCGTCCACCACCGGGTATTCGAAGTAATAAAGATGGCCGTTGGGGTTTTTGGCCAGCACCTTAGCGAGCGCCGCCGCGTCGAGCGGCGTTCCCTCGTCCCGCGACCATTTGAAGGAGCCCTTCGTTTCGACCTGCACAACCTCGAGGTCCGAGATCGCCGTCTGAAACTTGGGGTCCCAATTGACGAGGCGCTTGTCCTTGTAAACGAGCCTCTCGCGATAGAGCTGAACGAACACCTTGGCGACTGCGCGCGAAAGACCCTCATCGAGCGTGAACCGTTCGCGGCTCCAGTCACAGGAGGCGCCGAGGCGCTTGAGCTGGGAAACGATCGCGCCGCCCGATTCGGCCTTCCACGCCCACACGCGTTCGACGAACGCCTTGCGTCCCATCGCGCGGCGGTCCGGCTCCTGCCGCTCCATAAGCTGGCGCTCGACCACCATTTGCGTGGCGATGCCGGCATGGTCTACGCCTGGCTGCCACAGCACGTCGCGGCCGTTCATGCGCCAATAGCGGCACAGGATGTCTTGGAGCGTGTTGTTGAGCGCATGGCCCATATGCAGATTGCCGGTGACGTTCGGCGGCGGGATGACAACGCAAAACGGTTGCGCTCCCGCCCGGTCTGCACGGCCAGCCTGGAAGGCGCCCGTTTCCTCCCAAAGCGCGGAGGCGCGGCCTTCCGCCGCGGCAAAGTCGAACGATTTTTCCATCATGAAATTCTGGTCTGCGACGCCCATCGGAGACGCTCCTGAGATCAGGCAGCGGCCTTCCGAGCGGAGCGGATGGCTACGGACGCCGCAGGCGCAAGCGCCACGGGCGTTATAAATGCGTCGCCGAGGTCGAAGTCAACGCGCGCTATCGAGCGCGCCGCCTACTTCCGCCCGCGGGCGACTCTCTGGATTTCCTCCCGGACCAGCCGCTCGACCATTGTCGGCAGGTTCTCGTCCAGCCAAGTCTTGACCATCGGCCGAAGCAGGTCGCGCACCATGCTGTCGGCAAGCTCGGCGCTGCGAACATCGAGATTGGCCGTCAAGGCCCCGAACGATAAGGCCACCGCCTCGTCCGCTTCCGGCGACAACAACGGCTCCTCGCTTCGTTGGACCGCATCGGCGGCGGCGGGTGCGGCTTCGACCGCTCGCGGCCGGCGCCACACGACCGTCGGCGCGTTCGCTTCTGGGCGCCTGGACGACCCGTCGGCGTCGGCGTAGGGCGCGACGGTGTCTTCGGAATAGCGGATCTGCGGCATCGGCGCCGGAATCTGCCGCGGCTTCGGCGTGGCGCCCTTGACGGGGTCATCGGCGATGATGTTGCGGATCGAGGCGAGAATCTCTTCCATCGATGGCTCGTGAGCCCGCTGCGCGCGGTGAATCGCCTCGAGGTCGCCGTCGCTGGAGTTCGAATTGATTGCGCTCATCCGATCGCCTTGCCCCAATCCAGGGAGCTTTGTCCTGTTCGCCTATCGCGAGGTCGCACTCAACCCAACCCTGTCATTGACCATCGAATCGATCAGCAATCTAACAGACGATAGTTCTCGACTACCGGCAGCGGCCCCAGGGGAATCCTAAGACCCTTACTGTCCACTCGGCGTCCTGAGGCCGATCCACTTATTCTTGACCTGATCGAAATGCACTCGCGGATCGTACTCGGCGACTGCAAGTCCGAGGGTCGGGATGTTAAGGCGGCCAATCGCCGACAGCAACGAGTACGAATCGACAACCTGATCGTGTTCCGCCTGAACCAATGTCGTTCGCGACGACAACAAAGCCTGTTGGGCGTTCAGTACGTCGAGTGTCGTCCGCTGGCCGACCTTGGCCTCTTCGCGCACACCCGTCAGCGCCACTTCGTTGGCGGAGACCGCCGCGCGGGCTGCGCGCACCACGCCGACGGCAGCTTCGTTGAGGCCCCAGGCGGCGACGACGGCCTGGCGGACCTGGTTGCGCAGCGAATCGGTTTGGATTTCCTGTTGCGACAGGCTCTCTTTGGCCTGGCGGGTCGTAGCGTACTCTGCCCCTCCTTGATAAATCGGGATGTTGATTTGTCCTACGATCTGGCCGCTCATGACGTGCAGGCCAGGCGTGCCGCCCGAGTCAAATTGGTTGGCCAGCGAGGCGGACAGCCCGATGGTCGGATAGAGCGCGCTCTCGGCGATCTTCACCTGCAATTGCGCCGCGTCGACGCCGTGTAGGGAGCCGCTGATCGCCGGGTGCTCGATCTGCGAGATGGATATCGCCTCGGGCAGGGTTTTCGGCAGCGGCCTAAGAAGCGGCTTCACGGGCGCAAGGCTGGTGGGCTGATCGCCAATGAATTGCCGGTAGCGCGCTACCGCGGCCTGCAGAGTCGCTACCGCGCTGAGCGCGGTGGCCTCAGCGCTCGAAAGGCTCGCCTCCGCCTGCGCCACGTCGGTGCGCGTCACTTCGCCGACAGTGAAGCGATCGCGGGTCTCGCGCAGCTGTTCCTTCAACACATCGACGTTGTTGCGGTCGAGGTCGAGGATGGCCGTATCCTCAAGCACGTCCATATAGGCGGTGACACCCGAAAGAAGCGTGTTCTGCTCGGTGTTGCGCAATTGCTCGCGCGCTCCAAAGACCTCCAACTCAGCCTGACGGATGGTATTGAGAGTCTTGTTGCCGTTGAACACCGTCTCGTTAGCCTGAAGGCTATAACCTCGCGGTTTGGAGATGAAGTTCGCGGTCCCTGTTGATTCAAAGCCCGAGCCCGATGGGTCAGGAATGATCTCGTTGGCCCGCGAGCGCGCGATGCCGATACTCCCCTGAGCCTCGATTGTCGGCAAATACCCCGCATTCGCCTTGGGGACGCCTTCGTCGGCCACCCGAACCGCGGCGCGCTGCGCGTTGATGTCGGGGCTCGTGAGATAGGCCTTAATAAGCGCGCCGCCGACTGTCTCGGCCCGACCCGCTCCAGCGCTGCCCGCCGCCAGACCGATCCCAGCCAGGAGCGCCGCGCGCAAGAGGCCGCACGGCTTTCGGCCGCGCGATGCAGCGCGCCGCTCCTGAAATGCGCCCGAGCCCCAAATCATCCCCGCCTCATCCGCCCTCGTCGGGCCGTCGAACAAAGCGGTCAACGCCTCGCCGCCCTAACTCGCACGTCCAACGCGAAAATCAAAGACGCCGGCGTGACCACTCAAGATAGATCTCAACAGATACCGCTCTCGGAAAGCGGCAGAAACGCAGGCATCATAGGCGCAGAAATCCTCGTCGCGCTACGGAGGCTGCGCCAGCTCGACGGAACGGGAACATTTTTCCGGCAAGCGTCGCAAAGATGAGACACTTGACACGATCAACGGCCCCTTTCGCCAAGTCTCCCACGCGTTTAGAAGGCGAAGCTCACACTAGGCTGGAAGCTGTCCAGAACGTCGGCTTTGGTCTCGAACAGGGCCCTGCGGCTAATCGCCCCGCCGGTTTTTTCATAAACGACCGCCTGCGACGGCACGGAGGAGGCATCAACGCCAACAAGGCGTCCAGGATCGGCAAGCAGAGCGACAAGAGGATCCGGAAAGACCCCGAATGCACCTTCGACGACGATGAGCTCAAAAGGCCCCAGGGTAGCGGCCCCGCTATCGAGCGACCCAGTAACCACCGTGACGTGCACGCGACTGTGAAGTTCAGCCTTGGCAACCTCCGCTGCGCCCTCGTCGGATTCCAACAGGACGACCTTCGCGCCCATTGCAGCGAGAATCGCCGCGCCATAGCCAGATCCGCCTCCCACATCAAGAACGCGGTCGTTGGGAACGACCGTCGCCGCCTGGAGCATCCGCGCCAAGACCATGGGCGCTAGGAGCCGGCGGACCTTCGCTCCGCGCGCGGGCAGTTCGCGGTCCACATAGGCGAGCGACGCATGTGCAGGCGCCACGAAACGCTGGCGCGGGACGTCGAAGAACGCCGCCAGCACGGCCTTATCGACCACTCCGCCAGTCTGCAGCTGGCTGTTGATCATCTGCAGGCGCCGGTCAAGCATTGTGTCAGCCGAAATGTGCGCCCCCTTGGCTCAGACACGCGATATGGGCGGATCGCCGCCCCGGATGAAAATTGTCTGGAGACCTCGGGTGCAAGGATTTGCATACCGTGATTGCCGGCCTCCGAAACCTCCTGATACTGACGAGAAAACCGGTTCCGACAAAGGAAACGTCGCTTCGCGACACTGACGAAGTGCGATCGAACCGGCCATCTGCGGATTAAAGGACTTCACGTCACGCGATTAAAATATCCGACAGTTGGCTGAAGAAGCAAGCAGCCTTCGGCGCTACGACGCTGTTGGAATTCGGACATTGCCGGCGCTGCGCCCACGGGTCCATCACGGCGAGGCCTCGCCCCATGCCGGATCATGGCGACCGGCATGACCCCCGCGAGGCGCCTAGCGTTTAAGTTCACGCGGGCCCGGCCTGCGAACTTGAGCAGGTGTCGCGGAACCTCTCCGTTTTGGGGATGTCCTCAACGCTGGGCTGATGCAGACTTGTCACGACTTTGTGTTTGGTTCCACCGCATCGCAACAATGAGCGATTCGCACAAATTCACCCCACAATATTTCTGACTTTTGGCCGACGAAATCGTCAAAACAGCAATGATTCCAACAGTTTTTTAGTTTAACCCGGAATGGATTTTGACAGTGAGGCGAAGGAAGCGATGTGAAAAACGCATGCCTGGCTCTCCTATCCGAGCCTACTGCGCGGCGCGCGAAGCCATCATTTCGCAGTGCAGCAGACGGACCGTCCGCCAAAACCAGCGAGGAATTAGAAAATGATTTCCCTGAAAATGGTTACTGAGAAGCTGAGCGCTTGGCGCCGCTATCGTGCGGCATTGCATGAGTTGTCCCAGCTCTCCGACCACGATCTCAGCGACATCGGCATTGGCCGCGGCGATATCGACTATGTTTCGCGGCGCCCGGTCGTGAGCAAGACGTCCCCCTGATTGCAAAGGCCCTAACCATAGGGCTTAATGGCAAAGCGAGACACGCGTCATGGGAATTGTCCGCTTCGCGCTGAAATTTCCGCACACGTTCTTCGTGTTGGCGGCGCTCATCCTCGTGCTGGGCGTGTCGGCCATTCTATCCATGCCGACCGACATTTTTCCCGAGATCAATATCCCCGTCGTGACGGTGATTTGGCAAGAAACGGGTCTGTCAACTCCGGAGATGGAGCAAAGGGTCACAACGTACAGCCAATATTCGATTTCGACGAGCGTCAACGGCATCAGGGATATCGAGGCGCAGACCCTTAACGGCATCTCAATACAGAAGCTTTATTTCCAGCCCGACGTCGATATCGATCTCGCGATCGCCCAGATTGTCGCGGCCACGAATTCCATCCGCGCCCTGATGCCGCCCGGCATTCAGCCTCCGACCATCGTGCGCTACGACGCATCGAGCGTGCCGGTTCTTCAAATCTCACTGAGCTCCGATACGCTCAACGGCGCCCAGCTTTACGACTACGGCATCTATCGGATGCGCCAGCAGCTTGCGCCAATTCACGGCGTAACGTTGCCGACTCCGGCCGGAGGAAAATATCGCCAGATCATGGTCGATATCGACCCTCTGAAACTTCAGGCCAAAGGCTTGACCCCACTCGATGTCGTCAACGCTGTGAATGCGCAAGCCTTCACCGTCCCTTCTGGGACCGCGAAGTTGGGAGACAAGCAATACACGGTCAGAACCAACGCGCTGCCGTCGACAATCGACGATCTGAACAACATCCCGCTCAAGTTTCTCAATGGCGCGACTGTATTCATCAAGGATGTCGGACAGGTTCACGACGGTTGGCTGGTCCAGCAGAACGTCGTTCGCACGGAAGGCAAGCAATCGGTTCTGCTCAGCATCATCAAGAACGGCAACGCCTCGACGCTCGCCGTCGTCAATGCGGTCAAGGAGGCATTGAAGACCGCCCAAGCCGCGGCGCCGAGCGGCATGCAAATCAAGTCGTTGTTCGATCAATCCGTCTTCGTCAAGGACTCGATCATCGGCTTGCTGAGGGAAGGCGCGATCGCCGCGGCTCTGACGGCGCTCATGATCATACTGTTCCTGGGCTCGTGGCGCTCGACCTTGATCGTCATGGTCTCCATACCTCTGTCGATTCTTTCGTCGCTCGTCGTCCTCTATTTCCTCGGCGAGACGATCAATACGATGACGCTCGGGGGACTGGCGCTGGCGATCGGCATCCTCGTCGACAATTCGACGGTGACGATCGAAAATACCCATCGCTACCTGTCTGAAGAGAAGATGCCGCTGCCCCAGGCGACGCTTCATGGCTCGGCCAACATTGCAGTCCCGACGCTTGTGTCCACACTGGCGATCAGTTGCGTCTTCACTTCTGTCGTGTTCCTCACCGGGCCGGCCAAATTCTTGTTCACACCGATGGGCCTTGCGGTGGTTTTCGCCATGCTCGCATCCTACGCGTTGTCCAGGACGCTTACGCCGATTTTGATCGGTTATCTCTTGAAGGGCGAGCACCACGGCGAGGCGGACGCTGCTCGTGGCTGGTTCGCGCGCTTCAACGCCGGATTTAACCGCGGGTTCGAGCATTTTCGGGCCAACTACGCCGATCTGCTTGGAGGATTGGTGCGGCGACAATTCGTCGTGCCGGCGGCGGCGGGGCTGATTCTGATCCTCGGCGGCGTGTTGTTCGCCTTCGTCGGGCGCGATTTCTTTCCCGCGATCGACGCCGGCCAGATCCAGCTTCACGTGCGCGCTCCCCCAGGAACGCGCATCGAGACGACGACGCAAATATTCCAGGCGATCGAGAACAAGATTCGCCAAATCATCCCGGAAAGCGACCGCGATATTGTCGTTGACAATATCGGCCTGCCGGCGCGCACTTATAATTACGCGTTCATGGATGGGACGGCGATCGGCGTCAATGACGGCGTAATCCTGGTGGCGCTCAAGGAGGGGCACGCGCCGACCGCCGATTATGTCAAGAAATTGCGGCAAACCCTTCCGGCCGCCTTTCCGGAGGAAATGTTCTACTTCCAGCCCGCCGATATCGCGACGCAAATCCTCAATTTCGGCATTCCCACGCAAATCGATGTCCGGACCGTCGGATACGATCGGACGAAGAACCTCGCCGTCGCGAAAGATCTTCGCCGTCAGCTGGCGGCTATTCCCGGCCTGGTGGACGTCCATCTCCAACAGGAGCTGGACGGGCCCGACTTTCTCGCCAAGATCGACCGCGCGCGGGCGACCCAATTTGGGCTCACGGCGAGCGGGATCGCCAACGACATCAATATCTCGCTTAGCTCTTCGGAACAGGTAAGCCCGAATTTCTGGACCGACCCCACCAGCGGGATACCCTACTTCCTGGCGGTGCAAACGCCACAATATCTCGCCAACTCTTTAAATCAGATCAAGAACACGCCGATCGGCTCCATCGCGGCCCCCGTCGTGGCCACCACGGGCGCGGTGCCGGGCTTGCTGAGCAATGTCGCGACGTTCACGCGCGACACGACCCCGACGAACTTGAACCAAGCCAACATACAACCCGTCTACGAGGTCTTCGCCAATACCCAGGGCCGCGATCTGGGCTCCGTATCGAGCGACATCAATCGGATCGTCGCGGACGAGCAAAAACAGTTGAGGCCGGGCAATACCATTCAAGTGGTCGGCCAGATCGAAAGCATGAACGCAGCCTTCCAAAATATGTCGCTCGGACTCGTGTTCGCGGCGATATTTGTCTACCTCCTGATGGTCGTCAATTATCAAACCTGGGCCGACCCGTTTGTTGTGATCCTGGCGCTGCCTGCAACCCTTTGCGGCGCTCTGACCATGCTGTTCATCACGGGCACGACCCTCAGCGTTCCCTCACTGATGGGTATGATCATGGCGATCGGCGTCGCCTCGGCGAACTCAATCCTGCTGGTCACCTATGCCCGCGATGAGCAGCTTGCTGGAAAACCGGCGCTTCAAGCCGCGGTGGAGGCGGGCGTCACCCGAATTCGGCCCGTGCTGATGACGGCGACAGCGATGATCGTCGGCATGCTGCCAATGGCCATCGGCGAGCCGGGTGGAGAGCAGAACGCCGCCTTGGCGCGAGCGGTGGTCGGCGGCCTTCTGTTCGCGACGCCGACCACACTGTTACTGGTGCCATATTTGTTTGCGACGCTTCGTAAGGGGGCTGACGGCAAGGCCGCACATGGCGTATTTGCTGAAGGATTGGACTGATGGTGAAGACGCAGGAAGATATTCGGCCGGTTGAGCTTCTCCGACCCAGTGAGCCTGAGCCTGTTCGTGGGCCTGAGCGTGAGGTTGAGCACGGGCCCCGGGCCCCCGGCGCGAGCCGCGCGGGACGCCGCGTGCTGGGGCTTGGCGCGTTGCTTATTTTGTTCGGCGGAGTGGGCTATGGCGCTTGGCGCCATTATCAAGTTCATACCGAAGTCATGGCGACGGCGGAACAAACACGGGACTTCGTTCCGTCAGTTCTGACGGCCCCCGTCCGCGCGAGCCCGGCGACGGTGTCGGTCTTTTGGCCCGGCTCGAACTCTGGCCTTCAATTTGGCCGACATCTTCGCTCGCGCGAGCGGATACATCATCACCCGAAACGTCGACATCGGCAGCCGCGTCAAGAAGGGCGACGTCCTGGTGGAGATCACGGCTCCGGAGATCCAGCATCAAATCGCCCAAGCCAAAGCGACGCTGGCGCAAAATCAGGCGACGCTGGTGCAGGCGCAGGCCAATAGAGACCTTGCCAACGTCACCTGGGGGCGCGACAAAACGTTGGTTCAGCAAGGCTGGGTGACGCTGCAGCAGGGCGACACCGATCGATTGACTCTCGCGGCTAATCAGGCTGCGGTGGGGGTCGCGGAAGCGAACATCAAGGCGCAGCAAGCGCAGATCGAGGTTCTGAGCCAGCAACAGACGTATCAGACCGTCGTTGCTCCGTTTGACGGCCACATCACCCAGCGCAACGTCGATGTTGGCAGCCTTGTGCAGGCCGACGCCAACACCGGCACCGATATGTTCACCCTGATGAACGACGATGTGCTCCGCATTCAACTCTTTGTGCCGCAGGACCAAGCATTCGGGGTCGCTCCGGGCGTCGAAGCGGTGGTGCGTGTGCCCGAGCTGCCGGGCCACGAATTTCCGGGCACGGTGACGCGCATCGCCGATGCGCTCCAGCCCGGCACGCGCACGCTTTTGACCGAAATCGACGTGCCCAATCCCGACCACGCGCTGCCGGCAGGCGTCTACTGCACCGTCGAGCTCAAAATCCCGCGCAAGACGCCGGCGCTGATCGTTCCAGCGGGGGCGATCGTGTTCAACGCCGATGGTAACAACGTGATGGTAGTCGAGAATGGCGTCGCCCGGGTGCGCCGGGTGACCGTGGCGCGCGACTTCGGCACGACCGTCGAGGTCAGCGCCGGCGTAAAGGACGGCGACCAGGTGATTCTCAATCCGCCGGTCGACTTGACCGAGGGTCACAAGGTCAAGGTCCGGCAGGCGCCGCCGGGGCAGATGTCCTGAGCCGCGCCGGCTAGCTGGGGAACGCGAGCCTGCACGCGCGCGCCGCGTCAGGACCCTCAGCCTTCTCGCCTTCGACCCGTACGCGCGCAGTAAACACATCGAACGGGTCATCGCCCGGCGGATGCACTTCGCCGACCAGAATCGTGCTCATGAGCTCGTGGTCAGCCGCGCGGAAAGATGCGCGATTGGGGTCGAGCGCGATATCCGCGGGCAATGTGTATCCTTCCAGCGCCCGGGCGAGCACGACGGCGTCGAGCGACTTCTCCTGATTGGCGATCTGCGCAATCGTGCGGATCCCGGCATAGCCGAACCAACTGCGGGCGCTTGCGGCCTTGCCGGTACGGCTACGGATGGCGGCGTCGAACGTCTTGATCCCAGGGACGTCGGGTTGATTCCACCACCATTCCATGGTCCACCAGCCGACCTGGGCTTCGGCGGGCACGGACAGAATGCTCTCCAGCTCGAACAGAGCGCCGCCAATCGCCATGTCATGGGTGAGCCCGAAGCTGACGATCTGCTTCAAGCTGTTGACCTGATCGTCGCCGCCCATAAGATCGATCAGCACATTCGGGCGAAATGCCGCCGCATTGGTCAGAGCGTCGGAATAGTCGACAGTGCCGACTGGCAGAAAGTCGCCCGCCCAGACCGCGCCATGCTGGCGAAGCTTGAGTTCGAACGCCTCCTGCAGCGCATGGCCATAGACATAATCGGGCGTCAGAAAATACCATCGCGCGCCAAATTTTTGGATCAGCACCTCGGCAATCGCGTTCGCCTCCATCGTTGTCGATTTGCACACGCGAAAGACATTCCAGCTGCACTGACTGCCCGTGATTTCGTCAGTGTGGCCGCCGGTCACGATTTGCAGCTTGCGTTTCTCGGCAGTCACCCGCGTCATCGCCAGCGCCACCGCCGAGTTGACGTTGCCGGTGATGAAATCGACCTGGTCTTTGTCGATGAGCTGCCGAGTCTGTTCAACTCCGGTCATGACGTCATTAGCAGAGTCAGAAACGAGCAGCTGCGCCTCACGCCCAAGAATCCCGCCGCTGTGATTGATCTCTTCGAGGGCAAGCCGAGCGCCGGCGACCTCTGCTTCAGCAAGCTGCGCAAACACCCCGGTGAGAGGCTCGACCATCCCGATTTTTACCGACGGCGCTTCGCGAGCCCGAATTGGAAACGGCCCCATACCGCGCTCGCGGCGCATGCCAGGCCGGCTTTGAGCACAGCGCGGCGGCCAATTCGATGTGCGTGCGGCGACGCCGCCTTTCGCGTTTTCGGGTTCAAGTTGGCGGCTCCGAACCAGCCGAGTCAAACTTTAATGGCCCTCCCTCACGTCGGCAAGGCGCCTTCACGCGCCTCGACGTCCGCTGTCGCGAAGGTCCCAATTCTCCCCCAATTGCGACGCCACGGTCGCGATCCGCAATGTTCGGTTAACGCGAATTCCAGCTCTTTCGCTTTAGCAGCCGAGAGGCTAGGCTCGCCCCATACGACAAACCGGAAGGTCGGCCAATCCAAAGCCGGGCGGGAGGAGAAGGGTTGATGCCGAGATTGTGGATGTTCGGGGCCGCAGTCATCGCGCTGCTTGGCGCTGGGGCCGTGCGCGCAGACGACGATACCGTGACCGTTGGCATGATCCTGCCGATG
Organism: uncultured Alphaproteobacteria bacterium; assembly: GCA_963775405.1. Taxonomy (GTDB): domain Bacteria; phylum Pseudomonadota; class Alphaproteobacteria; order Rhizobiales; family Beijerinckiaceae; genus Roseiarcus. The sequence continues at coordinate 70,982 of CAVZJI010000046.1, forward strand.
ACCGGCCAGCAGGCGTCGACCGGCAAGCAGGAACGCGCCGGTGCCGAGCTTTACATGCAGCAGCATGGCGACACGATCGCTGGCAAGAAGATCGTCCTCGAGGTCAAGGACGACACCGGCGCGGCCGACGTCACTAAGCGCCTGGCGGAAGAGCTGATCGGCAACGACCACGCCAAGGCGCTGATGGGCTTCGGACTCACGCCGCTCGCGCTGGCGACGGCTCCGGTCGCCACGGAAGCGAAGGTTCCCGAGATCGTCAGCGCCGCCGCGACAGCGATGATCACCGAAACGTCCCCCTATATCGTCCGTACCTCGTTCACGCTTCCCCAAGCCTCGACGCCGATGGCCGAGTGGGCCGCCAAGAACGGCATCAAGAAAGTCGTCACCATCGTCGCCGACTATGGCCCCGGTATCGACGCCGAAAAATGGTTCTCCGACACATTCGAGAAGAACGGCGGAACCGTCACTGAAAAGATCCGCGTGCCGCTCAAGAACCCGGACTTCGCGCCCTTCCTGCAACGGGTGAAGGACGACGCGCCCGACGCGGTATTTGTTTTCGTGCCGTCAGGCCAAGGCGCGATCTTTATGAAGGAGTTCGTCGAACGCGGCCTCGACAAATCAGGCGTCAAGCTGATCGGCACTGGCGATGTGACCGACGACGACCTTCTCGCCGACATTGGCGATTCCGCCCTCGGCGCGGTGACCACGCATCACTATTCGGCGGCGCACGATTCGCCGGAGAACAAAGCTTTCGTCGAGGCGTTCGAAAAGGCCAACAACGGCATGCGGCCGAATTTCATGGCGGTCGGGGCTTATGACGGCATGGCGCTCATCTATCAGGCGCTGGAGAAGACCAAGGGCGACGCGAGCGGCGACGCGCTCTTGGCGGCGATGAAGGGCATGAGCTGGATGAGCCCGCGCGGGCCGGTGTCGATCGACCCGGAAACGCGCGACATCATCCAGAATATCTATGTCCGCAAAGTCGAGAAGAAGGACGGTGCGCTGTACAATGTCGAGTTCGCGACCATCCCCGATGTGAAGGACCCGTACAAGGCCGCAAAGCACTGACCGCAGGCGCTGCCGGGAGACGATAGACGTCCGATGCTGACCATTCTGCTCGACGGCGTGGCCTATGGGATGCTGCTGTTCGTGCTGGCGTGCGGGCTCTCGGTGACGCTGGGGTTGATGAACTTCATCAACCTCGCGCACGGCGCCTTCGCGATGGTCGGCGGCTATGTCACAGCGCTGCTCATGAACCGGGTCGGCGTTCCATTCCTCGCGACGCTGCCGGCCGCCTTCCTCGCGCCCGCAATTCTCGGAGTCGTCCTCGAGCGCACGCTCTATCGGCGACTCTACGGCGCGAGCCCGCTCGACCAAGTGCTGTTCACCATCGGCCTCATGCTGATGGCGATGCCGATCGCCGCCTACCTCGTCGGCGACGAGCCGCAGCAGGTTCACCTTCCCGCCTGGCTCAGCGGGCGGATCGAGATCCATGGCGTCGGCATCGGCGTCTACCGGCTGTTCATCGTCGCAGTATGCGGCGCCATCGCTGCGGCGTTGCAAACGTTCCTGATCAAGACCCGATTCGGCGCGCAGCTGAGAGCCGCGGTAGACGACGCGCGCGTCGCTCAGGGTTTGGGCATCAATGTCGACCGCATCTTCGCCATCGCCTTCGCTGTCGGCAGCGGGCTGGCCGGCCTGGGCGGAGCGCTAGCCGCCGATGTCGTCGGCGGCATCGATCCTTCGTTTCCGGTGAAATTCCTGGTGACTTTCCTCATCGTCGTCACCATCGGCGGCTCGAACGGAATTATGGGGGCCCTGTTCGGCGCGCTCCTGCTCGGCGTTCTCGATGTCGCGGGCAAATATTACGCGCCGTCGATCGGCGCGTTCATCATCTATGCGGTGATGGTGGTTACGTTGATCGTGCGTCCACAGGGACTGTTTGCCCGGGGGGAAGGTCGTTGAGCGTCCCCCACCCAGCCGAAGCGATGCCCCGCCTCACCGCGCATTTGCGGCGCCGCGCGCGCTGGCGGTGGGCGGAAATCGTATTCTGGCTCATCATCCCTGCCGTGATCTTCGTTTTGCCGTCGCGGGCGGCGATTATCAACGAAGTCCTGATCGCCGGCCTGTTTGCTTTGTCGCTCGATCTCATTCTCGGATTGACCGGAATCGTGTCGCTCGGACATGCGGCGTTCCTTGGCCTTGGCGCGTACGCCGCGGCCATTCTCGCAAGCCAGGGATTCGCGGATCCCCTGCTCGGGCTTGCCTTCGGCTCCGCCGTCGCTGCGATTGCCGGCCTCGTGACCGCGCCGCTTTTGCTTCGGGGCGGCGACCTGATTCGGCTCATGGTGACGCTCGGCGTCTCGCTCATGCTCGGAGAACTCGCCAACCGCAACGGTTGGCTCACCGGCGGCGCGGACGGACTCAATTTCTCGATCGCGTCGGTGCTCGGACTGTTTCCGATCGGCTTCACCGGACAACGCAACGCGGCGTTGTACAGCTTGGTGATCCTCTTCGTCTTGTTTGCGGTCGCGCGGCGCCTGGCGCACTCATCTTTCGGGCTGTCGCTGGCCGCGATCCGCGCAAATCGCCTGCGCGCAGGCGCGCTCGGCGTAGACACCAGCCGACGCATCGTTGCGATCTATGTAATTGCGGCGGCCTATGCGGGCGCTGCGGGCGCACTGCTGGCGCAGACGACGCAGATCGTTTCGCTCGACCTGTTCGACTTCCATCGATCGGCCGACGTCATGCTGATGCTCATCATCGGCGGCGCGGGATATCTATACGGTGGACTTATCGGCGCGGCGGCGTTCATCGTGCTGAGGGATGAGATTTCTGCGGCGACGCCCGAATACTGGGAATTCTGGATTGGGCTCGCTTTGGTCATCCTGGTGCTTGCCGGCCGCGAGCGGATTGCGGCGGCGCCCCGGCGGCTGATAGCCCTCATCACGCCGCGAGCCGCGGGTCGAGGCGCAGCGTGAGCGCTCCGGCGCTGGAAGCGCGCGGCCTCACCCGCCGTTTCGGCGCCTTGACCGCGACGGACGACGTGTCGTTCGCCATTCTGCCGGGCGCTCGCCAGGCGCTGATCGGACCGAACGGCGCCGGGAAGACGACGCTGATCAATCTCCTCACCGGGGTGATCAAGCCGACTACCGGTCAGGTGTGGCTAGCAGGCCGCGACGTCACGTATCTCGCGTCAAGCGCGCGGGTCCGGATGGGACTGTCGCGCACCTTCCAGATCAATCAGCTGTTTCCCGATCTGACGCCGGCTGAGTCGCTTGCGCTCGCAATCTCGGAGCGTGACGGCTCCGGCGCCGATTTCTGGCGGGTTGCAGGCGGGTGGGCGGAAGTCGTCGCTGAAATCGAAAGTCTGCTCACGCGCTTCGGCCTAGAAGCCGACATGGATCGGCCGACACGGAGCCTCCCATACGGCAAGCAGCGCCTCTTGGAGATCGCGCTCGCACTGGCGACGAGCCCGAAAGTCCTGCTGCTCGACGAACCCGCTGCCGGCGTACCGGAGGAGGAACGGCGCGGCATTCTCGCCGCCCTCGCCGCGCTGCCGTCTGAAGTCGCGATACTCTTGATCGAGCACGACATGGACCTCGTGTTCAATTTCGCCGAGCGGATTTCGGTGCTGGTTGCGGGGAAGCTGCTGATTGAAGGCGCGCCGGAGGCCATCGCCGCGGATGAGCGCGTCCGCGCCGTCTATCTCGGCGAAGACGCGCATGGCTGAGCTCCTTCGGGTCGAAAATTTGAGCGCGGGTTACGGCGACGCGCGGGTGGTCCATGGCGTCAGTTTCGCGCTGGAGGATGGCCAGTCGCTGGCGCTGCTTGGACGCAACGGCGTCGGCAAGACGACGCTCATCGATTCGCTGATCGGCGTCACCAGCCGCTTCGGCGGCCGGATCGTGCTCAGCGGCGAGGAGGTTGCGCCTCTTCCGCCATACCTCCGCGCGCGGCGCGGCATTGGTTGGACGCCACAGGAGCGCAACATCTTCCGCTCGCTCACCGTCGAAGAGAACCTGACCGCGGTCACGATCGCGGGACCCTGGACGGTCGAGCGCGTCTATAGGCTCTTTCCCCGTCTCGAGGAGCGGCGCCGCGCAGGTGGCCGGCAGTTGTCGGGCGGGGAGCAGCAAATGCTGGCCATCGGCCGCGCGCTGGTCCTCAACGCGCGCCTTCTGCTGCTCGACGAGCCCACTGAGGGACTTGCGCCGATCATCGTCGACGAATTGCTGACGGCTTTGCGTGAACTCAGCCGCGGGGGCCTGTCGATGATCATCGTCGAACAGAAGCCGAAGAAGATCCTGCCGTTCACCGATCAGGCGATCGTGCTCGATCGCGGCGCCATCGCCCACGCCGCGCCGAGCGCCGAATTGCTCGCAGATACAGCCGTGCTCGACGCGCATCTGACCGCTACGAAGAAAGTGGCGCGACCGGGCGGGGACAGAACTATCGCGCCTGATCCGGCGCCGCTTCGGGCCAACCCAAATGAGCCGCGAGAAATCGGGGATGACCGATGAGGAAGAGCGGGGTAACGCTCGCCGCCCTACAGCGCCTCGGGGCCGACTAGGGGTCAGGCTGTGATTTATTGGAGGCCTCGCCCGGAATCGAACCGGGGTGCAAGGATTTGCAGTCCTCTGCGTAGCCACTCCGCCACGAGGCCGACGATGAAGCCAAGCAGCACCGCGAGGCCCGGCTATACCAAGGATTCAAGACCGCTCGCAAGGCGCTTCCTCCTTTTCTCAAACCCTTTGCTCAGTCGTCCGCCAGGGGCGAATGACGCAGCAGCGGTAAGCCAAGAAAATATGCCGCCGTCGCCATGAGGCCCCAGCCGACCCAGGCCTGGGCGCCAATTTCTCGGCGATCGCGGTCGCCGCCAGGGCAAACCACGCGACTGTCATCGCAATGGTCAGGCCGCGCAGACGGACGACGCGCAACGGATGGATGAATACGATCGGCGTGAACATGAGCGCCGCCGCGCCAAGCAGAATGACCGCGCTGATGACCCATGGCGGGCGAAGAACGAACAGATAGAGGACGACGATATTCCAGGTCGCGGGAAAGCCGCGGAACCAAAGGTCGTCAGTCTTCATGCGGGTGTCGGCGAAATAGAGCGCCGAGGCGATCGTGACCACAAGGCCGATCCAGAATGAGGCCTCGGTCGGCATCAGGTCCGAGCGCCACAGCGCCACCACCGGCACCAGCACATAGGTGAGGAAATCAACCACCAGGTCCAGAACTGTGCCGTCGATCGACGCCGCCGTCACCTGCACCCGCGCGGCGCGAGCGAGCGTGCCGTCAATTCCGTCGATGAATAAAGCCAAGCCCAGCCAGGCGAAGCAGGCGGCAAAATTGCGCTCGATCGCCGCGTAAAGCGCAAGCACCGCCACCGCGCCGCCCGAGGCGGTGAAGAGGTGGACGGAGAAACCCGCGGCGCTCGCGACGTCAACGGGCCGCTTTTCGATCGTCATGCCCTGCCCTGTCCGCCTGCCGCGCGACTCGCTTGCGGGTCCAGCGTTGGCTTGACCTTATAGCTTCCGCCTTATCAATGTCGCGCGGCGCCGTCTCCCCGACCGCAAAGTTGAACCATAGGCTGTAGTGAGGGACGCGCGCGGGGAGACCGACGATGACCAACGGCGATGAGTCCTCCCGGAGCGGTTCGGACGTTCTGATCGCGGGAGCGGGGCTTGCCGGACTGACTGCCGCGTACGGCATGGCCAACGCCGGGTTCGACGTCGTCTGCTGCGGCGCTGCCGAGCGGACCGGTCGGGGACGGACCGTCGCGCTCCTCAACCAATCCGTGGCTTTTTTGAAATCCCTTGGTCTATGGGCTGATTTGCAGCCCCGCGCCGCGCCCCTGCGCTCATTGCGCCTCATCGACGACACGGGAGGCTTCTTTCCGCCGCGGCCGGTGGAGTTCCGCGCGGCCGAGATCAGGCTCGACGCCTTCGGGTGGAATATCGAAAACGACCTTATGGCCGAGGCGCTCGCGGCCAAGGTCGCCCAGATCGCTGGCGTCGAGCGGGTCGCCATCGGGATCGAGGCATACGAGTTTTCCGCCGGCGCCGTCCGCGCCAGGCTCGGAGACGGTCGCGAGATCGTGGCCCGGCTCGCGATCGGGGCCGATGGTCGGAATTCGGGGGCGCGGCGCGCCGCGGGGCTCAAAGCGCGCGTCCATCGTTATCCGCAGAGCGCATTGACGGTGTTCCTCGCCCATCGGCTGCCCCACGGCGACTTTTCGACCGAGTTTCACACCCGCGGCGGGCCATTCACCCTCGTTCCGCTGCCGGCCAGCGCGACAGCGCCCCACCGCTCGAGCCTCGTCTGGGTGATGGGGCAAGAGGAAGCGCGGCGGCGCGAGGGGCTAGAGGAAGAAGCCCTTTCGCGCGAGATCGAACGCCAGGCGCACTCTATCCTCGGCGCCATGCGCATCGAGGGCGAGCGCGGATTCTTCCCCATGATGCGCCAGACCGTGCCGAGAATCGCGGGGGAACGGCTGGCCCTCGTGGGCGACGCGGCGCACGTCCTGCCGCCAATTGGCGCGCAAGGGCTCAACCTTGGCTTACGCGACGTCGCCACGATTGTCGCTTGCGCGGTCGAAGCGCGAGCTTCAGAACACGATATCGGCGCGGCGGACACTTTACGCGCGTACGAGCGCGCCAGGCGCGCCGACGTCGCGCTCAGGACCGCCGCGGTTGACGGCCTCAACCAGTCATTGCTTACTCACTTCGGCGCGATCGACGTCGCGCGTGGCGCTGCCTTGGCCACGCTCTCCACAGTGGGGCCGCTGCGCCGCTTGGTGATGCGAGCGGGGATCGGGCCCCGCTCGGCGGGTCGAACGCCCTGATCTGAACTTATTGAGGGTTGACGGCGGCCGCCCCGAGATGGTCCGAGACAGACGCCGCACGCCCGCCCGATTTTTGATTTCCCAAGAGAAGCAGGAAGAATGTCGTCAACGACCGCCGATGCCGCCGTTTCGTCTGAGCCGATCGCTGGCCACCGCGACGAGCGGCGGGTCAGCCTGTTCATCCTCTGCCTTATGGCGCTGGGCGTAGGCATCATGACTGGCGTCGGCGCGGTGGCGCTGAGGGCGCTGATCGGCCTTATCCACAACGCCATGATCAACGGCGTGTTCAAGATCCCCTATGACGCGAATATCCTCGAAGGGCCAAGTCGCTGGGGAAACTGGGTCATCCTGTCGCCGATCCTCGGCGGCCTCCTTGTCGTCTATCTGGTGGATCGCTTCGCGCCGGAAGCCAAGGGTCATGGCGTCCCGGAGGTGATGGACGCCATCTTCTACAAGCGCGGCGAGATTCGCGGCGTCGTCGCGGTTATCAAGTCGCTCGCCTCGGCGCTCTCGATCGGCTCGGGCGCGTCAGTTGGCCGCGAGGGGCCGATCATCCAGATCGGCTCGGCGCTGGGATCGTCGTTTTCGAAGGCGATCGGGCTGTCGACCGGCCAGACAATCACGCTCCTGTCGGCGGGCGCGGGCGCGGGCATAGCGGCGACCTTCAACACGCCGCTCGGCGGCGTGCTGTTTGCGATCGAGATCCTGCTGCCGGAGGTCTCCAACCGCACCTTTCTTCCCGTCGTGGTCGCGACCGGCGCGGCGACCCTGATCGGTCGCATCCTCATCGGCCCCAGTCCCGCCTTTACGGTTCCTGAGGTCTTCTTTCCCCCCGCCAGTTCGTTCGGGGTCGAGGAGGCGATCGCGTTCGTCTGCCTCGGCGCGTTATGCGGCGTCGCTGCCTGGGCCTTCATTCGGCTTCTCGTGTTCATGGAGGACGGCTTTCCAAAGATACCGGGCGGCATCTACACGCAAAACATCATCGGCATGACGCTGATCGGCCTCATGATGGTGGGCCTCACGCACGCGTTCGGCCATTCCTATGTCGATGGCGTCGGCTATGGCGTGATCCAGTCGATCCTGGACAAGGACATGACGGCGACCAACCTGCTGGTCCTGCTCTTCGTGCTCAAATTGCTCGCGACCACGGTCAGCCTCGGCTGCGGCGCTTCAGGCGGCATCTTCTCGCCCTCGCTCTATCTCGGCGCAACGCTGGGCGCGGCCTTCGCATCCCTCGCCGCGCTCGTCCTGCCCAACGCAGGCTTGACGGCGCCGTCGGCGGCGATCGTCGGCATGGCGGCGATGGTCGGCGCGGGCACCGGCGGCGTCATGACCGCCATCATCATGGTGTTCGAGATGACGCGCGACTACGCGATCATCGTGCCCGTCATCGTCGCCGTGGCGGTCGCCGCCGGCGTGAGGCGCGCGCTCATCCCCGAGACGATCTACACCGTCAAACTCCGCCACCGCGGGCATCGCATCCCGAAGGAGCGCCACGTCAATCTCTACCTCGTCCAGCAGGCGCAGGACATCATGGAGCGGCGCTTCATACTCGCCAAGGCAGGTTCAACGCTGCGCGAATGCATCGGTTGGGAAGACGTCGACGATCTGCGCGCCATGATTGTCGAACACGAGGGTCGAATCGTCGGCTTGATCCCGCCGCGCTCCGGCATATGGCGCGAAAGCGTCAATAATCCCGACCGGCCGGTGGACGACTTCGTCGAGAAGCGCGCAGTCGTCTGCCGCGACGTCGACTTACTGAGCCTCGTGCTGGCTCGCCTCAGGCGCCACCGCGCGGGCGCGGCGATCGTCTTCCATGGCGAGCACCGGCCCCGCGCCGCCGATGTCGTCGGGGTGATCACCAAGCGCGCCATCGCAGACGCGGTCATCGACAATTACGCCGACTGACCCTGGCTGAAGACCGAATGTCGCATTTGACGCTTCGCCAGACAAAGCCGGTCCTGCAATGGGCTGCCCTTCTCGGCGCGTCGGTGGTCGGCGTTGCGGCCTTTGAACTCGTGCGCCTGCCTGCGGCTCTGATGCTTGGCGCAATCGCGGCGGCCATCCTTCTGTCGTGGTTCGAGGGGCGCGTGAGCATTCCGCCCTGGGGCTTTGTTATGGCTCAGGGTTTCGTTGGCTGTCTCGTGGCCCGCGCCATCACCCCCGAAATCGTGATGACGATTTTTCGAAGATGGCCGATGTTCCTCGCCTTGATCGGCGCAGTGATCTTGTTCGCCGCCGTCCTCGGCTATGCGCTCACGCGGCTGAGAGTGCTTCCGGGCACGACCGCGGTCTGGGGATCGTCGGCTGGCGCGGCGACGGCGATGGTGCTGATGTCCGACGCCTTCGGCGGCGACATGCGGCTGGTCGCGGTCATGCAATATCTGCGCGTCGCCTGCGTCGGACTGGTCGCGTCCCTTGTCGCCCGGGCGTGGCTGCCCGCTGGCGCCGCGGCGCCGGCGGCAATCGACTGGTTTCCGCATCTGGCGCCCGGTCCTTTCCTGGCGACGCTCGCGCTGGGCCTGGGCGGCGCGATTGTCGGGGTCAAACTCAAGATCCCGGCTGGCGCGCTGCTCGTGCCGATGCTTGTCGGCGCCCCTCTCTCAGCCAGCCACACGCTGAGGATCACGCTGCCGCCGTGGCTTCTGGCGATTTGCTATGCGCTGGTCGGATGGTCCATCGGCATGCGTTTCACGCGCGAAACGGTTCTCTATGCGTGGAAGCAATTGCCGATCATCCTGGCCTCGATCTTCACGCTGATCGCGATGTGTGGCGGTCTCGCCTTCGCCCTCCACGAGGCGGCGGGAACCGACCCGCTGACCGCCTATCTCGCCACCAGCCCCGGCGGCGCCGATGCGGTGGCGATCATCGCCGCGTCGTCCCCGGTCGACCTTCCCTTTGTTATGGCGATGCAGATCGGACGATTGCTCCTGGTGATCCTGATCGGGCCCAGTCTCGCTAAGATGATCGCCCGTTGGGCCGGAACCGGATCCGGGCGCTCCCGCATTCCAACAAGCAAGTGAAGGCGAACCGACATGTTCAGCATTCCCTGGTATATCTTCTTGCTGCAGTTCGTCGGCGGATTGTTTCTGGCGAATGGCGTCCCGCATTTTGTTCAGGGGATCAGCGGCAATTCGTTCCAGACCCCGTTCGCCTCACCGCCGGGCGTCGGCGAATCCTCGCCTGTGATCAATGTTTTCTGGGGATTCCTTAATCTCGCAGTCGGCTTCGCGCTTTTGTTCGAATTCGCCCCGAAAGGCGCGGACGTCGTCCTCGAATGGGCGGTATTCGGCATGGGAGCGCCGGTCATGGCCCTCTTTTGCGCATGGCATTTCGGCCGGGTGCGGTCGCGACGGAGCTAGACCGCTCGTGCGACGTAGCCCGGCGGACCACGATCGACGCCCGGATCTCCACCCGAGACGGCGACCTCCAGTCTGCCGAGATAGTACGCCCAGCCCTTGGCATGGCCTTCGCGCTCGTAAGCGTTGGGAAGTCCCGTATGGGTCATGCGCACAAGCGTGCCGCCATTCCGCTCCAAGAGGTCGATCTCCACCAGGCTCGAGCCGGGGGGCACATTCGCGTCGTCGTCCCAGCCAAAACTATAGGCCAGGCGATGGACCGGGACGACCTCGCGGAATTCGCCGCGCGCGGTGCGGCCCGGTCGCCCGGCGATGTCCTTGACCAGATAAAGCCCGCCTGGACGGGCGTCCGTGTCCGCTTCGGCGCCCATCCAGCTCAGGATCTTTTGCGGATCGGTCAGAAACGCGAAGACAGTTGCGAGGGGAGCTGCGACCTGGGTCTCGCGCCGGACCACGAGCGACTCATCCATTGGACTCTCCTTAAAGTGAAAACTCATTCCCGCACTACAGACGCGTAAGCGGCGGCCAAATCGACATGCGCCCGAGACGCGCTGGGTTCCAAGGCTGCATATAGGGGCCGATGGTCGAAGATCAACCGTTTGGTTGAATGATTGTAGGAACGCCACCGAAAAGATGGTCGGCCGGCGGACAGCGGAACTGAAACCCTAATGACAACGAAGGCAAGTCCGGCGGATGATCGCGCCATGTCCCTGTCTTCAACCCTCGCCTGGCTGGTTGACGCGGCCGCCGAGTCGCCAACTTCTGAACTTTTTCTGGCGAACCTCGGCCAGCGTCTGATTGATGATGGCGCCCCGCTCGCCGGCGGCGCTCTGACGCTGGCCGCGCCGCACCCGCTCGTCGCCCGCCGGACTTGGCTGTGGCGGGCCGGGAGCGGCGAGGTGATCGAGGCGCTGGGATTTGCGGCGGGTGGCTTCTCGGGGGCGGACGGTCCGCCGGCCGAAGCGGGCCGGCGCTGGCTTGCGGGCCTCGCAGCCGGCCCGCCGCATGAAGACGCCGTCGGACCGACCCCGGACGGACCGAAATTGGGCTGGGTGGGCTCGCGTCCGTTCGCCCCCGATGAGGCCGACCGCCTGCGAGAAGCCGCGCGCTTCGCCGCGGCGCCGCTCGCCACCCTCACCGCACGAGCGACGTTGAGCGCAACGCTCGAAGCCTATCTCGGCCGGCGCAGCGCGGCGCGCGTGCTGGTCGGTCCATTGCGGCGCGGCGTCGGCGAGACCATCGAGGCGGCGCTCCTGTTCGCCGACCTGCGCGGCTTCACAGCGCTGTCCGAAAGCAACCCGCCTTCCGCGGTCATCTCCGCCCTCGACGCCTGGTTCGACCGCATCGCCGGCTCCGTGCACGCTTTTGGCGGCGAGGTGCTCAAATTCATGGGCGACGGCGTGCTGGCGATCTTTCCGGTCGCCGCCGGGTCGCCGCGCAACGCCTGCGAAGCTGCGCTCAAGGCGGTCGCCGCCGCACGGAGCGGCATGGCGCATCTCGACGAGGCCCGACGGCGGGACGGGCTCGCGCCCCTGCCCTTTGGCGTTGCGCTGCATCTGGGCGAGATGCTTTGGGGCAATATCGGCGCCGCCGACCGGCTCGATTTCACCGCCATCGGCCCCGCCGTCAATCTGGTCAGCCGCTTCGAGGGGTTGTGCCGCCCGCTCGATAGGGCCGTTCTCATCTCGGGGGCGTTCGCCGCCGCGACGACCGTGCCGCTCGTTGCGCTGGGAGCCCATGTTTTGCGCGGCATCGCCTCGCCGTGCGCCGTGTTTACTGTGCTAATAACTGAGCCCGGGAGCATCTGGAGCGACACAAGCACCCGACCGCTGAGTGGCGGACAATAGTCGGCGACGCATTTGGATCGAAGCAAGGAAAGTCCATGTCTGAAAAAGCTTTAGTCGAAGTCACTCCATCATTGTCTCCTCCCACCGTAGATGAGGTGTATAGCGCCGCTTGCGCCCTCATTTGGAAGTCCCCTCGTGGAGAACGGCTACCGAGGGTTGGTGGCGGAGATTATCATTTGGAAGGCGCTCGCGCCGGACTGGCATTTATGCTCCGGCGGTTGGAACGGCTGGGACCTTCAACACATGAGTGGCTGCCGTCTTGAGGTGAAGCAGTCAGCCGCTCGACAAACGTGGACTGCGCCGAAAAAACCTACGAGTCCGAGCTTCGGAATATCGGAGAAAACCGGATACTATGAAAACGGAGTCACCTGGACCGCGCAGACCGGTCGGCACGCGCACATTTATGTGTTCGCCTACCATCCCCTCACAGACGACGGGACGGACCATAGGAAGGCGAGCCAATGGGAATTTTATGTGGTCCCCACGGGTCAGTTGCCTAGCGCAAAATCAATCAGCTTGGCGACGCTGAAGTCAAGGTCCGAAACGATTCCGTGGGCCAGCCTGAAAATCGCGGTCGAACAAGCGCGGGCTGCGTTATAGGGGCTTGTCCCGAGCCTACCGGGAAAGATCGAGTGTAATGCAGCGAACGCGCCCCGATCCACTCCTCGGCCGGCGCAGACCTGGTCGATCGCGCGCTGCACCGGGCCACACTCATAGCACAACGACGGGCGTCCCCTTCGCGACCCGCCCATAAAGGTCGATCACGTCCGCGTCCATCATGCGGATGCATCCGGACGACACGGCTTTGCCGATCGAGTTGGGCTCATTGGTGCCGTGGATGCGAAACAACGTGTCCTTCTTGCCTTCAAACAAGTAGAGCGCCCGCGCGCCGAGCGGATTCTCCATGCCGCCATCCATATGCACCGGCAGGCCGCGCTGTCGCGCCAGCATTTCCGGCGGCGGGGTCCATCCGGGCCAAAACGCCTTCCTCCCGATCTCGGCCAAGCCTTTCCAGGCGAAGCCCTGGCGCCCGACGCCGATCCCATATTGCAGCGCCCGCCCGCCGCCCTCCGAGAGATAGAGCTTGCGTTCGCGCGTATTGATGGTGAGCGTGCCCGCCGGCTGGCCCGTCGGATCATTGACCTCTTTGCGGGTGAAGCGGGTCATGTCGACCTCGTTGTCGAAACCGCCTGGGGTCGAGTAGTTGGGGTCCGCGTCCGGCGGCAGAAAGGTCTGCGGATTGGGCGCGGGCGCCGAGCCGGGCAAGCTCAACGGAAAGTTGAACAGCGATTGGGCCGACGCCTCGGTCGCCGCGACGCCCACGCTCAGAAGGCCAATCAGGATGAGACTTCGCGCACCAAACATGGGTTTACCCGCCGCTCCAACCGCTCCGAATTGCGTCTTTACGAAAGCTAAGTCGGATCGGTGATTTCGTAAAGCACCGTCATGCCATAATGCCTCCTTGCCGGGCGGCGGTGAGCGGCGCAATAATCCCCTTAGGGACAATAGTGGAGGAACGACCATGACGCTTCGGCTGCGTGCGGCGATTTTGACTGCGTTTCTTGGTTTCTCGAGCGCGGCGGGCGCGCAGCAGAATCCCCTCGACGTCATCCCCGACAAGATGCCGAACGCGACGCCCTATGGCGCGCCGATTTCGCTCGCTCGCGCTCAAGCCGCGATAGCGGCGGCCGCCGCGGAGGCCGAGAAGCGCGGCTGGGCGCTCAACGTCACCGTCGTCGATTCCGGGGCCAACCTCGTCGGCTTTGCCCGCATGGACGGCGCTCAACTCGGCTCGATCGCCATTTCGGAGCACAAGGCGCGGACAGCGGTCAAATTCCGCCGTCCGACCAAAGCTTTCGAGGAAGGCATTCAGAAAAACGATCTTAAATACCAGCTGACGCTCGACGACATCATCGCCTCCCGCGGAGGCATTCCGCTGATCGAGGACGGCAAGCTGATCGGCGCGATCGGTTGCTCGGGCGGCACGGGGTCGCAAGACGAGGCCGCGTGCATGGTGGGCGCCGCGACGATCAACAAGTAGGGCTGCTGGCGATTGGGGCCTCCGACGCCAGGCGGTGCAACTGTTGTTTAGGCTTGCCGTGCGAAACTCGCTGAAAACACGGAGATTCGCACGTGATCGTCGCCACCACCGAAAACATCGCCGGCCATCGCACTGTCCGGACGCTTGGACAATGCTTCGGCGTCGTCGTGCGTAGCCGAGGGCTCGGCGGCAACATCATGGCCAGTCTTCGCACCATCGTCGGCGGGGAGATCCATGAATACACGCGGTTGCTCGAGGAGGCGCGCCGGCACGCATTGGATCGGCTGGTTGAGAACGCGACGGCAATGGGCGCCAACGCCATCCTGATGATGCGCTACGACAGCGCCGAGATCGGCCAGACGATGAGCGAGATCGTCGCCTACGGCACCGCAGCGGTGATCGAACCCGTTTCATGATCGCGTTTGGCCTGCCCGTCGGCTTCGGTCTTGCGCTCCTTCTGATCTGGTTCTTCTTCCGCAAGGGCGGCTACAAGCGCCGCCCTCTCGACGCTCCGCCCGGACCGGACTGGACGTTTACCGGCGAGCGGTTCCTCGATCCGCCTTCGGGCGAGACAGTGGAAGTCTGGTCTTGCCCGAGAACAGGCGAACGCGCCTATGTGCGGGCCCGCGCGGGTTGAAGCCCGTGTGGGGCCGAGGCTGTTCTTCGCGCTCCGGGACCGTCACATGAAAAGAGGCGGCGCGCGGGGCGCCGCCTCCAAATTTTGCAGCCAAACCGCGCCCGTTCAGGCGAGCGTGGTTTTCTTCTTGCGCAGCGCCAGCGCGCCGAGGCCGGTGAAGCCCGCGAGCATCATGGCCCAGGTCGAGGCCTCGGGGACTGCGGCGGTGACCGGGTCGATCGTGACAAACCCGTTCCCCGAATTCGCGCCATCCATGCCGAAAGTGTTGGTCAAGACGGGCGCAAAATAGGAGCCGCCGCCGCCGCCGCCGCCGCCCTGGACGGCTGCCCCGCCGCCGCCGCCGGAGAAACCGCCGCCGCCGCCGCCGCCGTAATGGCCGCTGCCGCCGCCGCCGCCGAAGCCGCCGGCGCCGCCAAAGCCGTTCCCTGCCCCTCCACTGAGGAAGTGGCCGCCTAGGCCACTGTCAAAACCCACTCCGTCCTGACCTGGCGTGGCGCTGCCCGTGCCGCCGCCGCCATTTTCGCCCCCGCCGTCGCGACCGCCGCCGCCGCCGTTGCCATTAGTCCCCCCCGCGCCGCCCGTCTGATTCATCCCATTGCCACCGGCGTTCCCCGTCAGCCCGGAACCACCGTTCTGGTTCGGCGACGCGCCGCCGCCGCCGCCGGCCATAGCGAGCAGATTGCCAGCGCCGGAGACGTCGCTGTAACCGCCGCCGCCGCCGCCGCCGTTGGCGTAGCCGATGCCCGGCGCGCCCTGGCCGCCCACAACGATGGTAAGCGTCTCGCCAACGGTCAGGAACACTTCGCCGCCAATTTGAGCGCCCTTGCCGCCCATCATCGTCGTTCGTGCGGTCGCTTGTCCCCCCTGGGCCCCCGCGAGCGTGATGTCGTACTCCCCGGTGGCTGTGGCCACGAATGTCTGTAAAGATCCCGTGAAATCAAACGTTTCGGCGCTGGCCGAGGCGGCCCCCGCCATGAGCGCCAGCATCGATGCGCCGGCCAGCAAGATTAGTTTTGCTCGAAATCTGCTTTGCATGACTGCTCCCCTTGGCGTCCCTGCCACCCGCCGCGCGTCGTCTGGGACGACGCCGGCCAGCCACCCAAGCACGCCCGCAAAGTTAACGGCGCCCAATATTGTGCATTGCGGGATTCTTTGTTCACCTTCCGGAGGCGAAAACGAAAGAGGCGGCGCACGGGGCGCCGCCTCCAAATTTTGCAGCCAAAACGCGGATCAGGCGAGCGTGGTTTTCTTCTTGCGCAGCGCAAGCGCGCCGAGACCGGTGAAGCCCGCGAGCATCATGGCCCAGGTCGAGGCCTCGGGGACCGCGGGGGTGACCGCGTCGATCGTGACAAACCCGTTCCCCGAATTCTGGCCCTCCCCCCCGGACTGGTTGGAGAGGAGGTTCGAAAGAACGGAGCCGCCGCCGCCGCCGCCACCGCCGCCACGGCCCGCGCCGCCGCCACCGCCGTTGAAACCGCCGCCGCCGCCGCCGCCGTAATCGCCGCTGCCGCCGCCCCCGCCGAAGCCGCCTTGGGCGAAGTATCCAGCCTCACTTCCTCCGCCGCCAGTCGTGCCGCTGCCGCCCAAACCATGGGGAAGATAACCACTGACGCCATCGTGTCCGGCTGAGGCAACCCCGGCGCCGCCGCCGCCGCCGCCGCCCCCGCCCACGGCGGCGGGGCTATTTCCACCCGAGCCGCCATGTCCACCAGTCCCCCCCGCGCCGCCGCCTGAGGCGGAATCGGTCCCAGCGCCGCCGGCTGCCCCACCCAGCCCAGGACCACCGTCCTGTGCCGGCGACGCGCCGCCACCACCGCCCGCGACAACGATTTGTTCAAAAGTGGTCAAATCGTCGACCTCGCTGAAACCGCCGCCGCCGCCGCCGAAATTTCCGCTCGAGGCTCCTGCGCCGCCCTGGCCGCCGACAATGACGTTCAGCGTGTCGCCAGCGTTCAGGAAGATCTCCCCGCTCGCAACGGCGCCTTGGCCACCGGAGAAGACAGTGAGTCCGGTCGCTCCGCCGCCTTGGGCCCCTCCGGCCATGATCTCGTACAACCCGCTGGTCGCGACCGTGAAGGTCTGTACCGACCCGGTAAAATCAAACGTTTCGGCGCTGGCCGAGGCGGCCCCCGCCATGAGCGCCAGCATCGATGCGCCTGCCAACAAGATTCGCTTTGCTCGAAATTTGCTTTGCATGATCAGTCCCCTCAGTGTCCCCGCCCCGCGTCGTCTGGGACGACGCCGGCCAGCCTACCCAAGCACGCCCGCAAAGTTAACGGCGCCCAATATTGTGCATTACGGGATTCTTTGTTCACCTTCCGGAGGCGAAAACGAAAGAGGCGGCGCGTGAGCGCCGCCTTCAGTTTGTAAGCGAAACGCGGATCAGGCGAGCGTGGTTTTCTTCTTGCGCAGCGCAAGCGCGCCGAGACCGGTGAAGCCCGCGAGCATCATGGCCCAGGTCGAGGCCTCGGGGACCGCGGCGGTGACCGGGTCGATGGTGACAAACCCGTTCCCCAAATTCGCGGCAACCATGCCGGACACGTCCGTGGCGTCCCGCGTAATGTAGGAGCCGCCGCCGCCGCCGCCACCACCGCCACCGCCTGCGCCGCCGCCACCGCCCGAGAAACCGCCGCCGCCGCCGCCGCCGTAAAGGCCGCCGCCGCCACCACCGCCAAAGCCGCCAGCGCCGGCTCCGTCAAAGGGTGTCCCGCCTATGTAGCCCTGGCCGCCGCCGGCCTTGTAAAGGGAGCCGGTGCTATCCAAGCCAGATGAACCTAAGCCGGTGCCCCCGCCGCCGCCGCCGCTGAGGCCGGCGCCGCCAAAGCCGCCGTCTCCGCTTTCTCCGCCTTTACCGCCGTTGGGAGCATCAGTCCCATTGGCGGCGTCTGTCGAAGTGGTGCCGCCCGAACCGTTCTGTGTGCCATACGACGCGCCGCCGCCGCCGCCAGCGATGATCAAAGCTTGCCCGGGCGCGAAGACAGCGCTGAAATCCGCCGCCGCCGCCAGCGTAGCCAACGCCATTAGCTCCCGACCCGCCCATGCCGCCGGCGATGATGTTAAGGGTCTCGCCGGCGGTCAGGAATACTTTGCCCCTCAGTTCCGCGCCAGCACCGCCGGAGAAAGTAAACGATGCTCCTCCCTGCGCCCCATCGGCCTCAATGTCATAAAGACCGCTGGTCGCGACCGTGAAGGTCTGTACCGACCCGGTAAAATCAAACGTTTCGGCGCTGGCCGAGGCGGCCCCCGCCATGAGCGCCAGCATCGATGCGCCGGCCAACAGTATTCGCTTCCCGCGCAATTGACATTGCATAATTGTTCTCCCGCCCCAACTTCGCCGCGGACCCGTCTGCGACGACCGGGCTGGGAGGTTCAAAGCACGTCCAAGGTTGTAGCGGCGCCCAAAATTGGGCAATCAGGCCCTATCATCTTCAATTTTTCGTGTCGGCAGCCGCCTTGCCCGAAATAACTCAACGGAAAGCTCGGATTTCGTGCAAGAGGAGGCGGAGCGACGAGCAAGCGCCGCAAAATTTGCTTGTTCAGGGGAAATTTCCATTGGATCGGGAGGAGGGGCTCCGCAGCGTCACGACGCGCGGATGGCTCAGTCAAACATCCTACGACTTTCAGCGAGCTATTCTCTCGGGTTGTGACCTGCGTCGCTTTGAGGCCGGGGCCCCGCTACAAGTCGGTGGCGAAGAGCGCGGAGAGTTGATCGGACTCGCGCAAGGAACCCTTGCGGTGCGCACGACCCTTGGCCCGACCGACACTGCCATGATGCATCTGGTGCATCCCGTGTTCTGGCTGGGCTACATCCCGGCGCTGTTCAACAAGCCTGCGCGGATTGCTGCGAACGCAAGGACGCTTGCGTGGGTCGTCCGCATTTCCGAGTCCACGATCAAACGGACGCTCAGTGAACAACCCCAGTGGTGGGCGCACTTTTTGCAATTGTTGCTGAACTACGGCGACATCAACGCCGCTATGGCGTCTGATCTCATGATCCGGGACGCTGAACGCCGCTGCGGAGCGGCACTGTTGAGGCTGGGGGGCTGCCGTTTTGCCGGCCCACAAGACGCAGGCACAGTCGCCGCGCCCGTCACGCAGGATGAACTCGCGGGCGCGGCAAACCTTTCGCGCAATTCTGTCGGAGTCATGCTGCGGCGGCTGCAGAAGCGCGGGCTTATTCAGGTCGAATACGGACGCATGATCATGCTTGCCCCGAGGCTCTTACGCGCCTTCGTCGATCAAGGATAAAGGCTCGATATGCGTCACCGGGCGTTTGTTGCAAACCCGTAACTCGACGTCGAGGCGGTGGCCCTGACGTCGATAAGGGTTTTCCGGTGTCGGATGACCCCTGGCTGAGACTCCCCGCGCCCCGTCTCCATGAGCCGCGCGGCGTAGCCTCATGGCCCAACGGCGGTTTGACAAAACCACTAACCGCGGATGATACTTCCCGGTCGGAGGAAACGGCGTAGAGGGAGGCGATACATGCCAAAATATCTTCTTCTCTTTAAATACAGCGCAGAAGGGTCCAAAGGCTTCTTGAAGGAAAGAGCAGCGCCGCGCGAAGCTGAGATTCGAAAGACTTTTGCCGGAGGCAGTCGTGATGCCGGGTCTCACCCCATCTCCATAAGCCTCGCCGCGTAGCGCGCCATCTGATCGACTTCGATATTGACCCGGTCGCCCGCCTTCCTCTCGCGCCATGTGGTCACTTGCAGAGTGTGGGGGATCAGCAGCACCTCGAATGTGTCGCCGTCGACGGCGTTGACCGTGAGCGACGTCCCATCGAGCGCGACCGAGCCCTTGACGGCGATGAATTTCGCGAGGTCCTTCGGAGCGCGGAAACGGAAATGCGCCATGCCGTCAAAATCTCGCCGCGAGACGATCTCGGCGATCCCGTCAACATGGCCGCTCACCATATGGCCGCCGAGCTCGTCGCCGACTCGGAGCGCCCGCTCGAGGTTGATTCGCGCCCCTGCCCGCCACTGCCCAAGCGTCGTCACGCAAAGCGTCTCGGCGCCGACGTCAAAAGCGATCGAGGAACCGCCCTCGCGCGACTCGGCGCTGACCACAGTGAGACACGCGCCCGAATTGGCGATCGATGCTCCGATGGCAATCGCCCTGGCGTCGTAGGCACTAGCGATCCTCAGACGTCGCAGCTTGCCGGTCGTCGCAATATCAATTACTTGCCCGACGTCGCTGATAATTCCAGTGAACATACAAAGCCTCGCTCAGGCACCTCAATCACGAGAATATCCTACTTATCGCGCCCCTCGCGATCTCCAACAAATCGCGGGCCGTCCAGCAATGAGCGCGAACGAATCTTTTTTTGCGGAAGACACCACAGATTGGTGAGAACCCTTGCTCACATACTATGTTAGAGTGTGCCCTCACTCACGAGCGCTAGCAGCTACATTTGAACCATGGCAACCGGGACTGTCCGCACATCATTTCGCGAACGACCGGATTCGCGGTCGAGAATGTATTGGCTAGACATCGACGTCACATTTAGCGATATCATTCGACAACAAAGAATAATATCGAGTCATGGTATCGGGCACTTACTGCCCTCATCGTTGGAATATTCTGTTCTGAACGGCGTTGGGACGGTCGCGAACGCGCTGTCTGTAGGCGATAGCGGGACAAGTTTCAATCGCTTTGAGGTCGATGTCGCGGCGTTTGTCCAAACTAACGAGTATTTCGAGCCTTATGAGCTTCACCGGTCGGCGAAGATGATTTGGAATGACGTGGATGTTCAGTCTCCGCGGCTCGAGATCCGTGTTCAGCCCAAAATGCTGCGGCATTTAGTGGAGCTGTATGTTACGAAAAGGATTGATCGGGTGATTATGTCTATGAAAATTGCCGTGACGCGACAGCCGATTGCCGACAGAAGTTCAGGCTTTGAATTGTTGCCGCTCCTCGACCAGAACGGACGTCTTTATTTTCGAGGCACTCAGTCCGAGCTCCTGTCGGTACGGGCTTCCCTGGCGCATGAGCGGGCTAGCAGCCCGTCCTAGTCGCTCTCCTGCAAGAAACCGGCATCACACGTTCCCTCAATGCCGTCCCTGCCAAGGCGCGCCGTCATGAGGAAGGCGGCGCCGGCATAGAGCGGCAACCCGGCCTTGCGAGCGAAAGAGCGGGAAAAACGGTCGAATGCGCCGGCGAGGAACGCGGGATAGCCTCCACTCTTCGCCGTCTTCATGAGCCCCCGCGCGCTCATTGGAGTCTTCGGCAGAAGGCCTCCCTCGTAAAGGAAGGTGCGCAGCTTGCGGGTCTCCTCATCGACAATGGGGTTATTGAGACGCTGATAGACGCCGGTGAACAGCGCGCCCATAAGCTTGATGGCAGAGGCGACAAGCTCCCAGTTGCCGAGATGAAAACCGCAGACCACACAGGGTTCACCGCGGACGATCTCCTCGAGTCGCTCCTGCGGTTCGAAGCGGATTTGCTTCTGGCGATGATCTCCTTGAGGTGGAACGATTCGCCGAACGTGCGCCCGAGGTTCTCCCACAGGCCCCGACGATCCGCTTGCGCTCGGCGTCCGAAAGCTCTGGATAGGCCAGCTTGAGGTTGCGGAGCGCGCGTTCCCGCTGATGGAGACGAGGCGCGATGAGCCGCCAGGCCCAAGCCAGAAGTCCGCGACACAGCTTCGAGCGGCAAAGTCGCGGCTGCTTGAGCGGCCCGAAATCCGATATATTCCAGACGGTAACGTAGGGATGGCGAGAGGATCATCGCTCGGCTAGACATCGGCGCGCCGGCCGATTGCGACGAGCGTTGAGTCTCTGTCAAGCCGGGTCTCCCGCCACGGGCCGATTTGAGTTCTGGAAAACCTGGGCTTACTCCGGCGCCCGGTTTATAATGCTGTTTGTCGATCGAAATTGCGATTGAGGCAAGACATCATGGGTATGGCCGAGGCCCGAGAAAAATCTGCCGCTCACCTAGACAATGCGGGGGGCGATGAGTTCCGCCGGGTTCTCGAATCCGCGACCAATTCCATCCTGACGGCCGAGGCGTTCCGTAAGCCCTATCCGCTGATTCGTTTTCGCGACTTCTTCCCGAGCGACTTTTACGCCCGCCTCGTGCAGCGCTTCCCCGACGTCGACCGTTTTGCCGGACTGAACGGAGATGGAACGCGGCGGGAGTATCCTCTCTACGACGAACGAAGCGATCCAGGATCGGAGGAGAGCCGCCCGCTTTGGGAGGTCGTGCGTCGGGTGCTGGCCTCGCCGGAGATCGCCTCGGCGCTCCGGGAAAAGCTGGACGAGGGTTTCCGCATCCGCGCCAAGAAAAGCGGCGAGACGTGGCCGGTGCCGATGCACCCGCGCCCCGTGCTCTACACCGACCTCAACGGCTACGCGATCAAGCCCCATCCTGATACGCGCAGGAAGGTCTTGACGATGCAGATCTATCTGCCTCAGGACGAGTCGCAGCGCGAGCTCGGCACGGCGATCTATAAGGTTTCGCCGATGGGCGTCTTTGCTTGGAAATCCTACGGGCTTGTGAAGGACAAGACCGTGCCGTTCCTGCCGAACTCGGGCTACGCCTTTGTCGTCATCCACCCGGCCTATTCGCTCCTAAGGTCTAGCTGGCACGGGCGGGAGGCGATCTCGGTCCCCGTCGAGAAGCCGCGCCTGTCTATCCTCAATACATACTATCGAGACCCTGCGCCGCAGCAGACCACGGGCATGTGAGGAACGGGGCTGACGGCGCCGGTCTGCCTCTTCAGCCCATCGCGAAGTCCCAAAGCGACCGCCAGACACAGCGCTTCGCCGGGTTCTTGAACGCGGCCGGGTCGAAATACGCGAGGTGCCCGGTCGAGCCGTCGTCGGGCCAGCGGAACCCAACCTCCACCCGGCCCGCCCGCTCGATGACGAATTGCTGGACCGGTCCCGGGTCATCAGCTGCCGCTATCGCCGGCCCGAGCCGGCCGATCGCCCCGTCCTGGTAGAGCCAAAGGCGGCCGTCGGCTGAGGTCACCCGCACCAGATGGGCGGATTCATCATAGGCGACCGTGAGCGGCCCCAGTTTGCCGTCACCCCGATAATCGCACTGACGCGTCACGGGCCCGGCGGCCAAACCGGGCGCCGCCGAGGCGATCAACGCAGCGAGTGCGACCAGGGCGAGACAGGTGCGGGACATATCGCTTGGAGTTCCGGCCAGAGTCTGAATGCGAAACGATGTATACTATTAGGTGCGCGAACCGCGAAAGCGCGAAATTTCCGCACCCTGCCTTCTCTCAAAGCGGCCCGAAGGGGCGCGGGTTGCAATGCCTCTTCAACCTGCTATCAAGCCGCCCGCCGCAACTGGCAGCCGCTCCTCGAAGGGTCCGTTCATGTTCGCTTGCAGCCGACGCGCCGCGCTCTGGCTCCCTCTTCTCGCCGTTTCTTCCGCCTGCGCGGCTGAAGATTCCGACAATACGGTCGTCCTCACGACGAAGCACGGCAAGGTCACGATCAAGCTTCGCCCGGACTGGGCGCCGAAGCACGTCGCGCAGATCAAGACGCTGGTGAAGCAGAAGTTTTACGACGGCCTGACGTTCCACCGGGTCATTCCCGGATTCATGGCGCAGACGGGCGATCCGACCGGAACAGGCTCCGGGGGTTCGAGCCTTCCCGACGTGCCGGCTGAGTTCAACCAGACCCATTTCACCCGGGGCGTCCTGGGTATGGCGCGCGCGGAGGATCCGAATTCCGCCAATTCGCAGTTTTTCATAACAACCGCCGACGCGGGTTTCCTCGACGGCAAATATACAGCCTTCGGCGAGGTCACCTCGGGCATGGACGTCGTCGACAAGATCAAGGCCGGGACCCAGGACAACAATGGCGCGGTGACGAATCCCGACAAGATCGTCAGCATGCGCATGGGGTCTGGCGCAAAGTAATCAGGAGCAACGACATGAGCAGCGCAGACGATACGCTAACGCTCGAGACGAGCAAGGGCCCGGTGGTGATCGAAATGAACCCGGCGCTTGCGCCAGGCCATGTCGCGCACATCAAGCGGCTCGTCGGTGAAGGATTCTACGACGGCATCGTCTTTCATCGCGTCATCGACGGCTTCATGGCCCAGACCGGATGTCCCAAGGGAACGGGGACGGGGGCGTCGAAATATCCCGACCTCAAGGCCGAGTTCAACGGCGAGCCGCATGTGCGCGGGACGGTCTCGATGGCCCGCTCTTCGAGCCCCGATTCGGCCAATTCGCAGTTCTTTATTTGCTTCGCCGACGCGCCCTTTCTCAACCGCCAATATACGGTCTGGGGCAAGGTCGTATCGGGCATGGAGAACGTCGACAAGATCAAGCGCGGCGAGCCCGTCCGCGATCCCGACAAGATCATCAAGGCCAGCTTGAGCTGACGCTTGCGGCTTATGAGGACCGGGACAACACGGGCGCCGGCTAGAACCGACAGCCTGAGCGCGTCAGATTGACGTCCTCGACAGGGTGGCGATGACCGCAATGCGCGTCGACGCCTTCGATTTTGTTCTCGCCCCCGAAAGCATTGCGCTTTCTCCCGCGAATCCGCGGGGCAGCGCGCGGATGCTGGTTGTCGGCCAAGACGGCGCCCTGACGGACGCGCATGTGCGCGATCTGCCGGACTTTCTCACATCCCGCGATGCGCTCGTCGTCAACGACACCAGAGTCATTCCGGCGCGGCTCGACGGCGTCCGGGTCAGAGGCGAGGCGGCCGCCTCGATCGAGGCAACCCTGATCGAGCGCGTCGATGATTGCCGCTGGCGGGCGCTCGCGCGGCCCGCCAAAAGGCTCAAAGTCGGCGAGCGCATCCGTTTCGGCGAGGCGCGCGAAAGCATGATCTGCCTTCTCGGAGCGCTCGACGCGGAAGTGGAGGACAAGGGCGAAACAGGCGAGATTCTGCTGCGCTTTGAGTTCACTGGCGCGGCGCTCGATGAGGCGATTGAGCGCATTGGCGCGCCGCCCCTGCCCCCTTACATCGCCTCGCGGCGCGCATCGTCGCCAAGCGACCCGGCGGACTACCAGACGATGTTCGCCGCCAAGCCTGGCGCGGTCGCGGCCCCGACGGCGGGGCTGCATTTTACTCCCGCGCTGGTTGCTCGCCTCGCGGCGCGCGGGGTTGGGCTGCACAGAGTCACCTTGCACGTCGGCGCCGGAACGTTCGCGCCGGTCCGGGTCGAGGATACGCGCGACCACACAATGCATTCCGAATGGGGCTCGATCAGCGCGGCCACGGCCCATGCGCTGAACGCTGCGCGGTACGGAGGAGGCCGGATCGTCTGTGTCGGCACGACGTCTGCGCGGGTCCTCGAAAGCGCCGCCGACGCGAGCGGACGACTTGAACCGTTTTCAGGTCGCACGAATATTTTCATCACTCCTGGCTATAAGTTTCGCTGCGTCGACGCGCTCATGACCAACTTTCATTTGCCGCGATCGACTTTGTTCATGCTGGTCGCGGCCTTCAGCGGACTTGAGACGATGCAGGCGGCTTATGCGCACGCTGTTGAAGCCGGATACAGGTTCTATTCGTTCGGCGACGCCTGCCTTTTAACCCGCGCCGGCGCAAGGCCGTGAGCGACGAATTCTCCTTCGCCGTCCACGCCACAGACGGCCGAGCGCGGACCGGCGCGATCTCGACTCCGCGCGGCGTGATCCGCACGCCAGCCTTCATGCCGGTCGGGACCGCAGCGGCCGTCAAGGCCATGCACCCGAATGCGGTGAGAGCGCTCGGCTACGACATCGTGCTCTCCAACACCTATCACTTGATGCTGGCGCCCGGGGCCGAGCGGATTGCGGCGCTCGGGGGCCTCCACACATTCATGAACTGGCCCCACCCCATCCTGACGGATTCCGGCGGGTTTCAGGTGATGAGCCTCGCCAAACTGCGCAAGCTCAACGAGCGCGGCGTGACCTTCCAGTCGCATATCGATGGATCGCGCCATGAGCTGACGCCCGAGCGCTCGATGGAGGTGCAGCGCCTTCTCGGATCCGACATCCAGATGCAGCTCGACGAATGCGTGAGGCTGCCGTGCTCCTATGACGAGATCGACCGCGCGATGCGCCTCTCGCTTCGATGGGCCGAGCGTTCGAAGGAGGCCTTCGGCCAACAACCAGGCCGGGCCATCTTTGGCATCGTTCAGGGGGGCACGGAAAAAGACCTTCGCCTGTTCAGCGCCCAGGCGCTCGTCGAGATGGACTTTCACGGCTATTCGATCGGGGGGCTGGCGGTCGGCGAGCCGCAGGCGGCGATGCTCGACACGCTCGACGTCGTGGTCCCGCATCTCCCCTTCGACAAGCCGCGCTATCTCATGGGCGTCGGAACGCCCGACGATCTGCTCGAGGCCATGAGGCGCGGCGTCGATATGTGCGACTGCGTAATGCCGACGCGCGCGGGACGGCACGGGATGGTGTTCACCCGCAAGGGCCGTCTCAATATCCGCAACGCGCGCTTCGCCGACGATCCTCGCCCGATCGATCCCATGTCGTCGTCGCCGATGGCGCGCGACTATTCCCGCGCCTATTGGCGACATCTGACGAAGTCAGGCGAAATCCTCGCGATGATGGGGCTGACCGAAATCAACCTCGCCTATTACCAGGATCTCATGGCGGGAGCCCGGCTCGCAATCAGCGAGGGGCGACTGGACGCGTACATCGATGAGACGCGACGGAATTGGGCGGAGGGAGAAGCGGAAGGCGGCTGAGCTGAGCGTAGCTCGGCTCGCTGCCAGAATCACTGCCGTTGTATTGACAAAACAAGTAGAGACGTCGCTTCCAAAGGTAAGGGGCGGGACGCTCTTCGGCGGCCCGCCCCTTTTTCACTCGCGTAGTGGCGTCTTACAATCCCGGGATATTTTTCTACTATCCGTTCCGCGCAACTGGGGGCGGTTCAAGACTGTCGAAACGCTTTTGTCCTCCCACAGACCCTACGGCGTCCGGCGCCAAACCTTTTGGCAGCGGCCTCCTTTTAGCGCATCATTGCTAGTCCAATTTTTTGGCGATGTCACGTGGCTAAGCGCCTCTGCCATGCATATTTTTGCTAGCTTGGACCAATTTGGTCAAATGTGCGCCGACGAATGCAAAAGTGCTGCATAACCCACCATCTTGTCGCCTCTAGTCCGTCTTTCATCGGTTACGTGGATGCCTTAAGACCCGACGCAATACGAGTAGCCTTGGAGTCAAAATGACTGCGATCGTGAACGTCGTCGGCCGTGAAGTCCTCGATAGTCGCGGCAATCCTACGGTTGAGGTGGATGTCGTGCTGGAAGACGGCTCGATGGGCCGCGCCGCCGTTCCATCTGGCGCTTCGACCGGAACGCGCGAAGCAGTCGAACTGCGTGACGGAGACAAGGGACGCTTTGGCGGCAAGGGCGTCCTGAGAGCAGTCGAGGCGGTCAATCGCGACATTTTCGACGCCGTTTCCGGCCTCGAGGCTGAAGATCAGCTCAAGATTGACGAGACGATGATTGCGCTCGACGGCACGAAAAACAAATCGAGGCTCGGCGCCAACGCAATTCTTGGAGTTTCCCTCGCTGTCGCCAAGGCTGCGGCGGAAGCTTCGGGCTTGACGCTTTACCGCTATGTCGGCGGCGCCATGGCGAGAGTTCTTGCCGACCCCAATGATGAATATCGTCAACGGCGGCGCGCACGCCGACAATCCAATCGATTTCCAGGAGTTCATGATCATGCCGGTCGGCGCGCCTTCGTTTGCCGAGGCCGTGCGGTGGGGGGCGGAGACGTTTCACGCGCTAAAGGCAGCGCTGAAAAAGGCGGGACACAACACCAATGTCGGCGACGAAGGAGGCTTCGCGCCAAACCTGCCGTCCGCGGAGGCCGCGCTTGATTTCTGCCTCAAGGCGATCGACGCGGCAGGTTTCAAAGCCGGCGACGACATGGTGCTCGGGCTCGATTGCGCAGCATCGGAGTTTTTCAAGGACGGGAAATATATCTACGAGGGCGAAGGCAAGAGGCGCTCGATTGAAGAACAGGTCGAGTATCTCGCCAAGCTTCAGGGCGCCTATCCGATCCTGTCGATCGAGGACGGCATGGCCGAGCAGGACTGGGCGGGCTGGAAGTTGCTCACCGACAAGATCGGCGGCAAGTGCCAGCTCGTTGGCGACGACATCTTTGTCACCAACGTCGAGATCCTGGATCGCGGGATCAAAGAGGGCGTTGGGAATTCGATCCTCATCAAGGTCAACCAGATTGGCTCCCTCAGCGAGACCCTTGCCGCGGTCGATATGGCGCAGCGGGCCGGTTACACCGCGGTGATGTCGCATCGATCAGGCGAGACCGAGGATTTCGACCATCGCCGACCTCGCGGTCGCGACCAATTGCGGACAGATCAAGACCGGCTCGCTCTCAAGGTCCGATCGCCTGGCGAAATACAACCAGCTGATCCGGATCGAGGAGGAACTCGGCGATCAGGCCCGCTACGCGGGGCGGGATGCGATCAAGGCCGCTTAGGGGGATTCAAGGCTCCTTGCAAAGAGGCGGCGTCCGGGGCGGCGGCGCCGGATGATCCTTCTCGTACCGGGCAAGAATTGGCTCGAGGGTTTCCTTCGGCCAAAACTTCGGAGAGCCGATCTCCTTCAAGCAGGAGGCGTTCCAATATGATCCTCCGCGCCCGGCTCGCGCGACGGCGCCGATGTCGTGCGACTCAGGATAAATGTAAACTGTCGTCGGATTGTCCTTCACCATCGGGATGATTTGTCGGGCGTCTGATGGCGACCAGCTGGTGCAGCCGTCGCTGCGGCCGCCGGCATAATCCACCAGCTTTCCAACCGGAACGTAACCGTCATGGTTCGCGTACGGGCTGTCCGGACTCTTTCGCAAACATATTCCCGCTAACACCTCGGCGGGATGCCCGCCGATTGCGCGCTGCCTGGCGTTTGAGGCCTCGCCTTCGCCGTCAAATTGCACGAACGGGCGCAGAAAGACCGCGTCTTCTCTCCCTGAGACGCGATAATAGCCCTTGAAAGAGGTTTTCGTTTCGCTCGTCACATAGGCCCCGCCGGCCGTCAATTCAGAGTCCATCGCATTGCCGAAGTTCCTCGCGCACCGTCTTCCGTTGGCGAAATCAGCGACGCCGTTCAAATCGCGACCGCCGCCGTGACCCGCGGCAATCGCGCGAAACGACCGGTCGGCTTCGCAGATGAGATAAAACCGGCGCCCCTCAGCGCCATCGTTGGGACGTGTTGCGTCCATGGCGAAGTAACAGGGATTTCTAACCCCCTTCTGCAGGTAGAGCGCGCGAGCCCTCTCCAACACGACTCGAGCGA
Organism: uncultured Alphaproteobacteria bacterium; assembly: GCA_963775405.1. Taxonomy (GTDB): domain Bacteria; phylum Pseudomonadota; class Alphaproteobacteria; order Rhizobiales; family Beijerinckiaceae; genus Roseiarcus. Next base: position 99,954 of record CAVZJI010000046.1, read on the forward strand.
TCTGACCTTCGCCTTCGCCCACATGGGCCTGCAGCCAAGTCGGAACGTCCGATGCCTGCCCCGCCGCACAAGACGGGCCCGAGCCCGACAAGGCGATCGCGACGCCGAGGCCGACGATGTTTGGAAAGCGCAGTCCCAACCGCAACGGATCCCCTCTCCTATGGAAGCGTTTCGCGCATGGCCAAGTGTCGGAACCAGGCGTCGGAACGATGACCTTCGCCGCGCAATCCAAGATACGCAAGTCGCGCGACCGTCTTGGCCGTCCGCGCGAAGTCTGAAGCACCTATGAACCGCCGTGAAAAGCGCCTTTTATTAACTTCGCGCTAACGCCGTCCCCGCAGAATCGGTGGATGGTCGTAAGGACTCGCCTGCGCTCGATCGTGCTGCCGATCGTTCTCTACCTCGTGCTCGGGGTCGCCAGCGGCTATCTGGTATGGGGCGCATCGAACGGCGAGCACGGGCTCAAGGCGGCGGAGAAATTCGACGCCGAGGCGATCAAGCTGAAAGCACAGCTCGCGGAGCTGAAAGGCGAACGCGCCGGCTGGGAGTTGCGCGTCGCGAGCCTCCGGCCGGAAAGCATCGACAAGGATCTCCTCGACGAGGAGGCGCACGCGCTGCTCGATCGCGTCGGCAAGGACGAAGTGGTAATTTTCACCGGCGCTTCCAAAAGCCGCTGAGACTTGCACGGATCGCGGGCCGACAGCGCCGAGCCCGATCGACTTTCAGTTGGATAAGCGCTTCCTCACCGTTCGCTGACGCTCTGGCCTATTGACAACCACGAGCGTCGAAGATGATACATGATCGCTTGTGCCCTATTGCTCCCTGAGCGATATAGTGACGCGTGTTCCTCGTGACTAAGCTAACGACCATTCTCGAGCTTTCGACGACGGTGATCGTGCGCGTCACGGGCCTCGGTTGCATCGGTCCACGCTGTTGCGCGATCGGGTCCGCGGCCGCCTGATCGAGCCGATAGAAACACGTAAAGGGCTGCCTTCGGGCGGCCTTTTCATTTGCGCCGCATTCCTGCCTTTGCCCGCCTCGCATCCACCGTGTTAAGCCGCCTTGAGAATATGGAAGGTTCGCCGCCATGAACGTCACCGCACAAGCCCCCGTCGCCGCGGCATCGATCCGTTCGAACTCGTTCTTTTCCGCTCCTCTCGCCGACGCCGACCCGGAGATCGCTCGCGCGATCGAACTCGAGCTCGGCCGTGAACGCGACGGGATCGAACTCATCGCCTCGGAGAACATCGTGTCGCGCGCCGTGCTCGAAGCGCAGGGCTCGGTCCTGACCAACAAATATGCGGAAGGCTATCCTGGCAGACGCTATTACGGCGGCTGCCGGTTCGTCGACATCGCGGAGAATCTGGCGATCGAGCGCGCGCGCCAATTGTTCGGCTGCGGCTACGCCAACGTCCAGCCCAATTCCGGCAGCCAAGCCAATCAGGGCGTCTTCCTAGCCCTGATGCAGCCCGGCGACACCTTCATGGGCCTTGATCTCGCCGCGGGAGGGCATCTAACCCATGGTTCGCCAGTCAACATGTCGGGCCGCTGGTTCAAGCCAGTTCCCTATGGCGTCGATCGGGCGACGCACCGGATCGACATGGATCAGGTCGAGGCGCTGGCGCGCGAGCACAAGCCGAAGATGATCATCGCCGGCGGATCGGCCTATGCGCGCCACTGGGACTTCGAGCGTTTCCGAGCCATTTGCGATGCGGTCGGCGCCTTTTTCGTCGTCGACATCGCGCATTTCGCCGGGCTGGTCGCCGGCGGCGCCCATCCCTCGCCGTTCCCTCACGCCCATGTCGTCACCACGACCACACATAAGACCCTGCGTGGGCCGCGCGGCGGCATGATCCTGACCAATGACGCGGAGCTCGCCAAGAAGATCAATTCAGCGATCTTTCCAGGCCTGCAGGGCGGGCCGCTGATGCACGTCATCGCCGCCAAGGCGGTCTCGTTCCACGAGGCGCTGACCCCCGAATTCAAGGCTTACGCGCACGCCGTCGTCGCCAACGCCAAGGCGCTCGCCGAGCCGATCCTCGCCGGAGGCTACAAGCTTGTGACCGGAGGCACCGATAACCATCTGATGCTGGTCGATTTGACCCCCAAGGGCTTGACCGGCAAGGGGGCCGAAGCTGCGCTCGATCGAGCCGACATGACCTGCAACAAGAACGGCATTCCGTTCGACCCGCAAAAGCCCATGGTGACCTCGGGCATCCGCCTCGGATCGCCCGCCGCCACTTCGCGCGGCTTCGGGACGGAGGAGTTCGCCGACGTCGGGCGGATGGTTGTCGAGGTCCTGGACGGCTTGGCGGCGAACGGCGAATTGGGGAATGTGGCGGTCGAGGCGAAAGTGCGCGGAGACGTCGCCGAACTCACCCGGCGGTTCCCCATCTACTGAGGGCGCCGGACGATCTTGATGAAGGGCGGGCTCTCCAATGCGGTGCCCCTATTGCGGCGGCCTCGATACGCAAGTGAAAGACTCGCGGCCGACCGACGATTCCTCGTCGATCCGCCGCCGGCGCATCTGTCCCGATTGCGGCGGGAGGTTCACGACCTTCGAGCGCGTACAGCTACGCGAATTGCAGGTCGTCAAGAAGAACGGCCGCCGCGCGCCGTTCGATCGCGACAAGCTCGTGCGTTCTGTCCAGGTCGCGCTGCGCAAACGATCGGTCGAGCCCGAGCGGGTCGAACGCATGATCAACGGCGTCGTGCGCCAGCTCGAGAGCCAAACGGATGGGGATATCCCGACCGAGCGGATCGGCGAACTGCTGATGGAAGGGCTGAAGGCGCTCGACGACATCGCCTATGTGCGTTTCGCCTCGGTCTACCGAAACTTCGCCGAGGCTCGCGACTTCAACGCCATTGTCGGTGAGCTGGAGGCGGAGCCCGAGCCCGAGGCTGCTCCGGCAAAGGAAGTCCCGCGCCAGCGCCGGAACGCCCGCGCGACATGAGCGAAAGCGCAGCCGCAGACCCCGCTGAGGATCTGCGCTGGATGGAAGCGGCGCTCAATCTGGGATCGCGGTCGCTTGGCCTTGCGGCCCCCAATCCCGCCGTCGGCGCGATCCTGGTGAAAGACGGGGCGGTCGTCGGGCGCGGGGCGACGGCGCCCGGCGGCAGGCCGCATGCCGAGCGAATCGCAATCGACCACGCGGGCGAGGCCGCGCGGGGCGCAACGCTCTACGTGACGCTCGAGCCCTGCTCGCATTTCGGCGCCTCGCCGCCCTGCGTCGACGCAATCATAGCGGCCGGCGTGACCCGCGTGGTCTCGGCAATGGAAGATCCCAATCCGCTCGTCGGCGGACAGGGTCACGCGCGGCTGAAAGCCGCAGGGATCGCCGTCTCCGTCGGCGCTGCTGAGGCTCAAGCGCGCCGCGATCATCTCGGCCACATTCTGCGCGTAACAGCGGGGCGGCCATGCGTGACGCTCAAGCTCGCCGAAACTGCGGACGGTTTCGCCTCCGCCGGCGCCAACGATGCGCGTCTGCGCATCACCGGACCGATCGCCGATCTTCGCGTCCAGGTCATGCGCTCGACCCACGAGGCGATCATGGTCGGGATCGGGACGGCGCTCATCGACGATCCGGCCTTGACCGTGCGGCTGCATGGGCTCGATCGCAAGCCGCTGCGCGTCGTCCTCGACACCCATCTGCGCCTGCCCGAACGCTCGCGTCTCGTGGCGACTGCGGCCGAGATTCCGACCCTGGTCATCGGGGGAGCCGCGGCGCCGAAAGAGGCGGCCCGGCGGCTTGAGGACCTCGGCGTGATGATCGAGCGCGTCCCCGACGACGCGGACGCCCATGTCGATCTCCATCACGCCTTGCGGGCGCTCAGCGTCCGCGGGATCACTCGCGTGTTCAGCGAGGGGGGGCCTAAGGTCGCGTCGCGACTGATCGGGCCTAAGCTCGCCGATGAGATCGCGCTGATTACGGCCGATAAGCCGCTCGGTCGGGCGGGAGTTTTGGCGCTCGACCCGGAGGCCCGCGCGGCGTTGCTCGACGGATCACGCTATCGTCCTGTCGAGACGTTCGACTACGGGCCCGACACGATGCGGCTCTGGGAGCGGGTGGCCGGAGCGGGTGATTCTGTCTGAGCGCCTGAACGCCGGACGCCGCCCGAACTCAAAGCTCGGGCGGCGTCGCTTTGATTGTATAATTCCCGCTATTCCATCTTGCCCTTCATCGCCTTGATGCGTTCCTCGATCTCCGCCCTGACGGCTTCGAGATTGAAGCTCGCGCCACGCTGCATCGGCGGGTACTCGATGAAGGTCTGGGCGTATTCGCCGACCTTCTGCTGCAGGAAGACGAAGCGCCAGAACTCGTGGATGTAGAACCCGCTGACGTATTCAAACGAGCCATTGTTGCCCTTCGAAAACTGCAGCCGCTCAAACGGATCGAGCCGCAGGTTGGACAGAACCGGCCAATCGAGGTGCACCGTCCCCCCGAGCCAGCCGTCTGGCTGGTCGATCAAGCGATACTTCCAGTCGTCGAGACGGACCGCGCCCAGCGTGCCCTCGGCGAAGTAGAAGACCTCATGGCGGTTGGAAGGCCCCTTGCCGGTGAGCACCTCCGTCTGGTCATAGCCGTCGAGATGCACTTTGTAGGCCTTGTCGCCAAGCTGCTTGCCTTTCAGCAACTCTTCCTTGATGCCCGGCTCACCGGCGAACGAGACGAGGGTTGGGAAAAAGTCGAGGCCGGAGAAGATGCCGTTCTCGACTTTTCCAGCCGGGATGTGATCGGGCCAGCGCGCGATCATCGGCACGCGCATGCCCCCTTCCATGATCGTCCCCTTGCCGGCGGCGAACGGGGTATTGCCGCCGTCGGGCCAGGTGAAGTTCTCCGTGCCGTTGTCGGTGGTGAAGACAACGATGGTGTTCTTGTCGAGCCCGTCCGCCTTGAGCTTCTCCATCACCCCGCCGACGACGTCGTCGAGCTGCTTCATCACGCCTTCTTGCAGGGACCACTGGTTCTCCGGCGTCAGCTCCGCCGCATATTTTGGCGACAGATGCGAGATGACATGCACGCGGGTCGGGTTCAGCCAGACGAAGAACGGCTTGCCGTCCTTTTCGGCCTTGTCGATGAATTTGACGGTGTGATCGAGGATGTCCTCATCGACCGTTTCCATATTGTATTTGATGCCGGCCATGGGGTGGCGGCGGGAGCGGCCCTTCATCCTCGATCCTCTGCTTGCCGATCTTGCCCCAGCGCGGCTCGACCGTCGGATCGTCGACATCGGTCGCGAACGTATGAAGCATGTTGCGCGGGCCGATGACGTCCTTCAACGCCGGCGGGTAGGTGTGCCAGAACGGATCCTCCATCGCGTCGAGGTGATAGAGGTAGCCGAAGAATTCGTCGAACCCGTGCATGGTCGGCAGATATTGGTTCATATCGCCGAGATGGTTCTTGCCGAATTGCCCGGTTTCATAGCCGAGCGACTTCAGCGCGGTGGCGATCGTCGGCGCCTGATCCGGCATCCCAATCTTTGCGCCCGCCTGGCCGACCGTGGTGAGGCCGGTGCAAATCGGCAGTTCGCCTGTGATGAAATTGGCGCGCCCAGCCGTGCAGCTCGGCTCGGCGTAATAGTCCGTGAACCGCATGCCCTCGCTGGCGAGCTTATCGAGGTTCGGGGTTGTGTCGTACATCAGGCCCTGATGATAGGCGCCGATGTTCTCCCAGCCGACATCGTCGCCCATGATGACGATGATGTTCGGCTTACCCTCCTGTGCGACGGCGCCTGACGGCGTCGCGGCGAGCGCCAGGGCTGCAGCCCCCGCCGTCGCCAAAAGACTGAGTGTTCGACCTAGTTTCATGGATGCCCTCCAATCGCTTGGGCCCTCCGCCCAGCGCGAGCGCACTAGCACGGTTTAAGCCTTTGGGCGCGTGGAATTGGCGCGACTTGAGCTCCGCGCCCTTGTCTCCCGAAAGGGCGCCGCCCCAACTTGCCAGGAGCGATAAACCGTCGCAATGCAGTGGTAATGTGATTCGCCGTCGGAAAGTTCGTGCGCAGGCGCCCGGTCTCCCGATTGAGAAAGTTTCGGGCGCCAAGCGTTGTTTCGCCAATTTTTGCCGAGGGAGAAGTTGCGATGATTTCAAGGTTCAAGGCCGCCGCGATGACCGGCGTTGCGGCGCTCGCTCTTGCCGGCGCTGCGCATTATGCCGAGGCCTGCACGCGCATTTTCGCCAACGACAAGGGCGACGCGATGCTGGTGGCGCGCAGCATGGATTGGGCGACGACAACCGAGCCGGTCCTGACCGTCTTCCCCCGGGGGCTCGTCCGCGACGGCGGCCACGCGGGTCCAATGGCCGTGGTCACCGACAATCCAGCCCATTGGACGTCGCAATACGGCAGCGTCGTCACGACCATTTTTGGCATCGGCACAGCCGACGGCATCAATGAGCGCGGCCTCGCGGCGCACATGCTTTACTTTCCTCCGGCCGATTACGGCCCGCGCGACCCATCAAAGCCGGGCGTCCAGGCGGCGCTGTGGGCGCAATACGCTCTCGACAACGCCGCGACGGTCGAGGAAGCCCTGGCAAAACTTGCGACGGTCCAGATCGTCAAGGTCGAGATCGTGGTGCATGGCCAGAAGCAGACCGGGACCGTCCATGTCGCGCTTGAGGACGCCTCGGGCGACTCAGCCATTCTCGAATATCTCGCCGGCAAGCTCGTTGTGCATCACGGACGCGAGTTCCGCGTCATGACCAACGCGCCGGAATACGACAAGCAGCTCGAGCTTTTGAGCAACAAGGAGTTTGCCAACCCGACTATGGAAACTCAGGTTCCCGGCAACGTGAACCCGCGTGACAGATTTCAGCGGGCGACTTATTTCCTCTCCGTGCTCACCAAGCCGACCTCGGAGCGGGCCGGCGTCGCCGGCATGTTCGGGCTCATCCGCAACGTGTCGATCCCGTTCGGCGCGCCAGTTAACGGCTCGACCTTCGACACTGAATACAGAACCGTCAGCAACCTGACGGCGGAGCGCTACTTTTTCGAGCTGACCACGGCCCCGAACGTGATCTGGACGGATCTCAGCAAGCTCAACTTCGCGGAAGGCGCACCGGTGCTGACGCTCAATCCCAACAACATCGATCTCAGCGGCGACGTCACGTCGCAGTTCCAGCCGGCCAAGGCGCCGTTCTAAGCGCTCCGTTGGAAGAGAAAGCCCCGAGCAAGGCTCTCAGAGAAAACATGCGGCGAACAAGGTGAGGGGCAATGACGAAGAGACTGATCGCGCTGACATTTGCCGGGACACTGGCCGGGCTCGGCGCAGGGAGCGCGGAGGCCTGCACCTCGATGATCTTCAAAGCCGAGGACGGCACGCGCATCTATGCGCGGACGATGGAATGGGGCGCCTCCGATCTCAAATCCGAGATGATGCTCATGCCTCGAGCGATGTCGTTCTCATCCGCACTGGGTGAGGGCAAGGCCGGCGCGGCGTGGAAGAACAAATACGGATTTGTCGGCGTGAACGCGGCCGGCCTCGCCTATGCGACCGACGGCATGAATGAAGCCGGATTAACCGTTGGCGCGCTCTTCTTTCCAGGCTTCGCCAAATACCAGGAGGTGAAAGCCGACGAACTGCCGGTAACCGTCAGCAACGTCGATCTCGTCAATTACATCCTGAGCAACTTTAAGACTGTCGATGAAGTGCGCGAGGCGATGCCGAAGATTCGTGTGGTGCGCAACGCCGAGATCGAAAAGGAGTTCGGCACGCCCCTACCCCTTCATCATATCGTGAGCGACGCGACGGGGGCTTCGATCGTTATCGAGTATATGGACGGCCAGCTTAGCGTGACCGACAACAAGGTCGGCGCCATGACCAACTCGCCCGGTTATGACTGGCATCTCTTGAACCTGAGGAACTACGCCAATCTGACGCCGCAGGCGGCGGCCCCGCGCAATATCGACGGGGTTTCGCTCGCGCCATTCGGCGCCGGAAGCGGCATGCTCGGATTGCCGGGGGACTTCACACCGCCGTCGCGGTTCGTGAGAGCCGTCGCCTTCGTCAACACCATGATCCCGGCCAAGGACGCGGCTGACGCCGTCAATGCCGCATCGGTGATGCTCAACAACTTCGACATTCCGAAGGGGCTGGTGCGCGAGGGCGCGAGCCCCGAGGACTTCCATCTCGGCTACACGCAATGGTCGGTCATCGCCGACATGAGCCATAAGGTCTATTATTATTGGACGATGTATGACCGCAGGATGCGTTCGGTCGACCTCTCGAAACTGGACTTCGCGGGCAAGGCCATTTCCTCTTTCCCGCTCGATGGGGTCCGCACCGAAGACATTCTGGACCGGTCAGCCGATTTCCCGCACTGAGCGGGCGACTGGGTGTTCGTGCAGGTCCTCTAGCCCGGCTCGCGGCTCAACCGATTTGGCTTGACGCCGATCACCCGGCCTTCGGGGTCGGTCAGTAACACGCCTTTGGACTGGTCCAGCAGCACCAGTTCATTGCCGAAGGGGTCGCGAACGCGCGCGCATCGGCCAATCGTGATGTCGAACGGACGCTGCACAGCCTCGCCTCCCGCATTTAGGAAGACGGCAAATGCTTCGTCCACATCATCAACCAGAACATCGGTTTCTGGACCGATGTTCAGATGCGCGACGAGCTCCGCATCCGTGTCCGGAAGAGCAAAACCAACCGCTTCTTCGCTCCGCCACAACACTCGATGCCCGAGGCGATCGCGATAGAAGAATATCGCCGCATCCAGATCGGCGACGCGAAGCAGAAGGTTGTCGAGCTTTCGAAACAGTGGCCGGTTGGCGCTCACGTCGCGAAACATCGGCGATTGAATGGTGCATCAGCCATTCGAGAGGCGTATCACCTTTTCGCCGCCGCGAGGATCGGCCCTGCGCCGCTGCCCTGCACGATCGCCGCCTCGGCTAGACTTGCGTCGCCGCTCGGCACGGGGAAGGTCGCCGCTTCGCCGCGCCAATGGCCCAGCAGAACCATCTCGCGCACCACGTCCTTGTAGGGCAAGGTGTGGCCGGCGTTCTCGCCACGCGGAATCGTAACCTCGACCGTGTGCGGGATATAGCGCGCGAGCCACACGTCGGCTCCGCCGGCCGGCGACGCCCCCGTTCCCACCGTCACCGTTCCACCGGAAAAGCCAAGGCTCGGGCCGCCTGCGCCGCGCTCGCCGCGGCTCATCAGCCCGGCGACCGCGCCCGGCTCCAGACCATCGCCCTCGACCCGGCCGTTGACGACCACCTGGGGCGTGTAGACGCCGTCGCGACCCATCGCCCGGGCATAGGCATACTGGCGCGCCGTCCAGGCGGGCCTGGAGAACGTATCCTTCCAGCCGAGGCGATCCCAGTAGTCGACCTCAAACGCCAGCGCGAGCACGTCCCCGCGATCGCTGACCGCCCCAACATTGGCCTCCGCCGGCGGGCATGACGAACATCCCTGGCTCTGGAACAGTTCGATCACAGTCGGGTGCGCCGCATCGCCTGCAAGCGCCAGGCGCGGCGCAAAGGCGGCCAGACCCAAGGCCGCGACCGCAACACCCATTGTTCTCCTGGCCGTCATGTTTCTTCTCCCCGAGAAGCCGCCGGCGAAAGCAGGCCGCTGAACCCGCATTCGCCGGCAAAGGGAATTTGTTACCCCGAGGGCCACGCCCGAGCTATGGGAGCGGATGGCTCGAACCGATTTCCGAACCCCCCGCCTTTACGTCTCACAGGATTTGGCCATAGGCGCCGAGGTCACGCTCGATCCGCAGCAAACGAATTATCTTATCAACGTGCTGCGGCTCGGCGGTGGCGCACCCGTCCTTTTGTTCAACGGTCGTGACGGCGAATTCTCCGCCAGCCTCACAGCGAGCTCGCGCAAGGCGGCTTCGCTCATCGTCGGCGCGCAAACCCGGTCGCAGGAGGCGCCGCCCAACGTCGACTATCTGTTCGCCCCGCTGAAGCACGCTCGGCTCGACTATATGGCACAGAAGGCGGTCGAGATGGGCGCGCGGCGCTTAAGGCCGGTCATCACCCGCCACACCCAGGTCACGCGCGTCAACATGGAACGTCTGCGCGCCAACGCGGTCGAGGCTTGCGAACAGTGCGGCGTGATCTGGGTCCCGGAGATTGGGCCCGTCGAGCCCCTTACCGAAGCGCTCAAGCGCTGGCCCGCAGACCGCCTGCTCGTTTTCTGCGACGAAGAGGCCGATCAGGCCAACCCGCTCGACGCGCTGACGAAAGCGCGCGCAGAGGGCGGCGTCGGCTTGCTCATCGGGCCGGAAGGCGGCTTTGACGATGACGAGCGCGCCGCGATCGTGTCGGCGCCGCGCGTGCTGCGCGTCAGCCTTGGCCCCCGAATCCTGCGAGCCGACACAGCCGCGGTAGCGGCGCTGACGCTCATCCAGGCCACGCTAGGTGATTGGCCAAAAAGACTCGACGGCGCCGGACATTAGTTTCCTGACACCACCGGGAGCGTTCGCCATTTTGCCGCCACGATGTGGCTCCATCCCCGGCAGCGATGATTTACCGTTCGATCGACGCGTCGCGCAGGCTTGCTCGGATAGTTGGGGTTGTTGGCGGGCCTCTGTTGGCGATCACTGCGGGGAGCCTATCGAATCCTGCGAGCGCCGGGGGCGCCGCTGCGCCGGCCCCTCAGCCCACGCTGCGTGGATCCTATTGCGAGGGGTCAGACCAGGATTTGGCGGCGCCGACGAGGACCGGATGCGCGCGGATCAGCGGTTATATCGCGGCAGGCGAACGTTTCGGGTCCGACGAGCGGATCGGCGGCCGACCCGACCCGTTTGCGCCAGTCGAGGAGCCGGCAATCGCCGGCAACCGAGCTTCTGGCTTCAGGATTGTCGGCGCGCCCTTAGGCGGCGACCATTTTTTGCCGCCGGCGAGCCTGGACGGCGTGGCGCGCTGACGCTGAAGCGCTCTATCCACCCACCACGCGCAGATACGCAAATAAAGCCGACATCAGGATCACGATTACGGAGGTGGTGATGACGAGGCGGTCGGCAAACAAACGGCGCATCGAAGGCCTCCCTAGACGAAGCTGTAGCGCTCGGAATGGTACTTCGTCAGCGGCACGCCCAGCTCCTTGAGAGCATTCTCAATCGCATCCATCATCACGTCCGGTCCACAGATGAAATATTCATGGTCCGCATAGGGCGGCGGCAGATGACGCTTGAACATTTCGGCGGTGATATAGTCTCGTTCTCCTGTCCATCCCGTCGGGGGATTCTGCAGCACGTGAACGACCGTCAGATTGAGCCGCGCTTCTAGCGTCTCCAAATCCTCACGGAACGTGATCAATTCCCAGTCCTTGCTGGCGTAGAGCAGGATCACTGGCCGCTTGTCGCCGCGATCGGCAAGCGTGCGGATCATGCTCATCATCGGCGTGACGCCGATGCCGCCGGCGATCAGCACGTGCATATCCGCCGGATGGCCGATGGTGAAGGCGCCGTACGGGCCATCAAGATAGACACGCTTTCCTACCCGCACGCTATCGATCGCGCTGGTGAAGTCGCCGAGATTGCGGATCGACATCTCAACGCGCCCGTCCGTGACCGCTGCGCTGGACGAGAACGAGAACGGATGTCCAGTTATCTTGAAGGGACTTCCCCACAGCGTCAGCCAGGAGAACTGACCAGGGCTGAAGCGGAAGCCAGGATGGCCGTCGGGCAGCATCACCAGCGTGCAGGTATCGCTGCGCTCCTTGCGCACTTCGGCGACCCGATAGGGTCGACGCAGCATGAACAACGGCTTGACGATGCGCACGTATATGAGAAGGCCGATCCAGAAAATCGTCAGGGCGACCCACAATGCCTGCTTCCACGGATCGACCAGATACCGGCCAAAGCCCACCATGTGCAGGAGCCCCGCCCCGATGACGACGACCGCAAGTACGATATGGGACAGATGCCACGTCTCGTAACTGATCTTCAGCTTCGTGCGCCAAAGGGCCGTGAAGACCAGCGCGATCAGCGCGTAGATCGACAGAGCGCCAAAGCTGGCGCGCCACGAGGCTGCCAAAAAATTAAGCATGGCCAGCCGCTGCGGACGTAGGGCAAAGAGGATGACGACATGCAGGACGACGAGAGCGATGGCGACCAGCGATATCTGGCGGTGAAAGTGATAGATGACGTCTTCACCCCATGGCCCAGTGACGTATCGGAAGCGCGCCGTGAGGCCGAACTGCAGACCCATCATCGCCAGGCCCGAGTAACCGATCGCGACGGCGAACTCCCCCCAGAAGTTGCGCGGCGTCGGCGCGAAAGACCCGGTCAGCAGCGCGAACAATGGGGCGAGAATGAAGAGCAGGTAAATGAGTACCCAGACGGCTCCACGCATGGAATAACGAAGCTGCATGGATTGATCCAATCCGAGCCATCACGACGCAGGGGAATCCGGACCGTTCCCCTGGGAGGTCGTCACACCCTGCCCCGCGCCGAGATTCATATCAGTATGCATGGGCCCAGCCCATCGGCCAACGAGGACGGTCGCTTGAGCGCCGCCCAACCCAATCTTGATTGCTAAAACGCCGCCTCGTCAAACGCCGGCTCGACCGAGCGGCCCCACGGGCCTTCGTAGCGCTCAATCCAATGCCGCGCCGGCTCGCGCCCGCTCTCGGCGATCGCCTCCAGGGGACGAAGGTGGATGGTCTCGTCCTCGCCCTTCGCGTTGAGCCGCGCGCGCCGTTTCAGGCCGCCGCGAGCGATCGCCAGCATGTCAATCACGATCGAACGCAGGTCCCGGCCGCGGATCTCGGCCGCGAGCCCGAGCAGCGGCGCGTCGTCGCGCAACTTCTGCCGGTCCGCCGCGGTCCAGCCCTGGGTCAGCGCCTCGGCCGCCCGAAGCGCGTCCGGATCGTAGTAAAGCCCGGCCATCATCGCCGAGAGCGCGACAATGCGCTCGGGCGGGCCGACGTCGGCGCCGCGAATCTCGAGGAAGCGCTTGAGGCGCACCTCGGGGAAAATTGATGACAGGTGGTTTGCCCAATCGGCGAGCGTGGCGCGCTCGCCAGGCGCTTGCTTGAGTCGGCCGGCGAGCAGATCGCGAAAGCTTGCTCCCGCGACGTCCTGATAGTGGTCGCCGCGCTTCACGAAATAGAGCGGCACGTCCAGCGCATAGTCGACGTAGCGCTCGAATCCCATGCCGGGCTCGAAGGCGAAGGCGAGCATGCCAGTACGCGCCGGATCGGTATGGCGCCAGATCTCCGAGCGAGCGGACACTAGTCCATTGAGCTTGCCGTCGGTGAACGGCGAATTAGCGAACAAGGCGGCGATCGCCGGCTGCAGCGCCAGGCCCACGCGCATCTTCGTGACCATGTCCTGTTCGCTCGCGAAGTCGAGATTGACCTGCACGGTCGCGGTGCGAAACATCATGTCTAGGCCGCGCGTTCCGACTTTCGGCATGTAGCGGGCCATGATCGCGTAGCGGCTTTTTGGCATGACCGGCGTCTCGGCCAGCGACCATTTGGGGCTCATGCCGAGCGTCAGAAAGCCGATGCCAAGCGGCTCGGCCACGATGCGGCAGGCGGTCAGATGACGATCAAGCTCGTCTGCTGTCGCGTGCGCGTCGTCAAGCGGCGCGCCCGAAAGCTCAAACTGTCCTCCCGGCTCGAGCGAGATGGCGCCCTCGCCGTTCGCGTCGTAGAGGCCGATCAGGTTTTCGCCGATCCTCAATGCGCTCCCAGCCAAGATGCGCGCGCATGCCTTCGAGCAGCGCCCGGATCCCTCGCTCGCCATCATAAGGGACGGGAGAATGATCGGCGCGATAAAATGGGATCTTTCTCGTGTTCCGTGCCGACCCTGAATGGGCCCGTCGGCTTGCATCCCGCCTCGAGCCAGGCGACTAGCGCGTCGCGCGATTCGACAACTTCACTATCGACGACGTCGCGAGCCATAAAGGCGCTTACCCCAGCGGCCGGTGAACCGGCGAACCGGCTAGATAGTCGCGCCGCCCCGACAATGCAAAGGGCGTCGGGAAAGATACAGAAACGCAGCCCGGCCTTCGGACCGCCTTAACCGTTACGGCAGGCGCCCGCCGCAAACCCAAGAGTCTTCGCTCGGTCTCATCCAATGTTAGGAACTTTCAGGCCTGATGCGGTGTGAATTTCAAGGACACCCGTCATGACCAAGCTGTTGCGCCGGTTCATGCTCTGCCGCCAGGGAGTGACGGCGATCGAGTATGCGCTCATAGCTTCGCTCATCGCTATCGTGATCGTGACCGGTGTCGGCGCGGCCGGAACCCAGCTGAGCTCAAGCTTCACCCATATCGCGAGCGCCTTTCCGTAACGGCGCCTGCCTTCCTCAGCGGCGTTTTCGCTGCCGCCGCCCGCAAGTCGGCGCGACCACCGCCGTCTGTCGCCTTCGCCAGCCGCCACGTCACCACATAAGCCGTCGCGACGGCGATCAGGCCAAACACAGCGGCTCCAAGGGCGAAGCCCAACATGCCGCCCTGCACCCCGCCATAACGCGCGCCAACCGTCACGAACGGAATCGTCCCCAAGGTCGCGCGCGCCCAGTTGAAGACCATCGACAACACCGGAAACCCGAGATTGTTGAACGATACGTTGGCCACGAACAGGCACGCCAGGAAGATCCAGGCGACCACTCCATATCGACAGTAAAAAGCGAGATATTGCGCGCTCTCCCCCTTGGCCTCGAATGCGGCGATAAGCGCCGGCTCGGCCAGAGCAAGAACCGCCCAGGCGAAGAGAACATAGCCAATTGACAGGATGAAGGAATCGGTCAGCGTCCGCTGCACTCTATGCATCAGTCTCGCGCCGTAGTTCTGGCCGATGATCGGCCCGACCGACGCGGTGAGAGCGAAAACAACCCCGAACGCCACCGGCGTCACGCGATCGATCACGGCTGACGCGGCGATCGCCGGCTCGCCGAAATCGGAGAAGATCCTGAGCGTATAAGCTGAGCTCACCGGCGCCGCCATGTTGGCCATGATCGCCGGAAATCCGATCGCCATGATCGGGCCGAAGTCGCCGCGCGCGGCGTTGAGCTTCGGCCAGGCGACGAGATCATGCACGCCGACCGCGCCCAGCCAACCAACGCCAAACAGGATCAGACGCGAGAGGACCGTCGCCCAGGCGGCGCCGTACACTCCGAGCCCAAGGCCGAAAATGAGCAGCGGGTCCAGAAAAGCCGTTGCGATCCCTGCCGACAACGTCACGTACATCGCCCGGCGTGCATCGCCGACGGCGCGCAGCACGCCCGCAAACGTCATGCCGACTGCAAGCGGCACATTCGCTGGGATGCTGATGGCGATGAATTTCGAGGCGACCTCTGCCGATTCGCCGTGGCCGTGCAAAACCGCAGTCAGGATCCAATCGCGCAACAGGAACATTGCCGCGGCCATCACGGCGGAGAAGACGGCGGTGATGATGAGCGAGGAGGCAGCAAGGCGCCGTGCGCGTGGCCGGTCGCCCGCGCCGAGCGCGCGCGAGACCGTGGCCGAGGCCGCGATGGTCAGCCCGATGTTGATCGACATGACGAAGAACGTCATCAAGCCGACATAACCGACGGCGGCCTTGAACGCCTGATCGCCGAGCTTCGACACCCAGAACAGCGACAGCAGATCGACGACGAACACCGCCATCAAGCCGATGGCGCCGGTCGCGGTCATCACCGCGACGTGGCGCATCAACGACCCGTGCGTGAACACGGGCCGCTTGTCATGAGCGGCTTGGGGGGCGTTCAAGGCGACTTCCTTTCGCCGGCGCGGCGCGGTCTTAGAGCCTGCGAAGCCCTGAAGCTAGTGGGCGAAGAAATCGGCGCGCTTTTGTCGCAAATCCGCCTTTTGCCAAGTCAAAAGCTTTTCATTTGACCACCCGATCGCCCGCGTCCTATCTGGCGGCGGTCTCAGTCCGCACTTACGCGGCAAAGGGAGGGGAACATGCGCATCCGTAATTTCGCAATCGCCTCGGCTTTTTCGCTCGCGGCCCTGGTGTCGGCGGCGCCGAGCGCGCTCGCCCAGCAGGCCGAAGCGATGAAATATTGCAAGCCAGATGTCGCGCGGCTCTGCCCCGGCGTGCAAATGGGCGGGGGCGCATCATCGGCTGCCTCAAGGAACACAAGATGGAAGTCAGCGTCGGCTGCGCCAAGGCGATACAGGCGATGAAAGCGAAGATGGGCACGTAAGGGCGGCGCATTCGCGCACGCATTCGAGCGCGAGCAGAAGGACGGGGCGCGTCTCTCGACGCCGATGCCGCGTTCAGAAACGCTCGCCGACCATCTCTTCGCTCTTCGCCCATAGCGCTTTGGCTGTCTCGGGATTGAGCGCGTAAGGCTTGACGCCGGCGCGCTTGGCCGAATTGGGCTCGATCTCCGCCACGTGGCAGTCCTCGCAATAGCGGCCGCCGACTTCATCGGCCGCTGCGACCGCGCCCGCCCAAACCGACGTCGCCGCGCCCTGCGGGATTGTCTTGAACTTGAAGTCCGGCTCGCCCGCTGCGCGCGTCTGCGCGTTGATGCGTTCGACGAGCTGATTGATGCCCTCCTCGCCGATGTGACGGGAAAGTTCGGTCTGGATGCCGCCGGGATGCACGGCGGTCGCGCGGATACCTTTTTCCTTATGGCGGCGATCGAACTCGACCGCGAACAGGACGTTGGCGGTCTTCGAGCGGCCATAGGCGACCCATGGATCATAGGGCGTGCGCTCGAAGTTCGGGTCGTCGAGGTCGACGTCGGAATAGCGATGACCGGCGGACGACAGATTGACCAGCCGCGAGCCCGGCTTCATCAGCGAAGCGATGCGGTTGACCAGCAAGAAATGGCCGAGATGGTTGGTCCCGAATTGCGTCTCGAACCCGTCGGCGGTCTTGCCGAACGGGCCGCCATGACGCCGGCGTTGGCGATGACAAGGTCGAACGGCGCGCCGTGGTCGACGAGCGCGTTGGCGCAGGCGCGGACGCTGTCCAGCGACGCCAAGATCGAGTTCGGCCAGCTCAAGACTCGCCGCCGTTCGCGGCGGCCGCTCGCACGCCTGCGGTAGCGGCTTTGGCCTTGCTCAGATCGCGCGCGGCGCCCACGACTTCGGCGCCGTGAGCTGCGAGCGCGCGCGCCGTCTCCACGCCGAGGCCGGCCGACACGCCGGTCACCAGCACGCGCTTGCCCTTCAAGTTCACGCTCTTGAGCACGTCGTCGGTGGTGGATGTCGCGCCAAAGGTCTTTGTTGCTGTGGTCTGATCGGGCGCCGCCATAGGGATCTCCTGGATGTTGGGGTCGCTCAGCGAACCGCTGTTGCAACTGAAGGAGGATACGCAACCGCGCGTGTCGCTCAGCTCAGGCGAAGCGCTCGCCGACCATATCCTCGCTCTTTGCCCACAGCGCCTTCGCCGTCTCAGGGTTAAGCGCATAGGGGCGCACGCCGCCAAAGGTGAAGCCGGGCGCGTCGATGACGTCGGCGACGTGACAATCCTCACAATAGCGCCCGCCGACCGCGTCAGCCTTCGCCACCGCCGCGGCCCAGACCGACGTCGCCGCTCCCTGCTGGACCGACTTGTACGCGATCGGCTTTGCGTCGGGCAGGCGCGCGACATGCGTCATGATTTCGGTCAGCTCCCGGCGCGCCTCGTCGCTCAGGTAGCGGCTGAGCTCGGTATGAATGGCGCCGGGATGGAGGGCGGCGGCGCGGATTCCACGATCCTTGTGGCGGCGGTCGAACTCGACGGCGAACAGGATGTTGGCGGTCTTCGAGCGGCCGTAGCCCACCCATGCGTTGTAGGGCGTGCGCTCGAAATTTGGATCGTCGAGATCAACGTCGGAGATCTGATGGCCGGCTGACGACAGATTGACCAGCCGCGAGCCCGGCTTCATCAGCGATGCGATCCGATTGACCAGTACGAAATGGCCGAGATGGTTGGTGCCGAATTGCGTCTCAAACCCATCCGCGGTCTTGCCGAATGGCGTCGCCATGACGCCCGCGTTGCAAATCACGAGATCGAACGGCTTGCCGTTGGCGACGAGCGCATCGGCGCAAGCCCGGACGCTCGCGAGCGAAGCAAGATCGAGCTGAACCAGCTCAAGGCTGCCGCCGTTCGCAGCGTCGGCGCGCACCTGCGCGGTCGCCGCTTTGGCCTTGCTCAAATCGCGCGCGGCGCCGACCACCTCGGCGCCATGCGCTGCGAGCGCGCGGGCGGTCTCAACGCCAAGCCCGGCGGACACGCCTGTCACCAGCACACGCTTGCCGCTCAAACTTACGCCCTCCAGCACCTCGTCGGTGGTGGATTTCGCGCCAAAGGATTTCGACATGATTGTCTCCAGGTTCATAAAGCGAAGGTTTCTCGCCGCTTCGGCGCCCGCGGCGGAGGGTTGCCAGCGGGGCGAAGCAGGAATAAACGGAGGGCGCCTCCGCTCGATATACGGAGGGACCCTCCGTTTCGCAAGAGGACACGCGAAATTTGAGCGCCGACGTCACGAGCCGCTCCCGCCGCGCGGCCGGCGGGAAAGCAGGCGCGCGCAAGCGCTGCGCGGCAATCGCAAGCCCCGCGCCGACGCTCAGCGCAACCGCGACGGTCTGCTTGAGGCGGCCAAGGCGGCGTTCGCGGAGGTTGGGCCGGAGGCGAGCCTCGACGAGATCGCTAGGCGAGCGGGCGTTGGTATCGGCACGCTCTACCGCCACTTCCCAACGCGCGACGCAATCGTGGAGGCGGTCTATCGCCGCGAGGTCCATCAGTTGGCCGACGCGGCGCCGCGACTCATTGAATTCCCTGCCCCCGGCTGAGGCGTTACGCGCCTGGATGCGGCTTTTCATTGACTATATCGCCGCCAAGAAGGTCATCGCGCCGGCTCTCAAATCGTTGGTCGGCGGCGGGTCGGCGCTCTATGCGGATTCGGGCGTTCGGATCACTGAGGCGATGGCGCTGCTCGTCGAACGGGCGCGCGCGAGCGGCGACATCCGTCACAACGCCGACTCCGCCGATCTCCTGCGCGCGCTCGTCGGGTTCGCCTATGTCAACTCGGCGCCGGACTGGGAGGCGAGCGCACGGCGCCTCATCGACCTCCTGATCGATGGCTTACGGTCACAGAGCGGGAGCTCGTGACCGCCAATGCCGCTGGTCATGAACGGCGCGCGCGACTAAATCACCTGGCCACGGCGAGCCGGAGCGCCGCGGGCTTGTAAGCAAAAGGAGCGGCTGATGGACATCAAGCGAAGCGGCTCGCAGCCGTCCGGCAAGGGACCTGGGGAGTGGTTCACCGGCGCTGTCCGGATCGACCCGCTACTCAGTCCGCCCGATCCAGCCCGCGTCGCCGGCGCTCTCGTCACCTTCGAGCCCGGCGCGCGCACCGCCTGGCACACTCACCCGCTCGGCCAGACCCTGATCGTCATGACCGGCTGCGGCCGGGCGCAGCGCGAGGGCGGCCCGATCGAGGAGATCCGGCCCGGCGACGTCGTCTCCTTTGCGCCGGGGGAGAAGCATTGGCACGGGGCGGCGCCGACCACGGCGATGAGCCATATCGCCATCCAGGAAAGGCTCGACGGCAAGGCGGTCGACTGGATGGAGAAGGTCAGCGACGAGCAGTACCGAGGCTGAGCTCCCACGTCGAACGACAGGACCGTCGGTCGGCGCGGCGCTTCGCGCGCTGGCGCGGCGTCCTTCGCGGCCGATCGCTCCCAGGATTAAGCCCGCGATTCCTGAGCAAGGACGGGACCAAATGCAGAAGCGCAAGATTGGAAAGAGCGCCGCGTCGAAGATCACGGTACAGGGGGAACGACCCCGAAAACCTCGAACAGCTGATCGGCCCGCCGAACGCGCGCCAAGACGAACAAATTGAACGGATGACGCTATGACGCAACGCATTAAGGACAAGGTGGTCGTCATCACCGAGGCTGGCGGTGTGGGCGGCGCTAAATGAGGAGAGGCCTGCTTATCGGCGCGATCGTCGCCCTCGCAATCCTTGCCGCGGGCGCGGCGGCGGGGCGCATTCTGTACCGCGCCTACCCGGTCCAGATGTCGCTATTCGCCGCTCTGACGCGCAACGCCATCCGCTCGTGGGGAGCGCCTCCAGGCGCGACGACGACGGAACAAAACCCTGCTTACAAAGACGCTGCGGCGCCGCCGGCGCGTTCGACCGTGGCTGCGCCGAACGCCGCCGGCGACGACTGGCCAAGCTACAACAGGACGCTCACTTCAGAGCGCTATTCGCCGCTCGCCGAGATCAACGCCAAGACCGTCGGCGCGCTCAAGATCCTATGCACTTACGACACCAAACAATACACGAGCTTCGAGCCCGGCCTGATCATGGTCAACGGGGCTCTGATCGGCACGACGCTGACCGATATTTTCTCGATCAACCCGGCCACTTGTGAGGAGAATTGGCGCACCCGAGAGGACCTCCCGCCCTCGATCCTTACCGCCATGCGAGGGGCGGCCTACTTGGACGGCATGCTGTTTCGCGGATCCCAGGATGGGCGGGTGCTGGCCTATGACTTCAAGACCGGCAAGCGAATCTGGCAGACGACCATCGCGGACGGGAGCAAAGGCGAGTTCGTCGCCGCTGCTCCGATCGCGTGGAACGGACTGGTTTTCATCGGCGACGCGGGCGGCGACGCCAAGGGCGGCAAGGGGCGAATGTATGCGCTCGACGCCAAAACCGGCAAAATCGTGTGGGAGTTCTACCTTGTTCCCAAGACCGAGGGCGATCGGCCCCGGGGGCCGCCAGGCGCCTCGCCGCTTGATGCGTCGACTTGGGGCAACGCAGCCGGATTCCCGATCAGCGGCGGCGCGACCTGGACCTCATACACGCTCGACCCGGCGGCTGGCGAATTGTACGTGCCCGTCGGCAATCCCTCGCCGGCTTACGCGGATCAGCGTGCGCGAGGGCGAGAATCTTTACACCGACTCGGTCGTCGTGCTCGACGCCATGACCGGCGCCTACAAGCGCCATTTCAAGCTCGTGCCCAGGGACTGGCATGACTGGGACGTCGCGAGCGCGCCCGCTCTGATTCACACGCTGGGCGGCAAGCGGCTGCTCTCGGCCGCGCCCAAGGATGGACATCTCTATGGCGTCGACCTCGCCGACAACGCCCTCCTCTATCGCACGCCGGTGACCAAGATCGAGAACGTCGACGCGCCGTTTGCGCCTGACAAGGCGGTGCGGTTCTGCCCTGGCGCGACCGGCGGGTCGGAATGGAACGGCCCAGCCTACGATCCCGACACGAACCTCATCATCACCGGCGAGGTCGACTGGTGCACAACGGTGAAACGGCAGACCGACGAGCAACTCCAGGACGCCCCGACGGGCGGCGTCTGGTTCGGCAACGCGATGCGCAACCCGTTTAATTTGTTCGGCCGCCAGGAGAATTTCTGGGCCGGCTGGGTCTACGCCGTCGACGCGGACACCGGCGTCTGGAAATGGAGGCTGAAGTCCAATTACCCGATCGTCGGCGGCGTGACGCCGACCGCGGGAGGCTTGGTGTTCGTCGGCGATGTGGGCGGCAATTTCTATGCTCTCGATGCTGCGACCGGCGAGAAGCTCTGGGGTCAGAAGATCGGCGGAGGGATCGGCGGCGGCGTCATCGCCTATCGCGCCGACGGGGGCGAAAAGATCGCAGTCACGACCGGCCTCACCGGCCTTGCTTGGCCAATCGAAGTGGTGACCGGGAAAATCGCCGTGCTGGGCCTCGACACCGGCGCCGCGAAGCCCTGAGGCGCCGCCGCCTCTCGACTTATGAGCGCGATAGAAGCGCGCTAGAACTGCCAATAGAGGAACTCGCTCGGGCCGCCAGTGGAAAAGATCGCGACCGCGGCGATGACCGATATCGCCACTGCCCACGGCAGCGAGGGACCCCATGCCGGAATGCTAAATCTTCCGATGATTGGCGCCGTCGAGGCCGGCTTCACACCCAGCGCTGGTTCGTACGGAGCGAGGATTTGCAGCGTGTTGGGACAGACGAGAGCGATGAACAGCAGGATCGCCACCCACATCGCGGCGTGCTTGATGTCCGTCCCATAGGTCGCGGCGATCGCCGCGGCGCCGTGCGGCATCGAGATCCCATTCAGTCCAAAGGCGCCTTTGACCAGGTCGACCGCCGATCTCACTGTCGTCGCGCGAAAGAAGACCATCGCGATCGTGACGGCGACGAATGTCAGGACGAAACCCACGGGCTTCATGAACCGGGCGTAGGCCGCCCGGTCCCGCCACCGGTGCGCAGCATAAACTCGCCAGCCATGATTGATGACGAGATAGGCGCCATGGATGAGGCCCCAGATGACGAATCCATAACCGGCCCCGTGCCAAAGCCCGGATATGAACATGGTCGTGATCAGAGGAACCATCAGCAGCGAAACGAAGGCGCCGACCGACGGGTTACGCCCGCCGAATCCGGGGCGCCCCTTGATCGCCCGGCGCCTCGTCATCCACAACACGAGGGGATTGTAGAGGTATGCGGTGAGGAAGCGCGTCAGCGTCATGTGCCAGCGGAGCCAGAACTCGATGATGCTCGTCGCCTTGAGCGGCGAGTTGAAGTTCGGCGGCAGCTTGATGCCGAAGAACCGGCCGAGCCCGAGCGCCATGTCGGTATAGCCCGAAAAGTCGAAATAGAGCTGCAATGTGAACCCGAGCGCCGCCAACCACGCCAGCAAGAAAGGGGTGTGGCCTGCGGCGGCGGAATGCTCGTAGATCGGCGTCACCAGCGGCGCGATGTTATCGGCGAGCACCCCCTTCTTGAACAGGCCGAAGAACAACAGCGTTAGCCCGACCGCGAAGTTCTCCTTGTCGAACCGGCAGGTGGCGGCCGCAAACTGCGGCATCATTTCCCGATAATGGACGATCGGCCCGGCGACGAGCTGCGGAAAGAAGAGAACGAAGGTGCAATATTCGCGAAACGTGAAGGCCTTCACCCGCCCGGCCTGGACGTCGATCAGAAACGCGATCTTCTGGAAGGTGATGAACGAGATGCCAAGCGGCAGAATGACGTGCAGCAGAATGAAATTGGCGCCGAACACGTCATTGATCGTGCCGTAGACGAAATCCGCATACTTGAAGAAGCCGAGGAAGAGGACGTTGAAGAGGATGCCGAGGAGCAGCACCGCGCGCGAGAGACCGGGCTGGTCGCCCCGCTCGCTCAGCCTGAGCAGGTACGCCGCTAGGGCGAAATTGATGAGGATCGAGGGCCCGATGATGAGGATGTTGACTGGCCGCCACCAGCCGTAGAACACAGGGACATCAAGATCAGCCACAGGATCGCCCATTGGCGAGCGATCGGGCCGAGCAAGTAAAATCCAAGAAGAGTCACGGGGAGAAAAACGAACAGGAATTCCTGCGAATTGAACAACATTGGCGCCTGTCCTAGTGAGGAAATCTGAAACCAACACGCCGACCTGGGCCGGCCGCTCGGTCCGATATGAACCCGGTGGCTGTTATTGGGGAATCTCTTTCTTCGCCTGCCGCGGCCAGGATTGCGTTTCCCGCACGAACGGCAGCAAACTGGCGACGGGAGAGGGAAACTTGGTTTCGATGACCGACGCAGTCTGATCGGTCGGCAAGCGCGGCAGGCGACCGAAGACAACGCGTAGCGGCGCCCATGCCAGGTTCATTTCGCTGCACAGCGTCTCGCCGGCGGCCTTGGCCATGGCGTATTCAATCATGCCGCGCGGCCGCTCTTCGACATACACCGACGAGGGATAGAAAAGCGAAACGTCGCTGCGCAATGCCCGCAGCGCCTCCGCCAGCCGCGCGAATCCATCGACGTAGACGTCAAGGAACGCGTCCAGCCGCGCCCGTTCAAACAAAGCCGATTGCGCACGGAAGATCGTCGGCGTGGCGAAGTAGTAGGCATGCGTCGGCGCGCGCTCCAGGCCGGCCAATTGCGCCTCGGCCGGGGACCCCGTGTCATAGGCGAGCGTTTCGCACGTCCCGCCTGCAGCGCGAATGTCCAGCGCGACCGCGTCGGCCTCCGCGCTCCCGACGCGGTAGGTGATGATGACCTGTGCTCCGCCCGCCGCCAGCAGTTTGGCGGTCACTTCCCCCAACCCCCGCGAGCCGCCCACCACCAGAGCCGTGCTGCCCGCGAACTCGTCTCGCTCGACCGCGCCGCTCAACTCGCTGGACGACGCCTGAGGGGCGGGCGGCATGCGTGCGGCGGTCTTGATCGAACCAACCAGGCCCCCGCCCTCGATGGCCATGCGCACCAGACGAAACCGCGGCTCGGTCGAGACCACCTGGAAGCCTAGCCGGTCCTGCGGGTCTTTTTCGTTACAAGCCTCGACCGTCAAGTCGCCATAGATGGAGTGCAGCCCAGGGCACACCATGCCAACCAACAGGGAGGTGGCGGCCAACGCGGCGACCCGGCGCGAACCGAGCCAGCCGGACGCCGCCGGGAACATCGCGGCGACCGTGTCGGGGGAGCTGGCGAAAGATAGCCTGCCCGACAATCCTTCCATCTCTTCCAGCGTCAGATCGCGGGGCGTCGCCGGGGCGGGAACATCCTCGCCGAGGAGCGGCTCGCTCGTACGGACGGGCGAACCGAAGTCGAGGCTGATCTGGGCCACCGTCAGTCCCGCGACCACGAAGTGCAGCTGCACGTTCGCCTCAGTTTGCTTGGCGAGCATCAGCGCCACCGTTTCGCCTAAGGCGACAAATCGCTTGAAGTTCGCCCTCAAGCGCAGCATCGGCGAACGCGCCACGTCCTTCCGCACCGCCACATCGAGCGCCCAAAGCACCAAATGGACGCCGTGCACCACTGGCAGGCCCGCCTGGGTGCGGCGCGCCTTGACGGCGTCGAGGTGCATCGGATTGCGATCGCCCGAAACCTCGGCAAACTGGATCTGGTCGGCCTCGGTGAAGGTTCGGCTGGCTAAGCACATCTCGTTCGTCATGCCCGGTCCAGCCGAGCTGGAACTGGCTGAACGAGACGGCGAGCAAGGCTCGAATCCAACTGGAAGCTCACACGCTGACCCTTGAGTCGAAGCTAAGCCAGCATCTTCGTCGTCTCTTTGACGATCGCGCCGACGTTCGGAAACAACTCGATGTCGGCGACCTTGAACTTCACGCCGAATTCAATTTCGACCGCGACGATGAAGTTGATGTAGTTGAACGAATCCCAGTTGGGCACGTCCTCACGCCGCGTTTCCATCGTCAACTCGATCGAGTCGTCGAGCAACAGATCGCGAAGAATGCGGGTGAACTTGGCGAGTATCTCTTGATCGGTCATCCTGCTGCTCTTGCCCAACGATGTGAGTGTTCCGGGTGACGTAGTCGGTAAGATCGAGGCGCCAGCGCGTCGCCCCATTGGCCGGCGCGGGTCGACCGACCTCGGTGAAGCCGAGGCTCGGGTAGAGCTTGCTGATCACGTCGTTCTTGGGCGTCGGGATGTATTCTGCGACCAGCGCCCGCGCGCCGCGCTCCCGCGCAGCCTCGACCGCGATATTCATCGCTTCGAATTCAAGCTCTCGGCCGAACACGCGGCAGCTCATCACCCAATTCTCGATCTCGAGCACGTCGTCCTCTGCAGGCGTCGGGCGCAGGATCATCGTGCTGATGAGCCCGTTGTCGCCCAGGCGATCCAGGAGGCGGAATTGCAGGGTCACGGAGTCGGGATCCTCCATGATCCGCGCAACCTCTTCGCCGGCGTAGCGACGCGTCGTGGTGTTGAATTGATTGGTCTTGTTGATGAGCTGGACGACGCGGGCGTGATCGACGGCGGTGAACGGGCCATAGACTGCGGTCATGTCGAGCCCGCGGAGGAAGTCGTCCATGCTTTCCGCCGATCCGAGCAAAGCCTCGCGCTCGGCGTTAGCGGCGTATTGTTCGGCCCGGTTCCGATCGTCGGCGGTGAAGGCGACCGCTTCGAAATAACCTGCGTCCGCCAGGCAGCGAACATAATGCGCAGCGTCGTCTGGCAGTTCCGGCACCGAGACCATCGGCAGGCTCTGACGGATGCGCGCCCGCTCGATTGGATTGTCGTCGACGAACACCAGGCTGTCGACGCCGATGTTGAGCCGTGTCGCGATCGCTTTCAGGTTTTGCGCCTTATCGTCCCAATTGGCCTGGAAGGCGGCGAAATCCGACACGGCGAAGAACCATTTCCGGATGATCGTTGAACGCCGCTTCGGCGATCTTGGCGTCGTTCTTGGAGCAGACGGCGAGAATGACGCCCCGCTCCTTGAGCTGCTTGGCGTAATGCTGCAAGGCGAGATGGGCTTCGCCGGCCGCGCTTCCCTCGCCCAGCACGATGCCTTCAAGCCCGTCGTCCCCGATCACGCCGCCCCATAGCGTGTTGTCGAGATCGAGCACCAGACACTTCTTCGACAGGCCCCGCAGGGCGGCGAGAATGCGGGCGGCAAGATCGCCATAGAAGGGGGCGGCCTGCGGCGCGATTTCGAGCTTGCCCTGAAGCCAGCGCCCGACGTCGAACCAGGCGTCGATCCCGTCCCGCTGGCTGGCCCGTGCGACATCGAGCAGGAGCGCCCCGTCCTCAGCCGCCGCTTCGGTCAGCCGAGCGTTGAGCCGGGCCACGACCGCGCTCGGCGCGCCCGGAACCATTCGGTCGTAGCCGCCGAACAGGGGCTCGCTCACGTCGATGAAGGTCTGTTGAATGACTGCGGCGCCAATCTCGCGCGCCTTGCGCCACAACGAGCGCAATTCGGCGATGAACCGCCCGATCGCGTCGTCGACTTCGGCCGCTGTGGCGGCGAGGGATATGCTCGCGATCGCTTCCCGTGCGGAGAGCGAGAACAGCGCCGCCTGGGGCGCGAACCGGTGCAGCGCCGAATCGGCGTCCAGAAGATCCTGCCGGTATTGCCCGTAGGCTCCGCTATGGACCTCGATCAGCAATCTTCGCCTTAAACCCGCGACCCGGATCGCG
>CAVZJI010000047.1:0-20042 GCA_963775405.1 uncultured Alphaproteobacteria bacterium
GCGCATCGTCTCGCCGGATGTCGGCGGCGGCTTCGGTTACAAAGGCATTCTCTTGCCGGAGGACGTCTGCCTCGGCTGGCTGGCGATGCGCTGCGGCCATCCGCTGCGTTGGCTCGAGGACCGGCGCGAGCACCTGACAGCCGGCGCCAATTGCCGGGAGCATCATTACAGCATCACCGCTTACGCGGATCGAGACGGAACGCTGCGCGGAAATCGACTGTGAGGCGACGGTCGATTCGGGCGCTTATTCCTCTTATCCCTTCTCAGCCTGCCTTGAGGCCGCGCAGGTCGCGAGCATCCTGCCCGGCCCTTATGATTTCGGATCCTATCGCTGCCGCACCTGGTCGGTCGCGACCAACAAATGTCCGATCCTGCCGTATCGTGGCGTCGCGCGAACGGGCGTTTGCTACGCGCTTGAACTGATGCTCGACCTCGTCGCGCGCGAGGCGGGCCTCGAGCCCTTCGAGGTGCGGATGAAGAACCTCGTAGGCCCCGAGCAGATGCCGTTCGACAACATCACGAAAAAGCATTTCGACAGCGGCGACTATCCCGAAGCTCTGCGCCGCGCTCTGGACACGGTCGACCTCAAGGGTGTTCGCGAGCGCCAGAAGCACGGCGAACCGGATGGACGCCTCATTGGCATCGGCCTCGCGGTCTATTGCGAGCAGGGCGCGCATGGCACGTCGGTCTATGCCGGCTGGGGCATTCCCATGGTGCCGGGGCATGAGCAAGCAACAGCGCGCATGACGCCCGATGGAGGGCTGGAGCTAAGGGTCGGCGTCCACTCGCACGGGCAAAGCATGGAGACGACCCTGGCGCAGGTGGCGCACGAGATTCTCGGCGTCGAGATCGCCAGGATCAAGCTTGTGCATGGCGATACAGAATACACGCCCTATTCGACCGGCAGCTGGGGCTCGCGCAGCGCGGTGATGGCCGGCGGAGCGGTCGCGACCGCGTCGCGCGAAGTGGCGCGTTTCGCAAAAGCAATCGGCGCGCGTCTCTTGCAGACGGACGCCGAACTCTGTCGTGCTGCGCGATGGCGCGGTCCACGGACAATCCGGCAGCGTCACGCTCGCGGAGATTGCTCACACCTGGTATCGTCGCCCGCAGGATCTTCCGGCTTCGGTCGACCCACGCGGTCTCGAGGCGACGATCGGCTATAAGCCCGGTCGCGACACGGGCACCTTCAGCTACGCCGCTCATGTCGCGACTGTCGCAGTCGACCCCGAGACCGGAGACATCGAGATTCTCGACTACGTCATCGTCGAGGACGGCGGCAAGCTGATCAATCCGATGGTGGTGGACGGCCAGATTTACGGCGGTTTCGCCCAGGGCGTCGGCACGGCTCTCTACGAGGAGATGAACTTCGACGCCTCGGGCCAGCCGCTCGCGTCGACCTTCGCCGACTATCTTCTGCCGGGACCAACCAGGTCCCCGCGCCGCGGGTGCGGCACATGGAGACGCTCTCGCCCTTCACCGAATTTGGCGTGAAGGGCCTTGGCGAGGGCGGGGCCATCGCCCCGCCGGCCGCGATCGGCAACGCTGTCAATGACGCCTTGCGATCTCTCGGAGCCGAAGTCTTCCACTCGCCGACGACGCCGCGACGCGTGCTCGAGGCGATCGCGGCCGCAAAGCGCGCGAGAGCGCCGGTCGAGGAACTGGAGGGTTGAAGCCAGTCAATTTCGATTATGTCCGCCCGAAAGATGTCGACGCATCGGTGTCGCTGCTCGCCGAGGATGGACGTTCCGTCAAGGTCATAGCCGGCAGTCAGTCTTGGGCCCCCTGCTCAACATGCGCCTGGTCCAGCCCGATCTTCTCATCGATATCACGGGCATCGACGAACTTCGGCAGGTCAAAGAGGAAGCCGACGGAATCGTCATCGGCGCTTGCATCACTCACTCCGATATCGAGGACCGGCGCGTGCCGGATGTGACCGGCGGCGCGCTGCCGAGCGTCGCCCATGGCATCGCCTATCGCGCGGTCAGGAACCGAGGCACGATCGGCGGCAGCCTGACCCATGCCGATCCTTCGGCGGACTGGATATCGATTCTAGCGGCGCTGGGCGCGTCGGTCACGCTGCTCGGTCCGGATGGGGTGCGCACAATTCCCGTCGAGGATTACATGCTGGGCGCGCTCGAGGCGGACCTCCGGCCGGGCGAACTTCTCGTGTCCGTGAAGGCGCCGCGGCTCAGTGGCTCGGCGCTCTGGGGCTATCACAAGATCTGCCGCAAGACAGGCGAATTCGCCCACGCGATCGGAGCCTTCGTCGTTGATCCCGAGCGCGGCGTTTGCCGAGCGGTCATCGGCGCGACGGAGACGCGTCCGATCGTCATCGCCGACGCCCACACCATCATCGGTGATGGCGCTCCCGGATGGTTCGACGCTCGAGCTGCCGACGAGGCGGCGAAATCAGCCGGGATGAGCGATCTGCTTGAACGCCAGACGCATGTCGTCGCCCTGCGGCGCGCAGTGGAGCGGGCTGCAGCCCGATGACCAAGGTCAGCCTGACGGTTAACGGCCGCATGCTGAACGCCGAGGTCGAGCCGCGCACGCATCTCGCCGATCTGTTGCGCGAGACGCACAACCTTACCGGCACCCATATCGGCTGCGAGCACGGCGTCTGCGGCGCCTGCACGCTGCTCGTCGACGACGTGCCGATACGCTCTTGCATCACTTTCGCGGTCGCTTGCGAAAACGCCAAAGTCACCACCATTGAAGGCTTCGACGAGGACGAGATTGCGCACGAGCTGAGGGCGGCTTTCACGGCGCACCATGCTCTGCAGTGCGGCTATTGCACGCCCGGCATGATTGTTTCGGCGCGCGACATCGTGTTGCGCATGGACGCGCCGACTGAGCGTGATATCCGCGTTGCGATGAGCGGCAATCTCTGCCGATGCACAGGGTATGTCGGCATCGTGCGAGCGATCCAGACCGTCCTTTCCGACCGGCGGGCGCGTGGCGTCGCGGCCGTCTCCGGAGGCGGCCGAAAGCTTTTGGGGCCGGCGGGATCAGGGCGCGCCGGCGAAATGCGCACGGGCGCCGCCGCGGTGGTTGCGCCGGCCGGCGTTCGCGCGGCTCCGCGAGCCGTTGCAGCGGGCGCGGCTGCGCCGGTCGAGGCCGATTGGAAGCCCCAGGTCGAGTTCCGGCAAAGCTTCGTCATCGCTCATCCGATCGACGAGGTATGGGCCTTCTTCGGTCGCGTCGACGATGTCGCGGCGTGTCTGCCCGGCGCGTCACTTGACGGCGGCGAGAAGGACGGCGTCGTCAACGGCAAGATGAGGGTCAAGGTTGGCCCGATCTCTGCCGAGTTCAGCGGCGTTGCGCAGATCACCCGCGATGAGGCGGCCCGTCGCGGCGCGATCGTCGGTTCAGGTCGCGACGCGCGCAGCAACTCGGCGACGCGCGGAATCGTCGCCTACTCCCTTAACTCGGACGAAGCCGGCGCTGGGTCCCGCGTCGACGTCGATGTCGGCTACACGCTCACGGGAATGCTGGCGCAATTCGGCCGCTCGAGTTTGGTCAAGGATATTGCAAGCCGTCTGACGGCCGCTTTCGCCCGCAATCTCGAGGCGCGCCTTTCCGCCGACGTCGCCGCGGCTGCGCCTCCTCCGGCGACGGAACTCAATGCAGGTTTGCTGATCACGACGGTGCTGTTCGGTAGGGTGAAGGATCTTGTCAGGAAGATCTTCGGCCGCGCTTGACGCGCTCGCGTGGGCACATGGTCGTTGAGAAGCGTTCGCAAACTGGAACGCTCGTCTAGTCGTATTGAGAAGGACCGATGGGCAAATTTCCGGCGATATACAACCGCAGCCGCGTGCCGCTTTATCTTCAGGTCGCGTCGGTCATGCGTCAGCGCATCAATTCCGGCTATTGGGCCGAGGGCGAGCAGATATCGACTCTCGAAGAGCTGGAGGAGGAATTCAGCCTGGCGCGTGTGACGATCCGCCAAGCGATCGAACTCTTGCGCGCTGAGGGTCTCTTACAAGCGCAGCAAGGAAGGGGCACTTTCGTTTCAGGGAGAGCCGTGAACAGTCGCTGGCTCAACCTCGCGACCGATTTCGATTCCTTGGTCGAGTCGATCCGCAACAACGTGCTGAAGCGCGTGTTCATTCAGCGCGGTGCCGAGCCGCCCGAGCTTGTTCCAGGCCAAGGAAAGCTTGCGAAGGCGTACACCTTCCTCAGAAGCGTCCAGTTCAACAGCGGCAAACCCTTTTCGGTCGTCAACCTGCACCTCGATCAGGAGCTGTTCTTGCGGGATAGCAAGCGCTTCACCCGCTCAGCGGCGCTGCCGAAGATCGTCGAGATGGAAGACGTCGTTATCACCCACGCCTATCAAACGTTCACGATCGGCGTTGCCGATCCGGAAACTGCCGATCTGCTCGAGATCGGGCTCGGCGAGCCGACCGCCGATTGCCACCTCGCCGTCATCGACGACAAGGACGTTGCGATCTACGTCGCCGACATCCACTACCTCAAGAACTGCTTCGTTCTACGCACCGATCTGCTCAAGCACAGTGGGCCGGGCCACAATAGCGGGGCGTCCACCAAGAAGCTTCGCGCTGCGATCGTGAATGCGGCGTCCGAGCCCCCGCCGCATATCGTGGCAGACCGCAAGGCGCCGTAGGCGCAGGTTGGCCCGCCGGGCATACGACGCGCCTTGGCGGGGCCGGGAGGGAACAGAATTTCCTCAAAACTCGATCGGATCGTCCGGCGGGAGCGGCTACTCCGCTGCGCACAGGCGGCCTATCTCGGCGCCTGACTTAGCATCGCGGTCATCAATCGAACGAACTTCCAACCTTGAACCGCGGCACTTCGCCGACGTCGCGCTGGCTATCGAGAGCAGGAAGATCACCGTTACTCACCACCCTTAGAAGGCGCTCTTGACCACGCCGCCATCGACCCTCAGTGCGGCGCCGGTGATCGCCGAGGCCAGCGGGCTCGCGAGGTAGGCGACGAACGAGGCGATCTCATCCGGCGATTCGAAGCGTTTGATGAGCGAGGTCGGACGAATCTTCTGAAAGAACTCGGTCTCGAACGCCTCGAAGCTCGCGCCCGCGCTCACCGCCGCGACGAAATCGTTCACGCCGCGGGATTTCGTCGGGCCCGGCAGCACGCTATTGACCGTGATCCCGGTCCCGGCGACGCTCTCGGCCAGTCCCCGCGCGACCGCGATCTGCGCGGTCTTCGTCATTCCGTAATGGATCATCTCCGCCGGGATCTGCAGCGCGCTCTCGCTAGAGATGAAGATGATCCGGCCCCAATTCGCGCGCTTCATCGCCGGCAAGTAGGCGCGCGAGAGGCGCACCCCGCTCATAACGTTGACCTCGAAGAACCGCATCCAATCCGCGTCCGGGATGTCCTCGAACCGCTTCGGCTCAAAGATGCCCATGTTGTTGACGAGGATGTCGACTTCCGGATGGCGACGAACCAGGTCCTCGATCGGCTGCGCCGTCCCAAGGTCGCCGGCGAAGCCGATCACGTCACCCCCGGATTCGGCCTTGAGCGTCGCCGCCGCTTTCTCCACGTCCGCCGGCGAGCGGCCGTTGACGATCACCCGCACGCCCTCCCGAGCCAGCGCCTTGGCGATCGCCGCGCCGATCCCAGCGGTGCTGCCGCTCACCAGCGCGCGTTTGCCAGCGAGTTCGAGGTCCATGGAAAGTCCCCGGCGATATTTTGCCTCTTTGAGCCTGCCGACCAGCAATATCAGAATCGTGATCGGCGCGCCTCCCCATTGGGGGCGGAGGGCGCTTGATATGGAACAGAACGGGACTATGTCGCTTCTACTGAAGCTTCACGATCGGAGAGCCGATCGTTCTTCACTAGGATTGGCGTGCCGCCGTGAAAAAGATCTTCGCTTTTTGTATAGCGCTTTCGTGCGCAGCCGTTGTCTCACTGTCAGTGGCCGCGGGCGAAACCTCGCTGCGCGTCAATCACCATGTACGCCATGCGCCTCATCATGTCAGTGGTGCGGTGAGGCCAGCGCAGGCGGAGCAGGCGCCCCATCAGGCAGCCGTCCCCCCGTTCTCTTGGCTTGCCGCCCTCGGGGTAAAACCCTACCCGCCCGGCCAGGGCGACGCGGACGGCCTCAGCCGCAACATTGACGACTGCAATAAGGGGTGCATCGGCGTCAACACGATTCGGTGACGCGTTGGGCCCAGTTCGCTGCACAAGCGAAAACGGCGACGACAGTCAAAGGACCGCCGTCGCCGCTAGCGGCATGGAGAGATCAGAAGCGGACGCGGATGCCGGCTGACGGATCCCAGTTGACCGTGTTATTGAAGCCGTTGGCAAGGCCGCCGAAGACTGAGTTCCTCATCACGCCAGCATAAAGGTCGACGCGCTTCCAAGGCCGCCAATCGATCAAGGCGGAAATGCCCTGCTGGCCGCCGGCGCACTTGCTGCTGCTGATAAGTGGGCCAAAGCCTGTGCATACCGCCGTGTTGAAGTTGTTTTGCGACTGGAAATAATAGCCGAAGGCGAGGTCAAGATCGGGCCTTATCGACCACTTCGCGCCGGTCCAATAAGTCTGCAAGACCCTCTGGACATTGTATTGGTTAACGGTGATCGCGTTGTTGGTGAAGACGCCCTTGTTCAAGAAGCCGCCAGGAACAAAGATACCCTCAGCGATGGTCTCAAATCCGTCCAGATGGTCGTTGGACGGGTTCATCAGCCGCGCATAGAGGTAACCGCCGTAGAACCCCCATTGGTTCCACTTGTATTTCGCCAACGCGGCAAAGCCGAGGTTGTTCGACAGCGTCGCTTTCAGGACATCATTCGGATTGAAGAGCTGGTTATTGACGCTGATAAAGCAGTTGACGGCGGTGAGGCATTTGACGTTCGAGTTGGTCGTTGTTCCGGCAAAGTTCGACAGAGACACGGCGTCCGTCACCCACGACCCATATCCGTCTAACGAGAGCGTGCCGGCCCAAGGCGTGCTGTTGAACAACTTGAAGTCGCCGCCGATCTGGCCTTGATACGAGGAGTCCATCCCGTTGCCGAGATCATATCCGCCAATCCCTCCGTACTGGAACGCGGCGCGGAAGTTCTGATAGGTCAGGCGATAGGTCACCGCGAGATTCGGGCGGACCGTCTCGGTGTCGCCAAAGCCGGGAAACGAGCTGGACACGCCGATGAGCGAGTAGGCAATCGACGCGACGGGGTCGTAGGCCGAAAGGCCGTCCGCGACCAGCGAGTTGGTGCGGCCGACGGTCAGCGTTCCATAAGTGTTGTTGCTAATGCCGATGTAGCCCTGCGAGTTATCCCATTGGCCGGCGCGGCTCGAGTTCGAGCGCCGTCCCCGAGAACGGGGACTTGTTGTTCAAGGCCGCGTTGTTGTCGGCGAGTGACCGCGGGCCGTTGTTGAACATGCCCGAATAAGGACTGATGCCCGCCTCCAAGACGCCGATCAACGACCAGCCGGGGGCCCCCAGGATGCCAAGATCCTGTTTCAGCTTGATGCCGAGCACCGAGGTGCTCAGGCTGTTATAGTTCGATTGCCACCTGGAGCTGTTGGAGTACTTCTGGATGGCGTAGGCCATCTTGTCGGCGACCGGGCTTTTGTCGGCCCCTGAGGAATAATAGCCGCCGCCGACGTCAATTGTTCCGTAGACAGTGATGGGTCCAGCGGACAGAGGGCAATCGCTGGCCGTGGAGTTGAGCCAAGTCCAGAAGCTCGCAAAGCAGTTCGGCTTGGGGGCTTCGACGGCCTTCTTCGTTGGCAGGTCCGCGGCGTGAGCCGCTCCGACCGACGGCGATTGCGATCGCCAGAGCTATGCCAAGCTTTTTCATGACCAATCCACCCCGTTCAGCCGCGACCGACGCCGCACATGTCTCGCCAAGGCTGTCAGCCCCGCGTGACCCGCCGTATTCCCCTCTGAGCCGCTCATCCCCGGTGTTCTGACCCGCTACCGACCGCGCAAGTTCCAATTCGTTCGTCGATCCGTTAAACGCTATCATCTATAAAGTTGATAGACAAACTGGAACATACCACGTTTCAAACTTCCTCTGAACCGTTGCAACTTCATCACAGCGAATTTTCACGCCATCCGCCCTATCCGTTAGGACGCTTCGCGAAACGCCCCGCATGCCGACTTCAAGCAGCGTCACTAAACCGGCGGTTGACCTCTTCCCGGTCCGAGGCGCAGCTTGGGTCACTTCCATTCGAACTGACCAAGCGAGAGGCTAGCCGCGCAGAACGTCACAGACAAACTATAATTTAACCCGTATTTCGTCTTTATTTAAATCTGTTGTAAATGGATCACAGCGAAACCATCCAGCGCCCTTCAATAGGCAACACCGAGCAAACATTACTTATCTGGGGAGGACGAGCACTAACGCGAGCAACGCCTCGGCGCACTCGACAAAATAATGCTGTGGGGTATTGCGTACTCCTTTCATGTTACACTTTAACGACAAAAAAAGGCGGCAGCCGCAAAAAAGCCGTTGAGTGAAAGGCAACGCATCGCCGAAATGAACGATCGGCGACCCAAGTCTAGATAGACGCCGTGCGTCCGCTGCGACGGTCGGCCGCGTTTAGCGGCGCGCGCCGCCCAGGCCTACCCGGCGGCGATCCCGCGCAGGATGATCTCGATCACCTCTGATTTCGCGCGTTCAAAGGCCTTGGTGTCGAGCGGACCGCCGCCGTTGAGGGTCGCCATTTCATGCGCGGCGTTGGCGTATTGCTGGGTCGTCGCCCAGATCATGTAAAAAAGGAACTTGGGCTCAATCGGCTTGAGCTTCCCGGCGGCGATCCAGCGGCGAACCACGCGTTCGCGCGACACGACCCAGTGGGTCAGCGTCGTGTCGAGAAAATCCTGGATCATTGGGGCGCCACGCATGATCTCAGCCGACCAGATGCGGGTCGCGAGCGGCATCTCGCGCGCCAGGTCCATTTTCGCTCCGATATAGGCTGAGAGGGCGACCATTGGGTCTTCGCTCGCGTCGAAGGACGAGGCGGCGGCGAGCCAAGCGGTCAGCACGCGCTCGATCACCGAGCGATAGAGCCTCTCCTTGGTCGGGAAATAATAGTGCAGGTTCGCCTTCGGAAGGCCGGCGCGCTGCGCGATCGCGGCGGTGGTCGCGCCCGCGAATCCCTGTTCGGCGAACACCCATTCGGCCGCCTCGAGGAGGGCGCGTTCGTTTTCCTCCCGGACGGTCGGTCTCGGTTTGCGACGCGCCATAAGTTTCCCTCGAACGGCGCGCTCCTCGTCATCTCGGCTTCTCGCGGTTTTGGAAGGCCGCCGGGCCGCCCTGGCGCCTGGACGGCCGCGCCGAATTGATGTGCGCTGCGCTCAAGGTTACGCCATTTGACCATTTGGTCAAAGCTATAATAGCGTTTGCAAACGTATGCTGGAGCTGTTGATGGCCGACTTGTCGAATGTGCGCGTCGACGGGACAAGGCTCTGGGATTCGCTCATGGAGATGGCGAAAATCGGCGCCACGCCGAAGGGCGGCGTCAAGCGCCTGACGCTGACCGATCTCGACCGTCAATCCCGCGAATTGTTCCGGAAATGGTGCGAGGCCGCCGGCTGCGCGGTCACGGTCGACGAGATGGGCAATATGTTCGCGCGCCGCCCCGGCCAGGACAATACGCTCGCTCCCGTCATGGTAGGCAGCCACCTCGACACCCAGCCGACCGGCGGCAAGTTCGACGGCGCGCTTGGCGTGCTTGGCGCGCTTGAGGTGGTGCGTTCGCTCAACGACCTCAACATCCGGACCCGGAGGCCGATCGAAGTCGCCAACTGGACCAACGAGGAAGGCTCGCGCTACGCCCCGGCGATGATTGCCTCGGGCGTGTTCGCAGGCGTTTACACCAAGGAACTGGCCTATGCGTGCAAGGACGGCGAGGGCAAGGCGCTTGGCGAAGAACTCGAGCGGATCGGCTTCAAGGGCGAGGAGAAAGTCGGCGCCCATCCCGTGCATGCCTTCTTCGAGCTGCACATTGAGCAGGGCCCGATCCTGGAAGACGAGTCGATCGACGTCGGGGTCGTCACCCATGGACAGGGGCAGCGCTGGTACGAAATTCGCTTGACCGGGTTCGAGAGCCACGCCGGCTCGACGCCGATGCCGCGCAGGAAGGACGCGCTGCTCGGCGCCGCGCGGATCGTGGAGCTCGTGAACGCGATCGGCCTCTCGAAGGCGCCTCTCGGCGTCTCGACGGTCGGCATGCTCAATCCCTATCCCAACTCCCGCAATGTCATCCCGGGCGAAGTGTTCATGACCTGCGAGTTCCGCCATCCGGTCGACGCTACATTGAGCGAGATGGACGTGGGCTTGCGCACGGGAGTCGAGGCCATCGCCAACAAGATCGGCCTGACATACGACTTGAAGCAGATCTTCAATTACGCCCCGGTCCCCTTCGATCCTGACTGCGTCGAGGCGGTGCGCCGGGCTGCCAAGCATTTCGGCTATTCGCATCGCGACATCGTGTCCGGCGCTGGCCATGACGCTTGCTATCTCGCGCGGGTTGCGCCGACCTCGATGGTGTTCACGCCCTGCGTCGACGGGATCAGCCACAATGAAAGCGAGGATATCAAGCCGGATTGGGCGACGGCGGGCGCCAACGTGCTGATGCATGCGGTGCTGGAGAAGGCCGAAATCGTGTCGTAACGGCCAGCGGCGGCCGAGCGGCGACACGCCTCCGTGCGGGAACAAAGGTTTGGGAGAATACAATGTCGCTCGTCATTGAAGGTGGAACGATCGTCGCCGCGGACCGCACCTACAAGGCCGACGTGCTGGTCGAAGGCGAGACCATCAAAGCGATCGGCGAGGGGTTGAAGGGCGATAGCACGCTCGACGCCAAGGACTGCTTCGTCATGCCGGGCGGCATCGACCCCCATACCCATCTCGACATGCCCTTCATGGGCACGAATTCCGCCGACAATTACGAGAGCGGCACCAAGGCCGCGCTTTCGGGCGGCACGACGATGGTGGTCGACTTCTGCATCCCCAATCGCAACCAGCCGTTGATGGAAGCCTTCTCGGATTGGCAGAAACGCTCGAAGGACGCCGTCTCTGACTATGCCTACCACATGTGCATCACCTACTGGGACGATGCCGTGCGCGAGGACATGGCCAAGGTGGTCAAGGCAGGCGTCACGACCTTCAAGCACTTCATGGCCTACAAGGGCGCGCTGATGGTCAACGACGAGGAGATGTTCGCTTCGTTCACCCGCTGCGCCGAACTTGGCGCAATGCCGCTCGTCCACGCGGAGAATGGCGAAATCGTCGCCGCGCTGCAGAAGCACTACATGGCCAAGGGCGTAACTGGGCCCGAGGGCCACGCGCTGTCGCGTCCGCCCGACGTCGAGGGCGAAGCGGCCAATCGCGCGATTATGCTTGCCGATCAGGCCGGCGCGCCGCTCTACATCGTGCATGTCTCCTGCACACAGGCGCACGAGGCGATCCGTCGCGCCCGCGCTCTTGGCAAGCGCGTCTACGGCGAACCCTTGATCCAGCATCTCGTGCTCGATGAGAGCGAGTACTACAACAAGGACTGGAAGCACGCGGCGCGGCGGGTCATGTCGCCGCCGTTCCGCGACAAGATCCATCAGGACGACCTATGGAACGGCCTGCGGGCCGGCTCGCTGCAGGTGGTGGCGACCGATCATTGCGCCTTCACCACCAAGCAGAAGGAATTGGGCTTAACGGACTTCACCAAGATCCCCAATGGCACAGGCGGGCTTGAGGATCGCATGCCGGTTTTGTGGACCTATGGCGTCGAAACCGGACGCCTCACCATGAACGAGTTCGTCGCCGCGACGTCGACGAATATCGCGCGCATCTTGAACCTCTATCCGCGCAAAGGCGCGATCCTGCCAGGCGCGGACGCCGACGTGACGGTCTGGGATCCGAAAGCCAACAAGACGATCTCCGCCCGGTCCCAGGTTTCGGCCATCGACTACAACGTGTTCGAGGGGACCAAGGTGACCGGCCTGCCGCGCTATACGTTGTCACGCGGCGATGTCGTCTATCGCGACGGCGCGGTGCAAGCCGAGCTAGGGCGCGGCCGCTTCATCAAGCGCGAGCCGTTTCCTGCGGAGGCGCGCGCCCTCAAGCGCCATAAGGAATTCACTGCGGTGGCAGGCGTTGCGCGCTGAGGAAACGGATCAGCGATGGACGTAGCGGCGGCTCCCAAACTCAAGCCGGACGACCGCAGCACGCCGCCGGCCACGGACGTGGCGATTGAGATCAGCGGGCTTTCGTTGCGTTTCGACACGGGCGATGGGCCGGTGCAGGCGCTGAGCGACATCAGCTTGAGGATCGGCGGCGGCGAGTTTGTCTCCTTCATCGGACCGTCGGGCTGCGGCAAGACGACGCTACTGCGCGCGGTGGCGGATCTCGAGAACCCGACCAGCGGCACGATCCGCGTCAACGGCATGAGCCCGCGCGAAGCGCGCGCCAATCGCGCCTATGGCTATGTGTTCCAGGCGCCGGCGCTCTATCCCTGGCGAACCGTCGCGCGCAATATCGCGCTGCCGCTCGAGGTCATGGGTTTCAGCAAAGCAGAGCGCGAGGCCCGCATCGCCAAGGGGCTCGATCTCGTCAATCTTTCCGGCTTTGGCGGCAAATATCCCTGGCAATTGTCGGGCGGCATGCAGCAGCGCGCCTCGATCGCGAGGGCGCTGTCGTTCGATCCCGATCTCCTGCTGATGGACGAGCCGTTCGGCGCGCTCGACGAAATCGTGCGCGATATGCTGAACCAACAATTGCTGCGCCTTTGGGAGGTGACCGGCAAGACAGTGCTGTTTGTCACCCATTCGATCCCGGAAGCCGTGTTCCTGTCGACACACATCGTCGTCATGTCGCCCCGCCCGGGCCGGATCTACGACGTCATCGAATGCAATTTTCCCCGCGATCGCGCGCTGGATATCCGCGAGACGCCGGAATTCCTCGCGATCGCGAACCGGGTCAGGCAAGGGCTTACGCGAGGGACATTCCTATGACGGGTAGCCCTCACCCCCAACCCCTCTCCTCCCGCCGCGTGGAGAACGCGAGGCCCGCGCAACGCAGACGCCTGCCCCTCATTGCAGCGGCCTTGACCATTGGGAGTTTCAGCTCCGCCAGCATGGCGAAGACCGCCCCTAATTGCGTCGCTAAGCTCAACAAGGCGGCCCTGCAGGCGCTGAACCGGACCAATCCGCTGGGGCAGATGCAGATTTCTGGCTCGCCAATTTCGTTCGGGCCATATCTTAAGCGCGTTGAAATCGGAGTCTATGGCGCTCGAACCGAGATGTACGCCGTCGACGTTACCATAGATGGCGCCTGCAACGTCCTTGAGGCGAGCACGCGACTTGAAACGAATGAGTGGCCCTCCCAGTGAAGTCCGTCCTGCCGATCACGACCGTGGTCCTCGCCCTGATCGGCGTCTGGTATCTCGCCGCCGCGCTGATGAACGCGTCGCTCCAGCGCGATCAGTTCGCCAACGCTGGCCGCACTGATTATTCCACCCAAGACCTGATCGGCGCCTCGCTCAACATGGAGCGGCCGAAGTTGCCGGCGCCGCATCAGGTCGCGAGCGAGCTTTACAAGCTCGTCTTCGCAACTTCGCCGACGTCCAAGCGCAGCCTCGTTTATCATGGGCTCATTACGCTTGAGGAGACGCTGATCGGTTTCGCCGCCGGATCGGCTTTGGGCATCGGGCTTGCCGTTCTCATCGTCTCCATGCGCTGGCTCGATCGATCGATGATGCCGTGGATCGTGGCGTCGCAAACCGTGCCGATCATTGCGCTCGCGCCGATGATCGTCGTCATCCTCAACCAGTTCAACGTCACCGGCATCGCGCCAAAAGCCGCGATCGCAGCCTATCTGTGTTTCTTCCCGGTGACCGTCGGCATGGTCAAGGGCTTTCGCTCGCCCGATCCATTGCAGCTCGACCTCATGCGCACCTATTCGGCGACCCGCGCGCAGACCTTCATGAAGCTCAGGGCGCCGGCCAGCGCGCCGTTCTTCTTCGCCAGCATGAAGATCGGCGCCGCCGCCGCGCTCGTCGGCGCTGTGGTCGCCGAAGTGACCAAGAGCGAGGACGGCGGCCTGGGCGCGCGGCTCTTGGCGGGCTCCTATTATGGACAGACGGTGCAGATCTGGGCTGCTTTGTTCGCTGCCGCTGCGCTCTCCGCAACACTCGTTGCCGCCATCGGCGGTGCGGAGCGCATCGCGCAACGGCGAATGGCGTTCACCCCATGAATCTGCGCCGCCTCACGGACCTTTTACCGCCGCTCGCCTTTGGCCTCGCGGTGCTCGCGATCTGGGAGGCGGGGGTTAGGCTGCTCAACGTGCCCGCGATCATCCTGCCTCCGCCCTCGGCGATCGCGGCGCGCTTCGTTACCTCCATACCCACGCTCGCCGCCGATTTCCGGCAAACGATTCAGGGCGTGCTCGCGGGTTACGTCATCGGCTCGCTTGCCGGCTTCATTGTCGCGATCTTGATCGACCGCTCGCAATTCCTGCAACGCGGCCTGATGCCGATCGGCAATCTCGTTTCCGCGCTGCCGATCGTCGGCGTCGCGCCGATCATGGTGATGTGGTTCGGCTTCGATTGGCAATCGAAAGCGGCGGTCGTGGTCGTGATGACCTTCTTCCCCATGCTGGTCAACACGATCGCCGGGCTCTCCAGCGCCGGAGCGATGGAGCGGGATCTCATGAAGACCTACGGCGCCAATTATTGGCAGACCCTGCTTGCGCTGCGCCTGCCGGTCGCGATGCCGTTCATCTTCAATGCGCTCAAGATCAATACGACGCTCGCCATGATCGGCGCCATCGTCGCCGAGTTCTTCGGCACGCCGATCGTCGGCATGGGCTTTCGTATCTCCACCGAAGTCGGCCGGCTTCAGATCGATATGGTGTGGGCGACGATCGTCGTCGCCGCGATTACGGGATCGCTGTTCTATGCGCTGGTCGCCGGCGTCGAGCGCCGGGTGACGTTCTGGCACGCTTCCTATCGTGCGAAAGAGGCTTG
The DNA here is from genome assembly GCA_963775405.1 of uncultured Alphaproteobacteria bacterium. Lineage (GTDB taxonomy): Bacteria > Pseudomonadota > Alphaproteobacteria > Rhizobiales > Beijerinckiaceae > Roseiarcus. The sequence continues at coordinate 14,957 of CAVZJI010000047.1, forward strand.
AGCTTTTCACCGCATACGGTAGTTCTAAAGGGCGGCGACGGGAGATCCGGGTTCAACTGGAGGGAGTTCAAAATGAAATCGATGATGTTCGCAGTCGCCGGCGTGGCGGCGATACTGATTGCGGGCGCGGCGCGCGCCGACGACAAGGTCACGCTGCAGCTCAAATGGGTCACCCAGGCGCAATTCGCCGGCTATTACGCCGCCAAGGACAAGGGCTTCTACAAGGCCGAGGGCCTCGACGTGACGATCAAGCCGGGCGGGCCGGACGTCGCGCCTGAGCAGGTGCTGGCCGGAGGCGGCGCCGACGTCGTGGTCGACTGGATGCCGGCGGCGCTGGCGGCGCGCGAAAAGGGCGCCGCGATGGTCAATATCGCGCAACCGTTCAAGCATTCGGGGCTTGAGCTCACCTGCCGCGCCGACACCGGCATCAAGACGCCCGAGGATCTCAAGGGCCGCACGCTCGGGGTGTGGTTCTACGGCAACGAATATCCGTTCCTCAACTGGATGGGGAAACTGAAATTCCCGACCGACGGCTCGCCGGCCGGCGTCAAGGTGGTCAAGCAGGGCTTCAACGTCGACCCGCTGTTGCAGAAGCAGGCCGATTGCATCTCCACCATGACCTACAATGAATATTGGCAGGTGATCGACGCCGGCTATAAGCCCGAGCAGCTCGTCGTGTTCAAATACGAGGATCAGGGCGTCGCGACCCTCGAGGACGGCCTCTATGTGATGGAGGACAAGCTCAAGGACCCGGCCTTCGTCGACAAGATGGCGCGCTTCGTCAAGGCGTCGATGAAGGGCTGGGACTACGCCCGCGCCCATCCCGAGGAAGTGGTCAAGATCGTGCTCGACAACGACACGACCGGCGCCCAGACCGAGCATCACCAGACGCAGATGTTGAGCGAGATCAACAAGCTGACCCAAGGCTCCGACGGCAAGCTCGACAAGGCCGACTACGAGCGCACGGTGAAGACGCTTTTGACCGGCGGCTCCGATCCGGTCATCTCCAAGGAGCCGACCGGCGCCTATACGACCGCGATCACCGACAAGGCGCTCGGCAAGTAAGTCGCGGGGCCAAAACCAGCCGCAAACCCCTCCGTCCCCCTGAGGGGTTTGCGCTCCTGCTCCCAAAGCGCCCCCCCGCATGGAGTCAAGCGCGAGGGGTTAGAGCGTAACGACCTCGAAGCGGACCGGGAACTTCCCGAGTTCGGCGCGAGCGATGTCGACGGCGTCGGCGGAAACTTTCGCCGTCAGGATGAGACCCGTCTCGGCGTGGCGGGCGGCCACTTCGAATGCAGCGCCGGGCAGGGCCGCCGCAAGCGCTTCGCGGCCGCCTCCTCGGCGGCGATTTCGCGCAGGCGCGGCTTAAAGATCTTGCCGACCGGCGTGGTCGGCATTTCATCGATCATGACGATCGCGCGAGGGCGGGCGGGCGCCTCCATCACGCCCTCCTTGATGAATTCGGCGAGCGCGTCGCGATCGATCACTGCGCCCGGCGTGGGCGTGACGAACAGCATCGGCGTCTCACCGGCGTAGGCGTCCGGGCGGCCGACCGCCGCCGCGATTCCGACCCCGGGAAAGCGCAACGCGATGTCCTCAATCGCAGTCGGGTCGATATTGTGGCCACCGCGAATGATCACATCCTTGGCGCGTCCCGTGACGTAGATCTCGCCGTCGTCGCCAATCCGTCCGAGATCGCCGCTTCTGAGCCAGCCCTCGTGAAACGTAGCGCCGACCTGTCGAGGATCGAAATAGCCGCTTGAACATCTGCGGTCCGCGCGCGAGGATTTCGCCGGTCGGCGACGGGCCGCGATGGATTTTTCCATCGGCAAGGACGGCGACTTCGGCGAGCGCGACTGGAAGCCCGACCGATCCCGGCCGCTGTTCGCGATTCCACGGCGTGTGCGTGATCGCCCCGGCGAATTCAGTCATGCCGTAGATCTGACGTACGCAATCGCCAGGCCAGACGCGGAGGAACCGCTTCTCGATCTCGGGCGGACAGACCGATGCGCCAGTCGCAAACAAGCGCAGACGCGAGAGGTCGCAGCCATGCGAAGGCGCCTCGGCGGCGGCGCCGAGCGCGGTCGGCACCAGACCGCCGAGCGTTGCGCGGTGGCCCTCAACGATCCGCCAGAAATTTGCGACCACATCCGGATTGCGAAAGCTCGCCGCGGTCGGCAGGACCATCGTTGCGCCGACGCCAAACGCTGCCAGGCTGCCGCAAAAGGCGCCCCCGACATGGAACAACGGCAGCGCGATCACGAAGCGGTCCTCGGACCGCAGATCGAGAGCGAGCATCGTGGCGGTCGCCGAGGCGACGATATTGCGATGGGTGAGCGGCACGATCTTGGGAACGCCGGTCGTCCCGCCGGTCGGCAGCAGCGCGGCGAGCGCGTCGGGACTGGCCTTTTCAGGGTTCGGAGGCGCGGCGGCTGGCGTCAGCGCCTCCCCGTCGAAGGCGACGCGTCCGTCCATCGGCAAGACGACGATCCGCTCCAAGGTCGGCGCCAGGTCGCCGAGGCCCTCGACCTTCTCATAAAGTCCGCCTGGCGCGCCGGGCGGCGGCGCGAAGACGATCTTGGCTTTGACCGCGTTGATTTGAGCGGCGATCGCCTCGCGCGTAAAAAGAAGATTAAGCGGCTGCACAACCGCCGAGATCATCGCCGCCCAGTAGGCAATCGAGGTCGCTGTAACGTTGGGAGCGAGGATGGCGACGACGTCGCTCGGACCGACGCCGTTGCGCCTGAGCCAGAGTCGCGCGGCTTCTAGAAGGCCTAGAAATTCTCCCGCGTGTGTGATGACAGGTGCGGGATCGAGGGCCGTTCGAAGATAAACGAGGGTCTCGCGGTCCAGATCGGCGGCAAGGCCGCGCCGGATGAAGCTGCCAACGTCAGGGCAAGCCTCTAGGATGGCCCGCGCCCGCGCGTCGAGTTCGGCGCGCTCCTCCTTGCTGTAGCCGAAAGCCATGCGACGCGCTTACCCCAATTCGGCTGGTTTTGTGCGAGACTAACCAAATAGCAGCCGCAACGACAAGCGGAGGGCGTTTGGAAGCGATCGGCGTTAGCCCGAAACGACGCTCTCAAGCGGCTTTTGCTCCGGCGCCGAGGCTGCGCCCTGGGCCGCGCCCCGGACGAGGTCATGAATGAAGCGCAGCTTCTCCACCACCGCCGGCGCGATGATGAACGGATAGAGGTCGGGCCTGCCCATGGCGCGATTGACGCTGTTCATCGCGACGACGAATGGCGCCCAGGCGTCGACAATGCGGTCGATCGAACCGACGGCGTATGGGTCGAAGTTGAGCTTGGCGAAGTGCGCGCCCTCCCTGTCGACAGAGGGGGCGATCCGGAGCCCGAACGCGTTCGCCGTTTCAAGCGTGTCCACGATGTGCAGATAGTGCGCCCAGGTCTCGGCGAAATCCTCCCATGGATGCGAGGTCGCGTAGGCCGACACGAAGCGCTCAGACCAATCTGCAGGCGCGCCTTGCTCGTAGTGGCGCTTGAGAGCCGCTTCATAGTCCTGCGAATCGTCGCCGAATATCGCGCGGCATTGTTCGAGTTTGCCGCCGTCGCGAACCAGGATGTCCCAATAGTGATGCCCGACCTCGTGGCGAAAATGGCCGAGCAGGCTGCGATAGGGCTCGGCCAATTCCGCGCGCCGCCTCTCGATCTCGGCGCTATCGGCTTCCGCGAGCGCAATGGTCACCACGCCGTCGTCGTGTCCGGTCATCACTTTGGGACCCGAAGGATGAGGAGGATCGGCGAGGAACTCGAATGCGAGGCCGTGGTTTGGGTCCTCGGCGCGGGTCTTGAGCGGCAGCTTCCAGCGAAGCAGGCTGTAGAACAGCCGGTGCTTGGCAAGCTCGATGTCTTGCCAAGCCGTGAGATGCGAGGCTTGAGAAATGTCGGGAATCGTGTCGTTGTGGCGGCACGCCACGCAGAGCCGGTCCTGAGCTTCAGGCGTGGTCAGCCAATTGCAGACGTCGTAGTCCGCATTGGCGCAGAAACGGCGCGCGCCGCCTTCTCCCGCCAACGGCGTCCAGGACTCGCCGCCCCGGGCTCGAGGGCCGCCATGATTTCGAGCTTTGGGAGATAGCCAAGCCGATGGCCACAGCGCCCGCACGTTCGATTCTCAAAGTAAATGATGTTGTCGCAAACCTGACAGCGAAACAATTTCATGGAAAGCAATCCTCGGCAGCATAAGCGCGCAGAACGCCTGAGGCGTCAATTCGTTCCCTGAAACTCAGACCGCAGGGATAAGATCAGGCTTGGCCGACGCGCTTTCTGCTGCGAAAAGGAACCGGGGCCTTGTCGGAGTTGAGCAATGCGGGTGAAGCTGTTTTCCGTGGCTGCGTCCACGCCAATCCAATCGCTGGAGAACGACATCAATGATTTCCTGGAATCGCAGCGGCCGCATGTCACCTATGTCAGCGTAAGCTCGAGCGACATCGAGAGGGTCGCCTCCGTCTGGTACGAAGAGCCGCATCATCGGACTGTCGAACAGACGATGGCGGAATTGGAGGAACTGGTGGAAGAGCCGGGAGCCGAGGGCAATCTGGCGTGAAACACGCGTAGAAGCTTAGAGGGCACTGTCACACGAACTCAAATTGGCCGTGCGCAATCTGGAGGTCCCAGCTCGGGCTTAGGCAGCTGTAGCGGCTTCCCATGTCCGGAATGCTTCGTCTCTGAGGACGTGGAGTGTATCGCGGGAAGTGAGATGGCGCTGGACGTTGAAGGTGTTGAAGACCGCGGCGTAAATCGACAGGAAGCGCTGGGCTGATCCCGGCGATTTGAAGCGTTGCACTTGCGCTCGCGTCGGTTGATGCGAATTCTCGGCCCGATTGTTCTCGCGTATGCCTTGTTCGTGGCGAGCCGACAATCCGATTTCGACCATTGCCGCACCGTAGGAGCGCAGCTTGTCAGTCACAACCACGTCTGGCGCAAAGCCTTGTTTCTTGAGGAGCTTGCGCATCAGTTTTACAGCTGCAGCCTTATCGCGCCGTGGTTGCACCAGCAGATCGAGGACCTCGCCTTCGTCGTCGACCGCACGCCAGAGCCAGAAACGCCGACCCACGATCATCACGGCCATC
>CAVZJI010000048.1:0-50406 GCA_963775405.1 uncultured Alphaproteobacteria bacterium
CGTTGGGCGTTGGTTGCCTCATCTGGTTGCGCCATTTGCTGGACGCGGAGGCGGGAACGCGGGGTATCCATCGGGCAGTGGTCGACTATACTGATTTTCTTAGCGATCCAAGGCGCACGCTCGAGCGGGTGGGCGAGCAGCTTGACGTCGTTTGGCCACAATGGTCCGACGGCGTCCTCGGGAGATTGACGAGTTCGTATCGGCGGACATGAGGCGCGAACGAGCCAGCGACAGTGATTTGCAGGTTAATCCCGCCGTGAATTACTGGGTTCGCGAGGCCTATGCCGCCGTTCGCGAACTTGTCGAAAATGCGGCGAGCGAAAAGTCGGACGAACGCTAGCAGATATCGGCGAGGGCTTTGACAGCGCCGAGGCGATTTTCGGCCATCCAATGTGCGAGCTGGAAAAAGGGAGTCGCCGCAGCGCGGTCGGTAGCCGTAGCCCTGCGCACCGAATATGCGACCAAGTTCACCGCGGCCCGAGAGGAATTCGCGCGCCAGATAAGCGAGGCGTCGAGCCAACTCGCAGAGGCGCGAGGTCTGCGCGTGCTCGAGGCGCAACTTCGCGCCAGACGCAATGCGAACTGACTCGCCGAGACGAACGGGAAGTCGCGCGCGCCGAAGACACCGTGGCTTATGTTGGGCACCGGTACAACCTAAGCGCCCCCAGGTTACGGTTTCGCGACTATTTGCGGCCTCGCGGAAAAAAAATGAAGGAATTGACAGCCGTCCGCAATTCAGCGTTTTTCGACCGGGAATTTTATCTCAATTCGAACCCGGACGTCCGCGGCTCGGGAATGGACGCCGCGTTCCATTACCTGGTTTGTGGCGGCCGCGAAGGACGGGATCCGGGTCCCTTTTTCTCCACCCACAAATATTTGGCCAGATTTCCCGACGTCGCCGCGTCCGGTGTGAACGCGCTTGCCCATTACGAGATGTACGGCCGCCTTGAAATGAGAAAGATCCCACTCTCGACGCCCTGATCAGGCGATTTTCAATTTCAAGGTCCGCCGCGGCTCGAGGAACCCGAGGTTCGCGCTGGTTCAACCGGCAATGAACCGGTTATTGGCGACAGCGACTCCGAGAGGGGACGGCGCTGGGCGTGCCTAGGGCGCAGGGTTCATTGGCCAGAACATAATCGCGATCGCCGCAGCGCTCAGCGCCAACGCTTGGACGCGCACCGCTCCGAAAAAAGGTAGTTCGTGGGTCAGGTCAAGCCGACGGCTCGCCAAGAGGGCCCGGGACTGGGGGTGACGGGACCGCCCCCAATTATTTTGTTCACGTCCATTTCCCAGATCGAGGCTTGGCCGCTCGTGTTTTGCAAAAGAATGTCCGAACCGCCGCCGGTTCCGATGGCGTGCCAACTCGGTCCGGGATTGGCGCTGACGCGTCCGCCGCCGACTAAGCTGGTCCCGTCCATCTCCCAGACCGAGACTTGGCCGCTCGTGTTTTGAAAAAGGATGTCGTCGGAAAAGCCGTCGCCGGTAAAGTCGCCCGTCCCGATCGCGTGCCAACTCGGCCCGGATTGGGGCTCACGGGTCCGCCGCCGATTATGGTGTTCCCACTCATCTCCCAGATCGAAACCTGGCCTGTGCTCGTGTTCTGCCATAAAATGTCGGAATCGCCGTCGTGGTTGAAATCGCCCGTTCCGATCGCTTTCCATCCAGTCCCGGGATTGGGGCTCACGGGACCGCCGTCGATGATGCTGGTCCCGTTCATCTCCCAGACCGAGGCTTGCCCGGTGCTCGTGTTCTGCCACAGGATGTCGGAAAGGCCGTCATGGTTGAAATCACCCGTCCCGACGGCACGCCAATTCGGCCCTGGATTGGAGCTCACCGGCCCCCCGCCGATTAAAGTGTTTACGTCCATTTTCCAGATAGAAGCTTGCCCGGTGCTCGTGTTCTGCCACAGGATGTCGGTAGAACCGCCACCAAAGAAGTCGGCTGTTCCGATTGCTTTCCAACTCGGCCCGGGACTGGGGCTCACGGGCCCGCCGCCGATTAACGCGCCCCCATTCAGTTCCCAGATCGACGCTTGCCCACTGGTGGTGTTTTGCCAAAGGAGGTTCGTCGGGACGATCGCAGTGAGATCAAGAGGAGCCAACCCCGTCGTCGGCGAAGCCCCGGCGACCGCCAGTTCGTGAGTTCCGGCGGCCGTACCATCCGTCTTCCACAACTGAGCTTTGCCGTTCGCGTCTTTGCCGTTGAACAGCACCTCGCCGTTGAAGATTTCGAAGCCGAAAGGGTCCAATCCGGCCGGGTCTCCCGCGCCCGCGAAGATCTCGTGAGTGCCGCCCACGCTGCCGTTCGTTTCCCACAATCCTTGGAAGCCGTTCGAATCGGTTCCGTTGAACAGCACTTCGCCGTTGAACGCTGTCAGAAACCGAGGAAGTAGATTCGAAACAAGGTGGCCGTTTATGTCGGTTATGCCGGTCAGCTCCGCCGTGCCGCCGGCCGTCCCGTTTGTCTCCCACAATCCGACATGGCCGCTGACGTCGACGCCGCTGAACAGCGCGATAGCGCCGAGGACGGTCAAGTCGGCGGGGTTTAGTCCCACTGACGCCGCTCCGGCGACGAGCTCCTGCGTGCCGCTGGCCGTTCCGTCTGTCTCCCACAATCCGACATGGCCGTTCGTATCTGTGCCGGCAAGCAGGACATCTGCGCCGAAGGCCGTCATATCGCTGGGATTGAAACCTAAACCCGTTGTCGCCACCCCGGCGATAGGGGTCAGCTCCGTTGTTCCTCCGGTCGTGCCGTTCGTCATCCACAACCCGTGGAGGGTCCCTGAAGCTACGCCATTGAACAGCACCTCATTCTTGAAGAGTGCGAGGCCGGTCGGATTTAGACCCCCTGAAGCCGTCCCGGCGACGAGTTCCTGCGTGCCAGTCGCCGTCCCGTTCGTCACCCACAACCCGGCCTTTCCCGCCGAATCCGTGCCGTTGAACAGCACTCGGCCGTTGAGGACGATCAGGCTGTTGGGAGTGAGATCAGAAACGGTTTTGTCGTTTATGTCGGTGATGCCGGTCACTTCCGTCGTGTTGCCCGGTGTGCCGTCCGTCGTCCACAACCCGAACTGGCCGCTCGCGTTGACGCCCTCGAACAGGACCTCGCCATTATAGACGGTCAGGTTGCTGGGAGTGAGGCCCGAAGCGTCCGCTCCGGCGATTGGAGCCAATTCAGAGGTCCCGACGGCCGTGCCGTCCGTCTCCCAAAGACCATGCTGGGCGGGGGTGCTCGCGTTAGCACCTTGAAAGAGCACAATTTTTCGCAGCATGTTCTACCGCCAATCAAATTCCCCGCCTCTGCTCAGACGGCTAGTTTTCGTCTGGGCGCTTTTTTACATAGACTGATGGCCGAGTAAACCGACCTAGCGCCGGTTGGTAAATCCGTGCCCACAACGCTCGTCCTGCGGCGGCGGTGCTCGCGCCTGAGGAGCCGATGCTAGTGAGGTTCCACAAGACGCCGCTTGGGAGGTATCGGATTGGGCCGGACAACCGCGCCTACAATCGCGGCTTCTTCACCAGGGCCTTGCGAAGACACCGCTTGGACTGGCTGAAGTAGCAGCGCCGAAGAACGCTCCACTTGGAGCAGAGAGCTGAGGGATGGAATCGGTCGAATGTCTCGTCGTCGGCGCGGGGGTTATCGGTCTTGCCGTCGCACGAGCGCTCGCTCTCGCCGGGCGGGAAGTGATCGTCGTCGAAAGAGAGAGCGGGATTGGCGCCGGGATCAGTTCGCGCAACAGCGAAGTGTCCATGCTGGCATCTATTATCCGACAGGGCTTAAAAAGACGCGGCTCTGCGTCGACGGCAAAGCGATGCTGTACGCATTCTGCCAAGAGTTCGGCGTTCCGCACAAGCGATGCGGCAAGCTCCTGGTGGCGGTGAACGCGGGCGAGGTCGACAAGCTCGCCGCGCTCAAAGCCCAGGCCGAAGCCAACGGCGTCGCCGATCTCATCTGGCTCAGCGGCACGGAGGCGCGCGCGCTCGAGCCCGCGCTGGTCGCGGAGCGTGCGCTGTTGTCGCCCTCGACCGGCATCGTCGACAGCCACGCCTTCATGCTGGCGCTCAGCGGCGACGCGGAGGCGCGATGGCGCCACGATCGCGTTCGGAACGCCAGTCCTCGCCGGTCGCGCCATCGAGCGGGGGCTTGTCATCGAAACCGGCGGCCCCGCGCCCATGCGGATCTCCGCCGATATGGTCGTAAACGCCGCCGGGCTCGGCGCGCAGGCGCTCGCGCGCTCGATTGTGGGGATGCCGGCCGCTAAGATCCCGCCATTGCATCTCGCCAAGGGCAATTACTTTTCCTTGAGCGGGCGCTCTCCCTTCTCGCGCCTCATCTATCCGATGCCGACTGCAGGCGGCCTCGGCGTGCATCTCACGCTGGATCTCGCGGGACAGGCCAAGTTCGGACCGGACGTCGAATGGATCGACGCGATCAATTATGACGTCGATCCCCGGCGAGCGGCCTCCTTCTATGCCGCCATCCGAACTTATTGGCCAGGCCTGCCGGAGAACGCGTTGCAGCCGGCCTACGCCGGCGTCAGGCCGAAGATCGCGCGGCCCGGCGGCTCGACCACGGATTTCCTCCTGCAGACCGAAAGGGACCATGGCGTCGCGGGATTGATCAACCTGTTCGGGATCGAGTCGCCGGGCTGACGGCGAGCCTGGCGATTGCGGATTGGTTGGCGCACCGCGTCTGACCCCTTAGGACGAGGCGCATACGCCGCAGCAGTGAGTCTGACGCAATTTGGCGCCAGAGGCGGTCAGGCGCGGACTGACCCAATCGGCCGGCCTGCCCCAGTCGAATGCGCAATCCGGGTCGTCCCTCTGGGCGCTTGCGTCACCTCATAGTCGTCGCTGTCGGCGAGCTTGTACCCCGCGACTAAAACCGAGGTCGGCAACACGCGTTCAAGGGCGTGCGGCAGATCCCCGTCGGTTAGCCCGCGCTCGTAAGGCATCTCGGCGGCAAGACGCAGGTCTCTCAACGGCTTCAACGCCTCAGGGCGCACCCAGAACATTGTTCCGCCGAAGAAATCGAGTTGGAATTTGTCGGCCGGGACGCCCATACGTTCGGCGATCTTCAACGTCATGGGGCGATTGGCCGACCAGGAAAGATCCTCGGGATAATCGGCCTTTGGCAATCGAAACACTTTCGGGCCGATCATCCCGATCGACGGCTCGCGCTCGAACGTGTGGATGGCGGCGTTTGCAGCGCCCGGCGCACCCAACAGATCGAACAGCAGCCGTCGCCGCCACATCTCCCCCATATAGGTCTGGCGGCCGCCGTCGATCGATTTCTTGCCGTGAATCTTGCAAATATAGCGGTAGCCATCGAACCGGCCGCGTTCGAGCAGGGCCAGGAACGGGCCGATGTCGCGGCCACGATTCTCCACGATCTCAATTTCGGCCCGAGGATAAACGCGCCGAATCGATTCGATCAGCCGCTCGCGACCGGCGACGGTCGTGACGATCAGATCGAACGGAATCGTCAGCCCCCGGAGCGCCCCCGCGATGTCGGGCCAAGTGTCCTCGTAGTAGATATGGGCGACGACCGCGACGGCCGCGCCCGCGGGACCATCCGTCACCCGAGGCGCCGGACTGTCCTCCGCCGGCCACCCGTAGAGAAGTTCCGGGTGCTTGGCGACGAGGTCGCTATCGACCACGACGCCAATGTTTATCCCACCCTGATTGTATCGCGTAAAGCGCTTGCGTTCGGCTCTCGGGCCGACGGAGAACAGGGAAAACTCGTCGTATTTCAGATATTTCTTTTTCTTGAAGAAGAACGCCAGGCGCAGCCGCGCCCAGAGGGATGACAAGGCGCCCAACGTCTCGACGCGAAAATCGTCACCGCTGATCGGAAGCGCCGCGCCGCCGCTTGGGGCGACGACATAATCCAGACCCCGCGAATAAGGCACGACGACGCTTTGGTTGCTCGTCCCGATCCTGAGCAGGGAAAGGGCGTCGTCCTCCCTTTGAGCAACCGGCTTCAGCCGATAGGCGCGCGGGAACCTGAAGGAGAACTGGCTCATCAATGTCTTGCCGGGAGCTCCCTATACGGGCTCAGCAGCGTCGCGCATGCTCTAGCGGGGACGTGGGCGCCGGGCAATCGCGAGCCCTATGCGGCGTCGCCGGCGCCGTCCGGAGCAGGTGTGCGATTCTGCGCGCGACATCCCTGTTTTCAATGACTTAGGCTCATTTTTCTGCAACTCTGAAAATCTTAAATACGCGAATAATCAATGTATTACTGCTCACTTTAATCGCAGCGCGGCGCGGCGGCTAGCGCCCGGTCCCCCTGACCTGGACACGACGGCCCTTGACCGCTCAACAGAAGCGATCGTTCGTTATTCCCTAGCTCGTCTTAGCGGGCGAGAACAGCGGCTTGCCTGGAGGTCATTGGCGAAGGCGCGGGTCTCGGCGTCTTTTGCGGCGGGGTCCGGCAATCGAAGGAGATAGGCGGGATGGATCGTCGGCAGCAAGACACGCGCGCCCAGAGCAATTGGGCGTCCTCGCATGTCAGCAAGCCGCGCCGACGGTCCCGCCACAGCGCGAAGGGCGCTCGCGCCGAGCGTGACGACAAGCGGCGATTCCACCAAGGCAAGCTCCCGGTCCAACCACCAGCGGCAGTGATCGATCTCGCGCGCGCTAGGCGTCTTGTGAATGCGCCGCTTTCCACGCGGGACGAACTTGAAATGCTTGACCGCATTCGTGAGATAGCACTCGCGTTCCGAGAAACCCGCCTCACGCAAAGCCGAGCGCAGGAGCCCGCCCGCCGGTCCGACAAAAGGACGACCTTGAAGATCCTCTTGATCCCCGGGCTGCTCGCCGATGAAGATCGCACGCGCACGGGTTGGACCTTCGCCGAAGACTGTTTGCGTCGCGCAATCGCCAAGAGGACAGAGGCGACAAGCTTTCGCCTCGCGCAAGAGCGCCTCGTGTGCGTCGGCGGGCTCCTGGAGCCTTCGGGCTTCGGCGAAGCGAGCGGCGACTCTGGCAGCCCCCGGGTCGACCTTCGATGGCGGCGCCGCGACCATCTGTGCTGCGCGAGGTCGAGCGGTCGATGCCATCGCCGGGATCTGGCGCGTTTCGGGAAGATTGGCCCAATATTTCTTTGGCATCTCCTTGAGCATGGCCCGCTTCATCAACCGCGCGGGATTGAAGATAGACCGGTAGTAGACGTCCCATGCGCCGGCGAAATCGTCGAGCGGCGGCGCATCCTCGCGTCGCGCGCCCGGACCGAAGCGCAGAGCCCCATCCCAGAGAATTGAGGTCCGCGGTGTCAGGATCGCAAATCGCATAGATGCGAACCGGTCCACAAAGAAGGGCGCCGTCAGTTCTTCGATATAATGCTCGGGTTCGAACCAAGCGACGAACCGCGGACCCGTCGGGCGCCTCGATTTCGCGAAAGCGGACGAAGGCGGTCATCTTGTGACGATCGCGCCGCACCGCGCGCTCCATGTCATCGAGCCGGCGCACAAGCGGATCGCTGGCGATCTCCAGGAAGCGTGGCGTCTCCCGAAGCCGGAGAAGGGCGGCATACAGAAGATCGTAGCGGGTCGGCTCCTTATGGCGGCAAACCAGATCGGCCAGATCAAGAAAACGCGGCGGCACCCGCAGCGGCGCGACTGGCGTCGAGGGCTCGGGCGCCTCTTGCTCCGCGAAAAGGTCATTCTCTCCCTCTGCGGTCTCCGTCACAAAACGGATTGCGTCGGCTCCCAAGCCTCTCGCCGCCGCGGCGCGCGCGGCCTGACGAAATCCCTCGAAATCGATCTCGCTCTCCAGGCGAACGATCTTCATGGGCGCCCTGCCCCACTCAGGCAAAAAGATCGAGTTGGCGCGGGCCCGGACGCGCGAGCCTGCCCGCAAGCGAAGCGGAATCGATGAGGCCGGTCGGGCGCCAATCGGGCGTCACGACGAAAGGCCGCACGGCATCGAGCGAGCGGACGAGACGGGCAAGATCGTCGATCCGTAGCGTGACATGCCGCCGCGCAGTCAGGATGCGCTTGACGACGCGCGCCCCCAAACCTGGAACACGCAGGAGCGTCTCGCGCGGAGCGCGGTTGACGTCGATCGGAAAGAGAGCCCGGTTGCGCAACGCCCAGGCAAGCTTGGGGTCGCGCTCGAGGTCGAGCATGCCGTCGCTCGCTTCGTCGAGGATTTCCTCGGCCGCGAAGCCATAGTACCGCATCAGCCAGTCCGCCTGATAAAGACGGTGCTCGCGCATCAGCGGCGGACGGCGCAGCGGCAAATTTTGCGAAGCGTGCGGAATAGGGCTGAAGGCGGAATAATAGACGCGCCGCAGACCGTATGACGCATAGAGCGAGGCCGAGCGGGCGATGATGTCCCGATCCCGCGCTTCGTCGGCGCCGACAATCATTTGCGTGCTTTGGCCGGCGGGAGCGAACCGTGGAGCGCGCGGCGTTTTCCGCCTTTCTTCTTTCGCTTCGTCGAGTCGCAGCCGAAGGCCGCCCATCGCCTTGCGGATGACAAGCGCGTTCTTCTGCGGGGCAAGACGAACGAGCGCCTCGTCGACCGGCAGTTCGACATTGACCGAAAGCCGATCGGCTGCCTGGCCGGCGCGCTCCATCAGATCCGGCGAGGCTCCGGCGATCGCCTTGAGATGGATGTAGCCCCGGAAGTCGTGGTCGCGACGCAGCGTCTCAGCGACGCGGACCATCTCCTCCATCGTATGGTCTTCTGATTTCGCAATGCCAGACGAGAGAAACAATCCCTCGATCATATTGCGGCGATAAAAGCCGAGCGTGAGCGCGACGACTTCCTCGACCTTGAAGCGGGCGCGCGGCGTGTTGCTCGACAGGCGGTTGACGCAAAAAGCGCAATCGTAGACGCAGAAATTCGTGAGAAGCACCTTCAGAAGTGAAACGCACCGTCCGTCCGGGGTGTAGGCATGGCAAATGCCTGAACCCGTCGTGGATCCAAGCCCTTTGCCGTCGCGCGAGTTTCGGCCACCTGCTCCGGAGGACGCGCAGGAGGCGTCGTATTTCGCTGCGTCTGCAAGGATAGCGAGCTTGCGATGAAGGCTTGCCTCGATCTTGGATGTTCATGATTTGTTCCTACCACAGCCTCTCGGATCCGCCAAGACGGGCCGTCCCCGAAAGACACATAGCCCCCGGCTGAACGCGGTTGCTTTGCCTGGCCGGGGCTCCTCGGATCGAGGCGGCGCCGCAACTCCACGTTGTCCCCAAGAACCGAAAAAAGGTGGGGCGCCTACGCCCGCATCGCGATAGAGACGGCCGAGCGAGGATCCTTGAATGACCGCCAAAGCGCCCAACATTCTCATCGTCATGGCCGACCAGATGGCGCCGGCGTTCCTGCCCATCTATGGCCATCCGCTCGTCCGCGCCCCGAACATGCAGGCGCTCGCGCGAGACGGGGTCGTGTTCGACAGCGCCTATTGCGCGAGCCCGTTATGCGCCCCTTCGCGCGCCTCGTTCATGTCGGGCCTCTTGCCGTCGCGCACTCGGGTCTACGACAATGCGGCTGAGTTCGCAGCCGACATTCCGACCTTCGCGCATTGCCTGCGCGCACGCGGCTATCGCACCCTTCTCTCCGGCAAGATGCACTTCTGCGGACCCGATCAGCTTCACGGATTCGAACAGCGGCTGACGACCGACATCTATCCCGCCGACTTCAACTGGACGCCGGACTGGGATCGCCCCGAGCATCGTCCGAGCTGGTATCACAACATGAGCTCGGTTCGCGACGCGGGGTTGTGCGTGCGCTCGAACCAGCTCGACTTCGATGACGAGACCGCCTTCATGGCCGAGCGCGCGATCTTCGATATCGCGCGATCGCGGGATCCGCGGCCGTTCCTGCTCGTCGCCTCGTTCTCGCATCCGCACGACCCATTCGCCGTGCCTCAACGCTACTGGGACCTCTACCGCGACGAGGACATCGACATGCCGGCGCCCGGGGAAGCGCTTGATGCGCATTCGCGGCGCCTGCGCCACGTTTGCGCGATGGATTCCGAGCCGGTGACGGAGGCTCAGGTGCGCGCCGCGCGTCACGCCTATTACGGCGCGATCGCTTATATCGACGACCTGCTCGGCCGGCTCATGCAGGCGCTGCGTGCGGCCGCTTTGGCCGAGGACACGATCGTCATCCTGACCAGCGATCACGGCGAGATGCTGGGCGAGCGCGGCCTTTGGTACAAGATGAGCTTCTTCGAGGGCGCGTCCCGCGTGCCGCTCATCATCGCCGCTCCCGGCCGGTTTGAGCCGCGCCGCGTCGCGGCAAGCGTCTCGCTTGTCGATCTCATGCCGACACTGATCGAGCTCGCGGGCGGCAACCCACAATCGCTCGGGATCCCGATCGACGGACGCAGCTTGGCGCCCCATCTGCGCGGCGCAGGGGGACATGACGAGGCCATCGGCGAATATCTTGCCGAAGGCGCGATCGCGCCGATCGTGATGATCCGCCGCGGCGCATACAAATTCATTCACTCCCCCGCCGACCCCGACCAGCTGTTCGACCTCAGCCATGACCCTCGGCGAGCGCGACAACCTCGCGGACAATCCGCCATGCGCGGCCGTCATTGCCGACTTTCGCGCCGAAGTCGCGAAGCGCTGGGACTTCGCAAAATTGGACGCGCGAGTCCGCGATAGCCAGCGCCGACGCCGGCTCGTCGACGCCGCGCTGAGCAAGGGCAGGATCCAGGCGTGGGATTTCCAGCCATTTCGGAAAGCATCCCGTCAATACGTCCGCAATTCCATGGATCTCGACGACCTCGAGGCGATGGCGCGCTTTCCGCCGGTCGGCCGCGGGTCCCAATAGACAGCAAGAATCGGGCGGACAAGTCGATCAGGCAGCGCTAGACGCGTATTGAGACGCCGCCTTCCGGAGAATTGGGATGACCGTTGCCGCACAGCGCGCAATGACGACGCGCGAATGGGGCCTTCTGGCTTTGCTGTCGCTGCTGTGGGGCGGATCGTACTTCTTCGTTGGCGTCGCCATTCGGGAAATCCCGCCTCTGACGCTGGTGACGTTGCGGGTCGGGCTGGCGGCGGCTCTCCTTTGGGTTGGCGCGCCAATCTTCGGCGTCGCGCTTCCCCGGGACCGGAAGGCGATTGCGGCGCTGGCGGTGCTGGGCTTGGGCAACAACGCCCTACCCTTTGCGCTAATCACCTGGAGCCAAACCCGCCTGCCGGGCGGCCTCGCCTCGATCCTCGTCGCGACAACTCCGCTCTTCACCGTCCTCGCCGCGCATGTCCTCACGGCGGAGGAGAAGCTCAGCGGGCTCAAACTGTTTGGAACAGTCGCCGGAATGGCGGGCGTCGCCTGGCTCATCGGCCCGGACCTGTTGTGGGGCGGCGCCGCGAACAATGCGTGGGCGGAGCTTCCGGTTCTCGCGGCGGCCGTCTGCTACGCCCTGTCCGCCATCTACGCTCGCCGCATGCCTTCGTTAGGACTGAAGCCGATCGACGTCGCGGCCGGGCAGGCGACGGCCGCGACCGTGTTTCTCGCGCCGCTGGCCCTTGCGATCGACCGGCCATGGACACTCGCCATGCCGAGCGAAGCCGCGATCGCGTCGGTGCTGGGTATCGCCGCGTTCTCGACCGCCCTCGCCTTCATCGTCTACTTCCGCATTCTGGCCGGCGCGGGCGCGACCAACGTGCTGTTGGTGACTCTTCTCACCCCGGCGACTGCGGTGGTTCTTGGCGCGGTGTTCCTGCACGAGCGGTTGACGGCGCAGCAGCTCATCGGCTTTGCGATCATCGCGCTCGGCCTCGCATTCATCGACGGGCGCCTGCCCCGGTTCCTGCTTGGCGCTAACTCTAATCTCACTCCACACAATTCCCAGCTCCCCACCGGTCAGAAACCGCGCTAACCTATGGCCCGAAGAGGGCCAGGATGGCGGCCGGGACCAAGAAGCCAATCGAGCTCGCCGAGCGCGTCGCAAACCGGCGCAGCAGGCGTTCGACCACGGCAGCCGCCGAGGGCGCCTGGCGGCGGGAGAGCTTTTGCCTGCCACGCGACGAAGCGCGCGCCAAGGCGCGCGAATGGTTCGAGCGCTTCCCCAAAGCGGCCTATATGACCGAGATCGAATCCTGGCGCGAGCTCGCCGGCGATCGGATCGAATTTGTGATCCGCCGGTTGCCATCCGCTGATTGAGCGTGATTTCGGTGTTAATAATCGCCTAGCACGGCTCAGAGCCAGGATTTTTAGCGCCAGCCGCCGTTGTCGCCGCACTTCCGCCCCCATATAAGGGCGACGCTGCAGCGGCCCGGAAGCGGGCTTATTGCCGCGGCGACAACATCCGGGGGTCGAGTTGTCCTCGTCCAGAATTGAGCATGAACGCCTTGTCATTATCGGTTCGGGGCCGGCCGCCTATACGGCCGCGATCTACGCCGCGCGCGCTCTGCTGAAACCGCTGGTTCTCGCCGGCTTCGAGGCGGGCGGGCAATTGATGACAACGACCGATGTGGAGAATTATCCCGGATTTGCCGAGCCGATCCAGGGGCCATGGCTCATGGAGCAGATGCGCGCGCAAGCTGATCACGTGGGCGCGCGCATCGAGAGCGAACATGTGGTGGCGCTGGAGCTTGGACAGCGGCCGTTCATCGTTCGCTGCGACAGCGGGCGCACGTTCGCCGCCGAAGCGATCATCCTGGCGACCGGAGCAAAGGCCAAATGGCTGGGCCTGGACAGCGAACATGCGTTCAAAGGCTTGGGCGTCTCGGCTTGCGCGACCTGCGACGGATTCTTTTTCCGCGGCAAGACAGTGGCCGTGATCGGGGGCGGCAATACCGCGGTCGAGGAGGCGCTGCATCTCTCCAACCTCGCCGCCCAAGTCGTCGTCGTGCATCGTCGCGACTCGTTTCGGGCGGAGAAAATCCTGAGTGAGCGTCTGGCCTCCCGTCACAATGTCTCGATCCGCTGGAATACCGTCGTCGACTCCATTCTAGGGGAAGCGCCGCCGCTCGGCGTCAACGCGATCCGGCTACGGAACGTGGTCACCGGCGCGCTCGACGATCTTGCGGTCGACGGCGTCTTCGTCGCCATCGGGCATGAGCCGGCGACCGAATTGGTGCGTGGCCAAGTGGCGCTGAAATCGAATGGCTACGTTCAGACAGCGCCTGGGTCGACCGCGACCAGCGTCGAGGGCGTGTTCGCCGCCGGCGACGTTGCGGACGACGTATTCCGTCAGGCGGTCACGGCCGCCGGTCTCGGCTGCATGGCGGCGCTCGAAGCCGAGCGCTGGCTCGCCGCCCAGGAGCCGAAGCGGGCAAGCGGCCGAATAGAGGTATGCCCGCGACGGCGTCGGTCAGATAAGTAAAACGAAATCTCAACGGGCCTCGTGGGGCCGAGGAAACATCCATGGACTGGGATAAGCTGCGCGTCTTCCAGGCGGCCGCCGACGCTGGGTCGTTCACCCACGCCGGCGAGACGCTGGGTCTCAGCCAGTCGGCGGTGAGTCGTCAGGTCGGGGCGTTGGAGGCCGACCTCGGCGCGCCGTTGTTTCATCGCCACGCCCGTGAACTCATTCTGACCGAACAGGGCGAAATGCTGCTGGGCGCCGTGCGCGACGTGGTTCTCAAACTCGACGCTGTGCGCAGCCGGCTCATCGACAGCCGCGAGAAGCCGCACGGCGAATTGCGGGTGACGACGACGCTCGGCCTCGGCGCCAATTGGCTGGCGCCGCGGCTCGGCGAGTTCGTCGATCTCTACCCCGAGATCAAGCTACAACTCTTATTGTCGGACGACGACCTCGACCTCGGGATGCGGGAGGCGGACGTCGCGCTCAGGCTGCGCGAGCCGAGCCAGCCAGACTTGATTCGGCGTCGTCTGTTCACCGTGCATTTCCACGCCTATGCCTCAGCCGATTATCTGAGAAAGCACCCGCAGCCGCGCAAGGTCGAAGATCTCGATCAGCACCATCTGGTCGCTTTTGGAGCGCCGACGGCGACCCATCTGCTTGTATGATCTCAACTCGCTTCTGAGCGTGGGGCGCGACCCCAAGACTCCACGCACGCCGCAGATCACGGTCAACAATCTGGCGGCGATGACGCACGCGGTTGAGCATAGTGTCGGCATCGCCGTCTTACCCGACTATTGCGTGCAGCCGGAATCGGGACTCGTGCGCTTGCTGCCGCAAGCAGACATGCCGGAGATGGACTGCTTCCTGGTCTACACCGAGGAGCTCAAGAACGTCGCGCGGGTTCACGCCTTTCGCGACTTTCTCGTCAGCACGGCGCAGCGCTGGCGCTACTGAGCGCGTCAAGACGGCAGGCTCGGCCGCTCCGTCTTCAGAACAGCCGGTCTTTCCAGGTCTTCGGCGTCTTCTCGTTTATGATCTCGAGATCGATATGATACTTGAAGTCGCGAGTGCCGCGCTTCCTGATCGCGTCGACCATGTGCGCCAAACCCGTGTCGAGATCGACCGACGTCTTGTACTGCAGCAGCTTCCTCGCCTTGTCGGAAGAGCACGACGCGTGCTCAACTTCCTGCGGTCGCCCCTTCATGAAGATGGGGTCGAGATTGAACTGTAGCTGATTGGCGATGCGCTCGGCGAGTTCGATGATCGTGATCGTCTCCTCGTCCGGACCGATATTGATGATCTCGCCAACGACGTTGTCGCGGAACGCCATCTCCTTCAAGCAATAGAGGCAGTCGTCGATGAACGAAAAGCACCGCTTCTGCTTACCGTTCCCATAGATAATGGGCTGGCGTCCCTGCAGCATCAGATTGATCATGATCGACGCTACGTTGCGGAACGGATCGTCCCATTTCTGCCGGGGACCGATGATGTTGTGGGGCACCGCGATCACATATTCGACGCCATGTACGGTGCATAGATTGCGCAGAATGTCCTCAGCGGCGAGCTTGCCGATTCCGTAGGGGTCCTGCGGCTTCGGCTTCTGGTCTTCGGTGAACGGCGGCTTAAGCGCGCCGTAGCGCGCCATCGAAGAGCAGAAGACGACTCGCTTCGCGCGATTGGCGACCGCGGCGGAGAAAATCGCCACGGAAGCGCCGACTATGTTCTGCGTCACGAAGTGGGGTGAGAAAACCGACAGGCCTTCGTAGGCCGTCGCTGCGCAATGATAATAGATGTCGCAGCCGTCCGACACCTTTTGGATGTGATTGAAGTCGTTGCAGTCGAACTGGTGAAAATCAACTTTCGACGGGACATTGTCGAGTTCCCCGCCGATGAGGTTATCGACCCCCACAACTTGATGCCCATCGGCAATCATCGCGTCAGCCAAATGGCTGCCGAGGAAGCCTGCGACCCCCGTAACGAACACCTTCATCGTTGACCCTTTTCTCGTTTCAGCCTGCCTCTCGGATGGATGTATGTTCAATTCGAAAGTGTCGTTTTTGCCAGAAAGATCCTTCTTTTTCGTGCTCACGCAGGAAAAGATCGACCTTTCCGGGGCTCCGACGGCTTTTTGGCCGCGAGGAGGCGGCGTCTCTTCTTAATCGGCGCGCCTCAGAAAGACTTTTGCCGCCGATCCCTGAGCGGTTCGCATGAATCCGGGCATTCCCGTCTCCCCGCTCACGCCCGCCCACCATCCGCTGAGGCCTATGTTGAAAGAGCGCCACGAGCGAAATCGGACCAGAAATTCCGAGGTCTGCAATAGCGCGGCGACCGCGAACAGCGGCCAAGCCGCGGGATATCGCTTTTTGGCGAGGATCACCCGATTCCTCTCGGAGAGGTAGATGCTGAACCGCGACCGCTTTGAACGCGGTCCCGCAGAGCCTGAGGTCGAGCCAGCCAGATGATGAACGACCGAATCGTGCGCATATCCCAGCCGGAAGTTTCCGCGGCGTAGCGACCACTCGACGTCCTCGTAATAGACGAAAAAGTCCTCATCCATTACGCCGACGGTCTTGATGTAGTCCTTCGACACAAACATCGACGCGCCGGAGATAATTTCGAGGGCGGCTTCGACTTCCCTTACATCAGGCTGCACTTCGGCGGCCTGTCCATTCCCCAGCGACGGGCTTCGGCCGAGCAAGGGCCAGTATCTGAGCCCGCCCCAGAGCTGAACGCGCCCATCGGCGACGAAGACAAGCTTGCTCCCGACCATTCCATAGCCGCCTTCCGCCTGCCGCCGCACCAAAGCGCCGAGCGCGTCCGGCTCCGGAAACGTATCGGGGTTGAGCACCCAAATGAAATCCCAGTCGGTCCCGGCGGCGGCGATGCAGAAATTGACCCCGCCGCTATATCCCCGGTTCTCGCGGGACCTGAGAAGCGTCACCGGGCGCCTGTCCGCGCCGAGACGGAAACGTCGGCCTTCGGCGCCGCCCAGCCGATCCTCCGCCTCGGCGTCAGCCTCGACCATCCCGGGGACTTTGGCCATTTCCCGAACGTCGCGCTCGAATGCGTCATGGCCGCCATTCTCACAAATGACGACGCTGAACTCTCGGAAGATCGAGCCGTCGAGCGAGCCCAGGCAGCCCACGATGTTCTTGGCCTCGTCTGTCGCGACAATCGCAATGACGACGTGGGGGAAAGTCCTGATTGCGCTGGCGACTTCCGACACTCGACACCCTTACCGTTTGGTCAACCTCGCGTGGGCCGGCGAAACGCTATTCGCAACCCTGGACAGCTCTCACGTCGCCGGCGGGGCTCGGAGCGCGGCTAAACTGCCGCCCCTTGCAAAGCCCCCCTTCGTGTTTTCGGCTGAACTGGCCGCGCCGGATTCCGAACGACCCTCATGGCCGTCCGAAGCGCCGGACGCACGCGCCGCCCCTCACGGCCTTGGCCGGAATTGCAGGCGCAAAGTAAAGATCGAGAGGTATCGGACGCATGAGGCATTGTCAATCAAAAGGCCCCCTGCACTGTTAATCCACATCAAGGAGGAGCCGAGCGCAATTCACTTTTCATCCCATCGCAAGACAACTTGAGAAGCGACCAAAAAGCGATAAGCCCGAATTTGCGCTAGCACGCCGATCGCCATGAGGCGGCTTCGAATCCCGCTCAGGCGTTTCGAGGCAAGCGGCACGAAGGCGTGTGGCGCGGCCGCGACCAGGGCCGCTGCTTCCCGCAACAAGATGCGGGCCCGCCCCTTGCCGTCGCGCCGAGCGCCTTCGCACCGTTCAAGCGTCAACCGCCGCCATTTGCGCTTCAATTCCGGCATCGTCCGGCGGGCAGGATGGCCAACGATCGACTTCGGCGCAAAGCGAATGCGATAGCCCTGCCGCCCCGCCCTCTCACACCAATCCTTGTCCTCTGGCACGCCGTTTTGGAAGCCGCCGACCGCGTCGAACACCGAGCGCCAGACGAACATCGAGGCGGTTACGGTGAAGTTGAGGTCCTTGACGTAGCGCTCGTTTCGAAACGCGAACACGCTCTCGAACGCTTCGGCGGCCGTCATCCGCCGCGGATCCTCAACCAGGACGTCGACACGGCCGCCGGCGAAATCCGCCTGACAGAGTTCAGCGAGGCCTTCCTCAAGCCAGCGCTCATCCGGTCGACAGTCGCTGTCGATGAACGCGAGCGCCTCGCCACGCGAAGCCCGCACCGCCGCATTGCGGGCGGGCCCGGCGCCGCGCTCCGCGACCTCGATCACCTGGCCGCGCGACCCGACAAGGCGGCGCACGGCGTCAAACCCACGCGAACTGCCATTGTCGGCGACGATGATTTCTGTCCGATCGCCCGGGAAGCTCTGCGCCTGCAGCAATCTCAAACAGGCGTCCAAATTGTCGTAATCGTTGAGGTGCGGCATGATCACCGACACGCGGCCAATGCCGAGCGGCCCGCGCGCCGCCTCGAGCGGCGCGTCTTGTTCGGTCTCGCCGATCGTCATGGCTTCCTTTCAAGCCTCATTGGCGTATTTACTCATGATTGATACAGTTTTTTCGAAATTGCTCATTTCGAGAATGTCGTCCGTCTCCAGCATCGTATCGAATTCCGATTCAACCGCGGCGACCAAAATCATATGGCCAATCGACGTCCAAGCCGGATACTCTTGATAGACGAGTTTTGACGTGTCGACATCGTCGTCAAGGTCGAAGCTCTCTTTGAACGCGCCAAATACACGGTCCCTAACCGTCATCGAACTGCCTCCGCATCTGTAAGGTTTTTGGCCGGTAACGTCACCCCGGCGACGTCACCCCGGTGCCGAGGTGTTTAAGGCCAAATCCGCTTCCCGAATTACCGACTCTGCTTTCGGGTCACCCCTGTGGCCGACGATGCGCGCCGGGTTTCCGACCGCGATCGAACCGGCGGGAATCGACCGCGTGACCACGGAGCTTGCGCCAATGATGCAGCCGTCCCCGATCTCAACCCCTGGGACCACCATAACCCGGGCGCCAAGCCAAACGTCGTCGCCGATGACCACGTCGCGCTCGAGCTTGGGCTGATCCATGACCGGCGTTCCCGGCTTGATCTGATAGTTCGACGCGGTGATGAAGACTTCGGGCCCCAACAAGGCGTGACGCCCTAGGGTGATTTTACCAACGGAATCCCCGGCCCAAATTGAGCATCGGCTTCCGATGTGCGAATACGCGCCAATCTTGATCCGCTCTCCGTTTCGCAGCGAAACATTAGGCGACATCCGCACGCCCGGTCCGATATCCGCCAAGCGGCGCGGACCGACATGGTCGTAATTGTAAAAGTGGAGCAAGCGAAACAGTTGGAACCACGCGCGGGGATCAACCAGCGAGAGGCCGAATTCCATAGCTCTGCTTTTTTTTCGC
The DNA here is from genome assembly GCA_963775405.1 of uncultured Alphaproteobacteria bacterium. GTDB lineage: Bacteria > Pseudomonadota > Alphaproteobacteria > Rhizobiales > Beijerinckiaceae > Roseiarcus. The sequence goes on from CAVZJI010000048.1 coordinate 18,657, forward strand.
GGAGGGACGGACACGGAAGAGGGCTCAGAACTGGGAGTCACTGCGTCCCTTTGCAAGCTGTCCTACGTCACACCGTCCCGCCAGCCGCCGCGGGAATATGCACGGATATCCAATTGGCGCAAGGCTGACGGAGCCGCACGGAACGGACCAACACGATACGCCTCGCGGCGTTAAATACGCGTTGAACCTGACGCTCGAATGACGCGCTAGCGTAACAGCGCGCCAAAACGTTCGCCGTTCACTGCTTTTCGACCTGCCCGAATTCTAGATCGACTGGCGTCGCGCGACCGAAGATCGACACGGCGACCTTGACCCGCGATCGGGATTCGTCGACCTCCTCGACCACGCCGTTGAAGGAGGCGAAAGGCCCGTCCGCCACCCGCACGTTTTCGCCGATCTCGAACCGGATCGCCGCTTTTGGCCGCTCGACGCCGTCGGCCACCTGTCCCTTGATCCGATCGGCTTCCATATCGGGAATCGGCATCGGTTTCTTGTCCGCGCCGAGGAAGCCGGTCACCTTGGGCGTGTTCTTGATCAAGTGGTAGACCTCGTCGGTGAGGTCGCATTTGACCAGGACATAGCCAGGGAAGAACTTCCGCTCCGAGTTGATCTTGCGCCCGCGGCGCATCTCGACGACCTGTTCGGTCGGCACGAGGATCTCTTCGAACTTGTCAGCGAGGCCGCGCTGACTCGCCTGTTCGCGAATGGATTCCGCCACCTTCTTTTCGAAGTTGGAATAAGCGTGAACGATGTACCAGCGCATAATCATATTTGGGCAATCCGGATCATAGCCGAGGTTAGCCGCCGCGCCCAAAGCCGAGGGCCAGAGAAACGATTGTGCGCAACACCTCATCGACGACGAGGAAGAACAGGCTCGTGAACACGACCAGCATCAGCACCAACCCTGTGGTGATGAGGGTCTCGCGTCGCGTCGGCCAGATGACCTTGGCGGCCTCGGCGCGCACCTGCTGAACGAACTCGAAAGGATTGGCCATTGCCTCGACGTGGGTTTGAAGTTGTCGACGCGGCGGGCGATAACGCCCAGCCAGAAAAGTTCGCGGCGCGGAGCCTCCCGGCGCCGCGCCACCCCGACCTCATATAGGAAAAGGCGCCCTTTCGCCAAGCGAAATGTGACGTTCTGAGATAAAACGGTCACAATGGCTCGGGAAGCGCCGGCCGGCCGGGCTCAAGCGCGGAAATGCTTCGATAGCTTGAGGCCCTGGTGCTGATAGCTGGAGGTAGCGTCGGCGCCGTAGAGCACATCCGCGGGGCCCGCAAGTTTTTCGTACACCAGCCTCCCGACCGGTTGGCCGTCTTCCAGAAGGAACGGCACATCGCGGCTACGCACTTCCAGCACCGCCCGGGCGGACGGACTCCCCTCCCTACCTTGCCCGAAGCCTGGATCGAAGAAGCCGGCGTAGTGCACACGAAACTCGCCGATCGCCGGATCGATCGGCGCCATTTCCGCCGCAAGGTCAGAGGGAATCTGCACCCTCTCCCGCGAAGCCAGGATATAGAACTGGTCAGGATCAAGGATCAGCCGCCGATCCTCGCGGGCGCGAATTGGCTCCCAGAAATCCTCGATGGCGTAGCCGCGCAGCCGGCTGACGTCGATAACGTCGCTGTTCTTGATCGCTTGGTAGCCGACAATCGGCTCGCCCAGACCGCCAAGATCGACCCGCAACACGACGCCCTCGCGCAAGTCGAGCGCGCTATCGACTAGCGGGCAGGCCAGGTGCCGCTTCCGAATTTCGGCATCCTCGAGCGTGAAGGTGTGCCGGTCCCGTTGCTGGGGATGACGGCTGCGAAACCGGACCTGGCTCAGTTTCGACCCCGCTTTGACGCGGACGCTGAAACTGCGGGGCGAAATTTCGAGCCAAAGCTCGCCCCGGTAGTCGAGCGGCACCTCGTCGAACGCCTCTCCGCCGTCGACAATGAGGCGGGTGAAGATGTCGATGCGTCCGGTCGAGCTCTTCGGGTTTGCAGCGCCGGACAGGTTGGGCCTCAGTTCCAGCCGCTCCATCAGCCGGGCGATATAGACGATGCCTTTCTCCAGCACGGCGCCCTTGCCCGCCAGCGAGACGGGTTCTGCGTTCAGGCTTTTGAGCCGATCGCGAACGGTGCGCTCGCGCCCGGGCAGAAAGCTCGAGCGAACGCGATAGGCTTCCTTGCTGAGCCTGAGGTCGAGGCTCGCGGGCTGAAGCTGGGAGGATTCCAATGGGATGTCCGCGCGGATCAGTTTTCGGCCGATCATGGCGCGGATCTTCTGCCGTCCGAACAGACCGAACGGAGCCGAGAACAGGGCGTCCGCCACGCCCGGTTCATGAATGTCGAGGATGTGGGGAAGCAGCGTTCGGGGCGGCGTCAACAGCTTAGGCCTCAAAGGGCGGTTTGGCGTTGTTAGCGCTCCCGAACCTTTAAGCCAAGACTTGTAAGCCAAGACTTGGTCTTGACGCCACGGCTTGGCTGACGCTATCCCAAGCTCGTTCGTGGTCATTTGAGCCGATCGGCTTGCCGCCACGTTAAACATTGGGCTAAAAGATCGGGGCGCATTTAAACCCGTCGCCTCGTCTCGAGCCCATCAGGCGCCGTCGGCGCAGAGGACTTGAATGATGACGAGCCCGCGTAAATCCCGCGATCCCAAGACGCTGAGGCCCGCGACGCAATTGATCCATGGCGGATCGCTGCGTTCGAGATTCGATGAGACGTCAGAGGCCCTTTTTCTTACCCAGGGCTATCTCTACGACACGAGCGAGCTGGCCGAGGCGCGTTTCAAGGGCGACGATCCGGGGTTCATCTATTCACGCTTCGCCAATCCCACGGTCTCGATGTTCGAGCAGCGGATGGCGCTGCTCGAAGGCGCCGAGGCGGCTCGGGCGACGGCGAGCGGAATGGCCGCCGTCACCGCCTCGCTCATGGGCCAGCTCAAGGCGGGCGACCACATCGTCGCCGCACGGGCTTTGTTCGGTTCGTGTCTCTATGTGGTCGAGGAGCTATTGCCGCGGTTCGGCGTCGCCTCGACCCTGGTCGACGGCCCGGATCTTAACGCCTGGCGGGCCGCTCTGCGTCCGAACACCAAGACGGCTTTCCTCGAATCGCCAACCAATCCGACCCTCGAAATAGTCGACATCGCCGGCGTCGCCGAGATCATGCATGGGGCTGGCGCGACTCTAGTCGTTGACAATGTGTTCGCCACGCCGCTGCTGCAGCATCCAATGAAGCTCGGCGCCGACTGCGTCGTCTACTCAGCCACCAAACACATTGACGGACAGGGGCGCGTGCTCGGCGGCGTCATCCTGGCAAGCGAGAAGTTCATCGCCGACCACATCCACAACTTCCTTCGTCAGACTGGTCCTTGTCTCTCGCCGTTCAACGCCTGGACGTTGCTCAAGTCGCTGGAGACCTTGCCCGTTCGCGTCGCGGCGCAAACGGGCAGCGCGGGCAAGATCGCGGACTTCCTCACCCGTCATTCCGCGGTCGTCCGCACGCTCTATCCCGGCCGCGCTGATCATCCGCAGGCGGCGCTCGCCCAGCGGCAAATGGAAGGCGGCGGCACGATTGTGGCCTTCGAGGTCGCCGGTGGCAAGGCGGCGGCGTTCCGGGTCGCCAACGCGCTCAGCATCATCGGCATCTCCAACAATCTCGGCGATGCGAAGAGCCTCATCACCCACCCAGAGACGACGACCCACCAGCGGCTCAAGCCCGAACAGCGGGCGGCGCTCGGCATTGCGCCGGGGCTGCTCAGATTGTCGGTCGGCCTCGAGGACGTGGACGATCTGATCGAGGACCTCGGCCAGGCGCTCGACAAAGGGGCGTTGCCGCGCCGGCACGCCGCGGAGTAGGCGAAGCGCTCGCCACCCCGCCGCCCAAAGACGGGGCGCGCTCCGGCTCCCAAAAAGCGCCCGAATTTTCCTGCAAGGTCCGCCGCCCACGTAATTGATATTTGTCGCAAATTGAAGAGGAAACCGTGATGACGAAGCCAGGCTCCAAGAGATGGTTGCCTAATCGTGTTGCCGTTGCTTCCATCGCATTCGCGTTTGTGCTCTCGAGCGTGGCGCAATCTATTGCAGGATGCGGCGGATATTGTGAAGCAAGACAGGTGCGTGCGATCTGCCATCAAGCGGTTGGGTCTCGAGATCTGAAAGCTCATCAACGCGCCGCTGAATTCGAGAAATGCAAAGCCGATCCGCTGAGCTATTTGGGGCCATCCTTCCGAGGCGGCGCGCAGATCGGGTCGGATTAGCGACGGGGTCCGCTGGAGCCGGCACGCCCGCGCATAAGTTTACGCGCATTAATGATTTCAATCGCTTAACTGCTCTTTCGCGCAATTGTGACGCGGATCCCTCGCCACTTATGGGACGGCCAGCAGGCGCTGCGGTCTCGTGCTGCCTCACGACGGCGGGAAACGTCGCCGGTCGTTTCGTTTTCCTACGCCGAAACGCCCAAAACCGGCGAAAACGAAAGGAATATTTCGCCAAGCGAAACGAAACGTTTCGCAACGCCGGTCTTAAGTTATTGAAATCATTATGAGCACCGAATCAGTCATTTCGCCGTTTTGTTTGTTTTCAAGGGCTTAACCTCGTTTTCGCTTCGCGCTTCTCTCTAAAGCCGCTTCCCCGACCCAAAAACGAGGGCCGAACGGATTGCGAAGCGCTTCTCATCTCGTCAAACCACGGCGCCTGCAGCCCAACACCTCCAAGAGCTTATCCAGTATTTCTATAAATGTCAATCTTTATATCGGATTTCTGCTCCCCAGATCGCTAACCTAGCGAGCGCTCAAGCCGCCACGTCAGCGACCACGGTGTCGAGCAGCGGGGCGCCCATCGCGGTCACCCGGATACGGCCGCGCTCGTCGCGCTCGAGAAAACCATCCTCGATCAGGCTCCGAATGCGCTCGGGATCGATCAGGCGGCCGCTGACCTTTTCAAATGCCCGCGGATCGACGCCTTCGCTGAGCCTCAGCCCCATCAGCAGAAATTCGTCGCCCTGCTCCTCGCGGCTGAGCGGCACGTTTTCGACGAGGCCGTGGCCCTCGGTCTCGACCAAGGTCAGCCACATTTCGGGGTGCCGCTCAGTCTCCTGCGCCAATCGACCCCTCGCCGTGACGAGGCGCCCGTGCGCGCCAGGGCCAACGCCCGCATACTCGCCGTAGCGCCAATAGATGAGGTTGTGGCGGCTCTCGCCGCCCGGGCGCGCGTGATTGGATACCTCATACGCCGGCAAACCGCGCGCGTAGGTCAATTCCCGCGTGGCTTGAAACAGCGCGAGGCTCAGTTCCTCGTCCGGCAATTCGAGCTTACCCGCGTCGCGGAGGCGCTCGAACATCGTGTCGGGCTCGATGGTCAGCTGATAGAGCGAAATGTGGTCGCCGACATAGTTGAGCGCCTCGGTGAGCTCGCGCCGCCAACCGGCGTCGCTCTGTCCGGGCCGGCCATAAATGAGGTCGAACGTGAAGCGAGGGAACAGCGACGCGGCGAGCCTCACCGCGGCCAGCGCCTCGACGACCGTGTGCTTGCGCCCGAGCGCCTTGAGGTCGAAGTCGTTCAGCGCCTGCACGCCGATCGACAGTCGGTTGACGCCGGCCGACCGATAGCCGCGAAACCTTTCTGCCTCGACGCTGGTCGGGTTGGCTTCGAGCGTGATCTCGGCGTCCTTGTCGAGGCGCCAGGCCGACCCGATCGCGTCGATGACGCCCTGCACCGTCTCAGGGCGCATGAGCGAGGGCGTGCCGCCGCCAAAGAACACCGAGCGCACCGTCCGGCCCGGCGCAAGTCCCCCACGATGGGCGATTTCGGCCTTGAACGCCGCGAGGTAGCGCGCCTCGTCGATCGCCGCGCCGCGCACGTGACTGTTGAAGTCGCAATACGGGCATTTCGACAGGCAGAAGGGCCAATGGACATAGACCCCAAATCCCGGGTCGGCGGGAGGGGTTCGGTCGGCGCGCGCGGCGTCCGCGCTCACGCTGCGAATTATTATTCCGTTATGCCAGCGAACCGCGGACTGCGCCAGCGCGGCGGTTGCCCTCTCGTCACAACGCCTCGTCACCCGTCTCGGCGGTGCGGATGCGCACCGCTCGCTCCATAGGCAGGACGAAAATCTTGCCGTCGCCGATTTGGCCCGTGCGCGCGGCAGCTTGGATCGCCTGGATCGTCGGTTCGACCTCGTGATCGCTGACCGCAATCTCAAGCCGAACTTTCGGCATGAAGGCGACGTTGTACTCAGAGCCGCGATAGATTTCGGTGTGCCCCTTCTGCCGGCCGTAGCCATTGGCCTCGCTGACCGTCATTCCCTTGACGCCCAGCCGATCGAGCGTCGTTCGCACCTCGTCAAGTTTGAACGGTTTGATGACCGCCAGGATGAGCTTCATGATCGCAGGTCCTAGAAAGGCAAAAATCCAGGTTCCTCGCTATGCTGGCGAGGTCGCCCGCGCAAGCGCGCATTTGCCCGCAGGCTGATGTTTTGCCGTCGATCCGGCAAGTCGAGCACGCCGCCTGGACCGGCGGCGTCGTTTTTGCTTAGTCTTTCGCCTAAGTCTCGATCGGCCACTGCGCAGGCCTATCGGGACAACAGATCTCGCGGAGATGATGGATGCGATTGCGAAGCGCGAAATCTGTGTTTCTCGCCGCAATCGGAGTTGCTGCGCTGCTGATTCCGACACTGGCCGCCTCCGCCGAACCCAAGGTGCTGCGCTTTGCGTTTCAGGGGGAGCTCAAATCGGTCGATCCCTATCAGATCAACGAGAGCTTCAGCCTGAGTGTGAATGGGGCCGTGTACGAGGGCCTCGTCCGGCGCGGGCCGGACATGAAACTTGAGCCCTGCCTCGCCACAAGCTGGGAAGTCCTCGATCCCCTGCACTGGCGCTTTCATCTGCGCAAGGGCGTCAAGTTCCACGAAGGCCAGGATTTTACTGCTGACGACGTCATTTTTTCGGCGCATCGCGTGCTCGGCGCCGGCTCCGACCTCAAGGGCCGCATACCGGCGGACGCCGAGATCGTGAAGGTCGACGACTACACGGTCGACTTTCTCTTGAAGTCGCCGGATCCGTTGCTGATCAACGAGTGGGAGAGCTGGGGCATATTCTCGAAAAGCTGGTCTGAGGCGCATGGCGCAACCGAGGCCACCGCGATGAACGCCGCGACGCCTCCCTATGCCGGGTTGCACGCCAATGGGACCGGCCCCTTCGTTCTCGTCAGCCACGAGCCTGGTGTGAAGACCGTCTGGAAGCGCAATCCTAATTGGTGGGACAAGCCAAGGTTCAATATCGACGAGGTCGTCTTTACCCCGATCCCGAACGCCGCGACCCGTGTCGCCGCGCTCTTGTCCGGCGAAGTCGACTGGATGGATCCCGTGCCGCTCAACGATCAGGCCCGGGTCAACGCCAATCCGGGGACTAAGGTGTTGGCTGGACCGGAGATTCGCACCATTTTTCTTGGCATGGACCAGTCCCGCGACGAGCTCGGCCATTCCAACGTCAAGGGCAAGAATCCGTTCAAGGACGTTCGTGTCCGCAAAGCGTTTTATCAGGCGATCGATGAGGAAGCGATCAACAAGAAGGTGATGCGCGGACAGGCGACGCCGACCGCGCTGATGATCGCGCCCTCTCTCTTTTCATTGTCGAAGGACTTCCATCGTCTTCCGCTCGACCCAGCTGAGTCGAAGAAGCTGCTTGCCGAGGCCGGCTATCCCGACGGTTTCGAAGTGCAGATGGACTGCCCGAACGATCGCTATGTGAACGACGAGCAGATCTGCCAGGCGGTTGTCGGCATGCTTGCGCGAATCGGCGTCAAGGTCGACCTCAACGCTGAGCCCAAATCGAAATTCTTCGCCTCGATCTCGGCGGCGGGAGGCTACGACAGCTCGTTCTATCTCTTGGGCTGGACGCCGACGACGCTCGAGAGCTTCAACGTCTTCCAGTACATCATGGGCTGCCGCGACCCGAAGACAAATTGGGGCGGCAACAACGTCGGCGACTATTGCAATCCGAAGGTCGACGCGCTGGCTCGCTCCGCCCTGCAGGAGCCGGACCAAGAGAAGCGCGAGGAGATTTTCGCTGAAGCCTGGCGAATATCGTTGTTCGACGACGTCGGCTATATTCCGCTGCATCAGCAGGCGCTGGCTTGGGGTGTTTCCAAGTCCACCCACGTGATCCAGCGGCCGGACAATTATTACGTCTTCGCTTGGGTCACAAAGGATTGATCGCTTTCCTCCTGCGCCGTCTGCTCGCGTCCGTCGGCGTCCTGATCGCGGTCGGGCTGATCGCCTTCGCGATGTTCCGCTATGTCGGCGATCCGGTGAATCAGATGGTCGGAATCGAAACGTCCGCCCAGGAGCGCGAGCAGCTGCGCCATCAGCTCGGCCTCGATCAGCCGACGATCGTCCAGGCCGCGCGCTTTCTCATGAATGCGGCGCGGCTCGATTTCGGTGTGAGCTACCAGTTCAAGCAGCCGGTCGCCGATCTCATCGGCGCGCGCATGCCCGCCACTCTCGAGCTCGCGCTCGTGGCGTCGATCCTTTCGCTCGCGGCGGGCGTCCCGATGGGCGTCTACGCCGCCTTGCGCCGCGATAGCGTGCTGGCCAGACTGCTCCAGGCGCTGTCGCTCATCGGCATATCGCTGCCGACGTTTCTCATCGGCATTTTGCTGATCTATCTGTTTGCGGTCGTTCTCCGCTGGCTGCCTTCGTTTGGCCGCGGCGACGTGGTGCGCATTGGCCCCTGGTGGACGACTGGCCTGCTGACGGTTTCGGGGCTCAAGTCGCTCATCATGCCCTCGATCACGCTGGCTTTGTTTCAGATGACGTTGATCATGCGGCTGGTGCGGGCCGAGATGCTCGAAGTCCTGCGCTCCGACTATATCCGGTTCGCTCGCGCCCGAGGGCTTTCCGAGCACGCCGTCCATTTCCGCCACGCGCTCAAGAATACGCTCATCCCGGTGATCACGGTCGTCGGCCTGCAGCTCGGCTCGATCGTCGCTTTCTCGATCATTACCGAAACGGTGTTCGCTTGGCCCGGCATGGGCCAACTCTTCCTGCAATCGATTCAGAACGCCGACATTCCCATCATGGCTGCCTATCTCCTGATGATCGCGACGCTGTTCGTCGCCATCAATCTCATCGTCGATCTCATCTACGTGGCCGTGGACCCGCGGCTGCGCGCCCACCTGCATCGCGCTTGAAGAGCTGAAATGAGCGAGATCGCGGCGCCGCCGAACAGCGCGTCCGAGCCAAAGCGGACGCTTATTGGGCGCCTCAAGGACAATGATCTTCTCGCGAGCTTCCTGTCATCGAAGGTCACGGTCGCGGCGGGGATCGTGACCATCATCCTCTTTCTGGCCGCGTTGCTCGCGCCCTGGATCGCGCCGACCGACCCGTTCAATCCCGCAACCAATTACCTTTCGGACTCGCTCGATCCGCCGAGCTTCATCGCCGGCGGAGACCCGCGCTTCCTTCTGGGGACGGACGACCAGGGACGGGATCTCATGTCTGCGATCCTCTACGGGCTCCGCGTCTCGCTCGCGATCGGCTTTTGCAGCGTGGCGCTTGGCGCCTTAATCGGCGTTTCCCTTGGGCTCATCGCCGGATATGCCGGAGGCTGGACGGACTCGGTGATCATGCGGATCGCCGACGTGCAGCTCACCTTTCCGGCCATTCTCATTGCCTTATTGTTGGATGGCGTCGCGCATGCGTTGTTGAAGCCCGCAAGCCGGGACGAGTCGGCGTTCGCTGTGCTGGTCCTCTCGATCGGGCTATCGTTCTGGGTGCAGTACGCGCGCGCGGTGCGCGCCTCCACCATGGTCGAGAAGAATCGCGATTACGTGCTGGCCGCGCGGCTGATCGGGCTCTCGCACGCGCGAATCCTCCTGTCTCATGTCCTGCCCAATGTGATGGGGCCGGTCCTGGTGATCGCGACCATCAATCTGGCGCTCGCGATCATCACCGAGGCGACGCTATCCTTTCTCGGGGTCGGCCTGCCGCCCACCCAGCCGTCGCTTGGGACCCTGATCCGCATCGGGCAGAACTACCTGTTCTCGGGTGAATGGTGGATCGTCACGTTTCCCAGCCTCACGCTCGCAGCGCTCGTGCTAGCCGTGAATCTGCTCGGCGACTGGTTGCGCGACGCCCTCAACCCCAGGCTGAAATGACTGGCCCGCTGCTTTCGGTTCGCGATCTCAGAGTCGAGTTCGCCACGCGAAAGGGGGCGCTCACCGCGCTCGACGGCATCTCGTTCGACGTCGCGCCGGGCGAGGTTCTGGGCGTCGTCGGCGAGTCGGGCGCCGGCAAGTCGCTGACCGGGCTCGCAATCATTGGCCTTCTCGATGCGCCCGGCCGTATCGCCGGCGGTGAAATCCGGCTCGACGGCGAGCGTATCGACAACCTGCCGCCAGCCCGGATGCGCGAGATTCGTGGAAAGCGCATCGGCATCATCTTCCAAGATCCGCTGACTAGCCTCAACCCGCTCATGCGCATCAGCGATCAGCTCATTGAGACGATCCTGGCTCATAAATCCCTCGGGCGAAGAGAGGCGAGGGAGCAGGCGATCGCGTGGCTTAGCGAGGTCGGCATTCCCTCACCGGAGAAGCGCGTCGACGGATACCCGCATGAATTCTCCGGCGGCATGCGCCAGCGCGTGGTGATCGCGCTCGCGCTCTGCGGCGAGCCTCAGCTCGTGATCGCCGATGAACCGACGACCGCGCTCGATGTTTCAGTGCAGGCGCAGATCATTTCGCTGCTCAAGAATTCGACGCGCCGGCATGGCGCCGCGGTGATGCTGATCACCCACGACATGGGCGTGATCGCCGAGACGGCGGATCGGGTCGCGGTCATGTACGCAGGGCGCATCGCCGAGATCGGCGAGGTCCACGAACTCATACGCAATCCTCTGCATCCCTATACGCAAGGATTGATGGCCGCGATCCCGACCCTTGCGGCCCACGCCCGTCGGTTGATGCAGATTCCCGGCGCCATGCCGCGACTAACGGCTACCCCGCGCGGATGCGCGTTCGCCCCGCGCTGTCCACGGGCTTTTGCACGCTGCGCCGAGCGCCCGCCACTGATCGCGATTGGCGATCGAGGCGCGGCCTGCTGGCTTTATGACCGGTCGCCCGCCGCCACGAACACCCGGAATTGAAGGCCGCCGACCCAATCGTCGAAGTGCGCGGCCTGAGCCGAGTGTTCGACGTTTCCAGCCCATGGGGATCGCGGCTAATCGAAGGCGAGCCGCGCCGGACGCTGACGGCGGTCGACGGGCTCGACTTTGCGATTGAGCGGGGCGAAACGTTCGGGCTCGTCGGCGAATCCGGCTCCGGGAAATCGACGCTGGCGCGTATGGTGGTCGGGCTGCTCGAACCGAGCCAGGGCCAGGTCAGGATCGACGGCGAGGACCTCGCTCAGACCCGCGATCGAGCCGCGCGGCGCGCGGTGCGCCGCCGCATGCAGATGATCTTTCAGGATCCGTTCGCTTCGCTCAATCCGCGCTGGCGGGTCGGCGACATCATCGCCGAGCCGATCCGGGTGTTTCGTCCGCGCAACGGAGGAACCGACCGCCTTGACAGGCGCGCGATCGCGGCGCGCGTCGACGAGTTGCTCGAACTCGTCGGCCTCCATCCCGCTGATGCGCCCAAGTTTCCGCACGAATTTTCCGGCGGTCAACGCCAGCGCATTGCGATCGCGCGCGCGATCGCCGCCCATCCCGATTTCATCGTCTGCGACGAGCCGACCTCAGCGCTCGACGTTTCGATCCAGGCGCAGATTCTGAACCTGATGCGCGACCTGCAGGAGAGGCTCGGGCTCACCTATCTCTTGATCACACACAATCTGGCGGTGGTGCGCTTCATGGCGACTCGCGTCGGCGTTATGTATCTTGGCCGGCTGGTGGAGATCGGCGAGACCGACGCGCTGTTCGCGAGACCCCGCCATCCCTATACGCGCATGCTCCTCGACGCCGTGCCCGATCTTTCGATGAGCGGACGCCCGCGCACGCCGATTGGCGGCGAGCCGCCGAACCCGATCGATCCCCCGTCTGGCTGCCCGTTCCATCCGCGCTGCCCGCAAGCGATCGCGATCTGCAAATCCGAGCGCCCTCTCTTCCGCGACAACGTCGCCTGTCACCTCGCCACAGCAGCTGAACCAGGACCGGCCGTCGGGTAAAGTCGCGCGGGCGCCTTCACTCGTCTTTCGACTTCAAGCGCGCCTTGGGAAAGTAAAGTCCCGCCAATCGGCGATTCCACCATCGGCCGGGATGGTCGTCGTGTCCGGCATAGGTATAGTCGTAAAGCTCAGCGCGCACGTAGGTCGGCGGCTTGTCCGGAAAAGGATTTCTCTCGAGCAACGCGATCACCGAAGGTTCGTTTTCCAAGAGGCGCTCGAGAAAGCGCGAGAACCATGGCGATCGCTGCGCATCGTCGAGCGCGGCGAACCACATCTGCCAGTCGAGCCGGGGCTGGTGCGCGATGTTCCATGGCGGACGGCGCTCGACATCGCCGGGCTTGTAGCGGAATTCGTATTCGCGCCATTGGACGCCGTCATCGGACCCCTCGACGACGATCTCATCGCGGGTCGTGGTCATGACCGAGAACAAGCCGTACGGGCTCACGATATGAAACGGTTCGAGGAGGTCGTCGATCGCCAGCGCCGGTCGCGGCGGCGTGCCGCCGAAACGCTCGTCCATCTGCACCAGGCTTAGGAACACCATCAGCGCCGCGGCTGCGTTGATGACGATTGTCGCCGCCCGTCGCGGCGCCTGACGTTCTGCGCGCGCCTCCACGAGGTCAAGAAGACGAGCCGGCAATATCCGCCGCAGCGCCGCGTCGTCGAACAGCGTCAGGCACAGCAACATGGTCTGAAGATTGAACCAATTGTAGTTCCCGGTCGCGAGAATGCAGCTTTGGAGCAGCAAGATGCCGAACGCCGCGACAAACCGTAAGCGCCGCGGTGAGAAGATCAGAAACGGCAGAATGAGTTCGACGAAAAACATGGCGCCCGTCGCTGCTTTCAACACGCCGGCCGGCAGCCGTGCTGCGTACCAAGCGAGCGGCGTCGGAAGCGGCTGGGTCAGAAAGTGGTAGCTAAGCGCGGAGAGGTTCCGCCAATTGGGATCGCCGCTGATCAGCTTGACGACACCCGACATGCACATGAAGCGGAACAAGAGCCAGCGCGTGAGCCAGACGCCGGTCGTGGGGGCGAAGCTCATCACGAGCGCGACGACCGCGGTCTCCAGCAGGAACGTGTCCCACTGGAAGTTCATGAAGGTCTGCCCGGCATAGAGCAGAGAAAGATAAAGCACGTAGATGAGAACAAGGCTGAGACGCGGGAGCAGATTGAGCGCCAGCATGAGCGACAAGCCCGCCCCGAGCCAGCACACCGCAGAAATCGCGAGATCGCTGTCGTTCAGCCAGAACACCATCGGCATGAGGACAAAACGCCCCGTTCCGAGACGAGTGGTGAGCGCGTTGACGAGCTCATGCAGCGGCTGGATTCCATGGCTGCCGATCAGGCCCTGCGCCTGTATGGCGAAGGATACGAAGGCGCAAAGGGTGATGAGCCCAAACAGGCGCAAGAACAGGAACGAGACAAGTTCGTGACGCGGCGGCTCGTGGTTCCTGCCCCACATCATGAGGCTGACCCGATAGAAGGCTGGGCGGCGCCTGGCGATCGTGGCGTAAGCAAGCTCTGAGACAGCTGCGAACCCGGGCAGGTAACGGTAGAGCGCGAGCCAGAATCCCTTGCCGCGCGCATGGGCAAGCGTCAGGAAACTGGCTTCGGCGCCGCTAGCGCGCCGGCCGTCCGGGGCGATGAATTGCACCGCGCGCTGGAATTCGGTTTTGGAAATCGTTGGATATTGCGCGAGGACTTGCTGGTAGGGCCGGTATTCGACGCTGTCGCCGGTCAGCTTTTGCCAGTAGCGCGCCCAGTAGCCGCAGAACCCGCAATCGCCGTCATAGATGAGCTGCGGGCGGCTACGGGCGGCCGGCCCTTCAACAGGTTCGACGGTCTTCTTTCCGGATGGCTCTTGCACGACATCAACTGCGCACGGCGCCCCCACTTTGTCAGTGCTTTTGTTGTGCTCGGCAAAATCCACATCCCGGAAACAGTCCCCGACCTGTACTTCGGCGGCCAGCAACGCAACAGACTTTACATCTGCGGCTCGACATCGCTCTATGCGGTCTACACGAGCGCGCAGGGCGCTATGAAGCCTTGACCGACCACCTCCGAGGGTATCAATGGTGACTTGATCCCTCTGGCGGAAGGCCGGGGCTCTAATTCAAATTCCCTCCGATGCGACAGGTGGCGAACGGCAACTTCTAGGTGTTCGGCAACGCCGCGCGCGGTGGACTACCGTGTGGGCGGGGCCAGGCTGAATCAGCCGGCGTAACCTCTTCGACGGGCGGCGGTCAATAGCACGTGTCGACCGCCGGTTCATATCCTGCGCCACCCGGCGGAAATCGGGGCTGAGCGCTTGCGCTCAGCCCTTGGCGCCCGGGGGCCTACCTCTCAAGATCAGCCAGCGTCGGCATGCGCCCGTTCGGCGTCATATGATTGATGATCTGCGGGAGCACGGTCGCAAGCTGGCCCAGCAATTCTTGCTGGCTCATGCCGGTGCGCTGCGAAAGTTCAGCGAGCACATTCTGGCCGAGCGCCGAGCCGAGCTGTCCAGGCTGAACTGGCTCATTTGTTCCGTGGCCGACCCAGGAATTAACCTGCGGCGCCACTCCGCCTGCGCTGAGCTTGCCGATGAGATCCGTAAGGCCGCCGAGAATGCTGCCTGCCGGCGCGTTCGTTGGCACCGGTTGCCCGGGCGGCGGAATCGGGATGGACGGGGTGGACGCCGGCGAGGAGCCGCCGCCAAACATCTTGCCAAGGATCAGCGCCCCTACGGCGACCGCAATCGGCGTCGCCAAATTGCCGCCCGGAACCGCATTTTTCATCGCGTCGTCAAAGCCGGCCATCGTTGTCTCCTCCACGTGAAAGCAAATCGAGAAAAGCCTGTCATTCGAATACAGCCTAGCGCTGCATTTCGAAGATATCACGACCAAGACTACCGACTTGCGTTTTCCCCGTCCATACCGCACATTCCAGCGCCGGCGGGCGGCGCACGGGAGGCTACGACATGGGCATACTCAGCTGGATCATTCTAGGCCTGATCGCCGGTTTCATCGCCAGCAAGATCGTCAACAAGACGGGGTCGGGGATGACGATGGACATTGCGCTCGGCGTCATCGGCGCGATCGTCGGCGGATTTCTGGCGAGCTTTCTCGGCATCGGCGGCGTCACGGGGGTAAATATCGGAAGCATCATCATTGCGGTCATCGGCGCGGTGGTCGTGCTGCTAATCTACCGCGCAGTCACCTCGCGGGCCTGACGCAAAACCTTCAATCGGCGGCGTTCCAGCGGGCCGCCGACCGATCGTCCTCCCGCTTGGATTCGATCCAACCCTCGACAGCGCCGTCGCTGCGTATCGCGCGCTTCCAGAACGGCGCGCGGGTCTTGAGGTAATCCATCAGCATCTCGGCCGCCGCGAACGCCGCGCCGCGATGCTCGGCGGCGACCGCTACGAAAACAATCTGCTTGCCCGGCTCGATGCGGCCATAGCGATGGATCACGGTCGCGCCCAAAAGCGGCCAGCGCGCCTCGGCTTCATGCGCCGCGCGCGCGATCTCCTCCTCGGCCATGCCGGGATAGTGCTCAAGCTCGAGCGCCGCGAGCCGATCCGCCCTCGTCGCGGCAATAGCCGACGAAGCTGACCACCGCGCCGACGTCGGTTCGCCCGCGCGCGAGCGCTTCGACCTCCGCTCCAGGATCGAAATCGTCTTTCTGGACGTGGACTGTCGCCATCGCTTTCAGCCGCCAGTCATCGGCGGAAAGAACGCCACTTCCTTCGCCCCCGCGATGGAAACGTCACTGCGAGCGTGAACCCGATCGAGCGCGGCGCGGACGGCCCCAGGTTTGTCGAACGCGCGCGCATAGCCCTCACCGCGCTCGGAGAGCCAAGCGATAAGGTCGCCGACTGTCTCCACTGTCGGGGGCGGATGAAGCTCTTCCTCATCCATGCCGACCCGTTCGCGCACCCAGGCGAAATAAAGCGCCTTCATTCTCGTGTCAGTCGCCTACGTTGTTGTAGCTCGCCTTCATATAGTCCCAGCCGGTGTAAAGCGTCACCAGGGCGGCGATCCATAGGAGCACAATACCAGTCGTGACGGCGCCCGGCAGCATGGCTTCGCCCGCCGGGCCGGCGATCAGGAAGCCCAGCGCGATGAATTGGACGGAGGTCTTCCACTTGGCCAGAGCCGTAACTGGCAGCGGAACTCTGAGCTCAGCCAAATATTCGCGTAAGCCCGAGACCAGGATTTCACGGCAAAGGATGACGATCGCGGCCCAAAGCGTCAGGCCGGAAATGGTCTCATTGGCGGCGAGCACCAGAATCACCGCCGAAACGAGAAGTTTGTCGGCGATCGGGTCCAGCATTCTTCCTAGCGAGGACTGTTGCGACCAGGCGCGCGCCAGATAGCCGTCGAAGAAATCGCTGATCCCGGCGGCGATAAAGATTGCGAGCGCCGTCCATCGCGCCCATGGCACCTGGGGCCAGAACAGGAATCCGGCGACAAGCGGAACCGCTGCGACCCGCGCATAAGTCAGAATATTGGGGAGCGACCAGTTGCGGCTCGGGTGACGGGCGGTCGAGGAAACCATTTGCAAGGCAGCAGACATCCTGCCCGTTCGCCCGTCAATAGCGGCCGCGAACGCAGTCGCGGCGGGGTCGTCGGCCACATGCCGCCGACAAAGCTGGGGACGATGACGCGCACTCTGGCCTCGGCGAGCGCAACTTCGTTTAATGTCAAGTGTTCAAAGTTTCATGCGGCCAGGACCTCGCCCATGTCCAATGTTCACGTCGTCGGCCATCCGCTGGTGCAGCACAAGCTGACATTGATGCGCGACAAGACCGTTTCGACCAAGGGGTTCCGGCAGCTCATGAACGAGATCGGCATGCTGCTCGCCTACGAGGTGACGCGCGACCTGCCGCTAGAGCTCATCGAGGTGGAGACGCCACTCGTTAAGACGATGGCGCCGACGATTTCCGGCAAGAAGCTGGTATTTGCGCCGATTTTGCGCGCCGGCGTCGGTTTTCTTGACGGCATGCTCAATCTCGTGCCGAGCGCGCGAGTGGCTCATATCGGGCTCTATCGCGATCCACATACCCTGGAGGCGGTGGAGTATTATTTCAAGGCCCCGGCGGACGTGGCCGACCGGTTGGTCATCGTGATGGACCCGATGCTCGCGACGGCAAATTCAGCGGTCGCCGCCATAGACCGCCTCAAGCGGCGTGGGGTGAAGGACATCCGCTTCGTTTGCCTTCTCGCCGCGCCGGAGGGGATCGACCGGCTGACCAAAGCGCATCCCAACGTGCATATCTGGACCGCGGCCGTCGATGAACGGCTCAACGAGCACGGCTACATCGTCCCTGGCTTGGGCGACGCGGGCGACCGCATGTTTGGCACGAAATGAGGCGCCGCGCTCCATCGCCGCGCCCGCACCAGCACAGCTCGGCCTCGCGAAAACCAAGGAACTCTGGACCGTACCGCCGCGCGTCTTACTTGCGGCGCCGGCGTTGCTGGCCAAGGCCCATCTGCTTCGCCAGGGCGGAGCGCGCCTTAGCGTAGGCGGGAGCGACCATGGGGTAATCAGACGGAAGACCCCACTTCTCCCGATATTCTTCGGGGGACAGGTTGTATTGCGTCCGCAAATGCCGCTTCAATGACTTGAATTTGCGACCGTCCTCCAAGCAGATGATGTAATCGCTGGTAATCGACTTCTTGGGAGGGACGGCGGGCTTGGCTGCCTCGACTAGGACCGGTTGTGCGCCAGTCGCGACACGCACGAGTGCTGCGTGAACGTCGCTGAGAAGCGACGGCAATTCGCTCGACGGCACGGAATTGTTCGACACATATGCCGATACGATCTCCGCGGCGAGTTCAATGTGGTTGGTGGAATTGCTCATTGTTGACGTTACTCCAGTAAGTCGCCTTGTGAAAGAGCACCCTGTTTGGCGATCAGCTTCAGGCCACTCTCTGCTCGTCCGACTACGACGAGCATCCTCATTTTTAGTCGCTCTGTTGCGACTTAGGCCAGCGTCGACATAGCGCAAAAGAAAACATAGCACAAGACAAGATATGATGATTTCAACTAGGGTATCGACGGAAATCGGCTGAATACTCACACTGACCCGGCTGACAGATGTTGAATTCACACAAAAACACAACTGTCTTCACTTGACAGACGGCGACTAACGTGCCGCAAACGCATTGAGCGAATCATCGCGGGCCGTTTTCGAAGTCGCCGGACGTTGACGCGAAAACTTGCCGTTTCGCATAACTCAGGCCAGCGACAGTCGCGGAGATCGTTCGCCGCTAAAGGCGGCCTCTTTCACCTGCGCAGCTGCTTCGCAAACAATGATCGAGGCCAAGAATATGGCGGCGGTGAGGATGTCATCGTCGCTCAAAACGATTATATGCGCCCTGCCGATCCAGTTGATTGGCGGCGCGCGGGTTCCAATGCAGCATCAAAAGACGTCAACATTCACCACTGCCGGCAACAATGCGGCGCGGCAGGTCACGCTGACCGGAACCGTCCGGCTTTTATGGCCTTACATCTGGCCCGCGGACCGCGCTGATCTGAAGCTGCGGGTCTTTTTCGCAGTTGCGCTGATGCTGCTCTCGAAATTGTTCACGATCGCGATCCCCTATTCCTACAAGTGGGCGACCGATGCGGTCGCCAACAAGCTCGCGCTCGATGCGGTTCCGCTGCCGCGCGTCCTGATCGGAGCGGCGGCGCTGACCGCCCTTTATGGGATCTTGCGCATTCTGATGGCGTTCACCCAGCAGGGGCGCGACGCCCTATTCGCGGCGGTCGCGATGAATGCGGTGCGTCGATTGGCGATCGAGGTGTTTCAGCATCTGCACCGCTTGTCGTTGCGCTTTCACCTAGAGCGTAAAACCGGCGGACTCACGCGCGTTCTCGAGCGAGGCCGCAACGCGATCGAGACGATCATTCGCACCTCGATGCTGACTGCGGCTCCAACCGTCGTCGAGTTCGCGCTGGTCATCGCCGCCATGCTGATCTCGTTCGACTGGCGCTATGTTGCGGTTATCAGCGTAACGGTGGTCGCATATCTGATCTATACGACGATCGCCACCAATTGGCGCATCGGCATCCGACGTTCGATGAACGAGAGCGACACCGACGCCAACACCAAAGCGATCGACAGCCTGCTCAACTTCGAGACGGTGAAATATTTCGGCGCCGAAGACCGCGAGGCGGAACGATACGATAAGGCGATGGCGCGCTACGAGCACACGAGCGTGCGTACGTACGTCTCGCTCGCGGTTCTCAACGCCGGCCAAGCGTTTATCTTCACCGGCGGCTTGATTGTGGTTCTTCTGATGTGCGTCGCCGAGGTCAGAAGCGGAACTAAGACTGTTGGCGCCTTCGTGCTCGTCAACCTGATCATGCTGCAACTGTACCAGCCGCTGAATTTCATGGGGATGGTTTATCGCGACATCAGACAGGCGATCATCGACGTTGAAGCGATGTTCGCCATCCTTGGGCAGAATCCGGAAATCGAAGACATTCCCGGCGCTCAGCCTTTACAAGTGACCTCCGGCACGGTCCGGTTCGAGAATGTCGACTTCGCCTACGACCCGGCCAGACCCATTCTGCGCAGCGTCTCGTTCGAAGCGCCCGCGGGTCATACGATCGCCATTGTCGGGCCCTCCGGCGCAGGCAAGTCGACAATATCGCGGCTCCTGTTCCGGTTCTATGAGCCGAACGCCGGGCGCATATTGATTGATGGACAGAATATCGGCGCCGTCACCCAGAGCTCTCTGCGCGAGGCAATCGGCATGGTGCCGCAGGACACGGTGCTATTCAATGATACCATCCTCTACAACATCCGCTATGGGCGCGACGGCGCCAGCGCACACGAGGTGGCCGCCGCCGCCGAGAATGCGCAGATCGACCGGTTCGTCCGCTCGCTCCCGCAGGCCTATGATGCGCCAGTCGGCGAGCGAGGCCTCAAGCTCTCCGGCGGCGAGAAGCAGCGGGTGGCGATTGCGCGCACGATGCTCAAGGCGCCGCCGATTCTGGTGCTCGATGAAGCGACGTCGGCGCTCGATAGTTTCACCGAGCGCGAGATTCAGTCGGCGCTGGAGCGCGTCTCCCGCGGGCGCACGACGATCGTGATCGCCCATCGCCTTTCGACTGTGGTCAACGCCGACGAGATTCTCGTGCTCGACAAGGGCGTCATCGCCGAGCGCGGCTCACATCAGGAGCTTCTGGCGCGGGGCGGAATTTACTCCGCGATGTGGAGCCGTCAGAGGCAGGTCGACGCGGCGCAGGAATTGTTGCGGCGGGCTGGACGTGAGGACAATCTCGGCGCCGTCGACGGACTCGTATCTCAGCCCGCGCCGTGACATTGGAGGCGATTGGCGCCATGAGTTCGCCCGACTTGTTTTCGAACGCCGGTCAATGAGCATCATCAAATCGCTGCGCGGCCAGCTCGCGCCGATCCACCCTGAAGGCTATAAGTTCGTGTTCGGCTTCGCCGTTGCGACCCTCATCTTGTGGTGGATATGGTCGCCACTCGGCTGGCTCGGCCTGATCGCCACATTATGGTGCGCCTATTTCTTTCGCGATCCCGCGCGCGTCACGCCAGTCCGGAGCGACTTGGTCATTGCGCCCGCGGACGGCGTGGTCAGCTTCGCCGGCTTTGCCGCGCCGCCACCCGAGCTCGGCCTCGGCATGGCGCCGTTGCAGCGGGTGTCGATCTTCATGTCAGTCTTCGATTGCCACGTGAATCGCGCGCCGGTCCAGGGCCGCGTCGCCCAGATCGTTTATCATCCCGGGCTTTTTCTCAATGCCGACCTCGACAAGGCGAGCGAGGACAATGAGCGCAACAGCATTGTCATCGATGCGTCATCCGGGCGTTTTGGCGTGGTGCAGATCGCAGGCCTCGTCGCCCGACGTATCGTGTGCTTCGCGCACGAGGGCGCGCTGCTTGCGGCGGGTGAGCGTATCGGTCTCATCCGCTTCGGCTCGCGCGTCGACGTCTACCTGCCGCCGGGTGCGCACATCGTGGTCGGCGTCGATTCGCGCGCCGTCGCGGGCGAGACGGTGATCGCGCAGGTCGCGGCCGAGGTCCAACCCCCGCCCTTTCAGCGGAGCTGAGGCGTGAACGAGGCCGGCCCCCCGTCGCGTGAGCCGATCGCGGACGTCGCGCCGCCGCGGCGTCGCGGTCTCCGGGCGGTGCCGCTCAGGCTCTTGATCCCCAACCTTGTCACGCTGTTCGCGCTCGGCCTCGGCTTGACTGCTATCCGTTTGGCGATGGAGGGGTCGATCGAATGGGCCGTGAGCGCGGTCGCCGCCGCGGCCGTGCTTGACGGCCTCGACGGGCGAATAGCGCGCGCTCTGAAGGGAACCTCGCGCTTCGGCGCCGAACTCGATTCGCTTGCCGACTTCGTCGACTTCGGCGTCGCGCCGGCGCTGGTGCTGTACGTCGCCAATCTCCACGCGGCCAAAAGCTTCGGCTGGGTCGCGACGCTCTTGTTCGCGATGGCTTGCGCGCTGCGCCTCGCCCGCTTCAACGTCATGATCGACGAAGATCAGCCGGCCTGGCGCGACTTTTTTTTCGTCGGGATGCCAGCGCCTGCCGGCGCGATTGTTGGCCTCCTGCCGATTTACCTTCACTATGCCTTCGATCTCGGCCCGCCTAATTCGCAATCGGCCCTGGTCGAGAGCATCTATGTCCTGGCGGTGGCGCTTTTGATGGCGAGCCGCGTGCCGCATTTCTCCGGCAAGACGATCGGCCGCGTGCCACGCGAATATGTCTCGGTGGTGCTGGTCGGCGTCGCCGCGGCCCTTCTCATCCTGTTCAACTTTCCTATGCAAGCGCTGGTGGCAGTCACGCTCGTCTATCTCGTCTCGATCCCGGTCGCGGTCAGGCGTTATCGCGCGCTCGACCGCGGGGCGCGGTAGCGGCCAAATCGCGCCCGTCATTCGCTCTTGCGCTCAATCGCCGGTCAGGCATCATAGGCTGGCGCCATGACCATCGCACTCGCCCACGGGTATTGTCCGCTCGCTTCAGGATCCGCGTCCCATGTCGACCCGACCACCCAGTTCCTTCGTTTGGCCCGCCGTTCGGGCAGCCTCCTTTGTAATCGCCGCGATCACGCTCGCGGCCTGCGACGGCTCTCGGAACGCCTATGTCCCGCCGCCGCCGCCCAAAGTGCAAGTGGCGCAGCCGCTGCAGCGGCCGATCACCGAATACCTCGAATTGACCGGCAACACGCAAGCGTTCGCATCGGTCGATCTCGTGGCGCGCGTGCAGGGCTTTCTCACCTCGATCAATTACGTTGACGGTGCGACGGTCAAGAAAGGCGCCCAGTTGTTCGGCATCGAGCGCGACATCTATCAGGCGCAGGTTAACCAGCAGGAGGCGACGCTGGCCTCCGACCAGGCGAACGAGGAGTACAACAAGGCCGAATATGGGCGGCAGGCGACGCTCGCCCGGCAGGATTTCGCCAGCCAAGCGACGGCGCAGGAGTGGAAGTCCAAGTGGGACCAGTCAGCCGCCGACATCCTGAATGCGCAGGCCGCCATCTGGCTCGCGAAGATCAACCTCGGCTATACCCAGGTGCTCGCCCCGTTTAACGGCGTCGTCACCAATCACCTGGTTGACGTCGGCGCGCTGGTCGGCGTCTCCGGGCCGACCAAGCTAGCCACGATCATTCAGACCGATCCGCTCTACGTTTACTTCACCTTGAGCGAGCCGCAGATCCTGTCGATCCAGAGAAACCTCGCCCAGCAGGGCATCGCGTTGCGCACCACGGACCTGTCCGACGTTCCGGTGGAGTTTGGGCTGCAGGGCGAGGACGGTTATCCGCACAAAGCCCATCTCAACTATGCTTCGCCGCAGGTCGATTTCGCCTCCGGCACGCTGACGGCGCGCGCCCTGTTCGACAACAAGGACGGCGCTATCCTGCCGGGCCTGTTCGTGCGTGTGCGAACACCGATTGCCCAGCAGGAGAAGGCGCTTTTGACGCGAAATGACTCGATCGGAACGAGCCAGGAAGGAAGTTACGTGCTTGTCGTCGGCGCCAACAACGTCGTCGAGCGGAAGGTCGTCAAGACGGGCGTGCGCGAAGGACAGCTGCGCGTCATCGAATTGGGTTTAAGCGCAGACGATTGGGTCGTGACCGAGGGCGTCCAGCGCGCCTTTCCGGGCGCGAAGGTTGATCCGCAGCGCGGGCAACTGGCCTCGGCCGAGCCTCAGTCGGCAACGAGCCCTGAAAAGGCCCCGTCGCCCACCTCGGACAAGAAATGAGCTCCGAAGGCCGAGCGGGAGCAATCTCGCGCTTCTTCATCAGCAGGCCAGTGCTCGCCAACGTGCTTGCGCTCGTCTTCATTCTGATCGGCCTAGTCTCTCTTCTTAACCTGCCCAGCTCGCAATATCCGAACGTCGTCCCGCCGACCATCCAGGTGACGACGCGCTATCCCGGCGCAAGCGCCATGACGCTCGTCGACACCGTCGCTCTGCCGATCGAGCAGAACGTCAACGGCGTCGAGAACATGATCTACATGCAGTCGACGAACGCGAGCGACGGCACGTACACCTTGATCGTCACCTTCGCGATCGGCACGGATCCCGACGAGGATGAAATCCTGGTGCAGAACCGCGTGGCGGCGGCGATTTCCTCGCTGCCGCAGGAAGTGCAGCTCCAGGGCGTGACGACGAAGAAGAAGTCGACGTCGATTCTCGAGTTCGTCGTCCTCAACTCCCCCGACAGCCGCTTCGACAGCCTGTTCCTGTCGAACTACGCGGTCATCAATGTGCAGGATGAACTGCGCCGCCTCCCCGGCATCGGCGATGTGACGGTCCTCGGCGCCGGGCAATACGCCATGCGCATATGGTTGGACCCGAACCTTTTGCAGGCGCGGGGACTGACGCCGCAGGACGTGATCAACGTCGTTCAGCAACAGAGCCAGGAGGTCGCGGCCGGGCAGATCGGCGCGCCGCCCGCGCCGAAGGGCCAAGACTTTCAATATACGCTCGACCTCAAGGGCCGGCTCGACGATCCACGAGAATTCGAGAACATCATCGTCAAAGTCGATTCGGCGAACGGCGGCCGCATCACCAGGATCCGCGACGTCGGACACGCCGAGCTCGGCGCACAAACCTACAGCGAATCGTTCAATCTCGACGGCAAGCCGGCCGCCGGCATCGCCATCTCGCTGCTGCCCAACTCGAACGCGATTGCGGTCTCGAACGAAGTCCAGGCAAAAATGGACGAACTCGCCAAAGCCTTTCCGCAAGGCCTCGCCTATGTTGTGCCCTACAACACGACGAATTTCGTAAAGGCGGCGATCGGCGAGGTCTACCGCACCCTGATCGAGGCGGCGATTCTGGTGCTGATCGTCATCCTCGTCTTCCTGCAGGACTGGCGGGCGATGCTGGTGCCGGCGACGACCGTGCCGGTCACGATCATCGGCACGTTCGCCGCGATGGCGGCGCTTGGTTTCTCGATCAATCTTCCAACTCTGTTCGCCATCGTGCTCGCGATCGGCATCGTCGTCGACGACGCGATCGTCATCGTTGAGGGCGTGGCGCGATACGTCGAGCAGGGGCTCCCCGGTCGCGAGGCGGCGGCTCGGGCGATGGACGATCTGACCGGACCGGTCCTTGGCATCACGCTGGTGCTGATGTCGGTGTTCATTCCCGCCGCCTTTATGCCCGGACTGACCGGGCAACTCTACCGGCAATTCGCGCTCGTCATCGCCGCCACCGCCTTCATCAGCGCCATCAACGCGCTCACGCTCAAGCCCACCCAATCCGCGTTGTGGCTCAGGCCGCCGAAGCCTCCCGAGCGGCGCAACTTTTTTTACCGCGGCTTCAACGCGGTCTATGGCGCTGTCGAACGCGCCTACACCCGACTGATCGGGGGCATGGCCCACCGCAGCGGCCTGATGGTCGTTCTGGCGCTTATTCTGGTGGGCGTCGCGGTCTGGGGCTTGGCGCGCGTGCCGACCGCGTTCCTGCCGACCGAGGATCAGGGCTACGTGATCGTCGCCGCGCAATTGCCAGACGGCGCGTCAAAGGAACGGACGGACAGAGTGCTGGCGCAGATCCAGGGGATGGCCAGCAAGGTCCCCGGCGTTGAGCACGTAGTGACTGTGAGCGGCGTATCCATTCTCGACAATCTGGCGAGCCTAGCCAACGCGGGTGTCGCCTTCGTCGTCCTAAAGGATTGGGACACGCGTCTGAGAGAGCCAGGGCAGGATGTCCGTACGATCCTCGAGCGCCTCAACGGCGGGCTGCAGGGCGTGCCGCAAGCTTTCGCCTTCGCGCTCCCCCCGCCGCCGATCCAGGGCATCGGCAACGTCGGCGGGTTCTCGATGCAGGTCGAACTTAGGAACGGGAATTTCGACTACGCCTTGCTTCAGACTCTGACCAACACCGTGGTTGCGAATAGCAATGCGCAATCCTCGCTTCAGCGGGTCGCTACGACATTCCGGGCGGGCGCGCCGCAAATCTTTGTCAATGTAAACCGCATCAAGGCGGAGACGATCGGCGTCACGGTCGGACAGCTGTTCGCCGCCCTCTCCGACTATGTCGGTTCGAACTATGTCGGCCAGATCACCAAGTTCGGCCACGTATTCCAAATCTATGCGCAGGCGGACGCCAAATATCGCGCTAACGTCGAGGACATTCGCAATCTCAAGGTCAAGGCGGGCGACGGAACCATGACGCCGGTCGGAACGGTGGTCGACATCAAGGAGGTCCAGGGTCCGTCCCTCATCAGCCTCTACAATCTCTACGCTTCGTCGACCATCGTGGGCAGTCCCGGCGCCCGGTTTCAGTTCCGGGCAATCCCTCGACATCATGGAGCAGATCGCCAACAACACCCTGCCGAAAGGAACCGGCTTTGAATGGACCGCCATG
This sequence comes from uncultured Alphaproteobacteria bacterium, assembly GCA_963775405.1. GTDB lineage: Bacteria > Pseudomonadota > Alphaproteobacteria > Rhizobiales > Beijerinckiaceae > Roseiarcus. The sequence continues at coordinate 44,641 of CAVZJI010000048.1, forward strand.
TCATTCCAGGAGAAGCAGCTCGGCAATCAGACCTATTACGTCTTCGGCTTCGCGCTCCTGCTCGTCTATTTCGTTCTGGCGGGGCAGTATGAGAGCTGGATTCTGCCCTTGGCGGTGATTCTGTGCGTACCGCTGGCTCTGCTCGGGACGGTCGCCGGGCTGACCACGCTCGGCGCCATCAGCGTCGCCGCTAGCCAAAGCGGCGTCGCCGCCAACAATCTCTACACGCAGATTGGTCTCATCTTGCTGATCGCGCTTGGCGCCAAGAACGCGATCCTGATCGTCGAATACGCTCGCCAGCAGCGCGCGGAAGGCAAGAGCATCATCGACGCGGCGGTGGAGGGGGCGCGGCTGAGATTCCGACCCATTCTCATGACGTCGTTCGCCTTCATCCTCGGTGTTCTGCCTCTCGTACTGGCGACAGGCGCCGGCGCCTCGGCGCGCAAATCGATTGGGATGGCGGTCTTCTTCGGCATGATCGCCTCGACGTGTCTCGTGGTGGTGTTCGTTCCCTCGTTTTATGTGGTCATGCAGTGGCTCGAGGAGCGGCGGACTGGCAAGTCGAAGCCGGCGACTGAGGCCGCGCCGCCGCTTGATCAGCCGAGGGACGCCGCCGGCTCGTCGGCCGTCTGAAGATCCGCGAGCTTTCAGCGCTCGACGCCATCGCTCACACGTCCCGGCACGCCGGCTCTGGTCTTCCCGCGCCGCGCCTCTTATACTCTTATACAAGCGCCCGCTGCTAGCGCGCGCCGCTCAATGCGCGTCCGTCGGGAGGGATCGTCATGAGCTTTCGAGTTGTTTGCTCGGCTATGGTGATGGGTTTAGCTTTGTCCGGCGCCGCTTTCGGACAATCGCCGCTCTCACAACCACGGAGGCGATGATCCCCTCGTCCGATCCGGGCGTCAAACTCTACATTCGCAACAAGCACGCAGAGGGCATGACGTCCTTTTCGCCCGACAAGACGCTGCTCTTCATTCACGGCGCCACATATCCTGCGGAAACAAGCTTCGACCTGCCGATCGACGGCGTGTCGATGATGGACCTGTTCGCTCAGCACGGCTTCGACGTCTATCTGGTCGACGTGCGATCGTACGGGCGATCGACCCGTCCGCCGGAAATGGATCAGCCGCCCGAAGGGAACAAGCCGATCGCAACTTCGGAAGAGGCCGGCGCGGACCTCGGCGCCGCGGTCGACTATGTTCTGGCTCAGCGCAGCATTTCGAAGCTCGATCTCATGGGTTGGTCGTGGGGCACGTCGATCGCCGGCGCTTACACGGCCAGCCACAATGACAAGATCAATCGGCTCGTGCTTTACGCGCCAGCTTGGATCTCTCAACCTGCGGTCGAGCCGCCGGCGAGCGCGATTCCGACCTATCGCCTGGTGGCGAAGGATTCCGCGAAAGCGCGCTGGGTCAAAGACGTTCCGGAGGACAAACAGGCGACGCTGATTCCGCCCGGCGTTTTCGACCGATGGTGGGACGCGACGCTCGCCACCGACCCCGTTGGCAGTAAAATGGACCCGCCGAGGCTTCGCGCCGCCAATGGAGTCAGGGCGGAGTTCGTCAATTATTGGGACGCCGGGAAGCCGTACTATGATCCGGGCAAAATCACCGTCGCCGACCCTCATCATCCACGCGGAATGGGACGTCGAGCTTCCGAGCGCTCATGGCCAGGGCCTATTTCGCCAAGCTGACCGGCGCCCCTTACAAGCGGTTTGTCGAGCTTGGCGAGGGCACGCATACCGTCATGCTGGAAAAGAACCGCATGCAGTTCTTCCACGAGATCCTCGGGTTTCTGGACGAATCGGGAGCCACGGCTCTGAAGTAGCTTGGTTTGAAGCGCGCGCTCCGACAAACTGAGTCCGAAAACAGGCCCGCCCCCGTTGGACGACGCTCGGGACATTCGATCTTACACCCTCGCGGTGGTATGACAGGCCGCCTCTGGCGTGCTAGGGGCCGTTCCAGCCGGCAGCCTCCCTTTGCCTGTGGCGGCGCGGCGAGACGACAAGGAGCCTTATGTCGAAAGAAGAATTGCTTGAATTCCCCGGATTTGTCGTCGAATTGCTTCCCAATGCGACCTTTCGCGTCAAACTTGAGAACGACCACGAAATCATCGCCCACACCGCGGGCAAGATGCGCAAAAACCGCATCCGCGTGCTGGCGGGCGACAAAGTGCTCGTGGAGATGACGCCCTACGATCTGACCAAGGGGCGCATTACTTACCGCTTCAAATGACCCTGGCTCTCGAGCGGCGCGACGAGTGCTCCGCCTCGCACTCGGGCCTCCGTCTCGTACTGGGGTCGGCTTCGCCGCGCCGGCTAGCGCTCCTTGCGCAGATCGGCGTTAAGCCCGATGCGGTCCTGCCGGCCGAAATCGACGAAACGCCACGCCGGCGCGAAGAGCCGCGCGGGACTTGCCGAACGGCTGGCCGGTGAAAAGGCGCTCGCCTCGGCGGCGATTGCGAGCCAGCGGGCCGATCTTTCCCCCTGCCTGACGCTCGCTGCGGATACGGTGGTCGGCGTCGGCCTGCGCATCTTGCCGAAGTGCGAGACGCGCGACGAGGCGGAGACCTGCCTCGATCTCCTGTCCGGCCGTGGTCATCGGGTTTTCACGGGTCTTGCGCTGGTCACCAGCAGCGGCGCGGTTCGGCGCCGGCTGGTCGAGACCCGGCTCCGGTTCAAGCGCCTGTCGCCCAATGAGGTCGACGCCTATCTTGCGAGCGGCGAGTGGCGCGGCAAGGCCGGCGGCTACGCGATCCAGGGCCTTGCCGGCGCCTTCGTCGAGCGGCTGCATCGGCTCCTACTCCAACGTCGTCGGCCTGCCGCTGGCCGAAACGGCCGCGCTTCTCGGCGGCCAAGGCTATGATGTTTATCGGCGCTGGAGCGCAAACCCCCTTCAATGACCGCCGACGACAAATCCCCCACGAAGCCCGGTCGGAGCAAGAGCGAGCGGACCTGCCCGATCTGCGGCAAGCCGCGCAGCGAGCCTTATGACCCGTTCTGCTCGAAGCGCTGCGCCGACGTCGACCTTCATCGCTGGCTGAAGGGGAGCTACGTCATCCCCGGCCGCCGGCGCTGAACCCGAACCCGGCGACCAGGAGGAGTAGCCCTTAACGAGCGCAACCCGTTTGGGTTTTCTTGGCCCCTGGCCGATTCACCGCAAAAACCCCCATTTATGGCTATTGGATTGTCTTGGATTTCCTTGGATTCTCTCGTCCGAATTGAGACTTATCAATAGGTTACCCGGGAAGTACGATGAAAAATTTTTCACTTCGCTTCCTTGCCCGGTGAGCGGCGTCGGAGCGAAGACGCGGCGCTCGAGGCACACGGAAGCGTAGAATTGGTCATGGGGAGAAGCTTAAAGCATCTTCTATTTTTCCGCAAGAAATTTCTATCCGAACCCTTTCTCTCAGCCAACCTTATCCAAACCGGGGCCGCTGGCCGACAGGGGGATGGCGCATCTCAGAGCAAACGTTTTAGATCTCATGCCCGCTGTCTCCGGCGAATTGACGGGGGCCCCCTCGCGTCAACGGTGGGAGACGGCGGACTTTATGGCGGCGACCGTCTGCGAGACGATGGCGTCGACGCCCAAACTTCCGAGTTTTGCGCTCGCCTTGGCCGGATCCCCATAAACGCCGTCGGCGCTCCCGAATTTGGATCCCTCGGAAAGCCGATCCACCCGAACAAGGCTCGGGTCGAGCGCGAGCATCAGCGACGTGTCGTTGAGACCCGCATGGGTCCCGATCTCCGAGGGCGTGAAGCCGTGATCTTTCAAAATTTGCGCGAAACCGATTTGGGCCGCGTCATAATATTGGGTCATCGCGTACGCGCGCACATCCGAAGCCGCCCATTCACGGTTGAGTTTGTTCGCCACGTTTTTTTCGTTCGCCTGGTAACCGCCGTGGTCGCCGAGGAAGACGATATTTTTGAACCCGTGCTGTTTGAAGCTGCGGGCCGCTGATTTGAGAATTGCTTCGAAGGCGGCTTCCGGCACGCTGATCGTTCCAGGAAAACGCATGTGGCCGGACGGCGGAGTAATCGCGCCTTCAGGGACGTAGGCGATCACGGGAGCGACGATCGCGTCGCCTAACGCAACCGCGATCCGCTCGCTGAGCAACTTGACGCGCCGATTGTGTTTTCCGAGCGCCATGGCCGGGCCGTTCTGCTCGGTTCCGCCGATGGGCACGATGATCGTTGTTTTGCCCGCGCCGATTGCGTCCCGCAACTCGGCCCACGTGAGATCCTCGAGGACAACCGAGGGATGCTCCTCGGAATAGGCGAATGGCGCGAAGCTAAGAATGAGCAACGGCAGAAGCACGAGGCGCGCCGCCCACCTCATGGAGTTCATCCGCTCGCTCCCGCACCGAACTTCGAATACAAAGTTGCTTTACGCGGCCGAAGCCTGCTGGCGCCAGACCCACCAGCAGAGAATTGCGACCGGAGCGCCGATCAGCGAGGTCTCGACGAAGAAATGTTCGAAGCCCAATCGCTCGACGGCAAGCCCGAAACGCCCGCAAGCAGGCTGCCCGGCAACGCGCAGATCGATGTCAGAAGCGCGTATTGGCTCGCCGCCAATTGCGTTGACGCCAGCGAAGACATGTAAGTGATCAGCACGATCGAAGCGAACGCATAGGCGAAACTGTCGAGGCTGACGGCGACGGCGAAGGTCCAGAACTCGGCTCCGCCATGATCGCCATGAGCGGCGAGATAAGCCAGGGCCAGATGCGAGGCCGAGCCGGACAGGGTGCCAACGAGCAGGCTCGCCATCATGCCGAGGCGTGGGATGATGAGCTTGCGAGAAAGGTGCCCCCCAGCCCGACCCAGAAGCCAACAGTTTCGTCACGGTGGCGATATCCGTGTCCGAGTAGTGCAGGCTCTTGAACAAGCGGCACGGCCATCGCGCTCGAAATGTAGCCGGGCATGCGAAACCCGGCGACCAGCAAGAGGATCGGGAAAGCCAACGGTCCGAGTCGCGTCATCAATTCCCGGATCGGGTCGATGATTGTCGAAACGAAACTCAAGGGTGGGTGTATCGTGGTCTTGTCCAACTCGGGCTGGGGGACGAAGAAAGCCGCGATCATGCCGGGCGTCATCAAGAGCGCCATGCAAAGGTAGGCGGCGCGCCATCCGACCCGGTCCGCGAGCAGGAGCGCGCCGGCTCCAGCGGCGAGAACGCCGACCGATAGCCGACCTCCGACCATTAGGCCATCAGCGCCTGGCGTTTGGCTGGCGCGACGCTGATGCGCCAGCCATGATGACGACGTCCTGAGGGCTCCAGCGAAGCCGAGCGCGAGGGAAAACGCCACCGTCCAAGCGAGCGAATGCCCTGGATCGCCGAAGGCGACCCCGGCCAGCGCCGCCATCACCCCAAGTTGAGAAACCACGATCCATCCCCGCCGTCGGCCTAGGAGGCGGTTGAAGACGGGCACATCGTAGCGGTCGAGAAACCACAGCCATACGAATTTGAACTTGTAGGCGAGCGTGAGCTCGCTCATCAGGCCGATCGTGGCGATCGGCACCTTCGCTTCAGAGAGCCAGGCCGACTGGGTGATGTAGACCAGTTGAAAGGGGATGCCTGACGCGAAACCGAGCACCAGCATCGGCGCGATTTGCCGGTCGGAGAAGAGATGGCTCAAGAAGGAAGGCGGTTTCGCGCCCTCTGCAGCAATGCCGTTGCATCTGGAACCCCCGACCCGACGGGAGCCTAACAGAATTGCGAGCGCTCCAGACCGTTTAGCCCTGCCTCAGTCCCTAACTCGCTTTTCCGC
>CAVZJI010000049.1:0-51256 GCA_963775405.1 uncultured Alphaproteobacteria bacterium
GCCGATCGCGACGAGATCGCCGTCCGCATAGTCGGGGAAGTCGATGTGATGGGCGACGCGCGAGCGAAAGCCGGGATTGGAGCGAAAGAAGCGGTCCATCCTGTCCGCGTAGCCTGCGAGGATGACAACAAGGTCATCGCGGTTGTTCTCCATCACCTGCAGGAGAATTTCGATCAACTCCTGGCCGTAGTCACGCTCGTTCTCCTGGCGATGAAGATAATAGGCTTCGTCGATGAACAGCACGCCGCCCATCGCCTTCTTCAGCACCTCCTTGGTCTTGGGCGCGGTGTGGCCGATGTACTGCCCGACGAGATCGTCGCGAGTGACGGCTACGAGATGGCCGCGCCGGACGTAGCCGAGCTTATGGAGGATTTCCGCCATGCGCATGGCGACGGTCGTCTTGCCCGTCCCGGGATTGCCGGTAAAGCTCATGTGCAGCGTCGGGGCCAGCGAGGCGAGGCCGAACTTCGAGCGCACCCGCTCGACCAGGAGGAGCGCCGCGATTTCGCGAATGCGCTGTTTGACGGGCTGAAGCCCGATCAGTTCATCATCGAGCTGCTTGAGAATGGGACCGACGCCCGACGCTTCGAACTCGTCGGCGAGCCGGACGGTCGCGGGCGCGTTCGAGACGTCGGCGCTCACGCGTAGCGGTTTCCTTCAGGCTTGTCGGTCGCGTAGGCGCGCGTCGAGTAGCGCTGAACCCGGCCGTGGGCTTCCATTCGATCGAGACGAAATCCTTCCTCGTTGTTCGGCCGGTTGACGATGAAGGAGATGCGCACCGACTCCCAACCGTGTGAGGAATCGAAGGCTGAGAGGCGGATGTAGCGATCGCCATAGACCTTGCGGCAGGCGTTGAGCTCGATCAGCGCGGCTTTGGCGTCGCGGAGATCGAACATCGGCAATCCCCACATCTCCCAATAGGTGTTGCGGGGATGCGGATCGTCGGTGAATTCCAAATTCACCGCCCAGCCTTTTTCGAGGCAATACTGGATCTGGATGAGGATATCGTCATCGGTGAGATCGGGCAGGAAGGAAAAGCAGCCCTGGGTGACGCGCATCGGATGGAACTCCTGAAGGATTGGCGTTCGGACAGCGGGCTTACATCGCGGCGGTCGGAGTCGGCGCGAAGTCGGGCTGGTCCGTCGAGGCGTAGTTGAAGGTAACGTCGCCCCACACGTCGAGCGCCTGACGCAACGGCGTGCAGGTCTTGGCGGCTTCCGCGAGAATGGTCGGTCCTTCATGAACGTAATCGCGTCCCGCGTTGCGGGCGAAGATCATCGCCTCGAGCGCCACGCGGTTGGCCGTCGCGCCCGCCTGGATGCCCATGGGATGGCCGATCGTGCCGCCGCCGAATTGCAGCACTACGTCCTCACCCAGGAGGTCGAGGAGCTGGTGCATTTGGCCCGCGTGGATGCCGCCCGAGGCCACAGGCATCAGTTTGTTGAGCGAGGCCCACGGCTGGTCGAAGAAGAGGCCGTGCTCGAGCCGCTGCAGATTAAAGTCCTCGCGGCAGATATCGTAATAGCCCTTGGTCGTCGCCGGATCGCCTTCAAGCTTGCCGACGACGGTGCCCGCGTGAATGTGGTCGACGCCCGCGAGGCGCATCCACTTCGCGATCACCCGGAACGACACGCCGTGCGATTTCTGCCGCGTGTAGGTCGAATGACCGGCGCGGTGCAGGTGAAGGATCATGTCGTTCTTGCGCGCCCATTTTGCCATCGACTGGATCGCGGTGTAGCCGATGACGAGGTCGATCATGACAATGACGGAGCCGAGTTCTTTGGCGAATTCGGCGCGCTCGTACATATCCTCCATCGTCGCCGCGGTGACGTTGAGATAGGTGCCCTTGATCTCGCCGGTCGCCGCCTGCGCCTTGTTGACAGCCTCCATGCAATAGAGAAAGCGGTCGCGCCAATGCATGAAGGGTTGCGAGTTGATGTTCTCGTCGTCCTTGGTGAAGTCGAGGCCGCCTTTGAGCGCCTCATAGACGACACGCCCGTAGTTGCGGCCTGAGAGACCGAGCTTCGGCTTGACCGTCGCTCCGAGCAGCGGGCGGCCGAACTTGTCAAGCCGCTCGCGTTCAACGACGATGCCAGTCGCGGGCCCCTGAAAGGTCTTCACATAGGCGACGGGCAGGCGCATGTCCTCGAGCCTGAGCGCCTTCAACGGCTTGAAGCCGAACACGTTGCCGATGATCGAGGCGGTGAGGTTGGCGATCGAACCCGGCTCGAACAGGTCGAGGTCGTAGGCGATATAGGCGAAATACTGGCCTTCCCCGCCGGGCGCCGGATCGACGCGAAAGCATTTTCCCCGATATTTCTCGCACGCCGTGAGGCGGTCGGTCCACACCACCGTCCAGGTGGCGGTCGACGATTTGCCGGCGACCGCTGCGGAGGCCTCGATCGGATCGACTCCTTCCTGCGGGGTCACGCGGAAGCAAGCGATGATGTCGGTGTCCTTGGGTTCGTAGTCGGGCTCGTAATAGCCCATCTTCCGATATTCCATGACGCCGGCTTTGTAGCGATCTTTACCTCTGACGGTTTGCGACGGCTGAACGTTCATCACGCTGTCCTCTTCGAAATTGGAGTTCGGTTCGATCGACTTGCGAAATATTGCCTGCGCGCTCGTTCAGGCCGCCCGGCTTGCGACGCCGAGGCTGTCCCGGAGCGCCGCGATATTCGCGGCGTAGGCGGAAGGACCGCCCTTGAACACGGCCGAGCCGGCGACCAGCACGTCCGCGCCCGCGCTCACGACCAGAGGCGCCGTTTCGGGCGTGATCCCGCCGTCGATCTCGATCCTGATGTTGCGCGCGCCGATCATTCCTCTCACGCGCCTAACTTTGTCGACGACCGCCGGAATGAACGCCTGCCCGCCGAAGCCGGGGCTCACGGTCATGAGGAGGACGAGATCGAGCCGGTCCAGCACATATTCGATCGCGCTCTCGGGGGTTGCGGGATTGAGCGAGACGCCCGCTTTCTTGCCGAGCGCGCAGATCGCTTGCAGCGACCGGTCGAGATGCCTCGTCGCCTCCGCGTGCACTGTGATAATGTCCGAGCCCGCCTTGGCGAAGGCTTCGAGGTAGGCATCGCAAGGCTCGATCATCAGATGGCAATCGAAGGTTTTGGCGACGTGAGGACGCAGGGCCGCGACGACCGGCGGGCCGAACGTGATGTTGGGCGCGAAATGTCCGTCCATGACGTCGAGATGGATCCAGTCGGCGCCGGCCGCCACGACGTCCCGCACCTCCCGGCCGAGCTTGGAGAAGTCGGCCGACAGGATCGACGGCGCGATGATTACGGATCGGTCGAACGCGCTCGTGTTCATCGTGTGATTGGCTTTCTCTAGGCTCAAGCGCGCAAGGCGCGCCTGCGGCGCTCGACCAGTTTGAAAATCATCGGCGTCAGGATGAGCTGCATCGCGATGTCGAGCCTGCCGCCCGGGATCACGATCGAATTTGCGCGGCTCATGAAGCTGTTGTGAATCATCGACAGGAGATACGGAAAATCGATACCGTGCGGATCGCGGAACCGGATGACGACCATCGACTCGTCGGGCGTCGGGATCCAGCGCGCGATGAATGGATTGGACGTGTCGACGGTCGGCACGCGCTGGAAGTTGATGTCCGTGTGAGTGAATTGCGGACAAATGTAATGGATGTAGTCCGGCATGCGGCGCAGGATCGTGTCGGTGACCCCCTCGGTCGTGTAGCCGCGCGCCGCCTTGTCGCGATGCAGTTTCTGGATCCATTCGAGATTGATGACCGGAACCACGCCGATCTTGAGATCGACATGTTGGGCGACGTTGACGGCGTCCGTTACGACCGCGCCATGCAGACCCTCGTAAAAGAGCAACTCCGAGCCCGGCTCGAAGTCGCGCCAGCCAGTGAACGTTCCGGGCGGCGCGCCATGGACCTCGGCCTCGTCCGCGTCGTGGACGTAACTGCGGGCGCGGCAGACGCCGGTCTCAGAATAATCGCGGAACGCCTTCTCGAGTTCATGGAATAGGTTGGCGTCTTCGCCGAAGTGGCTATAGTGGTGGTCGCCCTTCGCCGCCGCCTCCCTCATTTGCTCGCGCATCTCGGCGCGGTTCCAGCGGTGAAAGGAATCCCCCTCGATGTAAACAGCGTCGATCTTCTCCCGCCGGAAGATCTGCTCGAAAGTCCTCTTGACCGACGTCGTGCCGGCCCCCGAAGAGCCTGTGATTGCGATGATCGGATGTTTAATCGACATGGCACAAGATTCCGGAAGGTTCCGGGGCTTAGCGACGCAACAGGCCACGCCTGGCGAATAACGGCGCAATGCGCGCGTCGCTTCCTTCGACATAGTAGCGCGCGACGCGCTCGACCTTGTCCTTCGAGCCGAAGATGAGAGGCGTCCTTGTGTGCAGGGAGGCCGGCATCAGGTCCAAGACGCGATGAAAGCCGTCGATCGCCGCGCCGCCGGCCTGCTCGAGGAGGAAGGCGATCGGGTTCGCCTCATAGAGGAGCCGCAGGCGCCCATGCTCATAGCCGGGACGTGAATCTTGCGGATAAAGATAGACGCCGCCGCGCACAAGGATTCGGTAGAGTTCTGCCACCACCGCACCGGTCCAGCGCATATTGAAGTTGCGCTCGCGCGGACCTTCCTCGCCTTCGAGGCAGTCGTCGACATAGGCGCGAATTGGCCCCGGCCAGTGACGGGAGTTCGACGCGTTGATCGCGAATTCGCGGGTCTCTGTAGGAATGCGCGCCGCGAAATGCGTCATGAGAAATCGGTTGGCGTCCGGATCGAGCGCGGCCATATGAACTCCCGCGCCGCAGCTGAAGACAAAATCGACGTGTGGCCCATAGAGCACAAACCCGGCCGCCTGCTGATTCGTACCCCGCTGCAGGAAATGCGAGGGCTGGAAAGGACCGGCGGGCGCATCGAGCACGGAGAAGAACGTGCCCATCGAGCCGTTGGCGTCGATATTGTTCGAGCCGTCAAGCGGATCGATTGCGACGAGCAAAGTCCCGTCCGGATCCAGGACGACTGGGTCCGGTCGCTCTTCCGAGAGGACCGCGCGGACGCCGGCGCGCTTCAGCCAGTTTATGAAAGCTCCGTCGGCAAACACGTCGAGCGCTTTCTGAGCGACTTCGTCGTGAGCGGGACCGACATCGGCCTCCATAGCCCCGGCGAGAACGCCGCGGCGGATGCGATAGGCGACCACGAGAGACGCGCCCGCGACCGCGCGCAGCACCCGCGCCGTCGGCGATGGGACATGCACGTCTAGGAACGCATCGAGTTCGCCCCTCGTGTCACACGTGCCCAGCATGCGCCCTCCCGCCTGTCATTGCTGCCCCTTAGGGAGCGCCCTTGAAGAATAGGAATTTTTTCGCCCACAAGAAAACTGATTTAATTTTCGCGAAGCATTCAATTTTATTTAATGCCAGATTGAGGCCATGCGGAACGTGTCAATGCGCCACATCGAGACGCTTCAGGCGATTGCCGAGGCCGGTTCGCTTGTCCGCGCGGCCGTGGCGCTGAATATGACGCCGGCGGCGCTAACGGCGCGCGTCAAGGGCCTCGAGAACGCGGTCGGGCTGAAGCTGTTTGACCGCGCCGCCACCGGCATGCGCCTGACCACCGCCGGCGAAGCGGCGCTCGAGGCTTCCCACGGCGTCGGGCGGGCGATGCGCGATTTCGCTGACACGGTGGACGGGATCGCCGCCGGAAAGGGCGGCCGATTGTCCGTCGGCGCGGTGTCGACAGCGAAGTACTTTGCCCCGCGACTGATCGCCGGTTTCGTCGCGTCTCGGCCGAAGGTCGAATTGCGCTTCCTGATCGGCAACCGCGACGCGACCATCGAATCCTTGCGCGCCGGCGAGATCGAAGTCGCTCTTTCCGGTCGTCCGCCGCGCGACATGCCGGTTGAGATCTTCCCTATTGGTCCGCATCCTTACGTTCTCATCGCCCCGCCTGACCATCGGCTTGCCGGCGCCAAGGCGCTGACCAAGACAGATCTCGCGGGCGAGGCTTTCCTTTTTCGTGAAATCGGCTCCGGAACCCGCTCGCTATTCGACGGTTTCATCGGCGACACGGCGATCAAGCCGGTTCAGATGGGAATGGAGCTCGGCTCCAACGAAACCATCAAGCAGGCCGTGATGGCCGGCCTCGGCATCGCGCTGATTTCCGCCCACACGATTGCCGCAGAGGTCGCGGACCGGCGGCTCGTGTGCCTCGACGTCGAGGGACTACCGATCGTTCGCCGCTGGTTCGTGATCAACCGCACCGACCGCACGCTCTCCCCGACCGCCCGCGCTTTTCGCGATTTCGCCTTTGGCGAGGGGGGGAAATTCCTGCCCCACCCCCTCAGTCGAGGCTGTCCTTCTGATGGAGGGAAGCCTTGAGGCGGGGCGATCTGACGGAGCGAAATGGCGTATTTTCGAGCATGATCCACGATCGGTCGAACTTGGTCCGCCGCTCCTGGACGAGTGGCAAACGGTCAACGGCGCCGCGAAACCGATCGGATGTGCTGTGCGCTCGGCGAGCAGCCTGCCCCGGCGAATTCGCGGACGGTTCGCGCTTCGGTTAGCTCAAATGAACGGCAATTCCTCCACTCCGACTTCCATCGCGCCACCGCAATGTCCGGTGCGCCTGTCGTTGCGCCTCAAGCGCAACGTCAGGCGGGGCGAGCGATCCGCTCTCGCAACTCTACGGGCGCTTAGGGCTCGTACGCCTGAGTCGGCTTGGGCACGACGTGCCGTGGACGAAGGCGTGAAGTCTTGTCCCAGAGCCGGATGCAGGAAACCTGCCAGTCCGCTTCGATGAAGGGAGTGTGGAAAACAGAGCCACGGCTGAGCCACTCAGGCGCCGCCAGACGAAAGGGGCGGCAAACGGACATCATGTCTTGATCACCGCCGCCAACGTCTTCCAAGAATACCCGCCATTTGACATGAACTGAGGCCGGCTGAGTGTCGGTGCCCAGGCGGTCATGTCAGCGCGGCGGCGGCGAACACCGGCAATAGATTGCGGTGCGCTCGTCCTGCTCGGCCGCCAATGTCAGGAAAGTTAGCGCGCCGTGCGCGGCGACGGAGGCGATGGCGGTCAACGGAAACCCGCCGATGCCCCCCTCGCGGCAAGGAGTTGCCCACCATCGCGACCCGTCGCAACTCTCCGACAGGTCCAGCAAACACCGCGAGCGGTCCCGGAGCGCCATCGAGTGCGGCGATGAACGCTATCGTGCCGTCAGGCCCGGCGGTGGGCCAGGGCCCGAACCCGGCGCAGTGACCACCGCCCGGCGCGCCTGCCCGCCCTCGACGGCAATCTCCGCAAGTCCGGCCGCGCGCCAGCGCGCAGCACAGCGCCCTGCAGGCTGCCGTTTCCGCCCACGAAGGCGCCGAATGTGATGGCGTCGGACTCGCCGATCGCGATGGGCTCGGACATGCGCTGGATCATCGCGCCGCCCGGCTTCATGTCGCCGGCGCGCACGACCAGCAAAAGGGGGCGCGCGCCGGCAATGAAAATCCCGCCGAGCACGGGGCCCTTCAGGATTGCCGCCGGAAAGGCGATGACCCCGCTGTTGTTGAGAGCCGGCTCGCCGATCGCCTCCATCGCGCCACCGCGCGTGGCATCGCCGAAGGCGGCGATCTTGGCGACGTGCCCTTGCCAAGCGAGAAAGATACCTTCACGCCCTGGCGCGTGCAGGACCGTAGCATAGAAAGCGACCTGTCCGGCCTTGACGCGGCTTGCACGAATCTTCTTGCAGGTTCTGCGAATTGGCATTCGCGAATTTGATGTCCTCCTCCAGGGCAGCGGTCGTTTCATCTCTCTGTGGATAAGAGGCGCAGTTCCGGGGCAGACATCACCCGATCGTGATCAGCGGCCGCGAAGCGGCTCTCATGCAAGCCAGATAGTCAGCCAAATGGTCAGCCAGCTTTAGGCGGCTCGAACAATCGTCAACGAAATCACATTGTTAACACGCATGCTTGGTGCCCCTAGCCGGAATCGAACCAGCACTCCTTGCGGAATCCGATTTTGAGTTCGGACGCGTCTACCAGTTCCGCCATAGGGGCCCGCGAGAAGGCGGCCGGCGCCGATATAAAACGCGAGACGGCGCAGGGTCAATGCGCTCAGGCTTCGCGGCACGGCTCATGCGTGGACTGCGGCGCCGCAAGCGCGTAGAAGGCCGCTGCGCTGCGAAGGGCCTCCATGTTCAATTCGTTCTACCCCAAAGTCCGGGCGCTCGCCGAGGGTCCCTACGCGGAGCGGGCGCTGGCCGCGGTCGCCTTCGCGGAAAGCTCATTCTTTCCCATACCCCCCGACGTGCTGCTGGCTCCAATGGCGCTCGCCAATCCGCAGCGCGCATGGCGCTACGCGCTCATCGCGACCGTCGCCTCGGTGATTGGCGGCATGCTCGGCTACGCCATCGGCGCCGTGCTTTACAATACGCTCGGACAGTGGCTCATCAACCTTTATGGCTATGGCGCGAAGATGGACGCGCTGAAACAGACCTACGCCCAATGGGGCTGGCTGGTGATCCTTATCAAGGGCGTGACGCCGATCCCCTATAAATTGGTGACGATCACCAGCGGCCTGCTCGGCTATAATTTTCCGCTTTTCGTCGCTTTGTCGGTTATCACTCGCGGCGCGCGCTTCTTTCTCGTCGCCGGCGCTCTGCACTGGTTCGGCGAACCGTTGCGCAATGCGATGGAGCGCAACTTCGCCGCGGTTCTTGGCGCATTCGTTGCGATGGTCGTCGTCGGCTTCGTGATCGCCATCAAGGTGTTCTGATGACGCTTGCCAAGACCGCGCTGCCGCCCTCGCAAGAGACCCGGGCGGTTTTGATCGCCGCAGCGTCAATCGCCATCCTCGCCGCGGTCTGGATATTACAGGGGATGGGCTACGCGCCCTGCGAGCTTTGCCTTACGCAGCGCTACGCCTTTTATGCCGCCATTCCGCTGGCGCTTTTGACCGCGTTTCTCGCCGGCCGCTCGGCGCATGGCCTGGCGCGCATCGGCTTCGCGCTTCTCGCAATTCTCTTCGTCGCCAGCGCCGTGCTCGCCGCCTACCACGCCGGGGTCGAATACCATTGGTGGGCCGGGCCAACTGCCTGCACCGGCGGCCTGACCGGATCCCTCGACGTCAACGACCTGGTGAATACGCTGAACTCCGTCAAGGTCGTGCGCTGCGACGAAGTCCAGCTGCGCATCGCGGGATTATCGCTTGCCGGCTGGAATGTCGTAGCGAGCGTCGTGTTGGCGGCCTATGCGGCGCTCGCCGCGCGGCTTTAGGGTTCAGAACGCGACCACCGCTATGCGGCCTTAGGCCGCAGAGGCCTGTGGCCTAGCGACAAACTTGTCGCACGGAATCTCGACATCGATCTCCAGCGTCGACACCGAATCCGAGCGCTCCATCTTCACCGACAACTTCTCTGGATCGAATTCGATGTGACGCGCGATGGTCGCGAGCAATTCGTCGCGCAGGATGGCGACAAGGTCGCGGGGCCCGAGCGCGACGCGCTCATGGGCAAGAAGAATCTGAAGGCGCTCGCGAGCAACCGGCGCGCTGCCGCGCGCCTTAAGGAATCCGAAGAGATTCATGCTGCCCTCCGGCCAAACAGGCGCGTGAAGAAAGTCCTCTTTTCATCCGGGATCGCGACTGGGGCTGTCGTTTCGCCGCCAAGACGTCGAGCCGCTTCGAGGTAGGCCTGTCCAGCCGGTCCCCCGGAGGCGTTGATGGTCACGGGAGCGCCAATGTTTGAGGCGCGCAAGATGTCTTTGCTCTCGGGGATGACCCCGAGGAGCGGAATTGAGAGAATCTCGAGCACGTCCTCGATGGTGAGCATCTCGCCCGAATTCGAGCGGCCGGGGTCGAATCGCGTGAGCAGCAAGTGCTTCTCCATCGGCTCGCCGCGCTCGGCCCGCAACGTCTTGGAATCGAGAAGGCCGATGATCCGGTCGGAATCGCGTACCGACGACACTTCTGGGTTGGCGACCACGATCGCCTGGTCCGCATGCCGCATAGCCAAGAGGGCGCCTCTCTCTATGCCCGCCGGACTGTCGCAAAGCACATAGTCGAAGGTCGCGCGCAATTCTCCGATGACCCGCTCGACGCCGTCGGTAGTCAGCGCGTCCTTGTCGCGCGTCTGCGAAGCCGCCAACAGGTGCAGCGTGTCGATGCGCTTGTCGCGGATCAACGCCTGCGAGAGCTTGGCGTCGCCCTGCGCGACATTGATGAAGTCAAAGACGACACGGCGCTCCGCGCCCATCACCAGATCGAGATTGCGCAGTCCGACGTCGAAGTCGACGACGCAGACGCGCTTTCCGCCTTGCGCGAGCGCGACGCCAAGAGACGCGGTTGAGGTGGTTTTGCCAACACCACCCTTCCCTGATGTAACGACAATCACCTTGCTCATGCACGTAGTCCCCTTAAGAGCCCTTAACCCAGGTTTCGGAGTTTGAGTTCGTCACCGTCCAGCCGGGCCTCAAGACTGCGGCCCTCCATCTCGGAATTGGTGTTTTCCGCCGTGACATAGGCGCCTCCTATGCAAAGCAGCTCGGCCCGTGCTTCGGTGCAAAATATGCGAGCGGATCGCGAGCCTGAGATCCCGGCGATCACCCTGCCCTGCAACGCTCCGTAGATGTGAACGGACCCGCCCGCGACGATCTCCGCGCCCGAGGCGACGCGGCCTATGATCGTCACGTCGCCCTGAGGATGCATGATGGTCTGGCCGGAGCGCACGTTGCCGTCGACGATCAGCGACTCGGTCCTTTCAGGCGCGCTTGGCGCGACTGCCGACGAATCTTCCTCTCGGGTTGATGGCGCATCCTCTCTTAGTGTTGGCGGATCGATTGGCCTCCCGCCGGAAACGACCGGAGGCAGGTGCGGCCCGACCAACCCGCGGTCAACGTTCTCCGCGCCCATGACCCTGATGTGGCGCCGCGCCAAGCCGTTTAAGAGGTCGCGATATTCCTTGAGGGCGATGTCGAGCGCCGCCATATCGAGAATGACGGGCCTGGCGATGAAGAAGGTCGGAGAGCGGGCGAGCCAACCGTCGAGCGCCGTAAACCATTCGTCGAGCGGCTGAACCGGCTCGAGGACGTAGGCCAGAAGGGATTGCGCTCGAAACTTCAGGGTCTGAGCAGGGCCTACATGCGCGTTCATCGCAACAGTCCGTTGGCGTTTCGTTAACCACGTTTGCGTCGGAATGGTTTATGAATGGTTAAGGAGCCCGCCTTCCCATGCTGTTCGTCGGTGGAAATGGATCGGCCGCTTTGTCCGGTCTGGCGGATCAATTGCGGAAGAACGAACTCGATACCGGCGCAGGGCTGCAGGTCTATCTAGCGCATGTTGCCCGTGTGCCCGAGGGAATAGCGCCCGGGCTGCGGCCAGACCGTGAGCCCATGCGGCATGCCGCCCACGGGGATCGACTTTACCGAGCCGTCATCGGTATTGAAGGCGTAGATCACGCCATCATAGCGGCCCGATAGCCACAGCCATTTGCCGTCGGCGGATAGATTGCCCATGTCCGGGCTGCCGCCGCCGGGGACGGTCCAATTGGCGACGACCTTGCGGCTAGCGAAGTCGATGACCGAGACGCTGCCGGGGCCTTTGCGCGCGCCGCCGAGACTGTGGGTGCCGCGATTTGTCACATAGAGCTTCGTTCCATCGCGGCTCGGATAGAGGCCGTGCGCGCCGACGCCGGTCTTGATGAAATCGACCTGGCCGAACGAATCGCCATCGATCACCATGACGCCGTCGCCAATGAGGTCGGCGATGAAGAAGATCTTGCCGTCCGGCGCCACCCTGATGTCCTGCGGCATGTGGCCCGGCGTCAGCGGTAACGTCTCCACGAGTGTATGGTGGACGAGATCGATCTTGGCGAGCGAATCGTTGAATTCGCAGGTGAAGATCGCGTACGAACCGTCCGGCGCAAAGTCGGCGTGGTTGATCCCGGCGCATTGCGGCGTCGCGATGTAGCCTTGGAGCGCCATCGTATGGGGATCACGGAACTCGAGCCGCCGCAATGCCTCGGCGACGACAATCGCCGATTTGCCGTCGGGCGTGAAATAGATGTTGTAGGAATCGGGCACGTCGACCACTTTGCCGACCTTGCCTGTCTTCGGATCGATCGGCGCGACGCCGCCATGGCCGCCGCGAGCGCTCACGTCCGCCGAAACCCACAGCGTCTGCAGATCCCACGATGGAACGATGTGCTCCGGGCTCGGCATGGCGACCAAGCTGTCGATCACCTTGAATGTGTCCGGATCGATCACGTCGACCTTGCCGGTCACGAGGTTGGGCGAGTAGACCCGCGACGGCTGCCCCGCGACGGCCGGACTGAACATGCCGACGCCAGCGCCGGCATAGACATTGTGCGGATCGACGGCCGCGGGCATCGATAGGTTGGCTGGAGGCAGGAGAATGGGCCGCTCGGGACCGAGCTGATAGGCGGCGAGAGCGATAAAGTCGGCCGCCGTCCGGCCTTGCTCAAGGACGCTGCTGCAAACATACGCGCAAGCGGAGCCTTCGAGGCACGCGTTCGGAATGGTGAAGGACTGCGCGCTACGCAGTTCGAAGCCGGCGCCAACTGCGATTGCCATCGCCGCGGCGGCGACGAGGCCGTTGCGAACAGCCATTCTCTCCTCTTCTCCAGCGAGCCGTCGCTCCGAACCATGATTCGACGCAACCGGGAAAGCGAAACTGCAACCAGGACAATGACTGTTCGATGAACGGCGCTAGTGAAGATGCGAGACGGATCTGGATGACCTCGACGCCCGAATGAATCGGAGGCCATCCCGTGACGCCGTGGCCTATCAGGTCGACGGTGAAGACGATCGTGCCATCGGAGACTATTTCGCAGGGCGAGCGGGTCTCTCGCCTTTGAGGCGAACCATGATGATTTTCGGATTTTCACCGACGCGCTCGACCTCCGCAATGCCGGAGGCTTCGACCAGATTGGAGAGGCGTGGAAAGCCGTAGTTGCGTGGGTCGAAGTCCGGAGACTGCTTCGCCAGATGCGCGCCAACGCGGCCAAGATTGGCGCGTCCGTCTTCGTCCGCCGAGGCCGTCACAGCCTTGGCGAGCATATCGAGCGCCACGCGATCCAGAGCCGCCTTGGCTGGCGCGGGTTTGGCCGCCGCCGCCTTTGGCGCGGCGGCGGCTTCCGCTTCCTTCTGTCCGCCGGCCGCATTGAGCACGTCGAAATAAACGAACTTGTCGCACGCGGTGATGAAGGGGCGGGGCGTCTTGCGCTCCCCAAAACCATAGACGGTAACGCCCTGCTCACGGATGCGGGCAGCGAGGCGAGCGAAGTCACTGTCGCTCGAGACGATGCAGAAGCCGGAGAAGCGGCCGGTATAGAGCAGATCCATGGCGTCGATGATCATTGCGCCATCGGTCGCGTTCTTGCCGGTTGTGTAGGCGAACTGCTGGACCGGCTGAATCGAATGTTCGAGCAGGCATTCCTTCCAACCCTTCAGGTTGGGGCCGGTCCAGTCGCCATAGATGCGCTTGACGCTCGCCACGCCATAATTGGCGATCTCGGCCATGAGGCCGACAACGATCTTGGGTGAGGCGTTGTCGCCATCGATCAATAGCGCCAGTGTTCCAGAATTATCCGCCGCCATCGCCATCGCCTCCGGTCTGATTGCTATCCAGTGGATTTCGTCATTCACGCACCGCCGTTCGGCGCCCCGCGATGGCGCTTGGAGGCCGCATCGCTTATGTGATGGCCATGACCCAGCCCCATCGTCCGGTCGGCCCCGGCGACCATGTTTTTCTCATCGACGGCTCGTCGTTTGTCTTTCGCGCCTATTATCAGTCGATCCGCCAGGATCAGAAGTACAATTATCGCACCGACCGCCTGCCGACTGGCGCAATTCGGCTATTCGCCACCAAAGTGCTTCAGTTCATTCGCGACGGGGCGGGCGGCCACAAGCCGACCCATCTCGCCATGATCTTCGACAAGACGGAGAACTCGTTCCGGCGCGACATCTATCCACAATACAAGGCGCACCGGAAGGATCCCCCGGACGAATTGGTGCCGCAGTTCCCGCTGATGCGCGCCACCGTTTCGGCGTTCGGCATGGTTCCGATCGAGCAGAGCCGCTACGAGGCCGACGACATTATCGCCACCTACGCTCGCCAGGCGCGCCAGGCCGGCGCCGACGTCCTCATCGTCTCGGCCGACAAGGACCTGATGCAGCTCGTCGAGCCGGGGGTGTCGATGTACGACCCGGCTTCGGGCCAAGCAGGCGTGGCCGGCTCTCGCGAAGAGCGGCGCTTTGGCGTCGACGAGGTCAAGGAATATTTCGGGGTCGGTCCGGACAGGGTGGTCGACGTCCAGGCGCTCGCCGGGGATTCAACCGACAACGTCCCGGGCGCGCCCGGCATCGGACTTAAGACCGCCGCTCAGCTCATCATCGAATATGGCGACCTCGAGACGCTGCTTGCGCGGGCGGGCGAGATCAAACAGCCCAAGCGCCGCGAAGCGCTGACCAATCCCGACACCGTGAAGCTGATCCGGGTGTCGAAAGAGCTCGTCACCTTGGATCGCGACGTGCCGGTCGAGACGCCGCTCGAGGCGCTCGCGACGCCTGAGCTCGACGGCAAGCGGCTCATCTCGTTTTGCAAAGCGATGGAGCTCACCACGCTCATGCGCCGCCTCAGCGAGATATGCGGCGTCGACGTGGCCTCGATCGAGCCGGACCCCCGCTTCGTCGGTCCCGCGGCATGGCCGGGCGGCCAGGGCGTGGCGCTCCTGGAACGGAAAGGAGACGCGCCCGCTGGAAGCGCGCCCCCTGTTGCAGCGGCGCCTGTTCCCCCCGCCCGCGAGCCCAAGGCCGCCCCCCAGGGCGCTGCGCCCGCTGATCTCGGCGCGGCCCGCGCGAAAGAGGCGCGCGCGCCCATCGATCGCGCAGCCTACAAGACCGTGCGAACCGCGGCCGAGCTCGGCGCCTGGATCGCGCGCGCGGAGGACGAGGGCGTCGTCGCCATCGACGCCGAAACGAACTCGCCCGACCCACTGCAAGGCGACCTCATTGGGCTGTCGCTTGCTGTGAAGCCAGGAGCCGCCTGCTACATTCCCATCGGACACAAGACCGGCGCTGACGATCTCTTCGATGGCGGGGGTCGTGCGCCCGACCAGATTGCGGAAACGGAAGCGATCGCGCTTCTGAAGCCGGTGCTTGAGTCGCCGGGCGTCCTCAAGATCGGCCACGACCTCAAGTTCGACATGCACGTGCTCGCGATGCGCGGCGTTCGCGTCGCGCCAATCGACGACGCCATGCTTCTTTCTTACACGCTCGATGCGGGCGCGACGGGCGACGACCACAGCCTCGACACGCTCTCGACGCGCTTTCTCGGCCATAAACCGATGCCGCTCAGCGAAGTCGCGGGCTCAGGGCGCAACCTCGTCGGGCTGGCGCGGGCGCCGATCGACAAGGCCTGCGAATACGGCGCGGAAAAAGCGGACCTCGCCTTGCGTCTGCGGCGCGTTTTGCAGCCGCGGATCGTCGCCGAACGGATGACGACGGTCTACGAGCGGCTCGAGCGCCCGCTCATCGAGGTTCTCGCGCGCATGGAGCGGCGGGGGATCGCGATCGACCGTGACATTTTGTCGCGCATGACGGGCGAGTTTTCCCAGCGCATGGCCGGGCTCGAGGACGAGATCAGCAAGATCGTGGGCGCGCCCTTCAACCCCGGTTCACCAAAACAGCTTGGCGACATTCTCTTCGGCCAGATGGGCTTGCCCGGCGGCAAGAAGACGGCGACCGGCGCCTGGTCGACCACGGCGAGCGTACTGGAAGACCTCGCCGCCGAAGGCCATCAATTACCGGCGCGCGTGCTCGAATGGCGCCAGATCGCCAAGCTCAAATCGACCTACACCGACGCGCTGCCCGGTTTCGTCAATCCGTCGACCGGGCGCGTCCACACGGCCTACGCGCTCGCCTCGACCACGACCGGGCGCCTGTCGTCGTCGGAGCCGAACCTCCAGAACATTCCGATCCGCACCGAGGAGGGGCGGAAGATCCGGCGCGCTTTCGTCGCGCCCCAAGGACGCAAGCTCATCTCGGCCGACTACAGCCAGATCGAGCTGAGACTCCTCGCTCATCTTGCCGACATCCCCGCGCTCAAGCGCGCCTTCGCGGACGAACTCGACATTCACGCGATGACGGCGTCCGAAATGTTCGGCGTGCCGATCGAAGGCATGCCGAGCGAAGTGCGCCGGCGCGCGAAAGCGATCAATTTCGGCATCATCTACGGCATTTCGGCCTTCGGTCTTGCGAACCAACTGAGCATCGCGCGCAACGAGGCGGGCGACTACATCAAGAAATATTTCGAGCGCTTTCCGGGCATTCGCGATTACATGGAGGCGACGAAGAAGATTGCCCGCGCCAACGGCTATGTGACCACGCTGTTCGGCCGCAAGTGCCACTATCCGCGCATCAACGCCTCCAACCCGTCCGAGCGCGCCTTCAACGAACGCGCCGCCATCAACGCGCCGCTCCAAGGTACGGCTGCCGACATCATTCGCCGCGCGATGGTCCGCATGGATGACGCGCTTACGAAAGCAGGCTTGAGCGCGCAGATGCTGCTCACCGTCCACGACGAATTGGTCTTCGAGGCGCCGGATGATGAAGTCGAGGCGACGTTGCCGATGGTCGCGAAGGTGATGGTCGATGCGCCGGAGCCTGCGGTTCGGTTGCATGTACCGCTCAGGGTCGACGCGCGTGCGGCGCAGAACTGGGAAGAGGCGCACTAGCTTCCCGGCATGACCGAGACCAGTGCATGAGCCTCATCGCTGATCGCTACCGCGCGCTCGTTTCCGAGCGCGGGTTCGAAGTCCGATCCCGCACAGGCGGAGCTCATCCGCAAGCTGGACGCCCTCGCCGCCAGACTGAAAGGCTACAACGCGGAGGCGAAGCCGGGCGGCTTCTCAAGATTGTTTGGCGCAAAGCCCGCCGAGCCGCCGCGTGGCCTTTACATCCATGGGGCCGTCGGCCGCGGCAAGACGATGCTGATGGACATGTTCTTCGACGCGGCCGAGACCCCACGCAAGCGCCGGGCGCATTTTCACGCCTTCATGGCTGACGTGCATGCCCGCCTCAATGAATGGCGTCAGGCCAGGAAGCGTGGCAAGGTCGCCGGCGAAGACCCAATCGCGCCGGTTGCGGCGGATCTGGCGCGCGAGGCTTCGCTCCTTTGCTTCGACGAGTTTTCGGTGCGCGATATTGCGGACGCGATGATTCTGAGCCGGCTGTTCACGGCGCTGTTCGCCGCGGGCGTCGCGGTGGTCGCGACCTCGAATGTCGCGCCGGACGACCTCTACAAGGATGGGCTCAATCGCGCTTTGTTCCTGCCGTTCATTGCGCTCATCGAGGAGCGGCTCGATGTGGTCGAACTGAACGCGCGCATCGACTACAGGCTGGAGAAACTTCAGCGCGCGCCGGTATATTATGCGCCGCGTACCCCGAAGGCGGATTCCGCGCTCGACGCGGCGTTCCTGACGCTGACCGGCCACGAGCGCGGCGAGCCAATTCAAATCGAGCTTCTCGGCCGCCATCTCGACGTGCCGCAGGCGATCGACGGCGTCGCCCGGTTCGATTTCGACGCGCTTTGTCGTCGTCCGCTCGGCGCCGCCGACTATCTCAAGCTCGCTCAGCGTTTTCACACCCTCGTGCTCGACCGCATCCCCGTGATCAGCGCGAGCGAGCGCAATGAAGCGAAGCGCTTCATCATCCTCATCGACGCGCTCTACGACATGCGCGTCAAGCTGATCGCATCGGCGGCGGGCGAACCGGAGACGCTCTATTCCGGCGAAGGCGCGGAGGCGTTCGAATTCGCGCGCGCGGCCTCCCGTCTGCACGAAATGCGCACAGCCGAGTACCTCGCGCTGCCTCACGGCCGCGAGAGCGGAGCGCAGGCGGGCGATCTCGGTGGCATCGCGGAGACGTGACGCTCACACGAGACAGGAAGCGCGTGACGAAAACGTCATGGCCGGGCTTGTCCCGGCCATCCACGGGGAGCGAGGCCGATCAATTATTCAGATCGAGATAACGATCGCGCCAGTCCGGAACCATGCTGAGGATCATTCGAACTTTCCAGGCGCGAGGCCAATCCTTCATGTTGCTCTCGCGCTGGATCGCGGCGGTGATATCCTCGTGGAAATCGTACCACACAACTCGTGTCAGCGCGTATCGTTTGGTGAATCCCTTGTCGTGACCTTCCCGATGGTCGTGCGCACGGCGAGCGATGTCAGTGGTGACACCGGGATAGAGCGTGCCGTTAGGATGGTTCGCCAACCGCCGCGCTTCGGCGGCGACGGTACTTCAAGCTGTGACGGCCGCAAAGACGTTGATGGCCGGGACAAGCCTGGCCATGACGCCTTCAGTGAGCCCGCTCAAGCGAGTTGCGCGTAGCCCGCAGCCGTCGCTTCGCGCTCGATCTCGATCACCCGATCATAATCGGGGGCGGCCGTGGCCTGTGCTCCATTGAGGCCGAGCGCAGCGCGCGCCTCGGCGAGAGTGGGATCATCGAGCGCGGCGAACAGCGCCTCGCGCACCGCCGCGATGGTCGAAGGCGGCAGGCTGCCGCTTGCGATGAACGGGAGGCTTGGCGAGGGCGGACTCTCGGCGACGATCGCGACGCGCTTAACGAGTTCGGGGCGGCCGCGCCTCAGCAATGCGAAGGTCACGCAGTCGATCGACGCGAGATCGGCCTGACCATCGACGATGGCGGCCACGCTCGCTTTATGCGAGCCGGTCATGACGATCGAGGAGAAGAAGGTTTTCCCGCCTGCAATTGGAGCGATCGCGGCGCGGAACAGATTCATGCCGGTGTTGCTGTCGTGGGCATTGAGCGCCGCGGTCGCGCCACGGAATTCGCTGAGGCTATTGCGCAAGTCGCTCGCGCGGCGGACGATGAAGCTTCGGTGTGACGCGCCTTCGCAACCCGGAAACGAATATTCCGGCGCGGCGATCAGCGTGACCGTGTCTTTGAGCCCGGTCACATAGGGATAGCCGCACGTCTGAGCGAAGATGAGGGCTGGATCTCGCCAAAGCGCGGCGAGGTCGCCGTCTCGGGTCAGCTGCATCGGCGCTTGGACGCCGGCCTCTTCTAGTCGGGCGGAGATCGCCGCCCACAGCGCGTCGTTGGCGGCGGCCGTCCCCGGGAAATCATACATCGGCAGGATTGCGATCAGCGTTGCCCCGCCATGCTTAACTCCCAAGCCGCATCCTATCACCTGCCCTGAGGCGCCGCGAAGCGGCCTCGAAGGCGGTTACCAGGGAGGATCGTCTGGGCGTGCGCAACCGCGCGCCAGACCGGACCGAGGCCGCCCCAACCGGCTTCCGTCCAGTAAGAGCTCTCGGGATCGTCGAAGGGATCGGTCAGATTCGCGTCGCGATGATGCGCGAGATGGGTCGCGCGGTAGATCGAATAGAGGAGCCACAGCGACAGGGGCCAGCAGCCGATCGCCTCGTTCAGGGGACGGTTCCGGTCGGATGGCCGTGAATGGTCTCGTGCTGCAGGTTCAATCAGCGCCCACCACACGGGAGATCGCGATGGAAAAAAGTCGCCAGGAGCCACAGTCCGTC
Organism: uncultured Alphaproteobacteria bacterium; assembly: GCA_963775405.1. GTDB lineage: Bacteria > Pseudomonadota > Alphaproteobacteria > Rhizobiales > Beijerinckiaceae > Roseiarcus. The sequence continues at coordinate 19,559 of CAVZJI010000049.1, forward strand.
TATGGCGACAGCGAGCGCCACGGTCGGCCACTCGACGCCGCGTTTGAGCATCAGAAGTTCTACGGTCTCCACAAGCGTCGTCCCAGCTGACGCGGCGAATCACTATCCTGATACGTCAATTGCGCGCCTGTCGGTCCCGGCAAGCAAGCGACTGAGAACCGCCTCCCGCTCCTAAATTTTTCGCTGATAAAACTTGACCGAAACAGAAGTCGATGGTATCGTTGTTCATATTCACCGGATTCGATGCGCGTCCAATCCCGCGAAGCGGGCGCGCGCTGGGCAGGCGGCCGAGAAGGCCCTGAGACAGGAAGGAAGTTTTTGTTTGAATCGCTCCTAACCCATTGAAAAGGCACGAATTCGAAAAAATAAACGTAAGCAAAAGAAAGCATTTTTATTTTCGTTTATTTGCGCTTAGTTGCGTTTAATGACGCTTATTTGCGCCGCCGCGAGGGCGCGAGCTAAACCGCGCCCTCGGCCTTCACGGCGCGCGGGACGCTTCGAGGCGCTCACGCGCCTCGAGCCACGCCCTTCGCCGTCTCCAGCGCGCCCGGCTCGAGCTCGCAATAGAGGAGCCGGTCGGGATCGACCGGTCCCGGCAGCGATATGCGGCCCTTGGGCGCGCGGTGAAACCCCATCCGTGCGTAATAGGGCTCATCCCCGACCAGGAGGACGAGCTTCCAGCCGGCGGCTTTCGCGGCTTCGAGGGCGCGAGTGACGAGCGCTTCGCCGATCCCCTGGCTGCGAAACACCGGTTCGACAATCAGAGGCCCGAGCAGCAAGGCCGAAGCCTCGCCGATGACGATCGGGGTCATCGCCGAGGCGCCGACCAGGAGCGTGCCGACACGGGCGACGAAACTCAGCGCCGGGTCAGGGTCCGTCGTCTCGCGAATGCGATAAGCCGTCCGCGCGAACCGGCCGGGGCCGAACACGCGCTCGTTGAGGCGCTCGATCGGCTCGGCGTCGTTGTCCGTCGCCGGCTCCAAGACAAGGGGGAGATCGTGCATCGCCCGGCTCTAGCACGCTAGCGCGACGCCGCGGAACCGGGGTTCGCGCGGCCGGTCAGGCCCCAACCATATTGGGGTCTCGCCAGGCCCGCTCGAACGGCAACCGCCACGCGTAGGGCGCGATCAGCTGATAGATGGCCTGCGGTCCCCAGCTGCCCGGCGCATAGACCCTGACCGGCGGTGGCGATTTGAGAAGCGTCTCGGAGACCGCCCACAGCCGCTCGATGCCATCCGCCGAGCAGAACAGCGTGTGATCGCCGCGCATGGCGTCGAGGATGAGGCGCTCATAGGCCTCGAGCACGTCGCCACCGAGACCGGTTTCATGCATCGCGAATTGGAGGCTCTGCTTGTTGAGCCGCATCCCCGGGCCGGGCTTCTTGCCGTAGAAAGACAGTGACACCTTGGACTCATCGGCGAGATCGAAGGTCAGGTGATCAGGGCCCTGCGAACTCAGGCCGGAATCCCCTGGGAACATGCTCTTCGGCGGCTCGCGGAAGGCGATTGATATGATGCGCTGGCCTGAGGCCATCCGCTTGCCGGTGCGCAGGAAAAAGGGCACCCCCGCCCAACGCCAATTGTCGATGAAGCACTTCAGCGCGATGAAAGTCTCGGTGTCCGATTCCGGATCGACGCCTTCTTCCTTCCGGTAGCCGATGAACTGTCCCCGCACGGTGTGCGCTGGATCGACTGGCATCAGCGAGCGGAAAACCTTGTTCTTTTCTTCGCTGATCGGCCCCGGCGCAAGCGAGGTTGGCGGCTCCATCGCCATGAAGCCAAGAATCTGGAACAGATGCGTTACGACCATGTCCCGATAGGCGCCGGTCTGCTCGTAGAAACCGATCCGGTTGCCGATGTCGAGGGTTTCCGGCACGTCGATCTGCACATGATCGATGAAATTGCGGTTCCAGATCGGCTCGAACAGACCATTGGCGAAACGAAAGGCGAGGATGTTCTGCGCCGGCTCCTTGCCGAGGAAATGGTCAATGCGGAAGATCTGGTCCTCGGCGAACACTTTGTGCAGCGCGTCGTTGAGCGCGATCGCGCTTTCGAGATCGGTGCCGAACGGCTTTTCCATAATGACCCGCGATCCGCCGGCAAGCTGGGCCTCGCTCAGCATTTTGATCGCTGAGAGGGCAGCGTTCGGCGGCACGCTCATGTAGTGGACCCGCTGGCCCTCCTCGGCGAAGGACTTCTCCGCCTTATCGACCGCTTCCTTCAGGGCGCCGGGGCCGGCCGCGATCGGCACGTAGTCGAGCAGCGCTTCGAACGCCGGCCAGGCCTCGTTCTTGGGATGGTGCGCGTGTTGCTCGAACACGGCGTCGCGGGCAAGCGCCCGGAAGCCCTCAGCGTCGAGCGCATCGAGCGATACGCCGATGATCCGGCACTTCGAAATGAAACCGGCGGTTACCAGATGGAAGAGGCCGGGCAGCAGCTTCTTGTGGGCGAGATCCCCGGTCGCGCCAAACAGGACGACGATCTGAGGCAGCTTGGGGCCGACCCCGACAGGTATTTTCGCCATTGCCATCCCCACCCCACCCTCGTCCTTGGATCGCGCGTCAGACCGCGCGCCACTCTCTCGTGTCAGGACGACAGAAACACGACAAGCTCGAGATGTCCCATGAGGCGGTGATTTACCGCCGCAATCTGAGGCTCGCCCAGCCTTCGAGCTCGATCCGCTCGGCGAGATCAAACCCTTGCGCCCGCCAGGACGCAAGCACGCCCGGAACATCCGCAAGAAGCAGGCCGGAGACGATCGCCTCGCCATCCGCGCTGATGACCGCCGCGAGCGACGGCGCGAGCAGCCGCAAGGGCTTCGCCAAGATATTGGCGAACACGAGGTCGTAAGGCGCGGCCTCTCGCAGGCGCGCGTTCTCGACCCCGCGCGAGACGATCGCCCGGCACAGGGCCCCGACGCCGTTCAGCCGGGCGTTCACGTTGGTGACCTCAACCGCGATGGGATCAATGTCCCCGAGCCAAACCTTGCGGCGGAGGACCTTGGCGCCGGCGATGGCGAGCACGCCCGCGCCGCAGCCGACATCGAGCACGCGCTTTGGCCGCCGCCGCTTGAGCACGCGGTCGAAATGCAGAAGGCAGCCCCGTGTCGTGCCGTGATGGCCGGTGCCGAAGGCGAGCCCCGCCTCGATCTCGATCGCCACGTCGTTCGCCTCGACGCGTGAACGATCGTGCCGCCCGTGCACGAGAAAGCGCCCTGCCCGAACGGGTTTAAGGCCGGCGAGAGAGCTGGCGACCCAATCGCGCTTCTCCGTCAGGCCAAAGGTCGCGGAGCGCGCGGTCGCCTCGTCAGAGGCGACCGCTATCAGCGCCCGGACCACCGCCTGGTCCGGCTCCCACCCGAAATAGGCCTCCACGAACCAAGCCGTGCCGCCGCCGGGCAAAAGATCGCCGGTCTCAAACGCGGTCGAGGCGGACTCGGCCGGCTCGAAGCTTTCGACGATGAGATCGGCGACGGACCGGGCGCGGCGCTCGTCGCTGACGAGGCGCATCACGTGGGCGGCGTTGTTGGGCGGCAGGCCTTCGAGCATGCCAAACTAATCCAAGCAAAACGAACCAAAACCAAGCCAAAAAGCTTGATTTTAGTTGGTTTTTTTTGGTTTTATTCGTGCGAATCGGGACTTTTCACTGGGTTACGGCGAATCCAAATAAAAAATGCTCTCCTCTGTCACACTGTGGCCCAAATGTCACATCCGCATTCTCGCCTCTTTTTCACAAGCGCCGGCTTCTCGGTGATGCAGCACGATGAACGGAAAATATAACACCAATTTCCTAATCTCGCAAGAAATTACGTTGCCGTTGCGTTCGGGTGATCGCATCACCCGTTACGGGCGGCGACCGATCTGGGCGGCCTCCGGCCGTTCGACGTGCCGCAGGAAAAGCCCCTTTGCGCAAATAGCAGTCAGTCAACTGATTTCCCCCATCTAATATCCGCTAGGCGCGTACTCGCCTGCACGGCGACTCAATAAGGAACTAGACTGCGGGTCGCGGCGATTCTGGTTATGGACATTGCGAGCTATAACGGAGTCGCCGGAGCACATAAGGATCGCAAACTCGGGCGACTCCATTCGCTGCGGCGACCTGATCGATCTGACCATCGTCCTGCGTCGCCATAACACCCGGCGACGCACCGCCATCGCATTTCGCGGTGTGGACGATCCACGGAATTGAAGAGCTTGCCGAAGCCGGCCGATCAGATCTTTGATCTGGGCGCATGGTCCGATAGCATCATCTGGCCTGAAGCGCATCAGACATATCCAACACAGGTCTCGACTGACCCCGAAAGCGCGCACTTTCATTGCGAAGTTCAGTCGCGATTTCGATAGAAGGACAATCCGCTTGAGTCAGCGGCTGAAATCTTATCAAACCGGCTCCGCAAGGAAACCATTGGTTGGCCAGCTGGATTGGATGTTGGCCGCGGGCGCCGCCGCTTTTGCGCTATCCGTTCTAATCGACGTGCCCAACGGTCCCGAGCATTGGTCATCCGATTTGGTTACAGCGTACTTATCGAAACGTCCCGAAGCCCAAGATAAGCAGATCGCGCTAGTTTACATTTCAGAAGCCACACTTCGGGACGCTTCGTACATCTCACCAATAGATCGCCACGTTCTCGCTCAACTAATCGGAAAGATAGATAAAGCAGAACCGGCTCTGATTGGCCTCGATATAATACTTGATCGTAAAACTGAACCGGCTAAGGATGACGAACTAGTTAATTCTCTACAAAGCGCTCGCTCCAAGATAACCTTGGGTATAGCGAACTCTTCCGATGCCGAAGATGACACCTTCTCGAATAGAATAATGGATTTATGCATGCAATCGCCTGCTTCGCAGATTAATTGTGGGCATATCTACTTAACTGTGTCCCACAACGAATTGATCGATACACTCGTAAATGTACACGATGTAGTTAGATTGGCCCCGGAAAGCGCGCAAATGCCGAGTTTCGGCGAGGCAGTGGCGCGCGCCTTTGGAGAATATACCCGTTACAAATCAGGTTATATTTCTTGGTTATTGTCGCCGAACGATGGATCTGAAAATTTCTTCACAATAGACGCAGCAGATCTATCGGATGATAGGCATGGGTCGGATGTACTTCTAAAATCATTAAGGGGCAAAATCGTTCTAATTGGGGGAAATTTTAAGGATAGGGACCAGCATTTCACGCCACTCTCTGTGCGATCTAAGCACAAAGATACTGGGCTGTTCATTCACGCACAATATGTGTCGCAGCTGCTGGAGCATCGCACCCTCAACGAACTACCTATGTTTTTTACAGGTCCTTTCGTTTTATTACTGTTTGTAGGAGGATGTTATGTTGGCCGGCGCGCGCCTCATTCAGAGCTATGGCTTCAATTAGGCGGGGTTTTTCTGTTTGCTATCGCGAGCGTTGCTTTTTTTTATTTCGGAGACTTCATCTTCCCGTTCGCCTATGCGTTAGTTTCTTGGCTAACGGGAGTGGCGGTTGGTCATTACGGAATTCCAGTTCACACAAACCGTGAGTGAGAAATTGCTCGATGTGGCGCTTATACATGATCTCGATCTTAGTATTTACTAATATTATTGGATCAATTTGCCAAGCGAGCGCTGGCGAGGCACTCCAAGTTATCGAATTGAACGTACAAAAGTACAGGGTGGGCGATCGGCTGGCCAAAGAGAGGATTCCTGATTCCTCCGCTTTACCTATGGGTGGGATAGTGAGGTTTTGGGACCCTAATTCGAACTCTACGATGGTTATCCAGCGTTCGGAGCCAGACGAGGAAGAGGGGGGGACTCGCGCATTTCTTCCGCAAGCGCCGCCGCTGCAAACTAAATAGACCCAATTATAAGCGCAATAAAACCGATCTATTGAACGCGCCCGAGATTGTCGAGGATGACGACGTCGCCCGGCTTGAGGGTCGGCTTTGAGGAACGGTTCGACATAGGCGCGGAAGCGTTCGCCGTTAAGGGGGCCGTCGAACAGGCCGGGGGCGTCGATGCGGTCATTGCGCAAGGCGGCAAGAAACGTCGCGGTCTTCCAGCGGCCGTGAGGAACCTTGTCGACGAGGCGCTCGCCTTTGGGCGCCCAGCCGCGCAGGCGGGTCATGTTGGTTTTCATCCAGAGCCTGCCCTCGGGCTTGACCCGAGGGTCTCGTCGATGAAGGCCCATCGCCTGGGATCGATGCGGCCCTGATAGGCCCGCCAGCGCGCGCGATGGCGGCTTATGTCCGGGCGGTCCTGCTGGCGCGCGACAAGCGTCTTTTTTTAAACGTGACGCCGAGACGGCGAAAGAAGCGGCGCATCATCGAGGTGTCGGATTTGACCCCGCGCTCGCACAAAAGAGAATCGCACAGCGCGGAAAGCGTGATGTCCGTTCTCGGTCCGCGCGGCCTTTGATAAAATCACGGTGCGGCGTCAGCTTGGACGCCCGGTGGCCGCGCGCCCGACAGGCTCCCGCGAGCCATCCCGTTCAACGCGTTCAAGCCACTTGCAAGCCACTTGATCGCCACGGATTTGCTGATCTCGTAGCGCCGCGCCGCGGCGCGCCGGCTCATCTCGCCCCTCTCCACCGCGTCAATCACCCGATCACGCAAGTCTTGCGAATAAGGCTTCAGCATTCCTGCTGGCCTCCGCGAAAGCCAACAGGTTGAAATCAGAGCGCCACTGATTTGGGAATCTCCGCCTCGATTCTTAGCCAAATGCTGCCCGCTCTAGGGCGCGCGACGTTCAATGCGTATATTGCCGAAAGGCGATGGTCTCGACGCCGAGCGCGCTTTCGAGCCGATTGGGCCACAATCGAGCATCTCGATCACCTGCCGCCGTACACGCATCGGGAGGGTCAGACCGCAGATGATTTTGCGACTGCCTGCTGGCGCTGCAATTGCATCCTTCGCCGCGACAAGCTGTGGGCGTTTGTCGCAGCGCAGGGCATCGCAGACGCCGTCGCGCCGGTCATCAAAGCATATCTGAACCGCGCCAAGGCCGAATAAGCGATAGAGGCGACGAAGGCCGACGCGACAAGAGAGAAACAACTATCATGCGCCTAGGCCGCGCTGGCCATGTTGAGCGCGTCCATGTCGGCTCGCGTCAGCGCAAGCTCGGTTGCGCGCACGAGGCTCTCGGTCTGTTCGACCGAGGTCGCGCTGGCGATCGGCGCGGTGACGCCCGGCCTCGCCATCGCCCAAGCGAGCGCGACTTCCGCCGGCTTGGCTTTGTGGCTGGCCGCCACCGCCTCGAGCGCGTCGAGGATGCGAAATCCCCGTGGATTGAGATAGGCCTTCACCCCGTCGCCGCGCGGACTCTTGGAGAGATCGGCCTCGCTGCGGTACTTTCCCGATAGGAAGCCCTTGGCGAGGCTGAAATAGGTGATGACCCCGATCTGCTCGCGCTCGCAGAGCTCGGCGAGGCCGCCATCGAATTCGCGACGGTCGGCAAGATTGTATTCAGGCTGCAGGACCTCGTAGCGTGGAAGCCCCTTGGCCTTCGACGCCGCAAGCGCCGCCTCGAACAGCTTGACGCTGAGGTTCGAGGCGCCGCACCAGCGGATCTTGCCCTGCTCGATCAGGCGCTGATAGGCGCCGAGCGTCTCCTCGACCGGCGTCGCCATGTCCGGCCAGTGCGAGAGATAGAGGTCGATCGCGTCGGTCTGCAGACGCTTCAGCGACGCCTCGACCGCCTCGGCGACATAACGCGCCGACAGGCCTTCCTTTCCCTTGCCTATCGGCGAGCCGACCTTGGTGATGACGATGACGCGGCTGCGATTTCCCCGCGCCTTCATCCACTCGCCGATGATCGTCTCCGATTCGCCTCCTGAATTGCCCGGGACCCAGGCCGAATAGACGTCAGCGGTGTCGATGGCGTTGAGGCCCGCCGCCGCGAACCGGTCGAGCACCGCGAACGACGTCTTTTTGTCGACAGTCCAGCCGAACACGTTTCCGCCGAAGACGAGCGGCGCGATGGAAAGATCGGTGCGTCCGAGGCGGCGGGTCTGCATGTGATTTTCCGTGATTTCGCAGAGGATAACTTAAGATCAGGTCTTCCGGAAAGGGCGGAAGGCGCGCGTTTCCGTGTCGGGGCAATCGCGCCGGTTGAGCAGCGAAGTTGGGGCTCAACGCGCGTCAAAGCCTCTCGGCCGGACAGGAAACACTCTCTTCACGCGAACGCGATTTGGCGAAAGGACAGGTTGTCCGTTAAGATGACGGGCAACCTCCCAAGAACCCCATGACCTCGCTCACGACTCACCGGCCGCTGGTGCTCGCCGCCGTAATGGCGGCGAATTTCATGATCGCGATCGAAGCGACCATCGTCTCCACCGCCATGCCCCAGATCGTCGGCCAGCTCGGCGGCCTGCCGCTCTACAGCTGGGTGTTCGCGGCATTCCTTTTAACTCAGACCGCGACCACCGTGGTGTTTGGCAAGCTGGCCGATCTCGCCGGCCGCAAGAGGGTCATGCTGACCGGGATTGCGATCTTCCTCTTTGGCTCGATCCTGTGCGGGTTCGCCTGGTCGATGCCATCGCTGATCATCTTTCGGCTGGTGCAGGGCGTCGGCGCGGGCGCGGTCCAGCCGACCGCCATGACCATCGTCGGCGACCTCTATTCGGTACACGAGCGGGCGAAGATTTAAGGCTGGCTGGCCAGCGTCTGGGCGCTCTCGGCGATCCTCGGGCCGTTGGCCGGCGGTCTCATCATCCAGTATTTTTCGTGGGCCTGGATCTTCTGGATGAATCTTCCAATAGGCGTGCTCGCCGCCGCCGGGTTCTGGGCCTATCTGCACGAAAAGAAGGTCCCCGGCCGCGGCCGGATCGACCATCTGAGCGCCGGCATTTTCACGGTCGCGATCGCCGCCATCATGGCCGATCTCACCGCGCTCTCGACCTCCGGCCGGCTCGAGATCGGGCTCATCACCCTGGTGGCCGTGATCGCGGTCGTGCTGTTCGTCGTGCAGGAGCGGCGATCGCCGGAGCCGATGATTTCGCTCGAGCTTTGGGGGCGCCGGCCAATCGCCGCAACCAACGGCGCCTCGCTTCTCGCCGGCATGGTGATGATCGGGCTGACCACATTCCTGCCGGTGTTTGTGCAGGGGGTGATGCAGAAGTCGCCGCTGATCGGCGGCTTCGCGCTCTCCGCCATGGTGCTCGGATGGCCAATCGGAGCGACGGTCGGCGTGCGCATCGGCCTCAAGCGTTTCGGCGTGCGCGCCATGCTGCGGGTCGGCGGCGTATTGGTCGCGGTGGGCTCGCTCGTCTTTATCGTCTTGAGCCAGGACAGCTCGCCCATCGTCGCCGGCCTCGGATCGCTTGTCGTGGGCGTAGGGATGGGCCTTTCCAGCAGCGCCTCCATCATCCTCATCCAGGAAATCGTCGATTGGTCCGAGCGGGGAAGCGTGACCGCGTCGTATCTCTTTGCGCGCAGTCTCGGGAGCACCTTCGGCGCCACGGTGTTCGGCGCTGTGCTCAATTTCGGGCTGCTCCGATCCGGGCACGCGGGCGCGACGTCGGATCAGCTGCGGCAGTTGCTGGAGCAGGGTTCGGAGGCAGTCGGCGAACCTGGGCTTCGCGCCGCGCTCGAACAGTCGCTTCACCTCACCTTCGTGTCGATGTTCGCGGTCGCGCTCATGGTTGCGGCGGCGCTGTTTCTGGTGCCGAAGGTCGCCTTCGCTGCCCGGCGCGCGCTCGCCGAATAGGCGAATTAGACCGCCGCTTCAGCGCGCTTTTCGCCGACCGCGACCGCGAGCGTCATCGCCAGGCAAAATGTCGCCGACAGCGAACGGAACGAACCGAAATCGCTCTCGACGACCTCGAACCGGACATCGGCGAGTTCAGCGAGCGGCGAAAGCGCGCTGTCCGTGATCACGACGGTCGGGACCCCGGCGCGCCGAGCGCGCTGGGCGAGGTCGACGGTGAATGGCGTATAGGGCGAGAAGCTGACCGCGATCAGCGCGTCGCCCGCGCCAGCCTGCGCCAGCTGTTCAGGCCCGAGTCCCCCACATTGTCGATAAGCGAGGCTTTTATGCCGAGCTGAGAAAACCCATAGGTCAGATAGTGGGCGACGCAGAACGAACGCCGCTGGCCCAGGCAATGGATCGTCCGCGCGCTGGCCAAAAGGCTCGCCGCCCTATCAAGCTCGCACCGCTGCACATTGTCGCGCAGCCGGGCAATCGAGGCGGCCGCGGAATCAGCGAATCCGAGCAGGAGTTGGGTCGGATCGCCGCTATCGCGGGCCCTATGCTGCAGCGCCCGGAGGCGCTCGGAGTAGTCAGGCCAGCGGTTGCGCAGGCGCGAGCGAAACACCTCCTGCAGCTCGGAAAAGCCGGCCAAGCCCAGCGTCTGGGCGAGGCGCACCAGAGTCGAGGCCTGCACCTCGGCGTTGCGGGCGAGGGCTGAAGCGGTGCCCAGCGCAAATTCGTCGGGGTGCTCGAGCGCGTAAGCCGCGGCTTGGCGAAGGCGCTTCGGCAGCTGGGGTTCGATCTCAATCAGGCGGCGCTGGAAGTGCTCGAAGCTCTCTGGCGGTTCGACTGCGGCCTGATAGCTCATTGCCTTCCTTCGCGCCGCGCGACGCTTGCGCTCGCCTGCGCTATTCTCTCCCGCGCGGATACGAATAGAACAGATATTCCAATCTGTGTCGCGCATGAAATATTTGTATTGGCCGGCGGCGCCAGGTCGGGGGCGTCCAATCGGGAGGGAGCGATGCGCACGATTGGCGTCGGACTCATTGGCACGGGCTATATGGGCAAATGCCACGCCCTCGCTTGGACGGGCGTTCATTCGGTATTCGTCGACACGCCGATCGTTCGGCGCGTGATGTTGTGCGAAGTCGAGGAGGGGCTTGCGCGGCGCCGCGCTGACGAGTTCGGCTTCGAGGCTTCGACCGACGACTGGCGCGCGCTGATTGCGGATCCGGGAGTGGAAGTCGTTTCGATCACCACGCCCAACGCCTTGCATGCTCCGATGGCGATCGCGGCGCTCGAAGCGGGCAAGCATGTGTGGTGCGAAAAGCCGATGGCGCCGTCGCTCGAGGATTCCGAGCGCATGGCGGCCGCGGCGCGCGTCTCGGGCCGCGTCGCCATCCTCGGCTATAATTACATCCAGAGCCCCGCCGTCCGCTTCATCGGCAAGCTGATCAAGGACGACGCGATTGGCGTGCTCACCCATTTCCGACTGGAAATGGACGAGGACTTCATGGCCGATTCCGAGGCGCCGTTTTCCTGGCGCAGCCAGGCGAGCTCCGGCTACGGCGCCTTGGATGATTTCGCCGTCCACCCTTTGAGCCTGATCTCGACGCTGATCGGGCGCCCGAGCGAAGTTTTCGGCGAGATGAGCAAACCTTACCCGAACCGCCCCGACGGCGCCGGACGTCGAGAGGTCGAGACGTTCGACATCGCGTCGTCCCTGCTCAGGATGGCCGACGGCGCGTCCGGAACGATCCAGGTCAGCCGCTGCGCCTGGGGCCGCAAGGGCCGCCTGCAATTGCAGCTCTTTGGCGCAGGGGGCGCAATCGTCTTTGACCAGGAGCGTTTCAACGAGGTCGGACTTTTTGTGGCGCAGGGGCCCGAGGAGGCGCGGGGGTTCATGCAGGTCCTGATGGGCCCGGCGCACCCCCCTTACGAGCGATTCATCGTCGCGCCCGGCCATCAACTGGGTTTCAACGACCTCAAGATCATCGAAGCCCACGAACTCCTGAACCGCATTCTGGGCCGGCCTGCGCTGACCGTGGATTTCGAGGCCGGCCTCGCCATCGAACGAACCGTTCACGCGATCGCGCGCTCGAGCCGCGAGGGGCGATGGGTCTCTGTGAACGCGCTCAGCTCCGGATCAGCGATGCTCCCTTTAGGGATCGTTGTAAGGCCTTGAGCCCAATCGACTACAGCGCCGAGCGTTTCCAAGGTGACACTCCCCCAGGTCAGAATTTCAAAGGAAGCCGCGAAGCACGAAACGTCAAGATTGCGTCCAACCTTCCCCCGGCCCGGACGAGGCCAATGGCAGCGCGGCGAACGCGCCGCGAAGCGTGACGATGTTGATGTCGTAGCGGCCGTCTCAAGCCGCAAGCCCAAGATGATTGCAAATCTACAATGTATTTTTGTTTTATAGAACAATATGAGACGTGGCGCTCTCAGGGCTGCAGTTTCCCTGCCTCTTTCGCTGATGGTCAGCGGCTACGGACGGTCCACCTCTCATGTTGGCAGGCGCGTCGATGACAAGGGCCACGCCGCGCGAGGGCCGAACCTCGCGCCACTTTTTAAGCGCGGAACTAAAACGGGTCTCAAGTCACTGAAAATATTGGAGCGCGCCGGTAAAATTGCGGCTAGACCAGATCGCGCTCGGAACGAGGCGCGACCGGAGCCGCAACCGATAGCGCCTCGACACACGCGCCTACTGAACGCAAGGTCTGGCGGTCCATGCCCCGATCCTCGCCGCGGCGCCGCGATCCATTCCATCCCTGAGCGCAGCCAGCGACAGAAGCCGCCGGCTTGGGTTGACGGTCCTCGATCGCCGGGCCAACGCCCGAAGCTCCTTAGCCGGATAATCCTCTCGCAAATCTCAACCGCTGACGGCATGGCGCGAACCCTCCTTGCCGTCTTAAATCCGCATCGCCCCCATTCGGCGATCCCCCTATGCGTCAGCCAGCAGAGCCTTTGGTATAACAAGAAAAACGCCAGAAGCGTCACAAACAATCTCGGAGAATGTGGGGTGGCCAAGGCCATCGCATCGGGGCGCAGCCGGCCCTCTGCGGGCGGCTTCGGCCGCCCTTTTCGTTTGTTCCGTCATCGGTGCTCGGGCCCGAACACTAGCCGCAGCTTTTCGGCTGTCGAAATTCTCGCTCACCAACTCGGGGCATGGGGAACCTGGATCACTTCCATCCAGCGACGATGATTCGAGCCGCAGGCTCTCTCTTGGCTTAGCGCGCACTCAATGAATGGCGACGCTATGGCTCCCCGCCGCCGCCGATCACATCCCCAAGCGCTCCCGTAACAAACGCATCCAGGCGTCGGTGAATTTTTCCTGCCCGCTCGCCCCAAAGTGATATCCATCATAACGATCAAGCGGCGTTACGTCGCGGTCGGCGTCGGGGCCGTCGAAAACTGCGTTGCCGCTGTCCGCTAGTGAAGCCTGCGCCCGGGCAACGGGGTTGTCTTCCGTCCAATCCGGACCGCCGACGCTGCAGCGCGTGATGAAGAAAGGCGCGTGGACCCCCTGGGCGCGGACCGTGTCAATCATGGACTTGAGATCCGACCGATACCGGTCTTCTGGCGTCTGCAAGGCGAAATCTGCTCGCTCCCTGGTCCAGGAGCACCGCGGTGATGCTGTAGCGCGCCTTCACCGCGCCCATAACAGCTACCAGCATCGCGTTGAGGTCCCCGCCTTTGGCCCAACGCCGCACGGATGACCCGCCCACGGCGGCAGGGATCAAAATGACGGTGCTGTAGAGCCTTGATTGAACGAGTTTGTTGCCAAGCAAGGTCCAGGTTTCCCCTTCCTGGCCGTCAGCGCCAAGCAATGGAGAAGCGGCGCGATAGCACCGTCCATCCAAAAAATTAACTACTCGGTCGTCGGCGCTTTGATGACGCTGGCCCTGATAATTGGCAGCGTTGGATTGGCCGACCAGCAACAGGACAGCCGTCTTCTCGTTCTGGATGGGGCAGGCGATTTCGATTTTGCCCGGATAGCTGAGCAAGCGACCGAACTGATCCGTCCGCACCAACGCCTGCGCCTGCGTCGCCACCAGCAGCTTGAGCTCCGGTACCGGCCAGACTCCCTTGACGCCGGCATAGAGGCCAATCACGAACGCCGCTCCGCACGACATAGTCAGACCGAGGAGAAGAATAACAAGCCGCATAGTGCACTCGTTATGGCACTGCCGACAGGGTGTCGAGCTGAGCCTGATAGTTCGCCAGCTTTGACGGCATACTAACGCACCTGCGCTCAGGGCGGCAGAGAAGCTTTTGCCGAAAAACAACGCGCGACGAAGCAATCGCTTGCGCCTAAGATCGCCGTGCTGTCAGCGACGCGGCATGATCCTCTTAAGCCGCGTCTCTCCACCTTGCGAAGCGGGCCCTCGGAGGTGTCAGTTGGGATAGGGCGGAAGGGGAGGCCCAGACATTCGATTGTCGAATTTGCGCCCATGGCGGACGCCGTGTCGAAGCGGTTCAATTCTCGAAAGCGGACCTAAGCGCCGACGACGTTCCTCCCCAGTCACTGGAAGTGGTCTTTTGATAGGCTTGGCCGACAAATGTTCCAAATGGCGCAATTTGCTCCGCCGAAAGGCGAGGCTTGGGACCCTCGGTCCAGGTGTCGAGCAGGCCCTCCGGTCCCCAGGCGTTGAAGCGATCGACCCAGTCACGCAAGGTCTGGCGGTCCATGCCCCCGATCCTCGCCGCGGCGCCGCGATCCATTCCATCCCTGAGCGCAGCCAGCGACAGAAGCCGCCGGCTTGGGTTGACGGTCTTCGATCGCCGGGCCAACGCCCGAAGCTCCTTAGCCGGATAATCCTCTCGCAAATCTCAACCGCTGACGGCATGGCGCGAACCCTCCGTGCCGTCTTAAATCCGCATCGCCCCAATTCGGCGATCCCCCTATGCGTCAGCCAGCAGAGCCTTTGGTATAAGACGCGCGCAAGTCAGGTCGGCGGTCACGCGCGCGCCAGTGAGATTGGCGCCATCGAGGCGCGCGCCCGCCATCTGCGTCGCGAAGAGACTCTCCTTGACGAGGCTCGCCCCGGTGAGATCGACGCCAAGCGCCCAAGCCTGGTCCATGATCGCCCCGTCGAGCTTGGCGTGCGAAAGGTTTGCGTGGTTGAGCCGCGCCGCGCGCAAATTTGCCCCGGAAAAGTCGAAGCCGGAAAGATCGAGGCCAGAGAGGCGCTTGCCAGTAAAATCGACTCCATGTCCGCCGGGCGCCGCCTTGAGCGCCGCTTCCACCTCGGCGCGCGTCATCTCGGCAGCCGTCATGTCCGGCGACGTCAGGTCGAGGCCGCGCATGGCCTCTTGGGCATAGGCAGCAAAAATCAGCCCGATCGCGAGCGCAAGCGCGAGCAAGCCTTTTGTCAATCGCATGCTGTCTCTTCGCTGCGGCGGGCTGCGGCAAGCTCAACGCCGTACGTCGTCACGCGGTGATCAGATTTTCTGGTCGCCGGGGAAGGCGCATCGCCATCGCGTGACGCGCGTCGACGGATGTTCGTCCGACCACTGGGCGATATAGGGCGGCGCCTGCATCATGCACTGCATCAGCGATCCTTGCGAAACGAATTGCAGCCGCTGCTCGTCGCACTGGCTCGGCGCATTGAGCGCGCACACCGTCAGAATCAGCTCAATCATCGCCCACCCATCTTCACGCGGAGCCGCACCGTCCCTTCACCGGATGAGTGTGGCATTTTGAACAAGCGGCCGCAACATTGCGATGGGACCCTGTCGAGTTCGCAGTGCGCACGGCAAGATCCTCGAACCGCCCGCTAGCGAGCCGTCACGCAATTCTCGTATTCGGCGCTTGGCAAAGCGCACAAAGTTTCGCAAAGTTCTGATGAATTCGCTGGAAACCGTAACCGGCGAATACATCGAGGAAGAGGCTTGCGTTGAAGCGCGTTCAGGTCACGGCGGCGGCGCGCCTGCATCTGGGTTTTCTCGATCTCGCCGGGGACCTTGGCCGACAGTTCGGATCAATTGGTCTCGCCGTCGACGCGTTCGAGACCCGCATTGAGCTTCGCGAAGCGCCAGGCTTTGAAGTTGCGGGCGAGGAGTGCGAGCGGGGCGCGCGCCTTGCGCGCCGCATCGCCGAGAGCCTTGGCCTCGATACTGGCAAGAAGCTCGTCATCTCGAACGCAATTCCTCCGCACGCGGAACTCGGCTCCGGGACTCAGCTCGCACTGGCGATCGCGACGGCGTTTCGCCGCTTTGCGCAACTGCCGCTCGACCCGCGAGAGGATGCGCGTCTGCTCGAGCGCGGGGCGCGTTCGGGCGTCGGCGTTGCATTGTTCGAACGCGGCGGCTTGGCGGTCGATGCTGGTAGAGGGTCGAACACCGAGATCCCACCGGTGGTCGCGTGGGTGAACTTCCCGCGCGATTGGCGGATTCTTCTGATCTTGGACCCGCGCGTCGAGGGGGCGCACGGCGCCGCGGAAACCCGGGCGTTCGCTCAATTGCCGCCTTTTCCCGCCGACGCGGCGAGCGAAATCTGCCGTCGCACGCTCATGCAAATCTTACCCGGCGCCGCCGAAGTGGATCTCGAGGCGTTCGGCGGGGGCGTCGCCAGGATTCAGGAAATTGTAGGCGATCATTTCGCACCGGCCCAGGGCGGCGGTCGCTTCACCAGCGAGCCGGTCAGCAGGGTCGCCGCGCGATTGAAGGCTCTCGGGGCGCACGGAATAGGCCAGAGCTCCTGGGGACCGACGGGCTTCGCCTTTGCATCGGACCCCGACCATGGGGAATACCTAGCTCGGCGCGCCCGCGCCGAATTCGCACCGGGAGTGGAGATCAAAATCTGCAACGCACGGCATCACGGCGCCGAAATCCGTGAGAACGAACACGTCTCAGTCCGATAATCCCTCGGGAGGAACAATGGCCAAGAACATCCTGCACATGATGACGCCGCTCGCGCACATGAGCCCCTTCGACGTCAATATGGCGATCGACGCGGGCTATGACGCGACGGCTTCCTACACCCATGTTTCGCTCGCCGAGATAACGGACCTGATCCAGGACGCCATGTTCTCGCGGTCGCCGCGCGACGCGACGCGGACGGGAGTGTTCATTGGAGGCAAGGACGCGCTTCTTGCCCTCGACATGCTCGACGCCGCCGGCAAGGCGCTGTTTAAGCCGTTCGAGATTTCACTGCTGGCCGACCCCGCGGGATCGTTCACCACCGCAGCGGCGATGATAGCCGTTGTGGAAAAGACGCTGAAGGAGAAGAAGGACCGCGCGCTCCGCGGCGCCGCGGTCTCGGTCTTTGGCGCAACCGGCGTCGTGGGAACCGCCTCGGGCGTCATTGCTGCTCTCGAGGGGGCGCCCGTCACCTTCGTCGGGCGCGAGGGAAGGGAGCGCGCCTCGCGTCACGCCGCTGAGGTCAATCGCAGGTTCGGCGTCAACATCGTTGTCGCCGACGGCTCGACGCCTGAGACGAGGGCCGCGATCCTTGCAGAAACGCAGATCGTGCTGTGCACATCGAAAGCGGGTGTGCGCGTGCTCGACGCCGCGGAGATCGCGGGCGCCGCGAAATTGCTGGTCGCAGCTGACGTCAACGCGGTGCCGCCGTCGGGCATTGAAGGCGTGGAGGCGCAGGCCAATGGCGCGCCGCTCGGCGACCTCGGCGCGCTTGGTGTCGGCGCGCTTGCGATCGGTGACGTCAAATATCGAACCGAGTCCGGGCTGTTCAAGCAGATGACCGAGAGCAAAACGCCGCTGCGTCTCGACTTCCGTCAGGCGTTCGACCTCGCGCGCACACTCGCGTGACGGGGCGGAGGCCCGCTTCCTAGAGGGGATGGTATCTGGTCGATCCAAAGGCGTCATTGCAGCGAAGCGAAGCAATCCAGGGGTCGTCGGGCCGTGCAGATCCTGGATCGCCGCTTCGCATCTCGCGATGACGCCGGC
This sequence comes from uncultured Alphaproteobacteria bacterium, assembly GCA_963775405.1. Lineage (GTDB taxonomy): Bacteria > Pseudomonadota > Alphaproteobacteria > Rhizobiales > Beijerinckiaceae > Roseiarcus. Next base: position 37,132 of record CAVZJI010000049.1, read on the forward strand.
AATTCAAGCCGATCGGATCCCGCTCAAGCCCCTCGATCGATGACGCCAACTGGCCGTACGTCCGCCGAGCCCGAGGCGCGCTCGCGACGGATTTCCACCCCGACCGCACCCTCGATCACATCGAGCTTGCGGATATTGACGCGAACCGTCCGCACCCGCACATGCTGCAACAGCACCGCAGCGACCTCTTCCGCGAGCGTTTCAACAAAATCGACATGGCCGCGCCCGACCACTAGACGTACGGCGTCGAGAATCAGGTCGTAGGAAAAAATCGAACGCATGTCGTCGGCATGCGCGCCGGCGCGACGCACCAGAGCCTCGACGTCGAAAACGACGCGCTGGCGGATGACGCGTTCGAAATCATAGGCGCCTATCTCGGCCGAGACGACAAAGTCCCGCACGAATACGCGGTCGAGTTCGCCTTCGTGGTCCCTTCCCCCGATTATCCCGCGCGCCAGCAATCGCCAATCGATCTTCGGCGAAGCGTCGGCTTCCGGTCTCTCGCGTGGGATCAGATCGCGGATGAGAGCAACGGCATGTGGATCGATCGCGCCCTGCCGATCGCGGGCGTGACAAAGCGCGCCTCGGAATCCAAGGACATCGGGGCGCACGAGCAACAGCCGCGGAACGTCAGGCGCTTCCAGCGACCCGGCCAAACCACTCATCAAGTTCAGAGCGCGGCACTGCGAGCAGAATTGATTAAGCTGCACAACCTCGAGATGTGCGATGAGGCGGCCACGAGTCTTGTCACGCGTATCGAGCATCGCGCCCTTGAAGCCCAGCTTCCCAAGTTTAGCGAGGAGAGCGAAATCGGGCTTTTCGTCCGCGAACATCATGCCGACGAGGGCGACGTCGCGAGCGAGCCTGCTCAAAAACTCGCCGAGACGATGGAGCGTTGGAGCGTCAACCGCAAGCTTGACGTAATTGACGCCCATGGTCGCCAGCGCCCGTGCGCCCGCGAGCAACGTTTCTTCATCGTAAGGCGGATCGCCGAGCGCCGCGCTCGTTTCGCTTCGTCCCACGACCGCGCCGATCGCCTGGCGCGCAATATCGAGCGATAGGGCGCCGAGAGCGCCCTGCCGGGCGTCCTTCAAATCGATGACGTCGGCCCCAAGTTGCACGACAACGCCGGCCTCGGCAGCGTTGGCGACACTGGCGAGCATGCGTGTCATCGCGTCGCGTCCTATTCTCCGTAGGCGCCAAAGTTCCGTCAGCGCACGCTTGCCGGCGCCGAGGGCGACGCCAACGTGCACTTCGGCGGCTTGATTGGCCGCGAGGCCGATCTTATCATTGCACTCGAGAGGAAACGCAAATGCATCCTGCGGCACGCGCCGTTCTCGCGATCGCGATCGTGGCCTCATTGGCGCCGCCAGCGATCGCTCAAATCAAGGGCAAGACCGATCCGGACTGGCCCTGCCAGCAGATCAAGACGCCGACTTTTTCGCTCGCCTCCATCTGGGCTGGGCCTCAGCTCGATCTGAACTCTCAGAGCTGGCGCGATGAACGCGACGTCTCGGATCTAAAGGCGCAAATGGCGCAGCGGCGTGTTCCCATCACCGATGTGGAGGCCGCGATCACCGACTTCAAATCGAAGGCCGGCCCCGACGCGGACGCCAAGCTTCGGCGCGCCTTCGCCGCGGCGTTTGCGGATTTGTCCGAGCAACGCTCCCAGATCATCAACGGCCTGGATCGGATTGGCCGCAAGCAAAAGGCTCTGGCCGATCGCATCCGGGCGGAGAACGAGGACGTGCAAAAATCATCTGACCAGAATCCGACCGGCCAGTCGCCAGCCGGCGGCGACAGTCAAGAACGGCTGCTATGGGATCTTCGCGTTTTTGACGATCGCCGCCAGACCGTCACTTACGTCTGCGAGGCGCCAACGCTGATCGAACAGCGCATCGGGGAGATCGCCCGCGCGGTCCAAAAAACTCTCTAGCGCCCCGGAACCGTCCCTCGGCAAAGAAGCGCACAAGTTCACGCTCGTCAATTTTTTCAGTTACTTATCTGCTCTTTCGCGCAACTTTTTTCTATTCGCCGCCCAAGCCGTTGGCCTACTGTCGCGGATCCCTCGCGCGGGCAATGAGTCCGTCATTCAGAATACGATATCACACAATTCTGACTATGTCAAGAAAATGCGGCAAACGCACGGTCCGATTCTTTCGGGCCGCAGGCCAAGCCAGGCGCGGGCATTAGGGCGAGATCGGCTTGTCGTTCTCGTCGAGCAAGGGCACGCCATAAGAGCGCAAGATGGCTTGAATTTCGTCCTGGTTCTCGGAGATCACCTTGTTGAGGGCGCGCTTCCAGTTCTGATCCGAATGCCGCACCCCCATGACGATCCGAAAGACCATCGGGGGGCCGCCTTGCTCTTTAACGAGCGGAACAACCGCGGTCGGGGTCTTAGCCTTCGTCGCGTAGTAGCCCGCGATCGGACCCCAGAGCAACGCAACGTCGATCTCGCCGCGTTCGAGGTCGTCCATCATCTCGTGGGTCGGTAAATCGTAGCGCGTATCGGTGACCAGCGCGTAGGATTTGATGTGACCGAGCAAGCCGTCTTCGGCCAAGAAGGTCGCCGGCGGGGTGCCCGCGACGATGCCGATCTTCGCGGTTTTTAGACGCGGATCACCCAGCAAATCCAGCCCCTTGAAAGGACCATCCTGGTGATATGCGATGGCGTAGCTCGTTCGGTAGTACGGGCTGGTCGGCTGAACGAGGTCGTCGCCTTGAGCAATTCCTAGGACGACGTCGCAGCGATGGGCGTTCAGCGTGTTGCGAATGAAGCCCGTGGCGTCGGGATAAAACGTATACGCGACCGACTTGCCAAGTTTGTGCGCGAGAAGCGCCGCGATTTTGTTTTCGAACCCTTCGCCGGCTTCGTTGGAGAAAGGCAAAGCGTGCGGGTCCGCGCAGGCCCGAAAGACGTTCGGATCGACGAGTTCGATCCCGCCCTCCGCATCCTGCGCGCCCGCGCCGCCAGGAAGCGCCATACCGACCAGCGCGACAAGTGCGATTGCGATCGATTTAGCCGTGCGCGCCATTGCTCACCCACCCATGCATGCCGTTTCGGCTTTTTCGAACTCGGGCGGCTTGTCGTCGTGCTTCGGCGGCCTTCCACGCGGAATCGCGTCTTGAGAACGGGCGCGCAGATAGACGTAAATGTCATTGAGGTAGCACATCACATTTTTATTGTCGGCAAAGGCCGGCATGACTTTTTCCTGGCCCGCCCCGAGGTCCTGCTTGCCGCCTGTTACGATTCCAAAGAATTCAGCGTAGCCGATCGTTTTGAGCGAGTCCGCGAGAGCGGGAGCATACGAAGAGCCCTCTCCATCAGGCCCGTGACAAACATGGCACTCCGAATGGTAGCGGCGGAACCCGGAATAGGTGTACCAGTCGACGGCGCCGTCCGCGGATACTTTAAAGGTCGGATCGCCGTTCTTGTCGCGCCACATGCCTTGGTCGTTGGTGACCGCGGCCGGGTCTCCCGGTGGATCGGCATAGGCGACGAGCGGTGTCGCCAGGGCGAGCGCAAATCCGAGCCCAAGCAGAAGTTTGGAAATCGTCACGTTTGTTTCTCAAGCGGCCCGGACCAAAGAAGGGGCCCGGCGCGGGTTTTGTTCCACGCGCCGAGCCCCGTTTATGCCTATGCAGTCAGCTGGCCGCTCAGTCGGTCGGGAGAGCGAACACGGTGAGCGTGCCGCCGAGAGCGGTGTAGTTCGACAACGCCGCATAACCGCCGACAGCGCCTAGACCGTCCTGCGGCTTGGTCAAACCGGCCGCGAGGCCAATTCCCGCCCAACCGCCGACGCCGGACAAGATCGCGACATACTGGCGACCGCCGTGCTCGTAGGTCATGACGTTGCCAATGATGCCCGACGGAGTCTTGAACTTGTAGAGCTCCTTGCCGGTCTTGGCGTCAACGGCCTTCAGATAGCCTTCCAGCGTCCCGTAGAAGACGACGCCGCCTGCGGTCGCCAGAGCGCCCGACCAGACCGAGAACTGCTCGGGATCCGACCAGACGATCTTGCCGGTTTTGCCGTCCCAGGCAATGAAGTTGCCCATGTTGCTTTCGCCCGGCGGCGGATACATCGACAACGTCGCGCCGACATACGGCTGACCCGCGGTGTAGCTCACCTTGAACGGCTCGTAATCCATGCAGACGTGATTGGTCGGCACGTAGAAGAGCTCGGTCTGCGGTGAATAAGCCGCCGGCTGCTCATCCTTGGAGCCCAACGCCGCCGGGCAGATGCCCTTGGAGTTGACGTCCTCGCCGTTCGCTTCCGTCGACATCGCCTTGACACGGATCGGCTTTCCGAAGTCTGCCGAGGCCTTGTCCATATTGATTCCGGTGGCCCAGTTGACCTTCGGGTCGAACTTGTTGGCGACCAGCAACTCACCGGTGACGCGATCCATCGTGTAACCGAAGCCGTTGCGATCGAAGTGGGTCAAGAGCTTGCGGTCCTGGCCGTCGATCTTCTGGTCGGTGAGGATCATCTCGTTGACGCCGTCGTAGTCCCACTCGTCATGGGGCGTCATCTGGTAAACCCACTTCGCCTGGCCGGTGTCGACGTCTCGCGCCCAGATGGTCATCGACCACTTGTTGTCGCCGGGACGCTGCTTCGGATTCCAGGTCGAGGGATTGCCCGAACCGTAATACATCAGATTGAGTGCGGGATCGAAGGCATACCAGCCCCAGGTCGCGCCGCCGCCGATCTTCCACTGATCTCCCTGCCACGTGCTGGTGCTGGAATCCTTTCCGACCGGCTTGCCGAGGGCGGTGGTCTTTTCGGGATCAATCAGCGTGTCGGAGTCGGGACCCATGGAATAGCCGCGCCAAGCGAGCTTGCCGTCCTTGAGGTTGTAGGCGCTCACCCAGGAGCGAACACCAAACTCGCCGCCTGATACGCCGATAAACACCTTGTCCTTGAAGACGAACGGGGCGTCAGTGCCCGTCGCGCCCTTCGAAGGATCGCCGTCCTTGACCGACCAAACGACCGCGCCGGTCTTCGCGTCGAGCGCGACAAGCGTCGTGTCCGCCTGATGAAGAAAGATCTTGCCGTCGGCGTAGGACAACCCACGGTTGACCGTGTCGCAGCACATCACCGGGATGACGTTGGGATCCTGCTTGGGTTCATATTTCCAGAGAATCTTGCCGTCGTTGTTAAGATCGAGGGCGAAAACCGTGTTCGGGAACGGCGCGTGGAGAAACATCACGTCGCCGATCACCAGGGGAGCGCCCTCATGACCGCGCAAAACGCCGGTCGAGAAAGTCCAGGCGGGCGCGATCTTGTGAACGTTCTCGGTGTTGATCTGCTTGAGTTCCGAATACCGTGTCGCGGCGAAGTTTCCCGCGGGCATAACCCATTGGTTCGGGTCTGCGGACAGTTTGATCAGTTCATCGTTGGCGACGGCATATCCGGCCGTAAACGCGGCCGCGACGCCGAAGCAGCTTGCAAGTAAGAGTTTTCGCATTGTTTCCTCCCGGTTAGACTTATAACAAAGCGCTTGCGCGACCATCACAGGTCAAAACGCCTTGCAGCGACGATCTCATGGGATGGTGTCGACAGCGTGTCACGACATGGCGAAACGAGCGAGCGCTCGCGGGGAAGTTCGCCTTGCCTCCGAAAAGTGCGCCAAGGCTCCCGTTCCCTGACGCTCGTGCAACCGAAACCAACGGGAAGATATCCCGACCGAATTTTGAGCGCAAGAGGCAACTCAGCGTTTGTCGCGAAAACGTCATCGGGCTGGTGAAGTTCAAATTTTTGAGCAAGATCCGTTTGTTCCGCGCGACCGAAGCCTGTCAGCCAAGGCGCCTGCCGCTCGTTTTGCCTTCGCCCGCGGGTCAGAAGCAGCGCACCTCGCCCTCGGCCTGGGCGCGTCGCAGTCGGGCAAGCGCGTCGCGCGCGATCGTAGCGCCTCGGAACTCGGCGCCGATTTGTCCGCCCGCTTGATTCAACGACGCCACTGTCTCGGCGGTCACATAGGCGTCGTAGGGCAGCAGCGAAGCAATAACGTCAATTGAACACGAGCATTGGCCAAGCGCCTCTCGGGTATCGCCGTTGGTTTTCATGCAGGCGAAGACATATTCGGCGCGCGCGGATGTCGGATAATCGTTGGCCGGGGCGGGCCCAGCGACGACTTTCGCTGGGCTCATGAGACAGACCGCGGCAACCAGAAATGAGGTTACGCTCGTCACAGCGCATGATCATTGCTCTCCCTGAGGCTAATCCTCGCCGCTCCATGCCGATCAATGCAACCGCGACCGCGGGCGCGCAATGCGAAGCTTCGGGGGGGCCCGCGATCAGCGACGAAAATCCGACACGGGACCGGCGGAGGCGGCGCGCAACCTCCGCCGCGATGCCTTCCCCGACGCCCGCCGCGACCACTGGCGCCGCAATCGGCACATCGTTGCGGGACAGGCGGAGTGAGACCGCGTCGGCGATCTGGCGCATTTGCCTCTCCGCGAACCACGCGGCGAGCCCATCCCATTCCGAAGCTGCGCCTTCGTCCGCCTCACGTCCGATCATCCGGGCGAGACGCGCCCGTGAAGCCTCGACGGTCTTCTCACGGCCATCAGCGGTCGCCATTTTGTCCGCGCCGTCGGGCAAGTCGCCGAGAATGCGATGAACATCGGCGCTGCTGGCGAAATATTCGTTCATCAGGGGCGTCCAAGCGCCGCGAAACGGAGCCCGCGAAGCTATTGACATGACGAAGCTGCGCGTCAGTCCGGTATAGACGAGTTCGCCCGAAGCAAGCCGTTCCGCGTCGCTGTAGCCGACTGCCGCGACGTGGCCGGCGACGATTGGAATGAGATCGGCTGTCGTTGAGCCGATGTCGATGAATAGCGCGTCAGGAAGCCGGAGTGCGACGAGCGCGGCGCTCGCGTGCCAATTGGCCGACGCGATGTCCACAGCGTGCCGGGCGGCTTCACCAAGCTCGACGAAGCCCGCGCGGCCCGCGTAGATGATGGGAATTGAAGGAGCGAGGTGATCCGCGGCGATTGCGGCAAGACCGGCGACACCCTCTCGACGTGAGGGAAAAGCGTCGCAGAGCTCGCCCGTCATGGTGATCACATGACGATCAGCCTGGCCGAGCTGAGCGCGGAGGACGTCGAAGGCGGACTTCTAGGCTGTCCAGTCCAAGCCAAAGCGGCGTCGCGGCCTGAACCACCGCTTCGACGCGCCCGTCCTTTACACGCGCCGCTTTCAAATGCGCGCCCCCGATGTCCCACCCGATGACGACGCTCACCGTTCCTCCATGTGTCCGAGGCGACGCTAGATCCTATCAAAATGGATGGTGAAGCAAGTCGCGGTCGACATCGCGGCGGCTCGACCCTTAAACTAGGCGCCGGGTGGGCGGTTTACCGATGGAACAGCAAAGGCTGGAAGATCGGCGATGAAGCAGGTTCAGGCAGAAGCGATGAAAGCGGTCGGCTTGGCCGCCCGCAACGCTGAAGGCGGGCGCATCCGGCCCTGCAGGCTCGCTTGAAGGGCAACGCAGGCTCCTCGCGCTCACGCCTCGCCATCGTGAAGTTGGGCGGCAGCCACGCAAGCGGGTCGCATATCAAGGACTGGCTCACGGCGATCGCGGCCGAGGCTGGCTCGATCGCAATCGTGCCGGGCGGCGGCCCCTTTGCTGATGCGGTGCGAACAGCTCAGACCTCGATGGGCTATGACGATCGAGCCGCGCACGTTATGGCGCTGATGGCGATGGCGCAGTTCGGTCGCGCGCTCCAGAGCCTCAATCCTGCCTTAAGGCTGGCCGCGTCGCGTTCCTCAATCTTCCGTGCGCTCAAAGAGCGTAAAGTTCCGGTCTGGTCGCCGGAACAAATGGCGCGCGCAGCCGCCCTGCCGGAAACCTGGGAACTGACTTCCGACAGCCTCGCTGCGTGGCTGGCGGGCGCGCTCGGCGCTGGCCGTCTGCTGCTTATCAAGCATGGTCATTTCGACGCTGCAACCGTCGATGCTCGTGACCTCGCCGCACGGGGCGTCGTGGATCCGCTGTTCCCGCGCTATCTTAAAGAGAGTGGTGTCCGGGCTTCGCTCGCCGGACCAACCGATGGCGCGGAGACTCGCCGAAGGGTTGCGGCGCCCTGTATTTCCTGAAATCGTAGACGCCACCTGCAAAAGACTGCCGGCAGTCAAATGACCAAACGCCAAACGCCGCGCTGGGGATGGGCGCTCACCGGATCCGGTCATTTCCTTAAGGAAAGCCTGGCCCTGATCCATGAACTCGAACATGTCGACCTCTTCCTCAGTAAAGCGGGATCCGAAGTCTTGCGCATGTACAAGCAAAATCTCGACCTGCCACGCTCCGTGCGCATCTATCGCGACACGTCGGCGAGTTCGGTGACCGTCGGACAGTTCTACTATGGAATCTATCACACGCTGATCGTCGCTCCCGCGACTTCGAACGCGGTCGCCAAATTCGTCTACGGGATCTCCGACGATTTCATCAGCAATGTCTTTGCCCAGGCGGGGAAATGCCGTGTCCCAACCATTGTGTTCGCCTGCGATACGGCGCCCGAGCTCGAGACAGAAGCGCCAAAAGGAATGGTCAAGGTCTATCCGCGCCCAATCGATTTGGAAAACCGTGAGCGTCTGGGGCGTTTTGCCGGGGTGACGACGGTCAATTCGGTCGCTGAGCTCGGCGAGACAATCGCGCAGCGACGAAGCAAAGTCGCGGCATGAGGGATCGCATTCTGTTCTTGACGGGCCGTCTCGCCCAGAGCCGTCTCGAGAAGGTCTTGCAGGGCATGGAGCCGACCGCGTTCGATTGGTCCGTCTTCAGCGTAGGGGTAAAAGTTGCGGCGCTGATGACCGAACCCATCCTCATGCGCCGGCTGCCGCGCCCGATCAACGCGGGCCGCGTGGTCGTCCCGGGCCGTTGCCGCGCTGACCTCGCGCGCTTGACTCAGGAATTTGAGGTTCCGTTCCAGCGCGGTCCCGACGAATTGAAAGACCTGCCAATCTTTCTCGGCAAGGCCGGAGCCGCCCTCGATTTGTCGCGTCACGCGCTGCGCATCTTCGCTGAGATGGTCGATGCGTCGCAGATGAGCGTAGAGGCGATTGCCGCCCGGGCCGAACTGTTGCGCGTTGAAGGCGCGGACGTCATCGATCTCGGGTGTCTACCGGATACGCCGTTCCCCCATCTCGAAGACGTCGTGCGAGAATTGAAGGCGAGGGGATTCTCCGTCAGCGTCGACACGGCTGACCCGGACGAACTGCGCCGCGGAGCAGCCGCTGGCGCCGATTATCTTCTCAGCCTCACCGAGCATAATCTCGCGATCGCCGAAGAGACGGGCGCACGACCGGTGTTGATTCCGGCCCAGCATGGCGATCTCGCCTCCCTTTATCGCGCCGCTGACGAGGCACAGAAGCGGGGCCTCCGCGCTATCCTCGACCCGGTTATCGATCCCATCCACTTCGGCTTCGCCAAGTCGCTCTCGCGCTATCGCGAAGTGCGCACGCGCCTGCCGGACGCGGAAGTGCTGATGGGCACCGGCAATCTGACCGAGCTCACCGACGCCAACTCCGTCGGAGTCACGGCGTTGCTGCTCGGAATTTGCTCGGAGCTCGCGATCGCCAATGTGCTGACCGTCCATGTCAGCTCGCACACGCGCCGTACAATTCAAGAGCACGATGCGGCGCGGCGCATCATGTACGCCGCGGCGGCGGACCACAGCTTGCCGCGAGGATATGGACGGGCGTTGTTGCAGGTCCACGACCAGAAGCCGTTTCCTTACACGAGTCGAGAGATTGCTGAGAGTTCAGCGCAAGTGAAGGACGACAACTACCGGATAGAGGCGGCCGAGGACGGAATTCACGTCTATAATCGCGCTGGCCATTTTGTCGCGCAGGAGGCTTTTACGCTGTTCGATAAACTCCGGGTCGAAACAGACGGCGCTCACGCCTTCTATCTCGGGGCCGAGTTGACGAAGGCGGAGATCGCTTTTCAGTTAGGCAAACGCTACGCGCAGGACGAGCCGCTGGACTGGGGTTGCGCAACCGATCGGCGCCGCGAGGACAGGACACGCTTAAGCGAAGCGGGCCACACGCTGCGTTCGCGGTCGGCGAACGAGTGATTCGATGCCCTTGATTCGCGAGGCCGTCGTTATCACGGTCAGTGCGCTCGGCGAGCCCCATATCGCGCCCTTGGGGCTGATCGCCGAGGGCGAGCGATGGATACTGGCGCCGTTTCACCCCTCGACGACGCTCGACAATCTGCGTCATGCGCCATTCGCCGTCGCCAACTTCACCGACGACGTCCGCGTCTTTGCGGGATGTCTCACGGGACGTCGCGACTGGCCGCTGACGCCCGCCACGCTTGTCGGCGCGCCACGTCTTGCGGCGACCTTGTCGCATCTCGAACTCGTCGTCGTTGAGGTGCGCGAAGATCAATTGAGACCTCGCTTCGTTTGCCGCGTCGCGCATCACGCCTCGCACGCGCCCTTCCAAGGTTTCAACCGTGGGCAAGCGGCTGTGATCGAGGGCGCGGTGCTGGTGAGCCGGTTGCACATGCTGCCGCGCGTCGAGGTCGAGGCTGAGCTTGGCCGACTCGAGATCATCATTGGCAAGACGGCCGGACCGGCAGAAGTCGAAGCTTGGGGCTGGCTGACGGACAAGGCGGCGCAGGTCTTCGCCGCCGGACTTTGAGGCCCGGCTTGCAGGCGATTCCGGTCATTGACCTGATGGGCGAGGGGGTCGTCCGCGCGCGCATGGGCGATCGCGCCTCGTATCGGCCGCTCGAATCCCCTCTTTCGCCAACCAGCGATCCAGTCGGGGTCGTGCGCGGCCTGCTAAGGGTTTATCCGTTTTCGACACTTTACGTCGCCGATCTCGACGCTATCCAGAGCAAAGGGGATAATTTTCCCACGCTGCGACGCATTCGCGCAGAGTTTCCAACATTGCAAATGTGGGTCGACAACGGAGCGGCAGACCTCACCGCGCTTGAGGCCCTCATCGGCGCCAACCTGGGAATACCGGTTATCGGCAGCGAATCGCAACGCGACAGCAAGCTGATGGCGCAGCACCGGGGCTCGAGGCGCGTCGTGCTCTCGCTCGATTTTCGCGGCGACGCGTTTCAGGGCCCGCGCGAGATCTTGGCCGAACCGGCGCTTTGGCCTCGCCGTATCATTGTCATGACACTTGCCCGAGTCGGCAGCGGCGCCGGCCCGGATCTCACGCGGCTCGCCGAGATCAGAGCGATCGCTAGTGGGCGCGAGATCTATGCTGCGGGCGGCGTGCGCGACGCGCCAGATCTCTTAGCGCTCAAGGCTGCGGGCGCCTCCGGCGCCCTGATCGCGACCGCGCTCCACGAGCGACGGATCGTGGGGACAGATCTCGAGGCGATCTAAAGTCGCCCTGTCGCAGCGATCAAATTTTCTTGCCGTCGGGACCGAATTGCTTGAGGTAGGCGATGACATTGGCGATGTCGTCGTCAGACTGCAGACCGGGGAAAACCATCTTGGTTCCCGGGACCTTCGCTTTCGGGTCCTTGAGATATTCCTTGAGGTTCGCCTCATCCCAGTTGATGCCGGATTTCTCGTTGGCGGGGGAGTAATGGTAGCCCTCGTAAGTGCCCGAATGCCGGCCTACGACGCCGTTGAGGACTGGGCCGACCATGTTCTTGGCGCCCTCGCCGATCTGATGACAGATCTTGCACTTGGCGAAGACCTTCTCGCCGGCCGCCGCGTCCTGCGCCAGCGCACCGCCCAACGAAGCAAGGAGCGCCGCCCCCGCAACCGAAAAACTCAACAGCTTCACATTGTCCTCCCTGATCTGGGTATCCCCTGGCTGCCGGACTGGCGAAGCGGCCCGTCGCACCATACCGTGACTTAGCAATTGCAGCGGCCGAGGAATAGGGGTGCGCGTTTCTGCGCGCGCGACCTTATTTCAGTACCTTAGGTCCATTTTTCTGCAACTCCGCGACGCTAAATACCATGATATTGACGTTCTGTATCCTGCGATCACCGGCCCCCGACCAAGCGTCCCTCAAGCTCACAGGGCAGGTTGCCGATGAAAGCGCTATCGCGTGGCAATCGCACCAGGAGCGCGCTTCGATGGGTGAGCGTGCGGGATGCGCGCGGGTTCTGCCAAACCTTCAAAGCAGGTGACGCGGCCCCCAAACGGTGCTAATTTTTTCGTTTGTGGGATCCGAACGACCCACGCGGAGAGAAACTCGAGGAGTTCACTACATGAGCTGGAATACCCCTGTCGTCGTCGAAGTTTGCGCGGGCATGGAAGTCACCGCTTATCTGTCGGCGCAGATGTAAGGGTGAGCGGGTCTGTCCACCTCTCAGGGCGGACCACGTGGGGAAACGGCGCCAGAGCCGCGTGGTGGTGCGGCGCGCCTGTCTCCATAGTGTCAAGTCTAGCTATTTCCAGTGGTCATTCCTCTGGCGATGAACGCCTCGATAGCCCGCCGAATAGGGAGCAGGACCTCTCGATGCGGGATGCCTCGCGGGGGATGATCTGGGGTTGGCGCACTGGGATGCAGCCGCCAAATTCAAACTAAAGCTTGCCTCGCGTTAAGGCTGAGGGCCGCGGGGGCCTCTCGGTTGCAGGGTAGCGTCTTCGCCGTTGGCCAGCCCTTTCCTCGGCGGCGAGGCGTGGCCTGTGCGAGTGGTTCAATGAAAAGGGTCTGCCCCGCGCAATGTTCACGTTTCAAGCAAAGCTAACCCGCACGTCCCATCTTTCCTCTGGCTGCCACGTTTGGCAGGCGCTTTGCGCCCTTTCCGTCGCCGCCTTCGTCCTGGTCGCTGCGGAGGCTCAGCCCGCGGATGCAGATCCCCTCGCGGTCAAAGTGGGCGTCATCCACGAAGCCCATTCTCGCGAAACGATCTCGATCCTCGACGTTCCTCCCGCGGACGACTTCATCGCCGGCGCGCGCATGGCGATGGATGACAACAACACGACTGGCCGCTTCCTCGATCAATCCTTCTCGGTCGTCGACGCCAAGCTCGCGCCAGGCGAAGATCCGGTCGCGCCCCTGAAAGAGATGCTGGCCGACGGGGTGCGCTTTTTCATCGTCGACCTTCCCGCAGCCGAGGTTCTCGCGGTCGCCGACGCGGCCCGTCCCTCTGGCGCGCTGGTGTTCAATGCGGGCGCGCCTGACGACCGCCTGCGCGAGGGGGATTGCCGCGCTAACGTCATCCACACCGCGCCGACGCGTTCGATGCTCACCGATGGGCTCGCGCAATATCTGATCTGGAAGCAGTGGAGACGCTGGCTCCTGGTGGTCGGATCGCATCCGGAGGACCAATTGCTCGCGGAGGCTTATCGGCGGTCGGCCAAGAAATTCGGCGCCAAAATCGTCGAGGAGCGCGTGTACCAGGACACTGGCGGGGGCCGGCGCTCGGACTCCGGTAGCGTCCAGGTTCAGCGGCAGATGCCGGTCTTCACCCAAAACGCCCCAGATTACGACGTGCTCCTCGTCGCCGACGAAAGCGAGGTATTCGCCGGCTATCTGCCCTATCGCACCTGGGATCCGCGCCCGGTCGTCGGCTCCGCGGGACTGCGGCCGGTGAGTTGGGACCCCTCGCACGAATTCTGGGGCGCCGCTCAACTGCAAAGCCGCTTCCAGCGCCTATTCAAGCGCGGCATGAATGCACGCGACAACCAGGCCTGGGAAGCCATGCGCTTGATCGGCGATGGCGTCGCGCACACCAAATCCGCCGATCCCAAGGTGATCCACGAGGATCTTCTGTCGCCGGGATTCACCCTCGCCGCGTTCAAAGGACAGGGCCTCACCGTGCGCGACTGGAACCAGCAGCTGCGTCAACCGATCCTGCTCACCGATGGCAGAGGCACGGTCTCGGTTTCGCCCCAGGAAGGCTTCCTGCATCAGACGTCTACGCTGGACACCCTCGGCTTCGACAGGCCGGAGACCAAATGCAAACTTCAATGAAACGTTTTGCGCACTGCGCCGGGGCGCTTACCATTCTCGCGAGCCTTAGCGCTCTTTCGGAGCCAGCCGGCGCGGCGACCGCTTATATCACCAACGAGAAGGGCAATTCGATCTCGGTGATCGACCTTGACAAGCTTGAGGTCACTCGCACCATCAAGACCGGCCAGAGGCCGCGCGGCATCGCGCTCAGCAAGGACGACGCGCTAATGTTCGTTTGCCTCGG
>CAVZJI010000050.1:0-144529 GCA_963775405.1 uncultured Alphaproteobacteria bacterium
CTGAAAGGTCGGCCGCGTCAGCGCCTCGGCGATCTGGCGCGACAGGTCTGACCCATCCTCGTCGACAATGCCGACCGAGAGATTGGTCGCTTCCGTCACCGCGCCGGTGGCGACCGTGTTGACCGAAATGCTGAACGAATAGACGACGAGCAGCAGCATCACCGGGTCCGCCCGAATGCTTCTCAGCTCCTTGATGACCAGGTGGAAGATGTTGACCACATGGTCGACGAAGGTCAGGGGCTTCGCTTCGACGAGATGCGGGGCTTTGGGCGCGGAGACCTTGGGCGCGGAGACCTCGGACATCTCACGCCTCCTGCTTGCGAAGCAAGACCAACGACAAAGCCAGGAAGACGAGCGCGATGAGCGCGATCGCGGCAATGTCCCGCCAGAGGTCGACGATGCCGAGCGCCTTGGCGAAGACCCCGACCGAAACCTGCTGGTACCACGACGAGGGGAACGACAGGCCGATGATCCTCGCCCCGCCCGAAAGCGAGGAGACGGGCGCGAGCATTCCAGAGAAATTGACCGCCGGCACGATCGAGAGAATCGCCGTTGCGAAGACGGCCGCGACTTGGGTCCGGGTAAAGGACGAGATCAGCACGCCGAAACCAACGGTCGCAATGACATAGACGATCGTTCCCAGGAGAAGGACCAGGAATGGTCCCTTCGGCGGCACATGGAATATGAAAATCGCGATCAGCAACAAGGCGAAGAAAGCAATCATCGCGATCGCGATATAGGGCAGCTGCTTGCCGATCAGGTACTCGAGTCGGGTGATCGGCGTCGAGCGGAAATTGGCGATCGAGCCGGTCTCCTTCTCGCGCACGACCGCGATCGCCGACATGATCGCCGGGATCAGGCACAAGAGCAGCATGAAAATGCTGGGAACCATTGCGTTCACGCTGAGAAAGGCCTGATTGTAGCGAAAGCGGGTTTGAATATCCTCGTCCCTCCAGGCGTTGGCGCTGCCGGCGCGATGAAGCGACCGCTGCAGTTCCTCGCCTTGCGTTCGGATGACCCGCGTCACGTAGTTCTTCGCGGTTTCGCCACGAAACGTCATGGCGCCGTCGACCGTGGCGTCGACCTCGGGCGTCCGATTATTGAGGAGGTCGCGGCCGAAACCGGGCGGCACTTCGACCACGATCTGGGTGTTCCCGCTCTTGAGGCGCCGCTCCATCTCTTGCGCCGAAGTAATCGGAGGCTGGAGGGCGAAATACCGCGATCCCTCGAAGCCCTGAAGCAGGTCGCGGCTCTCGGGCGTATCGTCCTGGTCGAAGGATGCGGTCGCTAGGTTTTCAATGTCGAAGGAGATGCCGAAGCCGAAGGCGAACATGAGAATGATCGGACCGACGAGCGCGAAAGCGAGCCGGATCGGATCGCGCAAGAGCTCGACCGCCTCGCGCCGCGCATAGGCCCATAGCCGGCCGGTGCTGAAGCGCTTCGGCCGCTCGATCGCTTCGACTTCGGCGGCGGTCGGCGCCGGCGCCTCGGCCTTTTTCGACATGTCTATGCCCGCCGCTTCCGCGAGATAGCCGACAAAGCAGTCTTCGAGCGACGCGCTGCCGCGCTCCTTGACCAGCTCCTGCGGCGCGCCGACGGCGAGCACTTTGCCCGCGTGCATGAGCGAGATGCGGTCGCAGCGGTCGGCCTCATTCATGAAATGGGTGGTGACGAAAATCGTCACACCGTCATCGCGCGAGAGGTCGATCAGCGTGCGCCAGAATGCGTCGCGCGCGATCGGATCGACGCCCGAAGTCGGTTCGTCGAGGATGAGAATGGAGGGCTCGTGCAGTACGGCGACCGCGAGCTGGAGGCGTTGCTTCATGCCGAGCGGCAGGCTGTCCGGTCGTGCGTTGACGACGGATTTCAGATCGTAGCGCTCGAGCAGCTCTTCGATCCGGCCAGCGACCTTGTCGTGTGGCAGATGGTAGAGTTCGGCATGCAGCTGAAGATTTTGCGCGACCGTCAATTCGCCATAGAGCGAGAAGGCCTGCGTCATGTAGCCGACATTGCGGCGGGCCTGCATGTCGTTTGAGCCCATCGGCTCGCCAAAGAGTTTGCACGTGCCGCTGGTCGCCGGGAGGAAGCCGACCAGCATTTTCATCGTGGTCGATTTGCCGCAGCCGTTCGAACCGAGAAAGCCGAAGATTTCGCCGCGCGCGATCTTGAAGCTGACGTGATCGACCGCGACGAAGTCGCCGAACTGGCGTGTCAGCCCCTCCGCCTCGATCGCCGGCGTCTCGTCCGGGGAGGCCACGCGCGGACGCACGACCACTTTCTTGTGCAGGGCGCGCTTCGCCTCGGGCATCATCGCGATGAAGGCGTCGTCGAGATTGGGCTCGCCTGTTTTCGTCAGCAGCTCCTTCAGCGTGCCCGTAGCGATGATCTTGCCGTCGTCCATCGCCATCAGCCAGTCGAAACGCTCGGCCTCGTCCATGTAAGCAGTGGCGACCATCACGCTCATCTGGGGGCGCCGCGCGCGGATCGTGTTGATGAGATCCAGAACTGGCCGCGCGACAGGGGATCGACGCCGGTGGTCGGCTCGTCGAGAATGAGGAGGTCGGGATCGTTGATGAGCGCGCAGCAGAGGCTGAGCTTCTGCTTCATGCCGCCGGAAAGCTTGCCGGCGGGACGCGCTTCGAACTTCTCCAGGCTGGTCGCTGTGAGAAGCTCGGTGATCTTGGAGCGACGCTCCGTCGCCGACAATCCGAACAGCCGGCCGAAGAAATCGATGTTCTCGAAGACGGAGAGCGTCGGGTACAGATTGCGGCCGAGGCCCTGCGGCATATAGGCGATGCGGCCGCGCATCTCGCGCAAGGTCTCCTGATCGGCGATGCTCTTGTCGAAGACAACGACCTCGCCGGCCTGAATCTTCTTTACGCCCGCGATGAGCCCAAGCAGAGTTGACTTTCCGACGCCATCGGGGCCGATCACCCCGACCATGATGCGCGAAGGAATATCGATGCTGACGTCGGTGAGCGAGACCGTCGCGCCATAGTGGTGCGATACGTTCTTAACCCGCGCGATCGGCTCGCCGGTCATTTTGCAACGGGCGTCTTGGTTTCCGCCGCGTTACTATCGGGACTTTTGGGGTCGGGCGCCGTCGCTTGAGGCGCTCCGCTGTCAGCGGCCGGCGCCTTTGGCAATTTGACCTGAAGCTCGGCTGGCCACTCCACGTCGGGCTTGGTGCGGACAAAGCCCAGACCCCGGACGCCGGTTTTCACGCGCGTATAGAATTGCTGAAGAACGTCCGCATCGATCTTGAGCTTGATGCGGAACATCAGCTTGGCGCGTTCGTCGGTGGTCTCGACCGTCTTCGGAGTGAATTGCGCGTCCGCCGCGACGAAACTGACTTTTGCCGGAATGACGTAGTCGGGCACCGGATCGAGGATAATGCGGGCCTCGTCGCCGACCGCGAGCCTGCCCGCGTCCGCCGCGGGAAGGAAGACCGTCATGTAGACGTCGGTGAGATCCAGGATCGTCACGATCGGCGCGCCGGCCGCGACGACCTCGCCGGCCCGCGCAAGCTGGTACTGCACCCGCCCTATCCGTGGCGAAACGAGCGTCAGATCGTCGATCACCGACTGGACGCGATCGACCTCCGCTTCCGCGTTCGCGATCTGGGACGAAGCCTGGTCGCGCTGCGAGGTGAAGTTTTTCACCGAAGCCACCGCGGAATCGAAGTTGCGCTTGCGCTGTTCGAAGACCTGCTTGGTGATGAAGCCGGTCTTCATCGAGCTCCTGGCCACGCTCAAAGTCGGATTTGGCGAACTCAAGCGCGCTCTGCCGGGAGGTGATTTCCGCCTCTGCCGACGCGAGCGCGTCGTTCGCCTTCTGCACGTCGGCCTTGGCGGCGCGCAACTGCGCCTCGTATTCGGGCGAGGTGAGTTTCGCGATCGTCTGACCTTGCGTGACGCTCGAGCCTTCCTCCACCGTCACTTGGGCGAGGCGCCCAGCATATTTCGAAGAGACGTCGACCTGGGTCGCTTCAAGGCGCCCGTTCGCTTTTGCGATGCCCTCCGGCAACGTCTGCCCGCGTAGGCGCGCGATCAGATTTCGGATGATGCCTTGCGCGTGCGCCGAAGGAACCCACGAAACGCCGCCTTTCGGCTCTCCGCTCACGGAGAGCGCGCACGCCCCAATGCCCACCACGAGGGCCGACACAGCAATACGCGAACGACAGATCATCCTGGGTCTCCTCCGCACGTCGTCCGCACTTGGCCTCATCATCAGGGGGACCCGAAATCTTATAGCGGAGCCTTGCTCGAACTCGAAACTCGACGCGAACCAGGCCTTTTCAGGCCGTCCTAGTTCACATGCAAGCCCTCTGTCCTTAATAGGCATCCGGGTGCATGATGTAAACATAACCGGGAGGGAAGGATGGCTGCGGCAAAACGTCTGAACAAGGACAAAAAGGGCGAGAACGAGAAGGCCTCCAAAGGCCCGGACGAGTTCAGCGGCAAGGACTACGAACGCGAACTCGCACGGCTGCATGGGGAGCTGGTCAAGCTACAGCTCTGGGTCGTCGCCAAAGGGCTAAAAGTCGTGGTCTTGTTCGAAGGCCGTGACGGCGCCGGCAAGGGCGGCGTCATCAAGGCGATCACCGAGCGGGTCAGCCCGCGCGTTTATCGCGTCGTCGCGCTGCCCGCGCCGACAGAACGCGAAAAGTCGCAAATGTACGTCCAGCGCTACATGCGCCATCTGCCGGCCGCGGGTGAAATCGTGATCTTCGACCGCAGCTGGTACAACCGCGCCGGCGTCGAGCGGGTGATGGAATTCTGCCCGATGGAGCAGGTGAAGCGCTTTCTCGAGCTGACGCCACACGTAGAGAAAGCGATTATCGAACTCCGGCATCATCCTCATCAAATACTGGCTGGAAGTGAGCGAGGAGGAGCAGACGCGCCGGCTCGAAGCCAGGATCGACGATCCGCGCAAGATCTGGAAACTGTCGCCGATGGACCTCAAGTCCTACAGCCGCTGGTACGACTATTCGCGTGCGCGCGACGACATGTTCAAGGCCACCGACATTTCCTGGGCGCCGTGGCATGTGGTGCGTTCCAACGACAAGCGGCGCGCCCGGCTGAACGTCATTTCCCACCTCTTGAAGCCAAGTCCCGTACAAGAAGCTGCCGCGCGATAAGCCGACATTGCCGAAGAGGCAGAAGCCTCACGGCTATGTCGAGCCAGACTATCCCTACAAGTTCGTTCCGGAACTCGAATGGGCGGCGAAGTAAGCGCCCCCGAGGAAACCTCAGTGGCTCACATCGGGCACTTCAGGTAGGTTACATTCAGCGCCTCGCCGCCGTTCGCACTGTAAATAATCTGGCGCGCGGATTGGACCTTGATGGTGATGTCGAGAGACAGATAGCCGACAGTGTCTCTGCATTCCGTCGCCGCGGTGATTGTGTCCTGCGCACGCGTGACCTTTAGGACTCGGCATACGCTTGACGGGCCTTCAAGTTCCCCCGGCCGGATGATCACGGCTTGAGCGAACTTGTCGACAGGCTGCTTGAATGAGAGGCCGCGGCTCGTTCTTTGAAACAGCCGCGAGCAGTCCGCGATTGACGGCGTCCATGCGCCGACCAACGCCGGGTTGATGGTCTCTGAATGCGCCACTCCCCCGCCCAACATCAGGATCGGAAAAGCGGCGAGGCCCACTGTTCGCGTCAGCGCTTTCATGTTTGTCCCCTCACCGCTGCACGCCCATAAAGGTATTGTGGATCGGGGTTGGGTGATCGAACCGGTGACGCGTGTAGCCATACGCCGATTGGCGACGGGCGGGCTTACCGTGCGGATAGAGCGTGAGCTGGTCATGTCGCATCGGGACCTTGTGACCTCGCGCGCTCTTTGGCCTGACGGAAGGGTGCGAGAGGGTCTCAGCGGCCAGTGAAAACACGGGCGCGCAGCAGGCCGTCAAAGCAACGAGCATCAGGAGAGTTGGGATGCGCTTCACCGTGTCCAGCCCTCCATCGCGACATTCGAGGCTTCGTTGGCCGATGGGCGGAACGCCGCGGCGTGCGCGCTTATATCAGAATACCGGCTCTCCGAGCGCGACCTCGGCGAGCGGCGACAGCAGGATGATTTCGGAGCGCGCATTCTTCGCCCCGAGAATCAGCACTTCGGACTGAAAGCCGGCGATGTTGCGCGGCGGCATGTTGATCACGCAAGCGACCAGCCGGCCGACGAGCTCCGCCTCCGAATAGCTGGTGATCTGAGCGCTCGACCACTTCCTGCCGAGCGGGCCGAAGTCGACCTCGACCTTATAGGAGGGATTGCGCGCCCGCTCGAACGGCTTAACCGCGAGGATGCGGCCGACGCGGATATCGACCTTGGCGAAGTCTTCGTAGACGATCGGCGGCTTTTCCATCAGCCCTTCAGCGCTTGCTCATGCGCCTTGACGAGATCGGCCAGACTGTCGAAGCGAAAGTCGTATCGGGGCGCTTGCGCCAGGGCCATGGTCGCGCCGGAGCCCTCCTTGCCGTGGCGCCGATCAATCCAGCACGAGGCAAGGCCGTGCTCGTTCGCCGGCATGTGGTCGTGGAAGAGGCTCTCCGCAGTGTGCAGGATTTGACTCTTCTCAATCCCGATCGTCTTCAGCTTGGCGAGCATGTACTCGAAGTTTCGGCTGGAGGGCTTATAGGAGCCGCAGTCCTCGGCAGTGTAGACAGCGTCCAAATCCACCCCGAGCTTTTCGTTGCTGAAGGAGAAGCTCTCGTTGTCGACATTGGACAGGATCGCGAGCTTGTAGCGCCGCTTCAGATACTGAAGCGACGCAGCCGTGTCGGCGAACGCCGGCCAGTTCCGGACTGACCGGCCGTAAGTCGCGCAGTCGCTCCAGCTTGTGGCGACGCCCCATTCCTCGGCCAGGCGGCGATAAACTGTCGCCAGCAAGTCGCGATAGAGCTTCGCCGGCGTCTGGACTTGCTGCGCCGATTCCTGGCGCGCGTGCGCCTCGAGAATTTCGTCGCGCCTAAGCGGCCGCGACGCCTTGCTCGTCAGGGGCTTCAAGGCTTCGATCATGCCCGATTCCCAGTCGATCAGCGTGCCGTAGCAATCGAAGGTCAGGACGTCGAAGTCGGTGAGCTTCGCCGCCGACCCTGCGCTCGGCGCCGATGAGTTGGACGATGTCGCTGGATCGTGGCGGAGCCACTTGGGCAATGTCATGGGATGTTGGCGGAGCCGGACGGAATCGAATCGACGGCCTCTTCAGCGCCTTTTGTATCCGTCAGCATTGACGTTCTTTCCACGTGGTCTCACGCCCGGTGGTTATCATCACCCGTGTCCTTGACCTGTCAACTTCATGTGCGAATTGGCGTCAATCCCGACCCCCGCGCAAAGCCGAAGAAGCTGACGCCGAGCAGCATGCAGGTGGAGGCTGGGGAGGTGGGCAAAATACGGCCGGCGCTCCTGGGAGCCGTCACGGCTCAAGATCGGCGCCAGCCGGGTGACGGCGGCCTATCTTCCGGGCGCAGACAGCGCTTTTTTGCCCAGCACCAGCCTCGAAAAGATTTCATGAAGTCAGACGCTGCGCTTGCGGCGAAGAGCACAAGGTCCAGTGACCGAAGCAACGAGGCCGAACCAGAAGCCACGTTGTGATATCCGAATTATCTCGACGTTTCCTTGCGCAGAACAGAGAGGCGGATCGGGGCGAGTCGCAAACCTGCCGATGTCGCCTCCTCGGCTTCGCTGGCCTCGGTTATGCGAGCTATCGCAAAGCGAGGGGGCGCGCCGTCACCAGCGTTTGACCGGCCGTCGCTTCCGAATGTTGAACGGCGGCTAAGGCGCGCCGACCCGACTTGGGACAGAATTTCGGAACTCTAGCAACATTTTCTTGCGCAAAACGGAAACGAAGGCTACAATCGCCGATGATGACAAACTCGACCCCTACAAAGCTTTCCTCCAATGGGCCGACGAGCTCCAGGACGGCGAACTGCGCGCCTCGTTTTGCAACCAGGACGGGCGCCAGAGAGAATGAGGGAAAAATTTTATTTGAATCGCCTGTAACCCATTGAAAAGTCTCGTTTCGAAAAAATAAACGCTAGTAAACGCTAGCCGTTTTACTAGCGTTTTACTTTAGCGTTTATTGACGTTTATAAGCGTTTATTCAAAATCGAATTCGCGCGGTGGTTGCATCCGCGGCTCGACGCGGCTCAGCCGATCGTCACCACGAGCCGCCCCCGGGTCTCGCCCTTAAGGATGCGGGCGCCGGCCTCGAACACCTCGGTCAGCGGGATAGTCCGGGTCATGGTCGCGAGCTTTTCGCGGTCGAGATCGAGCGCCAGGCGCCGCCAGGCCTCGAGCCGGCGGGCGCTCGGGCAATGGACGCTGTCGATGCCCAAGAGCGAGACGCCGCGCAGGATGAATGGCGCGACGCTCGCGGGCAGGTCCATGCCCTGCGCCAGCCCGCAGGCGGCGACTGCGCCGCCGTAGCGGGTCTGCGCCAGCACATTGGCGAGCGTCGTCGAGCCGACGCTGTCGACCGCGGCCGCCCATTGCTCCTTGCCGAGCGGCCTGCCCGTGGGGGCGCTGAGCGTCGCGCGGTCGATGACCTCGTCGGCGCCGAGCGTCTTGAGATAGGCGGCCTCGCTTGCGCGCCCCGTCGAGGCGATGACCCGCCAGCCCTTGTCGGCGAAGAGCGAGATCGCCATCGAGCCGACGCCGCCGGCCGCTCCGGTCACCAACGCCGCGCCTGTGGCCGGCGTCAGATCATGGCGCTCGATCGCCATCAGCGCCAGCATGGCGGTGAAGCCCGCAGTGCCGATCGCCATCGCTTGCGCCCGGGTCAGTCCGGTCGGCAGCTTGACCAGCCAGTCGCCGTTCACCCGCGCCCTTTCGGCATAGCCGCCGAAATGGGTCTCGCTGAGGCCATATCCAGTGAGCACGACCTCGTCGCCGGACGCAAAGTCCGACCGGCGCGAGCTCTCGACGATGCCGGCGAGATCGACGCCGAGCACCATCGGAAAGCGGCGGATAATCGGCGATTTTCCGCTGAGCGCTAGCCCGTCCTTATAGTTGACGGTCGAATGGGTGACGCGGATCGTCACGTCGCCCTCCATGAGTTCGGACTCGTCCATGTCGACGAATTGGACGCGGTGCCCGGCGTCGGTCTTGTCGGCGCGAACGGCGCGAAACGTCATGGCCTCTGCCCTTGAGTTGGCGATTGGAGAGCCGAAGTCTATGGGGGAGATTCCGGGCCGGTCAAATGGCTCGCGCGCAGCATGGTTGAGGATGGAAAGCCGCCGATGCCCGATCGAGAGAAGCCCGCGCGGATCGTGACAGCGCTCAAGGGCGCTGACGGCTTGATGCGATGCCCTTGGTCAGGCGTCGATCCGCTCTACGTCGCCTATCATGACGAGGAATGGGGCGTGCCTGAATACGACGATCAGGCGATGTTCGAGAAGCTCGTGCTCGACGGCTTCCAGGCCGGCCTCTCGTGGATCACCATCCTGCGCAAGCGCCCGGCCTTCCGCAACGCGTTCGACGGCTTCGACCCCAAGACAATCGTCCGCTGGAGCGACAAGAAGAAGGAGGCGCTGATGCAGGATTCCGGCATCGTTCGCAACCGCGCCAAGATCGAGGCGACAGTGGCGCTGGCCCGCATTGTTCTCGACTTTGCCGACAAGGGTGGCTTCGCACGCCATCTGTGGAGTTTTGTAGATGGACGCCCGATCGATCACGCGCGGCGCAGCATGAAGGAGGTGCCGGTCGACAGCGACGCGTCGCGCGCCATCGCCAAGGATTTGCGGGCGCGTGGCGGCAATTTCGTCGGGCCGACCATTGTCTACGCCTTCATGCAGGCGACGGGCATGGTCAACGATCACCTGGTCGATTGCGGCCGTCACGAGGCTTGCCGGGCGCTGGCGCGCGATCTCCGCCCATGAGCGAGAGCGCGCCGCGTCGCGCCTGGCAGCGGATGTTGTCGGGACGCCGGCTTGACCTCATCGATCCTTCGCCGCTCGACGTCGAGATCAGCGACATCGCCCATGGGTTAGCGCGTGTGGCGCGCTGGAACGGTCAGACGAAGGGGCCCGAGATCTTCTCTGTCGCGCAACATTCGCTCTTGGTGGAGGCTTTGTTCGCGGCGGGGGAAGCTCCCTCATCCCGCAAGGCGCGGCTGGCGGCGCTGCTGCATGACGCGCCCGAATATGTGATCGGCGACATGATCTCGCCGTTCAAGGCGGCGGTTGGCGGCGATTACAAGCGGGTCGAGGCGCGCCTCAAGCGGGCGGTGCTCATCCGCTTCGGCCTGGCGGCCGAACTCCCGGATGATCTCGAGCGCGGCATCAAAGTCGCCGACCGCGCCTCGGCCTATATCGAGGCGACTGCGCTTGCCGGCTTCTCGGTTGCGGAAGCGCGCAAGCTGTTCGGCGAGCCCGGCCTTCCGGTGCATGACTTCGCTCGCTTCCTCGAGCCGGCCCGGCCTGCCGATGTTGAAGCACGATTTCTCGCGCGTTTCGCGGAACTCGACGCTGAGGCGCCCACAACCCTATAAGGGCGCGACCGCAGGAACCGCTTCATGCCTCGCCTTCATGTCTGTTCACTGGCTCTGATCGCCGAAACCGTCGATAAGACTGGCGCTCGCTCGCTTCTCACTCTGCTGAGCCCCGGCACAGAGGTCGAGCGGCCAACGGCGATCCATCCGGAGCGGCATCTCTATCTGGCCGTTTCTGACATCGTCGAGCCGATGGAGGGTCACGTCCTACCGGAGGCGGTCCACCTCGACGAGCTCTTGGCGTTTGTCCGCGCCTGGGACCGCGCGTCGCCACTGCTCATTCACTGTTTCGCTGGAGTCAGCCGTTCGACGGCAGCCGCCTATATCGCAGCTTGCGCGCTGGCGCCTGAGCGGGATGAATTCACGATTGCACGCGCGCTGCGCGCGGCTTCCCCGACAGCTTCGCCCAACGCCCGTCTCGTGGCGCTGGGTGACGACGCGCTGGGACGGCGCGGACGGATGAACGCCGCGATCGCCGAGATTGGCCGGGGCCGGGAATGCTCCGAAGGAGAGCCGTTCACCTTGGAGCTGAACTGACGGTCCTCGGTTGCTTCAGTTCTTGACCGCCTTGGCCATCGCCTCCTGCTCGGGTTGCGTCGGCGAGCCGAAGAACGCGGGGTCATTGTCCTTGCCGCCCAGCGCCCCATACGCATGCTCGCCGTCGGCGTCGAACAGCACGACGAACTTGTGTTCCGCGCAATCCGTCGGCTTGCACACAAATGAAATTTGATAGGGCTTGCCGTCGATGGTGACGCTCGTCATCTGGCCGGCGACGCCATCGAAGTTCCGGTTGAACTGTACAAGCCAGTCTGGAGTTGGCTGCACGAGCTTCATCAGTTTCTGCCACGAGGCGTGGTGCGACGTCTTGCCGTGCAGGGTGTCGAACAGGAACGCCGTCTCCGCCTCGGTCGCATTCGCGGCGCTAGTGAGAACGACGAGAGCGAGAGAAAGGCTTAGTCGCATCTTGAAAAAGGGCCTGTTTGCTGTTGGGGGATGGGAAAGACCCTCGGGGAAGCCGCGGCGTCGCCAAATCGAGCGCCCGGCACGTGAGCCTAGAACGCCTTGAACGTTATGATGGTCCGCGTGTCGGCGATGCCTGGGATTATCTGTACCTTGTGGCCCACGAAGTGGCCGATATCGACATCAGATTCCACGTAAAATTTGGCCAGAATGTCATAGTCGCCGGCGATCGAATAGATTTCGGAGGCGATTTCCGCTTCCGCCAGCGCGCTGGCGACCTCGTAGGTGCGCCCGAGGGCGCATTTGATTTGGACGAAGAAGGTCTGCATCCGGTCACGGCCCTTGTTTGCCGCTCTCTTCTGCAACAACTTCGATGTCGCGGTCCATCCCTGTCTGAACCTGGAACGTCGATTGAAAGACCTTGAATTCGTGGCGCGCGATGACGACGTACTCGCCCTCGGCGAGCACGAGCGAGGGAAAAGCGCCGACCAGCTCGCGGATGACGTCGCCGCCGGGAGTGAGCACCGTGAAGGTCGTATTAGCAAGCGCCTCGGCCCCGGTCTTATTGACAAGCTTGAGCGTGAGCGTCGCGCAGCGATGACGAATCGTGACGTCGATCCGCTTGCCGGAGACGACTTTGATGTCGGCGTTGACCATCGAATTCGAGGGGGTCGCCGCAGGGGGGGCGAGCACGGCTGATTTCGAGGAATTGCCGGCGGCGCTCACTCCCGAGTGGGCGCCAACAGTGTCGAGATACGTCGAGACGATATGATAGGAACCTTCCGGTAGTCCAATGATATCCCCTGCCTTCCCCTGCGCGTAAACCAGCTTGCCAAGCGGGTTGCGGTTCTGGGGCACGTAGATCGCAAGCGACAATTTGGACGGGTCGATCGGCGCGTCGGCCAGGGTGCCTTCGATCCGGAGCGCGCCCGCCGAAAGCGTTAGTCGTTCGGAGCGAACTTCTGCGCCGAGCGTCACGCGTTTGGCCGCGCTGGCGAGCCCGAAAGCGACATGAACGACATAGTCGCCGGGTGGTATAGTCAGAGTGGGCTGGGCCAGACCGGATTCAACGATCAAGGGATGCGAGCCGTCCGGATCCGCTTGCGCCCCGAACACCCGCCAGCGCAGGCCGCCCATGAGCGACGCGCCGCCGCCGCTAAGAACTGCGGAAAGGCTGAGGGTCGCCTGGGCGGGTTCGCTCGTCGGCGTCTGCGCGCCGACCGGCGCGACCAACGCCATCAGCGCGACCAGAGTCGCCAGAATTCGCCATGCCGCTGTCAATCCGCCTCGCGTAGCCGAAAATTGAAGCCGATGCCTCGCCGCGCCAGCGCGCTCGTGACCCCACATTGAGGCGGATCGAAGGCGGTTTACACCTGTCGGGTTTTCGCCCAAGGAGCAGGCCCTCTTTCAAGAATATAGGCCGATGAACGAGACAATCGAGATCCTCAAACGCCGTCGATCAGTTCCACCGCCGATGATGACCGGGCCGGCGCCGAGTGCTGACGAACTCGCCATAATCCTGACTGTCGCCTCGCGCGTGCCGGATCATGGCAAGCTCGCGCCTTGGCGCTTCCTGGTCTTTGCGGGTCGGGCGCGCGACCGCGCAAGCCGGCTTGCGCTTGAGATCCGCCTCGCCGACAGTCCTAGCCTGGACGAGGCTGCCCGCGCCGAGGAGTCGCGCCGCTTCGTGCGTGCGCCGATGGTCGTTGGGGTCGTATCGCGCGCTGCCCCGCACCCCAAGATTCCTGAATGGGAACAGGTTTTGTCCGCGGGCGCGGTGTGCATGAACATGATCGTCGCCGCCCGCGCGCTTGGTTTCTCGGCGACCTGGCTCACCGAGTGGATGGCGTATGACGGTCGATTTCGCGCCGCGATCGGCCTAGCCGAGCATGAGCGCGTCGCAGGCTTCATGCACATCGGGCGGACGACCGCGGCGATCGAGGATCGCCCGCGGCCGGCGCTCGCGCAGATTGTGACCAATTTTCCCGAGTGAACCCCGAAGCAATGTTCGACGCGACTGCAGAGCGCGACTGTAGGATGTTGCGTCCGATCGGAGGGATCTCGACGCGCGCGACCAGCGATCGATTTCGCCCTCGCGCCTCCTCTCGTGATTCTCGCCATCCGACGCCCAGGGCGGGGGGAGAATCATGGAAGATGAAAGCGGACGTTGAGCCGAAGGTGGGTTGTCGTTAGGCTTGGCTGTTCGCAAGCCGCATTTGGAACGCCGAGACAAGATGTCAGTCACAACAGTTACTCGCGATTATAGCCTTGTCGGTCCAGATGCCGAGCGGGCCGTCGCAGCTGGACTTGCCTCTGCCCGATGGTACACGCCGCCGATATCTCGGGCAGAGCTCAAACAGCTCATGCGTCGCGAGGACGGCCCGGCGATCCGGGATACGCTTATTTGGATCGCGTCGTTCATCGTGTCCGGAGGTTTTGGCTATTACTTCTGGGGGAGCTGGGCCGCAGTTCCCTTCTTCATCGTTTACGGCGTGCTCTACGGGTCTTCGACGGACAGCCGCTGGCACGAGTGCGGCCATCGCACTGCGTTCAAGACGCAATGGATGAACGATGCGGTCTATCAGATCGCCTGCTTCATGATCATGCGCGAGCCAGAGATCTGGCGCTGGAGTCACACGCGCCACCACACCGATACGATCATCGTCGGGCGCGACCCCGAGATCATCACGCCGCGTCCGCCGGACGTTCGCTCTCTTCTGCTCAACATCTTCGCGCTGAAGAACACGGTCATCTTCTTTCAGAAGGTGTTTCTGCATGCAACCGGCCGGCTGACCGAGGAGGAGGCGACTTTCGTGCCTGAAGGCGAGCGGTCGAAGGTGTACTTCGTCGCTCGCATTTACCTCGCCATCTACGCCCTCGTCCTCGTCGCCTGTTTCGCTACCGGCTCGATCCTGCCGGCGATGTACGTCGGTCTGCCGACGCTCTACGGTGGATGGTTCGCGCTTTATTGCGGCGTCACGCAGCATCTGGGCCTCGCCGAGGACGTGCTCGATCATCGGCTGAATTCGCGCACCGTTTACATGAACCCGATCTTTCGGTTCCTCTATTGGAATATGAACTACCACGTGGAGCACCACATTTTTCCAACCGTCCCCTATCACGCGCTGCCCAAGTTGCATGAGGCGATCAAGGCTGATTGCCCCACGCCCTATCCGAGCAGCATCGCTGCCTATCGCGAGATCATCCCGACGGTCCTGCGCCAGCTGAAGGAGCCAACCTATTTCGTCCGGCGCGAACTGCCGCCATCGGCGCAGCCCGAGGTGACCGCCACGCCGGCAAAGGCTGCGGGACGGCTGAAATGAGCGACACCTGGATCGACGCCGGTCCAGCCGACCGGATTTTGCCCGAGGACGTCGCGCCGTTCGAGCACGAAGGCAAGCAATACGCGCTCTACCGCACTGAAGACGACCGCTATTTTGCGACCGATGGCCTCTGCACGCATGAGGCAGTCGAGCTCGCCGACGGTTTCGTTCAGGACACGATCATCGAATGCCCGATGCACAACGGCCGATTCGACTTCACCACCGGTGAAGCAAAGGGCGCGCCGGCCTGCATCAACCTTGCGACCTATCCGGTAAAGGTCGAAGACGGCAGGCTGTTCGTTAAGCTCAGCTGATCGCAACGCGAATCTCCGTCCGTCTGATGTCCGCGCATCGGCAGTGGCGCGACGCGTCGGCCGTTGCTATGGGGCAGGCTCGGCCCGCTTGAGCCGAGGAGGAAGCACGATGAAACTCACTGGAGTTGCGGCGATCGTGACCGGCGGCGGCTCGGGACTGGGCCGCGCCACGGCGGAGGCGCTCGCCGCCAAGGGCGCGCAAGTCGCGATCTTCGACCTCAATCCGGCCGCGGCGGCGGAGGCGGCCAAGGCGATTGGCGGCCTCGCGGTCACAGGCGATGTCGCGGATGAAGCCTCGGTCGACGCGGCGCTCGACAAAGCCGCAGCGGCGCACGGCCCCGCGCGGGTCCTCATCAATTGCGCCGGAATCGGCGTGGCCAAACGGGTCGCCGGCCGAGATGGGCCTCATCCGCTGGCCGACTTCGAGAAAGTGGTCCGCGTCAACCTGATCGGGACCTTCAACATGATTCGGCTCGCAAGCGCGGCAATGAGCAAGCTTGAGCCGGTCGACGGCGAGCGCGGGGTCATCATTTCGACTTCCTCGATCGCGGCCTACGACGGCCAGATCGGACAGGCCGCCTATTCCGCCTCCAAGGGCGGCGTGGTGGCGATGATGCTGCCGATCGCGCGCGAACTGGCGCAGTTCGGCGTCCGGGTGAACGCCATCGCGCCAGGCATCTTCATGACGCCGATGCTGTTCGGCCTGCCGCAGGCGGCGCAGGATTCGCTTGCCGCCTCGGTGCCGTTTCCGGCGCGCCTCGGCCAACCGGCCGAATACGCCGCGCTCGCCGTCCACATCGTCGAGAACGGCTACATCAACGGCGAGACGATCCGCATCGACGGCGCCCTGCGCATGGCGCCGAAGTAGGCGGACCCGACGCGCCCGGCGCCCCCGCCATGGAGACAACCCGGCGGGGTCTTCGTTCGAATAGGTTCAGCAAAGGAAAATAAAAGCTTTCCGCCCCCGAACGGCGGGCCTTAGCCGTCGTGCTGTCGAGGGCTTGACCATCACCGGGATCAGAGTGCACGAGCGCTTCAAACAGCCGTCGCCAAGCCCCTCGGATCGTCCAGCGGAGGGAACCGATCGTAGGTCGTGGGCGAACCGTAGAGGGACGGGCAATCCTGCCACCAGTGTCCGGTCTTCAGAGAAGATGAACGTTCCGCTGACCACCCGCCGGTCGGCCGTCTGCGCGCTCCCGGTTGGTTCTCCGAAAGATGCGGTTCGACCGGCCCAACTGCGCCTCGTTCAGCCTAGGCGTTCAACAAGATCTTCGCCGAGCTGGCGGGCAAGGGCGGCAAGGCTGAGCGGATCATGATCGACGCCACGCATCTGAAGGCGCATCGCACCGCCGCCAGCCTTTTAAAAAAGGGCCTGTTCCCCGAGGTATCGGACGCACGAAAGGGGGCTTGAACTCCAAACTTCACGCGGTTTGCGACGGCAAAGGTCGACCGCTCGTGATGTTGCTCAGCGAAGGCCAGATGAGCGACTTCAAGGGCGCGGCGTTGATGCTGCCCGCCATGCCTAGAGCCAAGGAGCTTCTCGCCGGCAAGGGCTATGACGCCGATTGGTTCCGTGAGGCGCTCGCGAACCGCAAAATCGCCGCCTGCATCCCCTCAAAATCCAATCGCAAAGCCCCGATCCCCCACGACGCCGTCCTCCACAAACAGCGCCGCAGAATCGAGACCATGTTCGGCAGGCTCAAGGACTGGAGACGCCTCCACACCCGATACGACCGTTGCGCCCACGCCTACTTCTCCGCAATCTGCATCGCCGCAGCCGTCATCTTCTGGCCGTGATCAATGAGTTCCTCAGCCTAAATTCCCCGGTCATGATTTAAGCTTCATCCCCGATTCGGCTTGAATCATAACTCTGATTATTCCCTCAACATTTTGATGAGTTTGGAGCAGCACTATGACTTCGCGCTCAATACGGGTACGAGTAGGCCCCAGCAGTATGAGAAGCGGCCCGAGCAACGCCAAGGATGTCGACGGTTGGCGCGCCTGTCGCTGTGCCTGCGCCGATCGCCACAGATCCCGACTTCAGCACCAACAAAAAGTTCAACGCCGCAGGATTCCACGCCTGGAACTGGCTCGCGTAGGGCTTCGAGGGCGCAACTGTCACGTTGCCATTCGTATCTGTCCCAGCAGGCTCGCCGAAGACCCACTTACCCCCCGCCACATGAATAAAGCTCTGAGTGCTATTAACGTCGAGCGCGACGTTGTGGTCGTAGGTGACGTTTACGTCTGACAAGCCGCCGATGGTGTAGTGGTCAGCGAGGTTGTTCGCGAACCTGACGTTCGTGCTGGGCGGCCCTTCGTGGGTAGCGCCGCCACCGACAATCGCGGCCGAACAGCCTGGGGATGCGACGAGGCCGTCTTCAAGACCCGTGTTGTTGGCGATCAGGCTGTTGTGGAGACTGAACAGTGCAATCGCATAGCAAGAACTGGTGACGATGACGTTGTTGGTCACGGTCATGTTCGTCCAGTCCGAGTCGAAGGCGTCGATGCCCTGCAGATAAGTCGGGAATGAAAGCTCGGGGTCCGTCTGCCGGATGACCAGATTGCTATCGATCAGGATGTTCTGCAAATGGTTCACAGTGGCGCCCGTCGGCAGGACGCCTACCACGCCCTGCATGGCGTCCTCATGATTGCCGTCGCCGACGTCCAGATTGTCGTGGAGGTCGTTATGGGTGATCGCGAGATTACTCGCTGCATAGTCAATGCCATCGTCGCCAAAATGGTCGATCTCGTTGTTGGAGAAGAGGAGTTTAGCGGCGAAAAGCCCGGCGCCGGTCCTCACATTGCTGATATGCGATCCGGTCAACGATATGCAATTTGTATACGCGCCGCCCGCGCTGCTCTGGGCCCAGAACCCGTTGCGCGCGTTTGCGACCCACTGGCCTCGGCTCCAGGCCTCGGCGTCGTCCAGGGACGAGATGGTCATATTCTCAAACACAATGTCGGATGTCGGATGAGTCGCCCCCCCGTCTTTGATCTCGACCAGAGCGTTGCCACTGAGAGCAGCGGGTTCGAGACTTTGCACCTTGAGCCCATTGAACACCCATTCGTTGGTGGCGGCGACCAAAAGCGAAGTTAGGACGGGCGTCTGCCCCGGCGCCGGTTCAATCGTTATAAAAGCGGAGTTCGAAATCTCCGCACCGACAACGTTGATCCAGAGGTTGCCGTAGTTTCCGCTCATGAGCAGGATTTCATCGCCGGGCGCGATCGGGCCTGCCTTTGGACCCGCGGCCACAACCGCGGGTTGCCCGGGGACCGGAACCTGACGATAAGGGGCGGTTGTCAAAAGCGGGAAAGAGTAGCCGGCCTCCGCTTGAACTAACGCCTGGAGGTTGTTCCATGGGTGGGCCTGGGAACCATTGCCGCCGGCCAGCCTGGGTCTTTCCGTGCACCGGATCAAAGTACCAGACATTTCTGAACGTCGACGGCGGAGCCGCGCAGCCACTATACACTTGGGCAGCACGTACAGGAACGGCGAAGGAGAGCAACAAAATCACAACATAGCCGAGTGTCTTCATCGAAAAGCCCCCGTTACCTAAACAATCAGGGTGTGTATAATACCCTCATCCAGCAATATCATGGCTCCTCTATGCTTTCAATCAACAATATTGTCTACCATAGATAGTTGGGGAACGGCGGGCTGGCTCAATCGCGGAGGACGCGACTTGGTCGGAAATTGACTGGGAACGCCAGAAGATCAAGCGACGTCGCCGCCTCGCCATTCACGCGCTTAAGGGCAGCCGACATCCACGGGGATCGAGACAGGCGCGGCGCGGCTCACGAACGGCCGCGAGCTACCGGTGTCACAGTTTCGCAGGCGACCAGGCTGCCACCCGCGATTGCACATGGCGTTCGGGGACGCGTCTCAACCTGCCTTTGGGCGGCGGCCTGTCGAACCTTGGGTTCAGCCGCCGCCGCGTAAGCCGATCAGTTCTTCGGCTGCTCCTTTTGGGTTTCGCCGCCGGGCGTCTCGGTCGTCGGGCTCGCGCCAGACGGCGCCGCGCCCTCCGTCGCGGGCGCCGGTGTAGCGCCAGGCACCGCCGCGCCATCCGTCGCGGGCGCCGGCGTTGCGGCGGCCGGCGCAGTGGCCGTCATGATGCGGGCATAGTCCCCTTCGAACTTGGCATCCGCCAACGCAGCCTTGGAGATCGCTTCAGCGCCCTTCCTGCCGATATCGACCCGGACTTCGCGTTTCGCGAACTCATTGGCCTGGTCGCTGGTCAACGGCTTCGGATCCACCGACGTCACCTTGAAAAAGCTCGCGCTCCCTCGCGAACGTATGAAGTAAATGTCGTCGGGCTTCCGGGCGTCCAGCACCTTCAGCATCTCGGCGGGCATCGTTGCGCTGTCCAAGGTTGCAGTGCCGCGGCTGAATTTGATGTTCATTTCGTTCAGCTTCGCTTCAACCTGATCGAGCGACTTGAAATCCTTCGTCGCCGCCGCGAGGGCCTCCACGTCCTTCGGCGTCGTGAAGGAAATCTGGTCGACCTGGAACAGCTCCCGCTGGTCGAACTGCTTGGGATGGGCTTGGATGTAGCTGTCGATTTCGTTCTTGGAAACCGCGCTCATCTTGGACGACAGGTCGCGCTGAACAAAGGCGCCGGCAAGGATCTGCTCGCGCGAGCGCAAGAGATCGAGATGCACGGTCGGTTCGCGATCGAGCTTCGCCGCGACCGCCTGCTGCACCAGATACTTGCGTTCGACGATGCGCGACAGCGCCGCCTTGACGATCTGGTCACTGCGCTTATCGGCCGGCACGTTGGCGAGGCGAAGCTCGTTGTCCAGTTCCTGCTGAGTCACATCGTCCGGGCCGACATGAGCGATCACCTGGCCGACTACGGCCTGCTCCGCTTGCTTCTTGCCGCATCCGGCGAGCAGCATCGCCGCCGGCAGAGCGCACGCGATCGCAGCGATGCGCCACCGGCGCCGAGACATTGGCGTTATGTGCAGCAAAGCTATTCTCCTGAGTTACAGCGAGACGACGCCCAGACGCGGGACTATCGCGAAATCATGACGAAGAGCCCGGCGGACGAGAAGTCTGAGCCCGCGCCGCCAAGCTGAGCCTACGCCCGAACCTGCTACCACATCTTTCCGGGCGTTAGCATCGACGAATGTGTCGAGCGGCCGATTATGCACATAATATAGATGATATTTACGACAACTGCAACGATCCTGAACATTTCCGCTCCTGCAAGGGCGAGCGCGCTCGCTTCGTATTGCCTTTGCCGGATCTGATCTTCTGCGATGGTCCGCGCGCCAAAATCGCGGCTGGGCGCAGTTCATTGCCGCTCCGAAACTTATGAAATCCTTACGCCCGGCCGCCCAATTCGCAATCGAAAGCTTACGCGGGCTCGGCGCTAAGAACCGCTCCAGCAAGGAGTCGATCATGCTCGACGTCGCATTCGTAGTGCTCGGTTTGGCGGTTTTGGCGTTGATGGGCGTCTACGCCCTCGCGACTGCGTCAGCTTTAGGAGCGTCCGATGAGTGAACCGATCATCGGACTGGTCGTCGCCGTCGGGCTCGGCCTCTACCTCCTCTACACATTGATCCATCCGGAAAAATTCTAGATCAAAAGGTGATGCGATGACGCTCGTCGGCTGGGCGCAGATCGCGCTTGTGCTCGCTCTGGTTCTGGGCTGCGCCATACCGCTCAGCAAATTCATTGCCGACGTTTACGCAGGCGAAAGAACCTTTCTCAGCCCGGTCATCGGACCGGTCGAGCGCGGCTTTTACCGCTTGGCCGGGGTGGACCCGGCGCGCGAGCAGGACTGGTTTGCCTATACGATCGCGATGCTCGTCTTTTCCGTCGCCGGATTCCTCGTTCTCTACGGCGTCCAGAGGCTGCAAGGCTTGCTGCCGTTGAACCCGCGCGGCTTCGACGCCGTGCCGCCGGATCTCGCCTTCAACACCTCGATCAGCTTCATCACCAACACCAACTGGCAGAACTATGCCGGCGAGACGACGATGAGCCATCTGACCCAGATGCTCGGCCTCACCGTGCACAATTTCGTCTCCGCGGCGACCGGCCTCGCGATGGCCTTCGCGCTGGTGCGCGGCTTTGCGCGCTCCTCGGCGACCACGGTCGGCAATTTCTGGGCCGATCTGACCCGGATCACGCTCTACATCCTGCTGCCGATCGCTGTGGTCGGCGCATTTGTGCTGATCGCGCTCGGCGTGCCGCAGACGCTGGCCGGCGCGGTCGACGCAACGACGCTGGAAGGCGCGAAACAGACCATCGCGATCGGCCCGATGGCGAGCCAGGAGATCATCAAGGAGCTCGGCACCAACGGCGGCGGCTTTTTCAACGCCAATTCGGCGCATCCGTTCGAGAACCCCAACGCCTGGACCAACCTTCATCGAGATCTGGGCGCTCCTGTTGATCCCGGTCGCTTCCGTTCTCGCCTTCGGCCGCGTCGTCGGCGACATTCGTCAGGGACGCGCGATCCTGGCCGCCATGGCCGTTTTTCTCATCGTCGGCGTCGGCGTCGCCTATTGGTCGGAGACCGCCGGAAATCCGATTCTGACAGCGCTGGGCGTCGACCCGTCAGCCGGCAACCTCGAGGGCAAGGAGGTCCGCTTTGGTCAGGCGATGTCGGTGTTGTTCACCACCGGGACAAGCGGAACCAGCACCGGCGCGGTCAACTCGATGTTCGATTCCTATACTCCGCTCGGCGGCATTGTGCCGATGTTCAACCTGCTCGCCGGCTGCATCTGGCCGGGCGGTGTCGGCGCGGGGCTGTACGGCTTTCTGGTCGTCGCGATCATCGCGGTGTTCGTCGCCGGGCTGATGGTCGGCCGCACGCCCGAATATCTCGGCAAGAAGATCGAAATGCGCGAAATGAAATTCGCGATGCTGGCGGTGCTGATCTATCCGCTCGTGGTGCTCGGCTTCGCGGGCGCGGCCGTGCTGCTGCAGACGGCGCTCGATAGTATGAACAACAGCGGCCCGCACGGCCTGTCCGAGGTTATCTATGCCTACGCGTCGGCCAACGCCAACAATGGCTCGGCCTTCGCCGGCCTGAACGGCAATACGCTCTGGTTCAACTCGACGCTCGGCATCGCGATGCTGCTCGGCCGCTTCGCCTATGTCGTTCCCGTGTTGGCGTTGGCCGGATCGCTGGCGGCGAAGAAGAAGATTCCGGCTTCGGCCGGCACCTTCCCGACCGACGGGCCGCTGTTCGTCGGCCTCTTGGTCGGCGTGATCGTCATTCTCTACCTCCTGCAATATTTCCCGGCGCTGTCGCTGGCGCCGATCGTCGAGCACTTCCTGATGCTCGGCGGCAAAACCTTCTGATCGGAGATCGACATGTCGTCGAAAGCCAAGCCGCAAGGCCTGTTCGACAGCAAGATCATCGCCAGCGCCGCGATCGACGCGCTGCGCAAGCTCGACCCGCGGGCGCTGGCGAAGAACCCGGTCATCTTCGTCACCGAAGTGGTGTCGCTGATGGTGACCCTGTTCTTCATCCGCGATCTTGTGACCCACAACGGGACGGCTCGTTCTCGGGCCAGATCGCCGCCTGGCTGTGGTTCACGGTGCTGTTCGCCAATTTCGCCGAGGCGGTCGCCGAAGGGCGCGGCAAGGCGCAAGCCGACGCTTTGCGGCGCACGCGCAGCGACACCCGCGCCAAGCGCTATATCGATCCCGAAAACCTTGGCGGCGTCGTCGAAGGCGTGAACGCGCTCGATCTTCGTCTGGGCGATGTCGTGCTGGTCGAAGCCGGCGAGGTCATTCCCGGCGACGGCGAGATCCTCGAGGGCGTCGCCTCCGTCAATGAATCGGCGATCACCGGCGAGTCCGCGCCCGTCATCCGCGAGGCCGGCGGCGATCGCTCGGCCGTCACCGGCGGAACGACCGTGCTGTCCGACTTCATCAAGGTGAGGATCACCGCCGCGCCGGGCTCGACCTTCATCGACCGGATGATCGCGCTGGTCGAGGGCGCCGAACGGCAGAAGACGCCGAACGAATTGGCGCTGTCGATTCTGCTGGCCGGGCTGACCATCATCTTCCTGATTGTCTGCGTCACGCTTGTGGCCGATCGCCAAATATTCAGGGACTGTCCTGTCGGCGACCGTCTTGATCGCGCTGCTCGTCTGCCTCATTCCGACGACGATCGGCGGCCTTCTCTCGGCCATCGGCATCGCCGGCATGGATCGGCTGGTCCGCTTCAACGTCATTGCGACCTCCGGCCGCGCGGTCGAGGCGGCGGGCGACGTCGATACGCTGCTGCTCGACAAGACCGGGACGATCACCTTCGGCAATCGCATGGCGACCGAGTTCTTGCCGGTCAGCGGCGTGAGGACCGAGGATCTCGCCGCCGCGGCGCTTGCCTCGAGCCTCGCCGACGATACGCCCGAGGGCCGCTCGATTGTCGCTCTCGCCAAGGGCGATTTCGGCCTCGCGGAGCCGAAGCTCGATCCCAAGACGACCGTCGTCGTTCCGTTCACTGCGCAGACCCGCATTTCGGGCGTCGACGTCGCTGGCCGCTGGATCCGCAAGGGCGCGATCGACTCGATCCTTCGCTATCTCAAGCTGCCGATTGAGAAGACGCCGCTCGAGTTTCGTCAGGCGGTCGAGCGGGTCGCAATGTCCGGCGGCACGCCTCTCGCGGTCGCCGAGGAGGGCCGGTTGTTGGGCGTCATCCATCTCAAGGACATCGTGAAGCCCGGCATCAAGGAGCGTTTCGCGGCGATGCGCGCCATGGGCATCCGAACCGTCATGGTGACCGGCGACAATCCCGTCACCGCCGCGGCGATCGCCTCCGAAGCGGGCGTCGACGACTTTCTCGCCGAGGCGACGCCGGAGGACAAGCTCGCCTATATCCGCAAGGAGCAGTCCGGCGGCCGACTGATCGCCATGTGCGGCGACGGCACCAATGACGCGCCGGCGCTCGCTCAGGCCGATGTCGGCGTCGCGATGCAGACCGGCACGCAGGCCGCGCGCGAAGCCGGCAACATGGTCGATCTCGACTCCAATCCGACCAAGCTGATCGAAATCGTCGAGATCGGGAAACAGCTGTTGATGACGCGCGGCTCGCTCACCACCTTCTCGATCGCCAATGACGTGGCGAAATATTTCGCCATCCTGCCGGCGATGTTCGCGGCGACCTATCCGGTTCTCGGAACGCTCAACGTCATGCGCCTGACGTCGTCGCAGTCGGCGATCCTGTCCGCGGTCATCTTCAACGCTCTCATCATCATCGCCCTCATTCCCTTGGCGCTGAAGGGCGTCGCTTACCGGCCGGTCGGCGCGGCGGCGCTGCTCAGGCGCAATCTCCTCATCTATGGCCTGGGCGGCCTGATCCTGCCCTTCATCGGCATCAAGGCGATCGACGTCGTCGTCGCCGCCCTTCACCTCGCTTAAACCTTAGGCACAACCCATGCTCCAGCACCTGCGTCCCGCACTCGTCCTCATCGTCCTGTTCAGCGTCCTCACCGGCCTTGTCTATCCGTTGGCGGTGACGGGGATCGCTCAGATCGCCCTGCCCTATCAGGCCAACGGAAGCCTGATCCAGAAGGATGGCGTCGTCGTCGGCTCGGCGCTGATCGGGCAGTGGTTCAAGAGCGACCGCTATTTTCATCCGCGTCCCTCGGCCACCAGCGACACCGACCCCAACGATTCGACGAAGACGATCGACGCGCCCTACAACGCCGACCAATTCGTCCGGCTCGAACCTCGGCCCGACCTCGCAAAAGCTCGTCGACCGGGTGAAGGGCGGCGTCGAGGCCTGGCGCGCGATGGCGGGCCCCGGCCCGGTTCCCGCCGACGCCGTCACGACATCGGCCTCCGGGCTCGATCCCGACGTCTCGCCAGAAACCGCCTTGGGCCAGGTCGCCTCGGTGGCGAAGGCGCGGGGCTTGCCCGAGGACAAGGTGCGGGCGTTGGTCGAAGGCGCGATCGACGGTCGGGCTTTAGGGTTGATCGGCGAGCCGAGAGTCAATGTTTTGCGGCTGAATTTGGCGCTGGATGGGTTAAAAGCGTCATGACGACCCACGAGCGCCGATGGCCCCAACCAACCGACCCGACGCCGCACGCCCTGATCCGGACGCGCTTCTGGCGGCGTTCCACCGGGAGACTGCAGGCCGGCTGAAGGTTTTTCTCGGCGCCGCGCCCGGCGTCGGCAAGACCTACGCCATGTTGCAGAACGCGCGGCGCCTGAAGAACGAAGGCGTCGATGTCGTCATCGGGCTCGTCGAGACTCATGGCCGCGCCGAGACGAGCGCGCTCGTCGAAGGGCTCGAAATCCTGCCGCGGCGCAAGATCGAATACCACGGCCGCACGCTCGAAGAATTCGATCTGGACGCGGCGCTCGAGCGCAAGCCCAAGCTGATCGTCGTCGACGAGCTCGCCCACACCAACGCTCCGGACAGCCGGCATCCGAAGCGCTGGCAGGACGTCCAGGAGCTGCTCGACGCGGGCGTCAGCGTCTGGACGGCGCTCAACATCCAGCATCTCGAGAGTCTCGCCGACGTCGTGTCTCGCATCACCGGCGTCGCCGTGCGCGAGACCGTTCCCGACCGGGTCTTGCAGGAGGCCGCCGACGTCGTTCTGGTCGATCTCACGCCCGACGAGCTCATCCAGCGCCTGAACGAAGGCAAGGTCTATGTGCCGGAGACAGCCCGGCGGGCGACGCAGAATTTCTTCACCCCCGGCAATCTGACGGCGTTGCGCGAATTGGCGCTGCGCCGCACCGCCAATCGCGTCGACGATCAGATGGTCGACTATCTGCGCGAGAAGGCGATCGAGGGTCCGTGGGCGGCGTCCGAGCGCCTGCTCGCTTGCGTTGGAGCGGACGAGGTGTCGGAACGGGTCATCCGGCGCGCAAGCCAGCTCGCAACCGGCCTCAACGCAGACTGGATCGCCGTCACGGTCGAGACCATCGGCCAGGCTGAGCGACGCCAAGCGCGCCAACCGGCTCGCCAAAGTGTTCGGCTTGGCCGAGCGTTTGGGCGGGCAGACGATGCGCCTTCAGGGCAGCGACTATCCAAGCGACATTCTGAGACTCGCGGCGCGCGAAAATGTCACTCAGATCGTGCTCGGCCAGTCGCGGGCGGGACTATTGCGCCGCATTCTCGGTCGCTCGCTGCCGGAGGCGCTGATGCGCCGCGCCGGCGGAATAGAGATTCATATTGTTCCGGGCGAAGAGGCGCGACCGTCGTTGTGGCCGCGTCTGAAGCCGCTTCTCAGCCGGAGGGGGCTTGGAGCCGAGCTCGCGGTCGCGCTCGCCTCGGTCGCCGTCGCCGTCGCGGTCGCCGAAGCGCTCTCCGCCGTCCTCAAGCTTCCCAACCTGTCGATGATCTTCCTCACCGCGGTCCTGTTCTGCGCGGTGCGGTTTGGGACCCGCGCCGCGGTCCTCGCTTCGCTGGCGTCGTTCGCCGCTTACAACTTCTTCTTCATCGAGCCGATCTACACGTTCACGGTCGCGCAGCCCCAGGAACTGTTCGCGCTCCTCATTTTTCTTGCCGTCGCCGTGCTCACCGGATCGCTGACCGGGCGCATTCGCGACCAAAGGGAGACGGTGATCGGGAACGCGGAGGTCACCCAGTCGCTCTACGATTACTCGCGCAAGCTTTCCGGCGCGTTGCGCGCCGACGACGTGCTGTGGGCGGCCGCGGCGCATTTGCACGCGACATTCGGCGGCCGCATCGTGCTCCTGGTCGCGGAGGGGGACGAACTGCAAATTCGCGCCGCCTGGCCGCCCGACGCGCAACTCGACGCCGCCGCTCTCGGCGCCGCGAACTGGGCGCAGCAGAAAAAGGAGCCCGCAGGCTGGGGAACCGGGACGCTGCCGCGCATCGCCTATCAGTTTCGGCCGCTGCTCGCCGCGCGCGGGGCGATCGCGGTCTGCGGCTTCGAGCCCCATTCCGCGGATGAGCCGATCACTGCGGAGGACGAGCGGGCGCTGACCGCCATCCTCGATCTGACCGCGATCGCGCTCGACCGGGCGCTGCTCGCGCGCGAAGCGGTGAATGCGGCGACGATGCAGGAAAACGAGAAGGTGCGGGACGCGCTGCTCGATTCGCTCTCGCACGATCTGCGCACGCCGTTGTCTTCGATCGCCGGCGCGGCGAGTTCGCTGCGCGCGCTTGGCGACAAGATGAGCCCGGCCGAACGTGCTCGAACTCCTGTCGTCGATCGAAGAGGAGACGGGGCGGCTCGCGCGCTTCGTCGCCAATCTGCTGGACATGTCGCGGATCGAAGCGGGCGGCCTCAAGGTCAATCGCGATCTGGTCTCCATCGCCGATGTCGTGCAGGGCGCGGTCGAGCGCAGCCGCAAGGCGTTCCCGGGCGAGCCCGTGCGCGTCAGCCTTGCGCCCAACCTGCCCTTCGTGCGCGGCGACGACAAGCTGCTCGAGCAGGTGCTGTTCAACCTGCTCGACAACGCGCACAAATACGCGGGCGACGCCGGCGCGATTGTTCACGCCCGCCAGGAGGGCGGCGAGGTCGTGCTTAGCGTCACCGACGAGGGTCCCGGCATCAAGCCGGCGGAGCTCGAACGCATCTTCGAGAAGTTCTATCGTGGCGGACGCTCGGACGGGCGCAAGGCGGGCACCGGCCTTGGCCTCTCGATCTCGCGGCGCCTGGTCGAAGCGATGGGCGGCGCAATCGTGGCGCAGAGCCCGGCGGTGCGCCGGCGCGGCGCCCGATTTGTCGTGCGCCTTCCCGCCGCCCAGGCGACGCCGATAGCGCCGAGCCCGGCCGCATGACCGGCCCG
The DNA here is from genome assembly GCA_963775405.1 of uncultured Alphaproteobacteria bacterium. Classification (GTDB taxonomy): domain Bacteria; phylum Pseudomonadota; class Alphaproteobacteria; order Rhizobiales; family Beijerinckiaceae; genus Roseiarcus. The sequence goes on from CAVZJI010000050.1 coordinate 27,821, forward strand.
CGCGTTCTGGTGGTCGACGACGAGCCGCAAATTCAGCGGTTTCTCACCGTTGCGCTCACCGCCGCCGGCTTTCAGGTGCAAACGGCCGAGACCGGCGCCCAGGCTTTGCGGCTGGCGGCGACCGGCGCGCCCGATCTCATCGTTCTCGACCTCGGCCTGCCCGATCGGGACGGCAAGGACGTTCTGCGCGACATCCGCCAGTTCTCGACGACGCCGGTGATCATCCTGTCCGCGCGCGATCGCGAGGCGGAGAAGATCGAGGCGCTCGATCTCGGCGCCGACGATTATGTCGAGAAGCCGTTCGGCATCGGCGAATTGACCGCGAGGCTCAGAGCTGCGCTGCGACACGCGGCCCAATCGGCCCAGCCCGTTCAGCGGGTGGAGGTCGACGGGCGTCGTCATGGACTTCGACAAGCGTCTCGTCACCCGCGACGGGGAGCCGATCAAGCTGACGCCGAAGGAATACGACCTGCTCGCGGTCCTCTTTCGCAACGCCGGCCGAGTGGTGACCCATCGCCAAATTCTGGCTTCGGTCTGGGGGCCGGCGCACCACGAGGACACCCAGTACCTCAGGGTCTTCATCGGCCAGCTCAGAGCCAAGATCGAGCGCGATCCGACGACGCCCGCGATCGTCAAAACGGAGCCCGGCGTCGGCTACCGGGCCGCCGAGCCTGAGGCGCGCTCCGCATCCCCCGATAACGGCCACTGAACAATTCTTCGGCGCCCTGCTTTGTTTACGGGCGCCTACCCCTGCGAATCCTTGGAGATTCGTTGGCACGCTCGTTGCGAAAGTGGACCTCTGGCCCCTAGTGGGGTCGAGCTTCCGCCGCCCTGCTTCACGGGCGCAAGCGACGAGGGTGAACATGTCGTTGACGAGACGGATATTTCTACGCGCCGCCGGCGCGGCCCTGGGAGGGGCGCTTGCGCTTGGAGCCACCGCGGCGTTCGCGGCCGACGATACGATCAAGATCGGCATTCTGCATTCGCTGTCCGGCACGATGGCGATCAGCGAGACCACGCTCAAGGACGTGATGCTGATGCTGATCGACGAGCAGAACAAGAAGGGCGGCGTGCTCGGCAAGAAGCTCGAGGCGGTCGTGGTCGACCCGGCTTCGAACTGGCCGCTGTTCGCGGAGAAGGCCAAGGAGCTGATCGAGAAAGACAAGGTCTCGGTCGTATTCGGCTGCTGGACTTCGGTGTCGCGCAAGTCGGTGCTGCCGGTGTTCAAGGAGCTCAACTCGATCCTGTTCTATCCCGTCCAATACGAGGGCGAGGAATCGGAGCGCAACGTCTTCTATACCGGCGCCGCGCCCAACCAGCAGGCGATTCCCGCCGTCGATTATCTGATGAGCGAGGACGGCGGTTCCGTGAAGCGCTGGGTGCTCGAAGGCACCGACTACGTCTATCCGCGCACCACCAACAAGATCCTCGCCGCCTATCTGAAATTGAAGGGCGTGCCCGACGAAGACGTGATGATCAACTACACGCCGTTCGGCTTCTCCGACTGGCAGACCGAAGTGTCGAAGATCAAAGCGTTCGGCTCGGCCGGCAAGAAGACGGCCGTGGTGTCGACGATCAACGGCGACGCCAACGTGCCCTTCTATAAGGAGCTCGGCAACCAGGGCATCAAGGCGACCGACATTCCCGTCGTCGCCTTCTCGGTCGGCGAAGAAGAACTCGCGGGCCTCGACACCAAGCCGCTGGTCGGCCACCTCGCCGCGTGGAACTACTTTGAGTCGATCGACACGCCGGCGAACAAGGACTTCATCGCCAAGTGGCATGAGTTCACCAAGAAGCCGAACCGCACCACCAACGACCCGATGGAGGCGCATTACATCGGCTTCAACATGTGGGTGAAGGGCGTCGAGAAGGCTCAGAGCTTCGAGCCGGACAAGGTGATCCCCGCGATGATCGGCGTCGCAGTCCCCAATCTGACGGGCGGCATCTCGACGATGATGACCGAACCATCACATCACCAAGCCCGTCTATATCGGCGAGATCCAGGCCGACGGCCAGCTCAACACGGTCTGGCAGACGCCGGCGCCGGTCGTGGCGCAGGAATGGTCGCCCTACCTCGAGGGTTCGAAGGACCTGATCGCCGACTGGCGCGCGCCGATGACGTGCGGCAACTTCAACGTCAAGACGGGCAAGTGCGGCGGCTGACCAAAGCCTGAAAAGCGGCCGACCATCGTCGGCCATCGGCAGGAGCCCAGCTGGGCTCCTGCCGCGCTCTTAACCGGCCTGGATTTTCGCTGCGCCACGTCGCACGATGCGACCGAGATCGAATGTCGCAGTTGAAAGGAACATGATGACGTCGCTGAACGCCCGTCGTCTCGCTGCTCATCTCGGCGCCTTACGCGCGATCGGGGTTCTCGCCCTCATCGTGTTCGCCACCGCCGCCCGCGCCGACGCCGTCGACGACACGCTGGCGAAATTCCTCGACGACAAGTTTCCCCAAACCGCAGCCGCAATCGGCGAACTATCCGCCGAGGCGCCGCCGCAGGCCGCCGCCATTCTCGAGGCGCTCGGCGACAATCGCCTCATGATCGATCCAGCCGATCATATCGTCGCCTACAAGACCGCCGCCGGCGCGCTGCTCAACGCCAAGACCGGCGAGACCATTCCCGATTCCAGCGCCTCCGCCTTCAAGAAGGTCCGCGTCAACAACGCGCTTCGAAGCGCCATCCAAGGCGCGATGGGATCGCTGACCCTCGCCAATCCCGATCCGGAAAAGCGCCTCGCCGCGGCCGAGGACGTATTCAGGACACACGACGCCAAGGCGTTGCCGGCGCTTCAAACGCAGCTCGCCAAGGAAAGCGACCCGCGCGTCGTCGCGGCATTGAAGCTCGCCCAAGCCTCGATCTTCGCCACCAGCGACAGCGCCTCACCGCAAGACCGTCTTTCGGCGATCGCGTCCCTGAAGGAGCGCGGCGATCAGGACGCGCAAAGCCTCATCGACGGGATCGCGCAGAAGGCCACGGATCCGGCGGTGAAGAGCGCAGCTGAGACCGCCCTAAGCGCGATCCATGCGCGCCTCGCTCTGTGGGGCGTCGCGCAGAACCTCTGGTACGGTATTTCGGCCTCGTCCGTCCTGCTGCTGGCCGCGATCGGACTTGCGATCACCTTCGGCGTCATGGGCGTCATCAACATGGCGCATGGCGAGATGGTGATGCTCGGCGCCTATTCGACCTATGTCGTGCAGACGCTTCTGCCGCCTTCGTTGCAGAATTGGTCGCTCGCTTTCGCCATTCCGCTCGCGTTTGTCGTTGCCGGCGTTGTCGGCATCGCGATCGAGCGTCTGGTGATCCGCTTTCTCTACACCCGCCCGCTCGAGACGCTGCTCGCCACCTGGGGCGTGTCGCTCATCCTGCAGCAGCTGGTCCGCAGCCTGTTCGGCGCCGCCAACCGCCAGGTCAGCAACCCTCCGTTCATGTCGGGCGCGTTCGAGATCGGCGGCCTGTCGATCACCACCAATCGGCTTTGGATCATCGTCCTCTCCGCGCTCGTCTTCATCGGGCTGCAGCTCGTTCTGCGCGCGACGCCTTTCGGTCTGCAGATGCGCGCGGTGACGCAGAACCGCCGCATGGCGGCGTCGATGGGCATTTCGACCGCGCGGGTCGACATGCTGGCCTTCGGGCTTGGATCGGGGGTCGCGGGGATTGCGGGCGTGGCGCTGTCGCAGATCGACAACGTCTCGCCGAACCTCGGCCAGGGCTACATCATCGACAGCTTTATGGTCGTCGTGTTCGGCGGCGTCGGAAACTTATGGGGCACGGCCTTCGGCGCTCTCCTGATCGGACTCGCCAACAAGCTGCTCGAGCCGCTGATCGGCGCGGTCCAGGGCCAGATCGTGCTTCTGGTCTTCATCATCCTCTTCATTCAGAGACGGCCGAGAGGGCTCTTTGCTCTGCGCGGGCGCGCGGTGGAAGCATGAGCGCCCGGCTCGACCAGCTTGGCCTGGTTTTCATCGCGATCCTCATCGTCGCGGCGATCCTGGTGCCGGTGCTGTCGCTTGGGGTGTCGGCCAATTCTCCCTTCTACCTGCCGCCCTATCTGGTGCAGTTGCTCGGCAAATATCTTTGTTACGCGATCCTCGCCGTCGCGCTCGATCTGGTCTGGGGCTATTGCGGCATTCTGTCGCTCGGCCATGGCGCGTTCTTCGCGCTGGGCGGCTATGCGATGGGCATGTATCTGATGCGGCAGATCGGGACGCGCGGCGTCTACGCCAATCCGATCCTGCCGGACTTCATGGTGTTCCTGAACTGGAAGGAGCTGCCGGTCGCCTGGTGGGGATTCAATTGGTTTCCTTACGCGATGGCGATGGTGGTGCTGGTTCCCGGCCTCCTGGCGCTCGCCTTCGGCTGGTTCGCGTTCCGCTCGCGCGTGACCGGCGTCTATCTCTCGATCATCACCCAGGCGATGACCTTCGCTTTGTTCAAGGAGTTCTTCCGCAACGATTTCGGCTTCGGCGGCAACAACGGCCTGACCGACTTCAAGGACCTGCTTGGCTTTTCGCTTCAATCCGCCTCGACGAAGGCCGCGCTGTTCTCGGCCAGCGCCATCGTGCTCATCCTCGCCTACGTGGTCTCGCGCGCGATCATCGGCTCGAAATACGGCAAGGCGCTGGTCGCGGTGCGCGACGCCGAGAGCCGCATGCGCTTTCTCGGCTATCGGGTCGCGAACTATAAGCTGTTCGTCTTCGTCGTTTCGGCAATCATCGCCGGCATCGCCGGCGCGCTCTACGTGCCGCAGGTCGGCATCATCAATCCGAGCGAATTCGCGCCGGGGAACTCGATCGAAGCGGCGATCTGGGTCGCGGTCGGCGGCCGCGGAACGCTGATCGGCGCGGCGATCGGCGCGATCGCCGTCAACTTCGCCAAGACCTTTTTCACCGGCGCTTTCCCCGAATATTGGCTCTATGGTCTCGGCCTTCTGTTCGTTCTGACCACCCTGTTCCTGCCCAAGGGCCTGCTCGGATTGGCGCTCAAGGGCCGCGAGCGGACCGCAAGCGCGCCCAAGGTCGTGCCAGTCGCCGAGGCGATCGAGGAAGGCGTCGAACCGTGAGCCTCGCACCGAAGACGCGATCCAATCCGACCCTCACCTCAGTCGCTCCTTTATCTCGACGGAGTCAGCGTCTCGTTCGACGGCTATAAGGCGTTGCGCAGCCTGTCGCTGATGCTCCAGCCGGGTGAGATGCGAGCGATCATCGGCCCCAACGGCGCCGGCAAGACGACGATGATGGACGTCATCACCGGCAAGACGCGTCCCGACGAAGGCGAGGTGATGTTCGACGGGCGCCATGATCTGACGAAGCTCGACGAAGCCGAGATCGCGACGCTTGGGGTCGGGCCGCAAGTTCCAGAAGCCGACCGTGTTCGAGAACCACACGGTCGAAGACAATCTCCTGCTCGCGACCAAGGCGCCGCGCAGCGTGCGCGCCACGCTGTTCGGACGCGAAGACCCGAAAACGCTGGAGACGATCGACGTCATCCTCGCCACCACCCGGCTTGCCGATCATCGCGCGCGCATCGCCGGATCGCTGTCGCACGGGCAGAAGCAATGGCTCGAGATCGGCATGCTGCTGGCGCAGGACCCGAAGCTCCTGCTCGTCGACGAACCGGTCGCGGGCATGACCGACGCCGAGACCGCGGCGACCGCCGATCTCTTGCGCGAAATCGCGCGCGATCATTCGGTGATCGTGGTCGAGCACGACATGCATTTCGTGCGCGAGCTCGGCGTCAAGGTGACGTGCCTTCACGAGGGCTCGGTGCTGGCCGAGGGCACGCTCGACCAGGTGAGCGCCGATCCGCGCGTCGTCGAAGTCTATCTGGGGCGGTGAACGCATGCTGACCGTCGACAGAGTCGATCTTTTCTACGGCGCGGCGCAGGCGTTGCGGTCCGTGTCGGTCAAGGCGCAGACCGGGCGCATTCTGACCGTTCTCGGCCGCAACGGCGTCGGCAAGTCGTCGCTGTCTGCGCGCCATCGTCGGGCAGCACATGCCCGCGTCCGGCTCGATCCGCTGGAACGACCAGGACATGACGAAGATGACGCCGTACCTGCGGGCCAAGGCCGGCTTCGGCTATGTCCCGCAGGGGCGCGAGATTTTTCCGCTTCTGACCGTGCGCGAGAACCTCATGACCGGCTACGCCACCCGGCCGCGAGCCGAGCGGGCGATCGACGACGAGATTTTTGCGCTCTTTCCCGTGCTCAACGACATGCTGGGGCGCCGGGGCGGCGACCTTTCGGGCGGCCAGCAGCAGCAGCTCGCCATCGCCCGCGCGCTGGTGACGAAGCCAAAACTTCTCGTCCTCGACGAGCCGACCGAGGGCATCCAGCCGTCGATCATCAAGGACATCGGCCGCGCGCTCGTGCATCTACGCCGCAAGGGCGAGATGGCGATCCTCGTCGTCGAGCAATATTTCGAATGGGCGCGCGACATCTGCGACGACTACGCGGTGATGGACCGCGGCGTCGTCGTGCTCGCCGGCACGCGTGAGCAGATGGACGAGACCGCAGTGCGCGCGCGCATGACGGTGTAAAGCCGGGGCCATCCCGCTTTCAGTGCGCGGCCTGCGCCGGGACCTTCGCGGGGCCGACGTTGCGCAGGAAAGGGACCAGCATCGTCGCAAAGATGAAGCAGACCATGATGGCGAGAAAGGCGTCGGCGTAAGCGAGCGTCGAGGCCTCGCGGTAGGTGAGCGGCCAGAGCTGCTTGAGCGCCGCTTGGTACCCCGCTTGCTGGCTTCCTGGGATCGCCGCGTAGCGCTGCGCGACCTCGTTCACGAGCCTGGTCATGGCGCCATTGGCCGGCGTCAGGTTCGACGCGATCGCATGGAAATGGAAATTGGTGCGGTTGTTGAGGACCGCGCCGCAGACCGCGATGCCGACCGCGCCGCCGAGGTTGCGCATCATATTGAACAAGCCGCTCGCATATTTGAGCCGTTCCGGCGGCAGGCTGCCGAGGCCGAGATTGACGCTCGGGGCGACCGCAAACACCTGTGGAAAGCCGCGCAAGATCTGCGGCAGGAAAAGCTCGGCCGCGCCCCATTCATGGGTGATGAAGCTGAAGCTCCACATCGAGAGACCAAACGACGCGAGACCGATCATCATGAGCCAGCGCGTGTCGAATCTTTTCGCGAGCATGACGTAGACCGGCACGCCGACAAGGGACGCCATGCCAGTCGAGAAAACGGCCATGCCCGTCTGCCAGGCGCTGAACCCGCGCACGTAGCCGAGAAACAGCGGCGTGAGGTAGATGGTCGAGAAGATGCCGATGCCGGTGATGAACGAGAGGATGCAGCCGAGGGTGAAGTTGCGGTTTCCGAGCGCGCGAAGGTCGACCACGGGCCGCGGAAAGGTGAGGCTGCGGACGACGAACAGGAAGCCCGCGACTGCGGCGATCATCGCGCAATCGCGGATGGTCGCGTCGTCGAACCAGTTCCAGCGCGAACCTTCCTCGAGCACGTATTCCAAGGTTCCAAGCGTCATCGCCAAGAGGATGATGCCGGGATAGTCGGCGCCCTTGAGCAGCGAGAGATCGGGCTCGTCGATCTTTACGAGAATCGGGACCAGGATCGATATGGCGATGCCGGGAATGAGGTTGGCGTAGAAAAGCCAGCGCCAGTCGAGCGTGTCGGTGATGAAGCCGCCGATCACGGGTCCGAGCGTCGGCGCGACCGACGCGATGGCGCCGACTACGGCGGCGGAATAGACGCGCCGCGGCCCCTGGAAATAATGGAAGGTCGAGGTGAACACGATCGGGATCATCGACGCGCCCAGCATTCCCTGAAGCGCGCGGAATACGATCATGCTTTCGATGTTCCAGGCGAGCCCGCAGAGCATGCTCGCGATGGTGAAGCCGACGGAAGAGGCGGTGAACAGCCAGCGGGTCGAGAAGACGCGCGTCAGCCAACCCGACAGCGGGATCATGATGATCTCGGCGATGAGATAGGCGGTCTGCACCCAGCTGATCTGGTCCTGGGCGGCAGACAGGCCGCCGCCGATGTCCTGGAGAGATGAGGCGACGATCTGGATGTCGAGGAGCGCGATGAACATGCCCACGCACATCACCACGAACGGCCCGAGGCTCCACACCCAGCTCCGCTCAGAAGCCGCCGCGACCGACGGCGCGGCCGTCGAGGGGACGGCCGCGGCGGTCACGGTGCGTCCCCTGAGGACGATCGCGTGTCGACGCCGACATTGGCCGAGAGGCCCGGCCTGAGACCACGCAGCATCGGATCGTCGTCGAGCTTGATGCGAACAGGAACGCGCTGAACGATCTTGGTGAAGTTGCCGGTGGCGTTTTCCGGTGGGATCACGCTGAAGACAGCGCCCGTCGCGGGCGCCATTGTGAGGACATGGCCGCGAAAGACGTGGTTCGGCAGAACATCAGCGACGACTGTCGCCGCTTGTCCCGGACTCATATGCTCAAGCTGGCTTTCCTTGAAGTTGGCGTCGACCCAAAGGTCATGCGACGGGATGATTGTGACGAGATAGGCGCCGCCAGCGACATAGGCGCCGACTTGGGCGGCGCGATTGCCGACATAGCCGTCGATCGGCGAGCGAATATCGGTGTAGCCGAGATTCAGCTCGGCTGTATGCTGATCGGCCTCGGCCTGGGTGACGTCAGCCTTGGCGACCGCGATCTCCGCGTCCAGAACCGTCAGCTGTTGCTTCGCGGCGTCGAGCCCGGCCTCGGACGAAATCACGCTGGCTTCAGCCGCCAGGTCGAGCGACGACGCGCGCTCGGCGTTTTGCCGCGATCCGGCGGCGGTCTGCGCAAGGTCGCGGTACCTTTGGTCGTCTTGCTTGGCGAAAGCCGCTTGCGCATTCTTCGCGTCGAGATCCGCCTTTGCTTGGCGGATCGTTGTTTGTTGCATCGTCTGTTTGCGCTCGAGACTGTCGAGGGTCGCCTTGCGCGCCTCGACAATTGCGGCCGCGCGGTCGGCGGCGGCGCGAAAGTCACGGTCGTCGAGACGGATCAGCGGCTGTCCTGCGCGCACATATTCGTTGTCGCCAACGAGGATTTCAGCCACGAAGCCGGCAACATGCGGCGATATCGGGGTGACATTGCCGCCGGCATAGGCGTCGTCGGTGCTCTCGATGAAGCGCCCCACGGTCCAATACTCATACCCGTACCGCGCCCCGACGAAGGCGATGACGCCTCCAAGCGTCGCGTAGGCCAGCCACTTGAGCCGCGCTCTTGTCAGGAGGCCAGTTGGGGCTGCCTGGGTATGTTCGCCGGCGATGGCGCTCATCGCGATCTCCTGTGTTCGTGTCTCTTTGCCGCGGAGCCAAGAAGAGCGTATATACGCCTATATGACCCAATGAATTGAAGCTGAGCCGGATCGGCCCCGTCCTTGCAGATCATGGCGTTCAGCCGGCCGCAGCGGCTTCTATCGGTAGGTCGGTCGCCGAAACCTCGTGCAGCAGGGCGCGCAGACCAATTGTTCGCTCATCGCCGAAGGCGCTCGCAAACTCTCGTTGCGCGTCCTTCCAGCCCTGGAACCCGGCCCGCAATCGTTCGAGGCCGGCGTCCGTCAATCGCAGCTCCTTGCTGCGACGGTCCGTGCGGCCCGGCTTGATGCTGATCAGGCCGTCGCGCTCGAGCGGCAGGATGTTTCGGCCAAGCGTGGTGCGGTCCATCACCATTTCCTCGGCCAGCGCGTTGATGGTCATCACCCCATGTCGCCGTAGCCTGGCGAGAATGGAAAACTGGGTCGTTCGCAGGCCGGCCGAGGCGAGATGCCGATCATAGAACTGGGTTACATGCCGCGCGGCCTGGCGGACGGCGAGACACGTGCACTCCTCGAGCGGCGGCAGCTTATCGGTCGACATTTCCAACTCCCGTCCTTGACATTAGGAGCATATACGCCTAGTTAAGCGCATATACGCATAATGTCAAGGCCCAACAGGAGCTTCCCCCAAATGACCCAATCCCTCGGCACGGCCCTTGTTACCGGAGCCTCGTCCGGCATCGGCGCGGTTTACGCCGACCGGCTGGCGAAGCGCGGCTATGACCTGATCCTCGTGGCGCGCAGCGGCGAGAAACTGAAGTCCCTAGCCACGCGACTAACGTCGGAGACGGGTCGCGCCGTCAAAGTGATCCCCACCGACCTCGGCGACAAAGCGGCGCTTAAGAAAGTCGAAGCAGTGCTCCGCGATGACAAGAGCATCACCCTGCTCGTCAACAACGCCGGAACGGGCGCCCTCACGCCGCTCGTGGACTTAAATGTCGACCAGATGGAGGCGATGATCGCGCTGAACGTCACGGCGCTCACGCGTCTGACTTATGCCGCAGCGCCCGCTTTCGTTGCCCGCGGCTCGGGCACGATCATCAACATCGGGTCTGTCGTCGGCATTGCGCCCGAAAGGCTCAACGGCGTCTATGGCGCGGGCAAGGCCTATGTCCTCGCGCTCACTCATTCGCTGCAACACGAACTCGCCGAAAAGGGTGTCCGCGTCCAGGCGGTGCTGCCCGCGGCGACCGCGACAGACATCTGGGAAAAGGGCGGCTTTCACCACTCGAAACTGCCTACTGGCACTGTGATGTCGACTGAGGACATGGTCGACGCCGCTTTGGTCGGGCTTGACCAGGGCGAAGTGGTGACGATCCCGCCGCTTCAGGATGGCGACGATTGGACCCGCTTCAATGCGGCGCGGCTTGCGCTCGCGCCGAAGTTTGGCAATTCCGCTCCGGCGCCGAGATACCGGAACGCCGAATCCGCGCGGAAGATTGCCTAACGCCGAGCACGACATTCGAGGATCGAGCTATGACGTCACGTTCAGTGGTGATTGCAGAACCCGTCCGCACGGCGATCGGCGCCTTTGGCGGAAGCTTGAAGGATATGCCGGCGCCGGATCTTGGCGCCGTCGCGATCCGCGCCGCGGTCGAGCGGTCGGGCCTCAAGCCCGATGAGATCGAGACCGTGGCGATGGGCAATGTCATTCAGGCGGGGACGAAGATGAATCCCGCCCGCCAGGCGGCGGTCCAGGCTGGCCTGCCGGTGACAGTCCCCGCCATGACGGTGAACCGAGTCTGTGGCTCCGAGGCGCAAGCGATTGTGTCCGCAGCGCAGGAGATTCTTTTAGGCAACGCCCATGCCGCCGTTGCGGGCGGCATGGAGAGCATGGATCAGGCGCCTTACCTCGTCGGCCGGGGTCGATGGGGTTATCGCCTGGGAGACGGACAGCTTTACGACAGCGTGCTTCGCGATGGGCTCAACGACGCCTTCTCAGGCGAACACTCAGGCTGGCATACCGAGGACCTGGTCGAGAAATATCAGGTCACGCGCGAAGCCCAGGACCAATGGGCTTTGCGCTCGCAAGAGCGCTTCGCGCGCGCCCAAAGCGCCGGGCATTTCAAGATGCAGATCGCGGCGGTCCAGGTCCCCGGCAAGAAGGGGCCCACCCCATTCGATCAGGACGAAGCGAATCGACCCGACACCACGATCGAGGCGCTTGCGCGCTTGAAGCCGGTGTTTCGCCCGGATGGCGCAATCACCGCCGGGAACGCGCCGGGACTGAACGACGCGGCCGCCGCCATGGCGCTCGCGGATGAGGCCTGGGCGGAGAAGCGCGGCCTTAAGCCGACCGCGCGGCTGGTCGCCTACGGCATTGCCGCGGTCGAGCCCGGCATGTTCGGACTGGGGCCGGTGCCTGCCGTGAAGCAGGCGTTGCAGCGCGCCGGATGGGAGATCGGCTCTATCGAGCGGGCGGAGATCAATGAGGCGTTTGCGGCGATCGCCATCGTCGTCGCGCGCGAGCTCGGATTGTCCGACGAGATCGTCAATGTCGAAGGCGGCGCCGTCGCGCACGGCCACCCGATCGGCGCGACCGGCGCGGTGCTGACCACGAAGCTCATCCACTCGATGCGCCGCGACGGTCTGAAGCGCGGCTTGGTCACTTTGTGCATCGGGGGCGGCCAGGGCATCGCGCTTGCGATCGAAACGCTGCACTGAGCCGTTTGCAGCCTGTAGAGAATGATGACGATGAGCGAGCACGACCTGGACAACTTCGAAGTCGTGGAGAAGTTGTCGCGCCGCTCGCTGGTCGCGGGCGCGACGTTCTTCGGCGCGGCAATGGCGGCGATTGGCGAAGTCGCCAAGGCCGAAGGCGCCGGCGCCGGGAGCTACAGCAACGCCGCGATTGCTTTGCCGACGGCAACGTCGCTGCGAAGACACGCGAGGAGCAAATCCGCGCCGTCAGGATCGCACGCGCCATGCGAGCGGGACCGTCCGTGATTACCGAACACGCGACGGTCGCCGAGATGGATAAGCAAGGCCGCATGACCGAGGTCTTGCGACAAGGAACAAACGAGTGGGTGTGCATGCCCGGCAACGAAGATGTCGTCGGCGATCCGCCCATGTGCGTCGACGCCTTGGGCATGCAACGGTTCAAGGATCTGCTTGAGGGCAAGCCGCAGCCGACCAACACGGCGCCGGGGCTTTGCTACATGCTCTGCGGCGCCACGCAGCACAGCAACACGAACGCGCATGATAGGACGAGCCCCGCCATACCGATTGGCCCGCACTGGATGATCCTCTGGCCCTTCGACGCCAAACATTGCGGACTGCCGACCACAGTCCGGGACGCTGGCGCCTGGATCATGTTTGCCGGGACGCCTTACGCTTATCTGCACGTTTGCGAGACGCCTTGGGCGGGCATTGAATATACGCTTCGCGACGAAGCGGTCTGGACGATGCGCTATCACCAGCGAACGAGCGATTGAGGCGCCATCGGCGCGTTGAAGCGCCGGAGGAAGCTGGCTTATGCTTAGCCAATGAGCCTCGATCATCATCTCGCAACCTATGGCACTTTGGCGCCCGGACGTTCCAATCATCATCATCTCTCCAATCTGCGGGGCGAGTGGAGCATCGGGACGGTCAGAGGCAAGCTCGTTGATCAGGGTTGGGGAGCCGCGCTCGGATATCCAGCGCTGGTTCTCGACGCTGACGGCGACACAATCGAAGTTCACCTATTCAGGTCCGCGGACCTTCCGAAACATTGGAGCCGCCTGGATGATTTTGAGGGAAGCGAATACCGCCGCGCTCCCGTTCAGGTTGAGACGGAGGACGGTCTCGTCGATGCGTGGATTTACGTGATCGTTGATCCCGCTCGATAGCGGCGATCAGTTGGCGCATTCATATGAGAAACCGGTCGTTTTGCGCGAAGGCTCAAAAGAGAATGCGGAGCGGCGCGTCCACACATAGTCTGGCACTAATAACACATCAAGTGCGTATTATAACTCAGGCCGAGCCACGGCGAAGGGCCCCGAGGGCCCTCAACGACAGCGCGGAACTAAAACACCGCCAAGCCCCTGATATCGTTAGGGCAGGGAACTAAAATGGAACTAGGGCGGGAAAGTGCGCGCCGCGCTCCGACCCTGCGCCTTCGAGGAGTTCGACCGAACTCGCCGAAGGGGCCCTAGTCTCCTCCGGCGCGCTCGAACACGGCGGCCCGCGCTTCGACAACGTCCTCGATCATCCCGTCGGCAGCGAAGGGCGCGAGTTTTTCGCGCATGGCGCTCTGCATCAACGGAACCTCGTCGCCGAGCCGCTCTGAAGAGGATGTCGACATCGACAGCACGCGTTCGACAAGGCGCTCAACCGGGATCGTATAGGTCGCTTCGACGCGGACGGTTCCGGTCCGGGTGAACTGGCCATTGGCGAAGAATGTGTCGTGATCGCGCGCCGGGCGATCGCCCTTCCAGAGATCACGCACTGCGTTGAAGGTCTCGAGCCACGGGTTGCGCCCGTCCTTGGCGCTCGTCGCGCCGCAGACCAGCACTCTTCCGCCAGGGGCGAGGGCGCGCTCGAGCGCGGCGCGGGCAGGCTCGGGATCGAGCCAATGGATTGCGCGGCCGATGGTGACGATGTCGAAGGCGGCGGGTTTCGCGGCGACATCCTCGAACCGGCCCTCGATGAACCTGACCGCGACGCCGGCGCGCTCGGCCCCTACGCGCGCCGCCTCGACCATGCCCGGCTCGGGATCGACGCCGACGACCTCACGGCAATATGGCGCAAAGCCGATCGCCAGAACGCCCGGCCCCGCGCCGACATCGAGCAGGCGTTGGCTCCGGTCCAGGCCAAGCCGCTGCGCGACGACCATGAAGAATGCCGGCCCATAAGGGGGCCGCGCGCTTTCGTAATAGGCGACCGTGGAGGCGAAGCGTCCCATAGCGATCCTTGGCGGCGTCGATCGCGGCGCCAACAGGTCAGAACCACGCGACCGCGGCGCCAAGAAGGCGGGCGTCAACATTCGGAAGCAACCGCCCGTTCAAATCCGCACGATTGCTGGAACCGTCAAGCAGTCTCAGGGGTTGATGCGCCGAGGGAAGGACATAAAGGAGAACGTCATGTCACGCTTAGGACTTCTTTCTACGGCGGTTTCGTTGAGTCTGCTCGCGACCCCAGTGTTCGCGCAGACATTCAGCGACTATAACGGCAAGGACACCGTGGCGACCCGTGAGCAGGGCAATACTGCTGCTGTTGGCCAAGTCGGAAACCCAAACTACAGCGGATGGAACAATGGCATTCCCATTGTTGGTCCTCTGTTTGGCGCGGTGACGGCCCCAGTGGCGATGGCGACGGGTAACGGATGGCAGTCCGGCCCAGCGTGCGGTCTCTACCATGACTTCAACGGCCGCTATACGTCGGTGTGCGGACTGTAAGATCGACCCTGAGTAGCATAAAAAAGCCGCTCTGCTCCCGCAGGGCGGCTTGCTATTGGTCTGGGCGTTTCCCTGCCTAGTGCTGCCCGCCGGACGCGGAAATGCGCTCGCCGGTCAGCCACGACGACTGGTCCGAGGCCAGGAACAGCGCCACGCGCGCGATGTCATCGGGCTGCCCGAGCCGCCCCAGAGGAATGGGCCGTCCAATGGCGTTCGCCGTCTCGAGGGTGATGCCCAAAGGCTTCAAGCCCTCGGTTTCGGTCATGCCTGGAGCGATGGCGTTGACCCGGATTTTGCGGTCGCCGAGCTCTTTCGCCAAGGCCTTGGTGATTGAGTCGATTGCGCTCTTCGAGGCCGAATAGACGAGCGAGTTCGGCACCGGGTCGAGGCTCGAAATGGTGCTGAGGTTGATCACGCTCCCGCCTTCGCCATTAAAGGCGTTTACCGCCTCTTGAGTCGCCAGGAGCGTTCCCAAAACATTGGTGTCGAACTGGCGATGGAACTCCTCTTCGGTCACCGCTTCGAGTGGCCCGAAGGTGAACACGCCGGCATTGTTGACCAGGATGCTGGGCGCGCCGAGCTTCGCCTTTGTCTCCGCAAACAGGCGCTTGACGTCGGCGCCCTTTGCGACGTTGGCCTGGATCGCGACAGCCTTGCCGCCCCCCCGCTTGATCTCCTCAACGACCCCGTCTGCGCCGGCTTTGTCCGACGCATAGTTGACTGTTACCGCAGCTCCGGCTTCGGCGAAGCGCCGGGCGATCGCCGCGCCGATGCCCTTCGACGCACCCGTCACGATCGCCACTTTTCCGCTGAGTTCGCCCATCGCCGTGCTCCTGTTGCTTCCGCCGCCGCCCAGCCGGACCCGAGCCGGCACGCGCCGATGGGGTTGAGCTAAGCAATGCGCATTGCGATAGGTATTGCTCCGAGAAAGATATTATATATTCATTTAGCGCATGAATGATCGCCTGCTTCAGCTCGCCTTGTTCGTTCGCACGGTCGAAAGCGGAAGCTTTTCCAAGGCCGCGCGCGAATTCGGCCTGTCCCAGCCTTCGGTCTCGCGCTCGATTGCGGCGCTCGAGCGTCGCTTGGGCGTCAAGCTTCTCGTCCGCACTACCCGGCAGGTCTCCGCCACCGACGCCGGTGAGGCGTTGGTCGCACGCGCCCGCGACGCCCTGCTCGCGATCGACGAGGCCGAGAGTGCGGCGCGCGGCGCCGACCGTCTCTTCGGCATGCTGCGCCTCGCCTTGCCGCCCGAATATGGCGTCCGGCGCATCGTGCCTTTGCTTCCGGCGTTCTTCGCCCGGCATCCGTTGCTCAAGATCGATCTCATGATGTCGGATCGCTACGAGAATCTGATCGCGGAGGGGGCCGACCTCGCGCTTCGCATTGGCGACCTTCCGGATTCGAGTTTCGTCGCCCGAAAGCTCGAGAGCGGCCGGCGTCTGTTCATCGCTGCGCCGTCCTATCTCGCCGGCCGCGGCGCGCCTGTGAGCCTCGCCGACCTTCTTGGGCACGATGTCATCAGCGGTCCGGCCGACACAGGCGACGAGATATGGGCCGCGCGCCGCAAAGGACGAATTGAACGCCAGACGTTAAGCCCCCGCATCCGTTCGCGCTCGGCGACCGGCGTTGTCGCCTGCATCGTCGCGGGACTTGGCGTCGCCACCGCATCGATCTGGATGTGCGCGGACGCGCTCGCCTCAGGCGCGGTCGTGGAAATCCTCTCCGACTACGCGCTCGATCCCGTCACCGCCTACGTCGTCTTTCCCGCGGGCCGGAAGCCGTCGCAAAGAGCGCGCGCCTTCAGCGATTATCTAGAGCAGGCTCTAGCCGCGATCGGCGAAGAAAGAGGACCCTCTCGCCACCCCGAGCAAACGGCGGCTACACAGAGCCGATCTCATCCGTTGCGGAAGGCGTAGGCGTAGCCGTTAAGCGCCGGCGCGCCGCCGAGATGCGCGTAGAGCACCTTCGAACCCTTCGGGAAAAAGCCCTTCTGCACGAGGTCGACCATGCCCTGCATCGACTTGCCCTCATAGACCGGGTCGGTGAGCATGCCTTCGAGCCGCGCCACGAGGCGGATCGCTTGCTTGGTCTCATCGGACGGCACGCCATAGATGGGATAGGCGTAGTCCTCGATCAACACCACATCGTCGTCGGCGATGTCCTGGCCGAACTCGATCAGTTTCGCGGTGTTGCGCGCAATATCGAGCACCTGCGCCTTTGTCTGTTTTGGCGTCGCTGAAGCGTCGATGCCGATCACGTTGCGTTGGCGCCCGTCCTTGGCGAATCCAACCACCATGCCGGCGTGGGTCGAGCCGGTCACCGTGCACACAACGATATAGTCGAACGTAAGCCTAAGCTCGCGCTCCTGCGCGCGCACTTCCTCGGCGAAGCCGACATAGCCGAGCCCACCATATTTGTGCACTGAAGCGCCCGCCGGTATCGCGTACGGGCGGCCGCCTTGCGCCTCGACGTCCGCAAGAGCGTCCTCCCAACTCTTGCGGATGCCTATGTCGAACCCGTCGTCGACGAGCCGCACATCGGCGCCCATGATGCGGCTCAGCATGATGTTGCCGACCCGGTCGTAGACTGCATCTTCGTGCGGGACCCAGGCCTCCTGCACCAGCCGGCATTTCATCCCGATCTTGGCCGCGACGGCGGCCACCTGACGGGTGTGGTTCGACTGCACGCCGCCGATCGAAACCAGCGTGTCTGCGTTCGAGGCGATCGCGTCGGGTATGATGTATTCGAGCTTGCGCAGCTTGTTGCCCCCGTAGGCGAGGCCGGAATTGCAATCCTCGCGCTTGGCGTAGAGCTCGACCTCGCTCCCCAGATGCGCGCTCAGGCGCTTAAGCTTCTCGATCGGAGTCGGGCCGAAGGTGAGCGGATAGCGTTCAAACTTTTCCAGCATGCGTAGGGGCCTGTGATTGGGAAGGCACTGGCGATGTTAGAGCAGATTGCAATATCCTCAACTCTGACACCATAGACGCGGTCGTTCGCGGTGGCCCATCGCGGTTTTCGGCCATAGGCTCTCGCCTTGGAGACTTGGTCGCCAATAGCGATCGACAAGGAAACTTCTGCTCTCGACTGGTTCCTGCTATCAGGTGCGCTGTCGAGTTCCGGACACATCCGCCGTCCGGGGGTTTCACAATAGGGCGCTCAGGCCTGGGGCGACATGGCTAGTTTGAACGTTTTCCAGTGGTTGCGCTACGGCCCTTGGCTCGCCCAGGTGGTCGTGACGCGGCGGTGCAACCTGAAATGCGGTTACTGCACCGAGTACGACCGGACCTCCGATCCGGTGCCGTACGAGGAACTCGCGTTACGCCTCGCGAAGCTCGCGGAGCTCCGTGCGTGGGCGGTCTGCCTGACAGGCGGCGAGCCC
Organism: uncultured Alphaproteobacteria bacterium; assembly: GCA_963775405.1. Lineage (GTDB taxonomy): Bacteria > Pseudomonadota > Alphaproteobacteria > Rhizobiales > Beijerinckiaceae > Roseiarcus. Next base: position 45,875 of record CAVZJI010000050.1, read on the forward strand.
ACGATGCACCCGCGCCTGCCGGATCTCGTGGCCGAGATGAAGAGGCTGGGGTTCAAGCGGCGCATGCTGATCACGAACGGATGGCGTCTGACGCCCGCCCTCATCGACGCCCTCAATGGCGCCGGCCTCACGGACATGCAGATCAGTGTGGACGGGGTCAATCCGACAAAGGTCACCGCGAAAACCTTAAAGCCTTTGCGAAAGAAGCTGGAACTCCTTGCGGAGAAGGCGACTTTCAAAGTGGTCATGAGCGGCGTCATCGGAAGCGCGCCGCCTGAAGAGGCGCTCGAGGTCGTGGACTTCGCAAAGGCCCACGGCTTCACGCCGCGCATTCTGCTGGTTCATGACGAGAACGGTCAGTCGCAGCTGTCGCATGAGGAACTGAGCGTTTATGATGAAGCTAAGCGCCGGATTGGCGACCGTGCGAACGAGGCCTTCGGATACCGGGGGAAAATGATCGAGTCCGGCGAAGCGCCCTTCAAGTGCCGCTCGGGCTCCCGCTATCTCTACATCGACGAATTCGGGAGCGTGCACTGGTGCTATCAGACGCGCCAGGCTTTCTCGAAGGACCTGCTCGCCTACACCTACGCGGACCTTCGCGAGCAGTTCGATACACCGAAAAACTGCAACGCGCATTGCACAATCGGTTGCGCCAGAACTGCCTCCGCGACGGACCAGTGGCGCTCTCAGTCGGGCCTTCATGACGCGGCTCTTGCTGCGTCTGCCTCATGAGAGGTTCCGGCGCAGTTGTCGCGCGCAGGTCGATCGCCAAACTACAAAGGGCGCGGGCGCGTCTTGCAGCGTTCAATTCTCCGGCAGCATGCGCTGTAGAACGCCATCGCCTTTGACGAGCCGGTGGTAGAGCGCGCCCGCGATATGGAGTGTGACGATCACGCCTATCAGAATCCCGCACATGAGATGCCAGAAGATAATGCCGTCTGACAGCGGTTGATCCTTGCCGATGATGGTAGGAAAGTTGAAGAAACCGAACACGCTAACCGGATCGCCATAAGCGTTGGTCCCCGCCCAGCCGAGTATGGTCGTGATGAATAGAAGGACGTAGAGCGCGTATTGCGCCCAGAGCGAGGCGCGCTGCTCGACGGGCGGCATGGACGCATCCGGGGCCGGCACGCCGAAGGCTAGGCGCCTGACGAGCCGCGCGACCATGACGATCAGAACAAGCGCGCCCAGCGCCTCATGGAAGTTGTAGAGATTGTCCCTGAGCGAGCCCTCCGGGACGAGCCTCTTCATCACAGGACCTAGGGCGAGGAGCACGATGACCGCAGCCGCGACAAACCAATGCATCAGTTTCGCGGACATCGAATACCTAACCGGCGTCGCGATAGAATTCCATACAGGCGCCATGAGGCCCTCCCCGTCGAGGCGACTAAACGCTAGGCGAGCTTCGCCAGGCTAGCAGAGTCCAGTTGACAAGGAAACTGTCATCAAATAGTTTCCTTGGAAACTGACGGAGACCGCGCGTGACGCGCCAGACGGAATTGAGCTCGCTTGAGTCTCACCTCGGCTATTGGCTTCGCTACGTATCGAACCACGTGTCGCACGCCTTTGCTCTCAAGCTCGCGGGTTACGAAGTGACGGTCGCCGAATGGGTCGTCCTTCGCGAGCTTTACGATTCCGAGAGCGCGCCGAGCGCGCTCGCTGACCGGCTCGGCATGACTCGGGGCGCAATCTCGAAGCTCGCCGACCGGCTGATCGCGAAGGACATGATCGTCAGGCGCGCCAACGCCTCGGACGGTCGGTTCCAGTCGCTGGCGCTCACCCGACAGGGGCGGGCGATCACGCCGCAGCTCGCAGCTCTGGCGGATGGCAACGATGCAGAATTTTTTGCCGATCTCGACGTCGAGACGCGCGAGAGGATCGCAACGGCGCTGAAGGACATCGTTCGCGTGAAAAGGCTGAGGGGCGCGCCCGTCGATTGACCGACGCCGGAGCCCTAGGGGAATAGAGGACTACAGGAGCAAACGTTATGGACGCCCATGTGAAGCAAGTCGTGCGCGAAATGAGCAAGGCCTCGGACGAGGAGCGCATCACGTTCCCGGAGGTCGTGAAGGCGCTGACGGAGGTTAAGATCGAGCGCTACCACGCCGATCTCGTCGTCGGGCGGAAGACCTATTACCTTCCCGACGACGATTTCGAAGAGGTGGACGTCAACAAGGACCCCGCCGCCGCGCGCGAATTTTCAGCCGAAGAGGTCGAGAAGGCAGTCCGTTCCATCCAAAGGCAACAGATCGGTTATCGCAAGTTCTGTCGCATGATCGCCGACGCGGGTTGCGTCGGTTATTTTGTCAGCCTCGCCGGCCGCCGAGCGGTCTATTATGGCCGCACCGGGGACGAGCACGTCGAATGGTTTCCCGGCGCCAAGCCATAAAGGCCGCACCGCCTTGTTCGCCGTCACTCGCCAAAGGACCAATCCCATGTTCGACCACGTTATGCTGCGCACCCAGCAACTCGACGTCATGACCGCCTTCTATGAAAAGGCCCTCGCTCCGCTCGGAATCAAGAAGCTCATGGCCTTTGAAGGCGGGGCGGGGTTTGGTCGCGATGCGCCGGGTCTATGGATCAGCAAATCGAGCGAACCGCGGTCCAGCGTGCACCTGGCGTTGTCGAGCCCGGACCAATCCGCCGTCCGGGCGTTTCACGCTGCGGCGCTTGCGGCCGGAGCGAAAGACAATGGCGCCCCGGGGCCCCGCGACTTCGCCCCGAACTATTACGCCGCCTTCGTCATCGACCCCGACGGCAATAACATCGAAGCGGCGTCTCGCGGCGCCTGAGCGGGACCGCCGCCACATCGATCAGGGACAGGCTTCGGCGATCAGCGTCTCCGCGCCGTCGATTGCGGCAAGCTCGACCGGCGCGAAGCCTTGCGGCCCGTCGGGCGCCGCGGCCGCGATGGTCGCGCCGCCATGAGCGAGCGCGCAGAAGCGCTCGCGCGGGATGGGCGCCGGAGTCGTTCCGGCGGTCCGCAACGGGACGGCTTCGACGCCCGCAGCGCTCAAGATAAGGCTTAGGTCCGAGGACGAGGCGTGCGCCTGCGGCGCCTCGAGACCGCGCTCGATCGCCGCCGCCTCGACTGCGCCGCCGCCGCGGCGATAGCGGAACGTGACCTCGACCGTTGCGCGGCCCTCGGCGAGCGGCCTCACGAGGCTCGCCTGCATAAGATCAGCGTGCGGCGGATCGCCGTCGAACGCTCTGGCGTTGAGGCCGTTCGCGCCGGTCGCGAGGATTGGATCGGCGGCGTCGAGCGCGAGGGTCGCGAGCCGCGAGTCCTTGAGTTCAGCGGGGCTCAGCCAGCGAATGCTGGCCGCCCATGTCTTGCGCATGAGCGTCATCACCGGTTTGCCGACGCCCATTGCGGCGAGATAAGCCTCGACCGCGGAATCGACGCCTTTTTGCTCGTAGAGCTTATGCGTCGACTTGAGGTGCGCGAGGCCTTCGGTCTCGCTCACCAGCGTCGTGATCTGATGCACCCCGATCAGCGCCGAGGAGGCGGCGAGGCGTTCGACCCCGCCAGCGAGCACGAGCACGCAGGCCGAGGCGCAGGTCGCGCCGCCGGTGATCGCCGTGCCGGGGCCGTCAGGACATTTCGGCGAGGCTTCCGGACAGTTGGCGATCAACGTCCGCGCAATGGCGACTGCGAGGCCCTTGGCTCGAATGAGTTCGCCCATGACCGCCGCATCGGGGACGGAGCCGCCAGGAGAATGAATGAGGACCGGCAGCCGCCGGCCTTTGAGGTTCGCAACAGTATCGGCGAAGGCCTTCGCCGTGCCGGGTTCAATCCGGCCCTCGGCCGACAGCCATTCCGGACAATTTGGCTTGCACGCCGCGTCAGCGCTCACCACGCGGACAAATCGCATCGGCGGCCCGACGCGCGGCCGCGCTGGCCGCCTCAGGTCAGCGTATGACGGCAGAGCGATGAGACTAAGGAGCGCAACCGCGCCCGCGGATCGCCCGAGGCGCCGCTTGCTGCGAGGCGGCCGGTTCTCGGCCATTGTGCGTTACGACGCCGCCCTGCGGCTTTCCGTGTAGTCGCTTCCCCGCTCGCCCTGTAGGCGCTGATATTCGAACCCGACGAGGCTCGCGCCGTGCTGACGCTCCAGGCGCCGTACGATGAAATGTCCGCGGGCCAGTGTCTGGAAATGATCGGCGAAGGCGGCGTTGACCGCCGCGCCGCCGATCGCGCCGAGGATCGGCGCCGCCTGGGCGGCGACCTTCTCGCTCACTACGACGCCAAAGCGCGCGGCGATTTGCGAGACCAGCCGCGCCACCACTGGCGCAGGAAGGGCCCCCACACCCTGCGCGGCGACAAAGCGCGCGCTGTCGGTGACGGACTTCGCGAGCGCCGCCCGGACGGCGAAATAGCCGCTCTCGAACGCCGCTTCTCCATTTCGTTGTACGCCGAGGGCGAACACTTCGACGCAGGCGAAGGCCGCTTCGGGAACGCTCAGATCTTCTCCCTCCTCGCGCGCGATCTCAGCAATCGAGCGCAGAAGGATGGTGGTCGAGATCGGGAGTTCGATCGGCAGCGCCGCGAGCCCCAGCGCGCCTCCAACCGCTCCGGACGCCGCGGCGGCGAGCTTATGGGCGCGGTTAGCAGGCTTGGCCGACGCGTCGCTCAGATCGAGCGTGCGCAAAGCAAGCCTGAGCGCGCTCCTGAGAGCAGTCTCGCTGACGTGCGCAATCACCCGCCGGGCCGATTGCGGAAGGGTGCGACTCAGCATTCCGACCGGACGTCCGACCGCGTCGGTCAGCCGCTGGGCGAAACTCGTCCCTTCGAGGCAGACGACCGCATGCCTCAGGTCCTCGGTCTCCTTCGGCGTCAGCCGCGCCGGCATATACTCGATGGTCGCCATGACGCCCCTCAAGCGCGGAACTTTCCACGCCGTTTTCAAGATATGGGGAGTCAGAGCCTTGGGCCAAGAGCCCAGCCGTCAAACGAAGGCGATAATCCCTAAGCTTATGACGCCGGCCGCCCAGCAATAATAGGCGAACGGGCTCATCGCCTCGAATTCGTGCTTGTGGAAATAGCGCATGAGGAGCGTCAGGCTCAGATAGGCGAAAATGCCGGCGACCACACCAGACAAAATCGCCATCCCCCCGAGCGTTGCCCCCTCCTTCATCAGTTTCGGCGCCTCATAGACATTGGCGGCGAGAATGATCGGCGCGCCCATCAGGAACGAAAAGCGCGCCGCCTCCGCGTGCTTGAGCCCCGCCACGACGCCGGCGACGATCGTCGCGCCGGAGCGGGAGATTCCAGGAATCAGGGCGAAACATTGGGCGACGCCGACCGCCAGCGCTCCCTTCCAATTGAGCTGGTCGAGCGTTCCGACCGATTCCTCACCGATCCGGTCGCCAAAATAGAGGGTGAAGCCGTTGACGATCAGGAACACCGCGGCGATCGCCGGCGCGGCGAAAGCATCGCCCAGGAGCTTGCGAAACAGGGACCCGGCTATGACCGCCGGGATGGTCGCCAGGATGACGAAGAAGAACGTCCGTCTGTCTGTCCTCGCGCGGGCGTCCGGCGCGCTAATGAGAGAGCGCAGAAAGCTCAGCCAGTCGCGCCAGAAAAAGGCGAAAAGCGCGATCGAAGTGCCGAGATGCATGACCACCAGATAGGCGAGCCAGTCCGGGGCTTTCTCATCCACTCCCCAATTTAAAAGCCGCGGCAGGATGACCGCGTGGCCGAGGCTCGAGACCGGAAAAAGCTCGGTCACGCCCTGCAGCACGGCCATGATAATCGCTTGCAGTGCGGTCAAGGCGGCCCTCGCCGGTCAGTGAGAGTGACGCCCGACAGGCGCGTTCATGAAATTCCGTCGCAGGCGCCGCCGTCAGCAGGTGGCGTGGCCGCACTTGTGAACCGCGTCGACCTTATCCTTGAGCTGATCGTAACCGACCGCGCCGACGACGACGTCCTGCCCGACGACGAATGTCGGCGTCCCATTGATCTGGAGGGCATCGGCGAGCTGCATGACTTCGCTCAATCCGGACTTGACCTCAGGGCTCTCCATGTCCTTGGCGAGCTTGTCCATGTCGAGGCCGAGCTCGCGGGCGACCGCCACCGCCTCTGTCTTGCCAACGGGCCCGTGTGTCGCAAGCAGCTTCGAATGGAAAGCCCAGAACTTGTCACCCGGCAATTGATTGCGCGCGGCGCTGGCGACTTTCGCCGCTTCGACCGACCCTGGCCCTAGAACCGGATAATCCTTGAGAACCAGCTTGAGGTTCGGATCGTCCTTCATGAGCTTGGCGACATCCGGCAACGCGCCTTTGCAGAAGTGACAATTGTAGTCGAAGAATTCGACCAGCGTCGCGCTGCCCTTGGGATTCCCGAGGGTCGCTTGATATTTCGAGCTGAACAGGGCTCCCGAATCACCGGCGACGACTTTCTGGCGCTCCGCGTCCGCCGTTTCCTTGTCATGCTTATCGAGCGCTTCAATCGCCTGGCGCAGCACTTCCGGGTTGTTGACCAGATAATCCTTGATGAACGCGCCCAGTTCCTGCTTCTGCGCCGGCGTAAACTCATCGGCGCTGACCGGCGCGGCGGCGCAAGCAACGCCAACGAAGGCGGCCGCAAGGCCAAATGCGGTAGTGAGCTTCATACGTCTCTCCAGGCTGCGGACGAGGGTCACGGCCGACCACCCATATTCGCAAAGCGGCGCCCATAACCGCGACAATTGCAACTTTGTTGTGACCCTTGCGCCTGTTCTTAGCGGATTTCCGGGACCGTGTCTTCCCGCGCGATCGTGCCGAACCGGGTCACCTCGGCGTCGAACTGAAGTTCGATCGTGCCAGTCGGTCCATGGCGCTGCTTGCCGATGATGACTTCCGCCCGCCCGTGCGCGCGCTCCATCTCCGCCATCCAGGCGATATGTTCCTCCGTGCCGGGCCGGGGCTCACGGTTCTTGAGGTAATATTCCTCGCGATAGACGAACAGGACAACGTCGGCGTCCTGCTCGATTGAGCCCGATTCGCGCAAGTCCGAGAGTTGCGGGCGCTTGTCGTCGCGCTGTTCAACCTGGCGTGACAGCTGCGAGCAGGCCAGGATCGGGATGTTGAGCTCCTTGGCCAGCGCCTTGAGGCCGGTCGTGATCTCGGTCAGTTCCTGCACCCGGTTCTCGGACCGCGCTCTCGAGCCGGCGAGGAGCTGGAGATAGTCGACGACCAGGAGGTCGAGCCCCCGCTGGCGTTTGAGCCGCCTGGCGCGGGCCGTCAATTGCGCGATCGAAACGCCGCCGGTCTGGTCGATGTAAAACGGAATCTGCTGCATCTCGCGCACCGCATCGGCGACGTGGTGAAAGTCGCTCTCGGTGATGTCGCCGCGGCGGATCTTGTAGGAAGCGACGCCCGACTGTTCGGCGATGATGCGGGTCGCCAGCTGCTCGGACGACATTTCGAGCGAAAAGAAGCCGATAATGCCGCCATTGGCGGCCTCGACCACCCCATCGGCGCGCGTTCGCGCCTGATAGCTCTTGGCGATGTTGAAGGCGATGTTGGTGGCGAGCGCCGTTTTCCCCATGCCGGGACGGCCGGCGAGGATCACGAGATCGGACGCCTGGAGGCCGCCCATATAGCGGTCGAGATCCGTCAGCCCCGTGGCGATTCCGCTGAGCGAGCCTTCGCGCTCATAGGCGCGGGCGGCCATGTCGACGGCGATCTTCAAGGCTTCGGAAAAGCGCTGGAAACCGCCGTCGTAACGCCCGGCCTCGGCGATCTGATAGAGGCGCCGTTCCGCTTCCTCGATCTGCTCGCGCGGGCTCGAATTGACCGGCGCGTCGTAGGCGACGTTGACGACATCCTCGCCGATCGAAATGAGCTCGCGTCGCATCGCGAGGTCGTAGACGCCGCGGCCATAGTCGTAAGCGTTGATGATGGTCGTCGCTTCACTGGCCAGGCGGGCGAGATATTGCGGCACCGTCACCCCGCCGATGTCATGGTCGCCGAGGAACGTTTTGAGCGTGACCGGCGTCGCCAGTTTGCCCGCCCGGATGAGCGACCCGGCGATTTCGAAGATGCGGCGATGGATCTCCTCGACGAAATGCTCGCTCCTGAGGAAATCGGAAACGCGGTCGAACGCGTCATTGTTGATGAGGATCGCGCCGAGCAGCGCCTGCTCCGCTTCGAGGTTGTGCGGCGGCGCCCGATAGGCGCGTTCCTGCGGCGGGGTCTGGCGCTGCGCGAATTGTTCGATGGTCGCCATGGCGATCAGCGTGTCCCGTCCGGTTAGAGATTGAGGCGAACGCGAATCGACGCGAATCGGGTCGCATCCTGCGACGCTGCGCCTCAACGCGGCAAGCCGCGCTTCGACTGGGCCGCTTTGGCCCGGCTCCGATCCCAGGGCGCCGTCTAACCTATAGGCCGTGCTCCTTGCGAGGGCGCCTTGAATTTATCCCCGCTATCCAATGGGAGAACGAATTCAGGAAACTTCGCTTGACTTTGACGCGGCTGGCGCGCCGACGACCAAGGCGCTCTAACTCCGCTAAATCTGAAAAACTGCGAAATGTATTTCTTATTCCGGAAATAAGAGCTATGATGCGGATGGTCGCCTCCAAGGGCGCTCCGCTGGACCCGGGCTTTTTCGGGTCGGAAGGGCGCAATGTGAAACAGCGCGAAACGAAAAAGGCGGTTAAGTCATTGAAAGAAAACAATCCCGCGAAATGACTGATTCGGCGCCCATAATGATTTCAATGACTTACTACCAGCGATGCGAAACGCTTCGTTTCGCCAAGCGAAAGATTTGTTTCGTTTTCGCTGTTTTGGGCCTTGTCGAGGCCCGAAAACGCAACGAAGCGAAACCAAGGGGAAGGCTGACGCCTCAAGGAGCTATGCGCATCGCTGCGGATCACAGTCCGGGGCTCGAAGGAGGGTCCAGACGGCGACCCGGGGGCGTCGTGGCCGTGGCGCCCCAAGCCGAGAGGCTTTCGAGGCCGCTTCGCGGCGCCTCAGAACGAGGTCTTTCGTCTACGACTTACCGTCGCCCAAAGTTGCGCAAAACAGCAGTTAATCGGCTGAAATCGCTGGCGCGCGTAAACTTGTGCGCGGGGTCCAGGCTCAGCCGCAAATCGCGCGCTTCGCCTCGGAATATTCGCGCTCAAGCCGCGCGACGAGTTCTGCCACCGGCTGCACCGATTTGACCGCGCCGATGCCCTGCCCGCTGCCCCAGATGTCGCGCCAGGCCTTGGCTTCTGACGAAGAACTGCTGGCGGAGGCGAAGCTCATCGCCTTGGCGTCGCGCTCAGGCAGGCTCTCCGGATCGAGACCGGACCTGACGATCGACGGCTTCAGGTAATTGCCGAATACGCCAGTGAAGTAGGTGGACCCGATGATGTCGGAGGCGTCGCCGGCGACGATCGCCTGTTTATAATCTTCGATCGCGCGCGCCTCGGGCGTGGCGACAAAAGCCGAGCCGATATAAGCGAGGTCTGCTCCCATCACCTGCGCTGCGAGCACGGCCCGGCCCGTCGCAATCGCGCCCGATAGCAAGAGCGGCCCGTCGAACCATGCGCGGATGTCCTGGACGAGCGCGAACGGCGAGGTCGACCCGGCATGGCCCCCGGCGCCGGCCGCGACCGCGATCAGGCCGTCGGCGCCCTTCTCGATCGCCTTGTGCGCGAAGCGATTGTTGATGATGTCGTGTAGCGTCAAGCCGCCGTAGCCGTGCACTGCTGTGTTGACGTCCTCGCGGGCGCCGAGCGACGTGATGACGATCGGCGCCTTCCACTTGACCGCCATCGCCATGTCTTCGTCGAGCCGGGCGTTGGACTTGTGGACGATCTGGTTGACCGCGAACGGCGCGGCCAGGCGATCCGGATGCGCGCGGTCATGGGCGGCGAGCGCTTCCGTGATTTCGTGCAGCCATTCGTCGAGCTGAGAAATGGGGCGTGCGTTGAGCGCCGGGAAAGCGCCGACGATGCCGGCCTTGCACTGGGCGATGACGAGCGCCGGATGCGAGATGATGAAGAGCGGCGCGCCGACCACGGGCAGCCTCAGCCTGTCCTTGAGAATGTTCGGCAGCGCCATCGCGGATTCCCTGATAATGGTTCATAGATAAACAAGCGGAAACTGCCGAGACAAGCCCCAGCAGTCGGCTCGGCGAGATCATCGGCCAATATGATTTCGCCGGTGAGCATAACCATATAGGCTCTCGTCCATGGAGGCTCGTCGAGAGACCCGTTCGACCAAAACCGACGCGGCGCGGAAAAGATGAGAACACGCGTCGCAGTCGCCCTCGTCATCCTGATCGGTCTTGGCGCCGCGGCGGCGCTGAGCCGCTCCAGGGACACCCCGGTATGGCTGGTCGCCGACCATCGACTTACAGTCAATACGCCGGCGGGAACGGGTGAGTTGGCGCTCTATGTGTCGGACGACTGGGATCGGCCGCAGCCGGCGATTGTTCGCGCAATCGTCACGGTGCATGGGCTCAATCGCGCCGCCGACCTCAGCCGCACGGTTGCAGAGACAGCGCGCGCCAATTCGGAACTCGATCCGGACTCGGTCCTGTTGATCGAGCCGCAATTCCTGAACGAGACGGATGTCGCCGCCTATCGGGTGCCGGCTCAGACGCTTTACTGGCGCGGGGCGCGATGGGAAGCTGCGGAGGACGCCCACGGGCCGGCGCGGATCAGCAGCTTCGCCGCCCTTGACGCGATCCTCGCAAAACTCGCAGATCATGCTGTGTTCCCGGCCCTCAAGACTGTCGTCGTCGCCGGTCACTCCGGTGGCGGCCAGTTCGTGCAACGCTACGCTATCGCTGTCCGCGGCGAAGGCGCCTTGATTCAGGCGGGAATTCACGTGCGCTATGTCGTAGCCAATCCCTCGTCGTATCTCTACTTCACTCCGGAGAGGCCGACAGGCGAGGAATTCCCGCCTTTCGACGGAGCCGCCTGCCCGACCTTCGACAATTGGAAATATGGCGTGCGCGGATGGCCGCAGTACCTCGCCGGCGACGATCCTTCGAAGCTTGAAGCGGACTACGCCGCGCGCGACGTCGTCTACCTGCTTGGGACTGCCGACGACGACCCCAACAATCCAACCCTCGACAAGACCTGCATGGCCGCGGCGGAGGGCTCCACACGTTACGAGCGAGGCGTCGCCTACTTCCATTACCTCCAAGCTCGGCATCGAACGGGCCTCGCTCATCGGCTTCTGCTTGTGCCGGGTGTGGGTCACAATGAAGATGGCGTCTTCAATTCTTCCTGCGGTCTTGCCGCGCTCTACGATCTCCCCGGCTGCGATGGGGGCTGAATTATTTCGGTTTCGTAAGCCAGTCGCACACATAGGCCCCGGGTCCCTTGCGCGCCATGAGCTTCGCCAGCCACGGCAGCAGCTCTCGCGCTTCGTCGATCAGCGTATGCGGCGGATTGACGATCAGAAGCCCGGCGCGCGCGAGGGGCGCCTGTCCGTGCGCGCCGATTAGTCCAGGGCCCACATCCAGTTCGAGCCGCAGGATGTCCGGCGCGCCGAGCGCGGCGACCGAATTGAGGAAATGCGCGTCGGCGCGGGCGTCGCGGACCGGGCGCCAGGCGATGTAGGTTCCCGTCGGCCATTTGCTCAAGCCGCGTTCGAGCGCTCGCTCGACGGCGCCCGCTTCATCCGGCGCCTCGAATGGCGGGTCGATCAAGACGATTCCGCGCCGCTCCTTGGGCGGCAGGTAGGCGTTCAGGGCGACATACCCGTCCGTGCCGACGATGCTGAGCCGCCCATCGCGACCAAGCGCGGCGATCAACGCCTCGCGTTCGTCCGGGTTGGCTTCGCAGAGCGCGATGCGATCCTGCCGGCGCATGAGAGTTTGCGCGATCGCTGGCGAACCCGGATAGCTGAGCGGCCGGCCCTCGGCGTCGTGCGGGCCGATAGCTTGCCGGTAAGGGCGCAGGAGCTCGGCGACGGGCGCCGGCGCGAGCGCCCTGAGAACGCGCGCGATCCCCTCGCGCCATTCCGGCGACCGCTTCCCCTCCTGGCTCGCCAGATCGAAACGACCCGGCCCGGCGTGGGTGTCGATGAAGCGGAACGGGCTTTCCTTGCGGGTCAGATAAACGAGGATACGGGCCAGAACGGCGTGCTTGAGCACGTCGGCGAAATTGCCGGCATGAAAGGCGTGGCGATAGTTGATCTGAACGATCCTCCCATTCCGGGGCGCCGGACCTCAGTCGAGTGGCGCGTTGATGTCGACGACCTCGCTGCGTTTGACGCCGATGGCGCTGGCGAGCAGCTTGAGCCGGTCGCTCACCACCTCACTATCGGGCGCGCGGGCGGCTGTCGTCACCTCAAGCCGAACGCAGCTCGGATCGATGCGCAATCGCGCGTTTTCCAGTACAGCCGGCACGCCGCCGGAGAAACGATAGGCAAGCAGGATGGCTCGGCCCAGTATCTGCGCCCGTCGGCGTTCCGACGGCGTGAGCAGCTTGATAGCGGGACTGAGCCACGGCGCGTCCGGCCGGCCAACGTAGCGGGCGTGAATGGCGGCGGCGACGAACACGCGCTCCGGGTGGGTGACGCCGATAAAAGGAAATTCAAGCAGCCGACGAAAGCTCTCTTCCGCCCGGAGGTCGGCCGCGTCTCTCCAGGCGATGTCGGAGAGGGCGCAGACGGCGACGCGCAGCCTCTTCTCGCCTACGCTTTCGCCGGACAGGAGGTTTTCTGTCCACGCAACCAGTTCCGGCGCGAATTCGGGCACGCGCGCGAGCGGCAGGCCGATTAGCTGCGCGCCCTCGACCAGCGGATCGAGATATTGTTCCTCGCGGCTGAGCTGAGAATAGAGAAAGCCCTCGCGCAGGCCCAGAGCGGAGAAGACGACGCGTTCAGGCTTCAGGTATTTGAGCACGCGATCCAACGTCAGAGCCGCGGCCGGCAAAGTGCGCGCCCGGCGTTCCGACACACCCGGCGTCGCCGACAGTTTTACCACCGACAACCGCGAAATCGCGCGGGCGAATTCTCGCGCCTCGGCCGCACTGATCGTATAGCCGTGGACGACTTTGACCGGCGCGCCGATCGCTTCCATGTGCGCGTTCGCCAGCGCCCGCCAACCGCCGCCAACCGGATAGAACACCGACCTTGCCAGCGCCTGCGGAAGGCTCCGTTCAAGAATCTCGTCGATTTGCCGCTTCGCCGCTGACAAGCCCTCCAACATCATGGCTTCGACCGGCAGAGCGCCGAGCGGCAGACTGACCCAGCGATCCCCCACATGATCGTCGATCGCTTCCGCAACTTCGAGGCTGCCGCCGCCCATGTCTCCAACCGTCCCGACTGGCCGGAAGAAGCCGGAAATGACCCCGAACGTCGCAAACCGCGCTTCCTCTGCCCCGCTGAGGACACGGACCTTCAAACCTGACTCGGCCTCGATCGCCGCCGCGAGCTTCGGCCCGTTCGAAGCGCGACGCATGGCCTCCGTCGCCACGGCGTCGATTTGGCTCACTCCCATGGCCTCGGCAATGGCGCGAAATCGCCGCACGGCTTCAATCGCTCGACGAAAATGGTCGGGCGCGATCTCCCCGCTCTGAGCCAAGCCTTCAGCCAGACGAGCAAGGGATTTTTCGTTGAAGCGGGGCATTGGCGCGCGGCCAAGCTGATCATAGACCAGGAGCCGGATCGAGTTCGAGCCGATATCAACGATCGCGTAGGGCGGCCGGTCGACCCGCTTGGCGCGTTCGGGGTCAAGCTGAAGCGGCCGCGACGCTTCTTCCGTCGTTTGAACGCGTCCGATCGCCATCGCGCTTTCTCCGCTTCGAGGTTTACCACAGGCGAACGACGACAGCCCGCTGGCGGTTCCCTCGTCCTCGTCCACTCAGACGACGACCGGGGCGCCTGCACCGACCGAGCGCAGGGCCGCTTGGCAGAGATTGAGCGACAAAAGATTGCCGCGCGCCGAGTTCAACGGCTCCCGGCCGTCCTCGATCGCGCACAAGAGTTCGCCCATGGCACCGGCGAAGCCATCGTTGAACCAGGAACCTGTGAGTTGCGGCCGGGCCACGCCGGCTTCCGTGTAGAGCTCGACAGCCTGATGACCGAGGTCCGCGCCCTGGCTGGAAACGACGCCATTTGCGCCGATAACCGAAGTCGAATCGCGCGCGCCGTATCGGCTCGCGCCATCGAAAACAAGCGAGGCGTGGCCGCCGTCGAAGGTGACGAGCGCCTGAGCCAAAAGCGACGGCCGCGCGGTCTGCCCTACGGCTCGAGACGTCGTCGCATGAACGAAACGCGCGCGGTCGCCGATGATGCTGGCAAGGAAATCGAACCAATGGACGCCAAAATCCCAGAGGATGAGGTCATCCACCGCCTCGAACGAAGTCCCCGTGATCCAGCCGTGGTTCCACCGGATCTCGACGTGAACGCCAGTCACCGCGCCGATCAAGCCGGCACGGACCGTCTCCCGAATGTAGGCGAGATGCGGCGCCCAGCGGCCGTTCTGATTGACCGCGAGCTTGAGCCGACGCCTGTGCGCCAGCTCGACAAGCTCGCGGCCGTAATCGAGGTTCTCAACGAATGGCTTCTGCGACAGGACGTGCTTGTCGGCGTTCAACGCGCGCCGCATCAGGACCAAGCGAACATCCGGATGGGCGGTGAGGTCGAGCACGCGCACATCCGGATCGCGCAACACCGAATCGAAATTGTCGGTGACGCGCGCGTTCGGAAAATGGGCGTCGCGGCGCGCGCGGGCGCGCTCAAGGTCACGCGAGCAGATGGCGACCACGTTGAGGCCATAGCGCGCATAAGCGTCGAGATGCGCGCCGCTGATGCCGCCTGCGCCAACAAGCGCAATTGGGGCGCTGCGGTCGCGCGGCATGGGCGGACGATAGGGAAGGTCCGGCGCCTCGATCTCGGCCGCAACCTTGGCGACCAAAGCATAGTCGTCAGTCGATGGTCCGTCAGCCTTCCCCGCTTCCGTCGCACTCATGGCAGCAGAGCCAGTGTGCGACGCTCGCGAGCAGAAAACGCGGCGGTGTCGACGATACGCTGAGCAGTGCGGCAAAGGACAGGATCCAGCGGCCCCTCGAATGGCAGATCGCGCTCCTTGCAATGGAGCACGTATTCGACAGGCTTGCGGAACGGCGCCTTCAATTCGTCGACGGGAATTTGGCGGATGGTCGGCTGAGAGCGTGTCTGCACCCCGACATGCGCCTCATAGTCGTAACTGGAAATCGTGCCCTCAGAACCAACGACAACAAAACCGCACTTGGGCTGCGGCTGTGTGGTCCACGGATCGGTAAAGGTCCCCCAGCGCGTTTCCAGTTTCGACAGGCCCCGGTCATAGCGGCAAATGACAATGGAATGCTCGTCGACTTCGAGGCCCTCAGGCTGGTCGACGACCGCGGTCACCTCGATCGGCGCCTCGCCGTGCATGAACCATGTCCCCAGCGTCGCGCCATAGCCGAGATAGTCGAGCAGGCTGCCGCCGCCCGAGTTTTTGTTGTACCACCACGACGTCGGCTTCTCGCGCCGCACTTCCTCGTCGGACACTGTGACCTTGTCGGCGCGGTGATAGAGCGGGCCTCGGTTGCCGTCGTAAAAATGAACCTCGATCACGTCGCCTATAACGCCTTCGTCGATCAGCCGCTTGGTAGTCACGTGGGACGGATACCAGCGCAAAGGCCAGTTGACGGCGAGCCGGCACCCCGACTTTTTGACGGCCGCAAGCATCCGGTCGGCGTCGGCAAGCGATGCGGCGAATGGCTTCTCAAGCAGGATGTCCACGCCGAGCGCGGCGACCTCCTCAACCACATCTGCGTGCCGCGCGGTCGCCGGACAGAGGATGGCGAGATCCGGACGCGTCTCGCGTACGCATTGCGCGATGTCGCCATAAACGCGCTCATTGAGAATGGAGAAGTTGGCGATTGCCTCCGTCATCCGCGCCTTGTCGTTGTCCCATACCCCGGCGATCTCGGCGTTCGGATGCTCATAAACCTCGCGCAACAGGTCGCCCATGTGCGCGTGTTCGAAACTTAAGCCGACGATCCTCCAGTTGCGCATCTCAAGTCCTCCCGTCGCCCGGCACGGTTGCATTCGACGCATCGCGGCCACACGCGGCTGCTTCGCTGCGCCGCTGCTCGACGCGCAGCACCAGCGCCAGCGCCACCGCGAGCGTCGCCGAAAGCGATTTGAATCCCGAGAAGCTCTCCTCGATCACCTCGACATACGCTTTCGAAACCGGGACCAACGGGCTGAAGGCGCTGTCGGTGAGCGAGACGATCGGAACGCCACGCTGGGCCGCAGAAGCAGCCAATTCCGGGGTGATGGAATTGTAAGGCGTGAAGCTGATCGCGAGGACCGCGTCGGAGGTCGCCGCACAGCGCAGAAGCTCGAAGGCGGTCGAGCCGACATTGTCGAGCGCAAGGTTGCGCACGCCGAGATTGGCGAGCGCGAGCGAGGCGTAGCTGACCAGCGAGAAGGCGCGCTTGGAGCCGATTATGTAGATAAGGTCCGCGGTTGCCAGCGTTTCACTCATAATTTCGAATTGGGCGAGGTCGAGCCGATCGCGTACCCCGGCGAGCGCCGCCGTCGACGCGCCGATGAACCCATCGACCAGGCGCGCCGCCTCACTGCTCGCGGCGGTTTCCCAACGGTCGCGGCTCCGACCGCCGTCCGCCAGATGAGCTTTGAACACGTCTTGCAGATCGGAAAAGCCTGAATAGCCAAAAGCTTGCGCGAACCGCACCAGGGTCGAGGGTTGCACCCCGGCTTCGCCTGCGACGCTGGTCACCGTGCCCAACGCCACCGCGGTCGGATGCTGCCAGAGATGGATCGCGACCTGGCGCAGCCTCTTGGGAAGCCGCGCGGTCCCGGAGGACAGTACGGCGCGCAGCTCCTCGTAGCTGCCTGGCCGCGAGTAGCCGAGCACCGCGCCGACGCCGGCGTCAGCCCGCTCAATGGCCCGGCGGCTACTCATTATTGAGTTGTTCCCTGAGGTAACCCCGGGCGTCGCCGCCGAGCAGGCCGCGCAAGTGGTCCCACGGGCTCAGCGAACTGCGGGCGCGCCATGTCCGGGCCGAATATGGGCGCAATCGCGAGAACGGACTTGGCCAGTTGGGGCCAGTCGGCGTTCTTTTCGCCAATCGCGATGACGCTCTCCGCGTAAGGGTCTGACGGCGTCCAGCGCGCGCCGAAGCGACGCGCTCCGCTTAAGCCGTAGGCGATCCAACTGGCGACCGCGAGCGTAAGCAAGGCCGGCGGCTGGCCTACAGCGAGACGCTCGCGCAACGGATCAACGAGACGCTGGACAATCTTCTGCGATCCGTCCGTGCCGATCTGATGGCATCGATGACGGATGGCGGTGTTGCGGATGCGCGCCATCGACTGATCAATATACGGAGCGACCTCCATTCCCGCGATCTTCGGCAGCGTGGTCGAGGTTTCCCGTTGGAGCATCTTGCGCGTCAGCGCGGCAAGCACCGGATCGGCGGCGGCCTGATAGGTGAACTCATGGCCGACGAGCGCGCCTTGATGCGCGAGCGTCGATTGCGCGGCGTTGAGCACACGCATCTTGATCTGCTCATAAGGCTTCGCATCGGCGACGAACGTAGCCCCGGCGAGATCCAGAGGCGGTCGCTCGCCCGCAAACTTGTCCTCAATGACCCATTGACGGAATGGCTCGCCGACGACCGCACCAAGGTCGCGCGCGCCGAGCGCCTCGGAGACTTTGTCAACGTCTTCCGTCGCCGTCGCCGGCACGATCCGATCGACCATCGTTGATGGAAATGTAACGCAGTTCTCGATCCAGCGCGTCAGTTCCACCGATCCCAAAGCCGCGAACTTGAGCATCGCAGCGCCAAGCCGCGTGCCATTTGACGGAAGATTGTCGCAACTGATCAGAGTCAGCGGCCCTCCTCCGGTCTGCCGCCGCCGATCCAGCGCAAGCGCGAGCAAGCCAAGGAGGGTACGGGGTGGAGAGCCGCCTTCGAGGTCCACGCGCAACGCCGGATTGTCGAGCTCGAGCTCCCCGGTCGACGGCGTCCGGCAATGGCCTTTTTCGGTCACGGTCATCGTCGCGACGGAAATCTCCGGGCCGCCGAGCGCGGCGACAACGGCGTCGGCGCTCGTCTTGTCGGCGACGTCGATCACCTGGCACAGCGCCCCGGCGCGGTCGTCCCGCCTCAGCGTGCGGGAATAAAAACAGTTCTGCGGGTCCAGAAGATCGGCGAGACTTGGGGCCGTGAGGTTCACGCCAAGCACGCCCCATCTTCCAAAGCGGGCCTCGAGCATGTCGTCAATGAATTCTTGCTGGTGACAGCGATGAAACGCCCCCAACGCCAATATGCGCCATACCGATCTTCAGGCTCTCGCGATCAGTAATGCGGTTGGCGCACCGATGGCGGCAGGTCCCGCAAAACGCTGCGAGACAGGCGTCGTATCGCCTTGGCCTCAGTCCAAGGCGCCAAAGACGTTCTGCGTATAATCGATCAGCGCGCCGGACATCGGCTCCGAGGCGTCCGAGAGAAGAAACAGAGAGAGCCGCGCGACGTCGTCCGGGTTCAGCAAGCGTCCGAATGGCATGCTTACAGCGGCCTGCGCCAGCCAACCCTCGCCTTTGCCAAGCGTGACGGCTTGCATCTGTCGCTCGGCCGGCGTATCAACCCAGCCCAGGATGACGCCATTGACGCGAATGCGGTCGAAACGATGTGCGTGCGCGGTGTTCTTGGTCAGCCCGGCCAACGCCGACTTGGACGACGCGTAGACGGCAAGCTCCGGAGCTCCGCCCCGAGCGTGCACGGAGAGGATGTTGACGATCGAACCCGGCGTCTTGCGCTCGCGTAGGTGATTGACCAGCTTTTGCATGAGAAAGAACGGCGCTCGCGCATTGACCGCGAAGAGCCGGTCCCAGAATTTCACGTCCGCTTCAGCAAGCGATCCCCGGTCCGTGAGGGCGGCGGAATTGACCAGGGCGTCGACGTGACCGAAGCGCTTCAGCGCAGCGTCGAAGATCAAATCTGGCGCGCTGGCGTGTTCGAGATTCGCCGCCACGAACAAGGCAGGCGCCCCGCTTCGCTCGACCTCCGCCGCCGCGGCCGCGCCTTTGGCCGGGTCTCTGCCCGTTAACACGAGACCCTCAGCGCCGGCGCGCGCGGTCGCCTGGGCGATGGCCAAGCCGACGCCCTGGGTTGACCCGGTGACCACGACCACCCGCCGGTTCATGCGCCGCCTCCGCGGCGGGTTCTCTGTTCGCGCAATATTGGATCAGAAATTCTGTTTGTCAAGTTCGAGAAATTATCTAGCGAGCCTCAGAGGTATTGGCCGTCAATTTGCGTTTGACAAACGGAAGGTTTTTGCCAGTATTGATGGTGCGGTATAATATTTCTACGGGAAGGTGGCGGAAGCTGCCGAGGGAGAGAACGCGATGCGGACCATCAAGGGCCCGGGCCTGTTTCTGGCTCAGTTCGCAACCGATACGCCGCCGCATAACTCACTGCCTTCAATCGCGCGCTGGGCCAAGGACTACGGATACAAGGCGATCCAGATCCCCGCGTGGGACAAGCGCCTCTTCGATATCGACAAGGCCTACGGCAGCGAGACCTATTGCGACGAGATCAAGGGGATGCTGGCCGACATCGGCATCGCAATCAGCGAATTGGCCACCCATTCGCTTGGCGACCTGGTTTCGTCACATCCTGCCTACGACTTAATGCTCGATGGACAAGTTCCCGCCGAGATGCGCGGCCATCCGGAGAAGCGCCGTCATTGGGCGGCTGATCAGATCCGCAAGGTCGCCAAAGTCTCGCGCCGGCTGGAACTGACAGAGCACGTCACCTTTTCCGGTTCGCTCGCCTGGCCCTATTTCTATCCGTACCCGCAAAGGCCCAGAGGCCTCATCGAGGATTGCTTCGCCGAACAAGCCCGCCGGTGGAAGCCGATTCTCGACCTCTATGACGAGAACGGGGTCGACCTCTGCTTTGAGATCCATCCCTTCGAAGACATCTTCGACGGCGAGACGTTCGATATGTTCCTCGACGCAGTCGGCGGCCACACGCGTTGCAACATCAATTACGACGCCAGCCACTTCATCAAGCAGTGCATGGACTATCTCGGTTTCATCGACGTCTATCACGACCGTATCAAAATGTTCCACGTCAAGGACGCCGAGTTCAACCCAACTGCGAAGCAGGGCGTCTACGGCGGCTACAAAGGCTGGCTCGAGCGCGCCGGGCGCGACCGCTCGCTCGGAGACGGCCAGGTCAATTTCAAAGCCATCTTCTCCAAGCTCGCGGCTTATGATTTCGCCGGCTGGGCGATCTACGAATGGGAAGACCCGCTGCAGCACCCTGAAGCCGCCGCGCGCAAGGGCGCACAATTTATCGCCGACCACATAATCGAAGTCACCGACCGCGATTTCGGCGACTATCTCGCGACAGGCGTTGATCGCGCGACCAACCTCAAGCTGCTTGGCGTCAAAGGTTGAAGAGATGGTCCACGCGACCGCCGTCGAAAGGCTGAGGGGCGAACGCCTGCGCGTTGGCATGATCGGCGGCGGTCGCAACGCGTTCGTCGGCGTGGTTCATCGCATGGCCATGCGGCTCGACGATCTGATCGAGCTCAGACCCGGCGCGTTGCCCTCGGACGGTATGCTCGCGGCGAGCCAGGTCGCGGTCGGCAATCTCAACAGTTTGAGTCTCAACGTCTACGGTTCGCGCGCCGGGGTCGAATGGGCGGGCGAGGAGCCGGAGACGCTCCGCTTCGCGCCCTATGGCGAGCCCTCTCGGATCCTGCGGCGCGGCGGTCCGGGAAATACGCCGCTTGCGGTTGAGGGCTCTCGCATGCCGGGCGGGGCCATCCCGAAGGGTTACGTCGAAGGCTTCGCCAACCTATACCGAGGAGCGGCGGAAGTGATTTCGGCGCGCCGCGCCGGGCGGACGCCCGAAAAGAGCGCAAAGTTAACCCCGAACGTGCTGGACGGCGCGCGGGGCGTGGCGTTTATAGAAGCCGCTGTGAAGTCCAGCGAGAACAATGGAGTGTGGACGTCCATAAGCTTCGATTGAGCGGATGTCGTGAATGGGCTATACCGCCTTACTAATGTTTATTGGGAGGAAGCAAATGAAACTGGCTGGAATTCTCGGCAGCGCATCGCTCGCCGCGTTGACGATAACGATGACGGGCGGCGCGCACGCCGCCGATAAATATGTCGTCGGCGTCTCCAATACGCTGATCGGCAACGGCTGGCGCGAAGAGATGATCTGCTCGATCAAGGCAGAGGCCGAAGCCTCAGGCAAGGTCTCGAAGGTGATTGTCGCCAACCGCAATGGCGGTCCCTCGGAGCAGATCGCCGACATCCGCAACCTTATTTCGGCCGGCGCGAACATCATCATCATCAACCCTTCCGATCGCGAAGCGCTGAACCCCGTCATCAAGCAGGCGGCGGACAAGGGCATCGTCGTGGTCGCGGTCGACCAGGCGGTTTCCGCCCCTGAGGCCTATGTTCTAACCAACGATCAGGTCGAATACGCCAAGCTCGGGGCCAAATGGCTGTTCGACAAACTGGGCGGCAAGGGCTCGGTCGTGGAGATGCGCGGCATCGACGGGGTTCCCGCTGACGCCGATCGTCACCAGGGCTTCACCGAGACCGCCAAGAACTACCCCGACATCAAGGTGACGTCGGTGTTCACCGGTTGGGCGCTCGATAAGACCGCGCAAACCACCAAGGATCTTCTTGCTTCGGGCAAGCCGATCGACGGCGTCTGGACATCGGGCATCGATTCGACCGTCGTGGATGCCTATAAGACCGCTGGGAAGCCATTCGTGCCAGTGGTCGGCGCGGACAACAACGGCTTCATCGGCCAACTCATCGATTTGAAAAGCAAGGGTCTAGCTGGAGCCGCGGTCAGCAACCCGCCCGCCGTCGGCGCTGCTGGACTGAGCCTCGCGCTCGACGTTCTGGCGAAGAAGGAGCACCCCCACCTTATCAAGATCACTCCGTCGGTTTGGGACACCGACAACGGCGTCGATCAGCTCAAGGCCGCGTATAATCCGAAGCTTGATCCGATGTTCAGCGTCGCCTCGGTGCCGCCGTATACACATTACACGCCGGAGCAGCTGATCTCTTGCAAAGGCCCCTGATCTCGGCTGAATAGCCGATTGGTACGCCGGCGGCGCGAGCCGCCGGCGTTTTTTTCGGACGGAGAACCATGAACGACGCTCCGCCGCTTCTTCACATTCGCGGCGTCGCGAAGACGTTTGGAGCGGTTAGAGCTCTGCGTTCGGCGGACCTCGAGGTGCGGGCGGGCGAGGCGCATGCGCTCATGGGCGCGAACGGCGCGGGCAAGAGCACGCTGGTCAAGATCATTACCGGCGTATTCCCGGCGGATGAGGGCGAAATGACCCTCGCCGGGCAAAAGCTGGCCTTTCGATCGCCCGCCGAAGCGCGCCGAGCCGGCATCGTGTCCGTCTATCAGGATCCCGCGATCGTTCCCGACCTGACGGTCGCGCAGAACATGCGTCTCGCGCGCGTCTCGACCGAGAAGGTCAAGGCGGCGATGCGCGATCTCGGCGTCGAGCGGATTGATCTTAAGACCGTGGCGCGCGAGGTCGATTTCGCTCTGTTGCGGCTGATCGACCTCGCCCGCGCACTCGCGTCGGACCCGCGCATTCTGATCCTGGACGAGATCACGGCAGCGCTGCCGGCTGACCTTTCCGAGCGTGTGTTCAAAGTCGTGCGGGATTTTCGGAGTCGTGGCGCGAGCGTGATCTTCATCTCGCACCGCATGGCGGAAATCGCCATGCTGTGCGATCGAGCGACTGTGCTTCGCGATGGCGCGACGGTCGGCGTAACGCCGACCAAGGGGGCCGAAGGAGCGATCGTGAATTTGATGCTGGGCTCTGACGTGGCTAAAGCGACGACGGCCCCAGCCGCGCGCAGCGTCCGTCCTGAGACATCGCATGCGGTCCCGGCGCTGGAAGTGAAAGATCTGAGCTACGGCCACGCGCTGCACGGCGTCTCCTTCCGGGTCGCTCGCGGCGAAGTGCTCGGAGTCGCCGCCCTGGAAGGCCAGGGACAGGAGGAACTGTTCGATTGCATCGCCGGCGTGCGGCGCGCCGACGCTGGAGAAGTGCGAGCGGAAGGGCGCGTGCTCAAACTCCGGCATCCCGCCGACGCGATCGGCGCCGGACTCGTCCTGATCCCTGCCAATCGGCTCGTATCGCTTTTGCCGCAACGCTCCGTGCAGGAGAACGTGGCGCTGGCCGCGTTCGGTCGATTGCGAAGCTGGGGCCCCATCGCGATAGGCGAGGAGAGACGCCGCGTCGACATGGCTGTGCGGAAATTGCAGATCGACACCCGCGCGGCCTCAGAAGTGAGGCGCCTCAGCGGCGGCAACATGCAAAAGGTCGTCATCGCCCGCTGGATCGCCGCGGGGTTCAAGACCCTGCTCTGCTTCGACCCGACGCGCGGCATCGACATTGGCACCAAGAAGCAGATCTATGCGCTCATGCGTGAGATCGCCGACCAAGGGCTGTCCGTGCTGTTGTTCACTTCCGAACTGCCCGAGATTCGCCTCGCTTGCGATCGTGCGATCGTGCTGTTCGGCGGCCGCATCTCCGGCGAAATGCCGGCGGCCGAAGCTGACGAAGCGCGCCTGTTGCGGGCGGCCCACGGCCTCACCAGCGCAGAAGCCGCAGCGCTCGCATGACCGACGCGGCGGCTCGAAACACCGGCGCCTCCTGGCGCACGCTAGCCCGAGCCGGCCGATTTCTCGGCATGCCGCTTCTGCTCGCGGCTGCGCTGGCTGCGACGGTTGCGGTCCATCCTGATTTCGGTTCGTTCGAGATTCAATCGTTGGCGCTTGGCGCGTTGCCGCTCGCGCTTGCCGCAGCGGCCCAGGCGATCGTCGTCATCAGCGGCGGCATCGACCTCTCGATCGGCTCGATGATCGCGGTGTCGAACGTCCTCTCGGCAAGCCTGATGCAGCATGCTGACTTTCGCCAGTCGCTGGCCCTCTCGATCGTAGTCCTGATTGCCGGCGCCGGCGCGGGACTGTTGAACGGCCTTGTTGTCGCCTTCTCCCGCATTCCCGATGTTGTCGCCACGCTAACCACCGGATTTATTTGGGGCGGCGTGGCGCTGCTCATTCTCGAGCGCCCCGGCGGAGGCGCGCCAGCGGCTTATCTCAATATTGGCGCGGGCGCTGATTTCTGGCCCTGGCTGCCAAACGCGCTCGTGCTGATGGTCGTCGCGATCGCCGCGATCTGGCTGCCGATCCGTCTCAGCCGCATCGGCCTTCTGATCTACGCCGCCGGTAGCGATCCGGTCGCCGCGTTTCGGAGCGGCGTCAATGTCATGAGAGCGCGCACGATCGCCTATGTCTTCAGTGGAATTGCCTGCGCGGTCGGCGGCATGGCGTTGACCATGACGACCGGAATTGGCGCGCCCCTGGCAGGCGCGTATTACACGCTGAGCAGCGTCGCCGCCATCGTCATTGGAGGCGTGAGCCTTGCGGGCGGTCGTGGCGGAATGGTCGGCCCCGTCATCGCCGCGTTGCTGTTGACGCTTGCGCCAATGGTCCTGGTTTTCCTCGGCATCGACCCAAACTATGGGCAGGTCATCCAGGGCACGCTGATTGTGTTCGTAGTGATGGTCGCGGGATTCTTCGCCTTTCTGCAGGAACGCAAATGAGCGCGGTCCTGGGCTTCCTGCGCGGGCACACGATCTACGCGCTGATCCTCTTGCTGGCGGTTTTCGTCGTCGGCGTCGAGATCGCGAGGCCCGGCACGGTGACGCCGCTTTGGGCCTCGAACACGTTCCTATTCGCCGCGCCACTCGCGATCATGGCCGGCGGACAAACCCTGGTGATGTTGACCGGCGGCATTGACCTCTCCGTGGCGAGCGTGGCGACGGGAGCGGCTTATCTGCTCGCGACCAACGCTTCCTTAGGCGCCGCTCCCGCGATCGGCATAGCGCTGTTGCTCGGCGTTGTTGTCGGCGTCATCAACGGGATCGGGGTCGCGTTGCTGCGCGTCCAGCCGCTGGTCATGACGCTCGGCACCGGCCTCATGACCGGCGGCGTGCTGATCGTCTACAGCCAGCACATGCTGGCGAGCCAGCCGCATGTGCCCGACATCATCCAGACACTTGGCGCCGGAAGAATGTTCGGCCTCGTGCCGATCGACCTGTTCCTGTGGCTCGTCATCGCCGCGCTCATCCTGTTCGGCCTGCAACGCACGGGGTTCGGCCGTCTTCTCTACGCGGTCGGCGATAACCGGGAGGCCTGTCATCTCGCGGGCGTCAGGGTCTGGCGCGTCCTGTTCGTCAATTACGTGCTTTGCGCCATTCTCGCGGCGATCGCCGGACTCGTGGTGGTCGGGGGCACGAACGCCGCCGACCTCAGTCTTGCAGACAGCTATCTGCTCCCCTCTGTCGCCTGCGTCGTCATCGGCGGCACGTCCATTTTCGGCGGACGCGGCGGCTATGCGGGGACCATTATCGGCGCGCTGATCCTGACCGTGCTCACCGGTCTCCTCACGCTCCTTGATGTCTCCGAGCCGATCAAGCAGATCCTCTACGGCGCGATCATCCTCTCGCTCGCCGCGGCCTATGCGCGCCTGACGGAATGACGCAGGAGCCGCCGCCCCGGCGGTGGGGGCGGCCACGGCCCAACCGCAATTTTACCGGCGCCCCCTCATGTTTTCAGTGGGTTACGACCCCGTTTAGTTCCGCGCTTAAAAAACGGCGCGCGCTGGCGCCCTCTGGGCCAGGGGTGATAGAAATAACATTATACACTTGTTATTATACGGCCGCCCGCTCACCCCGCGCTTTCATCGGTCGCCCGCACGAGGAACAGGTGTCGCTCCCGCCATTCCTCAGAACCAACCCTGGGCGGCATATCCAGCGCCATCACCGGCGCGCTGGCGCTGCGGTAGGATGGCCAGCGTGGGAGGCCGGGGCCATTGGGATCTCCGTTGGTGACGAAATTGATCCAGTAGCTCGACGCCAGCTTCGCCAGCTCGCGATCGGCGTCCTCGTGCAGCCACGGAAATGCATAGAGATTATCGAAGACATAGAGAAGCTCGCCCGCATGAAAGGCGCCGGCGTCGTGGCTCAAGCGCTCGCCAAACCACCCTTGCGGCGTTAAGGGCGCGCGGTCAAAACGGAAGCGGAAGATGTCGGCGCGGCCGCTTTGCTTCTGCGCCTCGATCCAGGCCCAGGTGGGATGAATGATGACGAGGTCGCCGCCAAGCGCGCGCGCCGAGGCGGAAGCGGTGTCCGGCGAGCCGTCCGGATAGTGCTGCAGAAGCTCGTCCGTCCGCTCGCCGAAGATCGCGCGCGCCAGATCGACGTAAGGGCGCTTCGCGTCCTCGCCCTGATGCAGAGTGAAATTGAAGCCTTCGTCCTTGTTCCAGCCGGCCATCAGAGGCACGTCGTTGTGCTCGCGCGAAGCGAAGATCTCGGCTGGCGAACGGGGCAGAAACCATCCATCGATGATCGGGCGAAAGCCAAGCCCGGGCGCCGCGGCGAGAATGGCCTCAGCCGGCAGGGCGCGCATTTCGGCGAGTGAATGCGCTCCCACCTTGCGCATGAAGGCGAGGCCGGCGGCCTCGGCCTCCCTGAGCGACGCCAGCGCGCGGCTCGGCGCCGCAAACATCGCTCCGCTCTCGCCGATGACGCGGGCGAACAGCCCTTTGGCGAGCGGCGAGGCCATGAGCGCGCTCGTCGCGTGCGAACCGGCGGATTCGCCGGCGATCGTGACTTTATCGGGATCGCCGCCGAAAGCGGCGATGTTGCGCCGAACCCAGTCAACCGCCGCGACTAGATCGAGGCATCCATAGTTGCCTGACGCGCGATGATCCGATTCGGCGGTGAGCTCAGGATGGGCGAGAAAGCCCAGCGCATTGAGCCGATAGTTAAGTGTGACGACGACGATGCCGCGCGCGGCGAGACGCGCGCCATCGTAGCGCGGCTCAGCGCCAGAGCCCGCGACGAAACCGCCGCCATGAATCCAGACCAGGGTTGGCAGGCGCGCGCTTATCCCAGGAGCGGCCGGAGTCCAGACATTGAGATAGAGGCAATCCTCAGATACGCCAGCGGCGTAGGGATCGATGTCGTCCCAGACGATTCCCTGCACCGAATTGGGGCCGAAGGCGTGGGTCGGGCGAACGCCGGTCCAGGCCGCAACGGGCGCTGGCGGCCGCCAGCGCAAAGGCCCAAGCGGCGGGGCGGCGTAGGGAATGCCCTTGTAAACGCGGACCCCGCTTGCGTCCGGCTCTGGAACCGCGGGCGCGCCGCTCCCGATGGATACGCTTTTCGTCGTCAAACTCGCCATCCGGAACTCGTTTCGACTGGTTTCGCCGCCTGGCGTCGCATCGGCATTTCATCGAGTCCCGCGAAGCGCGCTTTCGAACCGAGCGACTCCTCGATGCGGAGAGCCTCGTTCCACTTCGCCGTCCGTTCGGAGCGCGCGAACGAACCGACTTTGAGCTGCCCGGCGCCCCAGCCAATTGCGAGATGAACGATCGAAATGTCCTCTGTCTCGCCCGAGCGCGCCGAGACGATAGTTCCAAAGCCGACGCCGCGCGCTTCGTCTGAAGCCGCTTTGGCTTCGCTGATTGTCCCCGCCTGGTTGACCTTGATCAGCGCGGCGTTGACGGTGCGCCGTCTGGCCGCCTCGGCGACGCGGCTAACGCTGGTGACGAGATAATCGTCGCCAATGACCTGGATGCGGTCGCCGACCGCGGCGGTGAATTGCTCGAACCCCTTGTCGTCGTCCTCGGCGAACGGGTCCTCGATCGACAGAATCGGATAGCGGGCGCACCATTGAAGCAGCATCTCGGCCAGCGCGTCGCGGTCGAGGTCGCGCTGTTCGAGGCCAAGACGATACCGGCCCCCCTGGCCGAATTCCGACGCTGCGACGTCGAGCGATATGGCCGCATCCTCGCCTGGGATGAAGCCGGCGCGCTCGATCGCCAGCATCAATGTTTCGAGCGCCTCCTCGTTGCTCGAAAACGCCGGCCACCAGCCGCCTTCATCGGCCACGCCTTGCAGGAGGCCGCGCTCGGCCATGATCGCGCCTGCGGAATGATAGACTTCCGCCGTGACCTCTAGCGCCTCGGCGAAGGTTTTTGCGCGTGGCGCGATGACCATGAAGTCCTGGATGTCGGTTCGCCGGCCCGCATGCGCGCCGCCGCCGAAGATCTGGATTTCCGGCAGCGGAATGATCGCCGGCTTGTCGCCGAGACAATAAAGCCAGAGCGGAAGGCCGCGGCTCGACGCCGCCGCATGAAGGACGCCCAGCGAAACAGCGGTCAGCGCGTTTCCCCCGAGCCTCGCCTTGTTCGCCGCGCCATCGAGGGCGACAAGCTTCGCGTCGATCGAGGCCTGATCGAACGGATCGAGGCCGATGAGGGCGGGCGCGATTTCCGCGGCGATTCCTTGCAGCGCGTCCTGCACGTCAAAGCCGCCGAAGCGCTTTCCACCGTCGCGCTTGTCGATCGCTTCGCGCGAACCGCGCGATGCGCCGGCCGGCGCAATGCCCCGGCCCATTGCGCCGTCACTCAGCCTGATCTCCGCTTCGACCGTGGGGCGGCCGCGCGAGTCCCAAATGCGCCGCGCGACAAGCGATCGGATGACGGGTTCGCTCATCGCGCCTGCTCCCAAGCGTCGGCGACGTCCCTCAGGCGAGGCGGCGGATCGGCGATCATGGGTATCGCGCAACGGCGCACGGCCGCACGCTCGCTCTCGCGGGTGAGGTACTCGACAGGCGATTTGCCATCGATTCTGGCGAGGAACAAAGCCGGAAGCAGAGCGGCCGCACGTGCTTCGAGGCCGTCGGCGCTCTCCCAATCGACGCCGGCAAGATAGGCGCCCGCCAGCGCCGAAAAAGCGGCGATGTAGCGCGTCCGGTTGGCGCCCTCGCGCGCGCCCTTGAGCAGCAGATGGTTGAGACAGAAAGCGAGATCGAAGGCGGGGTCGCCGAACCAGGCGCATTCGGCGTCGAGGAAGACCGGCCCGCTCGCACCCTGAAGAATGTTCTTCGGACTGATGTCGCCATGCGCCAGAGCGCGCTTGGTCGTGAGCGTCGTCTGCGCAAGCGCGTCGAAGCGCGCCGCAAGCTTGAGGTGCGCGCGGCCGGTCGCACGCAGATAAGGCTCGATGCGGATCGCCTCGAACGTCCCGTCGTTGGCGAACGCCGCCGGAACGGCCGGGTCGGCCGCGCTTCGGGCATGGATGATTGCGAGATCACGCCCGACCGCCGCGGCGAAATCCACGTCCACAATCCCGGCCAGCAGTTGTGCCTTCCACAGCGGATGGTCGTCGGGGGCGAAATAGTCCATCGCGAACCAGCCGGCTTTCGCATCCTCGCCGAGGACGCGCGGGACGGCGCGCGGTAGCCAGCGCGCAACAGCGCGCATGTAGGCCGCCTCGGCCGCGTTGCGTCCAACCGGCGCCTCCCACAAAGCGGCGACCTTGAGTCGCGACAGCGCGCGCTTGACGCAGAAGCGGCGGCCGCCTGCCTCGATGAGCGAGATGTCCGAAGACACTCCGCCGGTCAAAGGCGTGAGGCAAGCGGACTCTCCGGCTTTCAGGAGGCCCATGCGACGTAGGGACTCAGTCAGGTCGCCGGTCTCGATGCTCACGCAAACTCGCGCACGCGCGCCCACTCCATTCATACGTCCTAGTAGGTCGCGCGGCCGCCCGAGAGATCGAAGACCGCGCCGGTGGTGAACGAGCATTCGCGGCTCGCGAGCCAGCAGACGATCGCCGTCGCCTCTTCAACGGTGCCAAAACGCTCCATCGGAATTTTCGAGCGCATGTAGTTGATATGCGCCTCCGACACTTGCGAGAGGATCGGCGTGTCGATCGTCGCCGGCGTGATCGTGTTCACGCAAACCCCGTCTTTCGCGAGTTCCTTGCCGAGCGACTTGGTGAGGCCAATGACCGCGGCCTTCGATGCGCTGTAAGCCGAGGCCGTCGGATTGCCCTCCTTGCCGGCGATCGAGGCGATGTTGACGATGCGGCCATAGCCGCGATGCTTCATGAGTTTGCTGACAAAGCGATTGCAGTAGAAGAGGCCATGCACGTTGACGTCGAACACGCGCTTCCATTCGTCGATCGGGTAGTCGATGACCATGGCGTTCTTGCCCGCGACGCCTGCCGAGCAGACGAGGATGTCGATATGGCCCATCTCGCCTGCGGCGGTGAGAGTCGCACGCTCGACTGAATTTGGATCCGCCACATTGACCTCATCCGCCCGGGCCGCGGTGGCGCCCACCTCTGCAACGGCCGCCTTCAACCGCGCGGGATCCTGGTCCCAAATCGTGACTCGCCCGCCCTCAGCAGCGATCCGCTTTGCGACGCCGAGTCCGATGCCGGACGCCCCGCCCGTCACCACTGCCGTCATCCCCTCAAACCGTCTGGCTGACACTTTCAACCCTCCTGTTGTTGCTCTTAGCCGTTCGTCAGCCCGGAAACAGCGTTTCCCCGCCATCCACCCGAAGAACCTGGCCGCTAATATATTTGCTTCTGGGCCCGGCGAGGAAGGCGACCGCGTCGGCCATCTCGTCGGGCTCCCCATAGCGGATAAGCGACTTGATCGACAAATCCATCATTTCCGGATCGACGACGCGGGTCGCCTCGAAGCGCGCGGTCTTGGTGGCGCCCGGGCTTACCGCATTGATCCGAACGCCTTCCGTCCGGACCGTCGCTGCGAGGCAGCGCGTGTAGTGGATGACGGCAGCCTTGAGCGCCGCGTAGATGACCCCGTTCGTCACCCCGAACTGCGCCGCGGCCGAGCCGATGTTGATCACCGATCCGCTGCCCGCCTTCACCATCGGCGGGATGAAAGCCTGACAGACGATGATCGTGCCGTAGAGGTTGTTCTCGGTCAGCGCCTTGATGTCTTCGAGCGGGATGCCGAGCGCGTCGTTCGGCTCAGGCTTGCCGCCCGCCGCGCCGATGTCGCCGCCGGCGCAATTGACCAGGATGTCGACCCGCCCGAGCTTGGCTTCGATCTCTTCCTTCATCTTCGCGACCGCCGCCTTGTCGCCGATGTTGCCGCTCACCGCCGCAACCCTTCCGCCATGCTTGGCAAGCGCCTTGGCGACAGCGTCAAGATCGGCCGCCTCGCCGTACTTCGCCGGCGCGGTCCAGGAAATGTCATGGATCGCGACGTCCGCCCCGAGCTCGGCCAAACGATCCGCCATCACGCGCCCGAGCCCCCGGCCCGAACCGGTGACAAACGCGATCTTGCCAGCGAGCTCTTTGGTCATCCGTCAGATTCCTTTCTCAACCCCAAGGCCGATCGCGCGCATGTTGCCGGCGCTGCGGCGGATCATCGCCAGTTCGTAGTCGGCGATCGCCGCGTCCTCGCCGCGCTCCCAGGGCGTGCGAGAGTCGGCGTCATCGGCGAGGCGATTGACCTTCGCCGCGGCTAGGCAGGCGGCAAGCGCCGGCGCGGACTTGGGAGCGTAGAAGCTCCACCATTCCGGCCGCAGAAACCGCACGTGCCGCGCTTCGAGCGCTCCCGGCTCGAGCACCGCATTCAGCTTCCTGCCCTGCCCGGCCAGAATGTCCAGCATCGCGGCCATGGGGACGGCGCCGTCGCCGATAGCGCAGCGCACGAGGCGATAACCCTCGTCGGTGAACTGCACCTGGTAGTCCTTCAAGTGCACATGCCGTACGTGCGGAGCGACGCGGCGGACGAAATCGAGCGGCGCCTCGACAACTGGGAATGTGTTGCCGGTGTCGAGACAAACGCCGACCCCGCGGGTCGTTTCGCAGAATTCCGCGAGTTCGTCGCTGCCGAAGTCCTGATGATTCTCAATCGCCAGAACTCGGCCTTCGTCGGCTGCGCGGGGTCCGCGATCGGCGAGCGCGGCGCGCACCTCGGCGACCAGCTCCTTCCATTTGTCGCCCAGCGCGTGGCGATCGCCGCACAAGACCGTAGTCAGACCATGGCGGATGATTTTTGCGTCGAGAATGCGGGCCGAGCGCAGCGCGCTCTCGAACGGACCCATCGTCAATCCGGAGCTGACGACCGCGTTCATGCCGAGGCCGGCGAGACGGTCACGGAGGGTCCTGAGCTCATCGTCGCTCATCGCCCTCAGCCATGGGTCGTAGATCTCGAGAACCTTCGCGCCAAACTCGGTCGCGATGGCGATGAACCCTTCGAGGCCTGCGCCCTTGGGGTTCGCGCGCGGCCCGCCGGCGGCTTGCAAGCCCAGATGATAGGCGAGGCCGTAAGGATTGAGTCCAAAGGCGAAGGTTTGCGCGCGCGCCTCGGGCTGAAGCGCCTTCATTGTGTCGTTCATCGAAGCCCCGCGTCGACAATGATCGACTGCTTAGTGACCATGCGGCTGTCGTCAGCAGCGAGAAACAACGCCATCCGCGCGACATCCTCGCCGAGCAGCGCTGTTTTGATGGATTGGCGCTGGACGATCGCGTCGACGGATTCTTGCGTCTTGTACCATAGCCGCCGTTGCCGATCGGTCATGACCGCGCCGGGCTCAATCGCGTTCACGCGAATGTTATCCGAGCCAAAGGCGCGGGCCAGCGCATTGGTAAGCCCGATGATCCCGGCCTTGGCCGCGGCATAAGCCGGCATCTCAGCCGCGCCGCGCCAGGCGATCGATGAGAGATTGATGATCGAGCCGCAGCCGAGTTCGCGCATCTGCGGGTGGACGGCCTGGGCTGCAAAAAAGTGATGGCGCAGATTCACGTTCTGGGCGTGGTCCCAGTACTCGGCGGTGACGTCGGCGAAAGCATGGCGTTCGTCGTTCGCTGCGTTATTGACCAAGACCGCGATCGGGCCGAGCTTCTCCCGCGCTTCGGCAATTCGTGCTTGCAGCGCCGTAACGTTCGTCACGTCACAGCGCAAAAAAAGCGCCGTTCCGCCCGCGCCGTTCACCTCGGCCGCCGTCGCTTCGCCTTCCTGGCGCTGGAGGTCGACGAAAGCGACACGGGCGCTATTGCGCGCGAAGGCGCGCACGAGGTCGGCGCCGATGCCGGTTGCGCCGCCGCTGATGAACACGTTGCGCCCGGCAAGACTCGGATAGACGGCGAAGGTCAAGCGCCGACCTGCGGGATGAGCGCCTGCGTTTCGGGGTCGAACAGGCACGCATGGCCCATGTCGATCCCGAGGGCTAAGAGTTCGCCGAGACGAGGAGCGCCGTCGGGGTCGAAGCGGCCCACGATCTCCTGCTCGCCAACCTTCAGGACTGCATGCGTCTCAGCGCCGGTCGGCTCGACCACTTCGACGGGGGCGGTCAGCATCGCGAGCCCGGCCTTCTGCGCTTTCAAGTTCGGATCGTACCGGAACAGGTGCTCCGGGCGCATGCCAAGCACCACCTTGCCGTTCGCGGGCTGGCGCCCGAGCGTTTGGGGAAGCGGCAATTTCGCGGTTTCGCCCTGGCCGAGCGCGATCGCGACGGCCGTGCGACCCTCGAGCGTCACAAGTTCACCGGGTATGAAATTCATCGATGGCGAACCCATGAAGCCGGCGACGAACATGTTGGCGGGCCGGTCGTAAACAGCTTGCGGGTCGTCGAACTGCTGGATCGCGCCCTGATGCATGACCGCGATGCGCGAGGCAAGCGTCATCGCTTCGATCTGGTCATGGGTGACGTAGATCGTGGTCTTGCCGACCCTCAAGTGAAGCTTCTTGATTTCTGTGCGCATATCGACGCGCAGCTTGGCGTCAAGATTGGACAAAGGCTCGTCGAACAGAAAGAGCTTCGGATCGCGCACGAGCGCCCGGCCCATCGCGACACGTTGGCGCTGGCCGCCGGATAATTGGCCGGGCTTCCGGTTGAGCAGCGGCTCGATCTGCAACAGCGAGGCGACGCGCGTGATCGCGGCGTTCTGTTCGGCTTTCGACACGCCGCGGCTCTCCATGCCGAACGTCATATTCTGGCGTGCGGTCATCGTCGGGTAAAGCGCATAAGATTGGAACACCATGGCGATGTCGCGATCCTTCGGCGCGACCGAATTGACGATTCTTCCGTCGATGCGGATCTCGCCCTCGCTTACGCTTTCCAGTCCCGCGATCATCGCGAGAAGGGTGGATTTGCCGCAGCCGGAAGGCCCGACGAGCGCGACAAACTCTCCCGTCTTCGCCTCGAGATCGATGCCCCTGAGAACTTGGACCGAGCCAAAGCGCTTGGTGAGCCGTGAGACCGTCAGCGTCGCCATGGTTGCTCGGTCATTTGATGGCGCCTTGGGTGAGTCCGCGAACGAAATATTTGCCGCCGAAGAGATAGATCAAGAGCGGCGGAATGGCGCCGATCATCACCGCCGCGCTCGCGACATCGTAAGGGTGGGCGTTCATCTGGCTGGTCGCCAGCGCGACCAGCGCTGCGGTGATCGGCTGCTGGGTTCCGCCGGTGAAAACGACGCCGAACAGAAATTCGTTCCAGATGCCGGTGAACTGCCAGATCACGGTGACGATGAGGATCGGGGGCGACAGGGGAAGGATGATCTTGAAAAAGATGCGCCAGAAACCGGCGCCGTCGATGCGGGCCGCCTTGATGAGGTCGTCGGGGATGTTGACGTAATAGTTGCGGCAAAACAGAGTCGTGAACGACAGGCCCTGGATCACGTGGACGAGAATGAGGCCGTAGACGGAGTTCGAGAGCTGCAGCGCCCCGAGGACGTAGGCCCAGGGCAGGAGCGCGATCTGGCCCGGCATGAAAACGCCGAGGACGATGCAGACGAACAGCGTCTCCGATCCCGGGAAGCGCCATTTCGAGAGGACGTAGCCGTTGAGCGCGCCAACCAGCGTCGAGATGATCGTCGCGGGGATCGTCATGTAGAGGGAGTTGAAGAAGTTGCGTTTGACGCCTTCGCAGGTGCCCGCGACGCAGTAATGCGCCCAGGCCTGCGGCCACGCCTTCAAAGAGAAGCTGTGCGGCAGTGCGATGAGGCCGTTTCGCGTGATCTCCGGCAATTCGCGAAACGAATTGGCGACGACGACGAACAGCGGCAGCAGATAAATGAGCGCGAAGAGCCCGAGGAAGGCGTAGATCGCGACCCGCCGCAGGGCGAAGCGAAGGCTCTCGTGACAAGTCTGCGAATCGAGCGTGACATCGAAAGTCGCGTCAACCATGGCCCGCCTCCCGACGCGAGCGCCAGACCGTCCAGAGCGCGTAAGGAACGAGGACGACCGCCAGCGCCGCCAGCATCATGATCGCCGCCGCGGCGCCGACCGCGATCTCGCCGCGCTGGAACATAAGGTCGTAGACGTAGGTTGCAGGGAAGGTGGTCGAGATCCCCGGTCCGCCATGGGTCAGAGCGACGACCAGATCGAAGGTCTTGATGGCGAATTGCAGCAGCACGACGACGACCGCGACGAAGATGGGCGCGATCGACGGCAGAATCACCTTCCGATAGATGCGCGCGGGGCCGGCGCCGTCGATCTGCGCCGCCTTGACGAGGTCGGGATCGACCGAACGCAAGCCGGCGAGCAAGAGCGCCATGGCGAAGCCGGAAGACTGCCAGATCCCGGTCGCGATGATTGCATAGATCGCGGTGTTCCGGTTCGTCGTCAGGCGGAAAGAAAAATCGTGCCAACCGAGACTGCGCACCAAAAACTCGATGCCCGCGTCGGGGCTATAGAGCCAGCTCCACACCACGCCAGTAACCACGAACGAGACCGCGAGCGGATAGAGAAAAATCGTCCGCCACACCGCCTCGCCGCGCACGCGCTGATCGATGGCGATGGCGAGCGCGAGACCGACCGCGAGGGACAGGACAACATAGAAGGCGCTGAAATAGAAAAGATTGCCGTAAGCGATCTTCCAGCGCTCATTCGACCAAAGATCGAAATAGGGCATCAGGCCGACGAATTTGTAGGTCGGCAGCATCGTGCTGTTGGACATGGAAATGTAGAGCGTCCACAGCGTGAAGCCGAACACATAGACGAGACTCGCCACGGCCCCGGGCGCTATCGCCAGTCCTGGAGTCCAAGCTCCGAGTTTTTCACGCAGGCTTGCTTTCGCCTGGATGGCCTCGTTCGCGCTCAGGGCGTTCAACATGGCGACGGTTCAATCGCACGCAAAACCGCTCGCCGGACGCACGCGCCGGGCGAGCGGATTCGCTGCCTACTTTTGTGCGTCGACGGCGTCCGCCATGGCGTTGGCGCCTTCTTCCGGGGTCATTTTGGGATTGTTCACGAACGAGGTGACCGTGTCCAAAATCGCGCCGCGATATTTCTGCAGAATCGTCATGTTGTGGGCCATTGAGCGCACCAGCGTTCCGTCGGCGATCGAGGCCTGCAAGGCCTTCTGGGAAAGCTGCTGACAGGGGTTGAACCCATTGCTCAGATCGACGTCGAGCCGAGCGGGAATCGAGCCCTTCGCCTGATTGAATACGGTCTGGAACTTCGGCGACATGATGAGGTGCGCAAGCAGCGTCTGGCCAGCGACGTAATCAGGGTCCTTCTGCTTAAAGAAGACGACCGAGTTCGAATTGAGGATGAAGCCGGGCTTGCCCCAGTCGGTCGGCGCCTGGGCGCACTGGTAGTCGGCCCCTTCCTGGAGTCCGGCGGCGGTGAAAATACCGATCTGCCAGTCGCCCATGATCATGAACACGGCCTGTCCCTTGGCGATCATGCTGGTCGCGGTGTTGTAGTCCCGGCCGGCAATTCCCGGATCCATGTATTTCGACACCATCAGCCGGAACTGCTCTAGCGCCTTGATCATTTCAGGAGAGCGCATCGCCTTGGTGTCGGCCTCGACAAAAGCCTTGCGGAACAGATCGATGTTCTGGCCGTAGACGACCACTTCAAAGGTCGTCGCGTCCGTCCAGTCCTGGCTGAAGTGCGCCAGGCAGATGAGATGGGCGGCTACAGCCTTGTCGCAGTCGGCGTTGAATTCCGCCCAGGTCTTCGGCAGCGCCTTGATTCCCGCCTGCTCCATCGCCTTGCTCGAGCCCCAGATCCAGTTGATGCGATGGATGTTCATGGGCGCGGCGACCCAGTCGCCAGTCGGCTTCATCACCGGCAAAAGCTCGGGGGCGACGACCTTGTCCCATCCCTCTTTGTTGGCGAGATCGTCGAGATTGGCGGTCATCCCGGTCCCGTTCCATTCGGCGATCTCGGGCCCCTTGAGCTGAACGGCGGGCGGCGCATTGCCCGCGACGACGTCCGCGCGCAGTTTGGCGAGCGTGTTGGCCGTGTGCCCGGCAATCGAGGTCTGCTCCCACTTGCCGCCGGCGGCGGTAAACATCTCGCCGAGCTTGGCGATCGCCGCGGCGTCTGAGCCCTCGGACCATTGATTGAGCAGGTTCGTCTTGGGTTCGGCCAGCGCCGCGGTGGTCGCAGCCATGAAGGCAAGGGATCCGGCAAGCGCCGCCTTGATCGTGAGCATTGTTTCTCTCCCATATCCGGGCCGAGCCGCCTCTGGCCTCGGCTCTAGCGATTTCAGTTCAAATTTCTGCTATTGGCGCGCGCTCGCGGCGCGGCGTCAGTTGATAAGGAGATAAAGCGGTTGATTCGGGGCGTCAAACATTGAACGGAATGCGCATCGAACGTTGCGAGGCCGAACCGCCGCGCTCACGCAGCGACGAAACTGGAAACCGGACTGGCGGCGCCGGCTGTTCACGCAGCCGTGAAGGCGATCGACTGGGGAGTTAGACGCATGTTACGAATGGCTGGGGCATTGGGGTTGCTGCTGATGATCGGCGCGACCCGCGCCTCGTTTGCTGGCGAGGCCCTGTACATCGGCGATTGGGCGCGCGCCGATGGCAAAACCAGGATTCATGTCTCGCCCTGCGGCGCGGCGATTTGCGCGCGCAACACCTGGGTTAGGCGCGGCGTCTCCGGGGAGAAAGTCGGCGATCGGTTGATCCTCAGGGTCAAGCCGACGGGCGCTGGCCATTGGTCCGGGAACGCTTTTGATCCGCAGCGCAGCCAGACCTACGCAATGAGCGTCCGTGTCGTTGACAAGCGCATGACCACCCGAGGATGCGTGATGAACGGGTTCGTGTGCGAAAGCATGAACTGGAGCCGGATGCATCGGGCGTAGTGAAATCCGCCCTTGCAGCGAAGCGAACTCCGCGTGCGCGATATTGCGCGCCTACGGTCGACCTGGCCGCGGTATCAGTTGCAGCGGGATGGCGAGCGGAGCACTCGGCAACCGCCGTCACCAATTCACGAAC
Organism: uncultured Alphaproteobacteria bacterium; assembly: GCA_963775405.1. Taxonomy (GTDB): domain Bacteria; phylum Pseudomonadota; class Alphaproteobacteria; order Rhizobiales; family Beijerinckiaceae; genus Roseiarcus. The sequence continues at coordinate 83,943 of CAVZJI010000050.1, forward strand.
AAGAGCACCCCGGCAACGACAAGCGTTCCAATCGAGACGAGATAAGCGGTCTGAAGGGTTATATTCTTCCAGTATAGAATCCGCGACAGCAGCGCGCATCGAACCGGCAGCTCCTCAACGTCCAGAACCGGATCGGCGATGAACTCGAAATCCTCCGGGTTTGACTGGCGCCAGATCGGAAACCGTTTTCGCCCTGCGCGGGGAAACCGCGGATAGACTGAGGCCAGCAGATTAAAGAAGATGACGATGAACGGCGCGAGCAGCACCGGAACGTTCAAATACCCGGGGTAGTGGTCGCGAAACTGCAGCACCGTCCCCATCATGATGGCGACGAAAAGAACCGCGATATTCGCCTTGATGTCGCTCAAACGAATTGAATCGCCGTATCCGGTGATCAGATTGCGCAGCTGAGCCTCGTGATCTTTGGATATCACCGGCATTTCGACACACGCCCTGCGGCGCGCCCGGCTGCGACGGCTGGCGAATGTTTGCTCCCCCAAACCGGAAGGCCCATGATCGGCCGCTCCCTGCCTAAAAATACCAAACGTAGATGAGTAAAAAGATGCTCGCGACGATGCTCCCCATCGCGACAAAAAAACTGATGCGAATGTAGAGGGTCTTCCACCACAACAGTTCCGACAGGACCGAGCAGCGCAGTTTTAACTGCTCGAGTTCATCCTCGGCCTCGATGACATTGGCGAAATCGCTGATCGTGGCGTTGCGCGAGACGATGAAGTGCTTGCCGCCCCGCTTGGGATAGCGAGGAATGAGGACCGCCAGCAGGCCCATGTACACGATGAGGAATGGCAGCATAACGAAAGGAATCGGCAGATAGTAAGGAAATTTCGGATAGTTGCCGAGGACCGGACCCATCATGAAGGCGACGAACAGGATCGCGATATTGGCCTTGAAATCGCTTTGGCGGATCGCATCGGTATAGCCCGCGATCAGGCTGCGATAAGGTTGCGGGGAATCGGCGGCGATTTTGTTCATCCGACAGTCGGGACACTCCACAAGGGCGCCCGGCGCGCAGGCCCTTTACGCCGCTCCCAGGCCTCGGCCGCCGAACTCCCTCGATTCGACTTGGCGTGAACTGCGACGGCCTGTCAAGATCAGTTGAATTGCGGCCTTCGACAAGTGGCGGCTGCCGCACGATCAGTCGCGTCGGAGCGTGGAAGATCAGAAGCCAAAGAACTCGCGACGCAGCGCGTCCTCGTAGAGGCGCTTTCGGTAGTCCGCTTCCTTATGCAACTTGTGCTCGCGGAAATGGGCCGCCTCCCACTGATCGAGCTCGGCGACATTGTGGTTGCCGGAGGCCAACGCCTCCTCCTCGCGGATCCCCGCCACCCATTTGTCCACGGCCGCCTTGTAGGCCGCTTGCAACGCGTCCAGTTCCTGTTGAAGATCCGCTGAAATATCCGCCATGGGCTTCCCCCTGCTCGCCTTGGCTTATCGCCGCCTTATGAACAAAAGACGACATTGGAGCTCTCGGGCGAGTCGATCAAATCGCCGACCGCTGGCAAAAAGCCGTGGACATTGGCCGAAGTCATCTCCGCTTGGCGGACAACACCGCCGCTTTCGATCACCGCCAGATGCGCCTTATGGCGAAATGGGCCTTCTTCCGTTTCATCGTGATCCGCGCGTCCGGGAGCCAGCGGAGTCGTCGAGGCGGCGGCGGCACCAACGGCTGCCGTCAAGGCAAAGCTGGCGGCGCTCCATGCGATCCGGGCAAGCGCGCCGCTGGCTGACCCGGCCGCCGCTTCAGCCAGCTAGTCGGGCAGTGGTTCGGCGCAGTCGGGTGGCAAGAATTCGGCCGAGCGCGAAAAGCAAGCTGCGCGCAAGCCCTGGGCTCGCTAGCTCGAAGGCGGCATATTGGTCTTGCGACATCGCGGCGACCTCACATGGGGCCATTGCCGAAGCCGTGGCCGACCGAGGCCCGCCGTCGAAAAACGCGAGTTCCCCTAGCACTGCGCCAGCCCCCGCCTGGGCCACCCGTCTCATGGTGAGCCCGTCGCTGGACTGCACTACGATCTCCAGTTCGCCGCGAAGGACAAAATAGAATGTCCGATCTGGTTCGCCGCCGCGGATCAACGGCTGGCCCGACTCGACGTTTCGGATGTCCATAAATCCGAACAGGAGATTCCAATCCTCGTCGCGCCAATCCGGCAGCCACAACGCGTCGTCGCGTCCCTCAGCGGCGCCACCCGCGCGAAACCCCGCGATGGCGGAGCTCAGGCCAGATTCTTGAACGCTATCCCGTGACATGCCGAGGTTCGTTTCCGTAAGTCGCCATAAATCTATTCCGCAGCGCTTATACTATCAATTCTGATTGCTTTGCCCATGTTCCCGGACTTACCGCGGCCGGGCGGTGACCCGTGTTTGAGGCCGCGATCGCTCCGATGATCGGCGGGGCTATTGTCGCGATCGATCAACGAACTCGACCTGCCCCTTGTTAGCCGGATGATCGATCTCGGCGCGCCGCTTTCGTTTCCGACGCAGCCGATGGGTAGCGTTTGTTTACGGGCGATATAGAGCCTTGCTGCCCGCGCGATGGCTGAAATCAGAACGCCGTCCTAACAAAGCCTTGTGGTCGCCGTATCCCGGACTTGCGGGTCGTCGTACTTACCGAGGATGAGGCGTAATTTGCGCCGCAAATTTGTCTGATTGGGGGCCACATTCAGTCAGACGCGTCGCCAGATTGACGCCAGCTGTCTTTGCGACTGTCGCCGTATCGGACGCCCGAATTGGCGGCGCGGAACGGCCATGACCCTTCATGTATGGAGGATGCTCGTGTCTCAACCCGAACAATACGATATTCTCATCCTTGGCAGCGGAGGCGGGGGCAAGCTGACCGCCTGGCATATGGCGAGCTCGGGACGGCGGACCGCAGTCGTCGAGCGCAAATGGATCGGCGGCTCCTGCCCCAACGTCGCATGCCTGCCAAGCAAGAATGAAATTCGCAGCGCCGAAATCGCGCATCTGGCGCGCAACGCCGCGCAATTCGGGACGCTGACTGGCCCTGTCAAAGTCGACATGGCGAAGGTTCGTCAACGCAAGCGCGACATGGTCCAAACGCTCGTGGACGCGCATTTGCGTAACTACGAAACAAGCGGCGCCGAATTGATCATGGGAAGCGGGCGCTTCGTCGCGCCGAAAACGCTCGAAGTGAGCCTGAATGATGGAGGCATGCGCACGATTGTCGGCGCCAAGGTGTTCCTGAACGTCGGAACGCACGCAGCCATTCCGAACGTTCCGGGACTCGAGGCCGCCAAACCGATGACCCATATCGAAGCGCTCGAGCTCGACGTTTTGCCGGCGCATCTGATCGTTATTGGCGGCGGCTACGCCGGCCTCGAACTGGCGCAGGCCTATCGTCGCTTCGGCAGCGAGGTGACCATCGTTGAAGTCGGGACTCAGCTGATGGGCAGGGAGGATGCCGACGCCTCGCATGAGATCCGGCGGATTCTCACCAACGAAGGCATCCAAATTCATGTCCCGGTCGAACTCATCAAAGTGAGTGGCCAATCTGGAAACGGAGTCAGCGTGGCGTTGCGCACCGGCTCCGGCGAACAAACGATCGAGGGCAGCCACATCCTCGTCGCCGCCGGGCGGGTTCCGAACACTGCTGGCATCGGACTCGAGGAGGCTGGCGTCGAACTCGACGAGCGCGGCTTTGTTAAAGTTAACGAGCGGCTCGAGACGAGCGCGCCTGGCGTCTGGGCTCTGGGCGAATCTGCCGGCAGTCCGATGTTCACCCACATCTCCGAAGACGACTTTCGCATCGTTCGCGACAATCTCAGCCGGAGGGCGCCGCAGCACTCGCGACAGGCTCATTCCCTACTGCATGTTCACCGATCCGCCGCTGGCGCATGTTGGGTTGAGCGAACGCGACGCGGAGCGTCAAGACGTCAAGGCGCGCATCGTCAAGCTGCCGATGAAAGCCGTACTGAGGGCGCAGGCAACTGGCCAAACCGAAGGGTTCATGAAGGCGCTGGTTGGCGAGACCGACGACCGCATTCTCGGCTTCACCATGATTGGCGCCGAGGCCGGTGAAGTGATGGCGGTTGTGCAAACAGCGATGATGGCGGACTTGCCCTACACCAAACTCCGAGACGCCGACTTCGCGCATCCGACTTTTTCAGAAGGGCTGAACTTCTTGTTCTCGAACACGCCGGCTCGGCGAGCACGCTAGCTCCGCGCTGGGAACGGCCAGTCATGGCCTCGATCTTCTGACGAACGAGCGAATTCCAAGGAGCGCAGCGATGCCCTCGAATGAACCGACGGTGGTGCTCGTCCATGGCGCCTGGGCCGATGGATCGAGCTGGGCGAAGGTGATCGCGCCGCTCGCGGCGAGTCGCGTCAAAACGGTCGCGGCGCCCTTGCCGCTGACGGCGTTCCACGACGACGTCGCGGCGCTCGAGCGGACGCTCGAGCGGGTGGAAGGGCCGGTTATCCTCGGTGGCCACGCCTATGCCGGCGCGGTCATTGGGGCGACCCGCAACGAGAAGGTGAAGGCGCTCGTCTACGTGGCCGCACTCGCCCCGGACGAAGGCGAGACGGTCGCCGACGTATTCTATCGCGGCGCCCCGCATCCCCAGGCGCCCAAGCTCGCGCCGGACCCGCATGGATTAATCTATCTGCCCGAAGCGGCCTTCGCCGCCGCCTTCGCGCAAAACGCTTCCACGCAAGAACTGGCGGTGCTGGCGGCGGTCCAGCGGCCGATCTCACCGGCCTGCATTACCGTGAAAATGGGGCGGCCTTTGTGGAAGGACCGCCCGGCTTGGTTCCTGGTCGCCGAGCAGGACCGCATGATCGTCGAGGACAATCACCATTTCATGGCCGAGCGAATGAAGGCTAGGACCCGGTCGCATCCTGTCGATCACACGCCGCTGGTGACCGCGCCCGCTTACGTCCTCGACATCATTCGCGAGGCGATCGACGAGGTCGTCAAGGGCTGAGGCGTTCCTTTATTCTCAACAGAAAGGACAAGCGTCATGACCGCCATCCATTATCGCACCATCAAGGTCGACGGCCGCAACCTCTTCTACCGCGCGGCGGGCGCGGCGGGCGCGCCGAAGCTGCTCTTGCTGCACGGCTTCCCTACCGCCGGCCACATGTTCCGGGATCTCATCCCGCGGCTCGCCGACCGCTTCCATATCGTCGCTCCCGATCTCCCGGGCTTCGGCAACTCCGATATGCCCGATAAGGCAAACACGTTCGCCCGGATCGCGGAGACGATCGACCGCTTTACCGAGATCGTCGGCTTCGACCGGTACGCCGTTTACGTGTTCGACTATGGCGCGCCGACCGGGTTCCGGCTTGCGGTCAAGCATCCGGAGCGCATCACCGCAATCATTTCGCAGAACGGCAACGCCTACGAGGAGGGCTTAAGCGACGGCTGGAGCCCGATCCGAGCCTATTGGCAAGATCCGTCTCAGGCCAATCGCGAGGCGCTGCGCGCCTTCCTCGAGCCCGAAACGACCGTCTGGCAATATACCCATGGCGTCCCCGACCCAGCGACGGTCTCGCCGGACGGCTATTGTCTCGATAATTTCTATATGTCGCGGCCCGGCGTAGCCGAGGTGCAGCTCGACCTGATGGGCGACTACAAGAGCAACGTCGCGCTCTATCCGACCTTCCAGCACTATTTCCGCACCCATAAGCCGCCGTTCCTGGCGGCGTGGGGCAAGAACGATCCCTTCTTCCTGCCGCCGGGCGCGGAGGCGTTCAAGCGCGACATCCCGAACGCGACTGTGCGCTTCTTCGACACCGGACATTTCGCGCTGGAGACACATGCCGAGGAAATCGCGGCGGCGATCCGTGACTTCCTTCCGCGTTGACTTCGAACGCGAAGGGAAACGTTGGAATGGAGAAGTCAATCGCGATCGTCACCGGCGCAAGCCAAGGAATCGGCCAGTCGACAGCCATTCGCCTTGCGCGCGATTTCGCCGCGCTCGTTCTCGTCGCGCGGGACCGCGCCAACCTGGAAGGAACGGCGGCGGCGGTCAAGGCTGCGGGCGCAAAAGCGCTCGTCATTGATCTTGATCTTGCCCAGCCCGCGGCAGCCCAAGCTGTGGTCGATCAGGCCTTGGCCGCATTCGGCCGCATCGACGCCTTGCTCAACATCGCGGGCGCTGTCCCGCAGATCGACCTGTTCGAGATGACCGACGCGCAATGGGAGGCGGGCCTGGCGCTGAAACTGCACGGCGCGCGGCGTCTGACCATCGCCGCCTGGCCAGCGCTGAAGGCGGCCAAGGGCGCTGTCGTCCTGATGTCGGGCAACTCGGCCCTGTTTCCGAAAGCGCCTTACGCCGCTGTCGGCACGATCAACGCAGCCATTGTCGCGCTGGCGAAGGCGTTCTCGGACCGCGGGATCGCCGACGGCGTGCAGGTGAACAGCGTCCTGCCCGGCCCGGTGATGACCGGTCGGCGCCGGTCCTACCTCGAGCATTGGGCGCCGCTGCACAACATGACGGTCGAAGAGGCGACGGCGAACTTCCCCAAGGAAGCGGGCATCGCTCGCTATGGCGAACCAGAGGAGATCGCTGAGCTGATGGCCTTCCTGGTGTCGCGCGGCGCGCGCTGGATGACGGGCTCGACTTTGCGGATGGACGGAGGCGAAGTGAAATCGATCTGACGAGATCGACGGGCGTCTTACGCCTGTTCGTCGGGTTTCGCCTCGGAGCTCGGCAAAGACAGAAGCGGCTTCGTCTGTGCTGCTAGAGGTCGGATCTTGACCCGCTTGATGCGGCGCGGGTCGGCGTCAAGCACCTCATATTCGAATTCCCCGGGACCCCGGAGAATCTCCCCGCGGCCGGGAACACGGCCTGCCGCCGCAGTGACAAGTCCCCCGATCGTGTCCACCTCTTCCGCCTCGGGAAGCGAAGAAAAATCAAAGCCGGTTGCCTCCGAGACGGCGTCGAGTGAGGCTCGCGCCTCTGCGATCCATCCCCCGTCTGCGGACGCGTGAAGCTCCGGGGTCTCGTCCTCATCATGCTCGTCTGCGATGTCGCCGACGATCGACTCCATCACGTCCTCGATCGACACCAGTCCGTCGGTCCCGCCATATTCGTCGATGACCAGCGCCATATGGGTGCGCGACGCCTGCATCTTAAGCAAGAGATCGAGCGCCGGCATGGACGGAGGCGCGTATAGAACGGGCCTCAGGATTCGCGCCGCCGAAAGAGGCATGTCGAGCCCCGGCTGGCCCTCGCCGTTGGAGGGCGAATCATGCCGCGCTTTCATAAGCCCGAACCGAGGATCGGAGGCGAGGAAGATGACAAAGTCGCGGATGTGGATCATTCCGCGCGGGTCATCGAGCGTCTCATCATAGACCGGCAGGCGCGAGTGGCCCGCGATGCGAAAGCAATCAAGCACCTCGCTCAAAGGCGTATCGAGCGAAAGCGCGATGACGTCCGCACGCGGCACCATCACGTCCTCGACCCGCACATCGTGCAGCGCCAGCACATTCTTGAGGATAGCGCGCTCCTGCGGGGTGAACTCCTCGCTTGCGCTCTCTTCGATCGCGTCCTCGATGTCGTCGCGCGCCGACGCGGGGGCCAGGCCGAATAGCGTCCGCAGGCGCTCAAACAGGCCCGAAGATTGTTCACTTGAATCACTGGCCGGCGTTCCCGGCGCCGGTCCGACTTCATTCGTCACGGTCATCCGCCAACAACTTCGCGCGCGTAGGGGTCGGCTGCCCCGAGCCGCGCCAGAATTTTTGCCTCGAGCGCCTCCATGCGCTCCGCTTCCGCATCGGTCTCATGATCGTAACCGATGAGGTGCAAAAATCCATGCGCGAGGAGGTGGCGATAGTGGTCGGCGAGCGGGACACCTAGGTCCTCGGCCTCGCGGGCCAGCGTCTCATAGGCGAGCGCGATGTCGCCGAGCGCCGTTGCGTTGCCAAGAGGGCCGGGCGACGCCGCAGGGAATGAGAGCACGTTCGTCGGCTTGTCGATCCGGCGCCAGCGCAGATTGAGCGCCCGCAAGGCGGCGTCGTCGGCGAGGCAGAGAACTCACGTCGCCGTCGCTCGGGCCACCCTTTTCCGCGGCGGCGGCGGCGATCGTCTCGCGCGCGATCGTGCGCGCCCGAGGCAATCCCCGCCATAGGGGCGACGGAACGCTGATGTCGAGCGAAACCTTCATTTGACCGCGCTCGGCTGTGCCTCCGCGCCCGCGCGTCCATAAGCCTCCACGATCTGGCGCACGAGATCGTGGCGGACGACGTCGACGTGCGTAAAGCGGACGTGACCGATGCGCGGGTTCTCCTTAAGAAGCCCGATTGCGTCGCCAAGGCCCGATTTTTGTCCGGGCGCTAGGTCGATTTGGCTTGGATCGCCGTTGACCATCATTCGCGAACCCTCGCCAAGGCGGGTCAGAAACATCTTCATCTGCATCGCGGTCGCGTTCTGTGCTTCATCTAGGAGGACGGCAGCTTTAGACAAAGTCCGCCCGCGCATGAAAGCGAGCGGCGCGATCTCGATCATGCCCGTCTGGAGGCCACGCTCGACCATCCGCCCGTCCATGAAGTCATAAAGCGCATCATAGATCGGACGTAGATAGGGATCGACCTTGTCGCGCATGTCGCCCGGCAGGAAGCCAAGGCGCTCGCCGGCTTCGACCGCGGGGCGCGACAGCACCAGCCGTTCGACCAGACCCTGTTCGAGCAGCGACACCGCATGGCCGACCGCAAGCCACGTCTTGCCGGTTCCGGCGGGGCCTTCGGCGAACACCAGCTCAAACTTGCGCAAGGCCACTAGATACTGGTCCTGCGCCGCGCTGCGGGCGCGCACGACGCCGCGCTTGCGCGTCTTGACGACACCGAAGCTCTCCTTGGACCCTTCCTCGCCAGGGAACAGAAGTCCCTGATAGGCGCTTTCGGCGATGACGCCCTCGACATCCCCTTCGCTTGCTGGTTGGCCCTGCTTCACACGTTCATAGAGCATCTCGAATACCCGCCGAGCCTGCTCGCTGGCCTCGCGTGGGCCCTTGATGACGATCTGGTTTCCGTTGGCGTAAGCCGACACGCCGAGACTGCGCTCAATGCGCGTGATGTTCTGATCGTAATGACCAAAAACCACCGAGGCGGCGGCGTTATCGGGGAAAGCAATGGAGAGTTCGGCAGGTTTCGATTCGCGAAGCGTCGGATTGATGACCGGAGGGGCGGCGGCGATACGCGATGGCGACGTGTCCTGCGGCTTCAAATTTGTTCTCTCCGTTGTGTCCTGTTCAGGTTCAGAATCATCCCTCACGCCAGTAAAACCTCGATTTACGACGCTGGCGAGACAATGCGGCCATGCAGCGAACGCGGCTCGGCAGCGACCATCTCGACCTGCATCAGCTCGCCGATCAGCGACCGCGGGCCTTCGGCGAACACCGATTGCATGGTCGGCGACCGTCCGATGACTTGGCCCTCGTTCCGGCCAGGCTTCTCGAACAAAACATCGAGACGCTGCCCCACGCTTGCCCGGTTGAAGGCCTGCCGCTGATCCTCGATGAGGTCCTGAAGCGCTGCAAGTCGGCGAGCCTTGGTCGCTTCGTCAACCTGTCCAGGCATCTCGGCGGCAGGTGTTCCGGGCCGGGGCGAATATTTAAAGGCGTAGGACGAGGCGAATCCCACCGCCCGAACAAGCGCAAGCGTTTGATCGAAGTCGGCGTCGGTTTCGCCCGGATAGCCGACGATGAAGTCCGAGGAGAAGGCGATGTCCGGGCGCGCCGCGCGCACGCGCGCCACAACGTCGAGATAGTCGGCGACGCGATGGCGGCGATTCATCGACTTCAGCACAGTATCGGAGCCGGATTGGACCGGCAGATGAAGATAAGGCGCGAGAGCCGGAACGTCGCGATGGGCCTCAATGAGATCCTCGCTCATGTCATTGGGGTGCGAGGTCATATAACGCACCCGACCAATCCCGGGCACGGAAGCGGCGGCGCGGATCAAATCGGCAAGCCCGACTGCTTGCCCGTGAGCGTCGAGCCCATGATAGGCGTTGACGTTCTGCCCGAGCAGGGTCACCTCGCGCACGCCCGCGTCGGCGAGACGCGCGATCTCGTCGACAATGGCGGCGAGGGGGCGCGAGGCCTCGGCGCCGCGCGTGTAAGGCACGACGCAGAACGAGCAGAACTTGTCGCAGCCCTCCTGCACGGTGACGAAGGCGGTGACGCCGCGCCGGCGAATGGCGTCAGCCGTGGGAGCCGGCAGTCGAGAGAATTTGTCCTCCGCCGGAAATTCAGTGTCCACGATTCCAGGGCGAACGCGCGCCTCGCGCAGGAGCTGCGGCAAGCGATGATAGCTCTGCGGGCCGACCACGACATCGACCGCGGGCTGGCGGCGCAGGATTTCCGCCCCCTCGGCCTGGGCGACGCAACCGGCGACGACCAGCGTCATCCGCCGGCCTTCGCGGCGCCGTTCGTCCTTCAGCTCGCGCAGCTTGCCAAGCTCGGAGTAGATTTTCTGCGAGGCGCGTTCGCGGATGTGGCAGGTGTTGAGAACGATGAGATCGGCGTCCTCGACCCCGATCACCTCGCGGTACCCAGCCTCGGCGGCGAGATCGCCGATGCGTTCGGAATCATAGACGTTCATCTGGCATCCGAATGACTTGATGAACGCCCGTGGGTGCGATTCCCGTGAGGGACTTGCAATCCCATTCGCGTCTTCAAGCACAATCAATTCGGACAATTAGGGGCTCCAGAGGGTCCAAGCGGTAATGTAGGCGCTTTCCGGCCCGGGGGATATAGGCGTGAGCGCGATCGCCGGCCCCGAGGCGGTCATATATCCATTCGTAAACTGTGACTACGATGTGGCAGGCGCCTATCCAAGCGCCCTGCGCATGATGATTGCGGTGGCGCGCGTCCCGTCGGCGCGGCGATAATAGCCGGAGCGCTCTCCGACTTTCACGAACCCGAAGCGCTCATACAGAGCCACAGCGGCCGCGTTGTCTTTGGCGACCTCGAGAAACATCGCTTTCGCCCCCGCGTTCGTGGTCTGACGCAGGTTCTCGCTGAGAAGCGCCCGTCCCACGCCCCTGCCCTGCTGCGCAGCGTCGACGGCGATGGTCAGAATCTCAGCTTCGTCCGCCGCCAGACGCGACAAGACGAAGCCGCGCAAGCGACCGCTGACCGGATCGAGCGCCGCCGCGCCGACGGTCGACGAACTCGCAATGAGCGCCGCCATCTCCTCCGGTGACCAAGGGTGAGCGAAACCCTTGGCGTGCAGGCGCGCGCAAGCCTGAGCGCGATCCGGCCGAAGAAGGCGAATGATGGGCGGGGAGGATCGGCGGAGGCCGAAGATCATGGGCTTGATCAGGCGCTCAGGCCGGCGCCCTGGCGATGGGCTCGGCGGCACTTGGCCGCGCGTCCGGCGGTTTCACGTAAACGGGGCGCGCCGGGCTGGTCGAGGGGTCGACGGCGAGGCCCATCCACGCGAGCGCGACAATGTCCGGCGCGACTCTCGCGGCGTCGAGATCGTAGGGCAGTCCGGCGCGCTGAGCCTCGCTTGCCACGATCGCGGCCGCGTCGCCGGCGAACCAAGCTGGCCCGGCGCCAATCGCGCGTACGCATTCGCGGGGGGTATCGCAACGAGGCGCCCCGAGCGGGCGGCCCGACGCCTCGAACAACTGAAAATATACGGAGCCGTGACGAGCGTCGATTGTGGCGGCGATGATTCCGGTCCGAGGCTCGCTCAAAAGCGGCGCCACGAAGGCGGCCAAAGTCGAAACGCCGACCACGGGAATCGTGAGCGCCATTCCCATCGCCCGCGCCATAGCTAGGCCGATCCGGATACCGGTGAAGGAGCCGGGACCGGTTGCGACCACAATGCGCGTCAGCGAAGGAAAACCGCCCTCAATGCCGCGCATGGCCTCCTCGACCATCGGGGCCAAAGCGTCGGCATGGCCCCGCGCCATCGGCCGGCTCATCACCGCGAGCGGCTCAGCCCGGCCGCCTTCGACGACCGCGACCGACGCTGCTCCACAAGACGTGTCGATCGCAAGAATACGCATGTCTACCGCCTTGAAGGTCCGCTACCGCGTGATGAGAGTCCCCGCTCCATAGTCGGTCAAGAGTTCAATCAGCACCGCATGGGGAACCTTCCCGTCCAGGATCACGACGCCTTCGACCCCCCTCTCCAGCGCATACATGCAGGTCTCGACTTTGGGAATCATGCCGCCGGTGATCGTGCCGTCGGCGATCAGGCTGCGAATGTCGTCGATCCGCAATTCCTTGATCAAGCCTTTGTTCTTGTCGAGCACGCCTGGAACGTCGGTGAGGAACAGGAGCCGCTTGGCGCCGAGCGCGCCGGCGACGGCGCCGGCGAACGTGTCGGCGTTGATGTTGTAGGTCTGGCTGTCGGCGCCCTGTGCGATCGGCGCCAGGACCGGGATCAGCTCCCGGCCGAGAATCTGCTCGAGCACGGTCGCATCCACTTTGTCAGGCTCGCCGACAAAGCCAAGATCGACGACGTCTTCGCCGGACCCGTGCGGACGGTGGACCTTGCGCGCGGTGACCATGTTGCCGTCCTTGCCGCAGAGGCCAACCGCGCGCCCGCCTTCGGCGTTGATCGAGCCGACGATCTGTTTGTTGATCGATCCGGCGAGCACCATCTCGACGATTTCCATCGTCGGCTTGTCGGTGACCCTGAGGCCCCCGGAGAAGTGCGATTCGATGCCGAGCTTCTTCAGCATCATGCCGATCTGCGGCCCGCCGCCGTGCACGACCACCGGATTGATGCCGGACTGCTCCAGCAGCACCATGTCCTTGGCGAAGTCGCGCGCCTTGTCCTCGTCGCCCATCGCGTGGCCGCCGTACTTCACCACGACGATCGCTTCGTCGTAGCGCAGCATGTGCGGCAGCGCCTGCATCAGGATTTCTGACTGCTGCTGGGGCGTGGGGTTGAGCGGCTCGACCATCGGGGCTCCAAGGGGGGTGGCCGCTTCTAGCCTCTCGTGAGGCTAAGCTCAAACGGTTTGGAACGTCGGCCCGCTTCTTGCAATTATTGGATTTGACCGCGCTTCGCCTGCCGCCGATACTCTTGATCGAGGTCAGTTCGTGCGGAGGTCGACCGCACTATCAAGGGAGAGAACTATGAGGCTTTCAGCAGCTCTAACATTCGCGGGCATGGTGGCGCTCGCGAGCTCCGGCGCGGCTTTCGCCGGCGATCCGGAAAGTTGCAAGACCGTGAAATTCTCTGATGTCGGGTGGACGGACATCACCGCGACGACCGCGATCGCCAACGAAATCCTCAAAGGGCTCGGCTACACGCCCAAGATCACGGTCCTCTCGGTTCCCGTGACCTACGCTTCGATGAAGAACAAGGACATCGACGTGTTTCTTGGCAATTGGCAACCGTCGATGGAAAATGATCGCAAGCCTTATGTCGAGGACAAGTCGGTGATCGTGACCGGCGCCAATCTGCCGGTCGGCGCGAAATATACGCTCGCGGTTCCCCAATACACCTATGACAAGGGCCTCAAGGATTTCGGCGACATCGACAAATTCAAGGATTCGCTCAAAGGCAAAATCTTCGGCATCGAGCCCGGCAACGACGGCAATCGCCTCGTCCTCGATCTCATCAAAGGCGACAAGTTCGGTTTGAAGGACTTCCAGTTGGTCGAGTTCGAGCGAGCAAGGGATGCTGGCTGAAGTGCAGCGAGCGACCAGTCACAAGGAAGATGTGGTCTTCCTCGGCTGGGCGCCCCATCCGATGAACGTCAATTTCAAGATCCAGTACCTGACCGGCGGCGACGATAGCTTCGGTCCGAATTTCGGCGGCGCGATCGTCTACACCAACGAGCGCGCTGGCTGGGCCGCCCAATGCCCGAACGCGGCGAAGCTCATAAAGAATCTTATCTACACCGTCGATATCGAGAACTTGGTGATGAACAAGATCCTCACCGACGGCGACGAGGGGCCGAAGGCAGCCCAGGAGTGGCTAAAGACCAATCCGCCGCAACTTGCCTCCTGGCTCGATGGCGTAACGACGTTTGATGGCCAGCCTGGACTTGACGCGGTCAAGAAGAGCCTCGGTCTGTAAGCATAGCGCTCGATTCGCGAGCTCCCTCCCGTCCGCGCCACATGCGGACGGGCGTCCTTGGGGGGCCCGCCGGTATTTTCGTCGGAGGGACGGCGTTGGAGAGTTGGTTCACCGAGCCGAAACTGCCGCTCGGGCGCTGGGTTAAGATCGGCATCACCTGGCTGCAGGACAACGCCGCGGGGTTTTTCGATGCGGTGACGGCGCTGATCGACTTTCTGGTCGACGGCTTCACCGCAATCCTGCTTCACACCCCTTTTCTCGTTGTCGTCTTCGCACTCGCGGCGCTCGCCTATTGGATGCACCGGTCGTGGCGCCTGGCGGCGTTCGTGGTCATCGCGTTCATCGCCATCGCCAATCTCGGATATTGGCAGGCGACGGTGGAGACGATTTCGCTGGTCGGCTTCGCCACCATCGTGAGCGTGCTGATCGGCGTGCCGCTCGGCATCGCCTCGGCCCATCGGCCGTGGCTCTACGCTTTGTTACGGCCCGTGCTCGACCTGATGCAGACGCTTCCGACCTTCGTCTATCTCATCCCGACCCTGGTGCTGTTTCATCTGGGTTCGGCGCCGGGCTTGATCTCTACCGTCATTTTCTCCATCGCCGCGCCGGTCCGCCTGACTTATCTCGGCATCGTCTCGGCGCCGACGCCGCTGAAGGAAGCGGGCGAGGCTTTCGGCGCCACGAAGCGACAATTGCTGTGGAAAGTGGAATTGCCCTACGCGCTGCCGACCATCATGGCCGGCGTCACCCAGTGCATAATGTTGAGCCTGTCAATGGTCGTCATCGCCGCGCTGGTCGGCGCGGCGGGACTCGGTGTGCCTGTGGTGCGCGCGCTAGGGACGGTCAACATCCCGATGGGCATCGAGGCTGGCGTGTCCATCGTGCTCTTGGCGATCGTGCTCGATCGTGTCTTCCGCAACCCCGAGCGAAAAGGAAGCGCGTGAGATGTCCGCCGTCGTCTTCGAGAATGTCGATATTGTGTTCGGCGACAAACAGGCCGAAGCGCTCTCCATGGTCGATCGCGGCGCAACGCGCGATGAGATCCTCAAATCGACCGGAGTCGTTCTCGGCGCCGCTGGCGTCAATCTTTCCATCGAGCCGAGCGAAATCTGCGTCCTTATGGGCCTGTCGGGATCGGGCAAATCGACGATTTTGCGCGCAGTCAACGGCCTCAACAAGGTAGCGCGGGGCAAGGTTCTGGTCCGCAATGGCGACGGAGCGATCGACGTCGCTCATTGCAGCGCCGACGAACTCAGGATGCTGCGCACCAGCCGCATCGCCATGGTCTTTCAGCAATTCGCTCTGTTGCCTTGGCGCACGGTCAAGGAGAACGTCGCTCTCGGGCTCGAACTGCGCCGCATGCCAAAAGCGCAAATCGACAGCATCGTCGCCGACAAGCTCGCCATGGTCGGCCTGACGCAGTGGGCCGACAAATTCGGTCACGAGCTCTCCGGCGGCATGCAGCAGCGCGTGGGTCTCGCGCGCGCCTTCGCCACCGACGCCGACATTCTCTTGATGGACGAGCCGTTCTCGGCGCTTGATCCCTTGATCCGCGACAAGCTGCAGGACGAGCTGCTTTTGCTTCAGAAGGATCTGAGGAAGACGATCATTTTCGTCAGTCACGATCTCGATGAAGCGCTGAAGATCGGCAACCGGATCGCGATTCTCGAGGGCGGGCGGATCGTCCAATGCGGGACGGCGGAGGACATCCTCTTGCGTCCCGCCGACGCCTATGTAGCGGAATTCGTCAAGCACATGAATCCGCTCAATGTGCTACGCGGCGGTTCGCTGATGACGCCTGCGGCGTCGCTGCGCCGGAGCGAGAACGAAGTGATGCTCGACCGGGGCGGTCGCGTGCGGGTGCAGCTCGACGCCGAAGACCGGCCAGTCGGTGTCACGCTCGACGGAAACGTGGGCGCAATCGCGGTTTGCGACCGCGCGACCGGCGAGGTGGCGGCGCGGCCCGAGGACGTGGACATCGTCATCGCGCCGATCGATTTGAAGATGCGCTCAGCGATCGCGCTGCGCAGCCTTTCGGGCAATCCGATCGTGCTTGTCGACGACCTCGGTCGCATGGCGGGACTGTGCGGTGACGATGAGATCTACCGCGCGCTGCTCCAGCAGCGGCGCGCGGCGGGGGAGGCTTAGCGGCCGGTTTGTCCGCTAGCCCCGCAGCGCCGTGTTCTTCGGGTCATAAGGGCTGTCGGGGATGACAATCGCGCGGCGCATCTCGCCAAGGATGCGCACATCGACCTCGTCGCCAACATGCGAGAACTCGGGCTTCACCATCGCCAGCGCAAGCGACTTGCTCACCCGCCAGCCGTAGCCGCCGGAAGTCGTGCGCCCGATCATCGCGCCGTTCTTCATCACCGGCTCAGAGCCGCGCGCGTCCGCGTCCGTCACGCCTTGGACCTCGAGCGTCACCAACCGGTTCTCGAAGCCCTTGCTTGTCCACATGAGGAGGGCCTCGCGGCCGAGAAACGGACCTTTGTCGAGATCGACAAACCGTTCGAGGCCCGAACTCGAGCGCCGCGTATTCGATCGACAGCTCCCGGCCAACGAGTTTGTAGGACTTTTCCAGCCTCAGCGAATCCATGGCCCGGATCCCGAACGGCTTGATGCCAAACGGCGCGCCCGCCGCCATCAGGGCGTCGAAGACAGCATTCTGCATCTCGATCGGGTGGTGCAGTTCGTAACCGAGCTCGCCGACGAAATTGACTCGCATGGCGATGACGCCAGCGGCCTTGATCGACAGACGCCGCGCAGTGAGCCACGGGAACGTCTTGTTCGAGACATCGACGTCGGCGACCTTGCCAAGCACCTCACGCGAGCGAGGGCCAGCGAGCACAAGCACGCCACGCTGCGTCGTCACCCTGTCAATGCGCACGCTATTGTCGGCGGGAAGGAGCTTTTCAAGTACGTCGAAATCATGCGTCTCGAGCGCTCCCGCTGAGATGAGATAGAATTGCTCCGGCCCGATGCGGGTCAGCGTGAATTCGGCGCGAACGCCGCCGCGCCCGGTGAGGAGATAGCTCAGGGTGACGCGGCCGATCGTCTTGGGCGCGGCGTTGGTGAGAATGGAATTGAGCCAAGTCTCCGCGCCGGGACCTGAAACCTCGCATTTGGCGAAGGCCGACATGTCCATAAGGCCGACATTGTCGTGCACGTTTCGGCACTCGTCGCCGACGAACTGGAAATAGTTCGAACGGCGGAAGCTCCATTTCTCGCGCGGCTTTTCGCCTGGGCCAGACGCGGGATGGTTGTCGTTCAGAAGAATGTCTGGCTTGGCGAGATCCGCCTCGCTTAAGCCGTAGCCGTGCGGGGCGAACCAGTTCGGCCGCTCCCAGCCGTAGACCGAGCCGAACACGGCGCCCAGATCCTTCATGCGCGAATAGCAGGGCGTCTGGCGCAACGGGCGGGCGGCCGCGCGCTCCTCGTCGGGATAGTGCACGGTGAAGACCTTGGCGTAGGCCTCCTCGTTCTTCTCGACGAGATAACCGGCGTCTGCGTAGGGGCCGAAGCGGCGCGGATCGACGCCAAGCATGTCGATGGTCGGCTCGCCTTCGACGATCCACTCGGCGAGTTGCCAGCCGGCGCCGCCGGCCGCCGTCACGCCAAACGAATGGCCTTCGTTGAGCCAGAAGTTCCTCACCCCCGGCGCTGGGCCAACAATCGGCGAGCCGTCGGGCGTGTAGGCGATGGCGCCGTTGTAGACTTTCTTGACGCCGACGTCGCCGAACGCGGGAACGCGTGCGATCGCGGTTTCGATGTGGGGCGCGAGGCGATCAAGGTCCTCGGGAAAAAGTTCGTATTCGCTGTCTGCCGACGGTCCCTCGACATAGCAAGCGGGCGCGCCTTTCTCGTAAGGCCCCAGCAGCAGGCCGCCTGCCTCCTCGCGCATGTACCAGGAGGAATCGGATTCGCGTAACACCCCCATTTCCGGCAGGCCTTGGGCCTTGCGCTTCACGATCTCGGGATGCGCTTCGGTGACAATATATTGATGCTGGACGGGAATCACCGGCACATTGATTCCGACCATGCGGCCGGTTTGCCGCGCGAAATTGCCGGTCGCCGAGACGACATGCTCGCAAGTTACGTCGCCCTTGTCGGTCGAGACTTTCCATTCGCCGCACGGCAGCCGCTCGATGGCGGTGACCGTCGTGTGGCGGTTGATCTCGGCGCCGCGTTCGCGCGCGCCGCGCGCCAGCGCCTGCGTCAGGTCGGCGGGTTGGATGTAACCGTCCTCGAGGTGCTGGATTGCGCCAATGATTCCGTCGACATCACAGAGCGGCCAGATCTTCTTGACCTCGCCCGGCGTGAGGAATTTGACCTTGACGCCGATCGTTTCCGCGACGCCCGCGTAATAGTTGTATTCGTCCATCCGGTCGCGGGTCCGCGCGAGGCGAATGTTCGACACCTGACGAAGGCCGGGGTCGAGTCCGGTCTCTTGTTCGAGAGTCTGGTAGAGCGCCACTGAATATTTATGGATTTGTCCGACCGAGTAGCTCAAGTTGAACAGCGGCAGGAGACCTGCCGCATGCCAGGTCGAACCCGAGGTCAGTTCCTTGCGCTCGATGAGAACGCTGTCGGTCCAGCCCTTCCTGGCGAGATGGTAGAGCGTCGACACGCCGACGACACCGCCGCCAATGACGACTGCTCGCGCGTGCGTTCTCATGCCATCCCCTTATCCGGCACTCTGGGCCACTCTCTCCCGCTTCGCCGGGAAAAGGGAATCAATAGTTCGCGTCCGGCATCGACGCCTTGCGCTTGTCGATGAACGCTCGGATCGCCTCGTCCGTCGCGGGGTCGAGGGGCGGCGGTTCGTATTCGGCCAACATCGACTTCCAAAGCGCATTGGCGCGGGTCGCGGCATCCTTCGAGCCCTCCTCCCGCCATTGCTCGACCGAATTGTTGTCGGCGATGTTGGAGCGATAGAAGGCGGTCTCAAAATTCGCCTGGGTGTGGGCGCAGCCCAGGAAATGTCCGCCCGGCTCGACCTGATGAAACGCCTCCATCGCCTGGCCGTTGTCACTAAAGTCGACGCCCTTGGCAAGCACGTGCATCGCCCCAAGCTGGTCGAAATCGAGCACGAACTTCTCGTAAGAAGCGGTGAGGCCGCCTTCGAGCCAGCCCGCGGCGTGGAGCACGAAGTTGGCCCCCGCTAGCACCGTCGGGAGAAGCGTTTGCGCGCTCTCATAGGCCGCCTGTGCGTCCAGGATCTTCGAGGCGCAGAGCGAGCCGCCGGTGCGGAATGGCATGTTCATCCGTCGCGCGAGCTGACCGGCGCCGAAAATCGCCAGCGCCGCCTCGGGCGTGCCAAAGGTCGGCGCGCCCGACTGCATCGACAGCGTCGAGACGAAAGTACCGAACACCACCGGCGCGCCGGGACGGGTGAGTTGGCAGAACGCTGTCCCCGCCAGCACCTCGGCCAGCACTTGGGTCAGCGTCCCGGCGACCGACACCGGGCTCATGGCGCCAGACAGAATGAACGGAGTGATGATGCAAGCCTGGTTCGAGCGTGCATAGACTTCTGCCGCGCCGAGCATGCTCGAGTCCCAGACCAGCGGTGAATTGGCGTTGATGAGGCTCGTCATCACCGTGTTCTCGCGCACGAACGCTTCGCCAAACAGAAGTTCGCAGATGCGCACGCTGTCCTCGGCGCGTTCGGGCTTGGTAACCGAGCCCATGAACGGCTTGTCCGAATATTTGAGATGCGCGTACACCATCTCGAAGTGCCGCTTGTTGACCGGCAGGTCGACCGGCTCGCACACTGTGCCGCCGGAATGATGGATGTACGGGCTTATGTAGGCGAGCTTAACGAAGTTCTGGAAGTCTTCGAGGGTTCCGTAGCGGCGGCCTTTGTCGAGGTCATGCACGAACGGCGACCCGTAATTTGGCGCGAACACCATCGCGTCCCCGCCGATCGTAACGTTGCGCTCGGGGTTGCGCGCGTGCTGCACATATTGCGAGGGCGTGGTGGCGCAGAGGCTCCTTGCCAAGCCGCGCGGAAAGCGCACCCGCTCGCCCTTGATGTCGCAACCCGCGCCGCGAAAAAGTTCGAGCGCGCGGGGAAACTCGCGAAACTCGACGCCGATGTCTTCGAGCAGCGTCTCCGCGTTGCGCTCGATCGTCTCCAGCCCTTCATCGCTGACAAGTTCGGTCAGCGGAATTTTGCGGGTGATGTAAGGGATGGAGGCGAGTGAGCGCTGGGCGCGCGCGCTTCGGCGCGCTTCGCGGCCACGGCGCGGCTCACGGGCGTGGGCCGGCGCGGTCTCAGTCATGGCGTTCTCACTTTCCCGAAGCTTGTTTTGCCCGTCCGGCTGGGAGCTTGCGCCAAGGAGGCGCGGAATTGAACCCGAAAATTGAGGCCCGCTCATACGCTACCGCTGCTTCGTCTCCCAGTCCGACGCGACATAATACGGCGCGTTCGAGGCGGGCAGAGGATCGAGGCCACGGATCATGTCGGCCGCTTTTTCAGCCAACATGATCGTTGGCGCGTTGAGATTGCCGTTGGTGATCGAAGGCATGATCGACGAGTCGACGACCCGCAGCGCCTTGACGCCGATCACTCGGGTTTCCGGATCGACAACCGCGAACGGCTCCGCGAGCGACCCCATCTTGCAAGTGCAGGATGGGTGGTAGGCGCTCTCGACGTGGTCGCGTACAAAGGTATCGATCGCCTCGTCGCTGATGCAATTGCCGCCCGGCTTGATTTCGCGGCCTCGGTATGGGTCGAAGGCGCGCTGAGAGAAGATCTCGCGCGTCAGGCGCACACAAGCGCGCATCTCGATCCAATCCTCGGGATCACTCATATAGTTGAACTGGATCCGTGGCGGGTCGGCTGGATCACGTGACCTCAAGCGCACTGAGCCCCGGCTTTTTGACCGCATCGGTCCGGCATGAGCCTGGAAGCCGTGCTCTTCGGCCAGCGTCGAGCCGTCGTAGGCTACAGCCATCGGCAGGAAATGGAACTGAATGTCGGGGTAGCGAACGCCGGCGCGCGAGCGGATGAAGCCGCCGGCCTCGAAATGATTGGAGGCGCCGAGGCCGCGTCCCCGCATGAGCCATTCAGCGCCGATAAGCGCGCGCTTGATCAGGCCCGTATGCGAAAAGAGCGTTATCGGCTGCCTGGAGGCGACCTGAAAGGTGAATTCGAGATGGTCCTGCAGGTTCTCGCCAACGCCGGGCCGGTCGGCGACGACATCGATGCCGAACGAGCGCAATTCCGGCGCCGGACCCACGCCCGACAGCTTCAGCAGTTGCGGCGAATTGATCGGCCCGCCGCAAAAAATCACCTCGCGCCGCGCGCTTGCCGTTTGCTCGCGCCCGCGGCGCCGGTAATGGACGCCGACCGCACGGTTCCCATCGAAGGCGATGCGGGTCGCCAACGCATGGGTGACGACCTCGAGGTTTGGACGTTTCATCGCCGGCCTGAGATAGGCGTTGGCGGTCGATGAGCGCACGCCGTCCCTCACCGTCATGCCGAGCGGACCAAACCCCTCCTGCCGCTCGCCGTTGAGGTCGGGGCTGACCGCATAACCCGCCTGCCGCCCCGCCTCGATGAAGGCGTCGTAGAGAGGATTGCATTTACGCCCATGCGCGGTCGTTAGCGGTCCGGTATCGCCGCGATAGGCGTCGGCGGCTCCACGAAAGCTCTCCGCGCGACGGAAGTATGGCAGCACATTGCTATAGCCCCACCCCTTCGCGCCTTCGTCCTTCCAGCGCTCGAAATCGAGCGGATGCCCGCGCACATAGACCATGCCGTTGATCGACGAGGAGCCGCCGAGGACCTTGCCGCGCGGACAGGCAATCCGGCGTCCGCCCAGATGCGGCTCGGGCTCGCTTCTGTAGCTCCAATTGTAGGTCTTTGAGTTCATCGGGATCGACAGCGCCGCCGGCATCTGGATGAACAAGGAGCGGTCGGACCCGCCGTATTCAAGCACGAGCACACTCGAGCGGCCGTCCTCGCTCAGCCGGTCGGCGAGCACGCAGCCCGCGGAACCCGCGCCGACGATAATATAATCGAAAGCCTCATCATCCATTCGAGACGACGCTCGCTCCACCCATCGCTTCAATCCCGATTATGCCTCAGCGCGGGGCAATGCGACACAATGCTCTTGCCTGAACCCGACACAAAGATTGCGCCTGACAGCGAGTTTCAAATCTCTGGCGAGCGGCGCGGCGCTATTTCCGGGCCCGCTCGCTGCCGTTGAGATTTCTGGCGACAAACGCCATTCGCATGAGGTGGGAAATGTTGCGCGCTTGCATCTTTTGAATGACGGCGGCCCTGTGATGTTCGGCCGTCCTGGAGCTGATGCGCAACTGGTGAGCGATGAGCTTGGTCGGCAACCCCTCTAAGAGAAGGGCGAGGACCTCCCGCTCGCGCTGCGTTAGCAACGCCTGCCGGTTCTTGAATCCCTTCATTTCGAGTGGAGGGTCGTCAGCTTCGTCGCTGCACGAAAGGGCTTCCTCGACAGTGGCCAGCAGCGCCTCGGCGTCGAAGGGCTTTTGGACAAAATGGAAGGCCCCCGCCCTCATCGCCAGGACGGCCGTCGGCACGTCGCCGTACGCCGTGATCATGATGACCGTCGAGTCTTTCGTCGCAGCGACGACATGCCTGAGAAGTTCGATGCCGCTCATCCCGGGAAGCTGGTTGTCAAGGAGGATGCAAGCCGGCTCCTCGAGCGGATTCAGGGTCAGATATTCTTCGGCGGAGCCGTAGGATCTCGAACTCGATCTGGGCGGTCGACAGCAGCAAGGTCAGCGCATCCCGCACTTTTGCTTCATCGTCGACGATATGCACACAACGTTCATTCAGCATCGCGATCGCATCCATCGGTCGGCAGCTCGACCACAAATCGCGCGCCCCCTGTTGTGATCGGCTCCCACCAGAGGCGGCCCGCGTGCCTCTGAACGATCCGCCGGCTCAAGTGCAAGCCAAGCCCCATCCCTCGCGGCTTGGTCGTCTGATAGGCGTCAAAAATGTTGTCCGCGAGTTCCGGAGTCACCCCATACCCGTTGTCCTCGACCCGGAGCGTGATTGCCTTGTCTTTGGCGGCGACCCGCATGGTCACGCGCCCGCGGGCGTCCGATCGCTCTGCAGCGGCGTCCATCGCGTTCGCGACGAGATTGATCAGAACTTGCTCAATTTGGATCCCGTCCGCTTCGACCAGAGGCACGAAACCCGTGCTTTCAACCTCGAGCAGAACGCCGCGCGCGGCTGCATCCTCGCGGCAAAGCTCGCCGATCTTGTCCGCAAGCGCGCGCAGATCAACCGCCGTCAAGTTCAAATTGCCGTTCGAAACGAAATCCCGAATGCGCTCCAGAACCTCGCGAGCGCGCTGAGCTTCGGCCTCCGCCTTGAGCAGCGCATCCATGACTGGCTCACTCGCAGGGCTCGCCTGCAGCAATCGCCGTGCGGCATGCAGGTAGGTCGCCACTGTCGACAGCGGCTGGCTGACTTCGTGAGCGAGCGCCATGCCCATCGCGCCAGCTCGCGAGTTGGACACCATCCGAGCCAGCTCCCTCTTTTGTTCGCTCAGGCGCAGCGCAGCGTCCTGACGCTCCGTCGTGACCGCGCCAAGCAACAAGCCGGTGATCGAAAGGACCAGCATCAGCAATTGGAGTATGGCGAAATCCGTCGTGTTATAGCCGACGAATGCGGTGAGAACGGCAAGGGTCAGCTGGATCGTCACCAACGCAAGCGCGACGCCCGCGTAGCCTTCCCGCATCGCCACCCAGATGACAGGTAAGAAAAGAAGGTTAAACAGATAGTATAATTTGTCGCCGACACCAACGAGCGCAGCAAATCCAAGACATATTCCCAGTACAAAGATGAAAATCGTGAACAACGTATAGCCGGACCAGCGCCGCGGTCGCGACAAGTATGCCAAGGCGGCTGTTGTTGCGGGAATGATCGTGACTATCCCGAGCGCGTCGCCGATCCAGCAATGCACCATCGCCACAAAGACCTTTTCCGACGACAATTCACCGCCCAGATACAGCACTCCACAATATATAAACGCCGATAACGCTGCGCCTGCGGGGACAAGAAGCAGGAACGTCACCACATCGGGCAACCTGAACTGCCTGATGTTGAATTTCAGCGTGTTCTTCAGAATGAAGGCAAGACCAACATAGGCGACGGTCAAAGAGAGCTCCGCCGCGATGGTCACGCCGATGCTGCGATGAACCCCAGCGATGGAAAAGTCGACCAGAACCGCGGCCAAGAAAACGAACGGCGCAAACGCGACGCTTTCAAGGAGCAGCGCAAGACTCAAACCATCGTCCGGGCTCCACAGCGTGATCCCGAGCCGATCGAATTCATGCCACTGTGTGAGGAGGTTAAGCGCGAAATAGACGGCCATGAATGCGGCGCCGGTCCCCCAAAACTTGGGACCAAACGCAGCCACGCCGCTCCAAGACCGGTGAGACCGGAGCGGCAGGTCATGCGAATTCGTGAGGGCCATTTCCATCCCCGAGCGGCAGAATGATATTCTGTTTCGCCTCTAATTTAAACGGGCTCGACATAGGTAGTTTTACTTATCGTGCTTCGTATTGCCGCTGTAGCGCGTCGAGAGGGTCCATGCCATTGACGACCGGTCCCGCGACCGATGACGCCGAGCGTTTGCCCTGGACCACAGCGCTCGGCGCCGTCCCCCTGGACCAGAGAGTACTCGCGGCGCTTGCGCGCCCCCTTTGCTTGACGCGAAAGCGCTGATCGACGCCGGTTGACCAACCCCGGCCCTTTCGGCGAAGTCCCCTGCCAACGGGCCAATTCGGGAGACCACGACATGGCCGAAAGACTGCGCGTCGCCTTGCTGTTCGGCGGCCGCTCGGCCGAGCACGACGTGTCCGTCATGTCCGCCGGCAACGTGTTCCGGGCGCTCGACACGGCGCGCTATGAGACGGTTCCGATCGGTATAACCCGGTCCGGCGCCTGGCTGCTGTGCTCGCTTGACGGCGGCGCGTTTCCGGTCTCCGTTCCCGAGCGCGGACCGCGCGTCGCCCTTGTTCCGGGCGGCGCCGGGCGTCTCGCCATCCTTCCGGAGAAGGATGCGGCGTCGCCCGACTTGTCGCGCGCAGTCGACGTGGTCTTGCCGGTCCTGCACGGCCCCTTCGGCGAGGATGGTACGGTCCAGGGCGCAGCCGAGATCGCCGGCGTGGCTTACGTCGGCTCGGGCGTCCTCGGCTCAGCCGTCGCAATGGACAAGGATGTCGCCAAACGCCTGATGCGCGACGGCGGGCTGCCGATCGCGCGCTTCTTGACCTTCGCGCAAGGGGACGCCCCAGCCTTTGATCCGGTCGTCGCCGAACTCGGCCGTCCGGTGTTCGTCAAGCCGGCGCGCCTCGGCTCGTCGGTCGGCATCAGCAAGGCGGGGACGGAGAAGGAGTTCGCAGAGGCGATAGCCGAGGCGTTCCGGCATGACCGCAAGATCCTAGTTGAAGAATTTGTTCGCGGCCGCGAGATCGAGTGTGGTGTGCTGGAGGGCGAGGACGGCTCGCTCATCGCCTCGCTGCCTGGCGAGATCGTGCCCAGCAACCGCCACGGCTTCTACAGCTACGAGGCCAAATATCTTGACCAGCAGGGCGCCGCGATCAAGATCCCGGCGGACCTCGCGCCCGAAGTCAGCGACAAGGTCCGCAAATTGTCTATCCAGGCCTTTCGCGCGCTCGGCTGCGAGGGCCTGGCCCGGATCGACTTCTTCCTGCGCGAGGACGGCAAGCTCATGGTCAATGAGGTCAACACGCTGCCGGGTTTCACCAACATCAGCATGTACCCGAAGGTCATGGAGGCCGTCGGGATCAGCTATCCCGAGCTGGTCGACCGCCTTATTCGCCACGCGCTGGCGCGGGCGGCCTTCGCCCTGGATAAGGCGAAAGCGGAAGCGTGATAGGCAGCGCCTCCGCGCCGTTGTCGATAGGGTTGCGGGGGTGAGCCCCTCGCCAGCCCTCCTCGCGGAAACGTGAGAGGGCGCGGAAACGGAGCTGTAACAGTCACCGCGTTCCCGTCGAAACAATGCCTATGACACTTGCTGCTCTCTTTCGGCGGTTCGCTTTTGCGCCGCTCCCGGTTCCTCAGGATTGGTTCGCCATCCCGCTTCAACTCATCGTTGGCTACGGATTTCTCGAGCACGGCTACGCCAAGCTCGTTCGTGGTCCTGACGACTTCATTGGCATACTGCACGCGATTGGCATGCCATTCGCGTTCCTTCTGGGCTGGGCTACGATCGTTGTCGAGGTGGTTGGCGGACTGCTTATCCTCTTGGGGGCTTTTGTGCCTCTCGCCGCTGCGCCCATGATCGTCGTGCTGCTGGTCGCGATATTCACCGTCCATCTTCCCAACGGATTCAGCTCGATAAAGCTTATCGCCTACGATGCGTCGGGCGCGCATTTCGGGCCGCCGGGCTATGAGACCGATCTGCTCTACGTCGCGGCTCTGCTCGCACTCTGCTTCGGCGGCGCCGGGCCACTCTCGCTCGATGGTTATCTCAGCGCACGTCGCGCCCTTGATGAAAGCACGCCACGAAATATCCTCGCTACCGAGCCTCGCAGCCGGCAAGGAGCGCCGTCACAGGCGCGCAGTCACGAGAGCAAAGGCTTGCGCTCGCGGTCGCGCATAGAGATGTTCTCTGAGGACCTGGAGGAGAACGCTCATGACCGAGAGCCTGGCCCAATTATCGAAGGGCGCGTTGAGTGATCTTACCGGCGTGTTCGCCGCCATGCCGGAGGATGCGCTCGACGGATTGATCGAGGCGATCGTCGCCGCGAAGCGCATCGTCGTGTTCGGGCTTGGGCGCGAAGGGTTGCAGATGCGCGGCTTCGCCATGCGGCTGTTTCACATGGGCCGCGACGTCGCGGTCTGGGGCGACATGACCACGCCCGCGCTTGGCGCCAGGCGATCTGTTCGTCGCCTCCGCTGGACCAGGCGATCTCCCAACCGCGCAAACCCTGGTCGAGATCGCGCGCAAAGGCGGCGCCCGCACGGCGCTCGTCACCGCCCAACCGGCAGGCGGGCTCGCCAAGCAAGTCGACGTCCTCACAATCATTCCCGCCCAGACGATGGCGAACGATCAGGGCGGCAAGCTTTCCGTCCTGCCGATGGGCTCGCTGTTCGAGACTGCGCAGATGATCGCGTTCGAGCTCGTGATCCTCAAACTGCGCCCGCGCTTCAACGAAACGTCGGAGACGATGCGGGCGCGGCACACTAATCTCGAGTGATCTCCTCGCCAGTTTTGCAGGCGGGCGCATCGTTTGCGACCACAATTGCTCGCAATTGCAGCCACAATTCCTTTTTAAGTCGTGTTGGTCGACCACGACCAGGATACGCGCCATGGCGATTCGCGTTCTCGACTTGATGGCTAAGGTTGCGTCCAGATTCGTGCATGAGATTCTGCCGGTGGCCCTGGCGAGCGTGATTGGAACGCTTGTGATTAATCACTATGGCCGTCAGCCGGCCTTGCCCTCCGTAGTCGTTCAGGCGCAACCGTCGGCCTCGGAAAACGCGATTGCGCAATCGCTGCGCGATGAGCACGAACTGATCGCGAGTTTTGTGAAGCGCACGCAAGACGGGGAAATCAACGACAAGCGTTCCGAGAACGTCGGCGCGCAGGTCGGGTCAGTCGCCCCGATCACCCTTTCTCTCGCGGATCCGCCATTGCCCGAGCCACGACCGGCGGCGCTGCAGAAAGCGGTTGCACGGCTCGCGCCGAAAGCTGCCGCCAGGAAGAAGTCCGCGCCAATGGACGCGCCGGCGCCCCTGCCGGACCCTCCCACAATGGCGTCGGAGACTCCACCGCTACTGGCCTCCTCGCCGCCCCCGTCTCAAATTGAGTTCGACCCGCGAGCGCGGCCGATGATCCGCTTCGCCGGCGCCGTGCGCGAGTGGGTCGCGGATGTCGCTCAGGCGCCCGGCCGCATAGCGTTCGTGCCCCGCTTGCCTGATTGGCCTTCGGCGCCGGCGCTCATCCGGCCGCTGAGCTTCTTCCGACAGAACTGAGTCTTAAAGGCGCACTACGCGCTCTCGTTCCACGCGGTCACGAACGTCTGCGCCGCCCGCCGGACGTCCTCGACGCTTACGCCTGGCTTGTAGAGCGCCGAGCCGATGCCGAAGCCGTTTGCGCCGGCTCGCCGGTACGGGCCCATACGCTCCGGCGTCACGCCGCCGACCGGATAGAGTTGCGCCTCCTTCGGCAAGACCGCGCGCCACGCCTTCACGATATCCGGGCCAAGCGCTTCGCCAGGAAACAGCTTGAGCGCTGACGCGCCCGCCTTGAGCGCCGCAAACGCCTCCGTCATTGTGGCGACGCCCGGCACGGCGATGAGTTCGAGCTTGGCCGCCCGTTCGATCACAGCGGGATCGGCGTTAGGCGCAACCACGAGTTTCGCGCCCGCCTCCGCGACTTGGTCGACCTGACAGGGTTCGAGCACGGTGCCGGCGCCGACCAGCACTTTGTCGCCAAACAACCGCGCAATGAGTTCGATGCTCGCCAAGGGATCGGGCGAATTGAGCGGCACTTCGATGGCGCCGAAACCCGCCTCGACAATGACCGCGGCGATCGAATCCGCTTCGTCCGGCGTGACGCCCCGGAGGATGGCGACGAGCGGGGTCGGAGCAAGCGTCAGAGTCACAGGAGACCTCCGTCGCGGGCGATCCGAAAAAGCCCGCGCGCCGCGGCGCGCGGCGGCGCCGAACGAGCGGAAACGCCAAGCGCCTCGAATCCGGAGAGATAGCGAGCAACCAGCGCCTCTGCGCCCGCAACATGGGGCTCCTCGCTTGGCCAGAGCCGCCGCGCCTCGCCAATCTCCGCGCCGACCAACAGGCCAGAGAGATATTCGCCGGAATCGTCCTCGGCGAGGCCGCCGGTGAGCGGCAGCGATCGCGCGCCAAATAGAAGGCCGAGCACGCCAGACTTTCCTTTGCAAATCGCCGCCTCCGCGCCGCGACGAGCTCCGAGCGCGAACGCTTCGCCCGGACTTTTGGCGGGCGCCGCCCTGGCGAAGGCGCCGGCGACCGTATGGTCCCGCAGCGCGGCGAACAATTCGCCGGTGACGAAGGTCTTGAACGCGACCACCCGATCGCCCTCGACCCTCGCCCATTTCGAGTGGGAGCCAGGCAGCACGATCAGTCGGGCGCCCGCATCGGCCACGCCAAAAATTTCCGTTTCCTCGCCACGCATCACATCCGGCTGCCCGGCTTCATCGGCGAAGGAAAGGCCGGCGGCAAGATGAACGCGCCGGCCGGCGGCTTCGACGTGGGTCAGATGCGCCGCAACCTCGCGCGGGCCGGCGGGACATTTGACGTAAGCCGCCTCGCGCCAGCCATGCCGGCTGCCGACCATGCCGGAAGCGATGATCGGCAGAGACGGATGGGCCTCGAGCCACCACCCGATCAGCCGCTTGAGCGTCCCCGGATAGGCCCCCGCCGCGACGCTCCCGATCCCGTCGCCCGAGGCGACCTCATCGAGGACCTCGCCGTCTGGCGACATGAGATAGGCGCGAAAGCTCGACGATCCCCAGTCGATGGCGATGAGTACGGGCGACATGGCGGCGATTGAACATGGGGGCGTGGGCGGGGTCAACGCGCGGTTGATTGGCGAACCCTTGCTTCATCATTGACAATCGGAGGCGCCGCCTTCTACTCGCGACTCTCGGCTGGTTGGGATTCCGATAGCATGAACCGTCGTCAGTTCGGCCGCATTGCGGTCGCGGCCGCCGCATTGCCGTTCACCCCGGCGCTTGCCCAGCGTGTCGATAAATACGCGGACCAGCTTACCAACGGTGAGTTCAACTGGTTCCCCGACCGCTCGACGGGCGGCCCGATCATCGCCATCGTCTCGATCCCCGATCAGCGGGTTTATGTCTATCGCAACGGGGAGCGCATCGCGGCCTCGACCTGCTCGACCGGCAAACTTGGCCACCGAACCCCGACCGGCGTGTTCAAGATCCTGCAAAAGGACAAGAACCACCATTCCTCAACCTACAACAACGCGCCGATGCCCTACATGAACCGGCTGACCTGGTCAGGCATCGCGCTGCATGCCGGCCAATCGCCGGGCTATCCGGCGTCGCACGGATGCGTGCGCCTGCCGAAGGAATTCGCCGAGCTCCTGTTTGGCGTCACCAAGCTCGGCATGACGGTGGTGATCGCTGACGACAAATCGCAGCCGGAAGAGGTGACCCATCCCGGCATGGTGCTCGGTGAATATGCGGCGCGGGAGTTCAACGCTGTCGATAGCGCAATCAAGGCGACCGAATATTCGGAAGGTCACGAGCGTGCGCCGAAGTCTCCGAGCGTGGTCGTGAGCAGCGCCGACAAATCAATTCATGTGTTCGATAATGGCGCGCTGGCCGCTTCCGGCAAGGTCGAGATTCAGAATCCCGAAAAGCCCCTTGGCGAGCGTGTGTTCACCCTGAACGGCGCCGACGATCAGTCCGGTCTTCTGTCATGGCAAGCCGCGGAAGTCGGAGCGACGGCAAAGACGACCGGCAAAGATAACGGCGCGGCTCTGCGTCGCATCAAGGCCGACCTGCCGACCCGCGAGGCTGTCCGCAAGAGGCTCAAATTCGGTATGACCATCGTCACCACTGACCAACCGGCGGACGCCAGGACCCGGTCGGGCGACGGATTCGTCGTTCTGGATTCGCAAAGTTGAGGCCAAACGAAGACGAGATCAGCGAATCGTCATGGCGAGCGCAGCGAAGCGATCCTGGGATGAAGAGCCCAGGACCGTAAATCGCCGCGTCGCTTCGCTGCTCGCGACGTAGCCGCAAGTGGCTTGTCGCCTCTCGCTTCAGCCGATCCCCGCGCTCTGCTCCCGCTCGCGCAAGCGAAAACGCTGGATCTTGCCGGTCGCGGTCTTCGGCAGTTCAGCGATGAAGACGATCGCGCGCGGATATTTATAAGGCGCAAGGCGGTCCTTGACGAAGCGTTGAAGCTCGGCCTCGTCCGCTGACGCGCCCTCCTTCAAGACCACGAACGCTTTGGACTTGACGAGTCCCTCGGCGTCAGGCGCGCCGATCACTGCGGCTTCCAGGACGGAGGTGTGCTGCATCAGAGTCGCTTCGACCTCGAACGGGCTCACCCATATGCCGCCGACCTTCAGCATGTCGTCTACGCGTCCGGCGTAGGTGTAAGAGCCGTCCGCGTTGCGCAAGTACTTATCGCCGCTCTTTGTCCAACGGCCCTCAAAGGTCTCGCGCGACTTCGAGCGATTGCCCCAGTACATCAGCGCGGCCGAGGGCCCGTGAATGTAAAGGTCGCCCGGCTCTCCATCCGCAATCGGCCCTCCCACGTCGCCGCGAAGTTCGATCTCGTATCCCGGCACCGGCCAGCCGGTCGAGCCGTACCGCACCTTGTCTGGGCGGTTGGAGATGAAGATGTGCAGCATCTCAGTCGAACCGATGCCGTCGACGATGTCGACGCCGAAATGGCGCTTGAAACGCTCGCCAATCTCGGCCGGCAGCGCTTCACCCGCGGACGACACCAGCCTCAGCGCCACGTCCCCGCGCTTCGGCAACAGGTTCGAAGCGAGCAGGCCGGCGAAGCCCGTAGGTGCGCCATAGAAGATTGTCGGCTTGCCGCCGCCGACGCCGCCTAGCCAGCGATTGAACACCGCCTCGGGAGTCGGGCGCTCGGCCATGAGCAGGGCTGTCGCGCCGACCGCGAGCGGAAAGGTCAGCGCATTGCCGAGCCCATAGGCGAAGAAGAGCTTGGCGGCCGAGAAGCAAACGTCGCTTTCCTTCAGGCCCAGGATCGCCTTGCCATAAAGCTCGGTCGTCCAATACGGGTTGGCGTGCGAATGCACCGTGCCCTTGGGCCGGCCAGTCGAGCCCGACGAATAGAGCCAGAACGCGGGATCGTCGGCATGTGTGCGCGCGGCCTTCATCAATGGCGCCGCTCCGGAGAGAAAGTCCTCGAACGCGATTTCGCCGAAGTCGAGAGGCTGAGCTGGGCGCGACACGACGACGGTGTGGACCTCGTGATCCGCCTTTGCGAGCGCAGCCTTCAGCACCGGCTTGACGGCGCCGCTGACCAGCGCGGCCTGGGCGCGTGAATGTTCGAGCATGTAGGCGAGATCGTCGGCCGTGAGCAGCGTGTTGACCGCGACTGGAACGACGCCAGCCAGAAGCGCGCCGAGGAAAGCGACAGGCCAGTCGGCGCAATCTTGCATGAGGATCAGCACGCGCTCCTCGCGCTTCACGCCCCTCTCCTTAAGCGCGGCGGCGAAGCGTCGGACCCGCTCATCGAGCTCCCCGTACGTCACAACGCCGACGTCGTCGATGAACGCCGTCTTCTCGGGACGCCTGGTATTGGCCGCAAGCAAGTGCGCCGCGAAGTTGAACGCCTCGGGCGGCGGCTCAACGGTGCTCACGGTCATCGGCGCCTCCTGGGCCGGGGCGCCACAGAAGGCTTGCCCACCTCGGCTTGATGCAATATTGTGCTTGTGGTCGTCTTAGGGGCGGGCTCGAACCTTGTCAAACACCGTATCGTCTTCGCCAACTGCAACCGGCGTCACCCCGCCTCGCGGCGCGAGCAAAAACACACCCGCCGATCTATCCGTCGGCGCGAGCAATGCTGCAGCGAGCGAGATAGCCGAGGAGCCCAAGGAGCCGTTTCTGGCCGCGCTCGGCGAGCGCGCAAAAGCTTTGCGCACGCGCCGCGGGCTGACCCGCAAGGCGCTCGCCCGCGCAACCGGCGTCTCAGAGCGGCACTTGGCCAACCTTGAATATGGCGTCGGCAACGCCTCGATCCTGGTTCTCTTGCAGGTCGCTCAGGCGTTGCAATGCTCGCTGGCCGAGTTGGTGGGTGACGTCACCACGCAGTCGCGCGAATGGCTCTTGCTGCGCGAGCTGCTCGGCGACCGCGACGAGGCGACGCTTCGCCGGGTGCGGCTCGCGGCTCTGGAACTGACGGGCGGCGCGTCACCGCCGATGAACGAGACGCCCGTTCGCTCGTCGCGGATCGCCTTGATCGGCCTGCGCGGCGCCGGGAAATCAACGCTCGGGCGCATGCTGGCGGAGGACCTCGACTTTCCGTTCGTCGAGCTCAGCCGCGAGATCGAGAAGCTCGCCGGTTGCAGCATCAGCGAGATTCTCGGGCTTTACGGCCAGAACGCCTACCGTCGCTATGAGCGCCGCGCGCTCGAGGAAGCGATCGAGGCCTATCCCGAGGCGGTCATCGCAACGGCGGGCGGGCTGGTCAGCGACCTCGTCAGTTTCAACCTTCTGCTGCGCCGCTGCACGACGGTCTGGCTTACCGCTGATCCCGAAGACCATATGAGCCGCGTGGCGGCCCAGGGCGACTTGCGGCCCATGGCCGCGAGCCGCGAGGCGATGGACGACTTGAAGTCGATCCTCGCCAGCCGGGCTGCGTTCTATTCTAAGGCCGACATGCGCATCGACACCAGCGCTCAGGCGCTCGCGGAGACCTTCCAGATCCTGCGGGCCGAGGCGCGCGAGGCGCTTGGGCTGCCGGTCGGATGACGCGCCGCTAAGCCGCCCTTGTCTGAGGATGGATAGCGCACTATGGTGCATTTCCTGCAATAAATTGCCTGCGAGTGGGAACGTCATGGACCGCGTCGATTATCAAACCGAGCCGTCGCGCTACAAACACTGGAAGCTCGACTTCGACGGGCCGGTCGCGACGTTGCTTGCCGACTTCGACGAGAACGCCGGGTTGCGTCCCGGCTACAAGCTCAAGCTCAACAGCTATGACCTCGGCGTTGACATCGAACTCCACGACGCTGTCAACCGTATCCGCTTCGAGCGCCCGGAAGTGCGCGTTGTCGTCATCATGAGCGCGCGTGAGCGCGTGTTCTGCTCGGGCGCCAACATCTTCATGCTCGGCGTCTCCAGCCACGCATGGAAGGTCAACTTCTGCAAATTCACCAACGAGACCCGGAACGGCCTCGAGGACTCGTCCCGATACGACGGCCTGAAGTTCCTGGCCGCCGTCAACGGCTCCTGCGCCGGCGGCGGCTATGAGCTCGCTTTGGCTTGCGACGAGATCATCCTCATCGACGACCGCTCGAGCGCCGTGAGCCTCCCCGAGGTGCCGTTGCTCGGCGTGCTGCCCGGAACCGGCGGTCTCACGCGGCTAACCGACAAGCGCCACGTCCGCCACGACCTCGCGGACGTCTTCTGCACCACCAGCGAAGGGGTGCGGGGCGAGAAGGCTGTGGCCTGGCGTCTGGTCGATGCGATCGCCAAGCCGGCGCAGTTTCAGGCGAAAGTGCAAGAGCGCGCTCTCGCACTCGCCGCAAGCAGCGACCGCCCTCAATCAGCGAAGGGCGTCGCGCTGACGCCGATTGAACGGAACATTGAGATCGACGCGCTCGGCTATGCGCACGTCAAGGTGACAATCGACCGAGGCGCGCGGAGTGCAACCTTCGTGATCAAAGGGCCAAGCGGCGCTCAACCGCAGGACGTCGCGGCGATCGAGGCGGAAGGCGCGAACTGGTATCCGCTCGCGCTCGCCCGTGAGCTCGAGGACGCGATCTTGTCTATGCGCACCAACGAGCCCGACATCGGCGTCTGGCTTATGAAGACCGAAGGCGAGCCCAAAGCGGTTCTCGCAATGGACGCCACGCTTCGCACCCTCAAAGAGCACTGGCTGGTGCGCGAAACCATCGGCTATCTGCGTCGAACGTTCAGCCGGTTCGACGTCACTTCGCGCAGCCTGTTCGCGCTCGTCGACGAAGGCTCCTGCTTCGCCGGCTCGCTCCTCGAACTCGCTCTCGCCTGCGATCGGATCTACCATCTCGCCGGCGGCGAAAGGCATGCGCCCAGGATCGCGCTGAGCGCAGCGAACTTCGGCGACTACCCGATGGCGAGCAGCCAGAGTCGGCTCGGGCGGCGCTTTTACGACGAGAGGCCAGCGCTCGAGTCGCTCAAGGGCAACATTGGCAAGTCGCTCGATGCCGAGGCCGCGTTTGCGCTCGGCCTCGCCACCAGCATTCCCGATGACATCGACTGGGCGGACGAGATCCGCATCGCCGTCGAAGAACGCGCGTCGATGAGCCCTGACGCCTTGACCGCGATGGAGGCGAACCTGCGCTTCGATGGTCCCGAGACGTTGGCCACGCGCGTCTTCGGCCGCCTCACCGCCTGGCAGAACTGGATCTTCCAGCGTCCGAACGCGGTCGGCGACAAAGGCGCGCTGAAAGTTTACGGCAAGGGCGAAAAGGCCGCGTTCGACTGGAACCGAGTGTAATGGGCGTGATGGAAGCCTCCGAAGCTGCGGTCATCAAGCAGCACCTGATCGATCCCGAAATCTGCATCCGTTGCAACACCTGCGAGTCGACCTGCCCGGTCGGCGCGATCACCCATGACGCGCGCAACTATGTAGTCGATGCGAGCATCTGCAATCTCTGCATGGCTTGCGTGCCGCCCTGTCCGACCGGCAGCATCGACAATTGGCGCGCGATGCCGCGCGTTCGAGCCTACAGCGTCGAAGCGCAGTTCGGCTGGGATGCTTTGCCGGCGGAACTGAGCGCGGAAGAACTTGGCGACGCGGACGGGTCCGGAGAAGCGCTCGCGATCGCCGCGTCTCCTCACGCTGACACTAGCGGAGCAAGCGAGGACGCGCCGTTCAATGTCGGCGCCTATGCCGCGGTTATCCCGCCTTGGTCGGCCGCAAGTCCCTACGCCAATCTCTATGGCCCGAAGGCGGCGGCGCGATCGGTGACCGCGTCGGTCGTCGGCAATGTGCGGGTGACGGAAGCAGGCAAGGACTACGACACGCATCACA
This sequence comes from uncultured Alphaproteobacteria bacterium, assembly GCA_963775405.1. Taxonomy (GTDB): domain Bacteria; phylum Pseudomonadota; class Alphaproteobacteria; order Rhizobiales; family Beijerinckiaceae; genus Roseiarcus. The sequence goes on from CAVZJI010000050.1 coordinate 119,723, forward strand.
TCGTGCTCGATTTTGGCGCGACGCCGTTCCCGGTGCTGGAAGGGCAATCAATCGGCATACTCCCTCCCGGCGCCGACGCGGACGGCAGACCGCACCATCCGCGCCAATATTCGGTCGCGAGTCCGCGCAACGGCGAGCGGCCGGGCTATAACAACGTGTCGCTCACCGTGAAGCGCGTGCTTGAGGATCACCAAGGCCGCCCCACGCGCGGAATCGTCAGCAACTATCTCTGCAACCTCAACATCGGCGACAAAGTCGAGGTCACCGGGCCGTTCGGGGTGAGTTTCCTCATGCCGAACCATCCGAAGAGCGCGATCGTGATGATCTGCACCGGCACCGGAAGCGCGCCGATGCGGGCGATGACCGAGTGGCGGCGCCGCTTGCGCAAGTCGGGCAAGTTCGAAGGCGGCAAACTGATGCTGTTTTTCGGCGCCCGCACCAAAGAGGAGCTGCCGTATTTCGGGCCGCTCGGCAATCTGCCGAAGGACTTCATCGACATCAACTTCGCCTTCAGCCGCACACCCGGCCAGCCCAAGCGCTACGTGCAGGACCTCATGCGCGAGCGCGCAGCCGATCTCGCGCCGCTGATCGCCGACCCGGACGCCTATTTTTACGTCTGCGGCCTCAAGGCGATGGAGGAAGGCGTGGTGCTGGCGCTGCGTGAGATTGCTTTGCAAGCCGGGCTCGATTGGGAGACCCATGGACCGGCGCTCAAGCGCCATGGACGCCTGCATCTCGAGACCTACTAGCTCGCAACTTTCGAACAGGAGGAACCGATGAGCGCTGAAGACATTGTTAGCGACGCCGCAGGCGCGATCTCCGCCGATCGCTTCGTCGAGATCAGCTATGACGATGTCATCCCCAACAACGTCGCGCTCGGCTCGGACAAGCAGCTGCAGCGCGCGCTCGAGGGCTGGCGGCCAAAATATCTGGACTGGTGGACGGGCATGGGTCCGGTCGGCTTCCAGCAGTCGGAGGTCTATCTGCGCACCGCCGTCGGCGTCGATCCCGCCGGCTGGGCGAAGTTCGGCTATGTGAAGATGCCGACCTATCGCTGGGGCATTCTGCTCGCGCCCAAGGTCGAGGGACGGAACATTCCTTTCGGCCGTCATAAGGGCGAGCCTGCGTGGCAGGAGGTGCCGGGCGAGCACCGTGCGCTTCTGCGCCGTCTCATCGTCGTGCAGGGCGACACCGAGCCCGCTTCTGTCGAACAGCAACGCTACTTGGGCGCAACGGCGCCGAGCCTCTACGACATGCGCAACCTGTTTCAGGTCAATGTCGAGGAGGGCCGCCACCTGTGGGCGATGGTTTATCTCTTGGTCAAATATTTCGGCAAGGACGGGCGCGAGGAGGCGCAGGCGTTGCTCGAGCGCCAGAGCGGGCAGATGGACAATCCGCGCATCCTCGGCGCCTTCAACGAGCAAACGCCGGACTGGCTGTCGTTCTTCATGTTCACCTTCTTCACCGACCGCGACGGCAAGATGCAACTCGCGGCGCTCGCCGAGAGCGGCTTCGATCCGCTCTCGCGCACCTGCCGGTTCATGCTGACCGAAGAGGCGCATCACATGTTCGTCGGCGAGACGGGCGTGCAGCGCACGATCGAGGCCACCTGCGCGGCGATGGTCACAGCCGGCGTCAAGGATCCCAAGCAGGTCGAGGCGGTGCGCAAGCTTGGCGTGGTCGACCTGCCGCTCCTGCAGCGCAAGTTGAACTTCCACGCATCCGTCACCCGCGATCTGTTCGGCAGCGAAATCTCCAGTAACGCCGCCGAGGTCTTCGGCGCCGGCATCAAGGGGCGCTTCAACGAAGCGAACCTCAAGGGCGATGATCACGTCCTGCAGGAAGCGACCTATCCGGTAACGCGTGTCATCGACGGCAAGCTGGCTGCGGAGGAGGCGCCGGCCCTGCGTGCGCTCAACTCACGGCTGCTCGACGACTTCATCGTCGATTGCCAGGGCGGGATCGACCGCTGGAACAAGTCGGTCGAAAAAGCTGGAATCGACTTCAAGTTCATTCAGCCGCACAAGGGCTTCAATCGCAGGATCGGCGAGTTCGGGGGCAAGCGCATCAGCCCGACCGGCGAAGTCCTCACCGAAGATCAGTGGAACGCGAAAAACGGCGACTGGCTGCCCAACGAGGACGACATGGCTTTCATCGTCTCGCTGATGAAGCCGCGCCATGAGCCCGGGAAATATGCGAGCTGGATCGCCCCGCCCCGCGTCGGCGTCAACAGCCAGCCGGGCGATTTCGAATATGTGAAGATCGCCTGAGGGGCCGGCTGACCACCCTCACAGATTCGGGTTGATGCCCGCCGGTCCACCATAGAAGCAGTAGGGGCACAACCCCTTACGGTGGTTTTCCAGGAGCCGCAGCGAAAACGGCAGCCTATCGGCGCTCTGCTGGTCGTAGCGGTACCGGGCCGGCGCATTGACCGAACGACAAGGCGCGTCGGTGCGGTGCCATTCCGACCAGCGGTCCACCCGCAGGTCGCCGCGATACACCCAGTTATTGGTTGTTGCGTCGACGGCGAACTGCGGGTTGGTTCCCTGCCAGCGCCAGCGGGTATAGGCGTTTGGCGGCAGCGCCGAGCGCATGTGCATTTTCACCGAAAGGGCGGCCAGTTCCGTCATCGCCGCGCCCAGTTGGCGATAGAGCCGGGCGCTAACGCCGAAATCGGTCGCGGTGAAGAAGACGGGCGAGAACTCGAAGCTCAGCCGCCCGGCGGCGGCGCCGTCCATGTCCTGCAGCACAACGTTGTTCGTGAGGTCGGCGAGCGTCCATTGAAGTCGCAACGCCGGATCGATCGGCGCGACGCCCGACGGCGGCTGCATGATGTAGCGCAGGACGTCGTCGCGGTAGGTAGCCGGCACAGTCGTCGGCCCGAACAGCTTCGCGGGCGTGGGCGTTGAGCGCACCGAGACGCCAATAAAGACCCCGGATTCGGTGATCTCGAACTGATCGAGGGCGACGCGGGTGCTGATTCCGCCGGGCGGCGGGATCGTCCGCTGGATGCGCGGCGTTGGTCCGTCCAATTTCGCACTGGTGACCTTGCCGGCGAACTCGCCGGCCGAGGCGCTCAGCAGACCTTCGATGTAGATGTCCGCCATCCCCAAAGTCAGGATGCCGGCAATCACCTCGCCGAAAAGCACCACCCACCACGAGCGGTCAACGTCGGTCTGCAAGTCCGCAATGGAGAACTCCAACGCCGCCCATCTGCGGCTATACGCCCATCTCGGCTTTTTCAGGTATTGGACATAGAGACCGGGGCGGGTGTGAAACATGCTGGGCACAAGGTGGAAGGTGAAGTTGACCGCGCCGCCGGTACTGCTCACCCTGCCGCTGACGAGAAAGAAGCCGTCGCGGGGGCGCACGTCGAAGCCGTCCAGCGTCGCGCCGGCGGCGGTGACCCCGGCGAGCAGCTTGGTGTGCACCTTGTCGACCATGATGAACGCCGCATCGGGAGCGACGATGCCGGCGACGTCGTTGGCGCCGGCAAAATCCTGCAGAGCGTCCGGGTCGCCCACCAGCTGGTGCGTATCATCGGCGTATCTTAATCCGATCAGCAGCGCGCCTTGGCGCACCACGCCGGCGATTGACGTCGACAAGGGGACCACAGAGCCGAGGAAGCTCCCATCGATCGAGGGAAGCGCGATTTGGCCGAAAAGGATCCCCTGGCTGAACTTCAGCTCGAACTGGCTGCGGAACTGATCGCCAGTGACCAGCGCGGCCACATCGGGCGGCGTGTCGGCCGACGTCACCGTCGCGGCCCAGCTGCGGGCCGTGATGACGGTGTTAAACTGGTCCAGCAGGATGGACGACGCCTGATCGGTGTCCGCCAGGCCCTTTGTGAACGCGGGCGTGAGCGTCAGCGTCATCACGCCATTCATCTCGACGACGGACGCGACCTGGTTGAGCGTTATGCTGACCTGGCCCCACATCGGCAACGTGACGACCAACAGGTTCGTCGCGCCTTCGCAGTCGATATCGAACGGACCGAAGAAGATGTCGGTCGTCATGCCGATCCCGTCGCTCGACAGGTCCTGGTCAAATGTCTTGCTGCTGTCGGCCCCGTTGGCGTAGGCCGCCTGCACGGCGGCGCGAAGAGCGCTATCGCGAACCGTCAGGGCTGCTGCGAAGCCGGCAGCGTCGGGCATTGCCAACTCCCTCCTGAGGTCAAAGTAGGAGCGTCGCAGATAACTGGTGCACCAGCGAACGTCCGATAGCGTTAACTAAGGAAGTTCTTTCGCGCGTTCATACGAGACACGACATCCACGACGTCCTGAACTCGATGTTAGTTCCTGCCAGGCGGGGCCGCAAGGATCGCTTCAGCCGACAACGATGTCATGCCAGGCGCGCGCCCGGCCGACATATCGCCGCCCTAGCCGAGCCCGCGGTTGCCGAGCCCGAAGGGGAGCGGGCGGACGATTCGGAAATCGTGACAGGTTTCGGCGCCTAACGGCCTGATATTGCAGGCGCGGCGCCAAAACCGCACACGCCCCGGCCCGCTCCCGGCTACGCCAAGCCTTCGCTCTTGAGCGCGCGCTGTACGGCAGGGCGCTTGGCCATCCGGTCGCGGTGATCGAGCACCTGCGGGAACGCGGCGGGGTCGACGCCGTCGACCTCCATCCAGCGCGCGATGGTGAAGAGGTAAGGGTCGGCGACCGTGTAGGCGTCGCCCATCGCCCACGGGCCTTTAAACATCTTCCGCTCGATCAGATCGAAGCAGGCGCCGACCGACTGCGGCACCTTCTTCTTCATCGCCTCGTGCGCCGCAGGATCGTCCGCCCACCGATAGCCACGAGCGCGATGCGCGTGCGCCACATGCACCGTCGCGCAGAGATAGTTCATGAAGGACTGCAGCTCAGCGAAGGCGAAGGGATCGCCGAGCGGCGCGAGCTGAGCCTCCGGATGGCTCTGCGCAATATAGGCGAGGATGGCTGGCGTTTCGGTCAGAACGCCGCGCTCTGTTGCGAGCGACGGCACGCGGGCTTTCGGGTTGATCTTCAGATAATCGGGCTTCGTCTGCTCGGCGGCGCCGAAGTCGATCCACCGCGTTTCGTAATCAGCGCCTGCCTCTTCAAGCGCGATATGCGAAGCGAGAGCGCAGGTGTTGGTGGCGTAATAGAACGTAAGCATCGGCGCTCCGAAGGCATGGGGCGCGCGACAGGCGCCCGGCCCTATAACGCCACGATGAGGCCGCGTTGTTCAAGCGCCTTGACGACGCGATCGGCGAGCGCCTCGGCCGTGGCTTCGCCGGAATTGAGAATAAGCTCCGGCGCTTCGGGCGCTTCGTAAGGCTGATCGACGCCGGTGAAATTCTTGATTTCGCCCGCCAAAGCTCGCTTGTACAGGCCCTTGGGATCGCGGGCGATCGCCGTCTCGAGCGGCGTATCGACGAAGATCTCGATGAACTCGCCTTGCGCCGCGGTATCACGAACCAGCCGTCGCTCGGCGCGGAACGGCGAGATGAACGAGCAGAGCACGATGAGCCCGGCGTCGGTCATCAGCCTCGCCACTTCGCCGACGCGCCTGATGTTCTCGACGCGATCGGCGGCGGTAAAGCCCAGATCCTTGTTGAGGCCGTGGCGAACATTGTCGCCGTCGAGCAGCGTCGTGTGAACGCCGCGCGCGTGAAGCTCGGCCTCGACCAGATTGGCGATCGTGGATTTGCCTGCGCCTGAGAGACCGGTGAACCAGAGGATTGCGGGCTTCTGATGCTTGAGCGCGGCATGCGCCTCGCGATCGACCGCAAGCCCATGCCGATGCACGTTGGTCGCGCGCCGGAGCCCATGCGCGATCATGCCCGCCGCCGCTGTCTCGTTGGTCTGGCGGTCGATCAGGATGAAAGCGCCCGTCTCGTGATTGTCGGCGTATGGATCGTAAGCGATCGGCGCCGTCGTCGCGAGATTGCAGAAGCCGACCTCGTTGAGCTCAAGGCTCTTGGCTGCGAGCTTATCGTAATTGTTGACGTCGATGCGGTGCTTGAGATCCGTGACCTGCGCCGGCAGAGTGCGGGCGCCGATCTTCATCAGATACGAGCGGCCAGGCAGCATGGGGTCGGCGCTCATCCAGATGAGGTGCGCCGTGAACTGGTCGGCGACCTCCGGCCTGCTCGTCGGATGCGCGAGCACGTCGCCCCGCGCGATGTCGACTTCGTCTGCGAGGGTCAGCGTCACCGCGTCGCCCGCTTCGGCGCTATCCTTCTCCTGGTCGGCGACGAGGATGGACTTGACGGTCGTCTGTTTGCCCGATCCCGCCACGACGATCGGCTCGCCCAGCGCCACCCGGCCGCTGGGAATGGTTCCGGCAAAGCCGCGGAAGTCGAGATGCGGCCGGTTGATCCATTGCACCGGCAACCGGAAGGGCCCGCTGCGGCGGTCCTCTTCGACCTCGATGGTTTCGAGTTTCTGCAGGAGATGCCCGCCCTGGTACCACGGCGTGTTCGGGCTGACCGACGAGACATTGTCGCCAAAGCGCGCCGAGATCGGCACGGCGATCAGCGAACGGAAGCCGAGCGGTTCGGCGAATTTGCGATAGGCGATGACGATGTCGCGAAAGACGCGCTCGTCATAGCCGACGAGGTCGATCTTGTTCACCGCAAGCACGACGTGCCGCACGCCGAGCAGCGAGACGATGATCGAATGGCGATGCGTCTGCGTCAGCAGCCCTTTGCGCGCGTCGACGAGCACGATGGCCACATCGGCGTTCGAGGCGCCGGTCGCCATGTTGCGGGTATATTGCTCGTGGCCGGGCGTATCGGCGACGATGAAGGAGCGCGCTTCGGTGGCGAAATAGCGATAGGCGACGTCGATGGTGATGCCCTGTTCGCGCTCAGCCTCGAGGCCGTCGACGAGCAGCGCGAAGTCGATAGCGTCCTCGGTCGTGCCGAACTTTTTCGAATCCTTTTCGAGCGCGGAGAGCTGGTCGTCGAAGATGAGCTTCTTCTCGTAGAGAAGCCGCCCGATCAGCGTCGACTTGCCGTCGTCGACGGAGCCGCAGGTGAGGACGCGCAAGGTAGGAAGCGCGGAGACGCGAAGCGGGGCGTTCATGAGGAAACTCTGTTTCGTGTCACCCCCGCGAAAGCGGGGGTCCAGAGGCGCCGCGCGTCGGCTGGAAACGTTGCGGCTGAATCTGGATGCCCGCTTTCGCGGGCATGACATTGAGCGGACTTCTGATCGCCGCTGTCCATCAAAAGTACCCCTCGCGCTTCTTCTTCTCCATGGAGCCCGCTTCGTCCGTATCGATCAAGCGCCCCTGCCGCTCGGAGGTGGTGGACTTCCGCATCTCGGCGATGATGTCGTCGAGACTCGTCGCGTCGGACTCGATCGCGCCGCTCAGCGGATAACAGCCGAGCGTGCGGAAGCGGACCTTGCGCATCTGCGGCGTCTCGCCGGGCAAGAGCGGCAGCCGGTCGTCGTCGACCATGATCAGCGTCCCGGAGCGCTCGACGACAGGCCGCTCCTTGGCGAAATAGAGCGGCACGACGGGAATGTCTTCCGCCTGCACGTATTCCCACACATCAAGCTCGGTCCAGTTGGAGAGCGGGAAGACGCGGATCAATTCGCCTTCGCGAATGCGGGTGTTGAACAGCCGCCAGAGCTCGGGGCGCTGGTTGCGCGGGTCCCAGGCATGGGCGGTCGAGCGAAACGAGAAGATGCGCTCTTTCGCCCGGCTCTTCTCCTCGTCCCGCCGCGCCCCGCCGAAAGCGGCGTCGTACCGGCCGCTATCGAGCGCCTGCCGCAGCGACTCGGTCTTCATCACCTGGGTATGGAGTTGGGACCCCGAGGCAACGGGCGAAATGCCGCGCTTCAGCCCGTCCTGGTTGATGTGGACGATCAGATCGAGGCCAAGCCTTCGCGCGGTCTCGTCGCGGAAGGCGATCATCTCGCGGAACTTCCAGGTCGTGTCGACATGCAGCAGCGGAAATGGCGGCTTGGCCGGATAGAAGGCCTTCATCGCCACATGCAGCATGACGCTCGAAATCTTTGCCTATCGAGTACAGCATCACCGGATTGCGCATCTCGGCGACAACTTCCCGCATGATGTGAATGGACTCGGCCTCCAGCCGCCTGAGATGGGCTGGCAATACGCTCGGCATCGAGGGTTCCCTTGAACAAGGCGCGGTACATAGGCGGCCTTCAGGTCGAAGGCAATGATTTAAGCTATATAGATAAGTTGTTATTAGCCACGCGCATTTCTTACTTGTAGTTTCTGGCTGCGGGCGCGGATTGACTCTCTGCCGGTCGGCGACCATCGATAGCGCCGCGTTTGTCCGGCGGTGCGAGAGGGAGATCCGCGCATGACCAATCCGGTGATCATCGCGCCGTCGATTCTATCGGCCAATTTCGCCAAGCTTGGCGAAGAAGTGTGCGCGGTCGCTGCGGCGGGCGCTGACTGGATCCATCTTGACGTGATGGACGGGCATTTCGTGCCCAACATCACTTTTGGCCCGCCCGTCGTCGCGGCCCTGAGGCCCTTGACCGACAAGCCGTTCGACTGCCACCTGATGATCGAGCCCTGCGACCTCTATCTCGAAGCCTTCGCCCAAGCGGGCGCCGACCACATCACCGTCCACGCCGAGGCGACCCGGCATCTCGACCGCTCGCTGCAGGAGATCCGCGCGCTCGGCAAGAAGGCTGGCGTGGCGATCAATCCCGGAACGCCCGAGAGCGCGATCGAATATGTGCTCGACCGGCTCGACTTGATCCTGGTCATGACCGTCAATCCTGGCTTCGGCGGCCAGGCGTTCATTCCCGCCATGCTCGACAAGATCGCACGGGTGAAGCGCATGGTTGGGACACGCAAGATTCATATCGAAGTCGATGGCGGAGTCGCGCCCGACACCGCGGCGCTTCTGGCGCGCGCCGGCGCGAATGTGTTTGTCGCCGGCTCCAAGGTGTTCGAAGGCGACCCGAAAGCCTATGCCGAGAACATCCGTGAGATCCGCGAGGCGGCGTAGGGCGGTAGGATTCTAGAGCCAATTGCAGCCCGGCCGTCCTGTCATTCCCGCAAGACGTGGAATTTAGTCTCAAGCGCACGGACTACGACCGCGGACGTTCACTGGCGCAGGCCTGACGGCGGCAAAAGCGTCAGGTGTGGTGGAGCTAGTATTCTGTTTTTCCGTCATGGCCGGGGCTCGACCCGGCCATCCACGAGAACACTACAGCCTCGTTATAAGCCTCTGACCTCACGGAAATCTGAGCAGCCGAGAGATTTTTGTGGCGGCGCCGCGTGGATGGCCGGCACAAGGCCGGCCATGACGGCTTTACCGACATTCAGCACGGGACCCACAGCTAACGCTATAAGAGCCCGACAATTGCTTGCAGAAAATCAGAATTTAGGGCAAACTTGCTGCATGAGCAATCCCAGTTTCCACAGGCCACAGTTGTGGCGTTCGTTATCTGAGCTCGACCGTCAGGGGAGAAGCGACGAGGAAAAATTTTTGCTCGATTATCCCTCGTAACCCATTGATAAGTCTCGTTTCGCACGAGAGAATCCAAGGAAATCCAAACGAATCCAAGAGCTCATAATCGGGGATTTCGCAGCGGATCGGCCACCGCCCAAGAAAATCCAAACTGACCGGACCCATGTCGCGGCTGCCGCCGAGAGAGCGCGCGCCAGACCGACTCACCGCCCCATACAGGCGCCCGCAAGCCGCTTGAGTTCGGCCCGGCGCTGCGGCGTGACCGTCGCCAGTCGGTCGGCGTCGCCTGAGTGGTCGACCGCGTCGGCGACGCATCGGCAGCCGGTCTCGCACTCGGCCGCCGCGCGCCCTTCGGCGATACAGGCGCGCTGACAGGACGCGAGAAAGGCGCTCCTGTCCGGCTTCGGCGCGAGCGGGCCCCAGGCGGTCAGCGCCGCGAGAAGCCCGATCAGGACCGGCTGATGGACGAGATAGATCGGCAAACTGTGCCGGCCAGCGAAGCAGATCGCGCGCGACGGCGCCGACTTGGCGCGCCAGCGGTCCGACCGCTTTAGCCATGTCAGGACGCCCGGCAAGCGCGTGGCGCCGAGGCCGAGAAAGACGGCGCCGGCCCATGGCAGGAGCGGGCGCCAGTCGAGCGTATTCGGCAGCGCCTCGCTGAGGCCAAGCCATAAAAGCCAGGACGGATCGAACAGAGTGGAGCGGCCGAGCCACGGGGCGGCGATCGCCGAGAAGCCCATTGCGAGACTGGCCCAGGCTGGCGCGGTCACGAACGGCGCGGCGATGAGGCTCGCGGCCGCGATGCAGTGGAGAATGCCGAAGGTGATGGGTTCGCTGGGCGCGAAAACGAAGCTGCCTGCGGTCACCAGCGCCGCTGCCCCGGCGACGATTGCGAGGCGGCGCCAGAAGGCTCTGACGTTCAGCCCGTTGCGATGGGCAAGGGCCAGCGACACGCCGACCAAAGCGAGGAACGCGCTCGCCACAATGTGCGACAACAGCCGCATTTGCGGCGTGAACGGCAGCATGGGTGGCGCAAGCCGAAAGTCGGCGAGGTCCCAGCTGAAGTGGTAGATGGCCATGCCGACGAGCGCCAGGCCGCGCGCGCAATCGACGGCGTCGACGCGGCCCGAGCGCTCGCCGGCGCTGGCGTCCCCGTCCGTTGCGGCGCTCACAGCGCCGCGGCTTCAAACAATGAGTTCGTCGAGAGTGAACGCGCCCTCGTATTCGACGGGGCCGGTCATCAGCACGTGGTCGTCGGAAGCACGCCACTCGATGGTGAGGTCGCCGCCGGGCAGACGCACCGTCCCCTTGCGCGCCATGAGGCCAAGCCGCGCCGCCGCGACCAAAGTTGCACAGGCGGCCGAGCCGCAGGCGAGCGTCAATCCGACGCCGCGCTCCCACACCCGCGCCTTGACGTCGTCACGGGCGAGTATCTGGGCGAAGGTGACATTCGCCTTCTCCGGGAAGATCGGGTGGGCCTCGATCCTTGGCCCCAGGTCCGCGGCGTCGACGCGCTTCAGGTCTGGGAGAAAGAACACGGCGTGCGGATTGCCCATATTGACCACGGAGGGGAGGCCCAGTTCCGCCGGGCCTTCGCCATCCGGCCACAGCTTCACCCGTCGCGTATCGGGCACAGCATGCTGAAGCGGAATGGCGTCCCATTCGAGCCGCGGCGCGCCCATGTCGACCCGATAGGACCAGGGTCCCAACCGCTCGCACGCGATCACGCCGGCCTCAGTCTCGATCTTGACGGCGCTCACCCCGAGCTCACGGCACAGCCGGTCGGCGACGCAGCGCGTCCCGTTGCCGCAGGCGCCCGCGAGCGTGCCGTCGTTGTTGTAGATGAGCACGTCAGCCGCGGTTCCCGCTGTCTTCGGATCGAGGAGCACCATCATCTGATCGTAGCTGAGGCCTGGTGCTTGATGGATGACGCGCGCGTCTTCCGCCCTCGTGCTGGCGCGCGAACCCCGCAGGTCGAGCACGAGGATCGCGTTGCCGGCGCCGTTCATGCGCACAATCGCACGGCCAGCGAGCGGATGGCGGGAGATCAAGCCTTGTCTCCGCTTGGAGTTCGGGCGCTCGCCGCCCCACGCAGGCGGACCGACCTATCGATCGCCCGCGCGCCGAGCCGCGTCACGGCGTCGCGCAACCCATCATCAAGAATGGGCGAAGCGGCGGCGCTCGCGGCGGCTTCCGCGGCGTCAGAGGGGAGCGGCGCGGGGCGACGCTTCTCCTTGAGCGGAGGCAGCGGCCCTTGCCGAAAGGCGATCTTGTCGATGCATCGCCAGCCGAGATGCGCGTTCACCCGAGCCAGGATCACCGAGGCGCTGTGCTGCGCCTCGAGCGCGAAAGCGCCCTCGACCCTCAGCACTAGGGTGGCGGGAGCGGTTGGCGCGTCGGGATCGCGTTTGGCGGCGCGAGGCGGCCATTTCACCTCGATTGGTCGGGCGTGGCGCGCGAGCGCTTCACCGACGATGGCTGGCCAATCGGCGATCAGGCTTGTTTCGCCCAGGCCGCGCGCGGCCAGCGCCTCGGCGATCAATCCGGGCGTGAATTCGGCCAACGGCTTGGCGCCGCCCCGCGCGCGCTTCATCATTGTCACTTGGGCACGGAAAGTGAGAACTGGGGGCGTGAGGTCGACAGCATGAGCGCCAATGTAAGCGCGCTCCCGTCCGAGGCAAAGCGAAAGGCGATTGTCGGCCGCACGCTTGCATGGTGGGATCGCAACCGCCGCGCGCTCGCCTGGCGCGCAGAACCGGGGGAAAGGCCCGATCCCTATCGAGTCTGGCTCTCCGAAGTCTTGCTGCAGCAGACGACGGCGCAGGCGGCGACGCCCTATTATCGGGCCTTCATTGCGAAATGGCCGCGGGTCGAGGACCTGGCAATGGCGCCGATCGAAGCCGTAATGAGCGCGTTCGCCGGTCTCGGCTATTATTCCCGCGCGCGGAACCTGCACGCCTGCGCCAAGGAAATCGCGCGTCGAGGCGGGACATTTCCAAGCGACGAAGCCGGCCTGTGCGCGCTTCCCGGCGTTGGCGCCTACACCGCAGCCGCAGTCGCGGCGATCGCTTTCGGCCGCCGGACCGCGCCTGTAGATGGCAACATCGCTCGCGTTCTGGCGCGGCTCTTTGCTGTGGAAAAGCCGATCGCCCGCGCGCGAGGCGAACTTGCTGCGGCGGCTCGCGCGCTAGCGCCAAGCCGCCGGGCGGGCGATTTCGCACAAGCGCTGATGGATATCGGCGCGACCCTCTGCCGCCCCCGCAATCCCGCTTGCGACTTGTGCCCGCTCGCCCAAGATTGCGCGGCGTTCCGGGCCGGAGCCCCCGAGGCCTATCCCCGGCGCGACGGAGCGAAGGTGAGACCCCGCCGGCAGGGCGCGGTGTTCTTCGCCCGCCGTTCCGATGGGGCCTTTCTCGCTCGCCGCCGACCGGCGCATGGTCTCCTCGCCTCGACCATCGAGCTGCCGGGGACGCCGTGGACGAACAAAGGCCCAAATGGCGAGCTCGCCAGCGCCGCGCCGGTCGCGGCGCACTGGCGGCGGCTGCCGGGGAAAGTCGAGCAGATTTTCACCCATTTCGCGCTGAGCCTCACAGTCTACGCCGCAGATTTTGAGGGCGGCGCCCCAGGCGGCTGTTTTTGGGTCGCGCCCAACGCGGTCACCTCGGCGGGATTCTCGAGCATGATGCGCAAGGCGGTAGAGCACGCCCTCGCCCAGGGCTAAGGGCGGGGGTCGATTGTTATGGAAAGGTGAAGGCATCGCGGCTAGTCTTGCCGCAATCGTTAGCCGCGGAGGAGCCTCGTTTTGACGCGTAAAACCAGTGCTTATTCATGGCGCCCCTAATCGCGCCGGCGGCGTTCCGCCTACCGTCCGACGAAACGCTGCGCGCTCGCTTTGGCCACATCACGACCTGGGTCTTCGATCTCGACAACACCCTTTACCCTGCGGATAGCGGCATTTGGCCGAGAATCGACGAACGGATCACCCTGTTTCTGATCGAGCTTTTTGGTCTCGATGGTCAGTCTGCTCGTGCGCTGCAAAAGCATTATTATTCGCGCCACGGCACAACCTTGAGCGGATTGGCGCAGGACCACCTCGACCTGACAGACCGTTTTCTCGAGTTTGTTCACGATATCGACCGCTCCAGCCTTAAACCGGACCCCGTTCTTGCGCATGAAATTGGGAGGCTGCCAGGGCGTAAGCTTATTTTCACAAACGGATCGCGAAGCCACGCGATCTTGACAGCGAAGCAACTAGGGCTCGATGGGCTGTTCGAAGAGGCTTTTGACATCGTCGCGGCCGGGCTAACGCCAAAACCTGCCGAAGGCGCCTATGACGTCTTTTTCGAGCGATGCGGAGTTGACCCGCTTGCGGCGGCGATGTTTGAGGACGTGACCAGAAACCTCGCCGTCCCGAAGGCGAAAGGCATGACGACCACCCTGGTGACGACTAAGGCGGGACGCTTGGACCATCGCGAGGCGCACGACCAGGTTATTTCGGATCCGGCCAACGTCGCGGATTTCGCGACCGACGATCTCTCGGAATTCCTCGCGCGGGTCAACGTCCAACTCGGCGCTTAGGTGGCCCGGTGAAGAACCGCCAAGCGCACGAACGACACCGGGACATTCCAGGCTTCGAGCGCCAGGCGATTGAAAACGGCAAAATAGATCGAAGGACGTGCTTATCTACAGTCGCTCGTTACAAAAATTCGTGGCGCTCAGCGAAGCGATTGATATATAGACTATACCCGCTTCGCGCCGACACAAATCGATCCCGTGAGCTATCATCCCGCCAGACGCCTGTGGAAATTAATTGCCTGTTTCGGCGCTGCGATCGGCGAATGGACTGGTCCGAACCGACGAACCGTAACAATGGCTCAGTCGCTGGCGCTCAGGCACCCTGGCGGTTGACGCGGCCGCGGCGTTCATGTTTTCAGTGCATTTCACTCTGGCGAAGATTGAGCTTGAGTCATTGATCGTTTTGACGCAGTAGAATATCGCGACGAAACAATTTGGGTGATACGAACCGGAACGCCTGAACAAAATCGCCGCAGAGGCCGCAATACTTTGTTGTTACAAATGATCAATCCTGGCGCCGGCGGCGAAACGGCCAAAAAAATCGATCTCGGCACCGGGCGCGAACGTAGTGGCGGCGTGGCGACGATCGCGGCCTGAATGACGATTGGGAGTTGGAGACGGATGCCAGTTCGGATCGGGAAGCGCCTCCCACTATCCCATGTCGCTTCCGTCGCGGTCGCGGAGGCCAGACTCGCTGGGCGGGCCACGCCCAATGTCCTTCGTTACCTTGCGCCAATTGTCGCCTGGGCGGCCGCATCCATAGCTTTAGGTCTTGTTGTTGGCCTCGCAGCGGTTGTCCTGCCCCCGATGGGCGCTTTTGGGATAGTCGCCGTCGCCGGGGTCGTCCTGCTCTGGGTGATGCCAGATCTCCCTCTCGTGTCGGCAGGCTTAATTCGCAAGGCGTTCTTCGTAATGCTGATCGCCGATGTTTCCGTTCCCTTCTATTATATGATTCAGTTTTCCGGTCTGCCTTGGATTTCTGCTCGCCGCCTCGCCACGTTCGCGCTCATAGTGCCATTCCTTGTCGCCATTGCAGCATCGTCCGACGTCCGACGGCGTATTGCTGAGCGTCTTCGCGCCTCATTGCTAATTTTTATTTGCGCGGCTGGATACCTTGCCGTAGCGGTACTATCAATTTTTACGTCTATGCTTCCAACTGAATCCATCTCGACCCTAACCGACGCCATCCTATCGTGGTATGTGCCGTTCTTTGCAATGATTTATATAGCTAGAGATAGTGATGATGTCGTATTCATCTTAAAGATCATATGCCTTTGCGCCTTATTCAACACAGTGGCCGGAATCGTGGAGTTCCGCCTCGAGCATCGATTCTTCATTGATATTTTCCCGAGGGGTATGCTAGACACTCTCATTCAGAACAACAGCAACCTGGGTGTCCTCCTGCCTAGCGCTGGCGACTTCAGAAATGGTTTATTTCGGGCCGCGTCGATTTTCATTACTCCGCTTTCTTTCGGAGAGTTTGAAATTGTTGCGATCCCTATTGCTCTTTTCTTTGCTTTGCACCGAGAGAGTTTATTTGAGAGGGCGCTCGGCTGGGCGGTCGTAGTCGGCGGATTACTTGGAATTTACGTCTCAGGGTCGCGTGGCGCCTGGGTCGGACTCATCGCGTCCGTAGCTGTATTCGTGGCCAGCTGGTCGATTCGCGAAGCGATGAAGAGTAAGGCCAGTCTGGCCCCAGCAACCGCCGGTTTGGCGGGCGCCATTGGATTTGCCGTTGTTATCGCATTGATCACTTTCTCGCACAGCACGCATGATATGGTCCTAGGGGGCGCCGCCCAGGCGGGCAGCACGGAAGCGCGACATGTGCAGTGGGTTGCCGCAATTCCGTTCATCAAGACAAATCCGATCACCGGGCACGGTTTCGCGATCGGCGGTTACGTTATCGGAAGCTCGATCGACAGCTACGTGGTGTCGGTCCTCCTCGAGACGGGGATCCCCGGACTTGTATTCTTCGCTGGGTTGGTCCTGCTTCCAATCTGGTACGGCCTGCGGAGTTATCTCTCCGACATGTCGGAATCTGGCGCGGCGTCCGGCGCAGTAGCCTGTAGCTTCGTCGCGTTCACCGCCTACAGACTTGCCCTGTCGCAGAAGGAAAATCATATGTTGATCTTTTCTCTGCTCGCGATCGTCGTTGTCCTGAATTACGAGTATGCGCGGAAACGAGTTCCGGAGCGGCTAAGCCGTAAACCAATAGGTTTCATGACGGTTCCATTGAAGGCGGGGACTAACCGCACCGAAGATAAGCGCCCGTCAGCTGGACGAGCTACGGCCGACGAGAGCCGACGCGAGGCCTTAGCCGCGCGCATGGCCAGCCTGATCCTGGCCGCGTTGATTTTGTTTTTCTTGCTCACTTGCGTGCACATGTTCAGCCACTGGCTTTAGCACTCTTGGAGCGCGCGCTGCGCGGCAGCCGGCTCGTCGATGCGCAAGGTGGCTAATATCTTTTGCATAAGCTCGAGACGATGACATCGCCCGCGAGCGCTTGCCGGCCGTTCTTACCGGCGCTGTGTGGTCATCTGGCTAAATTTACGAAGCAATGGCGCGGGCGGCGACCGCGTCGGCTCCCCTCAATGGAGTAACTGCCCAATTCATGAAACCGCTGTGCGGGGCCGGTAGGCGGTCGGCTTGATAGGCCACATTCGATCGAAACGAGCCAGCAAAGGCAATCTGGAAAGCGCGCCGTCGGGGATGGAATAGCACCGGCGAAAACGCCCAATCGGCGACAGGTTCTATTTGCAGGCGCGGTCCTCACGATGGCGCGAGTCACACTGCGCGCGCCGCGCGACCGCACAAGATCGGGCGTCCTCAATGACATGTCGAGCGTCTGCCCAAATACTCGGCACCGGCTCGGTAGTCGCCGCCCAGCTCGCGACGACAATTTCCGCTTTCAGGCGGCTAATCCTGAAAAAATGATGCCAACATCGCGCATGCGGGCGGACGCCTCATGAAAGCCATACATCAACAGCGCCGACGACGGCGTCAAGCTGGTTGACGCTATCAAGGCCATCCCGATCGACAATTCGCTCTCTTTCTTTAGGGCGAAGAAGCCGCCGAAGCGACGTACGATCGGTACAATTTTCAGTTCGTCTCGACGATCAAGCCGGAGGACGCTTTTCGGCCGCTGGACCGGCGGGGGGCATCCGTTCGTGAAGACATGAACACAGTGAGGCGATCGGCTGCGCCTCGCAGCACCGCCCGAATGGGCATCGCCTCCTCCGGGCCGGGCTCGAGCGCGGCCGCGAAAGTTGCGAGCTTCGCTTCGCCCTGGATCTCGAGCGCGATCGCTGTGGCGCGCAAGATGACTCGCCCAGTGAGGGTAAGGCGCGGTTCGCCGGCGTTTGGCGCGCACGAATCGGAGCGACGAGCTGCCGAGCCGCCGGGTCCATCGCTTCGGTAAGCCCTTCGGCGCCGGGAAACCACGAAGCCGTGTGTCCATCGTCGCCCATCCCAAGACCACGACGTCGGCCGGCATGGGCAAATTGGCGATGCGCGCGCTTGCGGCGGCGAGTTCTCGGTCTTCCGGCAAACGGACGTCCGCAAGCGGCGTAAAGCTCGCCGCTTCCGCGCGATTGCGCAGCAGCCTCTCGCGCGCCAGTCGAGCGTTGGACCGCGGGCTGTCGTCGGCCACACGCCGCTCGTCGGCAAGAGTGATCGCAACCCGTGTCCAATCGAGGTCCAAATTCGAAAGCAGGTCAAAGAACCGAGCCGGCGACTTGCCGCCGGAGACGACGAGCAAAGCGACCCCTCGCGCTGCGATCGCTCCGCGCAAGCGTTCCGCGGTCCAATCGGCCAGCCCCTTAGCCAGCTCTTCGCCATCGGCGAATTCGCGGCGTTGGAAATCGGTCTCAATCATTCGTATTCCTCATTCCAGGTCCGTCCGTCGCGCTCGATCAAGGCGACGGACGCGTTGGGGCCCCAAGTGCCGGCGGCATACGGGCGCGGCGGTTCACCCGACTGCGCCCAGGCATTGCGAATGGGATCGATGAATTTCCACGCCGCCTCGACTTCGTCGCGGCGCATGAACAAGGCAGCGTTGCCGCGGATTGCGTCCATCAGCAGCCGCTCATAGGCGTCCGCAGGAGCGACGCCAAAGGCCTTGGCGAAGCTCATATCGAGAGGTACATGTTGCAGGCGAATTTCGCCGGGACCTGGCTCCTTCACCATCATCCACAGCTTGATCCCTTCGTCCGGCTGCACGCGCACAACGAGGCTGTTGGCCGGTATGCCATCCGGTTGCATCGGAAATATGATGTGCGGCACACGACGGAATCCGACGACGATCTCCGAAAAGCGTTGCGGGAGGCGCTTGCCGGTGCGCAGATAGAACGGAACTCCAGCCCAACGCCAACTGGCGATGCCGAGTTTGAGAGCAACGAAAGTTTCCGTGTCACTGTGGTCCTTGCTGATGTCCTGCAAGTAGCCCGGAACGGGCCCGCCGTCGGCGAATCCAGCGCGATATTGGCCACGCACGGTGAGACTCGAGGCGTTGGTGTGGTCGATCGGCTGCAGGGCCTTCAGCACCTTCAGTTTTTCGTCGCGCCAGGAGTTGGCTTCGAGCGAATTCGGCGGCTCCAACGCAACGAGACAAACGAGCTGCATCATATGGTTCTGGACCATATCGCGGATCGCGCCCGACTCCTCATAGTAACTGCCGCGCCCTTCGACCCCAAGCGTCTCGGCGACGGTGATCTGCACGTGATCAATGTGCGCGCTATTCCACAGCGGCTCGAGCAGAATGTTGGCGAAACGCAGCGCCATGAGGTTCTGCACCGATTCCTTGCCGAGATAGTGATCGATCCGGAAAATGTTGCGCTCCAGGAAGACGGAGCCGATCACATCGTTGATGGCCGCGGCGCTCTCGCCGTCCCTGCCGATTGGCTTCTCGACGATGATGCGCGAGCGGGGGGTTACCAGCCCTTCGGCGCCGAGGCGCTTCGCCAGCGGACCGAACAGGTCAGGACCGGTCGCGAGATAGTACGCGCGGATGCGTTCGTCGGCGCCAAGCAACGCCTTCAGGTCCGCCCATCCGCCATCCCTCGTAGCGTCGACCGCGACATAGTCGAGTCGGGACAGAAATCGCTCCGTCGCCGCGCCCGCCTCATCGTCGATGACGCTAAATTTCATCAACGTCTCCTTGACGGAGGCGCGGAACGCCTCGCGATCAAGCTGGCGACGCGACGCACCAATGATCCGGGTCGGCTCGGAGAACTGATCGCTGCGCTCGCGGTGAAAAAGCGCCGGATAGAGCTTGCGATGAGCGAGATCGCCGGTGCCGCCAAAGACAACGAGATCGAATGGCTCGACCTTGACAATGCGTGTGGCCATAACGCCTCTGTTCGGTCGTTGAGAGAGTTGGCAATCGCTCGGGGAGGTTTCGTCCGCCCGGGCGCCAAAAGATTATCGATCAACACGCTCTGAGCCAAGCTTACGCGACGCGCGAGCCCGTTCCGACTCAACTCGCCTGCTTCATCGCATCCTTGAATAAAACTTCTCGATCGCGCGCGAAATGCTTAATCAGCGGCAATGCCGCGCCTCCGATCGAGCCCGCGTCGGCGCCGATCGAGCCCGAGACAATTTCGACTTCGCTCAAGCCGCGCCGATCAAGGCCGGAGAAGACCTGAGCCGTCCGGACGGTGAGACGCTCGCGCACCGTCGCCGGAAGCGCGCCGTCGATCACGATCGCCTCAAAGTCGATAACGGAGATCGCTGCAACCGTGGCATAGGCCAGAGCCGAGGCCGCGTCTTCAATCCAGCCGTCGAGTTGCGCCCCGAATTCGCCCCACGATTCGGGCGTCGCACAAATCGACGACGCGTCGATTCCGGCCGCTTCCAGTCTGCGCTCTAGTTGATAAATTGACGCGCACGCGATCAGCTGGGGAGCGACGCCGCCATTGCTCTTCGCCATGATCGGCATTGATCCGAGCGCCGCTGCGTTGCCCGTACGCCCGGGACGCAGGGCGCCGTCGAGCACCAATCCGCCGCCGAGAAACTCGCCGATGAAGAAATAGAGGAAATCCCGATGACGCCAGCTGCGACCAAAGAAGAACTCGGCCGCGCAAGCGGCCGTCGCATCATTGCACAGCTGTCGTCGGATAAGGGCACACGGCCGCGATTTCACTTTCCGCGTCGAAATGCTGCCAGGCGTTCATTGCGCCCTGCGGCGCGCCGATCTCGGATTCCCAGCTCCACAACTGAAACGGCGCTGCGACGCCAAGGCCAACGATCCGCCGCTTCTGCGAGGGGGTGAGCGAACTGGCGAGCGACGGCAGCGAATCTCGGACAAAATCGAGGATCATGATCGGTGTCGGAAACGAGTAGGCGCGGTAGGCGCGCTGACAAATGGCGCCGCGAAAATCGACCAGCACCAAATCGCAGCTGCGCCGCCCGACTTTGAGCCCGAACGAATAGGCGCCTTCGGGATCGATCGACATAGGGATCGTCGGCTGCCCAACTCGGCCACGGAGCGGGGCCTCCCGCTTCAACAGTCCCTCCGCTTGCAGCCGATTCATAATTGCGGATGTCGATTGCACTGACAGCCCCGTCAATCGCGCGACTTCAATCTTGGACAACGGACCGAAGCGGCGCACGAGTGAGAGCAGCAATCGCTCATTGTAAAGACGCACGCCCGCCTGATTCGCGCCGCCAGCGTTTGTCGGGGAGACGACGACAAGCGGCGAGTCGAACGCCATGTCGCCGCCCTCGAGCCTACTCGCCCCATACGCGCGGGTCGCCATGCGCCTCCTTCATCCTCCGCCTCTACATTTTTGTGAACGACGCTCGGCGGCATCATTGTGCCGAACAGGGCGTCTGTCAAGGATAATTCAAGCGGATGTAATTATCCTTGACTCTTGGCCAAAAGTTTGCCCTATGGGAGTACGGCGGCGCGAAAACGGTCGCGGTGAGGCAGAGGGCTCACGCCCAGCCGCCTGGGACCGCTATCGGCGCCGGCGCATCGACTTCATTGGGAGGAAACCTGTGTCCAAGATTTCTGGATTGTTCACGTCCATCGCGGCTGCCGCTTTTTCCATCGCCTTGATGGGCGCGAGCGCGCAAGCCGACCCAATCCTCGTTGGGCTCATCACCAAGACCAACACCAATCCCTTCTTTGTCAAGATGAAGGAGGGTTTTGAGGCCAAGGCCAAAGAACTCGGCGTCACGACACAAGCCCTTGCCGGCAAGTTCGATGGCGACAATGACGGCCAGGTTGCGGCCATCGAGCAGCTGATCGCCGCGGGCGCCAAAGGCATCCTGATCGTGCCGAGCGACTCGACCGCGATCGTCCCGACCATCGAAAAAGCCCGCAAGGCCGGCATTCTCGTCATCACCCTCGACACGCCGCTCGATCCCATCGACGCCGCAGACGCCAATTTCGCCACCGACAACTTCAAGGCGGGCGAACTGATCGGCCAGTGGGCGAAGGGAACCCTCGGCGACAAGGCTAAAGCGGCCAAGATCGCAACGCTCGACCTCACCGCCAATCAGCCGACCGTCGACTATCTGCGCCACAATGGCTTCCTCACCGGCTTTGGCATTCCGGTTAAGGATCCCAAGCACTATGCGATGAGCGACAGCCCGCAGATCGTCGGCTCCGACCTTTCCTCGGGATCGGATGAAGGTGGCCGCACGGCGATGGAGAAGATCCTCCAGAAGGCGGATCAGATCGATCTCGTATATGCGATCAACGAGCCGGCGGCGGATGGCGGCTATGCTGCGCTCAAGGCTGCCGGCAAGGAGAAGGGCGTGCTGGTTGTGGCTGTCGACGGCGGCTGCAACGGCATCAAGAGCGTTAAGGCCGGGGTGATCGGCGCGACCTCTCAGCAATATCCACTATTGATGGCCGCGGACGGCGTGCAGGCGATCGTCGATTTCGTGAAGACTGGCAAGAAGCCGGTGAGCATCGATACTGGCGAGAAGCTTGTGACCGATCATCCGGTTCCGGGGGTCCCCTCGATCAGTTCCGACGAGGGCATGAAGCTCTGCTGGGGTTGATTTCGGCGGAACTTCGGTCCTTAATCGACTGAAGACACGAAGTCGGCGCTCGTCGGTTCATCCGCGGGCGCCGACTCTGCAAGAAGTCGCGGAGCGGGAAACCAGCGAGGGGATGCCATGAGCGAAGCGTCACGGCCAACTCCGCAAGAGTTCGAAAAGGTGCTGGCCGCCGCCTCGACTACGCAGGCGTCCTTCGACGAAGACCATCTTTCCTTAGCCACGCGCGTGCAGCGCTTCCTCCACTCGTATCCGACGACCGTTCCGTTTGTCGTGCTGATGCTGGGTCTGTTGCTCGGCTGCACTGTCAATTACTCGCATTTCGTCACCGGGAGCAATATCTCGACCGTCCTGACGCAGGTGACGATCATCGGCATCCTTGGCATTGCGCAGACGCTGGTTATCCTCACCGCCGGCATCGATCTTTCGGTCGGCGTCATCATGGTCATTTCGTCGGTCGTGATGGGACGGCTGGCGGTCGTTGACGGCGTGCCGCTGCTCATCGCCTTTCCGCTCGGGCTTCTGTGCGGCGTCGCGTTCGGCTGGCTCAACGGCGTGCTTGTCACGCGCATGCAGATGCCGCCGTTCATCGTCACGCTCGGCACGCTCAGCATCATCGGCGCGCTCAACACCTTCTATTCGCGCAGCGAAACGATCCGCACGCAGGATATCGAGGAGAAGGCGCCGTTCCTGCAATTGATGGGCATTCCCTTCAACATCGGCAGCGCGAGGATTATCCTTGCGAGCTTCCTGTTGATCGTGTTGGCGATCGTTTTTTGGTACGTACTCAACCGTACGGCCTATGGCCGCCACATCTATGCCACAGGAGACGACCCGGAGGCGGCGCGGTTGGCCGGCATCAACACTGACCGGATCTTGCTCAGCGTTTATGTTCTGGCAGGCTTCATCGCCGCGATCGCCGGCTGGGCGCTGATCGGCCGTATCGGCGCGATCAGCCCGACCGCCGGCGCCAACGGCAACCTCGATAGCATCACCGCGGTGGTGATCGGGGGCACCAGCCTATTCGGTGGCCGCGGCTCGATCGTCGGCACGCTAATTGGGGCGCTGATCGTCGGCGTGTTCCGCTCCGCGGTATCGCTCGCCGGCCTCGACGTGCTGTGGCAGGAGTTCGCCATCGGCGTTCTGATCATTGTCGCTGTCGCCCTCGACCAATGGATCCGGAGGGTCTCGAAGTGAGCGTCGAACCCATTCTCGTCGGGCGACAGCTCGTCAAGCGATACGGCCGCGTCACCGCTCTCGATCACGCCGATTTCGATCTCTATCCCGGCGAGATTCTCGCGGTCATCGGCGATAATGGCGCAGGGAAGTCTTCGCTGATCAAGGCCCTTTGCGGCGCGGTGATCCCCGATTCGGGCGAAATTCGACTTGGTGGCGAGATCGTGCATTTCACGTCTCCGATTGACGCGCGCGAGGCGGGCATCGAAACCGTCTACCAGAACCTCGCGCTGTCACCGGCGCTGTCGATCGCCGACAACATGTTCCTCGGCCGCGAGATCCGTTCTTCGAGCTTCATTGGCCAATGGTTCCGCGCCATGGATCGCGCCGCGATGCAGAAGTTCGCGCGCGAGAAGCTCAACGAGCTCGGCCTGATGACGATCCAGAACATCAATCAGCCGGTCGAGACGCTGTCCGGCGGCCAGCGCCAGGGCGTCGCGGTGGCGCGCGCCGCGGCCTTCGCCAAACGCGTCGTCATCATGGATGAACCAACGGCGGCGCTCGGGGTCAAGGAGTCGCGGCGCGTGCTCGAGTTGATCCTTGATGTCAAGAAGCGTGGGATGCCGATCATCCTCATCTCGCACAACATGCCGCACGTGTTTGAAGTCGCCGACCGTATTCACATTCACCGCCTGGGCCGCCGTTTGACGGTCGTGGACCCGAAGAAGGTGACGATGTCGGACGCGGTCGCGATGATGACAGGCGCCATGGCCCCGCCCGTTGAAGCAGAAGCGGCCTGACGCCAGCTTTCGCGTGCAACAACGCTTGGCGCGCGCCCGCGCGGCGCTGGTCACGAAACCGCGATTTGCGTAAACGAGCCGCACGCGGTTGAATAGGGCTGCGCCACCGATGCGGCGCTTTCCAAAAAGGAATTGACGTTTCATGCGCTATCGACCGCTTGGCCGTACGGGCCAATATGTCTCGGAAATCTGTCTTGGGGCGATGACCTTCCACGGCGGCAAAGCCGGCGGAATGTGGCGCAATATCGGGACGCTCGATCAGGCCGCCTCCACCAAGCTCGTCGCCCGCGCGCTCGAAGGCGGCGTCAATTTCATTGATACGGCGAACGTCTATTCCGAAGGGCAGTCGGAGATTCAGGTCGGCCAAGCGTTGCGCGATGTCGGCGTCAAGCGCGAAGATGTGATTGTCGCCACCAAGGTGCGCGCGCGGATGGGCCCGGGGCCGAACGCCGTTGGGCTCTCGCGCGGACACATCATGGACGAGATCGCCGCCAGCCTGAAACGACTGGGCCTCGATCATGTTGATCTCTACCAGGTCCACAGCTTCGACCCCGTCACGCCGCTCGAAGAGACGCTGCGGGCGCTCGACGATTGTGTGAGCCGCGGCTTCGTGCGCACGATCGGCTGCTCGAACTACGCCGCCTGGCAGATCATGAAGGCCCTCGGCATTTCGGATAGGCGCGGCTACGCCCGCTTCGAGACCGTGCAGGCCTACTACTCGATCGCGGGACGCGAACTCGAGCGCGAGATCGTGCCGCTGGTCGAGGACCAGGGCCTTGGCGTCATGGTCTGGAGCCCGCTTGCGGGGGGATTTCTCTCCGGCAA
>CAVZJI010000051.1:0-37286 GCA_963775405.1 uncultured Alphaproteobacteria bacterium
AATTCGAGGGCAGCCCGATTCTGTGCTCGGAAACGTGTGCGCTCGACATCATCGGAGCGAAATTCGTCCGCGACATCGAAAACGGCGAAGTGGTGGTCATCGACGACGAAGGCGTGAAGAGCTTCTTCCCGTTACCCCGGCAGCCGGCTCGACCCTGCATCTTCGAGTACATCTATTTCGCGCGGCCTGACTCGATCGTTCATGGCCGCTCGGTCTACGACGCCCGCAAGGCGATGGGAGCGGAGCTGGCGCGCGAGGCCCCGGCCGATGCGGACGTGGTCGTGCCGGTGCCCGATTCGGGCGTTCCGGCCGCGATCGGCTATGCGCGCGCCTGCGGCCTGCCGTTCGAACTTGGCATCATTCGCAACCACTATGTCGGGCGCACCTTCATTCAGCCGACCCAGTCGATTCGCGAGCTCGGCGTCAGGATGAAGCACAACGCCAACCGCGCGGTGGTCGAGGGCAAGCGCATTGTGCTGATCGACGATTCGATCGTGCGCGGCACCACCAGCGTCAAGATCATGCAGATGATGCGCGACGCAGGCGCGCGCGAGGTCCACTTCCGCATCTCGTCGCCGCCGATCGCCCATCCTGACTTCTACGGTATCGACACCCCCGAGCGCGACCAGCTGCTCGCCGCCCGCATGGACCTCGAAGGGATGCGGCGATTTGTCGGCGCCGACTCTCTCGCCTTCCTGTCCATCGAGGGAACCTATCGCGCCATGGGTCATCCTGGCCGCAACCCGAGACAGCCGCAATTCACCGACCATTGCTTCACCGGCGACTATCCGACCCGCCTCGTCGATCAGTTCGGCGATTCCGGCCGCCAGCAATTGTCGCTGTTGGCGGAAGCGAGCTGAGGCAGGCTGCGCTTCGGGCGCGTCTGGCCGAAGACGGCGGTAGAGCTAGCTTAGGTCGAGGGTTTGGCCGCGTTAGCGAAGGGTTCGCCGAAATAAGGGAACTCGTCGCGCATCCGGCTCCTGTCCGGCGCAACGCCGTCGCTCAGTGGCGTGTTTGTCGCCAAGGTCAGGATCACGTCCATGACGTCGTCCACTAGGCCTCGGCCGTTCAATCTATCGACGGTGAAGCACGCCTCAGTGTCGAGCTCGTAGGGCAGCGTCACCGGGCAAAGCTTTTGGGCCAGCATCTTGCCATAGCCGGCCGAGTCCGTGGCGGACCCCGCGAGCCGCGTCAACTTGGCTGCAACGTCCGCGATCCGCGCGGAGAACCGCGAGACGTCTTCGGCTGGAGCAGCGCGGTTGAAGGCCTCTCGCATCGCGGGGTCAGGCATGAAGATGTTCGTGATCAGTGGAAGCCCCCAACGAGAGACCTGGACCTCCGGCGCGTGGCCATGCAGCGACGCGGTCGCCCATCCGTGCACGCGACCTCGTCCGATCAGGGAAGTCGGCGCCTCGAGGACGATCGCGGTGACATTCCGTCCGGCGAAGAAGTTCTTTCGATTTTGAAACGCCTCTGGATGAAACATCCCCTTCTCGAAGAACGCGGTTCGGAATTCGCCCAGCGCCATGGCGTCGCCGGCAAAAAGATCGGGCGCGAGGCCAGCGAAAGCCTTGACGCCCGCGCCCCCATCGACAAAGTGTCCCGTCTGGCCAGCCGCAATGAGCTCTCCATCCGCGCCGCTCGCCGCAGAGGGTCCCGACGCACGCCGCACTTCAAAGCTTTGCGCGTGAGCGTGATCTTTGTCATCGCTGTGGAAGACCGCGCCAAAGCACAGTTTGAACGAGAGGTCTTCGCGCGCGTCCCCATCGAGATCGAAGCGGAACGCGTAGAGACCTTCCTCGCGGAACGTATCGGGAGCGGATTGGCCGGCGTTCGGGTTGACGGTCATGGCCATGACGGTGAATCCGGGTCGCCCGCGAAAGAGGTAGAAGTCGCAAACATTGATGCGGGGATCTTCTCGCGCGGTCGGTGTATCGAAGTGGTGGGACATCGGGCCTCGCATGAATGGCGAACGGCGATGCAAAAGCGCCGCCAATGCGATCTTATTCGCCTCGAAACGGCGATTGTTGCAGGCGGCGTCGCATAGCGATCCTAACTCGGTCCGCTAAGCCGCCGCGAACGGCGCCCGCTCGTGCGCCCGCCCCGCCCATCGCGCCAGATCCCCCTCCGCCCGCGCAGAAAGCGCGCGCTTGCGGGCGAGTCCTCGCTCCGCCCCCGATAGGCGCTTGCCCGCTTCGTCAAACCGCGGCTCGGCGATCGGGGGGAAGAGGCCGAAATTGACGTTCATCGGCTGGAACGAGCGCGGGCCGGTCTCGATCAATTCGATGTGGCCGCCGGTGATGTGATTGAGGAGCGCGCCTGTCGACGTCGTCGGCGGCGGGGGTTCGAGCTCTTCTCCTAATCGCTCACTGGCGGCGAGGCGGCCTGCGATGAGGCCGACGGCGGCGCTTTCGACATAGCCCTCGCAGCCGGTGATCTGGCCGGCGAAGCGCAGGCGCGGCGCGACTTTAAGGCGCAGACGGGCGTCGAGCAGGCGAGGCGAATTGAGATAGGTGTTGCGGTGCATGCCGCCGAGGCGGGCGAACTCCGCGCCTTCCAACCCCGGTATCATGCGGAAGATGCGGCTCTGCTCGCCGTATTTGAGCTTGGTCTGGAAGCCGACGATGTTGAACAGCGTGCCGAGCGCGTTGTCCTGCCTGAGCTGAACCACGGCATAGGGTTTGACCTTTGGGTCGTGCCCGTTGGTGAGCCCGACCGGCTTCATCGGCCCGTGGCGCAGGGTCTCGCGCCCGCGCTCGGCCATCACTTCGATCGGCAGGCAGCCGTCAAAATAGGGCGTGCCCTCAAATTCGCGAAACTCGGTCTTTTCCGCCGCGAGCAGCGCGTCGATGAACGCCTCGTGCTGGTCTCAACTCATCGGGCAGTTGACGTAAGCCTCAGCGTTTCCGCCTGGGCCGACCTTGTCGTAGCGCGACTGCATCCACGCCACGTCCATATCGATCGAATGACGATGCACGATCGGCGCGATCGCATCGAAAAAGGCGAGCGCGCCTTCTCCGGTCAAGCCTGCGATCGCCGCGGCCAGCGCCGGGGAGGTGAGCGGCCCGGTCGCGACGATCACATTGTCCCAGTCCGCCGGCGGCAGCCCTGCGATCTCGGCGCGGTCGAGCGTTATAAGAGGATGACTGAGAAGCGCGGCCTCGACGGCCTGAGAGAAGCCGTCGCGGTCGACGGCGAGCGCGCCCCCGGCTGGCACCTGGTGGGCATCGGCGCTTTGGAGGATGATCGAGCCGAGGGCGCGCATCTCGCGATGCAGGATCCCGACCGCGTTGGTCGAGGCGTCGTCCGATCGGAAGGAATTCGAGCAAACGAGCTCGGCCAGGTGGGAAGTGTGGTGCGCAGCCGTCGTCCGGATCGGCCGCATTTCATGCAGAATCACCGGAACCCCGGAATTCGCCGCTTGCCATGCGGCTTCCGAGCCAGCCAGTCCGCCGCCAATGATGTGGATCGGACGCATGGGCGCGCTTGTCACAAAGCTTTACGCCGTCGTCAACGCGTTTTGGGAGGATGATGTCCGCCGGGGCGGGCCCTGGGGGCCGACGCGCCGCCTAAGCGGCGCGTCTCGGGCTTGTCAGAATTTCCCGATCAGGCCGAAGCCTGGCCCGCGACGGAACGGCGCACGATGAATTCGATGTCGCCACGGCGAATGCCGATATCGTCGAGCTCGCGATCAGAGAGCTGAGACAATTCACGCACCGCCTCGCGATATCGGCGCCAAGCGGTAAGCTTCTCCGAAATCGTCTTGAGAGGGGTCATTTTCTTACTCCGTTTCCGGCAGGCGCTCGGCCTACCGCGATGCAACATAAGCTTGCCCGACACGCGCCGGTAGCCCGTGAATAGGAAGAACAGATATGCAGTTTTCGCATTTCTAAATGTCCGCTTATAGCACGAAAGCGCCGCAAATGCGCCAAAAACTTCTTATTTCGTCGCCAACTCGGACCATTTTTGGCGACTACCATGTCAGTTGGATTATTAATCGGCATTTACATATGTGATAATATCATGGCTTATTCGATGGTGCGGCGCGACACAAAAGAGCTTTTGCTGCTGCGCCCCGCCCCCAATCGACGTCGGATCACTGCCGGCTGAACAGCCGCGGTCACCATTTCGCGCCGGGCGCTGAGGAAGTAACATGCTGCGAGCGCGCTTGATTCCAGCGCGAGCGGTGAGACAACCGACAACCGCCGGACTCATTCCGCGCGGCCAAGGAGCGTGAAATGGAGAATCTGATAGCCCGCGTTGCGACCGCCGCGGACTTGAGCCCTGAGGTCGCCCGCAAGGCGGTCGCCCTGATCGGCGATTTCATCCAGCGCGAGGCGCCCGAGGAAGCGGTCAAGGAGCTGTTCGAGAAGGCCCCGGCGTTTCCGTCGATTATCGCTTCGAGCACGCAGACCGGGGGCGAAGGCATGGGCGGAGGCCTGAAGGGCTTGATGGGCGTAGCTGGCGGAGCGATGGGCGGGGGCGGGCTGATGGCGCTCGGCTCGGAATTGTTGAGCCTGGGCCTGGGCATGGAGCAGATCCAGACGGTCGGAAAGGAAGTCTTCGCCTATGCGCGGCAAACCGCGGGCGATCAGGTCGTCGGCGAAATCTCCGCATCGATTCCCGGGCTTTCCCAATTCATCTAGGGGAGTCGGCTTTGGGCGAGGTCGCGAATCTCTTTCCCGCCTATTCCGAAGTCGATTGGCGGCGGGCCGCTGAAGCCGCCCTCAAAGGCGCGAGCCTTGACGCGCTCGTGTCCGAGACTGCGGATGGCGTTCGGATCGAACCCGTCTATCCGCCGGCGGAAGGCCCGAGGGCCATTCGACCAGGCGGTCCTTGGCGGGTCATCGCGCGACTCGATCATCCCTACGCCGATGAGGCCAACGCTCAGGTGCTCGACGATCTCGCCAATGGAGCGGACGGTTTGCAGGTCGTGTCTTCTGGCGCGCTTGGCGCCTACGGTTTCGGCCTTAGGGGTTTCGATTCCGCCACGCTTCACAAGGCGTTCGATAAGGTGCGTTTCGATGCAGGGGCGAACTTTGAACTCGATCTTGGGCCCGATGGCCCCGATCAGGCGCTTCATTTTGGCGCTCTGATCGAACGCTCAGGCGCGAGGCCCGAGGATTCCCTGGTCGCCTTCGGGCTCGATCCTTTCGCGGCCTCGGCCCGCGAACCGCTCCCCGCCGATTGGAGCGCTGAAGCCAGGCGATATGTCCAGACCGTGCTCGCGTTGCGGAACAAGGGTTTCCCAGGGCCGTTTCTGGTCGCCGACGCTAGGCCTGTCCATGCGGCGGGGGGAAGTCCGGCGCAAGAGCTTGCCTTTGCGCTTGCAGCCGCGGTCAACCTGTTGCGACTGCTTGAAGCGACGGGGACGCCGCCTGGTGAAGCTCGCGCCCTCGTCGCGTTCCGGCTGGCGGCCGACGCGGACGAATTGGCGACATTGTCCAAATTCCGCGCCCTGCGCATCGCCTGGTCGCAGGTTGAGCAAGCCTGCGGCCTCGACCCTCGCGCGGGTTATGTGCAGGCGGAGAGCGCCTGGCGCATGATGACAGCGCGTGATCCTTACGTGAATGTGATGCGCGGCGTGGCCGCGGCGTTCTCGGCCGGCCTCGGCGGCGCCGACAGCGTCAGCGTTCTGCCGCACACGCTCGCGGCCGGCCTTCCCGACGGCCTCGCGCGGCGTCTCGCCCGCAACGGCCAGCTCATTCTCTTGCGCGAATCGAATCTCGGATTTGTCGCCGACCCAGCCGCCGGCGCAGGGGCGTTCGAGGCGATGACCCACGCGCTCTGTGACAAGGCCTGGCGGGTCTTTCAGGAGATCGAGGAACAGGGCGGCCTGCCTTCGGCGCTTGCGAGCGGCGCATTTCAACGACAGGTCGCCGAGACCGCGACGGCGCTGGTTCGAAATGCTGCCCGCCTCAAGGCGCCGATCACTGGCGTAAGCGCCCACGCCAATCTCGCCGAGCCGGCGGCCGAGGTTGCGATCGGCGCGCCTGAACGCGAAGCGTTCGCCCCGCCTGAAGGCGCGATGGCGCCGATGCGTCTCGCTGAGCCGTTCGAACGTTTGCGCGATTGTTCCGATGCTTTTCTTCGCAGCTCTGGCGCGCGTCCAAAAGTTTATCTGGCCGCGCTGGGGCCGGAGAACAAGCATCGCCGCCGGGTGCAGTTGATGCGCGAGTGGCTCGAAATTGGCGGTTTCGAAGCTGTCTACGATGGTGAAGCCAGAACGGCAGACAACGCCGTGACGCGGCTTAGAGCAAGCGGCGGGCGGCTCGTATGCCTGTGCGGGACGGACGACGCCTACGCCGAACAGGCGGAGGCCTTCGCGAAGGCGTTCAAGGCTTCGGGCGCGGAGGGTGTTGCGCTCGCGGGTCGGCCTGGCGAATTCGAGCGTGCATGGCGCGCCGCAGGCATCGATGACTTCATTTTCGCCGGCGGCGACGCTATCGCGACACTCGAGAGCTTTTATGGCCGAATCCGGGCGCCGACCGAAGATCGGGGAGCCATGGCCTCATGAGCCAAATTCCCGACTTCTCAAAAGTTTCATTCGCGACTTCATCGCGGCCAAGCGGTTCGGGAGACGAGCGAATTTGGGCGACGCCCGAAGGCATAGAAGTCAAGTCGTTCTACGGAGCGCGCGATCGCGACGGCATCGATCTTTCGAGTGACTGGCCTGGCCTCCCGCCCTTTTTGCGCGGGCCGTATCCGACCATGTACCTCACCCAGCCTTGGACAGTGCGGCAATATGCCGGCTTCTCGACCGCCGAGGAGTTCAAACGCCTTCTACCGCGCCAATCTCGCCGCCGGCCAGAAAGGCCTCTCCATCGCCTTCGACCTGGCGACGCATCGTGGCTACGACTCGGACCATCCGCGCGTAGCCGGCGACGTGGGTATGGCGGGCGTAGCGATCGACTCGATTTACGACATGCGGACTCTGTTTGCCGGCATCCCGCTCAATTCGATCAGCGTCTCGATGACGATGAATGGCGCCGTGCTGCCGGTGATGGCGTTGTTCATTGTCGCCGCCGAGGAACAGGGCGTACCGATGGCGGCTCTCTCGGGGACCATTCAGAACGACATTCTGAAGGAGTTCATGGTCCGCAACACTTATATCTATCCGCCCGCAGCCTCGATGCGGATCGTCGCCGATATTTTTGCGTTCACCGCGTCAAACATGCCGAAATTCAACTCGATTTCGATCTCCGGCTATCACATGCAGGAGGCGGGCGCGACGCAGGATCTCGAGCTCGCCTACACTCTGGCCGACGGCCTTGAATATTTGCGCGCCGGGGTCGCCGCCGGAATGAGTATCGACGCGTTTGCTCCTCGGCTGTCGTTCTTCTGGGCCATCGGCACAAATTTTTTCATGGAAGTCGCCAAGATGCGGGCCGCGCGCAAGCTGTGGGCGGGCATCGTTAAGGGCTTCGGACCGAAGATCGGAGAAATCGCTCGCGTTGCGCGCGCATTGTCAGACTTCCGGCTGGTCGCTTACCGCTCAAGACCCCTTCAACAATATCGTGCGGACGCAAATCGAGGCGATGGCGGCGACGCAGGGGCATACCCAGTCGCTTCACACCAACGCGCTCGATGAAGCGCTGGCGCTGCCAACGCCTTTTTCGGCTCGTATCGCCCGCAACACTCAGCTTTTTCTCATCGAGGAGACAGGAACGACGAAGGTCATCGACGCCTGGGGCGGCTCTTATTACGTCGAGCGCATCACCGACGAACTGGCCGCGCGGGCGAAAGCGCACATGGACGAGATCGAGAGTCTGGGCGGGATGGCGAAGGCGATCGAGAGCGGACTGCCCAAGGAGCGTATCGAAGAGGCGGCGACCCGCACACAGGCGCGCATTGATGTCGGACGCCAGACCGTTGTTGGCGTCAATATGTTCATGCCGACGATCGAGCGGGATCTTAACGTGCTGAAGGTTGACGCCGCCGCGGTGCGGGCGCGGCAAGATCGAGAAACTCAAGCGCCTTCGCGCCGAGCGGGACGAGGCGGCGACGCAGGTCGCATTGGCGGCGCTGACCGAAGGCGCGCAGGGCCGCGCCAATCTCTTGCAACTCTCAGTCGAAGCGGCGCGGGCGAAGGCCACCGTCGGGGAGATCTCCCTGGCGCTGGAGAAAGCGTTCGGTCGTCATGTTGCGGAGACCCGCGCCGTCTCCGGCGTCTATCTCTCGGAGACTGGCCCCGGCGTGGAGGCGCACGGACCGTGTGATCGCGATGACCCGTGCGTTCGCCGAGAACGAGGGCCGGGCTCCGCGGATATTGGTCGCCAAGATGGGTCAGGATGGCCATGATCGTGGACAGAAGATCATTGCCTCGGCGTTCGCGGATCTCGGATTCGACGTCGAAATCGGACCTTTGTTTGCAACGCCTGAAGAAGTGGCGGCGCGCGCAGCCAAAGGTCAGGTGCACATCGTGGGTGTCTCGTCACTTGCCGCCGGTCATCTCGCGCTCGTGCCGGCTTTGAAAAAAGCGCTCGGTAAGCTCGGTCTTGATAATACGATGATCGTCGTCGGCGGCGTCATTCCTGCCCAAGACTTCGTAGCCCTCCGCGAGGCGGGCGCGGACGCGATATTTCCGCCCGGCACCGTCATCGCCGAGGCCGCGCAAGATCTGATCGAGCGGCTGAACCAGCGACTTGGTTACAGCCAGCGCGTCCCGGCGTGAGGCCGACGCGGCTCACTGATTGTCGCCATTTTGTGATTTGACGGAGGTCCCCGGGTCCCAAATTGACCCTGCTGACTGACGGACGCCCGCCCAACGCGGTCGGGCGCCGTTACGCGCCCTGCGCCAAATCGGGACGCCTGCCCATGACGTCAACGGCGCCGCGTTTGCCACAGCCTATCCCAGGTTGGTGTCGCCGACGGAAAGGCAGCAAGCGCCGCGATGGACCGCTTCATAGAACAAATCGTGCGCC
Source organism: uncultured Alphaproteobacteria bacterium (assembly GCA_963775405.1). Classification (GTDB taxonomy): domain Bacteria; phylum Pseudomonadota; class Alphaproteobacteria; order Rhizobiales; family Beijerinckiaceae; genus Roseiarcus. Next base: position 8,925 of record CAVZJI010000051.1, read on the forward strand.
GGTCGATCCGCCACGCGCGGCTAATGTTGAAGCAAGGCTCTTACAACTGGCCCGTAGCGCGGTTGGCCTTGCGCCACATTCTCACCGACCTGGAGGCGAGAGCCGCGGATGATCCAAGTCTGGTGCAACTTCGCGCCTTTATCGCCTTGAAAGATCGCGAATGGCTGCGTGAGAACCGATAGCACTCATCGCAGGTTGTCAAGAATGTCTCGAGCGCCAAGGGGCCTCAATCGTTTTCGGATCGCTTGACTTGTCCCAAGGAGTGCTGAAGGTTTATGCGATCGCCAGGGAAACAGCGTCGTCGCACTGCCCCGAGTCCTCTCGCTAGTGTAACGTTGATCGTGTGGGGGTCATTTGAGCGCGGGCTACGAGAGCCGGGGGCCGCGCGCCCAGAGCGATGCCATGCGTTCTCGCGTTTACCAGGGAGGGAGAATTGATGGCGGCCGCGAATGCGCGGGGCGCGCGCGTACGAAAGCTCATTACGCGCCGTGGCGTGGAGCTGCTATTCACAGAACTCGGTTTCGGCGGAGCGCCGCTCGGCAATCTCTACCGACCCATGACAGAAAAAGAAGCGCGTATGACGCTGGAGGCCGTCTGGGCGACAGGCTGTCGATATTTTGACACGGCGCCCCTCTATGGACTGGGCCTTTCCGAGACTCGACTGAACGGGTTCCTGCGTCCGAAGCCACGTGGCTCCTATTTGGTTTCCACGAAGGTCGGCCGGCTCCTCGACCTTAGTGAGCCGCAGAAGCGTTCAGGGCAGGGCGCTTTCTTTGAAACGCCCTCGCGGCGGGAGCGCTTCGATTATTCCTACGACGGCGTGATGCGCTCTCTCGAATTCTCGCTCGAACGTCTTGGCCTCGACCAAGTGGATATCGTTTACGGCCACGATGTCGATGTCTACACCCACGGAAGCAAGGAAGCCGCCGACGCACGGATCAAGGAGTTTATGACGGGAGGCTATCGGGCTCTGGACCGGTTGCGCGCGTCCGGAGCGGTCAAAGCAATCGGAGCCGGGATTAATGAATGGCAGATCGCCGAGAGGCTGGCCCACGCAGGCGACTTCGACGTTTTCCTCCTGGCGGGCCGTTATACCCTTCTTGAACAGGAGGCGCTGACGAGTTTCTTGCCGCTCTGCGAGGAAAAGAAGATCGCCGTTGTGATCGGCGGCCCGTTCAATTCCGGCATACTGGCGACGGGCGTGAAGGCCGATACTCACTACAACTACCGGCCGGCGCCGGATGAGGTGAAGGATCGGGTGCGCAGAATCCAACATATATGCAAGAGCTTCAAAGTTGGGTTACCAGAAGCGGCGCTGCGCTTTCCGCTTGGCCATCCTGCGGTCGTCAGCGTCATACCCGGCGCGCAACGCGCGAGTGAAGTCAGACGGAATGCTGCGATGATGGGAGCAAAGCTGCCGACTGGGCTCTGGCGTGCGCTAAAAGCCGAGAAGCTGTTGCGCGAGGACGCGCCAACCCCGCGCTGAGCGTCCTTACCCGTGCTTAAGAGAGGCCGTCGATTTCGCCATTGACGACGCGAATCCTCTCAGCAGCAGGCGCGCGCGGCAATCCTGGCATCGTGCGGATATCTCCCATCAGCACAACGACAAAGCCCGCGCCCGCGCGGAGACGAACGTCGCGGATCCTTGGGACATGGCCGCTGGGCGCGCCGATGAGGGAAGGATCGTCTGAAAACGAATATTGGGTCTTGGCGACGCATACCGGCAGTCGGCCCCAGCCGGCGGACTCGAGCTCGTCAAATTTCGTTCGCACCGAGGCTTCGGCTGCGATGTCGGCGGCGCCGTAAATCTCCCGCGCGATTGTTAGCGTCTTATTCCATAAACTCATCTCGTCTGGATACAGCGGCCGAAATTTCGCTTCGCCGGCGTCTGCGAGCGCAGCGACGACGTGCGCGAGACCTTCTGCGCCTGCGCCGCCGCGAGCCCAATGATCGCAAACAACTGTCTTAACCGCGAACTCGCGGGCCACAGCGGCTTCGACGAATGCAAGTTCGGCTGCAGAGTCTGTGTCAAACCGGTTTATGGCAACGGCGACCGGCACCCGGAACTTTCGCAAATTGGCGATATGGCGAGCCAGATTTGAGAGGCCGGCTTCGAGCGCCGGGAGGTTCTCTGGGCCGAGCGCCTCCTTGGCGACTCCGCCGTGCATTTTGAGCGCGCGCACCGTAGCGACGAGCACCGTCGCCGCCGGCATCAATCCGGCCTTGCGGCACTTGATGTCGAAGAATTTCTCGGCCCCGAGATCCGCGCCGAAGCCCGCCTCCGTGACGACGTAATCGGCGAGTTTGAGCGCCGCTCTGGTCGCCATCACGGAATTGCAGCCGTGGGCGATATTGGCGAACGGGCCTCCGTGCACCAGCGCGGGCGAGCCGTCGAGCGTTTGCACGAGGTTGGGCTTGAGCGCGTCCTTGAGCAGCGCGGTCATAGCGCCGGGCGCGTTGAGATCGGAGGCGGCGATCGGCCGCCTGTCTCTGGCCCAGCCAACCACCATACGGCCGAGCTGCTCCTCGAGCTCCTCAAGGCTGGTCGCAAGGCAGAAGGCCGCCATAACCTCCGAGGCGACGGTAATGTCGAAACCGTCCTCACGCGGAAAGCCGTTGCCCGCGCCAAGCCCGACCACGGTCTCGCGCAGCGCGCGGTCGTTCATATCGAGCACTCGGCGCCAGGCGACGCGCCGCTGATCGAGACGGAGCGCGTTGCCCCAGTACATGTGATTGTCGATCATCGCCGCAAGCAGATTGTGCGCCGATGTGATGGCGTGAAAATCGCCAGTGAAATGGAGGTTGATCGCGTCCATCGGGACAACCTGGGCGTGGCCGCCGCCGGTCGCCCCTCCCTTCATGCCGAAGCTGGGGCCGAGCGAAGGTTCGCGCAGGCAGATGATTGTTTTCCTGCCGATGCGATTGAGCGCGTCGCCGAGGCCGATGGTGGTTGTCGTCTTGCCCTCCCCGGCCGGGGTTGGGCTGATCGCTGTCACAAGAATGAGCTTCCCGTCCGGGTGGTTCGAGAGGCTCTCAAGAAAATCGTACTCGAGCTTGGCGATGAAGCGGCCGAACGGGTGCAAGGCGGATTCGGGCGCGCCGATCTTCGCGGCGATCTCCGCGATCGGCTTCAGGCGCGCAGCGCGCGCGATTTCAATGTCAGACCGCATGAACCAACGCCTTCCCCTGGGCCCGCCGCTTGGCCGCCACGAACGCCAGGCAACGAATCATCTGCTCCGCTTGTTTTGGCAAGCGCGAATCGCGGTGGCGCTGATGGCCAGAGGGTATACCGGGCAGGCATTTTCATTGTCGCGTCGCAGCGCCGCGGCGAGCCTCCGTGCGAAGGAACAGGCCATGACGAAGCTGCGGCTTGCCGCTCTCACAGTTCTGAGCTTGGCCGCCTATTTGGGGCTGGCTATCGCCGGCGCAGGCGGCGCGAGCCGGTTCTTCTCGTATCCGCCTTTGACTGCGGTGACCGTGGTCACGATCGCACTCGGGTTTGCGGCGCTGTTCAGCGAGGGCCATATCGGCTCTGGGGTCAAGGAAGATCGGTCCAATCGTTGGGTGATCGCCGCTCTCGGCACGCTCGGCGTCATCGACGCCTACCTGCCTGCCTATACCGACCGGATCGATTTCCTGACCTTTGGCAGCGAAGCGGTCCGCTGGCTTGGTGTTCTCCTCTATACTGCCGGCGGCATTGTTCGCCTGGCCCCGGTCTTCGTACTCGGGCGCCGCTTCAGCGGCCTGGTTGCGATCCAGCACGAACACCGATTGGTCACTGGCGGCCTTTATGGGGTCATTCGCCACCCGAGCTATCTCGGTCTCTTCGTTCTCGTGCTCGGCTGGGGGCTGGTGTTCCGCTCAGGAGTGGGCGTCGTCATCGCCGTATTGTCGCTCGGTGTCTTGCTCGCTCGCATTCAGGCTGAAGAGCGCCTGCTCAGCGAGACCTTCGGCGCCGAATACGACGCCTATCGGGCCCGCACCTGGCGTCTCGTTCCGTACGTCTACTGAGCCGGGGCGGCGGTTGCCTCGTCGCGAGGCCTTCCATAAAGCTCTGTCGCTCTCGCTGCCCGATGGAAACCTTTCTCATGATCCGATCCGCTTTGATGACCGTAATGACCAGCGCTGCGATTAAGGCCGGGCGCGGTCTCAAACGCGATTTCGGCGAGGTCAGCGAATTGCAAGTGTCGATGAAGGGGCCAGGCGACTTTGTCAGTCTTGCTGACAAGCGCGCTGAGAAGACACTTTACGACGAACTCGCCAAGGCGCGTCCGGGCTATGGCTTCGTCCTCGAGGAGAGCGGACGCGTCGAGGGGACCGATCAGAGTCACACCTGGCACATCGATCCGCTCGATGCGACGACCAACTTCCTGCATGCGATTCCGTTGTTCGCGATTTCGATTGGGCTGGAGCGCGAGGGGCAGATCGTCGCTGGCGTCATCTACAATCCAGCCAACGACGATATGTACGTGACCGAGAAGGGTCAGGGAGCGTTTGGCGGCAATCGCCGGCTGCGTGTGGCGGGTCGCAGCGAGTTGTCACAGGCGATCTTCGGCTGCGGCATTCCCCATCTTGGCAAGGCCGCGCAGCATCCTCGATTTAGAGCCGAGCTTGCGGCCGTAATGGCCCGCGTCGTCAATGTGCGGCGGATGGGCTGCGCCGCGCTCGATCTGGCCTACGTCGCCGCCGGCCGATTTGACGCATTCTGGGAGCGGGGCCTGAATTCCTGGGACATCGCAGCTGGTTCGCTGCTCATTCGAGAGGCCGGCGGCTTCGTCAGCGGCGCCGACGGCGAAGCCAACTTCCTCGAGACGGGCTCTATCTGCTGCGGCAACGAAATCATGCATCGCGAGCTGCTTGGACTCTTGCGCGAGGCTGCTTAACTGCGCCATTTGAGGCCGCAGCCCACGACAATTAGGCCGAAATGGCCGAGGCGTTGCGTCGTTCCACGTTCACAATTTCGCGCGGAAGAGTTGGCGGATGCATGGCTCAGCAGGGATTGAGGGGGTTTTCCCCGGCGAGATAGCGGCGAACCTCTTCCGCCGCAGCTTCGGCCGCGGATTTCACGGTTTTGACCGAGGCTCCGGCGATATGCGGCGTCAAGGTCACATTGTCGAGCTGCAGCAATTCTAGGTTGTGAGGCGTGGGCTCGATGGCGAAGGTTTCAATCGCGGCGCCCCGCAGATGCCCCTTCTTAAGCGCCTTGGTCAACGCCTCGTAGTCCACGAGTGGCCCCCGGGCCGTGTTGACGAAATAGGCGCCGGGCTTCATCTGCTCGAATTGTTGTGGGCCGATGAACCCACGCGTCTCGTCCGTCACCCGCGCGTGCAGCGTCACCACATCGCTCTCGCGCAAAAGCCGTTCAAGCGACACTTGAACGACCCCGTCTCGCAAATCGTCGACCGAGAGTTGAACACACGGATCGCAAACGAGAGTGCGGCAACCGAACGCTTTGAGGATGCGCACGACCTTGGTCCCTATATGGCCATAGCCGATCACGCCGACCGTCATTTCCGACAATTCCTCGCCGGTAAGGTCGGAGCGATAGAGATCACCCCGCCATTGGCCACGACGCAGGCTTTCATGCCCCTTGGTAATGAGCCGAGTCTCGGCGAGGATTGCGCCGATGGTGAATTCGGCCACTGCCGAGGCATTCCGTCCTGGGGTATTGACGACGCGGATCTTCCGTTTGCGCGCCGCAGTCATGTCGATGTTCACAGGGCCGCCGCGAGACACGGCGATGAGCTTCAATCGGGGCAGCCGCTCGAGCACTCCGGCGGAGAAGGGGGCGAGATGCGTGACGGCGATCTCGGCGCCGTCCATATGCGCCACCACCTCGTCAGCCGTGCCCTGATATTCCTTCAGCCCCTCCATCCCCGGCTGAGTGTATCCATGCTGCATCGGCTCATCCGGCCAGGGCATCTCTTGCGATCTAATCTCGGCGGCATCTCCGCACTTCTCGCGGATCGCTTTCTCAAACATGGATGGCAGCATGAAGCGATCACCGATGATCGAGATGATCGGCCTCGGGCGCACGAGGTCTTTGCTCACGCGACGTACTCCTGTCTCGGTCGTCCCAGATGAGACGAAGCCGACGTCATGGTTCCCTGGATGTCGGATGACGCGGTAAGGTTCGCCGTGCAGCAACCCACTTGCAATCGACGTGTCAAGAGATAGTCAGACAGCGGACCTCTGCAGAAAATGCGCCCGTCGACGGCGCCGTCAGCGGAGGCACGATTTCGACGCAACATAAAAGGGCGGATCAATGACAAGGGACGAAAGGGCGTTGCGCGCAGACATCGTGGCCAAAGCCCGTTGGATGAACGCCGCGGGACTTAATCAGGGTACGGCAGGCAACATTTCCGCCCGCTACACGGACGTCCTGCTCATCACTCCGTCTGCGACGCCCTATGACGCCATGACGCCAGAGTCCATCGCTGCAATGCCGCTCGACGGCGAGTATGGCTCGTGGAGCGGACCGCTGAAACCATCGACAGAATGGCGATTTCACTTCGATATCACCAAGTCGCGACCAGACGTTGGCGCGATCGTCCATACGCATTCGACTTACGCGACCGTGCTCGCGATAGCCCGAAAGGAGATACCGGCCTGTCACTATATGATCGCCGCCTTCGGCGGGACGACAATTCGCTGCGCTGGCTATGCTCGCTACGGAACGAAGGAACTGTCAGACCTTGCGATAAAGGCCCTCGAAGGACGAAACGGCTGTCTGCTCGCCAATCATGGCATGCTCGCGCTCGGGGCCAACTTGGAGAAAGCGATGTGGCTCGCGGTGGAGCTGGAGACGATCGCGCGGCAATACTACCTGTCCCTCGCGCTCGGCGATCCATTCATCCTGAGCGACGAGCAGATCGCTGAAACCGCGCGCGGGTTCGCAACCTACGGCCTTCAGAACGCGCCGCGGGCAAAAATTGCGGCGGCGCGCACTGCGCGCAGGTAGATTTCGGCGTCGTTTACATCCGGCCCGACGGAGCGTGCGCGCCGCGCATAAGTTTACACGTGCCAATGACTTCATCGAGCTTAACGCCTCCTTTGCGCCAGCTAGACAATCGGCGCTTGCTGAATTGAGGCGGACGGCGACGATTAAACCGAGCTGACCGCTAATCGTAATCTTCCTCTTGAAGGCGTCGTCGCCATGAAAAAGTCCGGCATTCTTCCAAGGCAACATCGCGCACGCGCTGCGAACGCGTAGTGCATCGTGCTGGCGCTCGCCGTCTTCGCGTCGCTGGCCGCGCCGCCAATGGCTGCGCCCAAAGGGGCGCCGACGCCGTTCCCGTGCAGGACCAGACTTCGGCCGGACGGATGTTCCTGCCGCGGTCTGACGGTCCTGCGATCACGTCGCCGCTTCGTTTCACATGGCCGGGGCCCGGCAGGATCATTGTCGGATTCTGCGGGCATCCTGATAAGCGCAATGACGTGATCAATATGGCGGTCGAGCCGGAGACTGAGGTGCACGCAGTCGAGGCTGGACGGATTGCGTATGCCGGAGACGAGATACGCGGCTTTCACAATCTGATCCTGATTTCTCGCCGGAACGGGTAGGTCTCAGCCTACGCAAATGCAGACAAGCTCCTTGTCAAGCGAGGCTATCGCGTGGAACGCGGCCCAGCGATCGGGCGGTTCGACGACGGCGATCGCCTCCACTTCGAGTTGCGCCGTAACTCTGTTTCAGTTGATCGGCTGCTTTATCTTGGCGACATTACTCCTGCCCCTGACATTGCCCAGATGATGTCAGGTCAGTGTCGGGGCTGATCGGCTGGCGTCGTTTTATTACCGAGAGTCCGCCAAGGAAGAAGCGCGCAGAGCCAACGACGACCGTACTCGCGCGGCGATGGGCGCGCGCTCTCCTCCGATCAGCGCCGCTGAGTAGCGTGCGCCTGACGTCGAACCGAATCGCCGCACGCCCTAAAGGCGCTTCTCGAACCAGTGATCGGCGTACGGGTTGTCGCCGAAACGGGCGATTTCGCGGTAACCTCTGCTCAGGTAAAGCGCGTGGGCTTCGGTCAGCGCCCGGTTGGTGTCCAGGCGCAGCGTCTTCAGCCCTTTTTCGCGGGCCGCAGCTTCGAGCGTTCGCACTACCCGGCGCGCAATACCCAATCCCCGGGCTTGCGGGGCGGTCCAGACCCGCTTGATTTCTCCTGTCGACTTGTCGACGCGCTTGAGGCCGCCGCATCCGACCGGATCGCCGTCAAGCCGAGCGATCACGAACAGACCGGACGGAGACGTCATGTCCTCGACGCGGGCGGAATCATCCGCGGCGACGTCGAAGCCGGTTTCGAACCGGGCGGCAAGCTCACGGAAGTACGCCTCCAGGCAGAGGCGTGCGTCGGCGCTGTCCGCCGCTTCGGCGGCGACCTTGACCGAGGCGGCTCGGATCAGCCGCTCAACCTCGCCCATCGCCACCAGCAAACAACTCTGCTCGGAGGCGTCGAGCGGACCGAGCATCGACGCCGCGAGATCGTCCGACAATCTGTCATAGGCCGCGCGTTCGACGCTGCCTTTGCGCGTCAGGCTTACGCGACGACGGCGAGCGTCCCCAACCCCTTTCGCCACGGCAATCAATCCCTGCGTCTTCAGGGATTGCAGGAGGCGGCTAAGATAGCCGGAATCGAGCCCGAGCCTGATGCGGAGGTCAAGGACGTCAACGCCGTCGGCGCTGATTTCGAAAATGAGACGCGCCTCCGCCAGCGGACGACCGCGGCGCAGATAGTCCACCTCGAGCGCCCCAACGCGCTGAGTCACCAGGCGATTAAAGCGACGAACGCTTTGCAGTTGGCCCTCGTCCATTCTCTGACTTTAGTCAGCTATTCGTACGTTGCAAGCCTCCCGCGAAGGCGAGCGCCGGCGCGAAATCGCGTAACGGCCTTCTTCCCAAAGACAGAAATCTTCTCGGCGAACGGGAACGCCGCACCCGATATTGTGATCGGCGTTGCAGCGTGGCGGGGCGAAGGAAACGATTGCGGGGCGGCGGCAAACGGCGTTAGTCTGATCGTCAGCGTAAACAGCGCGCGCTGTCCTTGCCATCCTTGGCATAACGGTTCGCGTCCAAGAGAAAAAAGCGTAAATGCCGGCGCGCCGCGCGGGAACGCGCTGTTTGCCGAAACGTTCAGGGCTTTGGGGCTCCTTGGTCAGGGAGACTATGATGCCAAACGTGGAATACGCACTAGCGTCGGGCCGCTCGCTTCGCCATCTGGACGTCGCGCCAATGATCACCGCGCTTCGTTTCCAGCCTTCCGATTTCGAATATGCTCATGGCTGGCTCAACCATGTTCCAAGCCGCCATCGCTTCCAGTTCGACGGGAAGGGGCGGGTGACGATCGACGCGCTTTGTGGCTGCGCGACTTTGTCGGTAAGGCCCGAGCAGGCGGACGAACTCCACTCGATGTTCACGACCTGGAGGCAGAGCTATTGGCAGCCTCTGGAGATAAATCGGGAGTTTGCGTCGCACTTCGCCGAGCCGAACACCTTGCTGAGGTTGTTCCGCGACATCCGCATGGCCTGGCGGCGCTTCCGCCGGCAAGTGGATCCGGTCGCGATCCCCGCCGACGCGCTTCCTTCGGCTACGCCCGCGGAATAGTCCGGCATTCATCCGCTTTAAGTCCGCGCGCCCGCGCAGGCGGGAGCGCGGACTTGGTTATGCGTTCCCTTCGCCGGACACGACGGCGGCCATCGAGCCGGTCTTGTCATTCCCTGCAACGGGAATCTTAAAATCCTCGACAAACCCTTGCGGGACACCCCTTCGCGGGCTTGACGGCGCGTCGCCCTGTACGATTCCCGACGACGAGCCCCTGGCCGCAGGGCGCTCCTTTGCTTTGATCTTGCGATAGTTCGGTGCGCGATAGACGGCGACCGGGTCGATTGCGCCGTGATTGCGCAAACGCGCTTCGGCCAGAATTGGCGACACGTCCGTTACAAACCCGGCCTTCAGAATGCGGTGAGCGACTATGACGTCGTTATCCGAGTGCGCGCCGGCAAGCGCCTCCCGATCGATGAGAAGCGCTTGCGCATAGGCGCGATGCGTTTCCGATGCAGAAACGATCAAGCTCTCGATCGGATCGGTCACGTTATGCGACTGATCGAGCATATAGGCCGGATCGAAGCCGGGCGCTCTGCGGACGCCGGCGTCAACGAGCTTCGTTGAAAACGAGGAACAGGCGGAACGGGTCGATCGAGGCGGCGTCGAGATCGTCGTCGCCATACTTTGAATCGTTGAAATGAAAGCCCGCAAGCTTGGCCGCGCGGATCAGCCGTGCGACGATTTGCTCGATATTGACGTTCGGAGCGTGGTGCCCGAGATCGACAAGCAATGGGCCTTCGGTCCCAGCGCCTGCGCCGCCATGAGGCTCGTGCCCCAGTCTGAAATGACGGTCGAGTAGAACCCCGGTTCGTAGAGTTTGTGCTCGATAAACACGCGCCAATCGTGAGCAGTCGCGCGTAGACCTCGCCCATCGACTCGAGTTACCAGTCGAATACGCGGTTGAGATTCGATTGGCCGGGGAAATTCGAGCCGTCGGCGATCCAGACCGTCAGCGCCTTCGACCCGAGCTTCTCGCCGATCTCGATGCATTCGACATTGTGCGCGACCGCCTGATCGCGCACGGCCTTCTCGCTGTGGGCGAGGGAGCCGAACTTGTAAGAGAGCTCCTGCCCGTCCTGATCCTGAAACGTGTTGGAATTGACCGCGTCGAATCCGACGCCGAGCGTCGCGGCGAATTGCGCCAGCTCGCGATAATCCTCGACCTTATCCCACGGAAAGTGTGGCGAGCAGGTTGGCGTCGCGCGGGTGAGTTGATGGATTGTCGCGCAATCCTCGAGCTTGTCGAAGATTCCACGCGGCTCGCCCACGCCCGGAAAGCGCGCAAATCGCGTACCCCCTGTGCCGACTCCCCAGGTCGGAATTGCGACCGCGAAGGCAGCGACCTTGGAGGTGACGGTCTCGACGTCGATGCGGGCACGCTCAAGACGCCGGCCGAGCGCTGCATAATCCTCCGCCTGCGCGGGGGCGATCCTCATGTTCTCCTCGGCGATGAGCGCATCGGGGATGCGGTAGGACATGGCCGCTCCGTATCGAAAGGCGCTTGCTCAGCGCGTGAAGCTGACCGCGTTGCCGGCGTCGACGTTGAGGATATTGCCCGTGCTTTTGGCGGAGAGATCAGAGGCGAAATAATAGACTGCTTCGGCGATATCCTCGGGATAGACCGAGCGTTTCAACAGCGAGCGCTGGCGATAGACCTCTTCGAGCTCATTCTCGCTCACCTTGTTTGACGCCGCCCGTTGCGCGCGCCATTCGCCCTGCCAGATCTTCGAGCCGCGTAGCACGGCGTCCGGATTGACCGTATTGGCGCGGATGCCGAGCGGCGCGCCTTCGAGCGCGAGACAACGCGCGAGGTGAACTTCGGCCGCTTTGGCGGCGCAATAGGCGGAGGCGCCGGGCGAAGCGGCGAGCGCGTTCTTCGAGGCGATGAAGACGATGCTGCCGCCGAGGCCCTGGTCCTTCATGATGCGGTAGCCGGCGCGCGCGGACAGGAAATATCCAGTCGCGAGGATCGCGATGTTGCGGTTCCAAAGCTCGAGCGAAGTGTCCTCGAACGGCGCCGCGGAAGCGATGCCGGCGTTGGCGACGAGGATGTCCAGCCCGCCAAAAGCGAGCAGCGCCTCGTGGAACGCGCCGTCGACCTTGGCCTCGTCGGTCACATCGACATGGATTCCCGTGACCACATCCATGCCAAACTTCTTGCCGAAGTCGGCGACGGCCGCGTCAAGGCTTTGGGCGTCGATATCGGCGAGCACGACGCAGGCGCCGTCGCCCATGAGCCGAGCCGCGATCGCCTGCCCGATGCCGCCTGCGCCCCCCGTCACCAGCGCGACGCGCCCGGCAAGCGATTTCGGCTTCGGCATGCGTTGGAGCTTGGCCTCCTCCAGCAACCAATATTCGATATTGAACGCTTCCTGCTCCGAAAGCCCCACATAGCGCCCGACGCTCGTCGAGCCACGCATCACGTTGATCGCGTTGACGTAGAATTCCGAGGCGATTCGAGCCGTGGATTTGTCCTTGGCGAAGGACAGCATGCCGACGCCGGGGACGAGATAGATGACCGCGTTGGGATCGCGCATCCCCGGCGAATTGGCATGTCTGCAACGCTGATAATAGTCGGCGTAATCGGCGCGGTAGTCGGCGAGAGTCTTGTCGAGCGCCGCAATCACCGCGTCGAGATTGCGGGAGATCGGGTCGTAGGGCAGCACAAGCGGACGGATCTTCGTGCGCAAAAAGTGATCCGGGCACGACGTCCCAAGCGCCGCCAGGGGTTTAAGATCAGGAGAATTGACGAACTCCAACACCGCGGGCGCATCGGTGAAGTGGCCGATCTTGCGTTCGCTCGCGGAAATATGCTTGCGAATGGCGGGCAGGAGCTTCGCCGCCACATTGCGCCGGTCGGCCCGCGACAGCGCCTCGACGCGCGGGCCTCCGAAAGCTTCTCCCTGCGCCTTTGCGCTGAGCCAACGGGCGGCCTTATTGATCATCTCCAACGTGATTCGATAGCATTCCCTCGACGTCGGCCCCCAGGTGAACAGTCCGTGGCCGCCAAGCACCACGCCCTTCATGGTTGGATTCGCCTCAGCCATCGCGCCGAGCTTGAGCCCGAGATCAAAGCCTGGCCGTTGCCAGGGCAAAAAGCCGAGCTCTCCGCCATAAATCTCGCGCGTGAGCGCTTCTGCATTTTCGCTGGCCGCAATCGCAATGACCGCGTCCGCGTGAACGTGATCGACATGCGTGTGCGGAACGAAGCCGTGCAGCGTGGTGTCGATCGAGGTTGCGCGCGGATTGAGGTTGAAGGTGCAATGGTTGTACAGCCCAACCATCGCATCCTCATGCTCGAGGCCGCGATAGATCGACTTGAGGCTGAGGAGCTTGTCGAGATAGAGCGTCGAGAAACCGTCAAGCTTCATCGAGCCGATGTCGCCGCCTGAGCCCTTGACCCAGAGAAGCTGGGTCGGCGCGCCGGTCAGCGGATCGGTCGCCTCCAGCTTCGCAGAAGTGTTGCCGCCGCCGAAATTGGTGATGCGCAGGTCGCTGCCAAGCAGGTTCGACCGATAGAGCAGGAGACCCGGATCGTCGAGAGCGGCTGCTTGCTCGTCGTCCCAGAGATCGGGCAATGGAGCGTCGAAACGAACTTGATCGCCGCCCATGGGCCCTTCCTCTTAAATGCGGTGCGATTTTCAATCCTCCATAGGCAAATGCTCGCAGAGCGTCAACGTTTCTGCGCGATTGCGGGGCTTCTCTGCGCGACTTCGATCGGGCTCGATTGACAGTCCAATAGGCGCGTGGCACTGCAAGTGACAACGACCAATATCGGGGGAACGACAAGATTATGCGCGAGCGACAGCGCGTCGAGATCCTCCGCAATCTGCTCGCCGTGCAAGGTTCTCTCTCTATTGCCGATCTCATGGCGGCTATAGGCGTGTCGACTGCCACGGAGGCGGCGTGAGCACGGAGCAGACGGCCGTCGGTCCGCCCGACCGAGCCGCGAGTCCGTTGCTTGAGGTGCTCGGGATCGAGAAGTCATTTCCTGGCGTGCGCGCTCTCTCGGGCGTATCATTCGATGTGCGCCCGGGCGAAGTCCACGCGCTACTCGGAGAGAACGGCGCCGGCAAATCCACGCTCATCAAGATCGTGTCCGGGGTCTACCAACCGGACGTTGGCTCCATTCTCGTGAACGGGACGCAGGTCGATTTTTCATCTCCCGACGATGCGCGCCGCGCGGGCGTTGCGACAATCTATCAAGAACTGCTGCTGTTTCCCGAGCTCAGCGTCGCCGAAAACATCTTTCTCGGCCATGCGCCGTTGGCTGGCGCGGGTCGCATCGACTGGCGGGCGATGCGGACGGAGGCGGGACGACTGCTCGAACTCGCTCGAGATCGACGATCTGTCTCCCGATCAAATCGTCGGCGTCCTGACCGTAGGAAATCGTCAACGCGTCGAGATTTTGCGCGCTTTGTCGCATGACGCCCGCATCCTCATCATGGATGAGCCGACGGCGGCGCTGACCGAAAGCGACGTGACGCGTTTGTTTGACGTCGTCCGCCGCCTCAAGCGGCGCGGGGTCGGCATCGTTTATATCAGCCACCGCCTCGATGAGATTTTTGCGATCGCCGATCGCGTGACGGTGCTGCGCGACGGCGCCTATGTCGGTTCGCGCGAGGTCGCGGACACGAACGTCGGTGCACTGGTGCAAATGATGGTCGGGCGGCGGCTCGAGAGCCTCTTCCCGAAGACCGCCGCGCCGATCGGCGCGCCGGTCCTCGAAGCGCGTGATCTCGTGCGCCGGCCGCTCACCAAGGGCGTCAGCCTCACTGTGCGCGCGGGCGAGATCGTCGGCCTTGCGGGACTTGTGGGTTCGGGGCGCAGCGAACTCGCGCAGACGCTGTTCGGCATGACGCCGAGCGAGTCCGGAGACGTTCGGCTTAACGGCGAAAGCGTGCGGATCGATTCGCCCGAAACCGCGCGCGCAAAGGGCATCGCTTACGTGCCTGAAGATCGCGGCACGCAGGGCCTGGTCAGGGGCATGAGCGTCCTGCACAATTTTTCGCTTGCGGCGCTTGGGTCTCTGTCGCGCGTCGGATTCATCGACCGCGCTGCGGAGCGGCGGATGGCGCTTGAGGGTGTCGCGCGATTCAGCGTCAAGACAAGTTCGGTCGACGAGATCGCCGGCCGGCTCTCCGGCGGCAATCAACAAAAGATCGTGCTCGGCAAGTGGCTCGCCAACAATCCCAAGCTCCTGATCCTCGATGAGCCGACCCGCGGCATCGACGTCGGCGCCAAGGCCGAGATCCATCGCTTGATGAGCCAGCTCGCGGCCGAAGGCGTCGCCATTCTCATGATTTCGAGTGAGCTGCCAGAGGTATTGGGCATGAGCGATCGTGTGCTTGTGATGCGCGAGGGTCGGCTCGTGGCCGAGTTCGACCGCGCTGAAGCGACGTCCGAGGCCGTGGGGGCGGCGATGATGGGCGGGACACCGAGCGCGGAGAAGGCGGCGTGACCGCGACCGTAAGTTCGGCAAACGCGCGTAGCGGCGTATTTCGCCGCCTGGCCGGCCAGGAGCTTCTGCTCGCGGTCGCGATCGTCGCGCTTGCCGTCGTTGTCGGCTTCATCAATCCGCGCTTCCTCGCCACGCGCAATCTTTCCGACATTCTGCTCGGCAACGCCTATATCGCAATCGCCGCCGTCGGCATGTCGATGGTGATCATCTCCGGCAACATCGACATTTCGGTTGGCGCACTCATCGGGGTGCTGGCGACAATCAGCGGTTCGCTTGCCGTCGCAGGCGCGCCGATCATCGTCACCTGGCTCGCGCCGCTCGTCATCGGCGCCGCAGTAATGGCGGGCCAGGGCGCGATCATCGCCTATCTGCGGATCCCGGCGATCGTCGTCACGCTCGGCATGCTGTCGATCCTAAAGGGCGCCCTCATCAGCGTCACTGGCGGCAAATGGATTACCGACCTGCCGCAAAACTTCCATCTCGCGGATCTGTCTCTGTTCGGCGTGCCGATGCCTGTCATTATCATGGTCCTCGCGACCGTGCTGGCGGCGCTCTGGATGCGCAACTCGCCTACGGGGCGGGCGATCTACGCGACCGGCGGCAATCCAGAGGCCGCGCGCCTCTGCGGGGTCAACCCGCAGCGCACCGTGCTCATGGTGTTCGCGCTGCACGGTTTCTTCGCCGGGCTTGCTTCGCTCGTCTACGCGACGCAGCTTCGGGTGATCCAGTCGACGACCCCGCAGGGTCTCGAGCTCACCATCATCACCGCGGCGGTGGTCGGCGGCGTCAGCATTCTGGGCGGCGTCGGCACGGTGGTCGGCTCGACCTTGGCCGCTATCCTTATCGCCGAGATCACGAGCGCGCTCGTGTTCATCAACGTCTCGCCTTATTGGACGGACGCGTTACGCGGCGCGCTCATTCTCGCGACCGTCATCGCCGACATTCTGCGCCGCCAGCGCCGCGCCGCGCAGGGGTGGAAGCGATGAGTTTGGTGATCGAAACGAAGGCGTTTCGCGTCCCCCGCTGGCTCAAGCGTCACGAGACGTTGCTCACGATCATCCTCCTGATCGCGCTCTTCGGCCTCGGTCTCATGAACGACCGCTTTCTCACCTTGGACAATCTACTCAACCAGGGCCAACTCATGACCGAGATCGGCCTCATCGCGTTGCCGATGACTTTCGTCATCATCACCGGCGGCATTGATATCTCGGTCGGGGCGGTCGTTGGCCTCAGCGCCATCATGCTGGGCTATTCCTGGAAAACGTTCGGCTTTCCCTTACCGCTCGCGATTGTCTTCTCCCTGTTCGTGGGCGCGCTTGCGGGCTTCGTTAATGGGCTCATCATCACCCGAGTGAAAGTGCCGCCGCTGATCATGACAATCGCGACGCTCGCGCTCTATCGCGGCCTCGCCGAGGGGATAAGCCAGGCCCACTCCGTCCGGGGCTATCCGGAATGGTTCTATTTTCTTGGGCAGGGGAGCCTGTTCGGCGTACCGGCGCAGCTTCTCCTTCTCCTCGTTTTCATCGTCATCGCCGGCGTCGCGCTCGACCGCACGACGTTTGGCCGGACGCTGTACGCGATCGGCTCGAACGAAACAGCGGCGCGCTTCTCCGCCCTGCCGGTCGATCGGGTGAAGCTCATCGTCTACACGCTGTCCGGTCTCGCCTCGGGCCTCGCCGCCTGGGTTCTCGTCTCGCGGGTGACGACCACGCGGATGGATATGGGGAGCGGCTACGAGCTCGATGTGATCGCCGCGGTGGTGCTGGGGGGAACCAGCATTTTCGGCGGCTCGGGCACTATCTGGGGCACCGTGATCGGCCTCGTGATGATCCAGCTCCTCAAGAACGGGCTGGCGTTGACTGGCGTGAAGGGCGACGCGACAATCGTCGTCATTGGCGTCGCGCTCATTCTTTCGGTGTTGATCGCAAGTTCGCTCCGTCGCCGCGACTGAGCGCGCGCTTTCGGAGAGCCAACGCCGCCGCTGGCGGCATCTAGGGAGGAGTCGAGTATGAAAACGAGTTTACTGACCAGCACAGCGGCGGCGATGTTCGCCTTGTCGTTCGCGGCCGGCGGCGCCAGCGCCGCGGGCAAATGGGACGGCGCCGACGACCTGCCGACGAGCCCGCTCGCCTGCGACGCGAGCGGCGGGGGGGCCCCGGTGGTGGCCAAGGCTTACGACGGCGGCCAGCCGACCAATCCGCCTGGCAAGGCGGGCAAGGAGATTGCCCTTGTCGATGTGCCGAAGCTGATCGGCATCGGCTATTTCAACGCGACTTCCAAAGGTATGCAGGACGCGGCGAAGGAGCTCGGCAATGTCAAGGTGACAACCGACGGCCCGACCGAAGCCAAGATCGACGAGCAGATAAAGTTCATCGACAATTATATCACCCGCGGCGTAGACGGCGTGCTGTTCGCCGCCAACGATCCGGTGGCGATCGCTCCGGTCCTCAAGAAGGCTTTGTCCAAGGGCATCCACGTGGTCGGCTACGACGCAAACTCCACGCCGGACGCGCGCGAATGGTTCGTCAACCAGGCTGAATTCAACGGCATCGGCAAGGGCATGGTCGACTCGATGGCCAAGGAGATCGGCGAGGACGGTAGTTTCGCCATCGTCACCTCGACGTTCACCACGCCCAATCAGGCGCGCTGGATCGCCGAGATGCAGGCTTATACAGAAAAGTGCCATCCGAAAATGACATGGCTCGAGACGGTCGAGGCGCAGGAGGACAACAACCTGTCGTTCAACCAGGCGACGACCCTCATCAACAAATACGGCGAAAAGCTGAAGGGCCTTTTCGGCATGACTTCGGTAGCGACTCCCGCTTCTGCTGAAGCGGTCACGAAGGCTGGCCAATGCGGCAAGATCGCCGTCGTCGGCCTCGCGACGCCCAACGCAATGAAGCCCTATCTCAAAACTGACTGCGTCAAGTCGGTGGTCTTATGGAATCCGATCGATCTCGGCTATGCAGCGACTTACGTCATGCGCGCGGTCGTCGACGGCAAGCTGAAGCCGGGCGCGACCTCGGTCGACGCGGGCAAACTTGGCAAGCTCAATGTCGTCAACGGCAGCGAAATCCTGCTTGGGCCGCCCTTCATTTACACGAAGGAGAACATCGACAAGTTCGACTTCTAACGCCGTCCTCTCTCCCCGCAACGCAATGCGGGGAGAGGCCACTCTTCGCGGCGTAGGCCACGACGATGAGGAGATCTGAGGCCGAGGCCCGATGCAGCGCTACGCCTTCAAAATGTTCCTCAACCCCGGCGAAGCGCACGAATATCGGCGCCGGCACGATGCGATCTGGCCGGAGTTGCAGGCGCTGCTGGGCGAATCAGGGATCACGAACTACTCGATTTTTCTCGATCCCGACACCAACATTCTTTTCGCCTACCTCGAGCGCACCGACGACCACCGCATGGGCGAGGTGACGAAGGATTCGGTCATGCGGCGCTGGTGGGCGCACATGAAAGACATCATGGCCGCCAACCCAGACGGCAGCCCGGTCACCACGCCCTTGGTCGAGATGTTCCATCTGGAATGAACGGGGGCGCGGGCATGAACGGCTGCGTCGCGGTTTTCGACGTCGGCAAGACGAACATGAAGGTCGTCGTGTTCGACGCCGCGGGCGAGGTCGTAGCCGAGCGTGGCCGCCCCAACGCGCCCCTCGCCCCAGACTCGACGTGGCCTTATCTCAAGCTCGACACGGAAGGCGCCTGGTCTTTCCTTATGAGCGCGCTCAGGGAGCTTGGCGCGCGTTTTTCCATCGAGGCGATCTCAACCACGACGCACGGCTGCGCCGGCGTCCTCATGGGGCGAGACGACGAAGCGCTTCCGCCGCTTGACTATGAGTTCGATGGATTCGCCGCTGTCGACGCCGACTATGACGCCGCGCGTCCGCCCTATGACGAGACCCGGTCGCCCCATCTGCCGCGGGGCCTCAATCTCGGGCGGCACATTTTCTATTTCGAGCGCCATTTCCCGGCCCAATTCAAACAGGCGTCTGCATTCCTTACCTATCCGCAATATTTCGCTTGGCGCCTGGGCGGGGCTATAGCTTCGGAAGCGACCTCGCTCGGAGCGCACACCGATCTGTGGCGTCCGAAAGAAAGCGATCTCTCGAGCATGGTCGACAAGCTGGGCTGGCGGCGCCTCTTCCCGCCGATGCGCAAGGCCTGGGACACCCTCGGAACCCTCAAACCTGAGGTTGCTGCCGCGATCGGCCTTCCGCCCGATGTGCGCATAATCTGCGGCGCGCACGATTCGAACGCCTCCCTCGTGCCGCATCTCATATCCAGGCGCGAGCCGTTCACCGTGATCTCGACTGGAACCTGGGTCATTATCATGACCGTCGGTGGAACGGCGCGGCTCGATCCTAAAGCCGACATGCTGGCCAATGTCGACGTACGTGGAGAGCCGGTGCCAACGGCCCGCTTCATGGGCGGGCGCGAATTCTCAGTGCTTGCCGGCGACTCGCCGGTCGATGCGGACGAAGCCGATATCGCCGCCGTGATCGCCTCTGGGGCGCTCGCTTTGCCTGCTTTCTCGGACCAGGGCGGGCCATTTGCAGAGCGGAAAGGCGTTATCAAGGGTGAAACGTCAGCGACGCCGAAAGCGCGTGTCGCGCTCGCAACACTCTATTCCGCGCTGATGACCGCGCACATGCTGGGCCGCCTCGAAGCGCCGGGCGACCTCATCGTCGAAGGAGGCTTCGCCCGCTCTCCTGCTTTCGCCGCCGTGCTCGCTCGCCTCATGGCGGGCCGGCGGGTGGTGGTCGCGCCAACGAGCGCAGGCGCGGCGGCCGGGGCGGCGATGCTGGCGCATTGGGGCGCGTCCCACGCGCCGCCGCAACTTAAGCCGGCGCGCAGTTGGAAACTGCCGGGACTCAAGGCCTACCGCGATCAGTGGGAGCGGGCACTTTAAAGGGCGACGGTTTTGCCTCGGCGGGATCGTGCAACCTTCCGGCTTCGACCTCGTTTCCTATCCGGGACAATGCGAGCCGCCTTGAGCTGGGACATTCATGTCGGCGACATCGACGCGTTCATCGGAAGAGATTTCGACCCTGATTCCGGCTCGACTGGAGCGTCTCCCGTGGGGTCGTTTTCATGTCTTAGTGATTGCCGCGCTGGGGATTACCTGGATTCTCGACGGGCTCGAAGTCACGCTGGCGGGTTCAGTCGCGCCTGCTTTGAAGGAAAGTCCGGCGCTTCGTTTCTCGGATTCCGAGGTCGGACTAGCCGGCAGCGCCTACCTTCTTGGCGCGGTCGTCGGCGCGCTGTTCTTCGGTTGGCTGACCGACAGGCTTGGGCGCAAGAAGCTCTTCTTCATCACCATCGTCGTCTACCTCATCGCGACCGCGCTCACCGGGCTCGCATGGAACGGTTTCACGTTCTTCCTCTTCCGTTTCTTCACGGGCTGCGGCATCGGCGGCGAATATTCCGCCATCAATTCCACCATCCAGGAGCTGGTCCCAGCGCGTTACCGCGGCCAACTTGATCTCACGATCAACGGGAGTTTCTGGGTGGGGGCTGCGCTCGGCGCCGTGGTCGCGGTCGTGCTGCTCAATCCGGCCCTCATTCCTTCAGAGTGGGGATGGCGCCTCGCATTTCTCACTGGCGCAATTCTCGGGCTTGCCGTCTTTTTCATGCGCATGTGGGTGCCCGAGAGTCCGCGCTGGCTCTCGATCCACGGGCGGGAGAAGGAGGGCGAGGCCGTCGTCGATGGAATCGAAAAGCGATTTAAGGATGAGGGCGCCAAGCTCGAGCCGGTCCCCGCCGGCAAATCCCTCCGCCTGCGCTCACGGGACCATACGCCGCTTACGGAAGTGTTCGACACGCTGATCAACCGCCATCGCGTGCAAACCTTCGTTGGGCTAACGCTGATGGCGGCGCAGGCGTTCTTCTACAACGCCATCTTTTTCACCTATGCGCTTGTCCTGACGAAATTCTATTCGGTGAGCCCCGGCGCCGTTGGCTGGTACATCCTGCCCTTCGCGCTGAGCAATTTTCTTGGGCCGGTCATTCTTGGGCGCCTGTTCGACACCCTTGGGCGCCGCGTCATGATCACGCTGACCTATGGTCTTTCGGGCGTGCTCATGATCGCGGTCGCTGTCGCCTTCCAGCAAGACCTCTTGTCCGCGATGAGCCAGACGATCGGCTGGATGATCGTGTTCTTTATCGCTTCGCCTGCGGCGAGCGCGGCCTACCTCACGGTCAGCGAGACTTTCCCGATAGAAATTCGCGCCATGACGATCGCGATCTTTTACGCCATCGGAACCGGCGTCGGCGGCGTCGCCGCGCCGCTTGTTTTTGGCAGGCTGATCGAAAGCGGATCGCGAAACAGCATCTTTGGCGGCTATGTTTTCGCCGCTTGTCTCATGTTCGCCGCCGCCGTCGTCGCCTGGCTATACGCCATCAACGCCGAGCGCAAGCCGCTCGAGCAGGTTGCGGCGCCGCTCTCTTCGGTGCGGTAGGCTTGGCCGAACCAGCGCGTCCGGAGCCGTTGAAATCCCGTCCCGCCTGCCGCGCCTGCGACGGAGTTCATCAACATGCGGGAGGCGCACGTGATCGGGGCGGATATCGCCGTTTTTAAAGGCGATAGGCCGCTCGCGACGCCCCTAAGGGCGAAACGTCCTACCCTCGAAGTTGGCGGTGTCTTACGCGGCGACCCTCGAGGTGTTGCGCTCTGATCTTGCGCTCCTCGGCGTCTGCGCGCTCGATTCTCTAGCGGGAGTAGCGGCGTGTGATCGAGAGGATGCCCAGATCAAATGCGCCTCTGCGCAACTCTGGCCGCGTCTCTAAGGCGATCTTGAACGAAAAGCTCAAGACCGACCAGCACCTTGTTTGCCATCGGCCGCGCCGAAAGCCTTGACACTGTGGTCCTTTAAGCGGACGCGTCGGAGTCTCTCGCACGCGCATTAGCCGGGCACGGAATCTCCATTCGCCGGGCGCAGCCCATTAAGGGAGGTTAGCCGTCGGCGCCAGCCCAATTCCGCGTTGTTTGCGTATGCCCGGAGAACCCAAGTGCTCGACGCGAGCCCCGAGCTCGCCCCTGAAAGAGCCGCCGAACCGCCTTGGCCGCAGCGCTTCGGAACGCTTACGTCTTCCTGGCGAGTGGCCTTGGAATTGGCTCATGCGCGGCCGCGATTCCGCGGGTCAAGGCGGAGCTCGCGCTTTCCGACGCAGGGCTCAGCGTTGCGCTCCTGGCTTTTGCCGCCGGCGCGATTGTGGCGATGCCGCTCATGGGCCTTTTCGGGCATCGTCTGCGGAGCGGACCGGCGGCGCTCATCGCGGGCTTCGCCTTCGCAGGCGCTCTTGCCTTGCGCCCAATCGCTGGAGACATTGTCCGCGGCGACGTTCCTTGCAGGGATGACGAATGGGCCGATGGGACGTCGCCATGAACGCCAACGCGAGTGACGTCGAACGCCGCTGGGCAAGGCCGATCATGTCCTCGTTTCACGCCGCGTTCAGTTTAGGGGGCGCGGCTCGCGCGCGGGGGTTGAAGATGTTGCGCTAGTTCAGGACCCGCTTCGCGTCCGGAAAATCCAGCGAAAAAGCAGGAATGGAAACCTCAAAACTCCGGCCTTCCGGATCGACCATCCGATATTCGCCGACCATGAGCCCGCTCGGCGTGGTCAGCGGGCAGCCCGAGGTGTAGTGGAACGACTTCACCCGGCTCGATCGTCGGTTGCTCGCCCACAACGCCAAGTCCGCGCACCTCTTGGTGACCGCCGGCGGCGTCAGTGATCCGCCAGTGTCGCTCGATCAGCGTCACGGATTTGTTGCCGAGATTGACGATCTCAATTGCATAGCGCCAGAAATAGCGCCGTTCGTCCGGATCGGAGCGTTCCGGATCGAAGGTCGGCTCGACGGTGACTTTGACCTGATGCGTCACGGCTTCGTACATGCAATCGTCATTCTAGCGGCGCAGATCGCCCCGTCCACCGTCTTTGTGGTTGTCTTTGGCGCCGCGCTTCGCGCGCCTGTCCGAGCGGCCCGATGACCAGCGGCGACCGTCTCGCCGAGGCCAAGGCGCTGCTCAAGCGGCTCATCGCCTTCGAGAGCGTGAGCGATTCCTCGAACCTGCCGCTTATCGAGTTTGTCGAGGGCTACCTGCGCGAACAAGGGCTTGAATCGCGCCGCGCGCCGAACGCAGCCGGCGACAAGGCCGCGATCCTCGCGACGATCGGTCCTCGGGTCGATGGCGGCGTGGTGTTGTCCGGCCATACCGACGTCGTGCCGGTGGAGGGGCAGCCGTGGTCGAGCCCACCGTTCACTTTACGCGAGGCGTGTGGGCGCCTCTACGGCCGCGGCGCCTGCGACATGAAGGGGTTCGGCGCGTGTGTGCTGGCGATGGCGCCCGTGTTCCGGGACGCCGGCCTCAAGCGCCCGGTCCACATCGTGCTGAGCTACGACGAGGAGACCACGTGCCTCGGCTCGCTCGACATCATCGCCCGGTTCGGCAAGGACGAGCCGCTCCCGGCTGCGGTCATCGTTGGCGAGCCGACCATGATGGCGGTCGCCGACGCGCACAAGAGCGTGGCGACCTTCCGAACGGTCGTCACCGGACACGAGGCCCATTCCGCGCTGCCGGCGCTCGGCGCGAACGCCGTCGCGGCGGCAGCGGATGTGGTGAGTGAGATCGGACGGCTCGCGCGCGACTACGAGGAGGGCCCGCTCGACCCGCGCTTCAATCCGCCTTACTCAACCATCCATGTCGGCATGATTCGCGGCGGGACGGCGCGCAACATCCTGGCGCGCGAAAGTGTGTTCAACTGGGAGTTTCGCGGCCTGCCGGGCGTTACGACGGCCTCGGCGCTGGCCAAGGTTCAGGCATTCGTCGACGAGGTCGCGACGCCCAGGCTGACGCGCTTCGTGTCGGGTCCGACAATAGAGACCGCGATGGAGGTCGATGTTCCGCCGCTCGCCGCCGACCCCGGCTCGGCCGCCGAAGCGCTGGCCTTGCGGCTGACCGGCTCCAACAGCGCGATCGCCGTCTCGTTCGCGACCGAGGCCGGCCACTTTCAGGACGCCGGCCTGCCGACCGTCGTCTGCGGGCCGGGCTCGATCGATGTGGCGCACAAGCCTGACGAATTCGTGGACGAGGCGCAGCTCGCGGCCTGCCTCAAATTCCTCGAGCGCCTTGCGGAGGACTTGGCGCGCTAGCCGGTCGGCGTTCGGTCGAATCGGCTGCATTGGACTCCAGCGGCCGCTTCGGGGAAGCGGGCTCAGCGGCGCACGACCCAACCGCAATTTTACCGGCGCGCCCTAATGTTTTCAGTGCGTTATGACCCCTTTTAGTTCCGCCCTTCGTTTTCGAGTTTGGGCGCGGGCCCTGGAATGACGCGCGCGGTGTATAACATAGGTTAAATGTTATACGACAATGTCGCTCCATCCAAAAGCAAATTCTCCAGCAGGCGCCGGCGCCGCCCGGCGCAGGAGCGCACGCCGAGGGTAGCTTTGACCCGCGGCGCGAATCGAACAAGTGTGCGGGGGAATTGGGTCCGGGGTTGGGACTGTGAGCCTTCTGAGACTTATCACTCGGCGCGTGGCGGTCTTCGCGCTGGGCGCCTTCAGCGTTTGGCTGATCGTCTTCGTTTTCCGCTTCACCGACCGCAGGCTGCCGGCTATCCTGGCGCTGAGTCTGGCGTACGCGGTCGCGGCCTACGTGATCTTGCCGCGCATTGTGCGCATGAGCCTCAAGATTCTGCAACGCAAGAGCGTGCCGAGCTTCACCCTCACAGGCGATGGATTTCCCGGAGATCCGGTCAATCTCGTCCTTATGGGTGAGTTGAGCAAGCTCCGCGCCGCGTTCGTCGCGGCCGGGTGGACCGAGGCCGATCCGCTGAATTTGAGAAGCTCATGGCGCATGGTCGTAACGTTCGTGCTCAACAGGCCCTATCCGACCGCGCCGTTCAGCACCCTCTTTCTGTTCGGGCGCGCGCAGGACGTTGGCTTCCAGAAGGCGATCGACATGAGCCCGCGCAAGCGCCATCATGTCCGCTTCTGGGGGCTGAGCCTGGAGCGGAATGACGAGCCCTTGAACACTCCGGAATTCTGGCTGAACGCCGATCGTCCGCCGATTGACCGACCCGCGCTCTGGGTGGGGGCCGGAACGCGGGACACGGGGCTGTCCTTCACCAGGTTCACCTTTCAGTTCACGCATGCGACCGCGGACGACGTCAACGCCGAGCGCGATTTCATCATTTCCGAGCTCAACAGGAGCGGCGCCATCGGCGACGTAGACTTGCGACGCGCCGGGGAAACGCTTGTCGCCCGAGTCAATCACTACGTGACGGATGGCGATGTGGCGGCGGCCAAGCTGAGCTGAGGCAGGCCCTCATGCGCGACAAGAGTTTCGTTGTGCGCAGGATGACCGAAGCCGATCTTGCGCTCGCCCTCGAATGGGCCGCGTCGGAGGGTTGGAATCCCGGTCTTCATGACGCGCATTGTTTTTACGCCGCCGATCCACAAGGGTTCTTTCTCGGCGAACGCGACGGCGCCCCAATTGGCTGCGTCTCCGCTGTTCACTACGGCTCGGGTTTCGGATTTCTGGGCCTCTACATCGTCAAGGCGGAGTATCGCGGGCGAGGCTTCGGCCTTGAGCTTTGGCGAGCGGCTTTGGACCATCTGGGCGGTCGGGTGATCGGCCTCGACGGCGTCCTCGCCCAACAGGAAAACTATCGCAAGTCGGGTTTCCGGCTCGCGTTCCGCAATATCCGTCAGAAGGGCCGGGGCGGAGGCGCCGCGCCTCCCGGACTGACCGACCTTTCCGCGATCCCGATCGCGGAAATCCTGCGCTATGACGAGACTGCTTTTCCCGCGCCGCGCGCAGACTTTCTCAAGTCCTGGATAGGGCAGCAGCAAGCTGTCGCCCTTGGCGCCGTCGATGGCGAGAGGCTGACGGGCTACGGCGTTCTGCGGGCTTGCCGGGAAGGATTCAAGATCGGACCGCTGTTCGCCGACGATGAGGAGACCGCCGATCGTCTATTTGCCGGGCTTATGGCTCGCGCGCCCGGCGCGCCGGTGTTTCTTGACACCTCTGAAGCCAATTCGGCCGCCGTGGCGCTTGCGGCGCGCTACGCGATGACGCCCATCTTCGAGACGGCGCGCATGTACAAGAACGGGACCCCGCAAATGGGGCTCGAGCGCTGCTTTGGGGTGACGACCTTCGAGCTCGGATAGCGCGGCTACGAGGCGCTCACCAGCGCCCGCGGCCGCCCGGCTGGTGAACCGTCATCACTTCGACCCGGCCGCGCGGACCGATCCAGCCGGACATGACCCAGCTGGTCAGGCTGACGACGATCGCAGCGAAGACCGCGGACCAGAAGCCGGCGACCAGGAAGCCCGGGACAAGCCAGGCGACGAGCATGATCATCAGTGCGTTGATTACAAGCAGGAACAGCCCGAGCGTGAGCAAGGTGATAGGCAGGGTGAGGATGATGATGATCGGCCGCACAAAAGCGTTGACGACGCCAAGCAGGAGCGCGGCGGCGATCAGCGTTCCGGTCGAATTGAACGCGACCAGGCCCATCTTCGAGGCGAGCCAGAGGCCGATCGCAACCACTGCCGCGCGAATAAGGAACCCTTCCATGGGCAGCCCTCCTGTTCAGGCGCTTCATTTAGCGATCGGGGCCGCGATCCGCTAGAGCGGACGCGATGACATAGCGGCGCCGACTGGCTATCTAGAGCGGCGGAGGTTAGCCCCATGTCCGAAGACGCCAAGCGCCTAGTCGCGCTTCTCGCCGCCGAGGCGCCGCCGCGCCCGTTTCGCACCAACTATCCCGAACCGTTCGCCTCGCGCATGGCCGGACGGGACAAGCGGCCGCTCGGAGACCTGTTCGGGTTGACGAATTTCGGCGTCAACATCACGCGCCTTGCGCCCGGCGGCAGCTCGGCTTTGCGTCACGCGCACACGAAGCAGGACGAGTTTGTCTACATCCTCGAAGGGCGCCCGACCCTCGTCACCGACGCCGGCCGGTCAGCGCTTCAACCCGGCGTGTGCGCCGGCTTCAAGGCGGGCGCCGGCGACGCCCATTGCCTCGAGAACGAAACCGGCGAGGACGTCGTCTACCTCGAAATCGGCGACCGCAGTGCTGGCGACGCGGTGGACTACCCCGACGACGACCTTGCCGTGGTGACGGTCGACGGTCAGCGACGGATGGCGCGTAAGGACGGCACGCCGTACTAAGCTCCGCGTTCGGGGCTTGACTGGTCGGCGCGCGCTGAGCGTCCCGCGGCCAGCAGGGCATCGCCGGGGCGCCGAAAGCCCAGAGTCACGGCCGTTGCCCCGCCCGATCAACGGCATATTTCCAGTTGACAGGCCGAGCAGTGAGGCAACATAAGCCTCACCGCAAACCGCCTCGGCAAGCCCGGGGCGGTTTCGTCCGCGAGACTTGATCCCGCGGACACGGGGGAGTGTCCCGAGTGGCAAAGGGGGCGGACTGTAAATCCGCTGGCTAAGCCTTCGTAGGTTCGAATTCCTACCTCCCCCACCAGCCAGTCCCCAGTTTCGGCGCACTTTGTGTCGTCTGCTGAAAGCCCCGACATATCCGAGGGTTGTCAGAGGAGATGTTGCCTCGGCGTGGTCTCTCGCGGTCTTTTTCGTCTCCACCGCCTCATTGCGCCTCGGTGTCTCTGGGCGGCGGATTTATTTTCGTGGAGGTCGAAAGGCCGAGATGGCAGAGACCGGTTTGCACTGGCGGAGACGGTTTCGGTCTGTGCATGACGCGTCTTTACGGGCGGGCGGCCTTGCGGGAGCTGGCGCCTCGGTCGGATGAGTGCCTTCGGCGGTCTATCGTGGCGCTTGAAGCCCGAGCGCCCTGAATTGCTCGGACCAGTCGCTCGGCAGGTCGGATAGGCGAGTTAGTCCGATGCCGCGGGGCAAGCGATTTTCGGCGATGGCCTGGACCAGAGCCGGAGCGAGGAAGGCCAGCGAGAGCAGCATTGCGGTCGATCGAACGGAGCGCTTCTCCCGCTGCGCAATATTCGCAATGTGGAGAACCCGCCCGGCGATAAGATCGTCGAGCCAGCCCCGCGCCTTGGCGATGCCGGCAAGGAGCTTAGCCTTGGTGTCCGACCGCGTCGCTCGCGCATCGGGATGAACGCCCTCGATCGGCGGCATGAGTTCGCGGCTGACACGCGTGGGCGACTTCCGCCAGGCGATGACGACGGCAGCTTCTCCAACGATTGCCGTGGCCTCTTGCGTGAGCGCGATTTCGATCGAACCGTCTCGGATATCGACGCGCTCGACGGCAGCCTCGATCACCCGACGGCTTTCGGACGCCAACGCCATGGCGGGGGATGGAGC
>CAVZJI010000052.1:0-35371 GCA_963775405.1 uncultured Alphaproteobacteria bacterium
GGGAGAACTCGGTTACTGTCGCAGCTGTCCCCACATGTCTGTCGTTCCCGTCGATGCCAATGCGATAAGCCGAGCCGCGCCTCGCGTCGGATCGATCGAGCATCAGGTCGTAGCCACGCTTGCGCAGGCCGGTCAGGACAGCGCGGGTTGTATGCGGCAGCCAGCCCATCGCTTCCGCCAATTCGGCGATCGTCACCCCCTCGGTTGTTCGAAGCATTTCGACCGTCTCCGCCAGCTTCGTCTCGGCCCGCGGCGCGCGCGGCTCGCAAGCGTTTGCGGGCTCGCCTCAGGGAATGCTCCACTGGCGGTTCGACCGGGTTGAGCGAGCGTTGGCGATCGATCGAGCTCTACTCCCGGGCGGTGCTTATCTCCAGCAGCCTCCGCGTCATCCTCCAATCGACCGCGATTGCCCTCGCACCGGCGGCCGTCAGCTTGAGCGCGTATCAATGTCCGGCTTGCTCATCGCGTCCCCAGACAGGCGCTCCCGCCTTCGCCTTGACCTCTCTGACAAGGCCAGCTGCGATCAGCTTCGCCGCGACCTTATGCGCCGCGCCACCGTTCAGTTTCTCGGGAGGCGTCAGGCTGCGATCATCGCGCTGCGCAGCGACGCTCAGCATGACAAGTTGCGTGTCAGAAAGTTT
Organism: uncultured Alphaproteobacteria bacterium; assembly: GCA_963775405.1. Classification (GTDB taxonomy): domain Bacteria; phylum Pseudomonadota; class Alphaproteobacteria; order Rhizobiales; family Beijerinckiaceae; genus Roseiarcus. The sequence goes on from CAVZJI010000052.1 coordinate 642, forward strand.
GATGGACATGGGAACGACCCTTCTCCGTGATGCGGCCCAGCCAATCTGGGCCCGTCACTGACGCGAGCCCCGGCTCGGCGCGACCGGCGGGGCGAAGGGTAGTCCGCGTAAGATCAACCCCTCCGCGGACGTCCACACTCATGCTCTCATTCGACCGGAACGCCAGTCTTTTCTGCGCGTTTAGGCAGCCGCTTCAATGAAACGCGCGACCATTTGATCTTTACGGTTTCCAATTCAGTGTCGGTCAGTTTCGTCCTTTTCCGCGCCGTCTGTCTTGCGAGCCGGGGCCAGCCCAAAGGGCGTTGTCAGACAAAGAGCCCGCAGTGCGTCTCGCCGTGGTAGCTTCAGACCATGAGCAACTCGTTCTGATATTTCAACAGCTCGCCGGAGGTCATCCGCCTGGTCGTGATGATGTACGTCAAATTCCCGCTGTCGCTGCGCAACGTCGAAGATCTCTTGGCCGAGCGCGGGATCGATATCAGCCATGAGACCGTCCGGTTCTGGTGGAACCGGTTTGGCCCGATGTTCGCGGCCCAGATTCGTAAGCGACGCGTCGCGCACATGCGCTGCTATCCGCAGTGGCGCTGGCACTTGGACGAGGTGTTTGTGAAAATCAACGGCAAGCTCTGCTATCTTTGGCGCGCCGTCGACCATGAAGGCGAAGTCTTGGAGGCGTGGTCACCGCGAGGCGGGACAAGGCTGCGGCGCTGAAAGTTCTCAAGCAAATCATGAAGAAGTACGGCCGACCGCAGAAGATCGTCACCGACAGGCTTCGTGCGTATTCCGCGGCGATGAAAGAAATTGGCGCCGCCGATCGGCACGAGGTCGGTGGCCGCCTCAACAATCGGGCCGAGAATTCGCATCAGCCGTTTCGACGACGAGAGCGCGCGATGCAGCGGTTTCGAAGCATGAAGACGCTGCAGAAATTCAGTTCAGTTCACGCCCAGGTCCAGAATCATTTCAATCAGGAGCGGCATCTTATCACCCGGCAGGTTTACAAGCAGAGACGCTCGATTGCATTGGCGGAGTGGCGCACACTTGCCGCGTAGAGCGTCGCTTACGAGCGGGCGTGTCGCCCTGCGCGTCGGTAAATCCCGTTACTTTGACGACGCCGGATGCGGCGCTGCGCGAGCCCCATGTTCAACCGATCGGAATGGCGGGACGCACCATGACTAGCTTCGTGCGCATCGCTCCAGATGGCTACCACACCGAAGCCTCTTTGAAGGCCTGGCTAAATCGCGCTATTGATTTCGTTACAACTCTCCCCGCGAAGAGATCGTCCAGAGCGTCTCAGAAGCGAGAAGTGAAAGACTGACGTCGGCCATGATCGACCCGGCGTCGATGCCCGGGCTCTGGCATACATGACGACGGGCGGACCTCGGGTCAGCGGCCTCCGGTCCGCCATTCTGCGCTCTTCATTCAAAGCGTAGGCTACGTTGTTAATGTTGCCTGAAGGCGGCCCGTCCATGATTGGCGCCAGCGTCGGGTGGTTATCCCGTTTCAGGTTCACCCGGCGGAGGTGGCCGATCCAGCTTCCCCTTTGGCGGCCTCGTTTCCGGCATGGCGACCACCAACACGAGCAGGGCGATCACGGCGATGGCGGCGAGAGTGAGGAAGGCCGCGTTATAGCCAAATGCCGCGACGATGAAGCCGGCCGCGCCCAAGCCTGTCGAGCCGCCAATTCCCTAAATCGTGCCGAGAGCGCCCCGAGCAAGGCTGTAACGGCCGGTGCCCCGCATCATATCGGCCAGCAGCAGAGGCAAAAGCGCGTCATACATGCCCGCGCCCACACCATCGAGCAGCTGGACGCCAAGCAGCCAAGAGGGGTTGTCAGATGAGGCGCAAAGTAAGCCGCGTAGCGGCACTGCCGCGAAGGCGATGATCAACAACGGCTTGCGGCCGAGCGCATCGGCGCGAGTGACGAGGAGCGCCATCGGGATCGTCGCCAATTGCGTGATGATAATGGCCGCGGACGTGAGCCCGGTTTCGTAGCCGGGATGGGCGAGCGCCAGCTTCTGCGCAACGAGCAGTAGCAGCGGGCCGTTGGCGAAATGAAAAATGGCCGCCGCGGCCGCGAACACGAGAAGCGGCCGGGAGCGAAACAGGACGCGCCAGCTCTCCGGCCGACGCAAGGCGCCGGTGTCCTCCACTGCGAGACCACGGGCTCTTTCATGATCGATGGCCCGCGCCGGAATCGCTAGCACCGCGACGATGGCCAGCGCCGCAAAAACCGGCAGCAGGAAAAAGGGCGTCCCTTGCGAATAAATTGTGCCAAAAATGCCCATGACGACGGCCATGAAGACATTCCCGACGCGGTCGAAGATAGCGTTGCGACCAAGCCGGGCTGGCAGGGCGTCTCTGGAGACGACACCGACCGTTATCGCGGCAACGACCGGCGCGAACACGCCCCCAAGGACCGCCATGGTAATATCGGCGGTGAACACGACCGGAATGGTTGGCGACCAGACGACGGCGAGGCCGCAAACCGAGAGAATGACAGTACTGGCGATGAGCAAAGCGCGCTTTCCCCGCATCTCGTCGATCCACGCGCCAACCAAAGGGTGCAGCATGATGCCGGTCAGGCCGCTTACGGTAAGAGCAGCGCCGATCGTCGCCTGGCTCCAATGCGCATCGGTGAGGAGGTAGACGTTCACGTAAGCGCCGAGGCCGCCCCGCACATCGGCGAGGAGGAAATTGACCCAGTCCAGAGCAACGAGCCGCATGAAAGTGACCGCATAACGAAAACGCGCGAACGGCCGCATCGGCCGATGCGCAATGACCGCCACTGGAAATTCAGCACGCGCTCATTGGGTCATTGGCTTGAAATTGCCTCAGGAATTTGGGGAAATGACTGCTATTCCCGAGCTGTGTCCCTCATTCCTGTTTGGCAGTTATCAAGGCGCGAGAGTGGTGGCGCTCAGCGAGATCGTGCACGCGGGTATATCGGTGGACTGAGCCTCTACTGCCTCCTCCCTTTGGCCCAGATTGTGGCCAACATTATTAACACGACGTCCCGTTGTTTTGGATACGCCCTAATTTGATCGCGAGCGCGGACGAAACACATCGACCTGTGTCTGAAAAGCCCACGCTGGATCCGGATGGACCTATGAATGTTCAAAAGAAAGCTCGGAAAAGCGTTCCGACGGCCGACGGAAAGGCGCCGGAGCAGAAGACCAGCGAAAGTAACGCGTTTGTCGTTTCGGCCTCCTCCTCGCTCTCGGAACTGAAGCCGCTCGTACTCAAGCACGACAACACCTTTGGCGTGTTCGACACTCTGGGCGATGTGGTTTCTTCGCCGGGCGGAACGCAGGGCATCTATTATTGCGACACTCGCCATCTATCGCATTTCGTGATCGCGGTGAACGACCGCCGCCCAATCGTGCTGAGTTCGACTCTGCGCGACGATAACACCACGCTGACTTGCGACCTCGCCAACCCGGATTTGGCTGATGGTGGGGTTGTCCTGGAGCACGACCTCATACACATTCGCCGCACGCGCTTCTTGTGGAAGGCTAGCTGCTTCGAACGACTCCGCGTCCGCAATTTCGATCTTCAGGCGCGCAGCCTGCGTCTTGCAATCGGGTTCGCCGCCGATTTTGCCGACCTGTTTGAAGTGCGCGGGATGGTCCGGGAGAAACGCGGTCAGGTGCATGAGCCCGAAGTTCGGTGCGAGCGGGTGAGGCTAAGTTATATCGGCCTCGACGATCGCTCGAGATCAACGACCCTGCGCTTCGATCCCGCGCCGCAAGCGCTTACCGTCAATCAAGCGGTTTTTAATCTTCAATTGGCGCCGAAGGAGACTCGCTCGATCTTCGTCGAGATCGACTGCCGCCAAGGGGATTCAGCGGTGAAGCCCGTGCGCGCCTACTTTACTTCGCTCCGCGACGCCCGGCGGGAATTGCTATCCACGTCGTCTCGGGCCGTTTCGATCGCCAGCTCCAACGACATATTCAACAAATCCGCGCGCCGCGCTACGGCGGACCTCTATATGCTGATGACCGAGCTACCCGAGGGCCTTTATCCTTACGCGGGCATCCCTTGGTACAGCACGGTGTTCGGCCGAGATGGGTTGATCACCGCCATGATGATGTTATGGATCGATCCGACTGTCGCACGTGGAGTGCTCGGCCATCTCGCCGCGACGCAGGCAACCGAAATAGATCCGGCCGCAGACGCCGAGCCGGGAAAGATCTTGCACGAGGCACGCCACGGCGAGATGGCGGACTTACGCGAGGTGCCGTTCCGCCGGTACTACGGCAGCGTCAATTCGACGCCGCTCTTCGTGATGTTAGCGGGTGAATATCTTGACCGCACAGACGACGTCGAGACTTGCCGACGCCTCTGGCCGAACATAGAGGCGGCGCTCGGCTGGATCGAGGCGTACGGCGACCGAGATGAGGACGGACTTGTTGAATACGGACGGCGGAGCGCTCAGGGCCTCGCCAATCAGGGCTGGAAAGACAGCTACGACGCGATTTTCCACGCGGACGGTTCTCTTGCCAGAGGACCGATCGCGCTCGCCGAAGTCCAGGCCTATGTGTTCGCCGCCTGGCGGTCCGCCGAGCGCATCATGCGCCGGCTCGGGCAGCCTACCCGGGCGGCCGGATACGGGGCGAAGGCGGAGGCGTTGCGTATGCGCTTCGACGCGCTGTTCTTCGACGCGGAACTCGGTTCCTATGTCCTCGCGCTCGATGGCGAGAAGAAGCCCTGCCGCGTCCGCGCGTCCAATGCGGGCCACGCGCTCTTCGCCGGGATCGCACTACCGGAACGGGCGGGTCCGGTGGCGAACGTCCTGATGGGGAGTTCGAGTTTCTGTGGCTGGGGTATCCGCACGATCGCGTCGGGCGAGGCGCGTTACAATCCGATGAGCTATCACAACGGCTCGGTCTGGCCGCATGATAATGCGCTGATCGCCGCCGGATTCGCTCGTTATGGAAGATGTGAGGACACGGCGCGGCTGTTCGAGAGCCTGTTCGCCGCGTCAACCTACGTGGATCTGCGCAGGCTTCCCGAACTTATCTGCGGCTTCGCGCGTCAGCGGAGCCGAGGGCCGACGTTCTATCCAGTCGCCTGCAGCCCTCAGGCCTGGGCGGCAGCCACGCCGCTGTATTTGCTCCAGTCATGCCTTGGCTTGAGCTTCGAGTCGGAGGCGAGCCGCATCGTATTCCGCAGGCCGGTGCTGCCCGACTTCCTCGACGAAATTAGGCTGACTGGTCTAAGCCTGCCTGCCGGCAAGGTCGACGTTGAGGTGCGGCGCGCCAACCGCGGGTTCGTCGTCGACGTGCTTGACCGATCAGCCGCGATCGAAGTGCTGACGATAAACTGAGCCTCACTCGGTCGGCGCCGCCCGCGCCACCCCAAGCGGCTGCAGTCCCGGAAGCGAAGACGGCTTGAGGAAGATCGGCGCGCCTAAGCCGGCGGGCTGCGCCTGGTGAAGCGCCGGGATGCGGCGCACCGCACGCCGGACGCCGGGCAATGCGCAATAAATATTGAGATAGTCTTCCGCGGCGCGCTCGATTGCGAAGCGCTCATCGAAGCGCGCGCGGACTTTCGCGCGGTTGAGTTTTTTCACTCGCGCCACCGCCGTCGCGGCCGCCTCGACATCATCGACCAGAATGCCGGTCACGTCCGCGTCGATGACTTCGGGCGTGGAGCCGGAGCGGAAAGCGATGACCGGCGTACCGCAGGCCATGGCCTCGATCATGACGAGTCCGAAAGGCTCGGGCCAGTCGATAGGGAAGATGAGCGCCGAAGCCTCGCCGAGGAACTTGGCCTTCTGCTTCTCGTCGATTTCGCCAATGAACTCGACATTGGGATGGGAATCGACAAGTGGCTTAATCACCTCGTCCCAATAAACCTGGTCGACGCGATCGATCTTCGCCGCCATCTTGAGGTTTACACCTGCCCGCGTGGCAATCTCAATTGCGCGGTCGGGGCGCTTCTCAGGCGCAATGCGGCCCAAGAAGGCGAGATAACCTTCACGCGGTTCGGCCGTAAAGGGCAGCATGGCGGGCGGTAGCCCATGATACACGTTGCCCACCCAGTTGACCGGCGGCATCGGCGTCCGCTGGTTGTTCGAGATCGAAACAAGAGGCGCATGGCAGTAGGTCGTATAGAGCGGCTTCAACTCAGCGAGATCGAGGCGCCCGTGCAGCGTCGTGACCGTCCTGTCGACGAAGCTGTGCAGGAACGGATAGTGCAGCACGTCGACATGAAAATGCAGCACGTCGAATTGGGGGGCGAGAGCGCGCACCTTATCGAGCATCACGATGTGTTGCGGGATCGGATCCTTGATGCGCGGATCGAGCCGGAGGGCGACCTCACAAGAAGGCTCGAGCCGCGCGGCCGTGCACGAGTCGCCGCTCGCGAACAGAGTCACCTCATGACCCTGCCGCACAAGTTCTTCGGTGAGATAGGAAACAATCCGCTCCGTCCCACCATATAAGCGAGGCGGGCAGCTTTCGGTTAGGGGGGCGATTTGTGCAATTTTCATCGGCGCTTCTCCATCCTGGAGTTCGCCGAGGATCGGCGGGAGACACTAGTAAAACGCGAGCCGCTGCCGCGTGTTCCGACGAAAACAATAACAAAAGCTATCGTGGGGCGCTGTCACACCAACTTGGATCGGCGTGGCGCGAGGTTTGAAGGCCGGCTGAACCTCAGGCCGCGGTGGCGGTTCGCCACGTCCGGAACGCTTCGTCTGGTAGGACGCGAAGCGTGCGGCGGGATGTGAGATGACGCTGGACGTTGAACGTGTTGTGAACGGCGGCGTGAACGGACAGGAAGCCCTGGGCTGATCCGGGCGATTTGAACCGCTGCATCTTCCGCTCGCGTCGTCGAGTCGGTTGATGCGAATTCTCGGCCCGATTGTTCTTGCGCAAGCCACGCTCGCGGCGAGCCGACAAGCCGATTTCGGCCTTTGCGGCTCCGTAAGAGCGAAGCTTGTCAGTCACCAAAACATCGGGTGCGAAGCCTTGTTTCTTGAGCAGCTTGCGCATCAGTTTCACGGCTGCAGCCTTGTCGCGCCGTCGTTGCACCAGCAGGATCGAGAACCTCACCTTCGTCGTCAACGGCGCGCCACGGCCAGAACTGCCGGCCCGCGATTACTACGGCCATCTCATCGAGATGCCATCGCGGCGTTGGCCGCGGGCGTCGGGGGCGAAGTTCTCGGGCGAACAACGGCCCGAACTTCAAGACCCATCGCGGCACCGTTTCGTAGGAGACGTCCAGCCCGCGCTCCGCGAGCAGATCTTCGACGTCGCGATAGCCAAGCGTGAAACGTACATAGAGGCAGACGGCGTGCCGGATGATCGCGGGCGGAAACTGGTGGCAGGCAAACGAGATCGTCATCTGCCGTCTTACCCGGCAAACCTGCGAACGCGCTACCGTTGCCGTGACAGAGCCGCGGCGCGTCTTGTCGGCGCCGATGGGGGTCTAGCCCGAGCCGAGGAACGGGTCGTTGACGATGTCGCTGCAATTGGTGAGGTCGAGGAGGGCGCCTTCGCATGCGGGCAGATTCATGCTGCGTGATCGCGCAGTCGCCACGTTCGCCGCTGCGGTCGCTGTGACAGCCGTCGATCGCGTTTGCCCGCGCTGCGAGATGAGCCCCGACTGCGTTGGCAATCGAGTTCTCGATCTCTGGCGCCGGAATGCGGACGACCGATCCGGCCTCTTGCTTGCGTCCCGACAGCGCCGCGCGCGACACATAATAGCGCCAGCGCCGTCCACCCTTAGACGCATGGCTGGCGCCCATCCTGTTTCCGCGGTCGTCATAGAGCTTGCCCACAAGAAAGGAATGATCGTCGGGCTGAGACGCCCGCCGCGTCTGCGTTTGGCTGGCGAGCCTTTGCTGGACCCGCTCCCAGATCTCAACGTCCACGATCCCTGGATGAAGGCCGGCGTGGATCTGCCCTTGTGGCGCAGCCGTCCGACATAGATCGGGTTCGACAGGATCCAGTAGAGGTGACCTCGCGAGATCAATACGCCGCCGGTCGTCCTGCCACTCCTGCTCATCCTGGAGGGGGAGCGAACGTTCTCGGCGTCGAGAGCGACCTTGAGGCGCACCACGCTGCCGAGTTCGAGATAGCGGCGATAGAGGGCGCTGACGAACTCAGCCTCGCTTTCAACGACGTGGAGGGCGCGGTTTTCGACCCGGTAGCCGAGCGGGACCACTCCGCCCATCCAGATGCCCTTCCGTTTCGACGCGGCGACCTTGTCGCGGATTCGCTCGCCAGTGATCTCCCGCTCGAACTGGGCGAACGACAGCAGCATGTTGAGAGTCAGCCTTCCCATGCTGGTGGTGGTATTGAAAGCCTGGGTCACCGAGATGAAGGAGACGCCATGCGCGTCGAACAATTCGACTAGTTTGGCGAAGTCGGCAAGCGACCGCGTCAGCCGGTCGACTTTGTAGACGACGATGACATCGATCTTGCGAGCCCGGACATCGTCCAACAGCTTCTGGAGCGCCGGCCGCTCCACTGAACCCCCCGAGAAGCCGCCATCGTCATAGCGTTCGCGGACGAGCTTCCATCCTTCATGGGCCTGGCTCTTGATATAAGCCTCGGAAGCCTCTCGCTGGTTGTCGAGCGAGTTGAAGTCCTGCTCAAGACCGGAGTCGGTTGAGACGCGCGTGTAGACGGCGCAGCGAAGGACGATTTTGCGCTCGCCCTGCTTCATCCTCGCATCTCCTGGTTGGTTCGAGCTTGTCGCGGGTTCGATACGCCAGTGCCGAGCGCTGCGTTCGATGTTGGCGCGGCGATTTCTTTTCTCCTCGAGGCGCCGTTCCTGACGCCTTTCAGCCCGAAGAAGCGGTGCCCGTTCCAATTCGTGCCGGTGATCGCCTTGGCCACCTGCGAAAGGCTGCGGTAGAGGCCGCCATTCCAAGCGTACCCCTCGTCGAGGACCATGACGCGCTCGGTACAGCCGTTCCATTCGCGCACGACGAGAACTCCCGACTTGAGCCCGACGCCCTCGCGCGTTGTCGGTCCGCGGGTCGCAAAGGGAGGAGCTTGTCCGGACTCGAGGGCTTCGCCCTTCATCTCACGCAGGCGGCGCAAGATCGCCCGATTGAGATCTCCGAATGCCGCGGCCTGGATGCGAAAGGCGAGCACGCGCGCGAGGAGCCATCCCGGAAGATGGGCGGGAGGGATCCCGCCTAGATGGTTTCGCCACTGAAGGCGAAGCTGGTCGGCGTTGAGGCCGGAGAGGCTCGCGACTGCAACCTCGAGCCTCTCGCGTTCCGACGACGATGGGGCTGGAGGAACTGAAGCCTCACCGGCGCCCATCGCTTTTTGCCGCTTCGCCATCTCACGCCGCCTGACGGGACCGTGGGCTTGCGCCAGGTTCAGGCCGATCCGGCCTCGCTTTGCCAGTAGCCTGCACCGCGGTTTGCGGCGCGGCGCCATCGCCGCCCATCTCCGACGGTTCGATCCGATAGACCGATCCTCGCGCCTTGTCGGCCCGGTCGATCCTGACGGCGTAGCCGCGCTTGCGTAACCCCGTAAGCGCGGCCCGCGCGGTATGCGGCAGCCAGCCGGTGTTCGCGACAAGCTCGGCAAGGGTCACGCCATCGCTGCTCTGCAGCAGTTCGATGACCCCCGCGATCTTGGTTCCGCGACGCGGAAACCTTGGGGTCGAGGCGAGTCCGCCATTCGCCCTGTCAACGAATGCAGCTGGAGCTGAACCGGGTTCAGGCTTCGGATCGCCGGAGACCATTGAATCGTCTGGGCGCTGTTCCGCCTCTCCCGGAGAGGGCGGAGTCTCGTCAACCGCAATCGCCTTTACGCCTGCCGTGGAAAGCCAGTCCTTTCTTGGAGTGCGAGCGCTGTGATTGAAGAGAGCAAGCTAGAGCATTGGACAATCGCCAGCAGGACCCCAAGCGAGGGGATCGCTGGTCTCTCTGCGCCATTCGGGGATCGATGCAGCACGAACCTCAGCGATGACCGGGGGTTGGTAGGGCTTGGTGAAATAACCCGCCCCCACAGGGAGTTCTCCGCCCGACGGCAAGGGGTGACCCAACGTTACAACCAACTTTATCGGTGGCCGACGCCCTCGAGCGTAGTGGGCCAACTTGAATCCGCAAACCCTAGAGCAAGGTGTACCTAGTTTGAATCGGTTGGATTCCCGAATCGGCATTGTTCTGGTTCAACCTGCTGGCTGGGCGGAGGCCAGCAGGGATGGCCAGTGCAGATTTGCAAGACTTGCGGGATCGGGTGATCGACGCGGTGGCTCGGGGCGAGATGAGCCGGCGGGCGGGTGCGGCGCGCTTTGGGGTGAGCGAGTCCTCGGCCATCAAGTGGGTGCAGCGCTTCGAACGGAGCGGTTCGCGGGCGGCGAGCAAGATGGGCGGATACCTGCGTCCGAGACTTGAGCCGCAGCGTGAGTTTCTCGAAGCGCTGAGAGCGGAGAAATCCGACATCACCCTGCAGGCGCTTTGCGACCGGTTGCTGGCGGAGCGTGGTGTCCGAGCCGACACGGCGATGATGAGCCGCTTCTTCCGCCGCATCGGCGTCACGCTCAAAAAAAGACACTTATCGCGCGCGAGCAGGATCGTGCCGACATAAAGCGCCATCGCAGGCGCTGGCGAAGCCATCAGAAGCGCGTCGATCCTTCGCGACTGGTGTTCATCGACGAGACCTGGACCAAGACCAACATGACCCGGCTCTACGGTTGGGCGCCGCGCGGTCGTAGGCTCGTCGTCAAGATCCCGCACGGCCATTGGAAGACGGCGACATTCCTGGCTGCGCTGCGCAACGACCGCATCGACGCGCCCTGCGTGTTCGACGGTCCCATCAACGGCGAGCGGTTTCTCGCCTACGTCGAACAGTTCCTGGTCCCGACCCTCAAGCGCAACGACATCGTCGTGCTTGACAATCTGGGATCGCACAAAGGCAAAGCCGGGCGAAACGCGATCAAGGCCGCCGGCGCGCGTCTCCTGTTCCTTCCAAAATACTCACCCGACCTCAACCCGATCGAGCAACTCTTCGCCAAGATCAAAGGCTTCGTCCGAAAGCCGCGCCCCGCACGCTCGACGCCGTCTCCGACGCCATCGCCCAAGCCCTCACCTCTATCCCGCCAGACGAATGCGCAAACTATCTCACCGGCGCACCTTATGCGTCAGCCTAAATGCTGAAGGCTCCAGGAGCGACTAGTGAATCACCCTGGGAGGATGTTGTTGCCCGCCCCGCCGGTCAGCACGTCGTTGCCGGCGCCGCCAACGATTTTGTCATTGCCGTCACCGCCATTGACGGTGAGCAATATGCCGCTGAGCCCCGACGCATCGATGATGTCGTTACCGCCGAGGCCGTTGATGACAAGGTGATCGTTTGCTTCGGCGCCAGAGATTGTCACAGTCGCAGCGAGACCCGAGACGGTGATCAAACCTCCGCTATTCGTCGCGGTAGTCACGTCGTCGCCGCCGGTCGCATTGATGACAATCGTGTCCGCTTGGTTGTCGCCCACGCCGCTGCCTGGCGGCGACGCGAGGTCAATGGCGACCTGCTTGACGCCCGTCCCGGTCAGATCGTTGACATTGATGGTATCGGCACCGCCCAGCGCGTTGAAATCGATGGTCTCGATGCGGTTGAGGTCCATCGTGAAATTGCCAACGTCGCGGAAGAACCGGGCCCGGCTGCCGTTGGCCGAGATATCAATGTTCTCGTTGACGTTCGCGCCGTTGAACAAGAGCGTGTCGACGCCAGTCTGCCCATCCACCGTGTCGCTGCCGTCGCCCGGATTCCAGACGAAGGTGTCATTGCCTCCGCCAAGCAAAGCGGTGTCGTTCCCGCGGCCGCCGATGACGAGGTCATCGCCTGCGCTGCCTGTTATCAAGTCATTGCCGTCGCCGCCGTTGATCGTGAGCTTGACCTGACCGGCGCGAAGCTGGGACGCGTTGATAGTGTCGTCGCCGCCAAGCCCGTTAATTATGAGCGCGTCGCCGCCGCCGGGGTCGATGCCGTTCACATTCGTCTTCGCCGACAGTCCGGTCACAACGACCGCCGCCGGCGGTTGAAACGCGAATCGTATCGTCGGCTGCCGTGCCGTTGACGACCACCGTGTCCGGTTGGCTGTCGCCCCCGCCAGTAGACGACCCGAGCTGGACGAAGACCACGTTGACGCCTGTTCCGGTAAGATCGTTGACGTTGACGGTGACATTATCTTTGCCCCCGAGAGTGGCGATCTTGATCTGCTCGATGCCGTTGAGATCCATCGTGACGTTGCCAACGTCGCGGAACAACCTGACGCGGCTGCCGTTGGCTGAGACGTCCATGTTCTCGTCAGCGTTGGAGCCGTTGAACTGCAGTATGTCGACGCCGGCCTGACCTTCGACGATATCGCTGCCGTCGCCCGGATTCCAGGTGAACCTGTCGTTGCCGCTCCCCATAAGGGCGACATCGTCGCCGCGTCCGCCGATCACGCTGTCGTCGCCGTCACCGCCCAACAGCACATCAGCGCCCTGACTGCCGGTAATGGTGTCATTGCCGTCGCCGCCGTCGATCGTGAGCATGATTTCGCCAGCAGCGAGCGCGGAAGCGTTGATGATGTCGTTGCCGCCGAGAGCCTCGACGACAAGCGAGTCGTTGGCGCCCTCCGCGCCGGCAATCGTCACTTGAGCGGGCAATCCGCTGATGGCAATCGAAGCGCCGCTGTTCGCGATCGTGATGTGATTGCCGCCCGCTGTGCCTTCTATTGTTACGGTGTCTGGCTGCCCATCGCCCGTGCCGCTGCCCGGAGGCGACGCGAGGTCGATGGCGACTTGCTTCACACCCGTTCCGCTGAGATCGTTGACCGTGATGTTGTCGGCGCCCCCAAGGGCCGCGACGTCGATCTGTTCGATTCCGTGGAGGTCCATGGTGACATTGCCGACGTCGCGGGAGAGCCTCACCCGCCCGCCATTGGCCGAAATATCGATCTTTTCGCCCACGTTCGAGCCGTTGAACTGGAGCGTGTCGAAGCCACTTCCACCCTCGACAGTGTCGCTACCGTCGCCCGGATTCCAGACGAAGGTGTCGTCGCCCGAGCCGAGCGAAGCGACATCGTTCCCGCGCCCGCCGGCGACAACATCGTTGCCGTTGCCCCCGATCAGCGTATCGGCGCCGTCGCCCCCGGTGATCGTGTCATTGCCGTCTCCGCCGTCGAGCGTGAGGCTGATGAGGCTGGAGAGCCCATTGCCCGCGGTGATGACGTCATCGCCGCCGTTTGCATGGAGGACGAGGTTCTCGGTTGTGCCGATGTCGAGAGAGAACGGCGTCGGGCTGATGCGGTCGAAGCGAACGCGCGTGCCGTTTGCTGTGATGGTGAAAGTTTCGGCGCCATTGCCGCCATTGACCTCGGCGGTGTCGTTTCCGTCTCCGCCCTCGAGGAGGTCGCTGCCGTCGCCGGGGTTCCAGACCATCGTGTCGTCGCCGGCTTGGCCGAACACCTGGTCGTTGCCAGTCCCGCCGGTCAGCACGTCGTTGCCGTCGCCACCGAGGAGCTGGTCGGCGCCCCCTTTGCCGTTAAGGATGTCGTTGCCGGTCTGGCCGAACAGCAGATCGTTGCCCGAGCCGCCGGTGAGCGTGTCAGTCCCGGCGCCCCCAAACAGTTGGGCGGCGGGCAGCGCCCCGTTCGTCTCATCAAGCGCGATGGTGTCGGCGCCGTCGAGGCCGAAGGTCAGAATCGTGGAGGTGTTTGCGACCGTCGCCGGGCAGCTCAGGACGGGAACGGTCCCCCCATTCACAAGCAGCTGTCCAGCCGCGTTGCGGCTCGTGACAATTGAATTATTGCCGCTGTCGCCGGCCTCTGTCAGCTGACCTGCACCTGGAATGAAGGTTGCGGTGGTAGCCATGATTTTGATCCTATAGGTTTAGCCGCGATGCGGATTAAGTGCTTCTGAGGACTGTACAGTCGCGTTTGCAGTAATTAGAGCCTAAGCCGTTGATCGAGCGTAAATTGCTAAGGTAATCCAAGAGTATTGTGTCTAATTATAAGATTAGCTAAATAATGTTCGGATATACTATGTTGGCCAGGGCGGCAGATTGTAGCACGCCAAGGTCCGTGCCGAATGACTGACGCCGCACCGAATGCATCACAACCCACAGGTTGTCATTATTAACTCCGCGCCACTCACGTATTATTATTTATAGTTTTGTCTACGTCGCGTCAATTAGGTAGAACTACCCAGATCAACATCGTGCGACGGTATCGCTCCGACGCCATCTAGAGCGGGCTGCATTTGGCTAGAATCGAGGCGAGGATTCCCGAATCAGTGGCGCTCTGATTTAACCTATTGGCTGGGCGGAGGCCAGCAGGATGCCGAAACGTTATTCGCAAGACTTGCGTGATCGCGTGATTGACGCGGTGGAGAGGGGCGAGATGAGCCGGCGCGCGGCGGCGCGGCGCTTGTCAGGACCGCCCGGACATAAGCCGCCATCGCGCGCGCTGGCGGGCCTATCAGGGCCGCATCGATCCCAGGCGATGGGCCTTCATCGACGAGACCCTCGGGTCAAGCCCGAGGGCAGGACTCTGGATGAAAACCAACATGACCCGCCTGCGCGGCTGGGCGCCCAAAGGCGAGCGCCTCGTCGACAAGGTTCCTCACGGCCGCTGGAAGACCGCGACGTTTCTTGCCGCCTTGCGCAATGACCGCATCGACGCCCCCGGCCTGTTCGACGGCCCCCTTAACGGCGAACGCTTCCGCGCCTATGTCGAACCGTTCCTCAAAGCCGACCCTCAAGCCGGGCGACGTCGTCATCCTCGACAATCTCGGCTCCCACAAGGGATAAGGCGGTGCGACAGGCCATCCGAGCCGTCGGGGCGCGCCTCGTGTTCCTGCCCAGATACTCGCCCGACCTCAATCCGATCGAGCAGGTCTCTTCGCCCACGTTCAAGACTTTGCTGCGAAAGGCCGAAGCCCGAACCTACGACGCGGTCGCCGACGCAAGCCCAGCCACTCTCCCTCAATACCCGCCCGAACAATGCGCCGCCTAAGTCAGAAACGCACGATACGCGTAAAGCCAATTGCAGAACGCTCTAGGAACCGCCCATTTGCGACCTCTATTCCCAAAGTCATGCCATCCTATCCAAACGGTCCGCCAACTGATTCAGCCCCCAATCGCGAGCAAAGGTCGACGCTGAGACCCATCTTGGCTCCTGATCGGCGAGCGAGGGCACCGGCGCCCGCGGGCTTGCCGTCGCCGCGGCGAATGGTTTTCGGCAGCGCGTGGTATGAGCGATGGGCAAAGGAATTGCCGTCAATCACCAGCAGCGGGCGACCCGAGAGTGCGGGCTGACCAATTCTCGCTGGACGTCTTTTCCGTCTTGTCCCATCGCCGGTCGATGGGCCGATCGATCCGTTTTCGGCACCGCCGTCGTCCCTGCCGCAATCGTCTTGCCGCTAGCCTCACGAACCAGATTGCCGCGCCGGTCTGGCCCATCCCGAAGTCTTACCCACACGGGCGCGTGGTCGCTAGCGTCCGCCATTCCTCGTGTTTGACGATCGACGCCGGCGCTTTGTAGGCGCTCCGTCAACGTGGAACTAAGCAAAATGTGATCGAGACGCAGACCGCCATCACGCTCCCAACGGTTCCGCATGTAGTCCCAAAACGTGTACATCGGCTCTTTGGGATGGAGCGCGCGAATGGCGTCGGTCCAGCCTTGCGCGAGAAGGCGCCGATACGCAGCGCGGCTCTCGGGTTGCAGCAGGGCGTTACGATCCCAGGACTTCGTTGAGTAGATGTCGAGGTCTTGACCTGCCACTGAAGTTTCATCCAGTGGCGATTAGAGCCTCGGCGGGTTTTACGCTGTGGGGCATGGGTGGAGCAACATGCGATCGGCGGAGCTGGTCGGGGTTGCGCAGACGATCGCGTGTTGCGGAGAGATTGGCGCCATAGGCTGCCGGCGTGAGGTAGCCCAGCGCCGAGTGCGGCCGTCGCGGGTTGTAATCGTCGACCCAGTTCGTGATCTTGGTCCGGGCATGATCGCGGCCGAGGAACAGGCTCTCGTTGAGAAGCTCGTCGCGCATGCGCCCATTGAAACTCTCGCAGAAGCCATTCTGCATCGGCTTTCCTGGCGCAATGAAATGCCAGACGACCCCGTTGTCCTGCGCCCAGGCGAACATCGCCCCCGACCCCACGGCGCGCCCCGATAAAGCCGGTAGATGCGGTTGATGCCCGAGGGCTCGCCCTCCTGCCGCAACAGGACGAACAGCCGACGATATCCGAAACGCCTCCTCTCGTTGGCGAGATCGCGCAATTGCGACCGAAGCTCCGTGTCCGGCGGCCGGCATGAGCGGTAACGCACCATCTTGCGGTCAGCGCTGACGATCGAGCAGGCCCGCCGTTCCGACAGGCCCATCGTGGCCCGAAGATGCGCGACGCCTTCGCGCTTGACAGCGGGCCCTACCATTTTTTTGACAGAAGCTCGCGAAGCGCGGCGGCATCCAACATCTGCTCGGCCAAAAGCTTCTTCAGTTTGGCGTTCTCGTCCTCGAGCTGCTTCAGCCGTTTGGCCTCGCAGACATCCATGCCGCCGTACTTGGCCTTCCAGTTGTCCAGCCTCGCTTCCCAGACGCCGTGCTTGCGAGCCAGATCCGCCGTCTTCGTCCCGGCTTCGTGCTCCTTCAGCACCCCGATGATCTGATCTTCCGTGAACCGTGCTCGTCTCATCCGTCCGCCCTTTTTCAAGGCCGAACTCTAATCCCCGTGGAGGAAAATCTCAGGGCAGGTCACTACCGCTAACCTTCAGCGCGCGACGCGTCGAGATGCCCCCCGGCCCCGGACTCCCGGCTTTCTTGCTTCCACGAAATTGAGCGGTCTTAGAGCCTTAGAGGGGCGCCTTAGCGGCGACGACCAGGTCGCCAAATGAGGTTCGTGCTCACCGCGTAATTCCAAACAACGCTTAACAGCGCGCCGGCGAGTCCAGCAGCCCACCAAGTTTGATTGGCCGCATAGAGCCAAGAAGCCACGTCAATATTGGCTAGTGCCCCTAGACTGCATCCCAGTGCAAAAGCCACGAAACCTGCCATCAGAGCGAGCCCACGGTAACGATATGGGCGGTAGGTAATTTCATTATTCAGGACGAAGTTGCTCGCCATTGCCAGAATTGTCGCGATTAATTGCCCGGAATTGAAGGTCAACATCCTGAACCAATGAAGCACGGCTGAAAGCGCTGCGATGTGCACGCCCAAACCGATTGCCCCAACCATGACAAATAATACAAATCTAATGGGCAGTACGCCGCCGGTCATATGATGAACGACCAGACCCAGAAAGTCGATGCCGACTAGCGCGGTCAGCTTGGACTCGCCGGCGTTGCGCTCGCGGAATTTGTAAGGGACTTCGATGATGTTCAGGTCGCCACCGGCCGAGAGAATAACGTCGACGAGGATCTTGAAACCGTCGGGCGAAAGACGCGGAGCAAGACGAGAGGCGATATCTCGCCGAATCATGAAGAAGCCACTCATCGGGTCGGTTACGGCCGCTCCTGCGATTAGTCTGAAGAACCATGCGCCCAGATCGCTCAGCTTTTGTCGCGCCGGAGGGAGACTTCCGCCCGCCTCTCTCAGCCGAGTTCCAATGACCAAATCGCCGCCGCCGTTGGCGAGAGCTTGGTACATGGTCCGGAGGACGAACTCGTCATGCTGTAGATCGCCGTCGATGACCGCGACGAAGTCCGCGCTGGACGACATCCATCCCTCAATGACAGCGCCCGCAAGACCTGAGCGATTCACCCGTCTCAGGCAACGAAGTCGATTATCCTTCGCCGCAAGCGCAAAAGCGACATTTGAGGTTCCGTCGGGGGAGTCGTCATCGACGACGATCATCTCCCACGGCGAGCCGTTGAGGGTGGCTTTGACGCGTTCGAAAAGAATTGGAATGTTGGCTGATTCTCTGATATGTAGGGACAATGATCGAAAGTGTCGGAGTTGACCGGCCAGGCGTCGGGTCGCGAGCCATTCCACGCCATGCTTTTTTCGTTCGTCGCCGATAGACGTTATCTGTCAGGCGTGCTCGGATAAGGCATGGGGAGCCTTCGCGTCAAGCCAGTGGCGGGGATCAGCGCAAGCTCTATCTCAGGACGCCCGCGACGACCTAGCGTGTAGGGCTGGGGCTCTCCGAGCCGGGCAAATAAGGGACCGACAACAGCAAGAGTTGACGCTGCTTCTGTCGCTCGCGTGACGATGACCCCGCTCCGTCCAACGAACTTAGCGCTATCGTCCAAGAAGGCCCAACCCCGTGGATCGTTTGAAAGTACGAAAATGGGGACCTGAGGCCCAAAAGCGAGAGCGATTTTTCCCGCGTCGGACCATTCGGTGGAGATGACGAAGGTGGGCGCCTGATCAAAGACCGGCGCCTTCTTCAGGTCGCGCCATTCAAATCCCTCCAACGTCGGATCGGTAAGGTGCGACCGAGCGGTCAAAATTGCCCCCGGCCACCCGGTTAGCATTTGCAGGATCGCGAACCCAGCGATCGCGGCCAGCAACGTCGATGAAAGGAGAACCCATCGACGAACCGCGCCCACAGAGAAGCCCAGTTCGTCGGCCCACGCGCCCATTAAGGCGAATGCAAAAAACCAACCGGGCATGGTCCAATGAGGTTGACCGCGGCCGCCCCAGAGCGGCGTCAAGGTGAACGAAACGATCGTCGGCAAACTTAGGCACAACAAGAACAGGTACCGCTCGTCCCCCCGATGACGAAACGCGTTAACAACGCCTGCGACGAGAGGCGCGAATATCCAAGGTGACAAAAAGGCGACTTCGCCCAATACCATGGTAACAAACTGGGCTGGGTGGAGTCCGCCGTTGGGCACGCCGCGCCCCCCCTGAAACTCGAAAGACGCCCATCCGTGCTGCGCGTTCCAGACAATGACCGGCGTTATCAGGGCAAACGCCACGATCGCCGAGACATAAGGGGCTGGATGTTTGAGCCAATGCCGCTGATTGGATGAGAGCATTACGAAAGCAGTTAGTCCTGCAGCGGTGAGCGCGGCGCTGTACTTCGCGAGCCCCGCCAAACCTAGGCCAATGCCGATAAGGAGCCAGTATCGCCAGGCCAGCGCCTGATCGCAACGCTTCGAAAAGAATACGCGGGTCGCCGCCCACGCGACTATTGTCAACCCAAAAAGCAACGGACCATCGGGGACGATCCAGCTCCCAGATGAGGCAAAGAAGAAAGGCGTAACGTTTAGGGCAAAAACTCCGATTAGCGCGGATCGAAGACCGAACAGCTCGTTGGCGAAACGATAGTAGATCCAACCCGTTGCGAAGAAGAGCGCAACAAAGGGCATCCGCGCAACAACATTCTCACCTACTGCGAGAGCCGCGAAATGGGCAATCCACAGATGCAGTGGGGGGTGGTCAAAATAGGAGAGGCATAGGCGGCGCGAAATTGCGATCGTGTAGCTTTCATCGATCCCGAGCCCGACAGCGAAGGCAAAAAAAAGGCGAGCAATGAAGAAGCCTCCAAGGATCACGAGTGCGAGTCGATTTTTTTCTGGGTCTAACATTCAGCACATTCAATATTCTCGGGCCTCGCCTGCCGTCAGCGTTCTGAGACAACTTCGGACGTCGATTGAGGCATAAATTGACCTCAGGGCGATGCAAAAGTCCTCGCATCTAGTCGCCGCCCGACCGAAGCGGCGGCGATTTAGATCACTAAAGTCGCGGCCCTTAGTTGGGAACCGCGCTGGCCGGTGCTTCGGCGGGCCCAACGATGACCGCGCGACGAGGATGCCTCGTTCGGTCGGGGTCCTGTACTCTAGACTAGTGAAGATCGGTGGCCTCGACCCACCACCCTGGATTTTCGGCGGCGACACTTCGTCGTGTGGCTGCCGCGCTGCGTCGATCGCTAAACAAGGCAAAGCAAGTTGCTCCGGATCCCGACATTCCAGTCGCCCTGGCCTCAGGGATTTGGGACAGTCTTTTAACTACGCTGGCGATCGGCGGCGCCACCCGGATTGCCGCAGTTTGCAGGTCGTTGCGGCCCAGCAAGGGAAAGTCCAAAACGTCGGTCGCGCTACTTTCAACAGTCGGAAGCGGTCGCGACTCGAAGCTCGATATGGCCGCCAGGTCGAACGCAGCGAAGACCTTCGATGTTGGCGCCAGGACTTGGGGGTTGACAAGAACGGCGAAAATGTTTGGCAAACGGATTGCCGGACCGAGGCTATCACCGATACCCCTGATGACTTCGGGCTTGGGGCGAAAGACAAGCAAGGACGTCCGCTCCCGTCGCCCGGGCAGAAGCACGCACTCGGGGATCGTTGACTGGCAGTCCAGCCTCCGCGGCAAGCAGCCGCAAAGCCGCCGCCGCATCCGCAGAGCCTCCGCCAAGTCCGGCCGCTGCCGGCAACCGCTTAATGAGCCGGAAGCGACCGAGTTCAACCCGGGTATGCTCGTGGCGAGCAAACGCGCGGCGCGCACCACAAGATTCTCATCGAGTGGCCCAGCTTCCCGGGCGCGAAGACCAACAACCTCAAGGGTCAGATCGTCCCCCGGATCAAACCCAAGCCAGTCGCATAGTCCAGCAAATGCCACAATGCTCTCGAGCTCGTGATATCCATCGGCGCGGCGTTCGATCACGTGCAAAGTTAGATTGATCTTCGCCGCTGCACGGAGCCATCGCATCGAGGCTTGCCGAGAGTCAGCCCCCACCGTCTTTTTGCAACGAAGTCTTTGGTGCGGCGGCGTCGGGGGCAAGGTCCGGAAGCCCAACCTCAATCTTTTTCAGAATCCCCGGAAGATCTTCAGGGTCTGGCCCCATGTCACGGGCATGATTCCATTGAAAGTGCGCCTCGATTTGGCGGTCGACGCGCCAATACGCGTCCCCCAAATGACTATTCAGAATCGGGTCGGCTGGCTTCAGGTCAATCGCCTTTTCAAGCGTCTCAGTCGCTTCCACGTACTGTCCGAGCCTGTAGTGGGCCCAGCCGAGACTATCGACGATATAACCGTCGTTCGGCCGCAATTCCACGGCCTTGCGGAGCATTTTGAACGCTTCTTCTAAATTCAGTCCTTGGTCTACCCAAGAATAGCCAAGATAGTTCAGAACGAGTGGTTGATCCGGATTGAGTTCCAGCGCTTTCTTGAAATCGGCTTCTGCCTTGGGCCACTGCTTGGATCGCTCATAACAAATTCCACGGAAATAAAACAGTGTCCAATTGTCACGTTGTGGAATTCCAACAGCCGCGATCGCCTTGTCATAGGTCGCGGCCGCCTCCGCGTATTTCTTAGTAGACCGTTGCAATTCAGCCAAAGCGCTCAAGGCTTCGACGTCGTGTGGAAGCGCCGCCACTATGTCGGTGAGCCGGCGCGTCGCCTCGTCGGTTTTCCCCAAGCCGTCAAGCTCAAGCGCGATTTGGATATCGGCGCCCATTTTCAGTGGCGATGACGACGGAACCACTTTGTAGACTGCGATGGCTTGGTCACTATGCCTTAATTGCTCGAAAAGACTGGCTAGCGTCACTGCGGTCAGATCGCTTGAGGGTCGAAGGTAGAGCGACAACTGGAGATAGACGAGCGCCGGAAGCTCGTCTCCCTGTCGGCTCCCCGCGCTTCCCAGGCCATAGAGCGCTTCCGCGGCACCCTCCTTGGCGTTGTGCACTATGGGATCGAGAGCTTCATTCGTCCTAAGGTCGGCAAGAGCTCGCTGGATGAGAGGGTGGTGCGGAATAACAGCAGAGAAATCCTCGTATACTTTTGTTGCTCCGGCCAAATCACCGTCCGCAGCTAAGGCCTGGGCGTAAGCATCAGCGAAGCGTAAACTGTTCTTATCATCATCATACGCGGACTTTAGCCTCCGCTGGGCCTCGGCAGAGTTTCCCAGCAGACCAGCAATCAGGCCCGCATGATAATCGCGAAATGCGAGGATCGACGGGTCGTGAATACGGTCGAGCGTGTCGAGAGCGCGGTGAAGATCGGATTGTCCGGCATAGCTCCAGGCGGTAAGTAACGCCGTCGTCACATCGCGCCCCCGCGTCGCATCGTTGCTTGCCAAGTGGGCGCGCGCGGACGCAAATTGTCCTTGCTCGATATCGCGAACGGCGATAGCGAGCCGCGCGAGCGTGTTTGTCGGATCGCGCATAAGGAGCCGTTCGCCGAGAGAACTGGCGCTCGGTTCGTCGCCATTCGACAGAGCCGCAGCGAAGGCCCGCTCGAGGAGATCGGGATTTCGAGGGTCGGCTCGCAGTGCTTCCCCGTAGTAGACTTCCGCCGCAGGCGTGTCCCGATCAGCGCTGGCGATAAGAGCCGAAAGATAATTTCCGGGTTGCGTATCCCCGATCTGCAATTTCTCCGATCCAGGTTCGGGCTGGACGGCTGCAGCCAAGGTGCCATTGCTGGATATTGACAAAATCCAAGCTAAGAAAAAGCCTGTCCGCGGCGTCCAAAATTGAGAGCGGCTCTGCATGTTAACGACTTCCTACGACTGTCAATGTGAGCGATCACGCGCGAATGCCGGCATGCGAGCCTACTCGCCTGTTCGACGGGCCAAACGAAACCTTGTCGCTGACAGTCGAAAACGGCATTTTTGCGCCACGGCTCACATATCCTGATAGTTTGGTCCGCCTCCACCTTCTGGTGGGGTCCACTCGATGTTCTTGGCCGGGTCCTTGATGTCGCAAGTTTTGCAATGAACACAATTCTGAGCGTTGATGACAAACTGCGGGTCTGCGCGACCCTCGTTTGCGTAGACGACTTCGTAGACACCGGCCGGGCAATAAAGTCGTGCGGCCTCTCCGAAGCGAGGCAGATTATCGCGGATCGGGATATCGGGATCCTGCAAACGAAGATGGACAGGTTGGTCCTCTTCGTGATTGGTGTTCGAAAGATAGACGGAAGAGGCTCTGTCAAACGTTAACACTGAATCCGGTTTCGGGTAAATGATTGGGGTTACCTCGGAGATGGGTCTTAGCGTGTCGCTGTCGGGCTTGTCGTGCCTGAGAGTGCGAAAAATTGAAGCCTCGAATAATTCATTCGTCCACATATCAAAACCACCGAGCCCGACGCCCAAGACAAGACCGAATCGGGACCAGAGCGGCTTTACGTTACGAACCTTGTAAAGATCACGGCCAATCTCCGAGTCTCGCCAAGAACTCTCATAATCGCTCAATTCATCGTTCGCCCGCCCTGCCGAAACCGCGTCGCGCGCCTTGTCGGCGGCCAATATTCCCGACAGGAGTGCGTTATGGGAGCCCTTTATGCGGGCAAAATTTACAAGCCCCGCCGAGCAGCCAACGAAGGCCCCCCCAGGAAAGATCAATTTCGGGACCGACTGCCAGCCGCCGGACGCAATCGCTCGAGCGCCGTAGCCTATCCGCCTGCCCCCGGCAAAGATCCCGCGCACCAGCGGGTGGGCCTTAAAACGCTGAAATTCGTCGTATGGGGAGAGTGTCGGGTTTTCGTAATTGAGATGTACGACAAATCCGACCGAAACCAGCCGGTCGCCGTAGTGATAGAGAAATGAGCCGCCGCTCGCGCCTTTTGACAGAGGCCAGCCGAAGCTATGCTGGACGAGCCCCGATGAAAAGCGGTCCTCAGGGACTTGCCACAATTCTTTGAGACCAATTCCGTACTTCTGCGGCGCGCTCGCGGAATCCAGACCATAGCGGGCGACCGCCTGTTTCGACAGCGACCCACGCGCGCCCTCCGCGAGCAACACATACTTGCCGAGCAGTTCCATCCCCCGCGTGAATCCTGCCTTCGGATGACCGTCGCGGCCGACGCCCATGTCGCCTGTCGCGATGCCAACCACCTCCCCCTTGTCGCCGTATAAAAGCTCCGTCGCCGCAAATCCGGGATAGATCTCGACCCCGAGCGCCTCCGCGCGCGCGCCGAGCCAGCGCGCGATCGCACCAAGCGAGCCAATGAAACTGCCATGGTTGCCCATCAATCTTGGCATCGCCCAATTGGGCAATCGCACCCCCCCCTTCTCCGTCAGAAAATAGAATTGATCGGCTGAGACTTGGGTTTTGAGCGGGCACTCCGGGTCCGAGCGCCAGTCTGGCGTAAGTCGGTCAAGCCCGATCGGATCGATTACGGCTCCCGAGAGGATATGCGCTCCGACCGCCGAGCCCTTTTCCACGATGACAACAGAGATGTTGGGGTCCAGCGATTTGAGCCGGATGGCTGCGGCCAGTCCCGCCGGCCCTGCGCCGACGATCACGACGTCGTAATGCATCGATTCCCGTGCGGGCAGTCTCGAATTGTCGGTCATGATGCCTTTCGCCGTCAGAGTCGGGTTGCGCGGCCTTGTATGCGGCCTTGTATCAAGGGTTCTCCCCACATCGAGGCGGATTTCCCGCGCGGCGCGTTCGCTGCCCAATATGATAGTTTGACCCTGCGCGGGGGCGCAAGCACTCAGGTCAGGTCAGCGGGCAATGTCTTCGACGAAGAACGGTTTGACGGATCTTCCATTGAGAGCGCGCCAGACCATGGAGGCGCTCCGCTGGTGGATTCGCGCCGGCGTCACTGATGCGCTCGACGATGCGCCGCATAGTCGGTTTGCCGACAGTTTGGCCGAGGACAGAGACCAGCGCCCCGCGCCGAACGTCTCCGACTCCCTACGCCGATCTTCGCCGGCGGTATCGTCAACTGGATCGCGAGCAGCTCACAATGTCCCTGGGGGTATTTCGGCCGATACCGCCGAAAGTTCAGCTCGCGCGCTCGCGGAAGCAGCATGCGATCTGGAAACGCTGCAGAGCGTGATGGCAAACTTCGACGGTTGCACCTTGAAGCGGACAGCCACGCAACTAGTCTTCGCGGACGGCGCCCCTGGCTCACGAGTCATGTTTGTCGGCGAGGCCCCGGGAGGGGATGAAGATCGAATTGGGCGCCCATTTGTCGGAAGAGCGGGGCAATTACTAGATCGTATGCTGAACGCGATCGGCCTCGATCGCCAGAGGGTCTACATCGCCAATGTCGTTCCTTGGCGACCGCCGGGCAACCGAACCCCGACGCCCAAGGAGACGCAAACGTGTCTCCCTTTCATTCAGCAGCAGATCCACCTTGCCAATCCTGAATTCTTGGTTTGTCTCGGGGCGTCGGCAGCTCGCACATTGTTGGGTGTCGAGGGAGGGATTATGCGCGCACGGGGCTCATGGTTCGACTATCCGCACCAAGTCGGCCGCGAGATCCGAGCGGTGGCCATGCTGCATCCAGCTTTCCTGTTGCGGCAACCCGCACATAAGCAATTTGCGTGGGCGGATATGCGAGCGCTTGCGAGTGCGCTCAAAATCATGTCGCCCTGAAAGCGTACAAAGACGAGGCCGATATCGTCTTGCGGAGGGGGCTCTCGACCAACATTCGCGGGAGGGTGGGCGCGGGCTTACGGACTGAAAGCCTTGCAATCTCGGCTCGTCAGCATCGCCCAGAACAGACTTGCGCTGTCCCGCTGCCTTGTCGTTCCTTTGGCCGAACAACATCGCCAGGTAGGGGAGCGAGAGAGGATAACGCAGACCAGCTACAACTTGTAGGAGACTAAGCCGATACCTCGGATTTCCCGGGATTGCTGCTGCTGTTGAAATCCGCTACCCGCACGAAAATCAAACGTCTCCGGGTTCCTCTCGGGCAACGCCTTCGAGGCTCACGTGCTCGCTAATCGTCGCCGCATTTCGAGAAGCGGCGCGGTCCAACGCCCGGCTCCTGCTTTGACCTTCGCTGACGAGTTTCCCCGTGAGCGCTTTCTCGATCAGTGTGCGTGTCTCATCTAGCCCGTAGATCGCAATGAACGACCCCAAGCGCGGCCCGCGATCCTCGCCGAGAAGCACGGCGTAAATCATGTTAAAGAACTCGTTTGAGACCCCAGGCCGCGAGGCCGTCGCGCCCTTGGCTGAGTGGTCCTGATAGCGCGGAACCGGTCGCGCGATGTCATAGAGCACGTGCTGGATTTGGTCCGCGCTCGCACTTGCTGACAGGTGGTACAGCTTCGAAGAAATCTGCATCAGTACGCCACGCTCGACGTCATCGACCTCGCGGTAACGCTTCTTGGGGGCCACAAAATCGCGAAAATAGGCGACAGCATAGCAAACCAGGCTATCGAGACGGGGATGCGTTTCCGGCGACGCCAAGGGATGGTAGCGGCGGAGGAATCCCCACAGAACTGACGGATTTTCGTCGTTAGAAACCGTGGCGAGATTGAGCAGCATGGCGTAAGAAATCGTCACTTGGCCGGCGTCCTCGCGGGTCAGGACTTCGGGCTCGGGCGGGGCCCCGGCGTGAATGTGCCAAACCGGATTGCCCAGTCGTTCGTTCCATGGCTGGCGCGGATAGGCCTCAAGAAATCCGAGATAGTCGTCGACCGTGCGCGGAATGACGTCGAAATACAGCCGCTTCGCCGCAGTCGGCTTCTGGAACATAAACGAAGAGAGACTCTCGGGACTGGCGTAGGCCAGCCATTGTTCAATTGTCAGGCCGTTGCCCTTCGTTTTCGAAATCTTCTGGCCCTTCTCGTCGAGAAAGAGCTCATAATTGAACCCGGCCGGCGGGGCCGTCCCCAGAATTCGCGCGATCCGAGATGACAGCTTGACCGAATCGATTAGATCCTTTCCCGCCATTTCGTAATCCACGCCGAGCGCATACCAGCGCATCGCCCAATCCGGTTTCCACTGCAACTTGCAATGTCCGCCGGTCACGGGGGTTTCAAATTCCTCGCCGGTCGCCGGATCGCGCCATCGGATTGCGCCAGCGTTCAAATCGCGCTCCAGCACCGGCGCCTGCATGACAATCCCCGTACGCGGGTGAATCGGAAGGAAGGGCGAATAGGTCGCCGCTCGCTCCGCGCGCAGCGAGGGCAGCATGACAGCTTGCACCTCGTCAAAGCAATCGAGCATCCGCAGTAGCGCCCTGTCGAACCGCCCCGATTTGTAAGTTTCGGTTGAAGAAATGAATTCGTATTCGAACCCGAACTGGTCCAGAAAAGCACGCAGCCGCGCATTGTTGTGTTCGGCGAAGCTGTCATATTCGCCGAAGGGGTCAGGGACCTAAGTCAGCGGCTTGCCAAGATGGGCCAGTATCAAGTCGCGGTTAGGGATGTTGTCCGGAACCTTGCGCAAACCGTCCATATCGTCAGAAAAGGCGATCAGCTTCGTGCTGACGCCGTCCCCAGTGAGGGCGCGAAAGGCGTGCCGGACCATGCTTGTCCGCGCCACTTCACCGAACGTGCCTAGGTGCGGCAGACCCGACGGGCCGTAACCGGTCTCGAAGGTGACCTCTTTGCGTTCTGAGCGTTCAAGGCGCGCGACCAGCTTTCGCGCTTCTTCGAACGGCCACGCTTTTGATCCTTCGGCGGCCTCACGCAAGGCTTGCGACGACATTTTTCCCCGTTCGTGCTCGGTCTCGAGGATGAGTATTCACGCCAGCTGAAATCACCCTGTCAAAGGCAAGAGCGAAGTTAGATTGAATTTTGTGTTCCGATGGCTAGTAGGCTTGGCTCCTGTCGACTTCTCCCGTGGGCAGTCTTTGCCCAATAATGCGGCCGCAGGACCTGATCGAAGACCGCCACCCACGTCGCCGCACTCACCAGAATATAGTATACAGGGAGCAGCACAAGCACGCTCGTTGTGACTTTCAAGCCTCGGAATTTGGCGGCAATTACTGCTGGCAGGAGGATTGTCCAGACACCTGCCAGCGCGAGAATGTAAGTGAATACATCACTCAACTCCCGCCACGGCGAAAGCGCGCCGTGCCCGACCGTCAGTACACGCCAAATGGTTCCAATCGCGAAAGCCGGCCAAAACAAACACCCAAAAATGGCGCCAACAATTAACGTCGTCGCGGCCACCGCCCGCCGGGGTCCAAGGTCGCGCCAAAAAAAGATTGGTCGCCTCGAATGAACGATCAAGGTCTGTATCCAGCCTTTTTGCCATCGTACCCGCTGGCTGAACCAATTTCCGAATTCGTACGGAGCTTCCTCCCAGGTGTCCGAATCCAGCGCGTTCACCTTGTAGCCAAAGCGCGACAGACGAATTCCAAGGTCCGCATCCTCTGTAACGTTCCACTCGTCCCAAGCCCCCACCCCAACCAGGGCTCCAACACGGAAGTGATTGGAACTGCCGCCAAGAGGAATTGGCAAGTTGAGCGCGCAGAAGCCGGGATTGAGGACATCAAACAATATTGCGTACTCGATCGCAAAGAGCTTGGACAGCCACGATTCGTCGTGATTCCGGATGGCGAGTCGAGCCTGGAGACAATCCAGATCTTTTTCCGCGGCGAAACGTGACGCCGCGAGGCGCAACTGGTCCGGGGCTGGGGCGTCTTCGGCGTCGTAAACGACGACGAAATCCCCTCGCGCGCTGGACAACGCGATATTGAGCGCACGCGGCTTTGTCTGCGGCTTGCCTGACGGAGCGACGACGACCTCATAGCGAGCAGGCAAACGCAGTTCGACAATTCGACCTAAGGTTTCGGCATCTCGCTGTTCAACGACCAACTTAATATCAAGTTTGCCCTTAGGGTAATCGAACGCGTCGATCGCTTTAACTAGGTCCTCGACGACATTCGCCTCGCGATAAAGGGCGACCACGACAGTATATTTCGGAAGCGTGTCGTCGGTGAGTTCTGGAGGATCAATTTCTGGTCTGCTCGCAACCGCGGCCATAGATCGAAGCATGACCGAGGCCGAGAAGATGAGCCAGAGAATCGCGGATGAAACTGCTGCCAACGCGTCTAAATCCGCGATGCCAAGGACCAAGGCTAGTATCGCAACCGCGGCGACGGCTGCGATCTGCAAACCGGTCATCCCCTCTCTTGCGGTGAGGCTCGTAGGCAGACGGCCAAGAGCAACGTCAAGGAGGTCCGCGCCACAATAGGCTCGCACTAAACTCGCAAATCGCTGCGGCGAGGCCAATGCAAAAGAACTTGAACGAATTGCACCGGATAGAGTCGCTTCAATTAGTCGCGGGACGACCTGCGCACGAGGCGCAATGACCATCCGAGGTCCCGCGTCGTGCAATTCGATCAGCGCCACGCCACACCGCAATCCTTTTACCGCGTCAACAGTACGTGCAAGAGGGGGGGTGCCACAATAATACTGGCAGCCAAGATGATTCGCCAACGCACGATAGTAGGCTTCTTCAGTTAATTTACCTTCGCTCAATAGCTGGTCAACTGGCCGAACGGCCTTCGGCACCGCGACTAGAGCGTTGAACAACGGTTCAGGTGAAAATCCTTCCGCGGCAAGAAAAGCCAATTCCGGCGGAAGTACGCGCGCGACAAGGGCGGTCTGCTCATGTCCGAGCAAAGAACCCCGGACGTTGGGCCGGTGCACGCCTGCACGTGGCAAGGGCCCCAGATCGTTACTTAACTCATATGTGTTTTTTGTCATAACGCCATGCGCCAGTATTTCGAAAAACCGACGTACGACAACGAGTGCGTCGGTTTAGCCGCTTGGTTAGCCAACCAAAGATATCAGATACCAATTTTTCATTGTTGTCTCGAAAAATCATGCGAAAGCAATCCTCTTTTCGCACGGTCGAGTGTTTTTTGGTGAGCGGTCAAGAGCAAGAGCCTGCCCCTCTATTTGGCGGGATCAAACAAAGTCGGACTCTAAGCGGACACGCATAAACAGGTTGTGGCGGGCGACCTAAGACATTGCGCCAAGTGTGGCCCGAGACCAGCTTAGCGCTTCAATCCTTCGCCCGCTCCACGTAGCCACCATCCTCAGTCTGAATAACGATCCGAACACCGACTGCAATATGTGGTGGCACCATTGCGCGCGCGCCGTTGGCAAGTCTCGCCGGTTTGTAGGACGAGGAGGCGGTTTGGCCCTTCATCGCCGGCTCGGTTTCAACTACCTCTAATGTAACACGGGGTGGCAATTGTATAGCGACGGGACTCCCATCGAATATAGACAGAATGACTTTCATGCCTTCTTGGAGCCATTGCACCTGATCACCGATTATATCACGCGGAACTTGCAGCTGGTCATAGGTGTCGGTGTTCATGAAGTGATAGCCATCCGTATCTGCGTACAGAAAATCAAAACTCTTGTCCTCGACGAATGCGCGTTCCACCAGCTCTGTAGTCTTATATCGGTCTGTCACCTTGACGCCGTCGGAAAGGCGTCTCATGTCGATCTGCGTTGTTGGCGTGCCTTTGCCAGGGTGAAAGCTTTCTGCAGAAAGAACGACGCACAATTGCCCATCCTCTCGTTCGATAATATTGCCCTTGCGGATCGAGCTGGCGATAACTCTCACGTCTTGTCCTCGGAATTGAAGGCGTCGTTTTGCCCTCGAGAAAGGGCGCGTGTTGTTGAGCGGTAGATTGATGGTTATGACAGGGACCATACCGGTTTTGGCGCCAAAGGCCAGTCGGGATCGACTTCGATCCTCCCTAACTTCAGCCGCGGTGTCCCTTGAGCCAACTCGCGACACGAACCTTTTGGAACCTAGGGCGATACGGCCAACGGCGTACCCGGCTGGTCGACCGCGCCCGGGTTTCGACCTTCGTGAGGCGCTGGTTCGCTGCCAAAGGTTTCATCGAAGTGCAACCTGCCGCCCTACAGGTTTCGCCAGGGAACGAGATTCACTTGCACGGATTCAAGACTGCGCTCGTTCTGGCTGACGGGTCGCCGCACGACGCGTATCTGCATACCTCACCTGAATTCGCAATGAAAAAGCTTTTGGCCGCTGGAGAGAGGCAAATCTTTACGCTGGCTAACGTTTTCCGTAATCGCGAGCGAACGGCCCTCCACGCGCCTGAGTTTGTAATGCTGGAGTGGTATAGGGCGTACGCCACGTTGGAACGCCTCATTGAGGATTGTGTTGCGGTGACAGCGCTCGCCGCCCACGTCGCCGGAACGAAGGTGTTCGTGTATCATGGCCGGGAGGCCAGTCCGTTTGACCCACCGGAGCGATTGACGGTAAGAGATGCGTTTCGTCGCTACGCGAGCATCGATCTTTACGACAGTTTGCCCGTTAACGGCCCTGCGGACACAGAAACGCTCGCTCGACAGGCAAAGAATGCCGGTCTTCGCGTCGCACCAGATGACGACTGGTCGGACATATTCAGTCGCATCCTCAGTGAGCGTGTCGAACCAAATCTAGGTCTAGGACGACCCACTGTTCTTCACGCCTATCCACCAAGCGAGGCGGCGCTCGCTCAGGTGAACCCGAATGATCCACGAACTGTGGAACGGTTCGAATTGTACTGTTGCGGCGTCGAGTTGGCCAACGCTTTCCACGAACTGCGTGATCCGGGTGAACAACGGCGACGATTCGCCGCAAGCATGAAAGAACAGCAGCGTATTTTCGGCGTCTCCTATACCGTCGACGAGGATTTCCTCGCAGCCCTCGGTGATATGCCGGACGCAAGTGGCGCCGCGCTTGGTTTTGACCGGCTCATAATGCTGGCCACCGGCGCGGAGCGGGTCGAGTCCGTCCAGTGGACTCCGGTTTTTGATCCGGTCGGGGAAATCCAATGACGCCAGATTTGCGGCTGAGTCGCGGGCGGATCAAACTGTATTTCCCCTTTCCGACCTTTATAGTGGCTGATCGTAGCCCCAGTCGGCGTGACCACGGATCACGGTTTTGCGGGACTGCGATCAAGTTTCGCCGTGTTTTGTAGAGGTTAACCCTTTTAAGGTGAGAGCCGAACCCTGGTGCCCGACATTATCGTATGGCGGGGCGGGGCCATAATGGTCTGACGCGGCGGCCTATCCGACCGCGCCTGGGCTGAAAGTCGCCGTGCCCGAGTGCGGCTCGGTTGTTGGATCCCGTTGAGGGGGAAATTCGTCGCTCAATTGCATTGCGCGCCCTTTGTGATCGGTCATGGCCGGACACGACTCCGCGCCGACGGCGTCCCCGCGCGTCATTCTGAGCCTAACCCTCGCCGCCCCTGCTACGTCTTATGCCGCCACCCTCCTTCACCCACGCGAGAGTGACCATTCCAAGCAGAAGAGCCAAGCCGAAGAACCCCGACGCGAGCGAAGTCGAGCGCGCGCCGATCAGCTCGGACGATCCCGTCCGCTTGACGCCGATGTAGTCCGCGCCGCCATAGCTCGGAGACGGATTCAAGCCGACCACGCGAGGCGTGGCTATTGCGTCGCCGGCGCCTGCCGAAATGCGGCGCACCGTGCCGCCGGTTGCCTCGGCGATCTGCCGAAGCTTTTCGGGCGTTGAGACGACGTCCCGCATCTCGAGAGGATTTCCTGGCCGACGTTCACGAACGCGATGTGTTCGCCATCCTCGGCGCGATAAAGGCCGAACCGGTTGACGCTGACATGCGCGCGACTGAGACCGGGCGCGAAAGGTGCCATGTCGAGCTTGGTTCTTGAGCCGTCTGGCGCGACGAGGTTGATGTCTCGCGCTTCGCCGCTCACGCTTTGGCGCTCGACCGTCACCTCACGGCCCTTGGCGCTGGCGCGAAGCGCTTCCTCTTCCAGATCGGGCTCCTTCATCAGCCAGTGCGCTAGACGTCGCAACAGGTCGAGGTATGGTCCGCCGCCGTCATAGCCACGCGCCCAAAGCCACATCTGGTCGCTCAACAGCAGGCCGACGCGCCCTTTATCGACACGCGACAACACAAGCAGCGGCCTATCCTCCGCGCCGCTCATTACTGTCACGCCGTTCGTCGGCTTCGCACCGACCAGTCGAAACCATCGGCCCCAATTCGGCTCACCGTTGTTTCCGTCGAAACCGTTCAAGCCCCTGGTCACCGGGTGGCGCGAGCCCTCATCGGACACCCGGGCGCGATAAGGAGCCTCGACGTCGTCGCCACTTGGCTCGGCTGGCGAAATGCCGCCGAGCGGAGAATAGTAAAGGCCATCGGGAGTCGAGAATTCCGGCCCCTCCGCCATCAGCAGCGCGCCGCCGTCGCGCACGAATTTGGCGATGTTCTCCAAATAAACGTAAGGCAGGATCGACTGCTGCGCGTAGCGATCGAAGATGATGAGGTCGAAGTCCTTGATCTTGCGCCCGAACAAATCGGCGACAGGAAAGGCGATCAGCGACAATTCATTGATCGGCGTGCCGTCGGCGCCTTTCTCCGGTGGGCGCAGGATGGTGAAGTGTACGAGATCGACATTGGCGTCGGATTTCAGCAGATTGCGCCACATTCGTTCGCCGGGATGCGGCTTGCCGGAAACCAGCAACACCCGCAGCTTGTCGCGCACGCCCTCGATGTTGACCACGGCCCGATTGCTCTCGGCGGCGATCTCGCCCTCAACTGGCGCAATCTCAAGCTCGATCACATTTGGACCCGGATGGTCGATCGGCGCCTTCACATCGATCCGCTCACCAACCTCGGTGTCCATCGTCGAAATCGTCTCACCATCGCGCCGCACCGTGAGCTTCACTGGTTCGCCGTGGTCGGCACTGTCGAGGACGCGGGCTTCGATGACTTGATCCTTGCCGACAATGCCGTAGCGCGGCGCCTCAACCAGCTCGATACGCCGTTGCCGCTCGCCTTCATGGCCTGTGATCAAAGCATGCAACGGAGCGTTGAAGCCAAGCGCAGCCGCGGTTTGCGGAATGTCGTGGGCGTCGCCGTCGGTGATGATGACCGCGCCTCCTATTCGCTCAGGCGGCGCATCGGCGAGCGCGCCTCGCAGAGCAGTGAAAAGCTTGGTTCCTTCGGTTTCGGATTCGTCGCGCGAGGTCTCGACGACCCGAAGATCGACGTCTCCGAGCGTCTTAAGCCTCGCTTCGAGTTCGTCGCGCGCCTTGTCTGTCTGGTGTGGCCGTTCGCCAATGTCCTGGCTCTCGGACCGATCGACCACCACGGCGACAATATCCTTGAGAGGACGGCGGCTCTCCTGAACGAGATTGGGATCGAGCAACGCGAGGAGCAGCAGGGCCATGCTTAACGCGCGCAGCCACGCGCCACGAACGCCGCGCCAGAGCAGCCCTATAGAGATCGCAAGAGCCGCCGCAGCGAGCGCATAAATCGCGGGCCATGGCAGGAAAGGAGAAAGGGCTATCGACCAGGCGCTCAACGGGTGAGCCTTTCTAGAATGTCCTTCGCATGAACCTGGTCGGCTTTGTAGTTGCCTGTGAGCGTGTACATGACCAGATTAACGCCGCTACGCAAGGCAAGTTCACGCTGCCGCGCGCCTCCCGGAATCAATGGATAAAGTGGGCGATGGTCCGCGTCCTCGGCCCAAGCCGCGGCGAGATCGTCCGAGGCGATGACGATCGGCGAAACACTGTCGCCAGCTCGCGCCGGGCGCTGAGCTCGATCGTTTGGGTCGGGCGGCGGCAGCGCCTCGATCCAGGTCTGGCCAATCGCGGTGCGGCCGACGACGCGGTCGAGCAGATAGAATGTCTTCGTCAGTACGTGGTCGTGCGGAATCGGCTCCAGTTCCGGCACGTCGACCCCTTCCAGGAGCGCGCGCAACCAAAGCGCCTCAGCCGTCGGGCCTCCTCCCGGGCGCGCGGTCAACGCGTCGCGGGTGTCGAAAACCATCGTCCCGCCGTTCTTCATGAACGCGGAGATGCGGGTACGCGCCGCGGGCTTGGGTTGCGGCAGCCCGGCGACGATCGGCCAATAAATGAGCGGATAGAAAGCGAGTTCGTCGCGCGCCGGATCGAGTGCGACCGGGTCGGCCAGCTCGGCCGAAGTCCGGGAAGCGAGCACCCGCGTCAGCGCCGTTAATCCGAGCTTCGAGGTTTCATCGACCGACGCATCACCGGTCACGACATACGCAAGCCGCGTGGACAGTGCAGCATCCATGTCGCGATCGGAGATCGGCGGCGATTCCCCGGCCCGGACCTGGTCCGGAATAGCGGCGAGGCCAAGGCCAATCGCCGCAACAGTAGCGATGGTGGCG
>CAVZJI010000053.1:0-23417 GCA_963775405.1 uncultured Alphaproteobacteria bacterium
TTAGGCTTAGCCTTGCGCCAAGCCTGCTGCCACCCCTTGTGGCCGGTTAAGCCCTGGCGAACGAGGGCGAAGGCGGAATAGCGCCTGCTCATTTCTGCTTTCGGCGGGTCACGCCCGCATCGCCTTGCCCGCGGGTCGTAAGGGCGAGGGCGCAATGACGCGCGCTTTGCGCTCGACGCCGACAATATGCACGCTAAGCTCGGAGCCGATCTCGGCGGCTTCCGGCGCGACCAGGGCCATCGCCAGGCTCTTTCCACCGTGTGACCATAGCCGCCGGAGGTCACGAAGCCGACGATCGCGCCCGATCGCCAGACCGGCTCGTAGCCGGTCGCGTCCGCATCGAGCGCGTCGATTTCGAGCGTGACCAGCTGACGCTCGGGCGGCGGTCCCTTGCTCTCGATGAGCGCCGCCTTGCGGCCGAGAAAATCGCCTTTGTCCCAGGCGATCCAGCGGTCCATGCCGGTCATGCGCGGCGTACGATCTTGCGTGAATTCCGCCGACCAGATGCCGAAGCTCTTCTCGAGCCTCAGCGAGAGAAGCGCGTTATAGCCGTATTCCTTGACGCCGAGATCCCGTCCGGCCTCGAGCAGGGTCCGGCGCAGGGCCGCGTGTTCGAGCGCGCGGCAATTGATCTCGTAGCCGAGTTCGCCGGTCACCGAGAGGCGCGCGACTTTCGCCCGGACGAGGCCGACGTCCAGCGTCGCCGCGCCCATGAACGGCAGGGCGACGTTCGACACGTCCTGATGCGTGGCGCGCGCGAGCAACTCGCGCGATTTCGGCCCCGACAGCGAGAAGCCGATCATATCATCAGAAATGTCGCGAACGCTGACGCCTTCGCGGGCGCGGTCGGCGAACCAGCGCATGTGCCATTGGCGAAGATAGTAGGAGCCCTCGATCCAGAAGGTCCCGTCGCCCCAATTGATGATGGTGAGGTCGCCCTTGAGCTTGCCCGTCTCAGACAGCATCGGCGCAAGGCGCGCCCGGCCGGGCTTGGGCAGGCGGGAGACCGTCATCCAGTCGAGCCAGCGCTCGGCCTCGGGGCCGGTGACTTCGTAGCGCGAGAACGAAGCAATATCGAGGAGGCCGACGCCTTCGCGCACCGTACGGCATTCCATTGCCACGATGTCGAAGGCGTTCGAACGCTTCAGCGTCGGCTTCTCTTCAAAACCTGCGGGCGCGAAATAGAGCGGGATCTCCAGTCCCCATGAGTTTCCCCAGTGGCATCCCGCCGCCGTCATCGCATCGTAAGCCGGCGTCGTCTTGAGCGGCCGGCCGGCGGGCAATTGCTCGTTGGGGTAGGTCATGACGAAGCGGCGGGCGTAAAACTCGCCGGTCGTCTGCTTGATATATTCGCGGTTGGAGGCGAAGGCGCCATAGCGCGCGATGTCGAGGCCGTAGATGTCGGTCGACGCCTCGCCATGGATCATCAGTTCCGCCAGCGACTTGCCGACTCCGCCGCCCTGCAGAAATCCAGCCATCACGCCGCAAGCGAGCCAATAGCCGCGCTTGCCCGCGACGGGGCCGACGAGCGGGTTGCCATCCGGCGAGAAGGTGAAGGCGCCATTGACCCATTTGCGCACCCCCGCCGTTTGCAGGACCGGGTAGCGGCGGTGCACGAGCTCGAGTTCTTCGGCGATGCGGTCGATATTCTCGGGCAGGAGCTCGACCCCGTAATCCCACGGCGCGCCGTCCATCGACCAGTGCTGCGGACGGGTCTCGTAGATGCCGATCAGCATGCCCTTCTGATCCTGGCGCATGTAGGTGAACCCCTCCAGGTCCACGACCATCGGCAGTTCGGCCTCGAGCGCAGCGATCTCGGGGATTGTCTCGGTCACGAGGTAGTGATGCTCCAGCGGCGAGAGGAAGGTCGAGCCCGACCATCCGCCCGACCTGCTTCGCCCACAGGCCTGCGGCGTTC
Source organism: uncultured Alphaproteobacteria bacterium (assembly GCA_963775405.1). Taxonomy (GTDB): domain Bacteria; phylum Pseudomonadota; class Alphaproteobacteria; order Rhizobiales; family Beijerinckiaceae; genus Roseiarcus. The sequence continues at coordinate 1,919 of CAVZJI010000053.1, forward strand.
ACCACGTGCTCGGCGTTGATGATTCCCGCTTCAGTGACGACGTCCCACGAGGCGTCGGGGCGTTGTTTGAGCTCCAGCACCCGATTGCGCTCGATTACGGTCGCGCCGCGCCTCTTCGCTGCTCCCGCATAAGCCCAGACGGTCCCTGTGGTATCGACATAGCCCTCGCGGTCGGCCCACATGCCGCCGAGCACGCCCTCCACGCTGATGATCGGGCAGCGGGCCTTGATCTCCTCCGGCGTCATCAGGCGGACATCATCGATGCCGATGGCCTGGAAGCGGCGATAGGACGACTGCAGCCACTCCCACCGTTCCGGCGCGGAAGCGACGGAAATGCCTCCCGTCATGCGCATGCCGATCGGCTGGCCTGACTCGGCTTCGACCTCCTTCAGGAGATCGATCGTATAGGCTTGGAGGAGCGCCATATTGGGGTTGGCGTTGAGAGCGTGAAAGCCGCCGGCGGCGTGCCACGACGAGCCCGCGGTGAGGACCGAGCGCTCGACCAGCGCCACGTCGCTCCAGCCAAATTTCGCTAAATGGTAAAGGACGGACGCCCCGACCACGCCCCCGCCGATAACAACGACCCGGTAGCGCGCTTTCATTTGCGGGGCCCTCAACCGAAGCGCCTGTCCAAGTGCTACAGACCTGATCGAAGTACGTCTAGACAACGATGTCCCGATGGTCATAGCCCGACCTATTTTGTCCGCAACTGTGGCTTTTGTCGTCTTGTCGGGGGAGGCCGAATATGCGTATGCATGGCTATTCTATGTCGACCGCAACACTTGGATTTGTGGGTCCGAAGGTTGCGGTCTCTGCGGTCAACCAGGGCGTAGGCGCTGTGGGGTCAACACGGTTCTGGTGGTAGGCGTTGGCAACCTCATCAATCTAAGGCCGAGAACGACACCAGTGGAATTGCCTGTATAGTCGAGACTTACAGAGACTTGCGAGTGTGACGCACGATATCGGCAGAGACTAGGCGTTGTTCGTACGCGTGCATGCGTTTTGAGGCAAAGGGGTGGTATGAGGCGGAGCGGGGCCTTGACGCTCGGGATGGTCCTGACGCTTGGCGCGGTCACCGGCGGCCAGGGGCAGGAGCTATCGGGCTCCGTAACCTCGGCCAATGGGTCATTGTTCGACGGGTTTGTCCTGCCTTCTGTCCCAGAGAACTGGGCCGATTTGCCGGTGAGGCTGACCGCTTCCGAGACCGTGTCTTATAACTCAAACGTAAATGGTGTCCCGGTAGGCGTCGCTTTACCTGGCCAGCTCCTCGGCGATTTCACGGCGACATCCAATTTTGGATTCTCAACCAAGGCGAATGTGTACGGTCAACAGTTGTTTTTGGACGCGACGTTCGGCGTAATACGGTATCTTCATCACGTCGCCTTTGATTCGACTGTGTACTCGTTGAACGCGGGCCTTGACTGGACCGTGACGTCGAGGTGCTCAGGAGCTCTTAATTTGAGCCTCTCCAAGTCTCCTGTCGAACTTACGGATCTGATCGGGGTCGGCGTCAATTACGCGACGACGACCGCACTCAACGAAACCGGGAAATGCGCAGTCTCCAACGGATATTCCTTGGTATTCAACAGCGGTTTAACAACCACGACGAATACAAATCCGATCGACGCGGTGAATAACGCTCGGAGCACGCTTCTCTCGGCCGGCATAGAATATGCGCAAGGCCACAGCACGCTGACGGCGCTGGCTAGCAATTCCGAAACGACCTTCACCGACCGAAGCGCAGTGCAAGTCGCGCTCGGACTGGCCTCGGTCACCGATTTTCATAGTTTCACTCTAAACTATACTCGACACATCAATGATAACCTTTCCGTAAGCGGAACAATCGGACTGGTCGGGACCTCGAGCGGATTCACCTTGGCTCTGCCCAAGTCACTCTTGCCGATCTATACGTTGTCGACAACGTGGGCGTTTACGCCAAAGTTGTCCCTGACTGCGTCTGCCTCAAAAACAGTTGCTCCTCCGACGACGGTCGTCGCCAACGCGGAGACCAGCTATGACGCTTTCGTGAGTTCTGGGGTATCAGATGACGCCTAAGGTGACGGCCACCGCCGGCGGTTCGATTTCTTATTCCACCTCGACATTCACGTCGGCATTGGCGCAGGCGGGCCTTTCACCCTTTTTCGTTGGCACCCAGAAGAGTTACGGCCTTAATGCCGGCTTATCCTACGCCATGACGCCGTTCCTGTCAGCCGGGCTCAACGCCTCATATACCGAGCGGGTCGGAAACGGTTTCATTACCCCGGAGGATGTGGTGACAGTAAGCCTGAGCTATAGACCGTACTAGCAGTCCGAAATGGGAGCGGAAGCAATGCTGACAACGATGCGAATGGCCCGGGCGTGGACGCTGTGGCTGGCCGTCTTGACCATCGGCGCGGTTGTCCCGGCCTGGGCGTTCGCCGCCGGCGGCCGGGTTCTCACGTCGCAAGACACCGTTTCCATCAAGGTCGTCAACCAACCCGACATGGACACCACGACCCGGGTCGAAACGGATGGGACAATCAGCTTTCCCTATGTGGGCCGGATCAGGGCGGCAGGGTTGAGTGAAGACCAGGTGGCGCGCGCAATCGAAAGACAGTTGGCGGCGCGTCAGATCGTCACCGAGCCCCACGTGCTAGTCGAAATCAGCTCCTTCGGCACGCAAGCAAGCGTGCAAGGCCAGGTGGGGGCGCCCGGCATGTATACGCTCGATCGGCCAACGAGTCTCACGCAACTGCTGTCTCGCGCGGGCGGACTGAGGGACAGCGGCGTCGGCGGCACGATCAGTGTCCGCCGCGCCAGCGGCGCGGTCGTCAAGTTCGATTCCAAGGACATCCAGGAGGGGCGGGGGCCTGGCGCGGGTTTGCGGATCGCTAACAACGATGAGATTTTTGTCGACCTCGCGCCGTTCTACTACTTATATGGGTTTGTCGGTCATACGGGCGAATTTCCTTTGCTTCGTCGTCTCACCGTCCAGCAAGCCCTTTCGATTGGCGGCGGCGTGTCGCCCCTTGGATCGGAATGGCGGATCCGGATCAAGCGTAAGTCGGGCGACGGCCAAACTTACGAAGTCCCGGCTTCACTTGACGATCAAGTGGAAGCAGGCGATACGATTATCGTCAGCGAACGCATATTCTAGTCACTAAGCTCTGCTAGGTCCTCATTCTGAGTTGGCCTAGAGCGCAGGAGTTGGATCGTGTCGGTAAGCCAAATTCTGGTGATCCTCTTACGCCGGTCGTGGATCGTCGCGCTGGCGCTCCTCACCACCGTGATCGTGGCCGGTGGGGTGTTGCTGTTTGTGCCGGGTCGCTACGACGCCACCGCAACCGCGAGCATGGACCCCGGCAATCTTGATCCGCTTGACATGGGGGGCGGCCTTGGCGCAATCGGGCTAGTCCAAGGCAACATCCTTGCACTCGTCGCCAGCGAGCGGGTCGGGGTCGACGTCGTTAAGCGGTTGAACTTGACCGACAATCCGGCAGTGCAGGAGAATTTCCGAAAGTCACCCTCCTTCGGCCGCGAAAGCATCGAGGAATGGATGGCTGCTGGCCTAGTGAGGAATGTCGATCCGAAGTTCACTATGGGAACGAACGTCCTGGCGATCAGATATAAGTCGGGCGACCCGAACCAGGCGGCGTTGATCGCCAATGCGTTTCTCGCGGCGACGATTGACGGCACCGTGGCCATGAAAGCCGCCGAGGCCGACCAGACCGCGCAGTGGTTTTCTCCGCAACTCGACGAATTGCGTAAGGAACTCGAGGATGCGCGCACGGCGCTTCAAACCTTCCAAGCGAAAGCGAATATGGTTGCGCCCGGGACGGGCGGCGACAAGGAGACCACCCAATACATGGCGATAGCCGATCAGTTGTCGGGCGCCAGAGCGGGGCTGACCGCCCTTCAGACCCGCTTGACCAGCGGCTCCACCGACCTGTCGAATGACCCGTCGGATCCCGATCTGCAAATTCTCTCCGGTTTGAAAGAGAAGTTGTCGACAGCCGAAACCGACATTGTGGCCGCCAAGGGCGTGTACGGCGCCAACAATCCAAGGATCGTGGCTCAACAGACGAACCTCGCCACCCTTCGCAAGCAGATCGGCGACGCGACTGAGAAAATGCGCGGACATCTGAAAGAGCGCATCGCCTTGTCGCAGGCGCAGATCGCCTCGCTCGAGGTCGAGCAAGACAAAGCGCAGAAGTCGCTGATCGCGGTTCAGGGTGAGCGCGACCGGCTCAACCAATTGCAGCGCGAGGTCGGCTTCCGCGCCGACGAACTTAGCGCCCGCCAGAGGACGGCCGAGCAGGCTAAGTTGAAGAGCAAGCTGACATTTTCGGATATGACGGTCCTCGATAAGGCGTCCCCGCCCGTCGATCCGGCGTTTCCAAAGCCGTTTGTCGTGATGCCGGTCGGGATCGCCGCTGGCCTCGCGCTCGGGCTGATCCTTGCGCTTCTTGCTGAAGCGGCGGATCGGCGGGTTCGCTTTCCAATCGATCTGGAGCATGCGGCCCCTGCGCCGTTCTTGGGCGCTCTAGGCAACGCGGGACGCGCGAAGTCACGAATTGGCGCATCACGACGTAGCCTTCGACCCGCATAAGGTCGATAGGGCGCGGCCGTATAAAGGTGGGTTTTGGGCGGCCGAGGGCCGGTCCCAAAAGCCTGGAACGGTTCGGAAAACAATTGGGGGGTAACGTCTTTTGCGGGCCTCGCCAGGCGCCCGATCGACAGTCGAATAATTGAGAGTTTGAGTCCATGGCGATTAAATCAAATTATCAGAAAGAGGCGGAGAATGTTGTCACCGTCCAGACGTCGAAGGATCCGATTGAGCAGCAGATCCTCGCGGCGGGCAATCTGAGCGAGGCTCAGGTCGAGGCGATCCGCGGATTTCAGCGGCGCAAAGGGCTGACGTTTGGCGAAGCTGCGATCGCGCTGGGCTTGGTGCGGCGCGACAGTTTGTTTCTGGCGCTATCGAAACGCTACAATTATCCGGTTCTGAATTTCGGCGTTGACGAAGGCCGCTTTTCGCGCGAGTTGGTCGTCGGCTACCAGCCCTTCAGCACCGCTGCGGAAGCCTTCCGGTCGGTGCGGTCTGCGCTCGCAACCGGGCCGCTTTCGCAGGGTAAGAACGCCTTTGCCGTGATCGGGCCGCATGCTCGGGTCGGGGTAACGAATTTCGCCGCCAATCTGGCGCTGTCCTTCGCCCAGATGGCGGTTCCGACTCTCCTTGTCGATGCAAACTTGAGGAAGCCGAGGCTCGCCGCGCTGTTCGGCGTGGATCCGAAGACGGAGGGCCTCGTCGAAGCGCTGACCCATGGTGAGGCCGAATTGCCGCCCGTGACACTCGACATTGTGCCCGGCTTATCCCTCCTCGTCGCTGGCGCGACGGCGCCCCACCCGCAGGAGCTCTTGAGCTCCAAGGAGTTCTTGACGCTGTCGCAGAACGCCCAACGCAACTATGGCGTGGTCATATATGACACGCCTGCGGCGCTGGAGAGCGCCGACGCTTATGTCGTCGCGTCCCGCGTCGGCGCCGCGATCATTGCTGCTCGGCGGCACCGCACGAGGGTGCGGGACATCGCCAAAATCTCGCGAGCCCTGGAAGGTTTCCAGTGCGACATCGCGGGCACGGTTCTGTCGCGCTTCTGACTTGTGGCTCCGCCGCGACCGCGTAAAGCTCGTTAACCGGCCAGCTTGCGCAGATAGTCCCAGCTATAGAGGCCGGTGTCGTGTCCGTCGTCGAACACGATCTTGATCGCGTAATTGCCTACCGGCTCGATCGCGACGATGGCGACATTCTCCTTGCCCGTGACAATCTTTTTCTGGCTCGGCGAATGCCCCTGCACTTCGGCGCTCGGGCTCTCCACGCGCAGCCTCTCGGCGGCCAGGCGGATCGTCTGACCATCGTCGAAGGCCACTTCCAGAACGCGCCCTTTGTCCATCGCCGTGATATCGGTCGGCCAGGCCATCGCGGTTCCCCTCACTCAAGGATGCGGATGCGCGGGGCCGGCTTTGCGCCTGGCGCGCCGGCGGCGAGCGTGTCCGCCACCCGTCGCGCGATCTCGAGCAAGGCGTTGGCTTGCGGGCTTTCCGGCATGCTGGCGATGACTGGGCGCCCGTCATCGGAATTGGCGCGGATGGCAATGTCGAGCGGCACTTCGCCAAGGAAAGGAACGCCGAGCTTTTCGGCCTCATTACGCGCCCCTCCGTGCGAAAAGACCTCCGTCCGCCCGCCGCAATGCGGACAGACGAAGTAGCTCATATTCTCGACCACGCCGAGTAGCGGCACCTTGACCTGGTTGAACATCGCGATGCCGCGCCGGGCGTCGATGAGCGCCAAATCCTGCGGGGTAGAAACGATCACCGCGCCGGCGAGCGGCACGTTCTGGGCCATCGTCAGCTGGGTGTCGCCGGTGCCCGGCGGCATGTCGACAACCAGCACGTCGAGTTCGCCCCACACGACCTCGCGCAAGAGCTGGTTCAGCGCCGACACCACCATAGGTCCCCGCCAGACCACTGGCGCGCCCTCGTCGATCAGGAACCCGATCGACATCACCTTGACGCCGAAGCTTTCGAGCGGAATGAGCCTCTTGCCGTCCGGCGCTATGCTCGGTTTGGAATGGAGGCCAAACAGTTTGGGCATCGAGGGTCCGAACAGGTCGGCGTCGAGAACGCCGACGGCAAGTCCGAGCTTCGCAAGCCCGACGGCGAGATTGCAGGCGACAGTCGACTTGCCCACTCCGCCCTTGCCGGAGGCGACCGCGATGATGTTCTTGACGCCGGGCAGCGGCTCGCTTGGTCGGCCGTGCCGTACCGGCGGCGCTTTGCTCTCATGGGTGTGACCGGGCGAAGCGCCGGAGACAGCCCGCGCGGCCTCGGCGGTCAGCGTCACCACAGCCCCTGCCACGCCTGGTATCGCTCTGATCGCCGCCTCCGCTTCAGCCCGCATCGGCTCCATCGCCTTGGCCCGTGCTGGATCGATAGCGATCGCGGCGAACACCTTGCCGTCGCGAATGGTGACGCCGGAAACCGCGCCAGATTCTGACAAAGACGCGCGCCCGTCCGGGCCGGGGATTGCCGCCAGCGCCGCCATGACCTCGTCGCGAGAAACCATCTCAGTCCTTCCCGCCCGGCGCGGCGGAGCGGCTGTTCTTATCCCGATGGCGCGGCTCGGTCGCCGGCCGCCAATCGAGCGTATTCCGTAACGTCACCACTGTCCCGACGATAATAATCGCGGGGCCGCTCAGTTCGGCTGCACGCGCCTTCGCAGCTAGGGTGCCGAGCGCGCCCACAACAACCCGTTGAGTAGATCGGGTCGCGTTGTCAATGATCGCGGCAGGCAAACTCGGGTCCGCACCGCGCGTGATGAACTCACGCGTGAGCGCTTCGACGCTGCGAAGCCCCATATAGATCGCGACCGTCTGGCGCGGTTGCAAGAGCGCCGTCCAGTCGAGATCGATTTTGCCGTCCTTCCCGTGGCCGGTCACGAACACGCAGGCCTGCGCGTGGTCGCGATGGGTAAGGGGAATGCCCGCATAGGCCGCGGCGCCGATCGCCGCCGTGATCCCCGGACAGACCTGGAAAGGGATCCCTTCCGCAGCGAGAGCTTCGATCTCCTCGCCGCCGCGACCGAACATGAAGGGATCGCCGCCCTTGAGACGCAGCACCCGCTTCCCTTGCTTGGCGAGCTTGACGAGCAACGCGCTGATCTCGCCTTGCGGCAATTCGTGGTCCTCCGGCTGCTTGCCGACATAGATGCGCTCCGCCTCACGGCGCACCAGGTTCATTACGTGGTGGTCGGTGAGCCGGTCGTAGAGCACGACGTCAGCCTTTTGCATCAGCCGAAGGGCGCGGAAGGTCAGAAGGTCTGGATCGCCCGGCCCGGCGCCGACGAGATAGACTTCACCGCGCGGCGCCTCGGCGTTCTCGGCCCCGGCGCGTTCGATGGCGAGGACAAGTTCGGCGTTTGCGGATCGGCCGTCGCCTGACAGCACCCGTTCGGCAATCGGTCCCTCGAGGATCGCCTCCCAGAATCGACGGCGCATGACCGGAGACGCGATGGCCTTGCCCACCGCGTCACGAAAGCCGCCCATGAAGTCTGCAAGGCGTCCGTAAGCGGCGGGAATGGAGGTCTCCAAGCGGGCCTTCAGCATTCGGCCCAGGATCGGCGAAGCCCCGCCTGTTGAAATCGCAATGACGAGCGGATCGCGATCGATGATCGCCGGCATGATGAAGTCGCAAAAGCGCGGCCGGTCGGCGACGTTCACCCATGCGCCGGCGCCCTTCGCCGCGGCCCAGACTTCGGTTGCCAAGCGTTCGTCCTCGACCGCTACGAAACAGAGCGGGGCGTTCTCGAAATCCTTGCGTTCAGGGTCGCGCGCCTCATGGCGAAAGTTCGGCTGATCCAGAAGCTCGCGGAAATCGTCGCTGAGCGCAGCCGCGAATGTCGTAACGCGAGCCCCGGCGTTGATGAGATGTTCCGCCCGCCGCGCGGCTACCGCGCCTCCGCCGACGACGACGGCTTTCTTGTCGCCAAGTTCGAGAAAAATCGGCAGATGGCGCATGGCTATTGGGCTCGGACGCGCATTGCGCCGCCGCCGGGCAAGGGGATAGGAAGGGCTGGCGTCCAATTCACAAGGCAGCCCTTCTAGGCCTTTCGGCTTTCAGGGCAAAGCAAAAGCGAAAAATCCGGCGGCCGGCTCGCTGGCCCGCCATCTAAGAGGCGTCGATATGTCGCAGGGCGTCGCGGAGCGGTTCGCTTGACACGTAGATGAATCCATCAACCGGCGTGTCGAGTTCGAGGATAAAGAAAATCGCAGACGAAAAGGAGAGCGCGCACAGCAAGATTGTCGCATAAACCACGACGTTGCGGGGCGCGATGACGCCGAACACGGCGAACACGATGACCAGCCAGGCGGTCATGGCGACCAGAAGACTCCACGAGATCGTGTCGCGAGAGGTTCCGATCAGAAGCCGGCGTTGGGTCATCGTATCGGACATTCGGTTCTCAATCTGGGTCACGAGGCGCTTGCGGAACAAGTCCGACGGATCGAGCTTGCCGATAGCGATATCGGCTTCAATCAGCATATCTCCGAGTTGGCGACGCTCCAGGCCTGGGCTCGCCGCAAACTTCGGATAAACACCCGGCGGCGGCGGTTCGTTGCGCCAAGTATCGGCGATCGAAGCCGCAAGATACGTGCGCAGTTTCGCCCGGATCGGCGCGGTATCCTCGCCGTACTCACGCAAGCGGACATCGAGTTCAGTGATGTCGCCGGCAAAAGTGCTTAGGCGGCTGTCGAACTGGTCATAGGAAGATTTCACATTCGAAATTAAGAGGCCGAGTACGACCGCGGTGAAGGTCACGAGTATCGAAATGATGAGACGGACGTGGTCGCCAGTCTCGCGGCTCTTGTGCTGCTCGGCGAGCTTGCGTTGAAGATTGACGCCGAACGCACTGGCGCTGAGGAGCGCGCCGAGAACTCCGATGACAGCGGGAGGTATTGGCATTCCGGCATCGTCTCTGGGGCCGAGGGGCTTGGCAAGGGAGAGCGAGGGCCCCTTTTGTGTCGATCCGCAGTGGTCAGGGCCGCACGGCAGGCAACGCCCATCGCAGCGTGATGACACCGGCTAAATTGATGCGCGGGCCCGCCTTCCGTCGAATGTCACCCTTTCATAGGATAAACCGGCTCCAAAAATCATCAACGAACGGAACGGTCCCTTATCCGCGCCGCGGGAACTCTGACGGAGTATCTTTCGCGCGCTGTATTGACCAGAGCGAAGCCGAACATCCCGAGGGACACCCCAAGGAAAATCTCGCCAGTCAGGAACGCTGGGCTATGATTTAACAAAAGGGCCAACATCGACATGTCTCACTGTAGCTTCATCGAGATCGTGAGCTTAAAACGCGCGAATAAAGACTGAGTTCCATGGTCTCCCAAAAACCAGGCCTTTTCGCTACCTTTTGCTAAGCTGCGGGACCGCTCGCCGATACCAGGTTCGACGGGCGGGCTCGATCGCCGGCACCAGGTCCCAGCCCGCAAGCCGGGCGCGCGACGACCGTTCAACCGACGTCGTCCCAGCAGCACTGGACCCCTGCTACTTATTACAGCGACGGCTCGTTTCAAGGATTGCGATTTTGAGGGTGGCCGCAATTCATGCCATTCCTCTCCATCCAGGCCGATCAGCAGGGCGACATGAGTTCACAGAGCCAGATTTCAGAACGCGCAGAAACGCCACAGGCGGATCCGCTCGCCGACATGGTCTTCGTGCCGGGCGGCGAATTTCGCATGGGTTCGGACGGGCACTATCCCGAGGAAGCGCCAGCGCACCGGGTCAGCGTGGGCGGATTTTGGATCGATAGCGCGCCGGTGACGAACCGCCAGTTCCGCAAGTTCGTCAACGCGACGAAGCATGTCACTTTCGCCGAGATCACGCCTAGGGCGGAGGATTATCCGGGCGCGTTGCCGCACATGCTCAAGGCGGGCTCGCTCGTCTTTTCGCCTCCCAAGGAGCCCGTCGATCTCAAGGACTGGTCGCAATGGTGGCGATTCAAATTCGGCGCCGACTGGCGAAGGCCATATGGACCGCGGAGTTCAATCAGCGGGCTCGACGACCATCCCGTTGTGCATGTCGCCTATCGTGACGCGGAGGCCTATGCGCGCTGGGCCCGCAAGGAATTGCCGACCGAGGCGGAGTGGGAGTTTGCGGCGCGCGGCGGACTTGATGGGGCGGAATACGCATGGGGCGAGGAGTTCACGCCCAGCGACAAGCAGATGGCTAACACCTGGCAGGGCGCGTTTCCGCAGCAGAACCTGAAGCAAGACGGCTATGAGCGCACGTCGCCCATCAGGTCGTTTCCGCCCAACGGCTACGGAATCTACGACATGATCGGCAATGTGTGGGAGTGGACGACCGACTTCTGGTCGACCCGTCACCCGTCCGACGCGCCCAAGGCGTGCTGCGTGCCGCAAAATCCGCGCGGCGGCCCGGAAGGCGAGAGCTATGACGCCTGCCAACCCGAGATTCGCATTCCGCGCAAGGTGTTGAAAGGCGGCTCGCACCTATGCGCGCCGAACTATTGCCGCCGTTATCGGCCCGCGGCGCGACACGCAGAGCCGGTCGACACATCCACAAGCCACGTCGGCTTTCGCTGCGTGGCGCGCGCCGGGAGGGCCTGATGCGCGCCACTAGGCGGCCGCTTGCTGCGAGCCCTTAGCGCGGCCGCTTTGCGTCAAATACGATGAGGTCGTGCTCCCAGAGCCGGTTGAAAAACAGACGGCCGTGCTCATCGCTGATCGTTCCGCCCGCGCCATCCAGGATCTCGCCAATGGAGCGCTCGCCGTCGATTGCTGCAAGCAGCCGCTCCTGGGCAGCGTCTATGAAGAGCGCGAGGTCAGGATAGGTGTGGCTCGGATTGATGAGCACCGCGGCGACGCCCGCAGGCGCCCGATCCTTGACCGTTAGCGTCCACGGCAATCGAACGGGAACGAGGCTGCGCCAAGCCGCGCCTTCGAATGTGATGGGTTGAGCTTCGCGTTCGCAATCGTCGCGGTAGGCGACGAAGCTGTGCTTGTCCATCGTTCCGCGCAAGAGCTCGATCGCCGCATGTTGGGCCGGCGAGGGAAGCGCTGCGAGGCGAGCGCCGTGCGGCGCGCCGGCTCCGCATTGCGGAAGATAAGGAGCCTGCTCGTACCAACGGCCAAATTTGAGCCCGCACCGCTCGAGCCAGTCGTAAATCTGCGGCACGGAATAGGCGCGATCCTGCGGGTTCAGTAAGGCGTCGGCGAGGGCGTCGGGACGCGCGAAATCCTTCGCCCGTTTAACGACGCCAGCGATCGGATGGTCGACTGGCAGCGCTTGAACCGTTTGCCCAAGATCGCGCAGGTCTTCGTCCCCGACGCCGATCCCGAGCAACCGGCAATAATCCTGCATCATGGTGACGCCAGCGCGCCCATAGGGCGCATAAACCATGACGTGCATCGCGCCATCGCGCGCAAGAACGTCACGCAGCGAGCGAAGGCCAACGTCAGGATCGCTCAAGTGGTGAAGCACCCCTGTGCAAACGATCTGGTCAAACGTCTCGCCGAGTTCCCCGATGCGCTCGATCGCAAGCCGGTGGAGCTCCAAATTTCGTATGTCGTGCTTCTCTTGAAGATCGCGCGTGTGGCGCAAGCTTGTCTCGCTGACGTCGATCGCGGTCACGCGCGCTTCGGGCTCCATAAGCGCGCGCCTCGCGGCCTGAGACGTTCCGCATCCAGCGACAAGGATCGTGCGATCTGGGCGCGGCTTCTGCAACGGCCATAGCAGCAAGGATTGCGCGCGCCGCCGGCTTGGATCGCGATAGCGTTCAAGAAGCCGATCGAGGCTAGGGACGGGCGCCGGATAGGGATGCGAACTCGTAGAAGGCGCGGATGGCCTCGACCCGTCCGGCCGACAATTCGGAATCCTCGCTCGCCGGCGGCATCTTGCGGTCCTCAAGCTCCAGAGACATCGGCGTCTACACGGAAGCGCGCTTTGACAGGGGGCGTGACAGCCATTATCGAAGCAACCCGAATTCGATTTTGGTTAACACCATCGCGAGCTGTATTGCATAGATGCTGAGCGCCTCGCGTGTTGTCTATCGTATCCCGCAAGAAGTGTCCGCGCTTTGACTGATGCGCCGTCGAAGACTGCGATTTTACTGCGCGCGTGGCGGTTGTGCTGATCGCAGGCCTGCTTGCGCTCGGCGCCTTCTGGTATGGCGTTTCCTTCGAAAATCTTGGTCGCGCTGTGGGACGACATCTTGGATCGGCCGGGCGGCCCGATGACCTTCCGTTTCATACTTGCAACCGGCGATGGCGATCATCGCCGCTCTGCGCGACGGAATCAGCGACGCGCGGCTTGGGCGGACGCCCTATTTGGCGGCGATTGTGCGCGGCGAGGAACGCGGCGTGCGCCTGTGGGAAGGGAATCATTTCGACGGCGAGAATTCATGATTCTTGGCATTGTCATGGACATAATTTACCAATGGGTGGTGTTCAGGCACATTTTATCCTGGCCAGGCAGCGGTCATCGCAATTTTGCTCGCATTCGTTCCCTATCTGCTGCTGCGCGGCCCCATTAAGCGCGTCGCGCGTCATTGGATCGCCCAACCCCCGTCCAGTTGAGCCGCCCGATTTTCAGAGAGGACGATGGCGAGCCCCGATCTCAAGCTGGACGTGAATACCGAACTCGCGGCGCGTCGCACCGGCATGTCGTTTCAACGCACGCGCCTCAGCGCCGATCGGACGCTGATGTCGGTGATCCGCACCTCGCTGTCGCTGATCGGTTTTGGGTTCACCATCGCGCAAGTGTTTCAGAAGCTGCGCGATCAGGACATCATCACCAAGGTCGCCGCGCCGCGCAACTTCGGCCTCGCTTTGGTTGGGCTCGGCATCGTGATGCTCGTTATCGGCATCGTCTACCACGTGCAGTTCATGTTGGGGCTGCGCCACTTGCGAGAGTCGATGCGGGAGGAAGGGCTCATCCATGGCGAGACCATCTTTCCGTTGTCGTTCACTCTGGTTACGGCGCTCGTTCTTCTCTTGATCGGGCTCGCAGCGATCATGAGCATGGTGTTTCACGTCGGACCATTCGAATAGGGAGGCGCATTGCTCAAAGTTGACTTGTTGTGTCGCGCTCCCGCCATCAGCGCGTCGGAATTCGAACGTCCATTGAAGCTTCAATTCAAGGATAGGAGAGGAAAAAATGCCTAAGACGCCGAACAAATCAGACAAGCCGAAGAAATCAGACAAGCCAAATATCCTCGTCATATGGGGCGATGACATCGGCATCGCGAACCTGAGCTGCTATTCGCATGGCCTCATGGGCTATCAGACGCCCAACATCGACCGTCTCGCCAAGGAAGGCATGTTGTTCACCAACTCGTACGGCGAACAATCCTGCACGGCGGGGCGCTCGTCCTTCATCACCGGGCAGAGCGTCTATCGCACCGGCCTGTCGAAGGTCGGCATCCCTGGCGCGCCGGTCGGCATGTCGGAAAAGATCGTGACCATCGCCGCCTGCCTCAAGAATCAGGGCTATGCGACCGGCCAATTCGGCAAGAACCATCTCGGCGATCTCAACTCGATGCTGCCGACCAATCATGGCTTCGACGAGTTTTACGGCAACCTCTACCACCTCAACGCCGAGGAAGAGCCGGAACAGGACGACTACCCCAACGAGAAGGACTTCCCGAACTTCAAGAAGACGTTCGGCCCGCGCGGAGTCATGCACTCCTTCGCCACGGATAAGGACGATGCGACCGTCGAGCCGCGCTGGGGAAAGGTCGGCAAGCAGAAGATCGAGGACACTGGGCCGCTGACCAAGAAGCGCATGGAAACCTGCGACGACGATTTCGTCGCGCGCGCCAAGGTATTCATGAAAAAGGCCAACGACGACGGCAAGCCCTTCTTCGTCTGGCTCAATCCGACCCACATGCACGCCTTTACTCACACCAAGCCCGAGAGCAAGGGGCAGGCGGGACGCTGGCAGTCGCCCTATCACGACACGATGATCGACCATGACAAGAACGTCGGCCAGGCGCTCGATTTTCTCGACGAGATCGGCATCGCCGACAACACGTTCGTGATGTATTCGACCGACAACGGCCCCCACATGAACTCATGGCCGGACGCCGCCATGACGCCGTTCCGCAACGAAAAAAACTCAAACTGGGAGGGCGCGTTCCGTATCCCGATGGTGGTGCGCTGGCCGGGCAAGATCAAGCCGGGCCAGATCTCGAACGAGATCGTGCAGCACCACGACTGGTTTCCGACTTTCCTCGCGATGGCCGGCGAACCTGACATCATTGAGAAGCTGAAGGCCGGTTATCAGGCGATCGGGCGCACCTACAAGAACCATCTCGACGCCTATAATCTCGTGCCCTATCTCACCGGCGCGGAAAAAAAGAGCCCGCGCAACTTCTTCATGTATCTGAGCGACGACGGCGACGTGCTCGGCTTGCGCTACGACAATTGGAAGGTCGTGTTCATGGAGCAGCGGGCGCCTGGCACGCTCCGGGTCTGGGCGGAGCCGTTCACCAAGCTCCGGGTGCCCAAGCTGTTCAATCTTCGCACCGATCCTTACGAGCGGGCGGATATCACTTCGAACAGCTACTACGACTGGTACTTGCACCGCGTCTTCATGATCTATGGCGCGCAGGCGGCGGCTGCGCAATGGGCGGCGACTTTCAAGGACTTCCCGCCGATCCAGAAGCCGAACACCTTCACGCTCGACGACGCGCTGAAGGCGATGCACGACACCGCGGCCGGCATGCACTGAAGCGGACTTTCAGATAGCGTCGGGGCGGCGTTCCGCCCCGACTAGCTGAACCGATCCATAGCATAAAACATATCTAAAATGTATAACGCGAGACGGCGCTAGACTGGGGAGTGACTCGGAAGGAAATGGCGCCGCAACCGCTTGGAATCGCTCAAAACCGGCTCGGGTTTGGCGCTGCTCAACGCTGCCCAAAGCGGAGGCGGTTTTGGCGCCTCGATGAGGCCAACCGACCGGCGCGCCGGGTGAGGGCGACGCGGTGAAAGAGTGGCTGGTTCTCGCGACCAACCTCGCCGTCGCCGTCATCGACTGGCTGGCGCTGATCCTCATCGTCGTCGGCGCGATCGAAGCCTTCTTCCAGGGCTTGTGGACGATGTTTTCTTCGTCCGACGGACACCACGAGCGGGACGTCTGGCTGCGCCTCGGCCGGTGGCTTGTCGCCGGCCTTACCTTCCAGCTCGCCGCCGACGTTCTTGAAACCGCGATCACGACGAGCTGGGATGAAGTGGCGCGCCTCGGGGCGATCGCCGCGATCCGCACCTTCCTCAATTATTTTCTCGAGCGCGATCTGGGCGAGATCAGAACCAGGCAGGGATTGGCGCAGGATTCCGGCGGGCGTCTTGACCCGAACGCTGGCTGAACCCTAGAACTGCCGCGTTCGAGCGCGGGGTGTCGCGACGGGCCGCGATACAAAAGCAAATCGACCAGGCGCAAATCCTGGGGACGCAATCCATGCGCAAATTCGACGACCTGTCCGAGCGCGAGATTCTGGCCCTCGCCATCAGCAACGAGGAGGAGGACGCGCGCGTTTTCGCCGATTTCGCTGATGGCCTGCACGACGACTATCCCGCAAGCGCCAAAGTGTTCGACGAGATGGCGGCGGAGGAGAACGGTCACCGGCGCCGGCTCATCGATCTCTTCGCGTCGAAATTCGGCGATCATATTCCCTTGGTGCGGCGCGATCACATCCGCGGGTACATCCCGCTGAAGCCGGTGTGGCATCAGCGGCCGCTGGGCATCGAAACCGTGCGTTCGCACGCGCGCGACATGGAGCGCGCCGCGGCGCGCTTCTATCGACAGGCCTTGACGCGCACCAATGACGCTTCGACCCGCAAGCTGCTTGGCGACCTCGCCGAGGAGGAAGAGAAACACGACCAGATCGCCGCCGGGCTTGAGGAGCAAATCCTCACCACCTCCGCCCGAGGCGCCGAAGCAGAGAACGAGCGCCGGCGCTTCGTCCTGCAGATCATCCAGCCCGGCCTCGTCGGCCTGATGGACGGCTCGGTGTCGACCCTCGCGCCAGTGTTCGCCGCGGCGTTCGCGACCCACAATTCGTGGAACGCGTTTCTAGTCGGGCTCGCCGCTTCGATCGGCGCCGGCATTTCGATGGGTTTCGCCGAGGCGCTGTCGGACGACGGCAAGCTTTCGGGACGCGGCGCGCCGCTGCTGCGCGGATTCGTCTGCGGGCTCATGACGACGGCGGGAGGCATCGGCCACACCCTTCCCTTTCTGATCCCGTATTTCTACACGGCGACGGCCATTGCGCTCGTCGTCGTCGTCATCGAATTGATCTCCATCGCCTGGATCCAATGGCGATATATGGAAGCGCCGCCGCTGACGGCGGCTGCAAAAGTGATGATCGGCGGCGCTCTGGTGCTGGCGACCGGAATCCTGATCGGGTCGAGCTGAGGGCGCGCGGGCCCTATGACTGATGGGCGCCGGTGAACGGCACGAATGGAATGATCGCGCCGCCATAGATATCGGAACGCGCGACCGTCATTTGGCCGTCGGGCGACATGCGCTTGACCGCTTTCAGCACATGCTGCGCGCCAGGCGGCCCGACCGGAATAACCATGATCCCGTCTGGAACCAGTTGCTGCAGCAAAGGCGGGGGAATGTGATCGATGCCGCAGGTGACAATGATCTTGTCGAACGGCTGGGCCTCCGGCCAGCCGTAGTAGCCGTCCGCGTTGCGCGTGCGGATGGCGCGATACTCGCTGTAGCCGCGGGCGATGAGGCTGTCATAAAGCGCCCGCGTGCGCTTCGCTAAGGCGGGGATGATCTCGATCGACCAGACGTTCAGCGTCAGGTTCGAAAGATAGGCGGACTGGTAGCCTGAGCCTGTGCCGATCTCCAGCACGTTGTCGTTGCGCTTGATCTCCAGCGCGTTAGTCATGCGCGCGACCGTGTGCGGGCCAGTGATGGTGACGCCGAAGCCGATGTTGAGGTGATGCCATTCGTAGGCGCGATCGAGGTTCTCCGCGGTCACGAACTCCTCGCGCGGGGTCATAAGGAAAGCGCGCATGTCGGCCTCGTCCCAAACGTCGTGACGGGCGAGAAGTTCATGAAACCGATCGAATCGTTGGCCCAGAAAATGAGGGTCTTCGCCACGGTTCTTCACCATCCATTCGACGAAGGCGTCGCGGCTCCCGCGCGGCGGCGGTGCGCTCCACTCGTAGGGCGTCGGCACGTTGGCCAGCGCCGGGCGAGCGGCGAGCGCCGCGCCCTGCGCCGCCGCGCCGATGACGAACTCGCGCCGATCCATGGGAAGTCTCACATTGATTGACTTATCGGGGCGCAAAGGCTCGCAACCGTCAAGCGTGAAATGCGAACGGTTCGCTCTTTGAAACCCGAAATCTCGGTTCCGGCGAATCGCGGCAAGCCGAGCCGGGCGGAACTTGATAGTCCTTATTTGAAAGACAACCTGGAGGGGTCATGCAGCCAAATTCATTCGACGTCACCTGCATTCCGACCAACGGGCCCGGAGACGTGTCCGGCCTCATGGCTCTGGTTGACAGCGGCGCGCTCGAGCCTTCGTCCATTCTCGCGGTGTTGGGCAAGACCGAAGGCAATGGCGGGGTTAATGACTTCACCCGCGAATACGCCGTCGCGGCGCTGTGTAACGCCCTTTCCCCGCATCTCAAGATTGCTCCGCGCGAGGTCGAGGCCCGCATCGCATGCGTCATGTCGGGAGGCACGGAGGGGGAGCTGTCTCCCCACATAACCGTGTTCGCCCGAAGCCCCCGCCCCGAGGGCGTCGTCGAGAACGCCAGCGAGAAGCGACTGAGCGTCGGCATCGCGCATACTCACGACTTTCTGCCGGAGCAGATTGGCCGAAACGCCCAGATCGACCAAACCGCGAAGGCCGTTCAGGCGGCGATGCGCGACGCCCGCATCGACGCTGTCAGCGATGTGCATTTTGTCCAGATCAAATGCCCCTTGCTGACCAGCGAGCGGGTCAACGAGGCCGCCGCGCGCGGGAAGACGACGGTGACCGCGAGCGGCTATGCGTCGATGGGCTACTCGCGCGGCGCTTCGGCCATCGGCGTGGCCAAAGCGCTGGGCGAAGTCAGCGCAGATGTCGGCGAAGGCCAAGTGCTGAAAGACTGGACGCTTTATTCATCCGTCGCGTCCTGCTCGGCGGGGATAGAACTGATGGACAATGTCGTCATTCTGGTCGGCGCATCCCGCTTCTCGGTGAGCCCGTTCAAGATTAGCCACGCCGTGATGCGAGACGCGATCGATCTTCCGGCGGTGATGGAGGCGCTCGAGAGCATGGGATTGAGAGCGTTCGACACCCAATCGCAAAGCCGGCTCGTTAACATTCTTGCCAAGGCCGAAGCTTCTCCTGACGGCGCCATCCGCGGCCTCCGCCACACCATGCTCGACGATTCCGACATCAATGCCACGCGCCACGCCCGCGCGGCGGTCGGTGGGTTGATCGGCGGCGTCGCCGGAACCGGCCCGGTCTACGTTTCTGGCGGCGCCGAGCATCAGGGCCCGGCGGCAGGCGGCCCGGTGGCGGTCATTGCGCGCGTGTAAGGGAAGCGCGCGACGAATCTCGGGCGTCGCCTCCCGGATCCTGTTTCCGTTTGGCCGGTGATGACGAAGTTGGAGACGTCGGCGATTTGAGACCACGATCGCTCGCGGGTGTTCAAATCGGTGCGCACGCTGGTCGACCGCAGCGCCCTCCAATTCCGGTCCCGACGCGTTTACGAGACTCTTCATCACTCTATCGACGGAGCATGACGAACAAATCGACGGAGCATGACGACGACTATTTCACGGTCATCGGCAGACATTTGAGCCGGCTGAAAATTCGAGCCGTGCTGATCAGCCCGCGGCGAGGCAAGCTGAAAACGCATCTCGGTCGCCGCTTGCCAGAAATCAACGTGACGTCGGAGGGCAAACAAGCGATTGGGCCCGCCGGGCCTGTGGGCGCAAGAGAAGGTAGGCAGTTTTTTAACTACCCCCGGAGCCGCTCCTAAGGCTAAGCGACCTGATGCCCACGCAGGTTCATCAAAGTCTCATGAGACGGCTTCAGCCTCGTCCCCGAGACTGAAACAGTCTCAACAAGCCCCACTTTAGCAGCTGAAACAATCCCTGACTTTCCACGCGACGTTCGCTACACCTCTGGCGCTGCGCCAACAGTTGGCAAGGGAGCGCCATTCTTGGCGCCCTAGAGCCCGGCTTATCGGCGGAGCCACGATATACATAGGGTCGCGCTTATGCTGTTGTCAGGGATTTGCCGACAGGGTTCGCGCGAACGACTGCGTCGGACACACGCAATGAGCACCCGGATGAACATCGCCGTCCGAGGATTGTTCGCGACGCCTGTCGCGGCGTTCGAAGTTCCAGGCGCCGAGGAACGCAATGCGGAACTCAGCGCCATCATCCTGAAGAAGCGCGAGATGAGCCCATCGGTTCAGGCTTCCAATGCAGGGGGCTGGCACTCGGATCGCGAGATCGCCGCTTGGGGGGTCCACACGTCGCTTTCATTCTCGATTTGGCCAAAGAAATGGCCAACCGCTTGACTGCCGATCGAGACGGCAAGCCGGTCCATCCGAAATGGAGCGTCATGGCGTGGGCGAATGTCAACGGGCCGGGCGACGGGAATATCTGCCACTATCATCCGGGCGCTTTCTGGTCCGGGACCTATTACGTCGCCGACGGCGGCTGCACCACGGATCCCAGTCTGGGCGGCGAGTTCGAAATGCTCGATCCTCGCGGTCCGGGACCTGGAATGTACGCGCCTAGCCTGAAATTCATGGGAGAAGACGGCCAGTCGGTCGGCGCGGCGGAGACCATCCGGCCGCGGCCGGGCCTCCTGTTCCTCTTTCCCTCATGGCTCTTTCACCAAGTCCGTCCCTACCGGGGCGTGGGTCTGCGGATCTCCATCGCATTCAATCTCAGCGTTTGATTCGCATGTCCGCTCCGGCTTCGCGCGCAACCAAGAGGCAATCCCAGATCATCACCCTCCTGCGCCAAACAGGACGGGTCGCAGTCGAGGATCTGTCCGCTCATTTCAGGGTCGCCCTCCAAACCATAAGACGCGACCTCAACGAACTCAGCGAAGCGGGCCAGGTGGTTCGCGTTCATGGCGGCGCGATCATCGCTTCGGGAGTTGAGAACGTCGCTTACGAGGCCCGGCAACTGGTCGCGCACGATCAGAAGCGATCGATTGGGGAGGCCGCGGCGCGGCTGATCCCAGACAATTCATCGCTGTTCATCAACATTGGCACAACGACGGAAGAAGTCGCGAAAGCGCTTTCCAGACATTCTGGCCTCCTGGTCATCACCAACAACCTGCATGTAGCAAGCGAACTGCATCGCAGTAGAGCGATCGAAATCTTCCTCACCGGCGGCACAGTGCGACAGAGCGATGGCGGGATTGTCGGGGCGATCACGGTCGAGCAGATTGAGCAGTTTCGCGTTGATTTCGCGGTAATCGGCACGTCGGCGATCGACCAGACCGGCACCCTGCTCGATTTCGACATTCGCGAGGTGGAAATATCGCGCGCCATTGTCGAGCACGCGCGTAAAATCATCCTAGTCTCCGACAGCAGCAAGTTCTCGCGGTCTGCGCCGGTGCGCATCGCGCATCTTTCGGAGATCGACGTCTTCGTCACCGACCGCCTCCCCTCCCCGGCGATCGTCGAGCTTTGCGACCGATGCGAGGTGAAGATCATAGAGGTCGGCGGACCTGTCGAGCCGGACGGCGAAGACATTTAGACGCGCGCGCGAAGTATTCGTTTAATAGCGCGTTTTTTCGCTTGCTCCGTTCGATATGGTGGTTGTAACGTGTTCTTGACAGAAAAGCGCGCTTTCGAAGAGATGGCGACGCGTTCGCGCGCTTCGGCATGGAGAGGGACTGTGGAGTCCTCGGCGCCGCCTGAGCCCACCTTCGACATCGCCATCATCGGCGGCGGCGTTA